>CAWELY010000032.1:0-113861 GCA_963810005.1 uncultured Acidobacteriota bacterium
TGCCGCGCATCGCAGAAAGGGCGCGGAATCGCAGACGCCCCGCGTGCGGGTTTCAACCGACGCGGCGGCTTTATTACATGGCCCTACAACGCGCGCGGAGACGATTTCTGCCGTGGGGACCGTGGGTAAAGGTACTGGGATGGCCCAAAAAGCTTACGCGCGCGGGAAACGTCCCAGGATGCCGATCCGGACTGGGACAGAGATTCAGTCAGCAGTACCTCACCACGCGCGAGCTTGCTGACCTGCTGCACGTCAGTCTTTGGGGTCTTATGCGCTGGAGGCACGATGGCCACGGCCCGCCTTGGTTGCGACCGGGGCGAAACTCTATTCGCTACCCGCGCGCGAGCTTTCAAACCTGGCTGGCGTCACTGCCGCGAAGCTGGGGGAACGGAGAAAGGAATGGGCGTCGAAATTCACACCCCGCTACCCAGCGACCTTCGGGAAGAGCGGCTGCTGACTCCCCAGGAGACGGCCCGGTTGCTCGCGGTGCGGGTTGAAACCTTGGAGCGGTGGAGTACTGGGGTATCGCGGGCCAGCGTTCGTCAAAGTGGAAGGACGGATCGAGTATCCGCTGCCAGTCATCCGGCACTATCTCGCAGGCGCACCAGGGCATGGACGCCCGGCGCTACGTTTTACCGGCGCACACGAATCGAAGAGTTGGGAGAGAAACATCCGGGCTTGTGCGAGTTTGTGGAGCAAACCCAGCGCCGCAGAATTCCCAACGGGCAGATTGCGGCGGGAGTCCTGGCACGGTGGGGAGAGAAGGTTTCACTCCAGGTGCTTTCTAACTTTTACCGGCTCAGGGTTTGGCGGAAGGAATCGAGCCAGCGGGGCAAGGGCGACAATGAACCGCGACGGTAATGCCGAATCCGGTAATCCTAGATTCCGAAATAGTTCGGATGTTGACGGCGGATTACTGACGCCAGCGCAAGTCGCGGCGGCGCTCAAGACTTCCCGCAAGGCTCTGGCGGATATGCGTCTAAAAGGCAAGGGTCGCCTTTCATGCGGCGCAAGCGTGGGGTGATCGTGTACCCTCGGGGCGCTTTCGAGGTTTATTTGCGGCAAGGGCAAAATGGGCGCGGGGTGTGAGCCAGAAATGTGGTCGGACAAAACTTGGATGGACCAACCGACAGGAGGAATGCAATGGCAGGTTCCAGAGTCGTGACATAAAATTTGGCCAACTTGGTGGAAGACAAGAAAAAAGAACTGACCGTGCGGGCTTCGCCCTCACAGCTTTCGAGGCTCATAAGATGGCAATCGACGCCATCGTGAACAGAAACCCCGATGTCGTCAAACTCTACCGTGCGGACGCGGGAAGGTAGGCTCAGCATGAAATCACGGAAACAAGCCGAGAACATTTGGAGTCCGCGAAGCCAGAAGTCAATGTTGCGCCAGCTTGAGCTTGAGGCGGCGCAAGAGAAATGCCGCAATCAGATTGCCTTCGCCGAAAAGCGGATCGCGCAAGAGAAAGAGACGGCGGAGCGGCAAACGGCCACGGTTGTCGATGGTAATAATTTCAATATTCGTCAGGCGCTTAATAAGACTCTGGCGGATTCGAAGAGCGAGAGCGGGAGCTTGCCGCGTTCCGCAAGCGGGAAACATCCTTACAGGCTGGAATCAACGCTCTGGCGCTTTCGCCCGCACAGGCGGCGCAACGGGCGAATCAGCAAGGCGAATTGGCGGCGCTGGCAATGGAGCGATTCACCAAAGACGCGGCGATAGATGCGGCGCTGCAAAAATTTCGCAAGGCCCTACAAGAGCGGCGGCGCTGACTGCCCAAATGGTAGAGCTTGCCGGGCGGCTGGAATTCGCGGCCACAACCAATTTCGACGCGGGCCGGTTCGCGGCGCTCTTAGACTCCCTTCCGGCAGAATTGGCTGCACAGAGTCACGATTGGGTGAACGCTTTCTTCGGCCAAGTATCCGAGAAAGAGTTCTGTACCATCGGCACCAAAACTACGGTCTTGCCGGAAACGCTTGCCGTGCCGGGATGTTTCGCCGTGGCGAGTCGCCTATCTTTCGAAAGCTCAAATTGCAAAGCTGCCCACGGATGAAGCGTCCAAACCCATGCCCACTCCCGAAGAGATGGAAGCGGGTGCAAAGTTAAAGGCCGAAGTCTTGCCGGGAGCGGCGCGGGGGGCCCATTCAATGGCTGTGTCGGGTTTCCCGGTGAGGTAGTTCTACTGAGAGAAAGACCTATGTTGAAACGTCACAATTTTTGTTGGTCAGAGATGGTCTAGATGCTCCTGGGGGCATCTTTGCCGGATGCCCCCGTTTTTTTGCTGTCTGTACCCGCGACGGGTTTGGAACGCGTTCCCCACGCGGCCACTAAGCTCCGCGCGTTGATGAAGGTTCCCCATGTCCGAAATCGCTACTGCGCACCTAATCAATTCTTGACCAACTACTCCATCGTATATCGCAATCAGGAGTTTGTTTGGGCACGGCTTTTTCCTGATTTCCCGGTTTCAAAGCAATCGAACCGCTACCCGATCTTTGGCTTTGAGCGTTTCAAAGCCTACAACACGGAACGCGCGCCCGGTTCCGAAGCAAACGAGATGCCCGCCTGGCGCATGTCGAATGATGAGTATTACTGCGACGGGAAAGCCCAAGCAGCTTATATCGGATGAGTTACGCTCGGAGTGGGAGCTTGGCGTCGGCCCCGAAGTCTTCACCACGGAAACGCTGGCGGACATCATCGACAAGCAACGCGAGATCATGATTTACAACCTCATCATGAACTCGACAGCGATCTCCAACGCCACACTTGCGGGTACTGCGCAATGGAGCGATTTCCAAAAGTCTGACCCGGTGGCCGCTATCACGGACGTGCGTTCTACAATCCTTTTGGGTTGCACCAAAGAGCCGAACACGCTGCTGGTCGGTTACCCGGTGTGGTCCAACTAATTCAACATCCCATCATCATTGACCGCTTTAAATCCACGGCGCTGCCTCTCGGATATCCAAGCGAACAGCAGTTGGCCGGGCTCTTCAACGTGGATAACTTTGTCGTGGCCAAGTCGCTTTATGACACCACGGTTCAAGGCTTGCCAACTAGCCTCAACTACATTTGGGGCAAAAACGTGATTCTCGCCTATGTGCCTCCGGCGCAAGGCCAGATGATGGTGACTCTTGGCACAGCTTTCCGCTGGCTCTATGGCGTGCCTCAGAACGGCGGAATGCTGGTCAAGCGTTACCGCGTGGAAGAGCGAAGCGGCGACATGATCGAATACCAAACCTACTATTGCTGCAAGCTCACAGTTCCGGGCGCGGCCTACATCTTCAAGAGCGCTGTGGCGTGAGGCTTCAAGGGTGCCGGAGGCTGCGCAGTAACGCGGCCTCCGGTCCCTTCGCGCGAGCGCATCAAGACGCGCCGGGCTGGCGCAAGAGAGCGAAACACAATTGCGAATCGCTTTCCGGGCGCGCGGGGCCACCTCTCCCCGACCAATAGCAGTTCGGCGCGGCTTGATGTACTCGCAGACAGGCGCTTCTTTCAACGGGCGGCTGAACAAATAGCCGTAGCTCTTGAGCAAAAATCCATCGGCGGATAGCGCGGTTAAGGAGCCTACCTCCTTTGGCTCTGGCCGCCCCTTGAAAGGAACGCAAGGACGCTGAGGCAAAGGTATTGAACCGTTGCTTGGTTCTGAATAGCCCGGAACTGCGCAGCGCTCTTAAGGGTGTCTATGAGGGCGCGGAAACCTTGACGGAGGCAGAGTGGAAAGCCTTACTTGGAGCAAGACGGCAGTTGGAATCAGGCGCGGCAAGGCGGCGCTGTGAATGGCTCCGAGAGGCTACTACCGAATCGGGGTTGCCCCTGTGGGCTCAGTGGAGCATCGTGGACCGGCTCAAGAGCCGGGAATTCACCCCAGAAGAATTAGAAGCGGAGATTCAGGCCGCATGGGAAAAGATGGCAGAGACGGCGCGGGCGCAGATGGAAGCCGCAAAAGGGAAGGTGACAGCCGCATGAGGGCCAAGGCGGCCTTGGGTTGTTATTCTGCGGTCTATCAGATTCCCTGCTTTTCGCGGCCTTACGCGGGATTCCGGGCGGGCGGATCGGCGCGAGCCGGTGCCACTGCCCACGGCGCGAAGTCGCCTTTTCTGCGCTCCATCAAGCCGGTTCTTGATTCGGTGTTCGCGGCTTTGGCCGCTGTTTTCCAGGTCAAGGGGGTTGCTTGGCACGCGTCTGGGGGCATCCTGGACGCGAATTTTAGGCAGTTTTGATGGTCATAGGGAAGTAGCGCTTGTCTGGCGTCTCTGGCGCGTCAGGCAGGCGCGGTTGTGTTTCTGGCGACTTACCTCCGCGCTATTATCCCTCAACCTCCAAACTATTCTCCCCGTACTTCCAAACTATTCTCCCCGCCTACAAACCTATGCCTACCTTTGCGGCAATACTTCTGTTAGAATCCGCGCCACGGGAGGGTTTCACTGGCGCCCATGAAGATCTGCCCCACATGCCAGCAAGACTTACTCCGATGATTTTTCCCTCTGTCCGCGCGACGGCGCTCCCTTGCCGCCCACGCCACGGAAACCGAGGCGCAGCTTGCCGCCGGACTCTCCCGCCGTTTTCGCCTTGTCCGCCGCCTGGGTCAAGGCGGCATGGGCACGGTTTTCCTCGCCGAGCAGATTGGGGTGGGCAATCGCCCCGTGGCGCTCAAGGTCCTGAACCGCAAACTTCTCGATGATCCCGAGTTCCTGCTGCGCTTTCAGAACGAGGCGGGTTCCACGGGGCGCATCCACCACGCGAACGTCGTCACCATTTACGAATCCGCCCAGGCCGATGACGGCACGCCCTACATCGCCATGGAATTTCTGGAAGGCGAATCTCTCCGCGAGGTCCTCAAGCGGCGGGGCGCGCTTCCCGTGCCCGAAGTTGCGGAAATTCTTCAGCAAGCGGCGCGGGGTCTGAACGCCGCGCACAAGCTGGGCATCATTCATCGCGACCTCAAACCCGATAACATCTTCCTGACGTATCCGGACGACGTAGGGGCAGGCCTCGTGCCTGCCCTCGCTGTCGGCATTGCCGACACCGGGCGGGCACAAGACCGCCCCTACGACCCGTCGTGGTCAAGGTCGTGGATTTCGGCATTGCCAAGCTGCGCGAATCCGCCACCCACACGCAGACCGGCATGGTGCTGGGCACGCCCGCTTACATGTCCTACGAGCAGGCTTCCGGCATGAGGAGCGATGAACTCGACGCGCGCTCGGATGTCTATTCGCTGGGCGTGGTGGTGTACGAGATGCTCACCGGGCGCGTGCCCTTCCATTCCGACACGCCGGTCGGATACCTGCGCAAGCACATGATGGAGGAGCCGCCGCCCTTCCGCGCCGTCGCCCCGGGCTTAGGCGTGCCCCCTGCGGTTGAGGGCGCCGTCATGAAGGCGCTGGTGAAGGACCGCGATCAGCGTTATGCCTCCGCGCTGGACTTCGCCCGCGGCTTCATGACAGCCGCCCAGCCGGCCCCCGCGGCAGAGCTCAGCCAGCCCCTACCGCCAACGAGGATTGTCCCGCCACCCGCACCGCGGGAACCTGCTGCGCCCAGGCCGCGATCCGCGAGCGCGCCTGCCCCGGCCGATATTGCCGTTCAAACTCCGCCCTCTGCTCCGCCGGAAAGAATTGTGGAGGCTCCGCGTCCACAGCCACAAGGGAGCAAGCTCGGGGTAACACCGAGCCCCCCGCCCGCAGTTCCGCTGTCCCAGACAGCGCCGCAGTCATCCAGCAAGATGAAGTTCGTCGCCATTGCGGTAGTGGCGTTGATCTTGATCGCTGCCGGGGTCTGGTATTTTTCGTCGTCTGGGTCGAAGGTAGGAAACATTTCCTTGCCCGACAAAGCTGAAGAATCCAAGGTGGATGCGAAGGTCAATCCCAAGGACGGGTTAAAGTACGTCTGGATTCCGCCTGGAACGTTCATGATGGGCTGCTCGCCGGGGGACAGCGAGTGCGGTAATGACGAGAAGCCGCCCACCAAGTGACGATTACCCGGGGCTTCTGGATGGGGCAGACGCCCGTGACGGTGGGCGCGTACAAGCGCTTTGCCGGGGCGACAGGACGGCAGATGCCTGAGGCTCCGAACTTCAATAGCTGGCTGGGCGAACGAGAACATGCCGATCGTCAATGTGAGCTGGGATGATGCGCAGGCGTACTGCGGATGGATGGGCGGGCGGCTGCCCACGGAAGCGGAATGGGAATACGCCGCGCGAGGGGGCAGCACCGAGGCGCGCTACGGCAATCTTGATGAGATCGCGTGGTACAACCAAAACAGCGGGAACCAAACGCACGAAGTGGCACAGAAGCGCGCCAATGGATTCGGGCTGTACGACATGTTGGGAAACGTTTGGGAATGGGTGAATGACTGGTACGACCAGAACTATTACCAGAACAGCCCGTCTCAGGATCCCAAAGGTCCAGCGAGCGGTCAATTCCGCGTTCTGCGTGGCGGGTCCTGGCGCAACCTTCCCAGGTACGTTCGCGTCTCGTTCCGCGGCTGGTACAATCCGGCCGTCAGGGGCATCAGCCTCGGGTTCCGTTGTGGCGGGGAAGTTTTCGTTCCTTGATCCTTTTTCCTTGACAGGGGGCACCGGGGGCCTTAGCCCCCGGTCGAACGCATTTTTGGAGTTCTGATGCCGGACAAAGAAAATCGCCAGACGGCGGTGGTGGTCGAGAAGACGTATGATTTTCTGCTGTGGCTGCTCCCCAAGGTGGAAAAGTTCCCCCGGAGTTTCCGCTTCACGGTGGGCGATCGAATGGAAGCGGTGGCGCTGGACCTGCTCCTTGCTCTTGTGGAAGCATCCTATAGCGCGGAAAAGGGCGCATTGTTGGACACGGCGAACCGAAAGGCGAACGGGCTGCGCTACCTGCTGCGGCTCAGCAAGGACCTTAAATTGCTTACCCTGGATTCCTATGGCTTTGCGGCGCAGCGTCTGGAAGAAGTCGGAAGGATGATTGGAGGTTGGCAAAAATCACAAGTCCAATCTGAATCTCAGCAATCGAAGCACAATTGGGTCAAAAATCACCTCCCACCAAAAAAATTTGCGCTTCAGCCGCAGTGCGGGCTTCAGTCTCTATGCTCTGTAGGCGAGCTAAGTTGACTACACTAAATAATGCTCTTAATTGGTAGCGACCGTGGAATTCAGTTCGCCAATGCCTTGGCGCACGTTATCGACCAACTCGTCGAGGGAGTTAAACAGGAAGTTGGAGGCATGGCTGGCCTTGAGCCGTCTCCAGGTGCGCTCGATGTCGTTCAGGTCGGGGCAATACGGAGGCAGCCATTTGATCTCCAAACGGTCGCGGTGGTCCTTCACGAAGGCGTCCACTTTCAGCGTATGATGGAAGCTGCCGTTGTCGGCGATCATGAGGATCTTCTGGTCGGGATAATCATGCAAGAGCGTTTCCAGATATTCGACAAAATGCGCACCGCTTTTCGTCGCCGCCCAGTGGCTGGTGAGGTGTCCGGTTTTCAGGTTCAGGCCTCCATACAAGACGCGCTTCTGATTCTTCCCCGGCGTGCGCACTTCCGGTTGGGGACTGCCCACCACCGACCAGATCGCCACCAGGTAAGGGTAAAGATGAAATTCGGTTTCGTCCTGGCTGATCACGACGGTCCTTTTCCGCCGCCCCAGATGCTTCTTGAGGGCTTGCAACTCAGTTTTGGCGCGGTCATGGGCGGCCTCATCGCGTTTGCCTTCCAGCACCCGCTTGGGACGTTTCCGGGCAATGCCCATGCGGTGCAGCAGCCGTCCCAGGTAGTGCGGTTGCACCGTTACCCCCGTCTGCCGCTGCAAGAACTCCGCCAGCCTCGGCAAGGTCCAGGCGGTGAAAGCATAACCCAATTTCCGGGGCGAGGTAAGAACCGTTTGCCGCAGCCATTGCAAATGCTCCACCTGCAAGCGGCGCGGTCGTCCGCGGCCATCGTGCTCCGGGCCCCGAAGCCCGGCGAGCCCCCGCTGGCGATAGCGCGCCGCCCAACGCCCGACCGTGGCCGGATGCACGCGCAACTGCTCCCCCACCTGCGGGCGCGTCGCCCCTCGGGCCAGGCTCAGAACGGCGCGACAGGCATCACGAAAATCTGCATCAGGAGAGTCGGCCGCGGCTTCCCGCAACTGGCGCTCGTCCGCTTCCGACAGCTTGAGCAAACTCGGTCGGGCCATACAAGGGATGGTATACCCAAACCGAATTACGCGCAATATTTAGTGTAGTCAACTTAGGACGGCAGGCGACAAATTTTGCTTTTGTAGACGGCGAAAGCAGCACAACCCCAATAGGATTGTGCGCGAAAAACGCCCTGCCCGGAAAGTGGGAAGACGGCGTCTTGAAAACAGGCCAGACTCCCATCGGTTTTGGCATTACAAACGAGTAGTCGCGCAGTGTTTACCGATGAGTCCGCAGGGTCAATCCGAGATTCCGTAGGAACCACGGAGCATCGGGAACAAACGGATGTATAACGCCCCCCGGACGGGTTATGTTAGCGCTTATGGGCCAACGGCCGGGGTGAAGAGTCGTAGCCCCCATAAGGCTGCAAGCCCTGAAGGGGAGGGATCGGTGAATGGGCATGACCCAAAGGGTCGCCCTTACGGGCTCGAAGTCGGGAGCACGGGATTAAACCCAGGCCGTTGAAGCTGTGAAATAATCCCTGGATGAGCAAAAGCATTTCACGCAAAGGCGCAAAGTCGCAGAAGGCGCAAAGAAAACAAAGCAGTTGTTCTTTGCGAGTCTTTGCGCCTTGGCGTCTTTGCGTGAGATTGTTTATTTTTTCACAGCTTCGTTGGCCTGGGCTAGATTAGGTCGCCCCGTTGGGGCTCGAACCCCTCGGTTCGGGAAGGTGGATAAGGGGCGGCGCGCCGGTGCGAAGTGCGCGGACAGATGGACATTCATCGGGGCCAGGGCCCATTGGAGATTGCTGAACAACGGCCTGGTGCTGATAGCCGGAGGCTCTAACAAATCCAGCGACAGCCTAACCAGTGCGGAGCAGTATTAGCCTGAGCGGGTCACGGACAGGGCTCTCGTGAGCCTGGGCTTGTGCCTTGAGGACCGATGCACGGCCCATTCGCAGCCGGCATTTTCTGCCTCTGCCGTCCGCAGCTTCGCACCTATGCTTGTATTTCGATCCCATTTGCGGCGACAGGTTGCGAGAATTTCTGGCCTCGAAAGGGAGGCGGTGTTAGTATCTGCCCCGCAATCTCTGGGGTGGATTTTATTTAACTCATCGGAAAGGTGGTCGTCATGGGGAACGAATCGAGATCGAATCCAAGCATTGCGGGCGCGGGGGTGCATTCCGGGAAAATCAGCCGGCTACCGCTTCCGTGGGTAGTTCTCTCGCTACTGATTGCCGCGGCGACGGCGGCCGCAGACGTCAAGTTGCCGGCGCTGATCAGCGACAACATGGTGTTGCAACAAGGCCGGCCGGTGGCGATTTGGGGAACGGCCGACGCGGGCGAGCAAGTCACGGTGAGCCTGGGGGAACAAAAGCAGTCGGCCACGGCTGATGCGAGTGGGCAGTGGAAGGTGCAGTTGGGGCCGCTCGCGAAAAGCGGGCCGCTCGAAATGACGGTGGCGGGAAAAAACACCTTGACCATCCACAACGTGTTGGTGGGGGAAGTGTGGGTATGCTCCGGCCAGTCGAATATGGAGATGGCCGTGTGGAACCGCGGGGTGTTCGGTGGCGTGAACAACGCGGAAAAAGAAGTCGCGGCGGCTGATTATCCCGAGATGCGGCTTTTCACTGTGAAGAAGGCCGTGGCGGCGAAACCGCAGAGCGACGTGCAAGGCCAGTGGGTGGTGGCGAGCCCCACGACGGTGGGAAGTTTTTCCGCGGCTGGTTACTTCTTCGGCCGGGATTTGCACCAGGCCCTGAAATTCCCCGTGGGGCTGATTGACTCCTCCTGGGGCGGGACGGAGGCCGAGGCCTGGACAAGCGCTGCGGCCCTGGAAGCGGACCCCGAGTTGAAGGTCGCGGCGGATTCCTGGCGGCAGCGCATCGCTGATTTCCCCGCCGTGCTCGAAGATTACAAGAACAAACTCGGTGAATGGGAAAAAGCAGCGGAAGAGGCTGAGGCCAACGGCAAAGTCGCGCCGGCCGTTCCCGACGCTCCCAAGGATCCCCGCAGCCATTCCTGGCGCGAATCCGGTTTGTGGAACGCCATGATGGCGCCCCTCACGCCTTATGCGATCGCGGGAGCCATTTGGTATCAGGGGGAATCGAACGCGGAATTTGCCTACCAATACCGGAAAGTTTTCACCGCGATGATTCAACAATGGCGCAGCTCCTGGGGTGAGGGAGACTTTCCCTTTCTCTTCGTGCAACTCGCGAGCTTCACCACGGGCGGTAAAGATACCGATTCCTGGGCCGTCCTAAGGGAATCGCAAGACAAGACCTTGGCATTGCCGAAAACCGGCATGGCCGTCGCGGTCGATATCGGCGAGTCGTATGATATTCATCCCAAAAACAAGCAGGAAGTGGGGCGGCGTCTGGCCCTGGCGGCGGAAGGCATCGCCTACGGCCGGAAGATCGAGTACATGGGGCCGACCTTCAAATCCCTAAGCGCGAACAAGGGAACTTTGCGACTGCAATTTACGCATGTTGCCGGAGGGCTGGTGGTCCACGGCCCGAGCCTCGTCGGATTTGAGATCGCCGGGGAGGATCAGCAATTTTTCCCCGCGGAGGCGAAAATCGAGGGCAACGAGGTGGTGCTTTCGAGTTCGCGCGTCGCCAAGCCGGTGGCCGCGCGCTACGCTTGGGCAAACGATCCCCAATGCAATCTCTATAATAAGGCGGGATTGCCGGCCCCGCCGTTCCGCAGTGATGATTGGAAGGTTACCACCCAGGGACTGGTTCGCACGGAGGCCATGAAGCTCTGGTAGGGCGGCTGGCTTCTTCCTTGTGATCGAAGATCGGGATTCATAGTGCCGCAGGGCAAATTGAAGTGGCTGGTCATCGGCGTTGGCGATATCACCACGAAGCGGGTGATCCCGGCGCTGCTCGAGGAAAAACGCAGCGAACTTTGGGGAATTGTCACGCGCGACCCGGCGAAGGCCGCGCCTTATGGGGTGCGGGCCTTCACCAATCTGGACGCGGCACTGGCGGCCGGTGGCGCGGACGCCGTCTATGTGGCGTCGCCGGTGTTTCTCCACGCGCCGCAGACGCTGGCGTCGCTCGGGGCAGGGAAGCAGGTGCTCTGCGAGAAGCCCATGGCAATGAACTACGCCGAGGCACGCTCGATGGTGGAGGCGGCGCGCGCGGCGGGCAGGACGCTGGGGGTCGCCTACTATCGCCGCATGTATCCCAAGGTGGCGCGGGCCAAGGAGTTGCTACGCCAGGGGGCGATTGGCCAACCGCTGCTCGCTTACATCACCTGCCAGGATTGGCGTTCCGGTGGCGAGATCGATCGCGAGGTGGCTGCTCGACCCGGCTATGGCAGGCGGCGGTCCGCTCTTTGATATTGGTTCTCACCGCATCGATGTGCTGAACTTCCTTTTCGGCGAGCCGCAGCGGGTGGCGGGCCAGTTGTCGAACGCGGTCCACGCGCTGGCCGTCGAGGATTGCGCCACCGTCATGATCGAGTACGCAACCAAGTGCGCGGCATTGTTGATGTGCGATGGAATTCGCGCCTGCGGCGGGATGAGCTTCGCATCATCGGCACCGGCGGGGAAATGGACCTTACGCCTCTGAGCGGCCCGGAGTCTGGTATTCCCCGGCGGGCGGGAGGATTTGCCCCCGCACGCGAATTTCCATTTCCCTTGCATTGAGAATTTCGTGGCGGCCGTGCTCGATGGCGCCCCGCTGCGTCGCGAGTGGCGAGAGTTCACTCTGGACCGATTGGGTGACGGAGCAGGCGGTGGCATCATCCGCCCAAAGCCCCGGAGGCTAGGCCGACGCCCAGACCAAAGACCTTTTCCGTGTAGACCCGGCTGCGGCGCAGGTCTTCTTCCAGGCCGCGGGTCATGACCGTGTCTTTCTCGTAGGCCAATTCCACCACCAGGAAGCCCTTATAGTTGATCTGGTGCAAGTATTCAGCGACTGGAGAGTAATCCACATCTCCCGGCCCGAAGTCTTCCATCCATACGCCATGTTGGGAGTTCCGCAGGTGCAGACTCTCCACGCCGCGTGCCTACGCGCTGCAAGAAGGGCATCACTTCCTGGCCGCCGCGATAAGCCCAATGAACGTCCACGCAACAACCGGCTAGCTTGGGGTTGGTATGTTGCAGCTCGTACCACCATTCGCGCGCGTTTTCGCGGAGTTCGGGGGTATGGTGGTGGAGCAGCAGCCTGATCCCTTGGCGCCGCAGAGCCTGCGCCCAATTGGTTGATGTAGTGGGCCTGGGTTTGCAAGCTCATTGTCGGATTTGCGCTCCTGGTTCGGCTTGGGGCTGGGGTTGGTAATAATGACCCGGGTTCCCAAGGGCTTGAGGAAGGCTGCCAATTCCAGCACCGACCGGATTGACGTTTCGGCCGCGGGCGGCTTCGTGCAGCGTGGTGCCGGCATAGACGCTTTCCGGGTTCAACTGGTATTTCGCCAGCAACTCGCGTGTGTGATTTCGCACCTCGGGCGTGAAAAAGTCGGAGGAAAGTTCCACCCGCGTGTATCCCGCCTGATGCGTTTCCCGCAGCGCCTCTTCCTCGCCTTCGGCCAGGGTCACTTTCTGGGTAGCGAAATACTGCGTCCAGATGTAGCCTTCCACGGACAGTTTGGGAGCATAACCACTGGCCTCCTTGCCGGGTGAACCCCAGATGAGTCCTGGCGGAATGAGGGCCGCCCCGGCAAATTTGGCGGCATTCATCAAGATGCTTCGTCGAGTGAATAGGGTAGGTATGTTTTTCATGGCTCTCCTTGATCGCCCCTTACAAAACCGTAAAGGGATGGTTCGCCAGCCAGGGTTGCAAGCGGTCCGGCGAATTCCGGGGATGACTGTACGGCTTGAGGCGCGCCGGGTCAAGTGCCTCTTGCTCTTCAATTAAGCTATGGCAAGGGTCAGGAGGGCAGGCTTTCGTTAAGTTTGCCGTTGTCGCTTACCAATCTCCGCAAAATGCTTGGTAGTTGGGGCGTGAAGGCCGAGCGAGCCATGACCGAGTCACACCCAGCGGCGCGGGCGGCGGAAATGAGTTGCTCTTGGACGTGCGAGGCGAACGCTACGATACGAATCGGGCGGGTTGCGGGGTCGGCTTTGAGCGCTTGAATCCAATCTATGGCGGGCAGTCCGCGGGAATTGAGGTCCAGAATGATGGCTTGCGGTTGGGCCTCGGCGATGGCAGCCGGGCCGCGCCGCGAGTCACCCGTAACCACCGTTACGCCAAGGGCTTTCGCCGTTTCCCGAATTTTTGCGAGAAAGAAGAGGTCTTCCACCAAAGCCACGATGGTCGATGCCATGTTATCGCCATCCTCCGTGCGGTTAATGAGTGGGAGTCGGATCAGCCGGCTTGATGGGTTCGACTTGCGGCAAAAAGTCAACTCCGCTATCCCAATATACCCCAGGAATTGCTCGGGGGCGATGGTGGCGTTTGGGGAAACGCCTCGATCAGGCTACCTGTCCCAAACGTAAAGGGACTTTTACACTTTTCGCAGCCGAGGACGGGTAACCCAGCGTGGAATTATGGACGTCTCAATATACTTATGGACCCCGAAAATATTCCCGACACCGGTAATGCCGGTGGAGAAATCGCTTCGCCTCCTCAGGCCGTCGATCGTCGTGCTTTGCGGCCCTGCGGCGTTGCGGGAAATCCACATTTGCCGAACGGCACTTTCGCGCCACCCAGATTATTTCTTCGGATTGGGCGCGCGCCCGCGTCGCGGACGACGAGCGTGACCAGCGCTACAACGCGCAGGCCTTTGCGCTTGGTGCATTTCCTTATAGAACAGCGGCTTACGTTGAACCGCCTGTGCGTGGTTGACTCGACGGCGCTGGCGCCTCAGGCCCGGAAAGAGTTGCTCGACTTGGCCAAGAAGTACCAGGTCCCGACCACGTTGATCCTCTTCAATGTGCCGCTGGAAACCTGCATCGAGCGCGACGAGAAGCGCGAGCGCTCCGTGGGCAGGCCATCGTCGAGCGCCAGTACCAGGCCTTTGAGCAGACCAAGGAGACGATTCGCCAGGAAGGATTCGACCAAGTCGTGGAGTTTCAGGAAGGCGACCTGGAAAAGGTCCAGATCGAAATCCTCTTCCGGCCTGTCGTGCGGCCCGCGCAGCGTCCAGCAGCGGCCGACGCCAGCGCCGCTCGGCGGTTCGAGCGCTCGGACAGGCCTTTCCGGCCCCGACCGAGCGGACCCGGAAATAATGGCCACTCCGTTACGACTCCATTCCGGCCGACAACCCACGCCGCATCCGTGCCTCGGCCGGGGCACGACTTCTGACCCCGCTTCGACGCCGAAAGCAGCACCACCGCGATCCGCCGAGGTTGCCGCACCGGTGGCGGGCACGCAAGCCGCATCTGCCGTAAGTCCGCCTGCTGCCACGGCCGATGCCAACAAGCCGGGCTTGCCCCCGCAAGCTCCGCAGGCGGTAGCTACCCCCAAACCAGCGTCGCCGGTTGTTTCGCGCCCGATGCCGGCCGAGGCGAAAACTCCAGGCAGAGGCTAGATAAATAAGCAATAATAAATTGACGGAGGGTCAGGCGTCGGATCTCGCTTCAGCGGTCAGGGCGCCCGGTCAGGCGGTCGTAGACGGTCCGGGCGTTGGTGGTTCCCAGCGATTCGTTGTAGAGGCTCTTCATTCCCAGGAGGTAGCGCACTTCCTCATCGAAGCGGTGGAGGATTTCCAGGTCGACTTTGCGGATGGGGAAGCGCTTGCCGTCCGGTTTTGAGTACCAGAACTTCTGATAGCCCCGGTCTTCCAGTTCGCAATTGATTCCATGGACGACGAAGTAGGGTGGGCCGGAGTAAATCCAGTTTCCCTGTTGGTTTTCCAAATAGGCCACGCAGCCGGACTTCTTCAGCTCGATCCTTGCTGGCTGACGCTCGGTCACCACGAAGCCGGCTTGCTCAAATTGCTTTTGGATGTCTTGCGCCGTTGCGGTTTCCGTTGCCATAAGGTTCCTATCTGCCCTTTGAATTGGCGAGGGGGACGGGCGCCGCACCGTGTCAAGACATAACCAATCTGGCCATGCCACCACAGATTCTGTCGCCCCGGCTGGTTGACACAATTCGGAACCTGCCCCTAGAATAAGAAGTCTATTGCAGTGATGGCAGAAAACGCAAGGGCGGCAACCATTCAAAATTCCAAAATACTTCGCGGGCCGGCAAACCTGCTGGACCTGATTGGCAACACGTCACTGGTGCGCCTGGCGCGAATTCGTCCCGCCTCGCCGGATGTGGAGATCTACGCCAAGGCGGAATGGGAGAATCCCGGCGGCTCGGTGAAGGACCGCCCGGCGATGAACATCATTCGCGAGGCGGAAGCCGCCGGACTGATGTCGCGGGACAAAATCCTGATCGACTCGACCTCCGGCAATACCGGCATTGCCTACGCGATGATCTGCGCCGCCAAGAACTACCGCGTGAAGCTTTGCATGCCCTCCAACGTGAGCATGGAGCGCAAGCGCATTCTGAAAGCCTACGGCGCGGAGATTGTTTACACCGACCCCATGGAAGGCTCCGACGGCGCCATTCGCCGGGTGCGCAGCCTGGCCCAGGAAAATCCCGAGCTTTATTTCTACGCCAACCAATACGATAACCCCGCCAACTGGCGCGCCCATTATTTGACCACCGCTCCCGAGATTTTCGAGCAGACGGAAGGCCGCGTGACGCACTACGTGGCGGGGCTCGGCACCAGCGGCACGTTTATCGGCACGGCGCGGCGGCTGAAGGAGTTGAACCCGGGCATCCAATGCCTCTCGTTCCAGCCGGACTCGCCCTTCCACGGCCTGGAGGGCATGAAGCACATGCCCACCGCCATCAAGCCGGGGATTTACGACCCGAGCGTGGCCGACGAAAACCTGGAAATCGCGACGGAAGATGCGCACATCATGACCCTGCGATTGGCGCGCGAGGAAGGCCTGCTGGTGGGCGTCTCCGCCGGCGCCGCCATGGTGGCCGCGCTCAAGGTGGCGAATCGCTTGACCCGCGGCGTGGTGGTGACGATTTTCCCCGACAGCGGCGACAAGTATTTGAGCGAGAGATTCTGGGACGAAGGACAGCTAAGTGATCGGGTCATCTGGCCATCGGGTCATTGAATTGCCGATTGACGATTTTCGATTGCTTCGATCGGGGCGAGGTAGACGTGGCGCAGAGGCAGGCGCAGTTTGCCTTACCCTGATGCGATTCTTGATCTTAAATGGCTCAATGGCCCGATGAATCAATGATTCAATGACCGATGCCGATGACTCCGATAAGTCTATGCCTCTTCGACTAAACAAACCGCAATTGGAATCCATCCGCCAGCACGCCGCGCGGGACTATCCCAGCGAGTGCTGCGGGGTATCTGTTGGGGAAAGCCGATGGCGACGCGAAGCAGGTGACGGAAGTTGTGCCGCTCGCCAACCTGCGGCACGACCCCGGCCGCGCGCAGGAGCTTTTGCCCCTGGACGACCCGGGCAGGGAAACGGAGAAGAACCGTTTCCTGATTGATCCGCTCGACCAGTTGCGCGTGGAAAAGGGTGCGCGGGCGCGCGGGCTTGACGTGCTGGGCTATTACCACTCCCACCCCGATCACCCGGCGCGGCCCTCGAATTATGACCGCGACCACGCCTGGCCCTGGTATTCTTATGTTATAATTGCCGTTGAACGGGGCGCTCCAAAAGACTTGACGAGCTGGGTTTTGGCCGAGGATCGGTCGGCCTTTGGGGCAGAGACATTGGTGATTGCGATTGTGATTGGTGATTGAGCGATTTTTGCGAGCCTCGATGATCTGTTTCAATCGGAAATCTGCGAATCGCAAATGAGTTGCGATCATCTGTTTCCATCACCAATCGCCAATCACCAATGACCTGGAATCTTTCGGCTTTGCGGCGCATCAAATAATTGAAGTGCGACATTGGTGATAGGTGATTGGTGGTTCGGTGATTTTCTGCAACCGCGATCGTTACTTTCAATCGCAAATCACCAATCACAAATGATTCAATCACCAATCGCAAATCACCAATGAAGGAGAGAGAATGCCGGTTAAGGTCATCATCCCGACTCCACTGCGACAATATGCGGAAAAGAAGGAGTCGCTGGAAGTGCAGGCAAAAACGGTAGCGGAGGCCCTGGCGGCCATCACCTCACAATATGGCGACCTCCGCAAGCACCTCTACAACGACGAAGGCAAGCTCCGCAGCTTTGTGAATATCTACGTCGGTGACGAAGACATTCGTTTTCTGCAAAAAGAACAAACTCCCCTGAAAGAAGACGATGTGATCAGCATCGTACCTTCCATTGCCGGCGGCACGGACCACTGTTGCATCTGTAGTTAGCCTGGGCTCCCACCCTGCCGGGGTGGCGAATCCCGGGCGAATCCCCCGAAAAAAGTCATCAGTTGTCAGTCATCAGTTTTTAGTAAAAGCCACCCCGCGCGGAGGTTTTTTGCTGATAACTGAAAACTGAGGACTGATGACTTTCTGTAAAAAGTCGTCAGTTGTCAATCATCCGTTTTCAGTTAAAACAACCCAGCGCTTTGGTTTTTGCTGAAGACTGAAAACTGACGACTGAAAACCGAGAACTCATTTGAGGGAAGGATTGGAAATGAGTACCGCTACCATGATTCAGCCCGCGCAATTGAGCAAGGACGAGATTCTGCGTTACAGCCGCCACCTGATCATGCCGGAAGTCGGCATGGAGGGCCAACTGAAGTTGAAGCAGGCCAAGGTCCTGTGCATTGGCGCGGGTGGCTTGGGCTCGCCCTTGGCGCTTTATCTCGGCGCCGCGGGCGTGGGCAAGCTCGGCCTGGTGGATTTCGACGTGGTGGATTTCACCAACCTGCAACGGCAGGTTATTCACGGCACCAGCGACGTGGGCCGCACCAAGCTCGAATCGGCGCGCGACACCCTGCTGGAAATCAACCCCAACGTCGAAATTGAAACCTTTGAAACGCGCCTGAGCAGCGACAACGCGCTCGACATTTTCCGCGAGTACGACATCGTTGCCGACGGCACCGATAATTTCCCCACGCGCTACCTGGTGAATGACGCCTGCGTTTTGCTGGGCAAGCCCAACGTCTACGCCAGCATCTTCCGCTTTGAAGGCCAGGCTTCGATTTTCTATGCCGAGCAGGGTCCGTGCTACCGCTGCCTGTATCCGGAGCCGCCTCCGCCCGGGCTGGTTCCCAGTTGCGCCGAAGGCGGCGTGCTGGGCGTGCTGCCCGGCATCATGGGTTGCATCCAGGCGATGGAAACGATTAAGCTGATTTTGGGCCGCGGCGAGCCGCTCATTGGCCGCCTGCTGCTGTTTGACGCGCTGGGCATGAAGTTTCGCGAGCTCAAGCTGCGCAAGAATCCCGATTGCCCGATCTGCGGGACGCATCGTACCATCACCAAGCTGATGGACTACGAGCAGTTCTGCGGCATTCGCGGCGAGGAGCATATTCCCGTGCAAATCGGCATCCCGGAAATTACTCCGGCGGAAGTGAAAAAGAAGATGGACGCGCACGAACCCTTTCGTCCTGATCGACGTGCGCGAGCCGCATGAATACCAGATTTGCCGCATCCCCGGCTCGAAACTTATCCCTCTGGGCGAAGTGCCCAAGCGCATGAACGAACTGAACTCGGCCGACGAGATCGTGGTGCATTGCAAGTCCGGAATGCGCAGCGCCAAGGCGGTGGACCTGCTCATGAAGTCCGGATTCCGCAAGATTCATAACCTGAAGGGCGGAATCCTGGCGTGGTCGGATCAGGTTGATCCCTCCGTGCCGAAGTATTGAGGTTGTAGGGGTGCGGCAAGCCGTACCCCTACAACCATCGAAGGGTGTGGCCGCGAAATTACCACGATTCAGGTGGGCAGGTTTGCTCCGAGCAATTTTTCGCATCGAATGGGAAAACGGTCTTATCCTGAGTCGCGAACCTGGCCGAAAGAGAAAAGGCGTGAACGACTTAGCAATTGCAACGCGAAAAAACGGCTTGACGGCGGGGATTGACAACGCCCGCCGTTTTCTGTGCATTCTCACCCTCCGCTGCATCTGTAGTTAGCCTGGATTCCTGCTCACCGGCAGGGATTCCAAGGCGCATCACCTCAAAAAACTCCTGACAAATCAGATTCACCGCTGAGGCGCGGAGGCGCTGAGAATGGCACGCAGTAGCGCCGGGCTTGAGCCCGGAAGGTGCCGACCTAAAGGTCGGCGTTACAGGTATATGCGTTTTTTAAACGCAACAGTAGTAAGATGGATATTCACAAACTCAGTTCAAAGGAGAATTCATGGCAAATTTCTTTGCAGACAACGCCGCCAGTATCGGCAGGACCCCGCTGGTGCGGCTGAACCGGTTGGCCCAGGGATCATCCGCCACGGTGCTGGCCAAGATCGAAGGCCGTGGCCCGGCATACTCCGTGAAAGACCGCATTGGCGCGGCCATGGTTTGGGACGCCGAGCAGCGGGGCGTATTGAAGCCCGGCGTGGAAATCATCGAGCCCACCAGCGGCAACACGGGAATCGCCCTGGCCTTCGTGGCCGCGGCGCGCGGTTACAGCCTGACCCTCACCATGCCGGAAACCATGTCGCTGGAGCGCCGGCGCGTGCTGGCGGCTTTTGGCGCCAAGCTGGTGCTGACACCCGGACCGGAAGGCATGCCCGGCGCCATCAAGCGCGCCACGGAGATTGCCCAATCCGATCCCCAGCACTATTTCCTTCCCCAGCAGTTTGAGAATCCCGCCAACCCGGCGATCCACGAGAAAACCACCGGCCCGGAAATCTGGAATGACACCGACGGCGCCATCGATGTGCTGGTTTCCGGCATCGGCACGGGCGGCACGATTACCGGCGTTTCGCGCTTCATCAAGAACACCAAGGGCAAGAAGATTCTCTCCGTCGGTGTTGAGCCTTCGGCGAGCCCCGTGATCACTCAGCACCAGCAGGGATTGCCGCTGAAGCCCGCGCCGCATAAAATCCAGGGCATCGGCGCGGGAATCATCCCGAAAATCCTCGACCTGTCGCTGGTGGATCGCGTCGAACAGGTGTCAAACGATGAGGCCATCGAATTCGCCCGGCGCCTGACGCGCGAGGAAGGCATTCTGAGCGGCATTTCGTGCGGAGCCGCGGCGGCCGTGGCCGTCCGTTTGGCCAAGCTGCCGGAATTTGCCGGCAAGACGATTGTCGTGGTTTTGCCCGATTCCGGCGAGCGCTATATTTCCACGGTGCTTTTCGAGGGAATTGGATGAAAGGTATCAGGTGCCAGGTGTCAGGTATCAGGTATTAAGATTCTAGTTGCATCTGGCATCTAGGACCTTTGAACCTGTGTCAGGCGGAACAGGTGCCAGGTGTCAGAGGAGGGGTTAGGTTTCAGGTGTTAAGTTTTAGGTTTCAGGTTTTAGGTTTTCACTGACACCTGGCACCTGATACCTGACACCTTTTCTAAGTCCGGACACCTATTCTGGGAGGTTCGAGTATGAGTGCCGATGATATGAAGTGCCTGGCGCAAGAGTTTCGCGCGGATCTGGACGCGCAACTGGCCGGGGATGAGCACAGCGAATTCAATTTGCCGCGGCGTGAGGTGGTGGCCACCATCTGCCGCCGATACCTGGAAGTTCTTTTTCCTATTTACTTCCTCTGCGGCGAACGCGAGGTTCCGGGCACGCGCGCTTGCCACCACCTGATCGAGATTCAGACCCTGCTCTCGAACCAGATTTGCAGCGCGGTGCGTTTTGAGTGCCGCCGCAGCGGCAAACCGACGCCCGCGGACCTTGAGCATTACGCGGAAGAGGTCCATAAGAACTTGTTCGGGCAGTTGCCGGAACTCGCCCGCCTGCTTGCCACCGACATCGAGGCGGCCTACCACAACGACCCGGCCGCATCGAGCGTTGAGGAAATCCTGCTGGCTTACCCGTACATCGAGCCCGTCACCGTGCAGCGTCTTGCCCACCGCCTGTACCTTCTCGATGTGCCGTTCATCCCCCGCATGATGACGGAGATTGCGCACAGCCACACGGGCATCGACATTCATCCCGGCGCCTCCATCGGCGAATCGTTCTTCATCGATCACGGCACGGGCGTGGTGATTGGCGAAACCTCCATCATCGGAAACAAGGTGACGCTTTACCACGGCGTCACGCTGGGAGCCTTTAACCCGCTCAGCAAGGATGAGGATGGCCAACTGCGCCGCGGGCAGGAAAACAAGCGGCACCCGACCATCGAGGATCATGTCACCGTGTACCCCAACGCCACCATTCTGGGAGGGAACACGCACATTGGCCATCACAGCGTGATTGGCGGAAACGTGTGGCTGACCCACTCCGTGGCGCCTTACAGCCGAGTGACCGTGAAGGATCCCGAGCTTTTCATTCTCAATGCCGGAGACCAGCCCTGGAGTCTTTACGGCGGGATTTGAAGCAAACAGTCGTCAGATGTCAGTCATCAGTTTTCAGTAAGCGCCAGCCGGCGCAGGGGTTATTGCTGACGACCGAGAACCGATGACCTACTGTAGGCGCTGTCACCCGGACGTATCTTCTTCCCGCATCGCACTTTCATTTGTCGGTTCCTCGGGTACAATTCCATTTCTAACACTAGGGCGGTCACGCAACACGAAGGAATGTCGCTCGTTTGGCCCCCCCCAAGGGCGGGTCAACGAATTCAAGCTGAACCAGGGAGGTTCATATGGCACTCAAAGTAGGGGATCCGGCGCCGGACTTCAAACTGACCTGCGCCACCGGAGAGACACAAGGCGAGTTTGAGCTTTCTGCTCACCGCGGCAAGAACGTTGTCCTGGCATTCTATCCGCTCGATTTCACCCCGGTTTGCCAGAGCGAGTTGGGGTCGTTCCAGGCGGACCTCGCCAAGTTTACGAATGCGAATACGGACGTCGTGGGCATCTGCACCGACTCGGTTTTTGCCCACATCGCCTTCCAGAAACACCTGGGCGGGCTGAAGTTTCCCCTGGCCACGGATCGCTGGCCCTACGCCGAAGTGGCCACCGCCTACGGGGTTTTCCCTCCCACCAAACACCCCATTCCCGTTCATCAACGACCGAGCCGTTTTCATTGTCGATAAGGGCGGCAAAATCGCCTGGTCGAAAATCTACGAACTGCGGGAACAACCGGACAACGGGGAGATTCTGGCGGAGTTGAAGAAGCTATCCTGACAAAAGTGGGGGCGGTTCGCGAACCGCCCCTACGCGGTTGGATTCTTGTGCTGCGAGAATCGGCGCCGTCCAATGCCTCACGCCGCGCGTCCAGGGTTCGCCTTGTTGGTTTCAAACCAGAGCAAGTCAAAACTCAAAGTGCAAAACTGAAAACGGATGCCTGGCGCCTGACAGCTGGTACTTCTGTCCGACAACTTACCTCTGGAATGAACTCCGCGTGCCATTATGATGTCACCAACCAAGCAGGGAGGTGATACCCATGCGCCACGTGATGCTTGGGATTGCTATTGCTGGTGATTGTCGCCCGCCGCGCATGGCGGCGGACCGGGAAGCGGCGAAGGTAAGCTATGCGGCAAGGCAACGCGTTGTTTGATGCAGAACCGGTTTGCCGACGCGTCGGCGGCATACGGCCGCGCCATTGAGCAGGACCCGCAATTCCTTGAGGCTTATTACAATCGCGCCCTGGCGGATGAGATGGTGGACCGGCAGAAGGCCATCGCGGATTGGCATCAGTTCGCTGACATCGCCGCCAACGCCCCGGACTTCAAGTATCAGGTGGGTCAGGCCAACGCCAGAATCCAGATCCTGGGAATGCTGCCGGCATATCCCGACGCCCTGCAGCCCTCGCGCTATGTCCCATCCGCATCGGACTATTATTGGGGAGATCTCGGAAAGTCTCGGAATCCCGAAAGTGGAACTCATTTCCCATCAAGGTTTCGATTGGGAATGTGCCCGTCGCCAATTGGGCGCAAGGAGCGCGGGAGGCGTTCAGAATATGGAAGGAGATGTTCCCCCTGGAACTGACCGCGGAACCCGAGGAAGCGGATATTCGCTTCAATTGGGAGGCGGGCACGGACATCGAGAACGCCGCGGGAGAGGAAATGGATTGGGTGCAATTTCGCCGCGTGGGAGGCGAACTGACCGGCCGCAAGGTGGCTTACATTTCCGTGGATCTTTCCCGCCGATGGTCCAAGGATGAAATGCGCGCCATCGTCCTGCACGAAATGGGGCACGCTCTCGGCATCAAAGGGCACAGCGATTCCAAGGGAGACATCATGTACTGGCAGGTCCAGGAGAAGAACCGCCAAGTATAGTCCCGGGACGTTATATACCCGTTTGCTTGGAAATCACTCGTCAGCAAGCCCAGCCAGCGGGATCTGAACACCCTGATCCGACTCTACAATACTCCCGGGGCCGTCGTTCGCATGAAGTGAAGATGCGACAAACACCCCTCTGCCGGACGGGAAGTGATCGGGCGCGGCCATGTTGTTCAGCGGGGTGAAGAGCGTGACCGAGCAAAGCGCGGAAGCAACTGCGCAAATCAACTAGGAGGAGGCACGGGGACATCGAGCTATGAGAGTTGCCATCACGGGTGCCGCAGGATTGTTTGGCCATGGATTGGTCGCGGCGTTTTCCACTCGCCATGAGGTTTTTCCCCTGACGCGCGCCGAGGCCGACATCACCGATGCGGAGGCCATCCGCGCGGCCCTGGAGCGATCCGCCCGGACCTGGTCGTGCATCCCGCCGGCATTCCCGACATCGATGTCTGCGAGGCGGATCCCGCCCTTGCCGATGCGGGTGAATTACCAAGGCACGTGTAACGTTGCCGAGGCCGCCCGGCGTGTAGGAGCGGGCCTTGCCCACATATCCACCGATGCGGTCTTCGATGGCAGGAAGCGTGACGCCCTATGTGGAGACCGACCCCACCGCCCCCATCACCGTTTACGGTCGAACCAAGCTGCAAGCCGAGCAGGCGGTGGAAACCCTTGAGCGCTATTGGATTTTTCGCGTCTCCGTTTTGTTTGGCCCGGGAAAAATCAATTTTGTGGAAAAAGGTCTGCGCAAGATCGCGGCAGGCGAGGAGTACAAGGTTGCCAGCGAACAGTTGGGTTCTGCCACCCACACCGTGGATGCCGGGATGAAGATTATGGAGGTGGCTGAGGCCCGGCCGATACGGCCTTTACCACCTGGCGAATCAGGGAGCGTGCTCGCGCTTCGAGTTGGCCCGCAAGGCGGCGGAGCTGGCCGGGCTTGATCCGGCAAAAGTCATCGGCGTTCCCGACGCTCTGATGCAGCGGCGAGCTCCCCGGCTGAAATACGCAGTGATGGAAATGGCAGCCTTGCGGCGTGCGGGCTTTGCGCTTCCGCGGCCTTGGCAGGAAGCTTTGGCGGATTACATCCGCACGCTGAATATGGTAGGCTACTCAAAGGTCCGCCTCAGGGGTGACGTGGGCTCGGCGCCGCCCCATGTTGTAGAAAACTCATTGTCGTGCCCGGGAAGAATGCGTCCCATCATGGCCAGAATGCGGGCCCGGTCGTGCTGGAATTGCTCCCGATTATGCGGGATCATGGTGAAAACATTCTCATCGTGCTCGCGGGTCAGCACGGCGTCCCCGGCAATAACCGTGGGCTGATCGCCATTATGGACAATCACTGAGACATGGCCCGGCACATGGCCGTTGGTCACCAGGAATTCCAATGTCGTCCGGTAAGGGGTGGGTTTCAATCCAGCGAAAGCGCGAGGGGTCGCCCAGGCGTTTGCGGTCCCACCAGCGCAAAGCGAACCGCCGCAGGGCGCCCATCAGCTCCGAGGTCCTTTCATAATCAGCCGATTCCGGGTAGTACTTCAGGCTCAGCTTCTCCCAATTCTGCTCGTCGAGAAGATCGGCGTAAGCCTCGCAGCACCAGTCGTGGGACTGCTGCGACCCGTAGATTTCGCTTTCCGGGAACAGGCAGTTGTTCAGAACATGGTCAACATGAAAATGCGTATTGATGATCATGCGGATATCGCTGGGATGAAGCCCCCGTTTTTCCAGGGCTTCAAGAAGGCGATGGGCCTCGTGCGGCATGCCGGTATCGACGATGATGTGATGCTGGCCCCGCGAGAGCAGCGTGCAGGTGGCGCCTCGCCAACTGCCGGGAAGCAGCACCTCCGTTTTCCATGAGGATGTCTTCATGGACGAATCGGGAGGTTGCGAATCGGGTAGATGTGAGTCAGCTTTTTCCATTGCTATGAATGCGGAGCGCGGCTCCGCTGCCACTCCGCCTCCTGGCACGGTCTGTTGGGTTCGGGCTTCGTCGGCGATTCTGACGCGCTTGCCCAGAAGGGCCAAACGCCACCCACCGCACACAGATGGACGCTTAGGCGGGGAAGCCGGCTACTTTCCCGGCGGGGGCATTCTACCGCATCCGCGAAGGGCGGCAAAGCTCCATAACCTATTCTACCAGTTGAATCAACTTCTGCGGCAGGAATGTATGCGGCCAAGGTGGCTAAGACCTAAGTCGGAGGTGGGCAATTTGCCCCCTACGCTGGGTTTTTCAATCCAGCTTGCGAGTTCCGAATCGCTTTTCCGTCGGCTGCAAGCGACAAAAAGCGCGCGGCATTTGGCGGACGAATTGCACATCCTTATTTGCCCGTGTTTTGGATGTGGCGGCGCGGATCGGTTCGCCAGGCGCGCCCCTCCGGTGCGGGGCTGGGAATTTTACAAACTCATCAGAGGAGAAATGATTCATGGCATTCGTAATCGTTGAAAGTTGCACGAAGGATGAGAAATGCATCGAGGTTTGCCCGGTTGATTGCATTCATCCTCGGAAGGATGAAGCCCAAATTCGCGGAGGTCACGCAACTCTACATCGACCCCGTAAACTGCATTGACTGTGGCGCCTGCGTTCCGGTTTGCGAGGCATCCGCGATTTACGCTGAGGCAGAAGTGCCGGAGAATTTCGCGGACTTTACGGCAAAGAACGCGGAGTACTATCAATAGCTGCGTCCGGCCCCACGGTCTTCTGATGGACGCGCCAGCGTGCGTTCCCGGCGCAGCGCTTGCGCGACCTATTGCGACTTCGCCTTGCTGGCGCGTCTCCCTCTTTTTGTCTCCCCCGACATGTTCATATCGCTTCGGAGGTGCGTCTCACTCCCGTTGCCGGAGCGCTGATTTTTCGGTTAAATTAATTCTCCTTTATGCAACCGAAGTGACTGTACGCATAGCGTGCGGCCGCGGGGGATTGCACGCTGGAGGAATTCTCTTATGAAAATCACGGCGGTTGAGCCGTTGGTCCTGGGAACGAGCTGGCGCAATCTGATCTTCTTGAAGGTCTCGACGGACGAAGGCTTGGTGGGCTATGGCGAATGCACCACCCAGAATCGCGAAGAAGGTGTGCTGGGCTATTTGCCTGGTGCGGTGCGGCGGCACGTTTTGGGCTCCGATCCCTTTAACATCGAGGACCTTTGGCTGCGCATGTACCGCAACGACTTCTGGCGCGGCGGGGTGATTGCCACCTCGGTGATGAGCGGGATTGAAGTGGCCTGCTGGGACATCATCGGCAAGGCCGTAGGCCAGCCCGTGTGGAGGCTGCTGGGCGGGCAATGCCACGAAAAGATCAAGGCCTACGCGAACGCCTGGTACACGGTGGAGCGCACGCCGCAGGAATTCGCCAAGCGCGTGAAGGTGGTTCTGGAAAAGGGTTACAAGGCCCTTAAGGTTGACCCCTTTGGCCCCGGCGCCATGGAGCTTTCCCGCGCGGAGAAGATTCGCTCGGTCGAACTGGTGGCGGCAATCCGCGACGCGGTGGGCCCGGACGTGGAAATCTTCGTGGAAATGCACGGGCGCTTCAGCGCCGCCACGGCCATCGACATTGCCCGCATGCTCGAGCCTTATCACCCCGGCTGGATTGAGGAGCCCTGCCCGCCGGAGGATATCCCCTCGCTCCAGAAGGTCGCCGCCCAAGTCAAGATTCCGGTGGCCACGGGCGAGCGTTACTTTACCCACTACGGTTTCCGCGAGGTTCTGGAATCCGGCGGCGCGGACATCTTGCAGCCCGACGTCATCCACGCCGGCGGGAATTCTGGACATGAAGAAGATTGCGGCCATGGCCGATGCGCGCAGCATGATGGTGGCGCCGCACAATTCCAACGGCCCGGTCTGCACGGCGGCGAGCGTGCATTTTGATTTCTGCACCACCAACATCAAGGTGCAGGAGTGCTTCGACGACTTCTCCGAATCCTGGGTGGTCGAGGCCGTGCCCGGAACCCCTCGCCCCCAGGACGGCTACTTCCACCTCCCCCAGGGGCCCGGCTTGGGCATCTCCCTGAACGAAGACCTGATCAAGGAGCACCCTTTCAAAGAAGGGTTCTTTAACATGTTTGAGGCTGACTGGCATATGCGTCAGTCCAAGAGGTAAACCTCCCATTGAAGTGCCACGGGCATCCTGCCCGTGTCTGGAGTTTCTAGACTTCGGGCCGCATCCACATGCATGTGGGTTGTTGCTGGTCCCCCGACCCGCAGCGGCGCAACGCCGAGTTATACTTGCCTGGCTCTCCACCGGATGGTCGTAGCGGCGAGTTTACCTCGCCAAGTGGCGGCGTAATGCCGCCTCTACATCAAACTGCACCATTGCCTAGTTTTCGACCTCCGGTTTGAGCCAAGTCCCTTTCTTTTCATACATATCATGGGTTCATCAATGTAAGCCATTTGTTTTCATAAACATCGTGGCATAGGCAAGAACTGACATTTTTTCTAT
This sequence comes from uncultured Acidobacteriota bacterium, assembly GCA_963810005.1. Lineage (GTDB taxonomy): Bacteria > Acidobacteriota > Terriglobia > UBA7540 > UBA7540 > Bog-366. Next base: position 27,699 of record CAWELY010000032.1, read on the forward strand.
ATTTGTTTTCAATAACATCATGGGATATACCTTCATTTTTTGATTCCCCCTTTTTCTGCGCCCCGTCCCACCGCGATGCGATAAGTAGCTTGAATTCAATGAGATGCATTTTGGACAGAACCCTTTGAATTTTTCCTAAGTCCTCGTGTTTTCATATACATCGTGGGATATACCAGTATCTTCCGGCGGTGAAATCGCCCATCCCGGCGCGCCCAAGGCTCCGCTCCTGACTCAGGAAGGGCCTCCAGTTTCTACATTTTGAAGCGAGGAATTCGTTCCCCAGTGCTCGAATAGTGACAAAAAAGCCGACGGTTTCAGCAAAATACGTCTGCCTCGGTAGAAAATGTCGTTCTGTTGTGTAGAAATGTCGCCTTTTTCCTCGGTAAAATTGTCGCAGTTTTGTTTGTTTTCATACACATTCCGGCTTCGTTTGTGATTTATTAACATCTTTTTTTTCAGTGCTCTCTCCCCACGCGACTTTTTTCCTCCGCCGCGATGATGGAAACTCCCTTGCACCGGATAATTTGTCCTGCATTTTCCGCGTCGGTCTGGGCATTCGTCCTTTCCTCCGAGTGCCCCCGTGGGGGTGCGGCGCTCCTCACCTCCCTAAGGCTAGCTCAAAGACAAGATATGTTGTCAACCGAATTCTGGCGGAATTTCCTGCCGGTAGGAAAAGATTTTACAATTCCCACTTGCTATTTCCTACCCGTAGGAAAGGGGCGGCGAGACTCGCCCGCGATAGTGACAAATTGTCAGGATGGCGGGGGACGCCGCACACCAGCATGGTACGGCCGTTTTACGGCCAATTGGATTGTTGCGGGGTCACTTCCGCGGGGCCTGCCAGCAGGTAGCGAGGAGCCGTGCGCACCACGCTCCACTCTGATTCTAAACTTCCCCAGCGTACACAAGCTAATCAACATGCAGGACGAAGAGCCGCGGGCCTTGGGAAGCAGGTCCGCGCTACTCGGTGCTAATGTCCGCTTCAGCTTTTGCAGCAATTCCACGTCGTTCAGGACAGATACGCCGCGCTCGAGACAGAAGGCAACGACTTCCGGCTCATAGAAATCCCGATCAAGTGTGCAGAGCACGTCCGCCTTGCCGTGGATGGCGGTATAGACCACGGGGTCATCGTTCGGATCTTTAAGAACGACGGGCGCTTCGATAATCGGATGGACGAGCTCCGAGATCTTTACGAGAAACTGGACGTGTTCTTGAATATCCTGCAAAGTCAGACGCCAAAGTTTCTGTAGTCGAGGGTAAGCCAGCGCGCGTTCAACCTCGCGAAGCAGGAACGGCGAAGTGATGATCACGTGGTCAGTGTAGGCGATCTTCAGAAGGAGGTCCCGGGCAGGGCCTTGAACTTTGATGTTGGCTCTAACCAGGACGTTGGTATCGAGAACAATCCTCATTTGGGATTGGCGCGGACATGATTGACGGCGTCGTCAATTGCCGCTTCTTGCTCATCATCGGGAACGTGGCGTACGGATGCGGCCGTCCGCGTGATGCGATCTTCCAGTTGGCGGGCAAGCTTCTGGCGGGCCTCTCCGGTGGGGGCATCGTGGGGTGAAAATGCCATGATACTCACCTCCTCATCGGGTTCCAGGACTCGGCCCAGAACGCGCTCCACCACGCGACGCGCGTCAGAAGGTAGTTCATCCGCCTTGTGAATGGCGATGTTTCCCATAACGCCATCTTAACCGGCCTCGGGCTGGGTTGCAACCGGCAACACAAAACCCTCCGCAGAGGGGGGGCGCGGCGGAGCCGCAGACATTATGTAGGGGCCAGCGGCGCTGGCCCTTGCCCGAACGCCATTAAGCCCTACAGCCCGCAGACGGGTGAGGGGTTACTTGCGCCGCCCGCCAACAGGTAGCGAGGAGCCGTGCGCACCACGCACCACTCTGCGGTTCTAAACTTCGCCAGCGTACACAAGCTAATCAACATGCAGGAGGAAGAGCCGCGGACCTTGGGAAGCAGGTCCGCGCTACTTGCTCGCAGCGGGATTACTCCGCGTTGCTTGAAAATCGATAGAAGTCATCTCAGTTGTCCGTTTCTGCTGACCTAAAGGTTTGGGTTGGAGCGGCGATTTCAACATTTACTGTGGCCGAGTTGATATAATGCAATAGGTTAGGTGTACCTGAGAAAGGTCGGTTCCAATGAACCTGAGCAAATTGCTGTCTTCCAATATCATGGACCTTCCGAGAGATCGGACATCGGATTTGTCATTGCTTAACCAGTTCAACGGGATGTTTTCAAAATACCTAAAAGCTATAGACAATCTCGATGAAAAAAATGCGATTTGCAAGAATGCAAAGGCAGAGCGGATTGCAATTAAGAATAGCTGCGACAAAATCAAGGAATCGGTGATTTGTTACCTCGAAGGATTGCCACATCGCGCATATAAATCACTGGAATCAGCGCTGACAATGCTCGACTGTCACTTGATAAGGCTAAAAGCCCCACATGAAAAGATGGAATACCTCTACCGAGTCCGACAGGTGGAGAACCTCGGTAAGATGAACCGATGCCAAATATTCCATGTACCTTTCGATAAGCGCCACTTAGTGGGAAGTCAACGGTACAGCATCTCCGGCCTGCCCTCTCTCTATCTCGGCGGCTCGCTGATGCTTTGCTGGGAAGAACTCGATAGACCTCCTTTTGAGACTCTTGCTCTAGCTTACTTCCATTCTCAGTCGAAACTTTCAGTTCTGGACTTCGGTTTCCGGCCCACGGTCGTTAATGAACTACACCGGACAGAGAATGGTGGGTTCTTTACAGAAGACTGGATGACGAGTTATCTCGTCTGCTGGCCCCTTATTGCCGCGTGCTCCCTGCGCCCCTTACATTCACGAAAGCCGTTTATCCCCGAGTACATTGTCCCGCAACTGTTGCTCCAATGGATACGAACCAGCGAGCAAAAAATAGACGGCCTAAGGTATTTCTTGACGAAAATCGATCAGGATGCCAACGCTCCCTACGTCGCAATCAATTACGTATTCCCAGTGAAGAAGCAAGCAGACAAAGGCTACTGCCCAGAACTGGTAAAGGCTTTCACACTGAATTCGCCTGTAGCTTGGTCGATGCTTCGAATGATTGATATTCCGGCAATGAGTCCACAAAGGACGGAGCGCAGGTTTCATTTAACGCCAGACTTCCCGATGCGGTACGACGATACAGAGTTTGCACAGCTCGAAAATCAACTAAAGCAGCTACCGCCTGGGACAGTTGCGGCTTCATAACCAAGATGCCGAGGAAGATGGAGAGCAATTCGCGGCAACAAGACAACGAACTCATTCCCTGACTTGTACGGCAACAACTAAACGCGCTGTGCCCTGAAGCTGGAAATCACAAAAACAGAGGCTCGATCATGACCCAATACAAGGAAATCATTGTCGCTCTTATCGCCGTGCTCGGTGCTTTGATTGCCTACCTGCTTCAGAAGAACAAGGAATTGAACCTCAAAATTGCGGATCAAAAACGCGAGGCATACACCAGTTTCCTGAGGAACTTCACCGAGATAGCGGTGGCTGTCATGCATGACGAGGATGTTTCAGGGAAGGATGCAGACCGCGAGCGGATGTTAGCCAGAGATCAGTTGCTGCTATATGGCAGCGACGATGTCATCAAGGCATATGACGCATGGATTAGATATGCGGATATGGCAGAACACGATCTTAACAGGGAAGGTGAGCTAGTGAGTCTCATCTTCCTCGCCATCCGTAAGGACCTCTTGTTGGGCAAGACCAAAGTAACAAAGGAACACCTCAACAACCTAAATCCCTTTAATCGGGGGTGAGGTTCGGGGCGGATCCAATCCGGTCCCTGCCAAATCGACAGCAAAAGAACGGTAATGTGATGAAGCAAGCGCGGAGTTTTGCACACAGCCCACCACTCCGCCGTTCTCAAGTCCTATCCCCTTCAAGGGTAAGCGTTCGGTCTGGGCCGTCTCGACAAATCGAGAATAGGCGGGCATTCTTCCAAGTGGACACTTCGATGTGTCCACTTGGAGAAACAGATGGACACTTCTGGTCCCGCAGTGATTGATGCTATTTCCTCGCGTAAGGCACTTCCCACAGCCAAGCGACAGTACCGCAGTGCGGAGCTGAAGCGCCAGATTGTAGAAGAGACCATGGCGCCGGGTGCATCGGTGGCCCGGGTGGCGCGGGCGCATGGCGTGAACGCCAACCAAGTATTCGCCTGGCGCCGCCAGTACCAGCGAGGGCTATTGAAACCCCGGAACCGTGCGCTGTCGGGCTTGTTGGCGGTTCGCCTGGCAGAGGGGGGAGCGGACCCGAGCGGTGCGCCGATGCCGCGCAGCCTCTCCGGCGTGATTCAGGTGGAACTTCCCAAGGGACAGTTGCGACTGACGGGTGCGGTGGATCCCGAAGCGCTGCGGTTGGTACTGAAAGAGTTGCTGGCATGATGGGGCTGGCGGCGGGGACGAGAATCTGGATCGTGGCGGGCGTGACGGACATGCGGCGCGGGTTTGTGGGACTGAGCGGCATGGTACAGACGGCGCTGCAGGAGAATCCCTTTTCGGGGCAGGTCTTTATTTTTCGTGGGCGACGCGGCGACCTGCTCAAAGTGCTCTGGTGGGATGGCGACGGCCTGTGTCTTTTTGCCAAGCGGCTGGAGCGTGGGCGTTTCATCTGGCCGCAGGCCACCGGGGGCGTGGTTTCGCTCACGCCGGCGCAGCTTTCGATGCTGCTGGAAGGGATCGACTGGCGACGTCCCATCCGCACCGCGGCGCCGCAGATGGCCGTGTAAGCCGGGAAATTCCTCGCCCTCGGATATTCTTATAATAGATATTGCATTATCGTGTGTTTTCTTCTTGCATATCACAGAATATCTGCCATACTAAGGTCGTGATGGTTGCGCGCCCCGCCCTGCCGAATCTCGACACGCTCCCCCCGGAAGCCTTAAAGGCTCTCCTCCACGCCCAGCATCAAACGCTCGCCGTGCAGGCGGAAAGAATTCAGGTGCAGGACGAACAACTGGCGGGGCGGCAGGCCGAGATCGAACGCTTGCAACTGCTGATCGCCAAGTTGCGACGAATGCAGTTCGGGCGCCGGTCGGAGAAGTTGCAAGGGCAGATCGAGCAATTGGAGCTACAACTGGACGAACTGGCCACCGCTCAGGCGGAGCCCCCGGCGGCTTCCCCTACGCCGGAGGCGACGGCACCCGCGGCTCCTGGCCGCATGCCGGCGCGGCGGCCGCTGCCGGGTCATCTGCGGCGCGAGAAGCGGACGATTCTGCCCAAGGAAACGGCCTGTCCGGACTGCGGCGGCGCGTTGAAAGCTTTGGGCGAAGATGTCTCCGAGATCCTGGAGTACGTTCCGGCCCACTTCCACGTGATCCAGCAGGTGCGGCCGAAGCTGGCCTGCACGCACTGCGACAAGATTGTGCAGGCGGAAGCGCCCAGCCGCCCGATCGCCCGGGGTCTGGCGGGACCCGGCTTGCTGGCGCACGTGCTGGTATCGAAATACTGCGACCATCTCCCGTTGTACCGCCAGGAAGAGATTTATGCGCGGGTGGGCGTGGAACTGGAGCGCACCACGCTGGCGGACTGGGTGGGTGGCGCGAGCCAGTTGCTGGCGCCCTTGGTCGAGGAGCTTCGCCGTCACGTGATGGCGGCGGCAAAGTTACACGCTGACGACACGCCGGTGCCGGTCCTGGCGCCCGGCCTGGGCAGAACGAAAACGGGGCGACTGTGGACCTATGTTCGGGATGACCGGCCCGCCGGGGACACCACGCCGCCCGGGGTGTGGTTCGCGTACTCGCCCGATCGCAAGGGCGAGCATCCCCAAGGCCACTTGCGCCACTTCGCGGGCACGCTGCAGGCCGACGGGTACGCGGGATTCGACCAAGTCTATGCGACCGGGCGCATTCGCGAGGCCGCTTGCTGGGCGCACGTTAGAAGGAAATTCTACGATCTTCAGGTTGCTCATAAGTCACCGATTGCCCAGGAAGCTCTGGAACGGATCGGGGCTCTGTACGCGATTGAAAAGGAGATCCGCGGCCGCCCACCGGACGAGCGGCGGGAGATCCGGCAAGCCCGCGCTCGGCCCCTCCTGGAATCGTTACACGCGTGGCTGGAAAGCTGCTTGCCCAAGCTGTCGCAGAAATCGGATACGACCGCGGCCGTGAAGTATGCGCTGGGACGCTGGGAAGCGCTGACGCGCTACGCGGAGGACGGTAGCCTGGAAATCGACAACAACGCCGCCGAACGGGCTCTGCGTGCCGTCGCTCTCGGACGCAAGAATTACCTTTTTGCCGGTTCGGATAAGGGCGGCGAACGCGCCGCCGTGCTCTATAGCCTGATCGGCACCGCCAAACTCAACGGCCTCGATCCGGAGAGCTACTTCCGCGACGTGCTCTCCCGCCTCCCCGACCATCCCATCAACCACATCGAAGAACTGCTGCCCTGGAATGTCGTTCCATTCGCCACTGCCCCACCCTCCGACCAGTAGTAGCACAATCCGCCAAGTGTCCACGAATCCGCCCGTGGACATATCCCCCCATGCCTGTCAACACGGCCAACTTCGGACGCTTACCTTCAAGCAAACAGCCTTTCCTGCTGTTCGACGCGCAGGTGAGCATCGATGCTTTCCAGCACAACGCGGGCGGGGATTTGGGCGAGTTCTTTGGGCTCGACTTTGTGGAGGCCTCCGCCGTAGACGCGGCCTTCCGAAACCAGTTTTTTGCGCCGGGACAAAGAATTGCCGCGGCCTTCTAAAGCACAAGGCGGTGCGGCCTGTTCTTTGAAATCGAGGGGTTCTGCCCTCAACCTTTTTAGGGGAATGGCCGGCAGGCGCTTCAGTGTGCGGTTTGCCGGATCGACCGTAATACCTACGGATTCTAGCGCCGTGACCCCGAGGATAGGTTCCGCGTCTTCGGGACCGAAAATCACCCGGCCGGCAGTGACTTCACCCATGAACCGAATTTCCACCAGACCGAAAGCGTATTCGTGCTTCGTTCCGTCAGCCAGTTCGTACACCATGGTTCCCATAGGCTGCACTTCGATTTGCCGGAGTTTGCCCGCCGCGGCCAGGCAACCTGTGGCTCCCGTGTCGACGAGGAAGTCCGCTTCGTAAGTGCCGCCTGCGCTTCCGAAGCCTTTCAGGGCAACGGTTACGTGTGTGAGTCCCATGAGATACCTCTCACCCATAATAGGCGCTGGATTCCTCAAAAAGCAATGCGTCCAAGCAAAACGCGGGTGGCGCATACATTGATTTCTATGTATGGGTTAAGGTGATTACTCGATGCCTTCGAGAATTGCCATGGCCTGTGAGACGGTGGCTCCATCATGCACTATCGCCTGGCAGGCGCGGACCATCCGCTCCGGATGCGGGTGCTGGTAAATGTTCCGCCCGTAGACTACGCCGGAAGCCCCTTGCTCGATCAGCGTAAAGGTTCGAGTGAGGATCTCTTCGTCGGGAACCCTTGACCCACCTCGAGGCAACAGGGGCCGGGGCGAGGCCGCCTCCACCACCAGGTGGTATTCGTGGATATTCTCCGCGATGTCCGCTTTAACGATATCCGCGCCCAACTCCACCGATTGCCGCGCCAGGGCAATGGTTTTACGGATGTCGGGATTGATTTTGTACCCGCCGCTGTCAACCGGGACCAGCACCAGCGGTTCAACCATCAATGGCATGCCGAAGCGCTCGCACTGTGGTTTGAGCCGAACGACGTTTTCCGTACACTGCCGATTGAGGTCAGGCTGGTCAGTCGCCCACAACAAGTTGACGACAATGGCGGCCGCATCCAAAGCCACCGCTTGTTCCACGGCGTCGTCAATCAACTTACAGAAGACTTGCTTCGGCGTGGGAACAGTGTAAAAGTTCGTGACATCGGCTCGCATCACCAAGGCCGGCTTGGGCTTCTGGGTCAAATCCTGAAGCCAGTGGGCTTGCCCCGTGGTCAACAGGATGGCATCAGGATTGGCCGAGGCGACCGCGCCGACCACTTGCTTCATATTCTCCATGCCGGGAAGGAAACTGGCCTCGTTCGCCACTCCGTGGTCCAACGCTACCTGTAAGCATTTTCCGTTCTGGGCAAATAACCGGTTCAACCGGGGGTTTACAGACATTCGGAAAACTCCTTGTAAGATAAGGTGTTAGGTATCAGGTGCCGGGTGTCAGAGGAAAATCCGCAATGCCCCGTCCTCAGCGCCCACTTTATTGACATCTGGCGCCAATGGTTCGGAACCGGACGACTGACACCTGATACCTGGCACCTGACACCTATTGGATGCTCTTCCGGTAGGGAAATCTTTCCTCCATGCGGAGTATTTCCTGCCACGACTTGATTCCGCCCGTGGTGGTCAGGTCGCTCAGGTTCATCCCGCCGGCGCAGGTGGCGAAGCGCAGGGTCTGGTCATAATTCCAGCCTTGATATAACCCGTAGAGAATGCCCGCGCAGAAGGAATCCCCGGCGCCGTTCGCTGCCCACGATGTAGTCATCGGGAAGGTCCAGGGAAGGTTGCAGTAACTCCACCCCATCTTCGAAAGGAGATAACCGCCCTCGGGGAAATGAATGACCACCAGATCTTTGACTCCGAACCCGAAGATCGTTGCCCCAATCTTGCCCAGGTTTTCGGGAAGCAGCTTGCCCCCTGCCCGCAGGGGGATGCCCGCCAGCTTTTCCGCTTCCCAATCGTTGATGATGCAGTAATCGGTGTACTTCAGCGCGGGCGGCACAATGTGACGAAAGCGGTCGCTGTCCTCCGATACCAGATCGATCGAGGTTCGGATGTTCCGGCTTTGCAGTTGCGCCAGGAAGCGCGCCGCCACGGTTCCAAACTCCGCGTCGGGCTGATCCATGGCGTCCATCAACAGCAAATAGCCCAAGTGGAACATCTTGACCGGCAGGCTATCCAGATCGACGTGCGCGGGTTGGAACAAACGGTTGGTTCCCGGGTAGTGAAAGAAGGTCCGGCGTCCGCTGGCCTTGATGCTGAAAACGTCGGTGTACGACGTGGCGTCGAGGTCAGTGCGGCGCAGTTGATCGACGTTGACATTGGGGAAGCGGCGGCACTCCTCCACCAGATAGTCGCCGTAAGCGTCGTTGCCAATGACGCCGAGGGCATAAAGCGGCAGGCTCGCGTCAAACTTCGCCAGGCTGATGACGACATTGTGGCCGCAGCCACCGCCGCCCCGGGACATTTCGGAAATATAGGCGATGGAGTTCTCCTGCGGGTAGTGGTCGATCACTTTGACCAGATCGACCACCCAAATGCCGCCGCAGGCAATTCCTTGGCGATGATCCGCAGTCATAAAGGGCTCCTGGGCTTAAGAACAGTGACGAGTGACAAGTGACATGTGACGAGCCAACAAAGGCCGAAATTCGAAACTCGAAAATCGAAACTCGCAGCGCGAAATTTCCACGAGTTCCGAGCTTCGATCTTTCGCTTGCTCGTCACTTGTCACTCGTCACTCGTCACTGCCCGTTGCACTGCCAGTATCTGGGGTAGTCCGTCATCAAAAGGTGGAGAGGTTCTTCATCCTCTTCCATCGCCGGGAAGCGGCCGACGGTTTCGTGGAAGCGATTATCGTTCTGGTCGTCATTCACCAGCGACACCTCCCCCACCAGGACGCGATCCTCCGCTCCCCAGAACTCGTGATAGAGACGCGGCGTAAGCGTGATGCTTTCCCCGGGGCTCAGCCGCACCACGTCCCCCGCCTTCACCTGGCGCTTGACGCCGTCGAGGCTGGCAACGACGGTGGAGTCCGCCAATCCTTCGTCGTCAGTAGCGTTGTACAACTGGATGTCCAGCTTGCCCCCACCGCGGTTGATGATGTCCTCAACCTTGTTCCAATGGAAGTGCATGGGGGTCACTTGGTCCACGCCCACTACCATCAGCTTCTCGCAATAGAGTTTTCCCCGCTTGGCCCGCATTTCAGCCTGACTGCCGTTGCGGACGGTGAACAGGAACAATCCCTCGGTGTCGAACCGGCCACTGCCGAAATCGGTGATGTCCCAGCCCAGTTGATTCTCGACGATCTCGCGGGCTTCTTCGCCTTTGCTTCGCCACTCCGCCGGAGTCCAATAGGCGAAGGGGGGAAGATAGAATCCGCGTTGCCGGATGAATTGATCGGCCTCACGCATGATGGCGTTTACTTCCGAGCGCTTCATAGGTTTCCTCCTCAGACAGACCTCGGGTTGATACTGATAGATGAGTATCTCACGATCTTACGACCCACAAACCACCGACATATTAACAATAGAGAATGCCCCGGGTCTACAAGGATTCGATTTTCTTGGGTAATAGTGCAGTTTGGTTTTTGGGCAGTGGGTCAATTTGACGTAGAGGCGGCTATACGCCACCATTGGGTAGGATAAAACCGCCGCTACTTCAAATCGACCTAAAACAAAAAGTTCAGCTTGACAGACGGATTGTCGGAGTACGATATGTAACCGAAAGGAACGCCACGGGCGCCACCGCGTGTACCGGCTGAATGCCCAAGCCCTCCGCGAGGTGGATCAGTGGCTGGAGCAGTACCGCACTTTCTGGGAAATGAACTTAACCAGTTTGAAACGCCAGGTGGAAGCACATTTGAAGGAACAAAAAGATGAGTGCAAACGTCAGAATCCTTGACGAAAATATCGTGGGCGAGATTGAAGTCGCGGCTCCGCCCGAGCGAGTTTTCGCCGCCCTCATCGACCCTGCCAAACTCGCCGCTTGGTGGGGTTCAGGTGTCAGAAAATTCCATGAAAAGGAGAATCCTATGCGTAGCGTCCGGAAATATCTGGTTTTGTTTATGGCGTTAGTTTCACTTGCTTCCGTGGGGTGGGCGGCTAGCAAAAACCAGCCGGAATTCGACAAGATCAAGTCGCTCGCCGGTAGTTGGGAGGGGAAGGGGCCGGACGGCGGATCGGTTTACCTTAATTATAAGGTGGTTTCGGGGGGGACTGCGGTTATGGAATCGATCACCGAGGGCCCCGGAAATCAAATGCTCACGCTTTATTACCTGGACGGCGACCACCTGATGATGACGCATTACTGCTCGGCCGGCAATCAGCCCCGAATGCGGGCGGAAGACTCGGGGGGCAGGACGAGCGTCATCAAGTTCACGTTTGTCGACGCCACCAACCTGTCCGGGCCCGACGCCGGACACATGCACGCCCACTCGATCTTCTGGAGGGATGCCGACCACATCACTCAGCAATGGACTTGGCGGGAGAAGGGGCAGGAGAGAGTAGGGACCTTCGAACTTCAGCGGCAACCATAGCCCGTAGAGGGCATCGGCGTTTGCGCATAGGAGGGACGCCATTGCCACCGAGACATCAAGTTAAAGTTTTGATTGTTGCCGTTATATCTATGATTCTGTGCTGCTTGTTTATGTAAAGTATCCAGACATTGCAGGATGCAGAGCGAGTCAAAAAAGCTATTACACCGCCAGCGGCGGCGCTACCCTCCGTAGAGCAATGGCGCGAGGTAACGCCGACTTCTGCGCTTACGGGAGCAACAAGGTCGGGCTGCAAGATCCATCGAATTCGAGGCGGTGTTGGTGTCCGATGCTGCCATCGCCGGCCGAGAGTCTCTTACCTCCCACGCCAGCTCCCGGCACGCGGGGCAGGGAAGCAGTGTCCCCATAAAGTCATCAGTCATCAGTTTTCAGTTGTCAGCAAAAGCCTTGCAACAAGGAGGGATCGTTCTGATGGCTGACAACAAATAAGTGCGAAATAAAACCTGACAATGTGGTCTCTATGGAGTCTCTAGTGAGCGCTTTCATTGTGGCGCAAGACGCCGCGAGTTTTGCACAGGCACGTCTGATAATATTTTTCTTCTGACAGTTGCGGTTAACATAATCTGTTATCCACAGAAATGTCGAAAATTTCCACAGCAGTTCCCGGCCATCCGTAAGAGCCCTCCTGGGCACAAGGCCTTTACTGACAACTGATGACTGATGACTTTTCTCTTCCTGACAAATGACGCCTTTTGTGCTAACCTTTTGCCTTTGTCGGCGCGTCGACATTGGCCATCGAATGCCTCTGCGCGAAACGGAAGCCATCGTCCTCCGAACCTACCGCCTGGGTGAAGCTGACAAGATCGCTTCGCTTTTTACGCGGCAATTGGGCCGCTTGCGGGCCGTGGCCCAAGGCGCCTTGCGCACCAAAAGCCGCTACGGCGGCACGCTTGAACCCCTGAGCTATGTGCGCCTCTGGATCTTCGAGCGCGAAAACCGCGACCTGCTGCACCTGAATTCCGTCGAGATCATCGAGTCGTTCTTCGACATGCAGAAGGACTACCGCGTGCAGCTTGCGGCGCAATACCTCGCCGAGGTGGGCGAGCGCCTGCTGCCCGAACGCGAGGTGAATGAGCGCATTTTCCGCCTGCTGCTGGCCGTGCTGCGGGCGCTCAAGACACTCCGGGGAAGTCAACCGCCCGCTGCTCTATTTCGACTACTGGATGGTGCGGCTGGGCGGTTTTCTGCCGGATTTTGACAGCCTGCTCCGCCTGTGGCCGCGCCCTGGGGGAAGAGGGCGGCTACTACGCCCGAGGCTCAGAATCGCTGCTCTGCCGCGATTGCAAGCACGCCGGGCGGCCTGCGGGTTTCCGCCGCCACCCTGGCCATGGTTCGAGCCTCCTGCCACCTGCCTCTCGACAAGTGGCTGGCGCAGGAAAAGGCTCCCGCCGGCTGCCGCGAAGCGCGCCACTTCTTCGAGGAGATCATCGAAAGCCACACGGAACGGAAGCTGGTGACGCGGCAGATGATGGAGGAGGAAGTATAAGAGCTGTCCGTGGTCCGTTGTCTGTCGTCCGTTGCCAGTAGTCTGTGGTCAGGTGCACATACCCCCATTGCCAGGATCGGTCAGAAAATGGGTCCATGGGCGGAGGCCAAAGGATCGAGCATTTAGTCATGCACTGACCACGAGACAACGGACCACTGACCACGGATAACTGACAAAGGACCTTCAAAGTGCCATTGACCAAAACTAACAAAAATCCGGCAACAACTGAACCGCTGCCTTATCTTTCCAAGCCATGCTCTTTCGCCTGAGCGAGTTCTGGGCGGAGCAGGGGTGCGTGATCGCCTTGCCCTACGACGTGGAGGTGGGGGCGGGCACCATGTGTCCGGAGACCTTTCTGCGCGTCCTGGGGCCGCAGCCCTGGCGCGTGGCGTACCCGCAGCCCTCCCGCCGCCCGGCCGACGGCCGCTACGGCGAGAATCCCAACCGGCTGCTCAAGCACACCCAGATGCAGGTGATCCTGAAGCCGCCGCCCGAGAATATCCAGGACATCTACCTCGAAAGCCTGGGGGCCATCGGCATCGACATTCGCCACCACGACATCCGCTTCGAGGAAGACAACTGGGAAGCGCCCACCCTGGGCGCCTGGGGAATCGGCTGGCAGGTCATGCTCGACGGCCTGGAGATCACCCAGTTCACCTACTTCCAGCAGTCGGGCGGCGTGGACTTGGAGCCCATCAGCGTGGAGCTGACTTACGGGCTGGAGCGCATCGCCGCCTTCCTCCAGAACGTCGAGGACGTTTACCAGGTGCGCTGGAACGAAACCGTGACCTACGGCGACATGCGCCGCGCGGAGGAACTGGAGTTTTCCGTGTACGATTTCGAGGCCGCGGACCCGGAGATCTGCCGCAAGCTCCTGGACCTTTACGAAGGCGAGGCGACGCGCCTGCTGGGGGAGTATCCGCGCATCAAGATGCTTCAGTGCAAGGCAATTCAAAAGAAGCTAGATACCGAGCAGAATGAAAGGTATTAACTTTAACTAGAGAACGTTTCCCCTTGCGCAAGGTTTATGACCTCACTTTGAAGTGCTCGCACCTGTTCAACATCCTCGACGCGCGCGGCGCCATCAGCGTGACGGAGCGCGTGGCTTTGATCGCGCGGGTGCGCAAGCTGGCCTGCGAAGTCGCTGCCATTTATCTTGACCGGCAACCGGCCGCGGAGGTGGCGGCATGACGGCGTCGGAAATCGAAACTCGAAAATCGAAACTCGAAACTGGAAAATCGGAAGTCGAAACTCGAAACTCGAAACTCGAAACTGGAAGCTCGGTGATTATCGAGGAACAATCGGCAATCGACAATCGGCAATCGGCAATTTCTGAGGAGCCCCATCGTCAATCGACAATCGTCAATCGTCAATGCTTGCCGTTGCTGCTGGAAGTCGGCTGCGAGGAAATTCCTGCGCGCTTCCTGCGCGACGCGGAAAAAGGATTGGGTGAGCGCGTTCAGGCGGTGCTTCGCCAAGCCCGGTTGTTGCTCCCCACCGACGCATCCCCCGAACCGGCGTAGGGGCGGTTCGCGAACCGCCCTATTCGATGGACGCTGATTCGGAGGGCGGAAGGGCGCTTCGCGAAGCGCCCCTACAAACATATTCCACTCCCCGCCGCCTGGTGGTTCACGTTCCCGCGCTTGCTGGCGCAGCAGCCCGACAAGGTGGAAGAGATCCTCGGCCCGCCCGTCAAAGTCGCCATCGACGCGGAAGGAAATTACACCCGGGCGGCGGAAAGCTTTGCCCAAAAGAACTCCGCCCGCCTGGAGGATTTGACCCGCACCACCACCCCAAAAGGGGAATACCTGTCCCTGAGGAAAACCACCCAGGGACGTCCTGCCCGTCGAGATTCTGCCGGAAATCTTGCCCGGCGCCATCCTCGGATTGACTTTCCCCAAGAGCATGTACTGGACGGAGAAGTCGGCGCCGCGCTTCGTGCGGCCCATCCGTTGGATCGTGGCGCTCCTGGGAGAAGGGAAGCAGGCGGCCACGGTCGATTTCAAAATCCTGGGCGTGAAAGTCGGGGGATTTCACCTTCGGACATCGGGCGAAGATCCCCAAGGCGCTACGCGGTTAACGGCTTCAAGGATTACACGAAGAAACTGACGCAACACATTGTAGAAATTGATTATGAACAGGCGTCGCGAGCGCGTCATTCAGGAAGCGCAGGCGGTGGTGGGAGAGGCTGCCGGCAAGATTGTCCAGGATGAGTGGCTGGTCGATTGGATCGCCAATTCCACCGAGTGGCCGCGCCCCATGCTGGGGAGCTTTGACGAGCGCTTCCTCCATTTGCCGCGCGAAATCCTGATCACGGTGATGCGCGACCACCAAAGATACTTCGCCGTGGAGGATCGGGCCGAGCGGCGCTCGGCCGATGGGCAAACCAATTGCGCCCCCATTTCGTGGCGGTCCTCAACATGGACTCGGACGAGAAGGGGCTGATTCGCCAGGGACACCAGCGCGTGCTCACGGCGCGCTTCCGCGACGCCGAGTTCTTCTGGAACGCCGACCAGAAGACTGCCCCTGCGCGACCGGGTGCCGCTGCTCGATAAGGTCACCTACCAGGCCAAGCTTGGCAGCTATGGCGATAAGATTCGGCGTATGAAGGCGATAGCTGGAAATATTTGTGTCTCACTTGAAGACAGCGGATTGATGACGCCAGGCCCAAACTCTGGCAGGTATCTGCGGGCGGTGGAACTCTCGAAGTGCGACCTGACCGCGCAGATGGTGCAGGAATTCACGGAGTTGCAAGGCATCGTGGGCGGGCTCTACGCCAAAGCTCAAGGGGAACCGGAAGAGATCGCCGTGGCCATCTATGATCATTACCTCCCGCTGGGTGCGGAAGGGGCGTCGCCGCGCACCTTGGTGGGCGCGGTCGTGTCGCTTGCCGACAAAGTGGATAGCGTGGTGGCGGGCTTTGCCGCGGGGTACGAGCCGACAGGCTCGAGTGACCCCTTTGCGCTGCGGCGGCAGGCCAATGGAATAATTAAAGTAATACTTGAGAATTAACTTCCATTGAGCTTAAAAGAAGTGGTTAATAAGGCCATTGATGTGCCTGGATATTCAGTGGCGCAAGCCGCGCGAAGAGGTGCGAGCCCGGGTGCTGGACTTCTTTGCCGAACGCCTGCGCTATTATTTTGAATCGGTGCGCGGATTCCGCTACGACACGGTGCGAGCGGTGGTGGCGGCGGGCGCCGATCAGCCCGCCGACGCCCAGGCGCGCGCCGAGGCGATGGAAGCCTTGCGGGGGGGCGAGGATTTTGAGGCCCTCTCGGCAGCGGCCAAGCGGATTCGCAACATCCTGGCGAAGTCCGCCACGGCGGCGGACTGGCAGGCCGGTGAGGTTGCTGCCCGAGCTTCTGACGCGAGCCGCAGGAAAAGGATCTCTACGAGGCCTACGGGAAGGTTGCAGGGGAAGTTGAACGACAGGCGTGCCGCACGGGAATATCGGGGCGCCCTGGAGGAGATTTCCACGCTGCGTCCGGCGGTGGACCGGTTTTTTGACAAGGTCCTGGTGATGGCCGAGGATCGGGAAGTGCGGCAGAACCGGCTGCGCCTGCTGAAGAAACTGGACGAGCTGTTTTCCGGCATCGCGCACTTTGCGGAAATCGAAGGGCAGTGACGATGAGCATGACGCGGAAGCGAAGACGAAAATCGAAACTCGAAATTCGAAACTCGCTGGCGATTCTCGACTTTCATCTTTGAACTTCCGTCTTTTGCCGGTTCGTTCACTCATCACTCGTCACTTGTCACTGTCTTTCAATGTCGACGCGTCGACATTGACAAGATCGTCTGCCCAACCGCGTGAATTGACCCTTGCAAAACCGCGGAAATAGGCCAAAATCATGGGTTCTTTGCAACGGATTAGGAATGGCAAACGACTTTGAACTTTCAACTCTTAACTTTAAACTTTCAACTTCTAACTTTGAACTCAAATCTAACAACTGAGACCTGACAATTCGAAAGGAGCAATCATGGAGAAGTACGTTTATTTTTTTGGAGGCGGTAAGGCGGACGGCAATGGGACGATGAAAGATGTCCTGGGAGGCAAGGGCGCGGGCTTGGCGGAAATGACCAACGCCGGCCTGCCGGTTCCCCCTGGCTTTACCATTGTAACTTCCGCCTGCCGGCTTTACTTCCAGAATGGCAACAAGACGCCCGCTGAGATCCTCAGCCAGAAGGACGAAGCGCTGGCCAAACTCGAAGCCTTGCTGGGCCAAAAACTCGGCGACGCGCAGAACCCTCTGCTGGTTTCGGTCCGCTCCGGCGCCAAGTTTTCCATGCCCGGCATGATGGACACCATCCTGAACCTGGGCATGAACGATACGGTGGTGGAGGTCATCGCGAGAAAGAGCGGCAACCCGCGCTTTGCCTACGACAGCTACCGGCGCTTCATCCAGATGTTCGGCAACGTGGTGATGGAAATTCCCAAGGAGAAGTTCGAGCACGTTTTCGACGGCCAGAAGAAGAAGAAGCACGTCAAGCTCGACACCGAGCTGACGGCCGAAGACCTGAAGGCCGTCATCGCCGACTACAAGAAAGTGGTGCGCAAGGAAGCCGGCAAGGACTTTCCCCAGGACCCGCAAGTGCAGCTCAACATGGCGATCGAGGCCGTGTTCCGCTCCTGGTACAACCCCCGCGCCGCAACCTACCGCCGCCTGAACAAGATTTCCGACGACCTGGGGACGGCCGTGAACGTCCAGACCATGGTTTTCGGCAACATGGGCGAAACCTCCGGCACGGGCGTGGGCTTTACGCGCAATCCGGCCACCGGCGCCAAGGAGTTTTATGGCGAGTATCTGATGAACGCCCAGGGCGAAGACGTGGTTTCGGGCGTGCGCACTCCCATTCCGATCAATGAGCTGGAAAAGATCATGCCCGAGGTTTACAACCAGCTTCGCGAAATCACCACGCGCCTCGAGCAGCATTACAAGGACGTGCAGGATTTCGAGTTCACCATTCAGGATGGCAAGCTTTACATGCTCCAGACCCGCAACGGCAAGCGCACCGGGCCCGCGGCGGTGCGGATTGCCGTGGAAATGGTGAAGGAAGGCATCCTGACCCCCAAAGAAGCGCTGCTGCGCGTGGAGCCCGAGCAGTTGAACCAGTTGCTCCACCCCGTTCTGGATGAGAAGAAGCCGCTGAAAGTTATCGCCAAGGGACTGCCGGCATCGCCCGGCGCGGCAGTAGGGCGCGTGGTGTTTACCGCCGACGAAGCGGTCATGAAAGGGAAGTCCTCGCCCGTGGTCCTGGTGCGCGGCGAAACCGTGCCGGACGATATTCACGGCATGGAAGTGGCGGTGGGAATTCTCACCTCGCGCGGCGGCATGACTTCGCACGCCGCCGTGGTGACGCGCGGAATGGGCAAGCCCTGCGTGGCCGGGTGCGGTGAGGTGGAAGTGGACGAAAAGTCCAAGACGATCAAGGTCGGTTCGCTCGTCATCAAGGACGGCGACTGGATTTCGCTCGATGGTTCCACGGGCCGCGTGATTCTGGGCAAGGCCGATCTGGTGGAGCCCGATCCGCACAGCGGCGTCTTCGCGGAATTCATGAAGTGGGCCGACGAGGCGAGGGAACTGGGTGTGCGCGCCAACGCCGACATTCCGCGCGATGCCCTGAAGGCGGTGGAATTTGGCGCCGAGGGCATTGGCCTCTGCCGCACCGAGCACATGTTCTTCGCCAAGGACCGGCTGCCGCACGTGCAGCAGATGATCATGGCCTGCAAGGAGACTCCGGATCCGAAGGAAGCGGCCCAGTACCAAAAGGAACGGCGCGCCGCCCTCGCCAAGCTCCTGCCCATGCAGCGCAAGGATTTTTATGGACTGTTCAAGGCCATGAACGGGCTGCCGGTGACCATCCGCACCCTCGATCCTCCACTGCACGAGTTCCTGCCCAAGCGGGAAGAGTTGATGGTGGAGATCGCGACCCTGGAAGTGACCAAGAAGAAGAGTCCTAAGCTACCACAGCTCAAGAAGTTACTGGAAGTAGTTGAAGGATTACATGAATTCAATCCCATGCTCGGCTTGCGCGGCTGCCGTCTGGGAATCATGTACCCTGAAATCACCGAAATGCAGGCGCGGGCCATCTTCGAAGCGGCTTGCGATTGCAAGAAGAAGGGCATTGAAGCAAAACCTGAGGTAATGATTCCTCTGGTTGGAGATGTAAAGGAGTTAATCGCGCAGAAAGAAATCGTGAACCGCGTCGCGGCGGAAGTTTTCGAGAAGAAGGGCGTCAAGGTGGAGTACTTGGTGGGCACGATGATCGAATTGCCGGCGGCAGCCCTGTCGGCAGGCGAGATCGCGCAGGAAGCGGAGTTCTTCAGCTTCGGCACCAACGACCTGACCCAGACCACCTTCGGGATTTCCCGCGACGACTGCGCCAAGATCATCAACGCTTACGTGAAGGCGAAGATCTGGCCGGCGGACCCGTTCGCGCGTGCTCGATCCGAAGCGCGTGGGACGCCTGGTGAAGCTGGCCACCAAGGAAGGCCGCGAGACCCGCGAAAAGTTGAAGGTGGGAATCTGCGGCGAGCACGGTGGCGATCCGTCCTCGATCGAGATTTGCGCCGAGGCGGGATTGAACTACGTGAGCTGCTCGCCTTACCGCGTGCCCATCGCGCGTCTGGCGGCAGCCCAGGCGGCGGTGAAGAAGCAGATGGAGAAGGCGTACACGACGGCGTAGCCGCTGGGGTTTTAACCACAGGTTTGTAGGGGCACCCCTCGTGGCGTGCCCTTGTGGTGGGCACCCACGAGGGGTGCCCCTACGAGACGGTTTTGGTTGCGGCTCCGCCGCGCTGAGCAACCGTGGTGAGAAATACGAGTTCGCCGCAATAATATTCCCTTCGCGCGCGTTTTCATCTCACTGGCGCGAAGCGCTTTGGACTGCGGTAGCAGCAGCTACCGCTTTTCATTCTTGCGCCCCTTGCGCGTGCTGGTGCATGAACCGAAGGCGGAAGGCGGTAGCTGCTGCTACCGCAGTCCAAAGCGGGCTTCGCCCGCAATCCGATTCCATAATCATTGACGACCACCCGGCGAACTGCTTGGGAACTTTCCGCCAAGGTCGTGCACTGGTCGTTGGTCAATCATAGCTATCTTTTCGGCGGAACAGACGCTGATGCTTGACTTCAAGCTTAACATTAACTATTAATTTTATGTCGTTAATTCCGATGGCGTTAGATGCCTACTCTTCTAAATCTATGTACCCGATAGGGCGTCGGCGAGCACAGACCCCGCCTATCAACGGGAACCCGTCGCGTGGCCCTCTGTCGACGCGTCGACATGATGGGAGTGGGCGCTTGCGTGCATCGCAGATGCAGGGTCGGTGCAACAGTTCGTCGCACGCATAACGTTACCCGCCCGTCTGCGGCGGACCCTTGTTGCTGATTAATCTCGTTGTGCCGATGGCGGGAGAAGGGTAGGATACGCACGAGCAAGGGATTGCAATTGGGGGTCGTGGCACAATTTAAATTTGTAGCGGCGAGCTGCCGCGCCAGATGGCGGCGTAAAGCCGCCTCGACTTCAAATTGACGCACTACCCAATCGGAAACCCCGGACAAAGTCGTAGCAATGAAATCGAGATTCTACAAGGCTGGAGTGGCCACCGCCCTTATATTTCCTGCGCCCGGAGCGATTATGAAATCCCGGGGCGGCTACCGATGAAACCGCACCTTTACCAAGCTGCTTTGACGCTCTGCTTCCTGGTTCTTCTGGCCGGGGCGATCCTGCAAACGCTGTGGGGTTCCTCCTTTCTCATCCTCGAAATCGTACAACGATTGGGGCAACGATGACGCCTACATTGGCTACCGCTACGCGGAAAATCTGGTGCGTGGCCAGGGGTTGGTTTTCAACCGCGGCGAGCGCGTCGAGGGCTATTCCAATTTCCTCTACGTGCTGATGATGGCTCCGGCATTTTGGTTGACCAGCCGCGATGGCGTGTATTTCTTCTCCGTGCTGCTGAACCTCATCTTCGCCGCCGGCGCGCTCTGGCTTTTCACCGATTATGTGCGCCAGAAGCTGGGCGAACCGAGCGCGCTGGCCGGCGCCCTGCTGCTGGCCTTGTGCCTGCCGCTTTGGGTGGCGGTGGCCTCGGGCCTGGAAACCTGCCTGGTGCTTTTGATCACCTTGGCCATGTGGGTAGTGCACGGAACGCGTGGCACGGGCATCCTGCCCGTGTGAAGACACGGCCAAGATGGCCGTGCCACAACGCGTGGCCGGTGATACCGCTCCCCGTCACTTGGCGATGCTGTGCGGATTGATCGTGCTCTCCCTCTTGGCGCGCGTGGATGGTTTCCTGGTTCCCGGAATCGTAGTCTTGTATTTATTGCTGAAGCGCCGGGCGCGGCCGGCCATGATCTGCGCGCTGACGATTCTGGTGGCGCAGGGGCTTTACGAACTGTGGCGGTGGGCGTATTACGGGGCATGGCTCCCCACCACTTATTACATCAAGGTGGCAGGCCCGATGGCGGTTCGCCTGAGCCATGCTTGGGGCCAATTCAGCAAGATAAACTTCTTCGGTGGTTTGCTCCCTACACTCTGATTTTCATTTTCGCCATCGTCGCGGCTGCGCGCAGCGCCGCGAAGGGTTGGCGCGAGTTCGCGGACCGGCTGCGCTTTGAGATTCTCTTCGCGCCCGCTGTGGCTGGCTTACTGGTTCTACATCGGCGGCGATCACTTTTGGGACAGGTTCCTGATCGTCCTATTTCCTCTGGGGATTTTCGCGGTGCTTGCCTCCTGGAGAGAGCATCGCGAGCCCCGCGATGGGGGTTTACGGAATCGTGCTGCTCGCCGCGCTCCAGGCGGGGCCGCCGTGGTTCATCGATCCCCGTTTTGATTACAGTTTCCAACAAGTACGATTGCTGGGTGGGGCTGGGGAAATTCCTGGGAGACAGATTATCCGGGGCGGATCCTGGCCATCGGGCCACTGGGCAAGATCCCCTTCTTCTCCGGTCTCTACACGCGAGGATATGATGGGCTTGGCGGATCCGGTCGATTGCCCACATGCCGGTGGCAACCGACCATTATGAGCCCGGCCACATCAAGTTTAATCCCGACTATACCCTTTCGCTCCGGCCTGACCTGATCGTCCTGGAGATCTTCCCGAATCGCGACATGGGCCTGGGCATGACCCGAGCCAAGTACGAGGGGGCAGGATACCATCTCGAATATCTGGTGGACACCCGCCGGCCGCCCGGCCCTCAGCGCGATCGTGGCGGTCCGAGGCCTGAGCGAAAGGGACGGTCGCGGGCCTCATCGCCGATGGCTATGATACGCCGTGGCGGCCAGGAATGATCTACCCTAAGAGCAATAATGTTTACTCAGAGTTGCGAGATTGCTATTCGATCCCCTCACCCCCTGACCCCTCTCCCCCAAAGGGGCGAGGAGAGAGTTGGTTTGAGGGGATTGGATCTCCAACCCTCGCCCCCTTGGGGAGAGGGTGGACCGCAACCGGCGCTTTCATCAGCCGGGGCGGGCCGGGTGAGGGGGTTCAAGCCTCAGATCGCCTAAATGAACAGTATTGCCCTTAAGAGAGCATCACATGCGTGCCGAGGATGCTTTCGACAACTCGAATGGCCACGTTATCGGGCGGGCGATTCCCGTCGGGCGCGCGCCCTCGTGGCCGGCTGCGATCCTTGCCGCGACCTTCCTTGCCTACGCGGGCACCCTGGGTTTCGGGTTTGTGTTCGACGATACGGCGGGCATTGTCCGCAACGACTCGATTCGCTGCCTGGCATTACGTCCCGAGCTATTTCAGCTCGCACGTTTGGAGCTTCCTTTATCCGCACCTGCTGTCAAATTACTATCGGCCGTTTTTTCTTCTCTGGCTGCGACTGAACGACGCACTGTTTGGCCTGCACCCGTGGGGCTGGCACCTTACGTCGGTTTTGGCGCACCTGGGGGTGACCTGCCTTGTTTATTGTTGGCGACTCAGGTTGACGAGGGACACCTGGGTCGCCGGGTTCGCCGGGCTGATTTTCGGACTCCATCCCGTCCACATCGAAGCCGTCGCTTATGTTTCTGCGGTTCCTGAGGCTGCTCTGCACTCTGTTTGTGCTGGCGGCGATGCTGGCCTGGCTGCGTGCCCGCGAGGCCGGATCTGGACGCATTGGCTGGCGGCGGCACTGGCCCTTTTGTCGCGGCGCTGCTTCCAAAGAAAGTGGCATGATGCTGCCCATCTTCATTGCCGTTTACGCTTGGATCCACGCGGCGGGGGACGGGCGGGGAATCCTGCCGTCGGGAAGAGACTACGCGTTGTCCTGGTAGCTGCCGCTCCATTTCTGGCCGTGACCCTTGTTTATGTGCCTCTGCGCGTCTGGGCGCTCAAAGGTTTCGCCCACACCGTCACCCCGGTGGATCTGCGGACGGAATTACTCACCATTCCTGCGGTGCTGATCTTCTATTTGCGCCTGCTGGTCTGGCCCCTCGGCTTGAGCTGCTACTACGACACGCCCTATATTTCCGCCGCTACGCTCCGCGGGTTCTTCCTGCCGCTCGTCGGGGTGCTCGCCGCAGCTGGCCTTGCTGCTCGGGTGGTATTTCCGGACGCGCCGCGCTCGGCCTGCGGAAGCGCGCGCCTTGGCGTTTGCCGGCCTCTGGATGGTGCTCGCGATTTTGCCGGTTCTCAACTTCCGCCTGTTGCCCGAAGGCGAAATCGCCCACGACCGTTACCTTTACCTCCCGTCCGTGGGCTTTTCCCTTTTGGTGGCGCTCGCGCTGCGGCAGTCGACTCCGTGGTCGCGGTTACCTTCAGACGCGGCCTGCCTGGGTGGCTGGGGGCACGGTGGTGGCTTGCCTGCTGATGGGTTTCGCCACGGTGCGCCAGAGCCTTTACTGGTCGGATGATCTCTCCCTGAACTTCCATGCGCATGAAATTGCTCCCCACAACGTTTCCGCCACCACCAGCTTGGCGGCCGCCGTGGCGCAACGCGGAATGGAGGGCCCGGCCATGACTCTGTACCAGCAAGCATTGGCGATCCACCCCGACTTCTGGCGGGCGAACGTCAACCTGGCGTACCTCGTATTACGGGCAGGGAAACTATCCCGAGGCTGCCCGCTACTTTGCCCGGGCCTGCGCGGCTGACCCCACGGATGGCGATCAATTCCTCTACTTGGGGATGGCGTTGCTGCAAATGGGCCGGCTTAGCGAGGCGGAGAAGGCTGTCCGCACGGCCTTGCTGGTCCGCCCGCAGGGGAAGGACTACCACCTGGGTCTGGGGATGGTCTTGAGGGGGGAGGGTAAGCTATCCGAGGCCCAGCAGGAAATTGGAGCCGAGCTTGCCGGAGATCCCCAGAACCCGGAGGCCCGAACCCTGCTGAATGAGGTTGCGCGAGAGATGGAAGCCCAGGCAGGAAGATCCTCTGCGGAGCAGGTCCCAAAAAGCCGTCCTATAATCATAAAGTAAGACTTTAATAAAAATTAATAATCATATGAAACTAAAGTGTAATATTACAGTGAACATGCGAGAAATAGTGCGACTCGGGCGGGTCGATCCTGGAAACGACAAGTTTGCGTCAGTTCATTCCCATAGCGGCTTCGTGATAACCCCTCTTTGGTCGATATCCTTGGCCATTCTTGGTTTATCCACAATACCGGTCCGCATTCGACCCTGGAACCTTCTAGCGCTTCCTACCCACTTGTCACTTGTCACTCGGCACGCCTTCAGGTCTTGATGCGAAGCAGCAGGTACGATCCTGCCAAGCCGAAAAGGATATCAGGTGACCAAGCGGCCATGGCGGGAGGGAGTTGGCTCAGGTTGCCCATCGCTTCAAAGAGGCTGGAGGTTGACCAGTAAACGATGGCGATGCCGATGCTCAAGGCGATCCCGGTCAGAGCCCCCTTGCCGCCCATGGTGAAGGAGAAGGGAATTCCGATGAGGGTGACCACGAAGGCGATCAGGGGAAAGGAGAACTTGCGATAAAACTGCACGGAAAGCCGGACCACGTCGAAGCCGCTTTGGCTGAGGTCGGCGATGTAGTGGCGCAATTCGAGCGCGCTCATTTGTTCCGAGGGTTTGACTTCTTTCTTAAAGTAGCCGGGCTCTTCCGTCAACTCCTTGAACGTCGCCACGGAGAACGGCAGGTAGCCGGTAACGCGGTCTCCATTCATGTCCCGAGACCAGCCGTTTTCCAGGATCCAGCCGTGGATCGATGCTTCCCAAACGGCGCGCGCCGCGTGCAAACGGCGGGTCATGCGGAAGGTGGCGGGGTCGAATTCGAACACCGAGAGGTTGGCAAAGACATTCTGGTCAGGATCAAAAAAGGTGTAGTTGTAAATGCGGCTGGAGGTCCCGAAAATCCACTGATGATCGGGCCGATAGAAGGTCTGGGCGGGTTTGCCCTTGATTTGATTGCGCAAGCCGTTCTGGCGCTGATTGGTTTCCGGCAGCACCCGGTCGGCAAATAAAAACATGCCCACGCTCAGCAGTGCGGCCACGCCCAGCACAGGAACCGACAGCCGGTAGAGGCTGACCCCGGCGGATTTAATCGCGGTGACCTGGTTGGTTTTGGTCAGCAGCCCGAAGTTCACTAGGGTTGCCACCAGAATGCTGAGCGGCAGCATCAGGTAAACAACCTGGGGAAGGAGATAGCGGTAATAATCCACCACCACGCGGGCGGGAATCTGGTTGCGGACGATGTCACCTAAAACCTGGAAGAAATCGAAAATGACGTATACGCCCGTGAAGGCGATGAGGAGCATGACAAAATAGAAGATCCAGCCGCGGAGGACGTAGATATCCAGGATTTGCAGGAATCGGCCGCCGAGTTGGCCCGGCGCTCGATGGGTGACCGGTTGTTGGGAGTGGCTCCGGCGCGCGCGCCAATGCTGCCAGCGTTTCACGAGGTCATCGAACGCATCCTGAAGGAACATCATGCGAGTTCGCACGTGGCTCAGATTCGAGAGCATGATGATTCCGGCAAGGGCAAACAGGACGTTGGCCAACCACAGCCCGATGACCGGTGAGACGCGCCCCTGCATGGCAAAGCTCCGCCCGAAGGCCATCAGGATGTAATACACGAAAAACAGCAGGAGGCTGAGCATCACGCCCAGGGACTTGCCGCCCTTGCGCGTGGAGATTCCCAGCGGGATGCCCACCAGTGCCAGGACGATGGCTGCCACCGGCAAGGCAAAGCGCCAATGCAACTCCACCAGCGCGGGCTGGCGATCGCGCGGCTGGTGGATGTGTTGCCAAAGCTGGGTGAGGGTTAAATAGGGTGGTGAGCTGCGCTCTGCCGACCCCGGGCCCCCCTGCTCGACAGGGATGGGAATTTCCGTGTCCGTGAAGGAAGCAATGGAGTATTCATCCGGGCGGACCGGGTCGAATTCATGCGTCGTGCCCTGCTCGAGGTGCAGCACAAAGCGGTTGCGGGCGGCTTCGTTGACAAGCACTCCGCTTTCCGCTAAGGTAACCTTGACAGAGTTGCGCTGTGTTAAGTCAGCGATAAACACGCGGTGCCAGGTTGACCGGGAGCCGGTTACATCCTCCAGGTAAAGCAGCAAATTGGGGAATTGCTCAATGAAGACGCGCGGCTGAATCTCGTAGGGTACTTGGCTGGCCGTCAGCCCGGTTTCCATGCGGTTCATCTTGCGCAGGGCCTGGGGGGCGAGGAACAGGCCCATCCCCAGGGTCACCGCCCAGCCGGACACCGCCAGAATCATGACGGGCCGCACAAAGCAAGCCAGTCCCATCCCGGAAGCGCGTGCCGCGATGATCTCGCCGTCGGCAGCCATGCGGCTCAGCCCAATCAGCGTCCCGACCATCACGGCCATGGGGATGGTCAGCATCAGGATGCTGGGCACCGGCAGCAGGAACAGGGTCGCCATATCGCGCAGGGGGACGTTGTGCCGCACGACCAGTTCCAGAAGATTGCCCAATTGGCGGATGAAGATAACAAAGGTGAAGACCAGCAGCCCGAGCAGGGAGTGGGAGAAAATTTCTTTCAGGATGTAGCGGGTCAGAATCCGCATAAGTTCGAACCGGGGATGCGGCTCGCGGGTCTATTCGACCGGTTACCCATCGGGCCGCCCCGTGCCATGCTAGCACACCGATTTCGACTGCGTAAAGGAATTGGCCTCTAGCCTCATGCCTCCAACCTACCTCATGCTTCTTTGGCACATGCACCAGCCTTTCTACAAGGACTTGGCGGAAGACGTTTACACCATGCCCTGGGTGCGTTTGCATTCCCTGAAAGATTACTACGGCATGGTTGCGGTCATGCGGGATTTTCCCTCCGTCCACGCCACCTTTAATCTGGTGCCTTCACTTGTTTTGCAGATTGAGGATTATGCCCGCGACACGGCGCATGAGCCCGCCTACGATTTGGCCTTCAAGCCCGCCGTCGACTTGACCGGTGACCGAGCGCGAGGCCCTGCTTGCCTCTGCCTTTCAGATCAATTACGACAATCTGCTCAACCGTTACCCGCGCTTTCGCGAGTTGTGGGAGAAGTCACAAAAATCCGGCTTGGCGACGGCGGCAAAGGTATTCACACCGCAAGAGATTCTTGACCTTCAAGTGCTCTCGCAGGTGGCATGGTTCGACGAGATTTTCCTGGCAGGCGACCCGGAAGTGATGCGCTTGGTGAAGAAGGGAAGGGGCTATAGCGAAAACGACAAGGCCATTGTTCGCAAGAAAGAAATCGAGTTATTTAATGTAACACTGGAAGAATATCGGAAGGCTGCCGAGCGCGGACAAATCGAGATTTCCACTTCTCCCTTTTACCACCCCATCCTGCCTCTTCTTTGCGACACGGCCATCGCGCAGGAGTCGCACCCGGGGGTAAAGCTGCCGCGCCACCGCTTCCGGCATCCGGAGGATGCGCGCGACCAGTTGCGGGCCGCAGTGGCGCTGCACGAGCGCGTCTTTGGCCGACGGCCCCAAGGGCTGTGGCCGAGCGAAGGAAGCGTTTCCGACGAGGTTCTGCGCTTGGCCGCCGAGGAGGGTTTCATCTGGGCGGCGACGGACGAAGGGGTGCTGGCGCGGACCAAGCAAATGGGGTTTTACCGCCGCGGCGATGGCACCCTGCAAGGCGGAGAAGAACTCTATCGCCCGCACGCCCTCTCCACGGGTGGGAAGCCCATTTCGCTTTTTTTCCGTGACCACCAGCTTTCCGATTTGATTGGCTTTGTTTACTCCCGCATGGACCCCCACGCGGCCGCGGCCGACCTGCACCAACGCATCAAGGCGGCAGGGCGAAGCACCGGCCAGCGGCCGGCGGTGGTTTCCGTGATTCTGGACGGCGAAAACGCCTGGGAGTATTACCCCGGCAACGGGCGGGAATTCCTGAAGGCCTTCTACGGGCGCATCGCGGCGGACCCGGACCTTCGCGCCGTGACCGCCAGCGAGGCGCTGAAGGTCACCGAACAGGGCGCCCTGTCGCATATCGTTCCCGGCTCGTGGATCAACGCCAATTACGACGTCTGGATTGGCGCGGATGAGGACAATCGCGCCTGGGACCTGCTCAGCGAGGCGCGCGATTTCTATGCGCAGCACGCGGATAGTCCCAAGGTGACGCCTGAGAACCGCCGCTTGGCGCAGCAGGAATTGTGGGTGGCGGAGGGGAGCGACTGGTGTTGGTGGTACGGGCCGGAGCACTCCACCGCCAACGATGAAGAGTTCGACCTGCTCTACCGCAAGCACCTGAGCAACATCTACCGGCTGCTGGGGGGGTCGCCCACGGATGAGCTGGCCGTGCCCATCAAGCGTCCCGCGTGCATGCCCGCACGGTGGCGCCCTCGGCGCAGATTCATCCCCAGATTGATGGCCGGGTCACCACTTATTTCGAGTGGATGGGGGCGGGGCTTTGCCAGCCGGATTACCGCTCCGGCTCGATGCACGGCGTGGCCCAGATTGTGGAAGCGCTGTATTACGGCTACTGCGACAAGGCGGTCTATTTGCGGTTGGACCTGGGTGAAACCTTCCTCCACGATCACCCCGATTTCGAAATCCGCGTCAATGTCAACAGCGAGAGCCGCGCCAGTTTGCACGCGGCGATCGCTGGGGGGACGGTTAAGGCCGTGGAGTTTTGGAAGGGCGGGGAATCCCTGCCGGTGCCCCTGGTGACCGGCGACCAGGTGCAAGTGGCATTTTCCAGGATTTTCGAACTTCGCCTCGATTACAGTATCCTGGGTGTCATGCCGCACGAACGGATCAGTCTTCAGGGTTCCATCTGGATGGATGGACTGCCCCTTCAGGTCCTCCCGCAAGAAGGGTGGCTGACCCTCGAATTGACGGAAGACTTGACGAGCTGGTAATGCCCTTCCACTGGGCGAATTCCGGAATCAAGAATCCGAAATCCCGCTTCCGGATTCTATTCTGAACCTTGAATTTTGAATCCGCCTTCGGCTTTCCTGCCTTCTGTCGACGCGCCGACAATAATCCCTTGGCAACCCTCAAAAAACACGATAACGCATTTACTTTCAAAATGTTGTAGACAACTGTGGGAATCCGCCCCTCAGAAGGGGAAAATACTGCCCAGACGCGGCATGGGAATTCCGGTTTTACCGCCCCAGTCTCGACTATCTACCTTTATTTTCTATAAGATTAGGGGAAAATCGTATAAGATGTTTGTTTTCAATTAGATGTCAGGATTTACGGTGTTCTTGTTTTCGCTCGACCTATTGTTTTCAAGAGGTTCTGGGCTTCGCTCGGGATCGCGCAACGCCTGTCTGGCGCGCCGCCGCCGCACGCGCTGGGTATAAGCCCGGTCTTCCAACTCCATCGCATAGTGAACGTCAATGAGGTTCGCATACACGGGGTGGCAGGATTCCTCCGGCGTCAGCATGCTCCATACGGTGTTCGCCACGGGGTAGCCGGGCGGAGCCTCAAACAAGGCGAGCCAGAACTGGCGGTAAATGGGCGAGCAGAACCCGTGCCGCAGGCCGTTCAATCGGGATTGGGCCTTGCCGCGGGCGGTGCGCGGGACCGGTGGATTTCTGCGCGTTGCGGCGGTTGGCGGCCCAGCGGGCCGGAGTCATGACGCGGGGCTTCAGCAGGGACATGGCGGCGCCTCAAGCTGACCTACCCACATAGTATACAGCATAGCCTAAAGTTTGTCAAGAGAAATTTTGTCCGGGCCGACAGCAACCCCCAAGGGACTTCACCGCAGAGGGACAAAGGTCAGGGAGGTCGGACGGAGGAAGATCTACCCGGCAGCCAACGAGGAACCAGGTCTTTGCCCGCCCCAACCGGAGGCCTTTTCTCTGTGATCTCCGTGTCTCCGTGGTGAATCTTTTCGTCGCGGCGTTCGGAGAAGGGATCAGAATGCGTGAACTTCCCGTGGTAGAATGCTCCGCACATCGTTGTAGTGATTCCCGCTTTCGGGAGGTGCCGATGTGGCGTCGACCGGTCGTAACCATCCAATGCTCATCATCGCAGTGATTCTGACGCTGCCCCTGCGGGCGCAACAGGAAAATGTAGCGCCGGGCTTTAGCCCGGCACATGCTTACGTAGCGGCGAGTTTACCTCGCCATGGCGGCGTAAAGCCGCCGCTACGGCATGCCGACCCTTCGGCAAGCTCAGGGCAGGCCCTCAAGGTCGGCGCTACAACAACGGACACAGCCCGGCAAAGCCCTTTACCCAGGAGCAGGTCGTAACATGGTGCGCGACGGATTCGGAGACGAGTCGGGCGCCAAGCTGATCGAGCAGCGCGGGATTGATTTCGCCCCGTCTGAGGATTTTTACCAAACCCTCAAGGCCGCAGGCGCAAGCGAGGCATTTCTTAAGGCCCTGCGCGCCGCCAAGCCGCCCGAGCCCGCCAGCGCCAAGAAGCCGCTGAATCAAGTACAGATTTTCGCCCTGCTGGTGGGCCAAGTGCCGAGCCACCGAGTCACCATGCTGGTCCAGGAACGCGGTTTCGAATTCGATGTAAAAGATGATTACCTCGCGGGTGGCGTCGACATTTTCTTATATGTCGGCGACCGTTCAGAAGCCACCCGCGCCCGCCTGCCCCAGCCCGTGCTTCTGTGGTAGTATTCAAAAGTTGATACGCGGGCCGCGGTTCCCGTACTGATATGCCTATTCTCCCCTGCACTCACGACGCAACGGCATTGGCACAAATCGATCCAACAATCGATCTGTTGCGAAACATGGATAGGAATCACCCCGAAGTTCTGCGCGCCGAGGGTATTCAGCCGGAGGACTACCACCCCAAGCGTGTGTTCAGATCTGCGGTAGAAATAATTCGGGGCAGCTTTATAGCTTCGTCGGTTACCCAGCGTCAGGGAATGGTTAATACAGTGCTTGCAAGGCTTCAGGCGGAAGGCAGAATTGCAGGGTTTGAGCGAACGGGACGTGGAGTTCGTCACGATTTCACTATAGTACTGACGGAAGCGCCGCGTGTCTGCGCTGCCTTGGAGGTCAAGGGGGGTGAGGGAATCAGTGTGACGGTCACTGAGCGTCCACCGTGGGCACAGGAGTTTCTGGTATGGTCTCATTTGGACGGCTCCGTCTCGAATCAACCATCGCAAGGCGTACGCTCAATCATCGTGAATCGCTTGGCGAACAACCTATTCAAGAGGGGCAAGATAGTTGACGCAGTTCTCTTCAAGGACCAACTATGTGGGTCGGCTCTTCGAAGGTGCCCGAAATACGCGGATGAGGTCGACAACGGCGAAATCGCCCCTGACATATTTCTCATGCCACAGGAGCAGCCCACCCCGCAGCAACCCTCCCCTCAGACGCATAGGATCGAATCGCTCTACTTACCCGGAATGATTCTTGACAGTTTTGGGGTCAGGGCAGAAGACCGTGAAAAGCACATATGGTATGTAGAGATCCACATGGCTTCTGTAACTAAGCGACAGAAACAGGTTTATCAAAGGCGCACTCGCATATTGCATATGGGAAACGTGGTGGAGGAGAGCGTGACCAATGCCTAGCGGACCGACATTTTTCGAGGCACCGCCCCTTTCGAGTCAGGCCGGAATCACCGGGTCGCTTTGGGAGGGGTGCTTCAACGCGAAGGAGAGTTCCATCCACCAGCTGTCTCCGTATGTTGGAAAGCTAAAGTCTGGAATGGCTGGGGCACTGGTCAAGGAGTTCAGCCGTGAAGGAGATGTGGTCCTTGATCCGTTTTGTGGCTCAGGCGTCGTACCTTGCGAAGCTCTCTTGGCTGGCCGCCATGCGATCGGAAATGACCTGAACCCCTATGCTTATGTGTTGACGAAGGGAAAGTTATCCGCTCCGCGCACGCACGCCGAAGCAATGACATCTGCTCTTAAGGCCCTCGATGAAGCAGCCGATGAGACGGTTTCGCTCGGCGAAATACCCGACTGGGTGAAGGCCTTTTTTCACGCCAAGACTCTCGCGGAGGCAGTAGCCTTAAGCAGGGTTCTCAGGCGGCGGGGAGATTGTTTTGTACTCGCCTGCCTCCTCGGAATTCTCCACCACGTTCGCCCAGGATTCCTTTCCTATCCCGCAAGCCACCTCGTACCGTACCTGAGAGTCAAGAAGTTCCCCCCAAAGACATTTCCTGATATGTATCGATACCGACCAGTCCGCCCGCGCTTACTCGCCAAGATAGCTCGTGCATATCGGAGGTTCGACCCACCCAGGCCAGACCTCACGCGAGTCGTTCTCCGCGAGAACGCCATGTCGTTGTCTTGTGATGACAATTCGGTAGATGCCATAATTTCCAGCCCGCCCTATTATGGCGCACTAGATTATGGTCGGGACAATCGGCTCAGGCTCTGGTTCTTGGGCGTCGATGATTATCGCAAGGTTGATGACCAATTGACGTCAAACGAAAGAGTGTATGTTCCTCAAATGACACGGGCGGCAGGAGAGATGCTGAGGGTTCTGAAAGCAGGTAAGCCGGCCGTCCTAGTCTTGGGGGACTACAATAGGGACGGGCGTAAGCAAGACTCGGCTGCTGCCCTGGCACAGATTGTCCGGGAGAATTACTCATCTCTCGCTTCCGTTCAGAGCCTGCTTGTCGACGAAATCCCAGATGAGCGGCGCACTCGAAGAAGGACACAAACCACAAAACGGGAGACCATTCTCGTGATCACGAAAATGTCCCGCCCTAACTAACTGTGTCAAATCCCCATGCTGTTGCACGCTGGCTGGCGCAGACCCCGGTTCTTGGGGGTCTGCGCCAGCCCCCACGACGTGGCTATGGGTAGACTTCATAGGGCCAGGCTGCGTCCATAGGAAAGCTAACTAAAACGGTTATCGCAGATTACATGAAGCTGGTAAATCGAAATAGCAGGGTAGCGCAAGGTACGCGTACTTTGCGTCCCTCCGCGGTTTTTCACCGCCCCAATGTTGTGTAAAGGTCCTGGGCTTCGCGGCCAATCTTTGCGCGGTCATGGTGGGCAGCGGCGTGCTGTGAAACGACTGCGCGCATGGTAACGCAATTTACCGAAAGGGCCGCAAAGGAGGGCAGACTGCGCCCACCTTTGCGCTACCCCCACCCCCCGGGCTACTCGCTTTTCCCTCGATCGCGAACCCACGGCCAATTCCCAAGACGAATTGGCCGTGGCGACCTCCGGGTCACACAACCTCAGGCGCCGTTCGAATGGGTGAATGCCATCACGAGATGCCGGGCTTGCCCTATCCGGCGTTCCGCATGATGAATGCGGAACCAGGGGGCGCCAAGGCGTCCCCTTACTGCCCAAGGCCTTGTGGACATCGGGGTCAGTCTGGTAGCGAAGTGACCGCTCTCCGGCGCTGGGGCTCTTCCAGCGGGTCAGCCTTTGCCGGGGCGCGTGCGGTCAGTTATAATCTTAAGCAAGGAGGGCACGATGGCTCAGGTCACCATGGATGAGGCGAGGCTGAAAGCGCTTTTCAAGACGGCCCTCGTGGAAGTGCTGGAGGAACGCAAAGACCTTCTGCGCGACGCCATCGAGGAGACTCTGGAGGATATTGCCTTGGCCCGCGCCATCGAGGAAGGCCGGCGCACGGAAGACGTAAGTCGCGGGGAAGTCCTGTCCCTTCTTGAGGGCGGACATTGAAAGTTCGCTTCAAAGCAAGTTTTGCCAGGGACCTGCGAGCCGTCCCCCTGTGGTCGCCCGCTGCCCCTTACGATGTACAGCCGAGAGCGAAGGCCAGGGCGGCGCAGACCTCTTTCATTCGCTCGGGGCTGAGGGTTGCCACGCGCCTTCCCAAATTGGCCTTCGACACTGTGACGCCGTTGTGGAGATTAATGGCGCACGCGCCCTTCATTCCGTCCGCCTCGGTCAACCCGACCTCCGATGGCACGCCCCGGATGGTGGAAGTGATAGGGGCCACCGTGACGGCGGACAAGTACGCGATCGCGCTGTCCCGCGTGAGTACGACCACGGGTCTTTGCTTGTCCGGGTGGGGGAATTGATAGAGGCGCACTTCTCCGCGTGCTATGGCTCCGGCCATGCTGCTACCCGCTCCCAATCTGCCGCCCCGGTCGACCCATCGGGATGCTCCTCGTAGCCCGTGCGGTCGCGGGCTTCAAGTTCTCGCGTCTCGAGACGTTTCAGGTACTCGCGCAACGCCTCGCGGACCAGCGCCGATCGGTTCATCCGCGCGCGTCTGGCGGCTCCATCCGCGGCGCGGACTAATGCCGAACCCAAGACAACTTGGATGGTTTCCATACTGTGGAGTATACTCCACACTTGACTCAACAGCAAGGGGGGTAGCCACGTCACGGCCTTCGTGACCGTTGGGCTTTTCCTTCGACGACAAACCCACGGTCAATTCCCATGACGAATTGGCCGTGGCCACCTCCGGGTCACACAACCTCAGGCGCCGTTCGAAAGGGTGAATGCAATAAGGAGAGTGACGAGTGACAAGTGACGAGTGACGAGTTCAACCGCCGGCTGGCGCAGAGCCGCATTTCAAGCTCTGCGGCTTTTCTGATGACGCCGAGGGCGCACGCCCCGGTTTTGATGTATGCTATTTAACCAATTAGGGTCAAGCGCCGACCGTCGTGGTTGAGGACGCATGGACTTTGAGATTATGGGCGAAATCACCGCGATCGAGCCCATCGCCGTGGGCGCCGGATTCGCGTTCGCAGGCGATTGCAAAGGATGTATGGCAAGGGGCGGTGGAGGAAATTACGGGGCATTGCCAAAGTTCGCCTCCGGCATGGTACGATTCACACAGCAGAGGTCCATTGGTACGAGGCGCACGGGATCGGAAGGAAGGAATTCAAATTGAAACTCCCTTTGCTGGATTGAGCTATGAGAAGCAAACCAAGGCGACGAACAAAATTCGGAGTCTGCATTGACAACACGGGGTATCCGGCCTCGCTGGAAGCCGGGAAGTTGTATCCGGTGATAGCTGACGAGGAAGCCGCAAGACATGGGTACCTTCGTGTGATTGACGAGAGCGGCGAAGACTACGCGTATTCGGCAGAGCGTTTCTTCATGTTGGACGTACCCGAGGCGCTGGCGAAGGCTCTGCGTGCCCCCTCGGACACGCGAGTGCCTCGTGCTCACAACGGGTTGCAGTCGCCCGCCGCGCGCGCGTGACTGGGCGGCCATAGCTGAAGATCCGTCGGCCAACTCCGCCCCCGTCAGCAAGCGTGTAGCCGTCACCACCACCCTCGTGACTATGGGCTTTTCCTTTAATGACGAACCCACGTTCAATTCCCAAGACGAATTGGCCGTGGCTACCTCCGGGTCACACAACCTCTGGCGCGGTTCAAACAGGCGAATGCCATCACGAGATGCCGGGCTTGCCCTACCCGGCGTTCCGCGTGGTGAATGCGGAAGCAGGGGGCGGCAAGCCGTCCCCCTACGGCGCACGGCCTTGCAGGCATCGGGGTCCAACCCGGTAGCGCCCCGATTCATC
Organism: uncultured Acidobacteriota bacterium; assembly: GCA_963810005.1. GTDB lineage: Bacteria > Acidobacteriota > Terriglobia > UBA7540 > UBA7540 > Bog-366. Next base: position 63,200 of record CAWELY010000032.1, read on the forward strand.
GAAGCGGATATTCTCACTGGCTGTGCCCAAGTGCTGCGGACCCACAGAACAGCTCCGCGCCATGCTCACTTTGCCGTGTCAACTCTTGCGCTACGATTGACAGTCCCCGTTTAGCGAACTATACTGGTGGGGCATTTATAAGGGTCTTATCACAAACTCAGTCTAAAGGGACCGGTGCTCCAGAAGTCGGGAGAAATGTTCCCGCCGTATCCCCACTTCCAACCGTAAGAGTCCTCGAGATAAAGGAGATCCTCATGAAGCACAAAATCGCGTTAATGGTCAGCCTGGCGCTCATCGCCCCGATCAGTTCGAGCGTCCTTTGCAGCCAGGATAAATCCCACACTGCCAATATCTCCTGGTCCGGCACGCGCAAGGAGGAGGTACGCGATCCGGCGTATGGGATGACGGCGTTCACGATTGAAGTGCCGACGGGGTGGAAGTTCGCGGGCTTGATTTTGCGCCCTGGAGGATGCCATCCGCCCCCCACTCCTGCCGCCGGACTGTCGTACACCGCGCAGAGTCCGGACGGGGTGACGGAGTTTGTGTCGCTGCCGGGGGTGTCGTGGACGTGGACGAGCAACGGGTCTAACGTCATGGGACCCAAATGCCCGTCCACCATCAAAATTGATACGGCGGCCGGCCTTCTGCTGAATATTGCGGTGCCGAATCTGCACCCGGATGCCAAAAAGGTCGTTGTTGTGCCGCTGGCAGAGAAGCTACAGGCAGCGGTGGCGGCGAATAATGAGAAGTCCGCTGCGAGCCTTCGAGGGTACGGCCTGAAGGGGAGGCAGTTTCAGGATGCGGCGCAGGTGCGGGTTGAATATGAGCGCAACGGGCAGGCGGTGGAGGAGTCGGAGTTCACGGTGATCGACTGCCTCGAGACGCAGGTGATGGGGATGCCGACGGGGCCGGGGCGGCCGTGGAGCCCGGCGTATACGAAGCGCACCTGTAGCTCGCGCGGGACGATCATTAAGCGGGCGCCGAAGGGGCATCTGGATGAGGTGTTGGCGCACGCGCCTGCTTATGCGCAGATCAACCCGGAGTGGGACCAGCGCGTGATCCACGATATGACAACCATGTTCCAGCAGATGCAGGCGGCCAGTAATCGCGAGTTTCAGAAGAATATGGCGAACTTCAAGGCTCAGGGTGACGCTCGCCTGGCGGCGGGCCAGGCCTTCCAGCAAAACTTGCAGAACAGCACCAACCATGCCATAGCAGCCGACCGCGCCCGCACCGATGCGATGAGCGATTCGGCGCATCAAACGGCGTTGCACTCCCTCGACCAGCAGACCTTTATCAATCCCAGCACCGGGCAGAAGATTGAAGCCAGCAGCCAGTACAACCACCAGTGGATATCGTCGGATGGCAGCACGCTGATCCAGACCAACGACCACACCCTCAACCCCAACGGTCAGGTCTACCCGGTCAGCCAGAGCTGGACCGAACTCGTTCCCAAGTAATTACGATCTGCGCGCCCTAATCTCCGGCAGAAGCGAATCACGCTTCCGCCGCCTAACCCCCAGGGTTAGCGCTCCGGATTGACATAGTCCGGGACTACCACATCGACCGGTGAGGCGCCGACGGGCACGGTGGTGATGAGGACGGAGCGCCCGTTGCTCAAGCTGGTGGGGTCCGCGTGCAGGACGGCGAGGCTGGAGGCGGCGCGGTCCGCCACCACCAGCAGCCGCTCATCCGGTGTCAAGGCCAGGGCGCGCGGCTCCATGCCCACGTGGGTTGAGGCCAGCACCGCCCGGTTTTGAACATCCAGGGCCAACACCGAGCCATCCCCCGCATTGGCGATGTAAAGCACGCTCGATATCCTGCCGAAAAACGCCGGCCACGGGGTCGCGGCCGCAGGGGAAAAGTCTGCTCCACGTTGTCATGGAATGCGTCCACGATGACCAGTGTCGAGGACGGCGCGGCGAGAACGAAAATCTCGCCGCCATCGGGCTTCAGCAACAGGGCGGTGGGCCGCGCGCCAATCTCGAGGTGCGAAAGCAGCTTTCCGCGAGGCCACGTCCGCGGCGGAGATCTTCTCCTCACCCGTGTCCGCAACGAAAACTTTCGAATTGTCCGGCAGAATCACCATGGGGCCGGGCAACTGCCCAACTTCCACAGTCCCCAGTGGCTGGCGCGTCTCGGTGCTGATGAAGGTGAGCTGGTCAGGGTCGAAGAAGCGGCCACCAAGGTTTTTCCGTCGGGGGAGAGGGCGAGGTCTGCAAGCGCGCCTCCCAAGCGCAGGCGGAAGGCTACCCTGGGGATTGCTCCTTCCGGGGGATTGCCCGAGCCGCCTTCGCAATCAAGAAAAACCACTTCGTGATCCGCCGGGTCGAGGACGTAGGCGGCGCGGCCATCGGGGGAGAACGCCAGGTCTTTGGCGCTCCTACCCACATCGAGCGTGGTGACGAGGTGGAGGTGAGGAAAGGCCGCCACGCTGATCTTGCCGGTAGGCGGATACCACATAAAGTTGCCGGGCGCCCGGGCGCGCCAGCACCCGCTCCGGCCCGGGCGTTACGGGAAGGGAAGCGGTGACGTGGAAGTCGGCCAGATTCACCGCTGCCAGCGTGGCGCTCTGATGGTTTAAGACATAAGCGGTGTAAGGTGTGAGCGCGGCCGGGCGCACGCATCCCAGCGAGCATGCCCCTACCGTGCTAAGGACCAGCCCCAGAAGCGAAGCGGGCGCGAGGGGGCGAAGAGTCGGAAGCAGGCGTGTGAGGGTGGTCACTTTTTTTGGCGCTCGCGCAGCTCGCGGCGGCGCGCTAGTAGTCTAATTCAGTGCGGTGTTTTCTGACAATCATTTGAGCGCGAATCTCCCCTCACCCACGTTTTGCGGGTCGTGGGGGGGAGGGGCCTCTTCGAAGCCCATCGGACAATGACGGGACCCTGGACAGGGAGCAATCGTGGCTGGCATTCGCCGCCGCTCCTTGATAGGATGCGTAGTTTCGTCGGCGGCCGAGGAATCGGGTTCGCCGGCCATCTCCCTATTAGCGAGGTAAGTCTTCGATGCGGTCCTGGAAAGTCTGGCTTGGTTTGGTATTGCTCTCAGTATTGTCGCTCGTCATGGTGGCGGCGCCGCTCGAGCCCGAGCACGGCTTTAATACTGCGAATTTGGATCGAACTTGCGCCCCCTGCACGGACTTCAACCAATTTGCCAACGGGGGCTGGATGGCGAAAAATCCGATTCCCGCGGCCTATCCGAGCTGGGGTGTATTTAATGAGGTCGCCGAACGCAACCGTGAAATACTTCATCAGATTCTCGAAGACGCCGCCAAGGACCCCGCGGCCGCGCGCGGAAGCAGCGAGCAAAAGATTGGGGATTACTACGGAAGCTGCATGGACACCGCGAAGATCGACAGCGAAGGTCTGAAGCCCTTGCAACCCGAGCTTGACCGCATCCAGCAGATTGCCAATACCGCAGACTTGGAGGCTGAGATCGCGCACCTCCAGAGCATGGGAGTTGACGCATTCTTTGGTGTGGATTCCACGCAGGACTTCAAGGACAGCACCCAGGTGACGGGGGAAGTGGACCAGGGCGGGCTGGGTTTGCCGGACCGCGATTACTACACCCGCGATGACCCCAAATCCAAGGAGCAGCGCGCCGAGTACCAGAAACACGTCGCCAAAATGTTTGAACTGATGGGTGACCCGGCCGCAACCGCGGCGACCGAAGCCCAGACGGTGATGGACCTGGAGACGCAGCTCGCCAAGGCGTCCCAGACGGAGGTGGAGCGGCGCGACCCTAAGAATGTCTATCACCGCATGCCGCAAGCGGGCTTGAAGACCCTGGCCCCGAGCTTTCCCTGGGAGGATTATTTTACTGCGGTGGGCCTGGCGGGCAAGGGCGATGTAAACGTGACCGCCCCAGACTTCTTTAAGGAAATGGGGCAGATGATTTCCGCCCAGCCGATTTCCAACTGGAAGATTTACCTTCGTTGGCACCTGATCAATACCGCGGCGCCTAGTTTGTCCACGCCCTTTGTGGATGAGGACTTTCACTTCAAGCGTACGGTCCTGACCGGCACGAAAGAAATTCTGCCGCGTTGGAAGCGGTGCGTAAGCTTCACCGACCGCGCCCTGGGCGAGGCGTTGGGGCAGGTGTATGTGAAGAAGGCCTTCCCCCCGGAGGCCAAAACGCGTGCCCTGACCATGGTGAAAAATTTGGAAGCCGCCCTGGCCGATGACATCCGCCAGCTTCCCTGGATGAGCGAGTCCACCCGCCGGCAGGCGCTGATTAAACTCGAGGCTATTAACAATAAGATCGGCTACCCCGATAAGTGGCGCGACTATTCGGCGCTCGATATCACGCGCGGGCCCTACGTGGAAAATGTTTTCCGCGCCGAGACGTTCGAATTCCATCGCGAGCTGAATAAGGTCGGCAAGCCCGTGGACCGTAACGAATGGGGGATGAGCCCGCCCACCGTGAATGCCTACTACAACCCGCAATTGAACGAGATTGTCTTTCCGGCCGGAATCCTGCAACCCCCCTTCTTTGATTTTCAGGCGGATGACGCCGTCAATTATGGCGCCATGGGTGCGGTGATTGGCCATGAAATGACGCACGGCTTCGACGACCAAGGAAGCCAATTTGATGCGCTGGGCAATTTGAAAAACTGGTGGACGCCGGAAGACCAAAAGAACTTCGACGCGCGCGGCGCCTGCGTCGCCAATCAATTTGATGGCTTTGCCGTGGAAGATAAACTCCACGAGAACGGCAAGTTGGTCGAGGGCGAAAGCATCGCCGACCTCGGCGGCCTCGCCATCGCCTATGCCGCCTACCAAAAGTCGCTGCGCAGGCAAACCCCGGCCACAGGATATCGACGGCTTCACCGCCGAGCAGCGCTTCTTTCTCGCCTTCGCCCAGCTTTGGGCGGAGAACATGCGTCCGGAATATGCTCGGATGCTGACCAATGTGGACCCTCACCCCCTGCCGAAATTCCGCGTATTCGGGCCGCTTTCAAATCTGCCCGCGTTCGCCAGAGCTTTCGACTGCAAGGCGGGTGACCCCATGGTCCGCCCACCCAGTGACCGTTGCGAGATTTGGTGAGGGGGAGTGAAAGGGCAGTCAAAGAGTTAAAGAGTCAAAAAGTTGAAAGGTCGGCTCGGCGACGAGAGTAGAGGTGGTGATTTGTATTTACTACCCTCGCCCCCTTGGGGGAGAGGGTGGACCGCAACCGGCGCTTTCTCCAACCGGGGCGGGCCGGGTGAGGGGGTATTCCTCCCGCCCCTCGTTCTGCCTACTGCTTTACTGCCTACTTCACTCCTACCATCAGACTCGACGGTCCCGGCAGCCGGATTTGCCGCACCTCGTGGAATCCCGCCGCGTTCATCCAGGCGGTATACTCCTCGTGGCTGTAGGTGCTGCCCGCCGGCGTCCCCACCAGCATATTGAGGGCGAAGAGAGCGCCCTGCTTGGGCGCAGTCTTGTCCGCTTCGAGAATGAAGTCCTGCACCACTAGGCGGCCCTCGGGTGCGAGCGCGACAAAACAGCGCCGGAACAAATCTTGATTTTCTTCCGGACTCAGCATGTGGCAAATAGCGGAAACCAAAACCAGGTTGAAGCCTCTGCCTAGGGGGTCGCGTCGGAGGTCACCGGCGCGAGTCTCGATGCGCCCCGTCAGGCCCGCGGCTTTGATGTGCCTCTGGGCAATGGGAAGCACGGCCGGCAAGTCGAGCACGGTGGCGTGCAGATTCTCATTGGCCTGGGCAAAGGCGATGGAGTACGCGGCCGATCCTCCGCCCACATCCAGCAGGCGTTCGACCGTCGTGGCGCCGACGGCCTGTACAATCAGCGGGGCGCGCTCGGCGGCATTGCGATGCATGGCGGCGATGAAGGGGTCGGTCCAGTCGTCGCCGCGCTCCGCCATTTCCTCGTGGTCGACGGCGGTGCCGCCGCGGACGCATTCCGTCAGGTTGGACCAGCGATGCCAAATATTGGCGATGTGAATCAGGCCGGGGCGGGCGTTGTCCTTGGAGCCCGCGGCGAAATAGCGCGCCGTCGCGGCGGTGTCGCGGAAAACTCCCTGGTATTTTTCCAACATGCCCATGGCCGTGAGCGCGTTGAGCAGCATTTCCGTGGCGCGCGGGTGGGTGGAGATTTTCTGCGCCACCTCCGCCGCCGTGGCGCCCTTACCCACCGCCGTAAAGACGTCGAGTTCGAGGGCCGTCAACAGCGCGCGGCTCTCCATGTAAGCGCGCAGGGTTTGATTCAGGTCATCGGGAAGGACGCCGGCGGCGCCCTTGGCGCGTTGCGCCGCCAGGAATTTGGCCCGATTCGATTGGATTTCCGCCCGCAGTGCTGGCCGGTCGGGATTCACCAGGCGGTCCAGCGCGCGGCCTTGCACAAAATGCGACTCGACCAGTTCGGGAACGTCTTCCGGCCGCACTCCCGAGTACCAGACGCCTTCGGGGTAAATCACCAGGTTGGGGCCGCGCTCGCAAATGCCCAGCGAGCCACACGTCGTAATCTGAACTTCGTCCAGCCAGCCCGCGCGCCGCCACTTCCTTGCGCAAAGCCTCGATAGTCGCCGCCGAGCCCCGCCCCGGGCAGCAGGGAACTCCCTCCGGCTTTTTCTGATCGCAAATAAAAACGTGATAACGAAAAGGTTCCATGATGACCTCGCAAATTTATGATTCCGATTGGGGCACCGCTTCCTTCGCGCCTACTCGCACCGATACTTCAAACACCAATCGGCCGTGAAGTATACCGCCGTTTGGGCGGGATGGGGACAGGTGATATAATCCGCCTATGCCTGTCGATACCCGCCTCACCTACGACGACTTCTGCTTGCTGCCCGAAGACGGCAAGCGGCGTGAGATTATTGAAGGAGAACTGTTTGTGACCCCTTCCCCGCAAACGCCGCACCAGCGAGCTGTTATGCGCCTGACGATCCGCCTCTGGCAATTCGTTGAGACCCACAAGCTGGGGGAAGTTTTTGGCGCCCCCTTCGACGTGGTGTTTTCCGAGTTTGATGTGGTTGAGCCGGACCTTCTTTACATCTCGAATGCCCGAGCTGATGTCCTGACGAACAAGAACGTGCAAGGGGCTCCCGATCTGGTTGTCGAGGTCTTGTCGGAGAGCACGGCGCGCGTGGACCGCTCGATCAAATTGAAGCTCTATGGAAAATTCGGTGTCCAGGAGTATTGGATTATTGATCCCGAGGGGCTCTCCGCGGAGATTTACCGGCGCGGGGAAGAAGGCTTGACCTTGGTTGCCAAGCTCTCCGCTGCGGATGCGCTGACTTCGCCCATGTTTCCGGGATTCAGTGTGCTCCTCCGCGAACTTACTGATTAATCTCTAAATCGAATTCCGAAATTGGCGCTTGGCCGCTGCAGTACCCTGCCGTTTGGGCACGGATGGTGGCAGGTGATATAATCACTCTATGCCGGTTGACACTCGCCTTACCTACGACGACTTCTGCTTGCTGCCGGACAACGGCAAGCGGTATGAGATTGTTGAAGGAGACCTGTTTGTGACGCCCGCCCCGCGTAGATTGCATCAACGAATTGTGACCCGCCTGACCCGCTTCCTCTCCGGATTTGTAGAAGACCACCAGTTGGGCGAAGTCTACGTCTCGCCGTTTGACGTGGTATTTTCCCCCTTTGATGTCGTCGAGCCCGACCTGGTTTACTTTTCCAATGCGCGCGAGTCCGTTTTGACAGAAATGAACGCGCAGGGCGCTCCCGATCTTGTTGTCGAGGTCCTTTCCGAAGGAACCGAGAAGAGAGACCGCACCATCAAGCTCAAGTTGTATGGGAAATTCGGCGTGGATGAGTACTGGATCATCGACCCCAACGGCCCCTCGACAGAAATTTACCGGCGTGGGGAAGGAGGCTTGGCCCTGGTTGCCAAACTCTCGGCAATGGATGCGCTGACTTCTCCCATGCTGCCAGGGTTCAGTGTGCCCCTTCGCATACTCACCGAGTAATCGTTCTTAACTTTTCTCTGTTCTTAACTTTTCTCTTGACAAGCTTTCTGCATTAGGCTACAATGTGAGACTGAGGAGCCTGCCCGGTGACGGTGCAGGGCTCCGGTTGGCCAGCCGGACAGTACAAGCGGTGGGCTGGCGGCACGGCGCGCAGAGTGGGGGACATGAACGGGTCGGTGATGCTAGTTAAGCAATCCTACAGAAATTGCGTGTCGACTTTATGTCCATCAGTGGGCTATTTGCCCAAACCTGAGAACATATTGAAAACAAAGGACCCGAAGGGCTGATTTTTCCCTCCCAAACCTCAGAACATATTGAAAGAAAAGGAACTTACAGAATCTATGGAAAAGTGGCAACAGCCTGACAACATGCCCGACGCGATGCCCGCCTAATGGTGGTAGTTAGGCTACTATACTAGGTCTTTGTAGGTTTGCCAAATGCTCCACCGCCGATGCGCTAACCTCGCGCCTGTTGCCGTAAGTCAATGTGCCGCCCCCAAGACTTACCGATTAATCTCCCCAATCAAATTCTGATTTTCACGCGTAGCCGACGGAGTGCCCACGGCGTCCGTTGACGCCTTTCGAACGGGTCTGTTACCATGAACAATTAAGATTGCGGGGAAATTCCTATGAAGGTGGGTGTACACACTTCGATTGCCGGCGCTCTGGAGAATGCGGCGCATCATGCCAAGAAGATTGGGTGCGACACCTTCCAGATGTTCTCCGCGAACCCTCGGGGCTGGCGGACGCTCGATCCCACGCCGGCGGAATGTGAGGCTTTTCGGGCGGCGCGCCAAGCCCACGGCCTTTCGCCCGTGGTCATTCACGATAACTATTTGATTAACCTGGCGTCGTCCGATGCCCTCATTCGGGAGCGTTCCATTGCCGCCTTCCGACGCGAGCTGGAGCGGGCATTGGCTTTGGGCGCGGATTACCTGGTCACTCACCCCGGCAGCGCCAAGGGGGCGGCTCCGGCGGCGGCCATCGCGATCTGCGTGGAATCACTTCTCCAGGCGGCGGCAGGATTGAAGCTCGACGGCCTGACCATCCTGATCGAAAACACCGCCGGGCAGGGAACGGCCATCGGCCGCAGCTTCGAAGAAGTGGCGGAGATCATCGCGGGCGCGGAAAAGGACTTGCCGGTCGGCGCCTGCATCGATACCGCGCACAGTTTTGAAGCGGGGTACGCCATCCACACGGCCGAAGGGTTGCGCGCCGCCGTGAAGCAACTCGACGCGACGATTGGCTTGAAGAAAGTGCGGGTGATTCACGCCAACGATTCCAAGACCGCCTTCGGCTCCCACGCTGACCGCCACGAGCACATCGGCAAAGGGCAAATCGGCGCCGAGGCCTTTGCGCGCATCGTGCGGCATCCGAAGCTGAAAAACATTCCGTTCATCTGCGAGACGCCGGTGGATAAACCGGGCGATGACGTGCGGAATATTCAGATGATGCGAAAGTTGGCAGGGGTTCGAGGCCGTGGTCAACGCCGATAGTTGGTGGGACGGGCTGTCCCGGGACCGGTTCCAGGCGGTCCTGGAGTTGGTCCTGGACGCGATTGCGGAAGACTATGTCACGGTGGAGATTATCCGCAAGAATATCAACGAGTGGGATGGTGAACGCGACCCGGCGTCTTGGGCCGCGAGGAGTGCGGCGCCGGTTTCGCGGCCGGAGATTATCCATGCCCTGCGGGAATTGACCCGTGAGGGATACGCGCAGGCGTGCATCTTCAATGGCCATGAGGCCCAGGTGGTGAGTTTTCGCCCGGATCAGCTTGCTGACGTGTGGTTCTGCGCTACGAAGAAGGGAATTAACGCCGTCAGGAAGTTTCTGGGGGAAGAATAACCCGCGAAGCGGCGGGCAGAAAGAGAAGCGGAAAAATTATGAATTATGAATTATGAATTGTGAAGTGGGGACAGCTTTTACAGCATACGATCGGCAATTCATAATTCAGAATTCATAATTCCGGCATAATTCAGAATTGAAACCATGGACCCAAACTACAATCCGCAAGAAATCGAACTGAAATGGCAAAAGCGCTGGGCTGACGAAAAGCTGTTTGAAACCGAAGCCGAGCCCGGACGCCCGAAATATTACGTGCTCGAAATGCTGCCTTATCCTTCGGGCGACATTCACATGGGCCACGTGCGCAACTATTCCATTGGCGATGCGCTGGCGCGTTACATGGGGATGAAGGGCTTCAACATTCTGCATCCCATCGGCTGGGACGCCTTCGGTCTGCCCGCGGAAAACGCCGCCATCAAGCATCGGACGGCACCCCTCCGAGTTCACCTTCAGTTACATCGACCGCATGCGCGGGCAACTCCAGCGCCTGGGCGTGAGCTACGATTGGCGGCGGGAGATCGCCTCCTGCGTGCCGGAATACTACCGCTGGAACCAATGGTTCTTTTTGAAGATGTACGAGCGCGGGCTCGCCTATCGCAAGCAGAGCCGGGTGAACTGGTGCCCGCAGTGCGAAACCGTACTGGCCAACGAACAGGTGGTGGACGGCTGTTGCTGGCGGCATGAGGAGACGCCCGTCATCGAGCGCGAACTCGAGCAGTGGTTCCTGAAAACCACGGCCTATGCCGAGCAGTTGCTCGACGACATGAAAGAACTGGTGCGCTGGCCGGAGCGCGTGCTGACCATGCAGCAGAACTGGATCGGGAAATCCACGGGCACGTTCGTGGATTTCACCGTCACCGAACTGTGGAAACCGCTGCGCATCTTCACCACCCGCGTGGACACGATTTTCGGCTGTACCGCCGTGTTCCTGGCGCCCGAGCATCCGCTGGTGGAAGAATTGCTGGCGAATTCCAAGGAGCCCACACGGCTGCGCGAGGAGGTGGAGCGGATCAAGTCTTCCTCGGTTCGCGCGCGCGTGGAAGTGGACATGGCCAAGCTCGGCGCGGACACCGGCTTTACGGCGCGCAATCCTTACAATGGGGAAGAGGTTCCCATTTGGCTGGCCAACTTCGTGCTGATGGAATACGGCACGGGCGCCATCATGGCGGTGCCGGCGCACGACGAACGCGACTTTGAATTCTGCTCGAGTTATGGATTGCCCATTCGCACCGTGATTGTGCCGGAGGGAACTCCCGCGGAAGCGGAAGTCAGGCGCGCCTCTGCACGCCATGGTGGACTACGGACGCCTGGTGGCTTCGGGTCCCTATTCCGGACTCACGTCGGAAGAGGCCATCGAGCGTATGACCCGCGACGCCGAGGCGAAGGGATTCGGCAAAGGGACGGTTCAATATCGCATCAAGGATTGGGGAATCTCGCGCCAGCGCTACTGGGGCACACCCATTCCCATGATTTATTGCGAGGCGTGCGGAATTGTGCCGGTGCCGGAAAACGACCTGCCCGTGCTGCTGCCGCCGAACGTCAAGCTGACCGGGCAGGGACACTCGCCGCTGGCGGACGTGCCGGATTTCGTGAATACGACTTGCCCCAAGTGCGGCAAGCCGGCGCGGCGCGAGACCGATACCATGGATACGTTCGTCGATTCCTCCTGGTACTTTTACCGTTACACCGATCCCAAAATCGCGACGGCGCCGATCAATAAGGAAGCGGTGAAGTATTGGTTCCCGGTTGACCAATACATCGGCGGCATCGAGCACGCCATCCTGCACCTGATTTACATGCGCTTTTTCACCAAGGTCATGCGCGACATCGGCCTGGTGGATTTCTCCGAACCCGTGGCGCGGCTGTTCACCCAGGGCATGGTGATCAAAGACGGCTCGAAGATGTCGAAGTCCAAAGGGAACGTCGTGGACCCCACCCAGTTGTTTGCCAAGTACGGCGCCGATACCACGCGCCTCTACATGCTTTTTGCCGCGCCGCCGGAAAAGGATTTGGAATGGAGCGATGCGGGCGTGGAAGGCGCATTGCGATTCTTGGGCCGCGTCTATCGGCTGGTGGCGAAGCACGCCGACAAACTCCAAGGGGTAAGGGCAGGGAATTTGACTGCCGAAGAAAAGGCCTCCCTGACGCCCGAGGAACGCCGCCTGCTGCGCAAGGCACACCAGACGCTCCGGCACGTGACCGAGGACATGGAGGAGCGCTGGCACTTCAATACCGACATCGCCAACACCATGGAGCTGGTCAACGAACTGACCGAGCTCGACGCGGCGGTGGAGGCCGGGAAGATTCGCGCCACCGTCCACAAGACGGCGCTGGAATTCCTGGTCGCTATCCTCTCGCTCTTTACCCCGCACATGGCGGACGAGCTCTGGGAAGGGCTCGGCCACGCGGAGCCGCTGCTGAAAGTTGCCTGGCCGGCGTTTGACGCGGAACTGGCGGCCGAAGATGAGCTGGAGTATCCCGTGCAGGTCAACGGCAGGCTGCGCGCGCGCATTCACGTGGCAGTAAGCGCCGGCGAAGAGGAAATCCGCACCAAGGCGCTGGCGGAGGAGAAAGTCATCCAGCACCTGGCCGGGCTGCAAGTGAAGAAAATCATTGTCGTGCCGCAGAAGCTGGTGAGCATCGTGGCGAAGTGAAGTGGTTTTGAATTTACAACCTTCGCCCCCTTGGGGAGAGAGGTGGCTCGCAGCCGGCGCTTTCACCACTGGGGCGAGACGGGTGAGGGGGTCAAAATCCTGGCGCTGCGTTCCAACCTGAACCTATGCATTCACGCTGGCGGTAACCCCCTCACCCACCGCCTTGCGGTCCCCGCTCTTCCTCAAAGGGGCGAGGGAAAATGAATCCCCTTTGGCTGGAACCTTCCCCTTGGATACTAGAATGCCCACTCCCCAACCCGTCGTCGTTCTCGATTTTGGTTCGCAATACACCCAACTGATTGCCCGCCGCATTCGCGAGCTTCAGGTGTACGCGGTGATCGTGCCGTGCAACATTCCCTTTGACGATTTAGTGCGCATGAGCCCGCAGGCGCTGATTCTTTCCGGCGGGCCGTCGTCGGTCTATGACCCTGCGTCGCCGGTGTGCGACGAGCGCGTGCTGAAGCTCAACCTGCCCGTGCTCGGCATCTGCTACGGCTTGCAGTGGATGGCTTACAAGCTGGGGGGCAAGGTCGAACCGGCGGGGCGGCGCGAATATGGTTTCGCCGAACTCGAAATTCTGCCGTCCTCCCGGCTGCTGGCAGGCTTTCCCTCGCCCCTGAAGGTCTGGAACAGCCACGGCGACCACGTGGTGGAGGTTCCGCCGGGATTCGCCATCACCGGCCGGACGCAGAACGCCATTTCGGTGATCGAGAATCCGCCGGCGCAAATGTACGCGCTGGAATTCCACCCGGAGGTTCGCCACACCAGCCCGGGGCAGGGAAATCCTCCAGCGCTTCGTTTCCGACGTCGCCGGCATCAAGCCCAACTGGTTTCCCGGATCGTTCATTGAGCAAACCATCCAAAACGTTCGCGAGCAGGTGGGGGATAAGCACGCTCTCTGCGCGCTTTCGGGGGGCGTGGACTCCGCCGTCGCCGCGACGCTGGTGGGGCGGGCGCTGGGCGACCGGCTGACTTGCGTCTTTGTGGATAACGGCTTGCTGCGCAAGGATGAGTTCGCCCAAGTCAGCGGCAAATTGCGGGAGCAAGCTCACCTGAAGGTGAAGACCGTGGATGCCTCAGAGCGTTTTCTCAGCCCGCTTGGCCGGCGTCACTGACCCGGAGCGAAAGCGCAAGATCATCGGGGAGGAATTCATCCGCGTGTTTGAGGCCGAAGCGCGCGCGCTGGGGGACGTGGAGTTTCTGGTGCAGGGAACGCTCTACCCGGATGTTATTGAATCGGTGTCGGTTAAGGGGCCAGCCGCCACCATCAAGAGCCACCACAATGTGGGCGGGTTGCCCTCCGACTTGAAGTTTAAGCTGATTGAGCCGTTGCGCGAGCTGTTTAAGGACGAAGTCCGGACAGTGGGACGCGAACTCGGCTTGGACGAGTCCCTGGTGAGCCGGCAACCCTTTCCCGGGCCGGGCTTGGCAGTCCGGATTGTCGGAGAAGTAACCCCGGAGCGCCTGCGAATGGTACGAGAAGCCGATGCCATCGTCCAGCAAGAAGTGAAGACACAAGGCTTTTACGACCGATTGTGGCAGTCGTTTGCGGTCCTTTTGCCCGTTTCAAGCGTCGGAGTGATGGGTGACGCCCGAACTTACGCCTCAACGATTGGCATCCGGGCAGTAGAATCGGAGGATGGTATGACCGCTGACTGGGCTCAACTACCCGCGACACTACTCCAGCGCATGGCGACCCGAATTGTCAACGAGGTAAAGGGCGTGAACCGGGTCGTCTTCGATATAACTTCGAAGCCTCCCGGCACGATCGAGTGGGAATAACCCACCCTTGGCCTCTGCTTTTCGGTCCGAGACACCACTCCAGCGCATTGAAACAGAAAAAGCTTACCGGCTCGCCAGTTTCTGGGCCATGTACAGCAGGAGCTGGCGGTCCTTCTCGTCGATCCGGGTGAGAAGGCGCTTTACTTTCTCGTAGAACCGCAGTTCTTTTTCCTGCTCTGCGTCGAGAACCAGCTCTTCGGTCGTCTGGCGCTTGCTCAGGTTTGGCAGCGCAGGTGGCTCTTCCCCTTCATAGAACAACTGGTAGAGGGGAAGTTCGAGCGCCGCAGCCAGCCTCTCAAGGGTCTCAAGTGACGGAACGGTGTGGCCGTTCTCGACCCGCGAAATATAACATCGTAGCAAGCCGGTACGCTTTTCGATATCACCTTGCGAAAGGTTTCGTTCTTCTCTAAGCTTCTTAAGTCGTGTTCCTATTATCATGGGTAGATTCTTGCATAAAGTGATTAAGTGGTCAACTAAATTATTGATTAGAAATTGATTAGAACTTGATTAGAAATTTGCCTCACTGGTTACTGTAACCCCAAAGGCTCCTCCCTCGTCGGAAGTCATGAGGGTTGGCTTAAGATGGAAGCCCGATGGAAAACTCCGGCGCACCAGGTTGCCCAAGAGATTCAGTGGATTAAGCGTGCACAGCAGGGGGACTCGGAGGCTTTCGGACCCTTGGTGCAGAAATACCAGCAGCGTGTTTTCTCACTGGTTTACCATTTGGTGCGCAGGCGCGATGAAGTGGAGGATCTTGCCCAGGAGATTTTTATCAAGGCGTTTCGGGCGATTCGGAGTTACAACTTCCAATCCTCTTTTGCCACGTGGCTCAGCCGCATCGCCACCAACCACTGCTACGATTACTTGCGGCACGAGCGCGCATCGCGCGTGAGTTTCTACTGGCAGATGGGGGAAAACAGTCAGCAGGAGTTGGAGGCCAACGCGGAGAGTCAGCCGGAGCAGGCGCTCGATCACGAAGAGCAGCTTGTCCTTAAGGATCTGGTGGGCAAGCTCCTGGATCGTGCTCCCGAGAATGACAGAAAAATTCTGGTATTAAAGGAATTGCAGGACTATTCTGTGGAGGAAATTGCGGAGATGCTGAACCTGAAGCCGACCACGGTGAAAGTTCGGCTGCATCGCGCCCGGAAGCGCATGTTAGAAGATTTGCGCCGATGGCGGGAGGAAAACCAAGGCCATGCGCTGTGACGATATCTACGACCGGTTAGACACGCTCTGGGAAGGTGGGGAAACGGCGGAGGTTCGCCAGCACCTCACCCAATGCGCTCCGTGTGCAAGGTACCATCGCGACCTGCGGTTGGTGCGCGCGGGATTCCACCTATGGAGGCGCGAAAAAGTTGTCGAGCCTTCGCTGGGATTTGCCGAGCGGCTGGTCCGCCAACTGGGCGAAATGGGCAAGGCGCCCAGCGTGGCGGATTTCTTCGAGCGAGTGGGAAGGCGCTTTGTCTATGCGACCTTGGTGCTAACCTTCCTGGCGCTTCTCGCTTTGGCATTGCCGTCAACGGGGCCGGTGCGCGGTCTTAGCGTCGCCGACATCCAGATGCCCGCGCAAGAAGCTTCGCTGGCGTATTCCGATCCTATGGGAGAAACCGGCTTGCAAGAGACTCCCGATCTGGCGCCCGTGGAAACTCCTGCGCCCGCCGTTACGAATGAGGTGAAATGACCCGCCGGGTTTATCTTTATTTCGTTGTGACCATTATTCTGGGCGCCGTTCTTGGGGGCGTGGGCGTCTATTATTTCCTGTGGTACCACTGGCCGCTTGCAGCACCACGGGGGTTTCAATAAAGATCGTGCGGTGGCACACCTCAAGAAGGATTTGAATCTCTCCGACGCCCAGGTGCAGCAGGTCGGCCAGATTTTCGATGAGGCCTCGCAAAAGGTGAGGGATTTGCAGAAGCAGATCGATCCGCAGTTCCAGGCGATTCACCAGGAGACACGCGCTCGCATCCGGCAAATCCTGAACCCTGATCAAGCGAAGAAGTTTGATGAGTTCGTTCGGGCGATCGATGAGCGGCACAAGCGGGAGGGCCCACCACCTCCCCCTCCACGATAAGGGAGAGGCCCTGGGGTATTGCCGGCCTAGGTCTTCACGAGTTGGGTCTTACGGTTTGCAGTAACTGTCCGGATGATCCCATCCGGCTGACGGGCATTGTCGGGAACAGAAACTCCCCTTCCAAGCGGCAGGGGTCTTGGGCAAGAAGAAAGCGACCGGCGAGAGGTATCCGGGGTTCGTCGCGCACGCCAGGAAAGGGCGCGCGGCCGTTCCGGATGAGGAATCCCGTACACCTTAAAAGGGAATATCTTCGTCGCTAATTTCGGGTTCAGGCGGTGAAATCGGCTCTGCGGAAGGCTGGCGATGGCGGCGCCGGGGAAGTGTGGCGCTCCGGTGCGGGGCGATCCGCATTTCCGGAGGCCATGCGTTCCGAGTCGGCTTTCGATCCCAGCATCTGCATCGGAAGGCTATAATTTCGTAAGAAGTGCGTTTGTTGCCGGCTTGGTCCTGCCACTGCCGGCTGCGGATTGAACCTTCGATATAGATCAGCTTCCCTTTGGTCAGGTACTCGCCGCAGATTTCCGCCAGCTTATTCATAGGCCACGATGTTGTGCCATTCGGTGTGTTTCTGCTTTTCGCCCGTTTTGTCCTTAAAGCTCTCGTCGGTGGCCAGACTGAACTTAGCGACCGGAGCGCCACTTGGCGTGTATTTCAGTTCCGGGTCTTTACCCAGACGGCCGACCAGGATGACTTTGTTGACGGTTCCAGACATGAATTCCTCCCTTGAGTTGCGTGTGTGCAAAGGTGCGAGTTGTGAGGCCTTCCGGCCGCGAATTTAGGATCTCCTCTTTGGGGTGACGGGCACAGATGCCCAGCTTCTTCAGCCGTTGGCGGGCCAAGTCGGCTTCCGGTGAATCCGGAAAACGCTGGATCACGGAGCGCAATTCGCGGATTCCCGCCGCTTTCTGGTCCAGAGCCAGCAGGGAAAAGCCCTTTTTCAATTGGGCAGCGGCCGCCTTGTTTCCGGTGGGATATTTCTCACTGCACAAGTCGTAGGCCTCGATGGCGTGCTTGTAATCCTTCTTGCTGTAATAGCATTCGCCGATATAGAACTGGGCGTTCGAGGCGCGATCGGTGTCCTTATAATACTTCAGATAATCCTGGAAGGCCTGAATCGACAAATCATATTGTCCGCCGCTGTAATAGCTCAAGCCTTGGGTATAAAGCGAATCCGCGTCCGGCACGGGAGGAGCGCCCGGCGCGGCGGGCGCTGCAGGTGCCCCGGGAGGCATCCCGGGCGTGGGGTTGGATTGCGCCGGAAGCGTCTGGAGGATGTTCTGCGTCTGGGCCATCTGCTCGCTCAGTTTTGACAGGCGCGCCTTGGCCTCGTCCAGGCTCTCGCTCAGCGCCTGCATCTGGCTGGTCATGGCATCAAACCGCGCGTTGGAAGATGCCAGGTTCTGCTGCAACGATCCGTGCAAATCGGTGACCATGGCCTTCATGGTGTTGACATTGTCGTTGGCCTGCTCGACCAGGGTCTTCAGCACCGCGGTTTGCGTGTCGACCGTCTTCTGGAGGTTCTGGACGGCCTGCTGCAAGGCGTCGAGCTGCTGCATCATCTGAAGGGTTTCTTTACTTACACCGAAGGCGGGCTGGACTTGCGCGCCCAGGAAGGCAAGAACCATCAAGGCCAGTAGAGTATGTTTTTTCAAGGTTGCTGCGTCCTCGCTTGAGAAAATATCAACTATGCCAGTCTAACCTTTTGGCGCGGCTTGGGTCAACCGGCACGAACGTTTGGCAGCGGGCCACTTGGGGTTTCCGGGGCGTCCGACCTCGCCGCGTGGCGGGATGAGTGATAGCGCACACACCTACAAGGGAGGCGGTCCGGGATCGCGGAACGTCCAAAGCGAGTAACAACCCTGACTGCGCCACCAGCTTTCGGATGGCAAGCCTACGTCCCTCATGCCGCACACTGTACTCGTCTGGACGCGGCGGGCGGAACCTTTCCGCCAACCATATCCTCACGGTCGCGGGACGGGTAAGTAGTTCCTTCCCGGAGGTTTAGACACCAATCCCCCGGCTCAGCACGTCGAGTTCTTCGGCGCTGCGCTGCGGCTGCACAGAAGGGGGGAGCAAAAGCCGGGAGCCGTTAGGACTCCCGGCTGATTCCGCTTACTTGGGATTCGGGGCCGTAGTGGAAGTGATCCACGCGGTTCTGCTGCCAGCAGTCTTCCGTCTTGGCTGACTGATCGCAACCCGCAACCGGGCGGTCCTTGCCGTAGGAGATGGTCGAAATCCGGTCGGCGGTCACGCCGGCGTTCACCAGGAAGTTCTTGGCGGCGGTGGCGCGGCTTGTCGCCCAAGCCGAGGTTGTATTCCTCGCTTCCGCGGTCGTCGCACTTGCCCTCGATGGTGAATTTGATGCTTTGATGCTCTTTCAGGAAGCTCGCATCACCGGTAAGGGCTGTCTCCGCGTCGGCCCGGATGTTGGCTTTGTCATAGTCAAAGTAAGCGTCTTTGACGTTCTGGCTAAACAACTCGTCCTCGGTGACTTCCTTGACCGGCGGCGGCGGCGGTGGCGGCGGCGGTGGGATCGTCACGGTGACGCGGGCGGTGGCACTCTGCGTGCCGCCCGGGCCCGTGGCGGTCAGGGTATAGGTGGTCGAGTCCTGCGGCGTGACGGATGATGAACCCGAAGCCTGGACCTTGCCTACTCCCGGTTCCAAGTCCAGAGTCGTGGCATTTTGAGAAGACCAACTCAATGTCACCGATTGGCCTTTTTCAATGGTGCTGGGTTCAGCGGTCAACGTCACGGTGGGAGCCGGTGGTGGCGGTGGCGGTGGCGGTGGCGGCGGTGGCGCCACTGTCTTCTTGTGGCAAGCGCCTGCCAGTAAAACGACTCCCAGAATTCCAACGAGAACCGCAAGACTGCGTTTCTTCGTTCGCATGCTTAAATCCTCCTTGAATCGGTAGAAAATCTGTGATCACGTGGGTGCATGAAGCTACTTGGAACCTCGCCCTCCTGGCGCCTACAATTGCGGGCTCGTTCTTCTTCACGCGCCGAGGGGGAACAACTTTTGGAACAGGCGATACTATCACTAAATCCAAAAAAAACACAACCTCTTGCAACGAAAAAAATACTGCATCGCGACGTCTTTAGTTCGACCAATTGGCATTCCAGTTTTCCCCGTCCTTGGTCAGTTGCTTGGGGTCAAGGCCGTTGGCGAGCATGCTCCAAACCTGGCGCGAGCCCGAGCGCGTGGATTCAAATGCCAGGTGGCGGCCGTCCGGCGACCACGTGGGATGCTCGTTGCGGCCGGCATCGTGCGTCAACTGGATAATCCGGCCGGTGGCAATTTCCATAATGTAAATGTCGTAGGTTCCGGTTTCTGAAACCCGCCAGTGAAAGGCCATGAACAGCCCGTTGGGCGACCAGGAGGGAGCGCTGGCGTCACCGCCTTGCGCCGCCGTCGTCATGCGGCGGAGGTTGGTGCCGTCCGCCGACATGATGTAAATCTGGGGCGAGCCGCTGCGGTCGGAGACAAAGGCGATTTCATTGCCGGTCTTGGGATTCCAAACCGGAGAGATATCCACGCCCGGGGAAAAAGTGAGGCGTTGCAAGTTGTAGCCATTGGCATCGGAAACATAAATCTCCGGGTCGCCCCCCATGCTCGAACAGAAGGCGATCTTCTTCCCGTCGGGCGACCAGGCCGGGGTGGTGTTGAGTCCTTTATAGGTCGGGAAGGGAATGCGCCGGTTGGTTTCAAACGAGAAGAGATAAATCTCCGGATTCCCCGACGCGTAACTGGTGAAAGCCAGCTTGGTGTTGTCAGGAGACCAACGCGGCGTGGTGGAAATCGAGCGATAACTGGTGATGGGATGCTGATTGAAGCCGTCGTAGTCCATCACCCAGATCTCCTGCATGACCCGTACGGTTGCTGACAAAGGCGATGCGCGTTTCGTTGATTCCCGGCAGCCCGCCGCCCAGCGCCTTGATGATTTCATCGGCGAAGCGGTGCGCGGCTTCGCGGGTGGAGACTTCGTTCAGGGTGGCGACGTAACGCTTGGCCAGCACGCCCGGGTTGGCCTGGTTTCCCAGGTCAAAAACCCGGCCGGTGATCACCAGGTTGGAATTGATGTTCTCGGCTTTGCCGAAAACCAACATCTGGGCGGAAGCGGGAGGGGTGCTCCAGGCGTTGAAGTCGACGTCCAGAGGCTCTTCGGGGACTTTCAAAGGATAATTGCTCTTGCTGACCATCTCGAAGATGCCGGCGTTGTCGAGATCGCTCCAGAGAACCTGGTTGAACTCCTGCGTCAGGCTGACCAACTGCTGGTCGACGGACTTGGGCGGAAAATCCGGAACCGCCAGCTTGATTTTCGGCGCGCCCAGGTTGATCCCGGTGCTAATCCAGTCCTGCTGGCTCATGGCCGTTCGCGAGGAGAGGGAGAGGACTGCCGCCACCGCCAAGGTCAGGAAGAAGGGAACCGCGATTCGATGCAATTTCATGTGTGTGATGGGCTCCGAATATATTAAGATGCTTGCAAGTTTGGAAACAGATGTCTCACAGTGTGATATATTTTGACCGCCGTGGCACGGGCATCCCGCCCGTGCCAAGTCATGGCCGAGATGGCCTGCCACAAATCCTTTCTCCCGACCCCTTCCCTTACTGGCGATGAAAGTCAAAATAAAACTCGCACTTGCACGCTTCCCCCGGAGTAATCAGGCGGCAGCGCGGGCAGCGGGTTGGAGGCAAGGATCGCCCGCAAGGCGGAGCGATCCACTTCCGGAATGCCGCTGCTTTGCGTGATCTGCACGTTGGTCACGGTGCCATCGCGCAGGATTTCAAACGTCAGATAGGCGCGCGGGGCCGACAGCGATATTGGGACTGACCGTCGCCATCAGCCAGTTGGCGCTGATGCGAGCGCGCATCGACGCCACATACCAGCCGTAACGCTGGCCGAAACTGTTTCCCTCGCCCATGGCCACCCCGCCCGTCCCTCCGGCGGTCACCACCTGGGTGTAGCTCATCGTGGGCGCGCCGGTCTGACCGTAGGGGACGGCGTTGGGCGGAGGCACTTCCTCGGTTTTATGGATGCGCTTGTTGACCCTTTCCAGTTTTTCCGGTTTCACCGCGTCTTTGAATTTGGGAATCTGCTGCGCGTCCGGGGGCGGTTCTTCCTTGGGCTGGGGCTCCGTTTTATAAAGCCCCGTGTTCTGGGTGGCGACCTGTGCTGGGCGTGGTCAGCATCGGCGCCGGCAGGGGAATTCCCGGCAGACTGGCCACCGCCCCCATGCGGATTGCGCCTTCCGTGCCCCATTCCCGGCCCCCGCCACCCAAGTGGAAACCGAGCATGGTGTAGGTCACCAGGACCACAAAGAGCACAGCGTGCAGAATCAGGGAAACCAGCAGCGTGCCGCGCAGGTGTGTCGCGGCGTTCGAAGCTCAAGGCGATGGCGTACGTGCTCATAGGCCGTTGCTCACACTACGAGCCGGGCTTGGTCTCCAGCGGCTCGGTAACGATGTTCAGATTGGTGAGGTTCGCTTGCTTTAACGCATCCACCACCCGCGCGAACGCTCCGAAACTTACGTTCTGGTCGCAGCGGATAAACACCGGCTGGTTGCCGGCGCCCTTGAGTTGATCCAGGACGGTCACCGCCAAGCGGTGAATATTAACGGGATCATTCCCGACATAAATATTCTGCTTCTTGTCGATGGTGATGACGACCTTTTCCTCGGAAACGATTTTGACGGTTTTGGTTTTGGGAAGATCCACTTCGATTCCCGATTCCAGGATCGGGGCCGTCAACATGAAGATGATCAACAGCACCAGGACGACGTCCACAAAGGGGGTGATGTTGATTTCGGAAAGGGAAGATTGGGTTCTGCCTCTTGGGTTGGTGAAGGCCACGGTTCACCTCCTAACTTCAGTGACAAGTGACGAGTGACGAGTGACGAGCAAAAAGCCGAGCGCTTTCGTCCTTGCTCTTTATTCAATACTTGTCGCTGCTCTTAGTTTTGCTCGTCAATCGTCACTTGTCACTCGTCACTGCTCTTTTCAATCTGTAAAGTACCGCTCGGTCATATTCAGGAACTCCAGGGCAAAATCGTCCATCTGCGTCCCAAATTCTTTGATGCGCTGGAGAAAGATGTTGTACGCGATGACCGCGGGGATGGCGGCGAACAGCCCCGCCGCAGTGGTGATTAGGGCTTCGGCAATGCCCGGCGCCACGCTGTGCAAACTTGCGGTGCCGGCCGTCGCCAGGCCATGGAAAGCATCAATGATGCCCCAGACGGTGCCGAACAACCCCACAAAGGGAGTGACCCCGCCGGTGGTGGCAAGCCATACCAGCCATTGTTCCAGCCGGCCGAGTTCGGTGGAAGCGCCAATCTGGAGGGCGCGCCGCACCGCTTCCAGGCTGCGAATCCGCGGCTTGCCCGGATTCTCCGTCATGGTGGCTTGGCTCTCAATTTCGCGATAGCCGGATTGGAAAACCTCCGGCAGCGGGCTCTCCTTCAGGGTGCGGCAGAAAGCGCGAATCTCCGACAGCTTCTTGCTCTGCCGGAAGACCTTGAGGAATTCCACCGATTCGTGTTGCGCGGCCCGAAAGGTGCGAAATTTTCGGAAGATAATCGCCCAGGAGAGAATCGAAAATCCCAGAAGCATCAGCAGGACAAGCCTGGCTACCGGACCCGTGTTCGTCAAGAGTTGCCAAACTTCGCCTTGGTAGAAATCTTGCGTGAAACCCTGGTAGAAAACCAGAAGTGCAGCAGCCAATTAACCTCCTTGTCGCAAGCAGGAGACTGAATAACCAATCAATTGAACGTAACACACGGACCCAAGTCAGTCAACGAAGGAACGCCTATCACGAAGGAACGGCTACCAACGGTGAACTGTCAACAATCAACTGCCCTGTGATAGACTTCTGCCGCAACGCCATGCTGCGCGAAATTCACATTCAGAACTACGCCGTCATCGATAACCTGGCCGTGGAGTTTGGGCCGGGCTTGAACCTGCTTTCCGGGGAAACCGGCTCCGGCAAGTCCATCCTGGTGGACGCGCTGGGATTGGCGCTGGGCGGCCGCACCTCGTCGGAGGTTATTCGCACCGGGGAGGACCGCGCGCTGGTCACCGCCGTTTTTTCTGCCGAGGGAAAAGCTCCGTGGGCCGATTGGCTGGAGGAATACGGGGTGGCGGGAAGCGATGAAGGCGAGCTGATTTTGCGGCGCGAACTGCAAGCCGGCGGCAGGAGCCGGATGCTGGTGAATGACCAGCCCGTCACTTTGGCGGCCGTCCGCTCGCTGGCTCGCCGTCTGGTGGAAATGCACGGCCAGAACGAGCACGTGGCGCTTTTCGCGCGCGACGCGCAGCTCAGCTTGCTCGATCAGTTCGCGGGCGTGAGCTCGGAACTCGAAGCCCTGCGCGCCCTGCACGCGCGGCGCCGCGAGCTGGAGCAGGAGCTGGAGGGACTTAGCCACAACGAGCAGGAGCGGCTGCGCACCCTGGACCTGCTGGGGTTTCAAGTGCGCGAGCTCGAGCAGGCCAATCTGCAACCGGGGGAAGACGCACGCCTGGAGGAAGAGCGGAGAATTCTTTCCAACCTGGAAAAAATCCGCGCCGCCGCCAGCAGCGCTTTCGAGGAGCTGTACGAGGACGAGGGCGCGGCGATTTCCCGCGTGGCCGCCGCCGCGCGGCAGCTCGATGAGTTGCGCCGCTACGACTCCGCCATCGCGCCGGAGATCGAACCGCTGGCCGCGGCGCGGGCTACGCTCGAGGATATCGCCGCTTTCCTGCGCGACTACGTGGGAAATCTCGAAGCCAATCCCGCGCGCCTGGAAGAAATCGAGGACCGGCTGGCGCTGATCGATCGCTTGAAGCGCAAGTACGGGAGCAGCGTGGAAGCGATCCTGGCGTACGCGGTCGAGACGCGCCAGAGCCTGGCCAGTCTGGAACATGCCGATGAGCGGCGCGAAGCCGTGCGCAAGGATTTGGCCAAAGCCGCGGCCGAGTATCGGAAGGCCGCCGAAGCGCTCTCGGAAAAGCGGCGCGACGCGGCGCGGCGGCTGGTGAAGCTGGTGCGCGAGGAACTGGCGCAGCTCGGCATGGAAAAAACGCGCATCGAGGTCCACTTTGAAAGCGCCCCGGAAGGCCAGGGCGGCGCAAGCGGAATCGATGAAATTGAATTCCGCATTTCGCCCAACGTCGGGGAGGAACTGCGGGTGATGGAAAAAATCGCCTCGGGCGGGGAAATCTCGCGGCTGATGCTGGCCTTGAAAACAGTCGTCGGGCAGGCGAGAGTGAGCCGCGGCGCGCGCGGCGCCCGGCACAGCGACGTGACCTTTATTTTCGATGAGATTGACGCCGGCATCGGCGGCCGCGTGGCGGAGTGCGTGGGTCAACGCTTGAAGCGCCTGGCTCGCGACGCGCAAGTGCTGTGCGTCACCCACTTGGCGCAGATTGCCTGCTTTGCCGATAGCCACTTCTACGTGGAAAAATCCGCCCGCGCCAACCGTACCGTGACCACCATTAAACCCCTGGCCGGCGAAAAGGAACGCGCGGAAGAATTGGCGCGCATGCTTTCCGGCAGCCAGATCACCGACGCCGTCCTGAAACACGCCGCCTCCATGCTACGGCAAGCGGCAGGGTAGGGACCGGCGTAAGCTTCCGTAGTCTATTCGTCCGTAGCAGTAAAACTGGAAAACCCGTAATCGCCATTGGCCCCGGTGGTTCCTTCGAGGTAAAACCCCCGGCGTGACACCTTGCAAAAGTAGTGCCCCGTGCCCCTCGACGAGAGACAGGCAAAAGCCGAAAGGGAGAAGGCTAAAAGTGCCGACACCTCCCCCCGTGTGGCACACTTTCCCGTATCGGTTATCGGCAGTGTCGGCAGAGAGGATGAATCCATCTGCCGACTTCGAGAATTGCAATTCACTCGTCGCCAGTCAGCGAATCGCTCAATCAACCGATGGCCCGATGAACCGAGGGGCCGATGAACCCATGGTTTTCCCCCTCTTGCTACTCAAAGTTTAGGTTTCAAGCTATACTGGTTTCGTCGGCTCCGTGCTGCTCCATGGGAAATGACTTGATCCAAATCGGCAATACCCCGCCGCAGGGAGGCTTCGGCGTGGAGGCATCGGCCGCGGCGGACTACGCGGCGGCCCCCGCTCTGGCGGGTGAAGGCAAAACCTTCTACATTGAAACCTTCGGCTGCCAGATGAACGTCCACGATTCGGAGAAGGTTGCGGGCGTGCTGATGGCGCGGGGTTACCGCCCGGTGGATTCCCACCAGGAAGCCGATATCATTCTTTACAACACGTGCAGCATCCGGGAAAAGGCAGCGCAAAAGGTCTTCTCGCGATTGGGAGCCTTCCGCAAGGCCGGCGCAGCCGGAGGGAAGATCATCGGCGTGCTGGGTTGCGTGGCGCAGCAGGAAGGCGAGCGCTTTTTCGAGCGCGCCCCGCAGGTCAGCCTGGTGTGCGGTTCGGCGAGCTACGCCCAGTTGCCGGACCTGCTGGCGCAACTCGAGTCCGGAAACCGCCGGGTAAAGGGATTGAGTCTCGACACTGAAGATTGTTTTGAGACCGAGTTCACCCGCCGCGACAACCGCTTCCGCGCTTATCTGACCATCATCGAAGGCTGCGACCAGCGTTGCGCCTTCTGCGTTGTGCCCATGACGCGGGGGCCGGAGCGCAGCCGTCCGGGCGCCAAGATTATCGCCGAGTGCCGCCGCCTGGTGGACGCGGGTTACACGGAAATTCAGATTCTGGGCCAGATCGTGAATGCCTGGCGGGATCCCTCGCCGGCGCGCTGGAGCTTCGCGGAACTGCTCGCGCGCATCGCGGAAGTGCCCGGCGTGCGGCGCGTGCGCTTCACCACTTCCCATCCGCGCTACTTCACTCCGGACATCGTGCAGGCTATGGATTCCCACCCGGCGCTGTGTGACCAGATTCACCTGCCGGTGCAGTCGGGCTCCACGGAAGTCCTGGCGCGCATGTTGCGCGGCTACTCGCGGGACGAATACCTGGAAAAAATTCATTGCATCCGCCAAGGCGCAGCGTGCTATTAGCCTTTCCACGGATATCATCGCCGGTTTTTGCGGCGAGAGCGAAGAGGATTTTGAGCAAACCGTCTCATTGCTCGCGGAAGTCGAGTACGACCAGGTATTCTCATTCAAGTTTTCCCCGCGGCCGCAAACCGCCGCGCTGGAATTTGCCGATACCGTTGCGGAAGAAGAGAAGGGCCGCCGCCTGGCGGTGTTGCAGGAAGCACAGCGTCAGATTCAATTGCGGCGCAACCAGGCGCTGGTGGGCCAGACGTTGGAAGTTCTGGTGGAAGGCTATCAACCTCGCTTAGGCCAGGCCGTGGGGCGGACCACAAGTAATCGGGTCCTCAACTTTCCTGGTGAACCCGGTGATATAGGTTCTTACCGGCAAGTGAAGGTGACTTCGTCGGGACCGAATAGTTTGGTGGGGAAAAAGGCAGTGACGAGTGACGAGTGACGAGTTGGGAGGGGCAGGTGGGCAGGGCGCTGTCCATTGCCTATCTGCCCACTGCCTGAATCTTGTCACTCGTCACTTGTCACTCGTCACTGACTGGAGGGCGCATGGAAGTGGAAATGAAGATCCGCGGTCTGGTCATGGATCCTGTCACCAACATGCCCATCGTGATCCTCAAGGATGTGGGGGGGACGGCGGTGCTGCCGATTTGGGTGGGAATCTATGAGGCGAACGCTATTGCTCTGGAGATTGAAAAGGTGACCACGCCTCGCCCCATGACGCATGACCTGCTGAAGAACCTGCTCCTGGGACTGGAAACGCACGTGCAAAAAGTAGTGGTGAGCGAGCTTCGCGATGATACCTTTTATGCCTTGATTTGGCTGGAACGGGATGGGCAGAAGATGTCGATTGGACTCGCGACCCAGCGACGCCCTGGCTCTTGCTTTGCGCGTGGATTGCCCGATTTATGTCGAGGACGAGGTCTTGAAAAGTTCTAAGAATTCCGGGAACGCCACGGACAAAGTCAGTAACGAAGAAATGCGCAAGTGGCTGGAGAATTTGGGCGACGAAGATATGGGACGGTATAAGATGTAACTTTGGGGTTAGGGTTTAGGGGTTCGAATATGGGTGATTCATAATTGTGAACTTTAAATTGTGAATCATAAATGATGAATTATGAACCATGAACCTCAGATTAAGGTCCCACTCCTCGAGTCGCGCTCCCTAACCCCGAATCCCTAACCCCGAGTCCTGAGTCCCGTAAATGGCCGCAACCGTAATTGCCATCGCGAACCAGAAGGGCGGCGTCGGGAAAGACCACGACGGCGGTGAATTTGGCTGCTGCCTTCGCCTTGAAGGAGCAGCGCACGCTGCTGATCGATCTTGACCCCCAAGCCAACACCACGCTGACCTTTTTTTCTCCGGAAGAAATCAAGGGTTCAATTTACGATGTGCTCTCTGACCATCACGTGACGGTGAAGGACGTGGTGCATCCCACCAAAGTGGCCAACCTTTGCCTGGTGCCTGCCAGGATTGCCTTGGCCAAGCTGGAGGCGAACCTGGTGGGCCAGTTTGACGCGCCCTTCCGCTTGAAAGATGCGCTGGCGGGAGCGCGGGATGACTTTGACCTGATCGTGATTGACACGCCGCCGGCGCTGGGAATCATTACCGTCAACGCCCTGGTGGCGGCGAACTATTTGCTGGTGCCCATCCAGGCCTCGTATTACTCGCTGGAAGGGACGGACGACTTGCTGGAAACGCTGGAGCGCATTCGCGCCCGCCCCAACCCGGAGTTGCAGTTGCTGGGCGTCATCGTGACGCTTTACGACAAGCGCACGAACCTGGCGCGCGATATCTACAAGCAGGTTCGGGAAGTGTTTGGCGACAAGGTTTTCAAAACCGTGATCGGCAAAAACGTGCGCCTGGAGGAGAGTCCCGCTTACAAGGAAACCATCTTCAGCTTCGCTCCCGATTCCAGCGGGGCGGCCGAGTACGCGCAGCTCGCCAGGGAGGTTATACAACGTGTCAGTTAGACGCGCTGGTTTACCCATCACCGTCAAGATGCGGCACAACTCGCACTACGTCGAGGACATCATCTCCCGCAGCGGCGCCGCCATCGGCCGCATGATTCCCATCGAGCAGATTCAGCCCAACGCCGATCAGCCCCGCAAGGAATTGGGCGACTTGCAAAGCCTTACGGAATCCGTGCGCGACAAGGGCGTGCTGGAGCCGTTGCTGGTGCGTTACCTGGCGGATTCCGACAAGTTCATGATTATTTCCGGCGAGCGCCGCTACCACGCCGCGTGCGCCGCGGGCCTGCGAGAAGTGCCGTGCATCGAAAAGGACGTGGACGACGGCGAGACGCTGGAAATCGCTCTCATCGAGAACCTGCAACGCAAGGATTTGACGCCTTTTGAAGAGGCTGACGGCGTGCAGGCCCTGGCGGACCGCTTTGCTTTGACCCACGAGGAGATCGCCAGCCGCATTGCCAAATCGCGTTCCTCGATTACGGAAACCTTGAGCTTGCGCACCATTCCGGATGCGGTGAAGGCGCAGTGCATCGAAGCGGGCGTGCTTTCCAAATCCCAATTGCTGCAAGTGGCGCGGCAACCGGACCAGGCCAAAATGCGCGACCTTGTTCGGCGGTTTGCTCTGGGTCTGGTGAACCGCGAACAAGCCCGGGCCGAACGGAACCCCGACAAGAAGCCGCGCCAGGCGGTTTTCAACTATGTTCCTCCCGCCAAGGAATTCAAGCTGGTCTTGAAATTCCGCAAGGGCAATGTGGAGCGGGAGGAGATCATTGCCGCGCTGCGCCGCATCATCGAGACGCTGGAAACCAAGACTTAGTTCCCGGGTACAGCTTGACAATGAAATAGCGGGATTCGGTGGGGCGGATCGGCACATGCTCTTACGCCAGGATTCACGGGGCACGGCCAGGAGTTATGCAGCATGATTCCGGGACCGGACGGTGCGAGAGCGCCAGCGGTTGTTTGTTTACGGCACGCTGCGGCGCGGCTTTGAGCTGCACCATCACTTGGCGCGTCTCGGCGCAAGGTTTCTGGCGGAAGCCAAAGTGGCCGCGGAGCTGTTCGATCGGGGACGCTATCCGGGCGCGCGGCCGTCGGGCCGAAGAGGGAAATGGGTTCGCGGCGAACTTTTCGAACTGCGGCAGCCCGCGCGTGATCTGAGAGTCCTGGATAAAGTTGAGGGATTTGTACCAGGCGCTCTGAAGCGAGAGCCTGTTCGTGCGCGCGACGACGGAAGTTATCCTGAATAATGGCGCTCGACAGCAAGCTTGGATTTACTGGGTGGGGGCGCGCAAGTCCACGGGGGTTCACATGGATAGTCTGGAAGACCGAACGCAGAACGTGATTGTGGAAACGGACCGCTTGCGTTTCGCCACTTGGCGGGGAAGACTGGAAGGAGTTTCGGAAGCTCACCACGGATCCCCTGGTGGTACGATATCTCGGGACGGGCGAGCCGTGGCCTGACGAGCGCGTCCAGGAATTTGTTGCCCGGCAGTGTGAGAACTGGGAGAAGCACCGGATCTGCCTGTGGAAGCTGCTGCCGAAAGACAGCGATATGCTGATCGGAATCTGTGGCCTTCAGCGCCTGCCGGAAGGGCCGGACGTGGAAATTGGCTGGTGGCTGGCGCCTTCGCATTGGGGACAGGGGCTGGCCACGGAAGCAGCGCGCCACGCGTTGGCTTACGGTTTTGAGGTGGGCAATCTCGAACGGATTGTGGCCATCGCCCAGGCTGCCAACCGGGATTCTCTCCGGGTGATGGAGCGAATCGGCATGCGCTTTGAAAGGGAAGCGGTGCATAAAGGAATCCGCGTGGTGCTCTACGCCATCGAGCGCGAGCAGTTCAACTCCCGGCAGGGAAAAGGGGAGGAGCGTGCCTGAAATCTCGCCGCCCGCCTTGACTCCCGCGCAGGTTGCCCGCCTGGAAAGCCTGCTGAAAGCGGGCTTCCAATTCGTCACCTTCGAACAGTTTGCGCGCTACCCCGCCGTGGAGAAGGCGGGCTTCGTCGCGCTGCTGGATATTTCCGGCGAAAAGGTGCGGCAGTTTGGGAGCGTGGGATACCACCTGGGCAAGCGGGATCGGCGTCCTGATTGAGCGCCCCGGCGGGAAAGCCTTCGTTTGGAAGAATGAGTCGGCGGAAGCGACTCCGGAGCTTTTGGCCGCTTACGAGAGCGTGAAGCAAGAACTGGCTGAGCTGTTGACGGAGAGCGTGAAGCAGTGAACTGCCAAGCGGAGTGATACGTTAAGGGATTCAGGCACCCCATCCTGAACCCGGGCTCCATCATCCTAATTTCGGGAGTGTGAACTCGAATGCACGAATCTCTGGATATTCTGATTGTCGGCGCAGGGCCCACGGGCTTGGCCTGTGCCATTGAAGCGGTGGCGCGCAATCTGAAGCTCCTGGTGGTGGAAAAAGGCGTCCTGGTGAACTCGATTTACAACTATCCCTCCACCATGACGTTTTTCACTTCGCGCGAGCGTTTGGAAATCGGCGACTTGCCGCTTCCCAGCTTGAACACCAAGCCCCATCGCGCCGAAGCGCTGGAGTATTATCGCCGGGTTGCGGATTTCTACCGATTGCCCATTCATTTCCAGGAGAGGGTCATGGGGATCGGCGGGCATGACGGTGAGTTTCGCGTGGAGACCGAGACTTCCGAGGGCCACCGCGGCGAGTACCTCACCAAAAAAGCCATCATCGCCACGGGCTATTACGATCTGCCCAACCTGCTGGGTATTCCCGGCGAGGAGCTTCCCAAGGTTTCGCACTACTACACCGACCCGCATCCTTACTACCGCCGCAAAGTGGCCGTGATCGGAGGGGCGAACTCCGCCGCCGTCGCCGCCCTCGACCTCTGGCGCCATGGAGCGGAGGTCACCCTGATTTACCGCGAGCCGGCGCTCAGCTCGCACATCAAGTACTGGATTCGGCCCGACATCGAAAACCGCATCAAGGAAGGCTCCATTCGCGCCTTGCCGCAATCCGAGGTGAAGGAGATTGTTCCCGGCGCCATCTGCGTCCATCGGAGCAACGGGGAAGTCCTGCACCTCGATAACGACTTTGTTTTCGCGCTCACCGGCTACCATCCGGATTTCCGCTTCCTCCGCGATATCGGCGTGGAAATTGACCCTGCACACCCATCGTCCCAAGTGCAATTCCGAAACACTGGAAAGCAACGTGCCGGGAATCTATCTCGCCGGCGTCATCATCGCGGGCATGGATACCAACGAAATCTTCATCGAGAACGGCCGCTTCCACGGCAAGCAAATCCTCGCCGACGTTAGAAGAAGCTAAGCGTTCAACAGGCATTGACTACAAGCGCTCGAGCGTTGGCTGGCGAAGCGGAAGAGGAGTTGGAGCGCGGCGGCGGGGTGATGTGTTTTGACAGGAAGGTTCGGTCCAAGACAAAGGTCAGTTCCGTGCCGGGGGGCAGCAGCGGTCCCTGATGCTTTTTGGCCACGCTATGGATTACACCTGCCATGGCGCCGATGGCCATGCCGTAAAGGGCTCCGGTTCCTCCATGCGCCATGGAGCCCACGGCCGCGCCGCCGGCGGCCCCGATGCCGGCCTCCTTGGCGGCGCTCTTAACACTTTTGCCGGGGCCTTCAACGGTTCCTTCGCTGTCTTTCACTTTGGTACCCTTGTTGTCGTCGGCGTTTTGGAGTTGGGCCACGATGGTGAAGGTGCCGTGTTCGGGAGTCGAAATCGTTTCCGCCACCAGGCGCATTTCGCCCCGTCCGGTGGCACGGCCCGCCGGCTTAACGAAGGTCACGTGGCCGCGCACCGTGCTATTGGCGGGAACCACTTCCTGTCCTCCTGCGAAAATGGGTTCCGCCACCTTCCCCGCCCAGGGATCGCCTTCCTCGCTGCCCTTGGTGCTCAAGGTATTCGTCAGCTTCACCACCAACTGGGTTCCGGCGGGCAGGGCAATGTCGCCATTGTCAGCGGCCCATGCCGAAAGGCCCACAGCCAACGTAATACCGATCGTCACAACGGTGAGCGAGCAGGCTCGTTTCATCCGCAGATTCCTCCGGGAAGAGGGGACAGCGAGCTTCCCAGGGATTTTGCCAGCCCAGGCACGTGCCCTCCGGAGATTCGCCAGCACGCAAGGTCACTGCTTGGCGCGCCTGATCAGCGGTGGCGGTGTCGGCTCGAGCGGCTTGCCGGTGCTCGCATCGACGGACCGGCTGATGACGAAGGTCATGGTGGTGCCTTGCACGAGGATGATGTGCTTTTCGTGTTTCAGCAGGTCGTAAATCAGCACCGTGCCGGCGCCGATTCCCGCTCCCATTCCGATGGCAGTGCCGAACCCGGGCCCGCCGCAATTGCCGTAATACCGGCAGTCGATCTCCGAACCCAGGCCCACCATGGAGCCGGCGCCCGCTCCCATGGCGCCGCCAATCGCCGGCATCCTTCATGGCGTCCTTCTTGTTCTTGCCGCAACCCTTGATGGTTCCTTCATCGTCGCCGGTGGTCTTGGCGCAAGGCCCGGCATTCATGTCATCCAGCCCCGCCGGGAGGGCCAACTTGACGTCATCCGTGGTGATGATGTCGTCCAGAACCACGCGCATTTGCGCCACGCCCGCGACGCGGCCCGATTGCTTCACAAAAGCCACGTGCCCTTCCACCGAACTGCCCGCGCCAATGACCTCCTTGCCGTCCACGATAATCGGCGTGCGTGACGATCCCCGTGAAGGGGTCGCCGGGTTTGCTGGTCTTCGACGTAAGGGTGCATGTCAGCCGCACGTGCAAGAGGCTTCCGGCGGGGATCAGTGACGTGGGGGAGGCGGCAAATTGGTTTCACTGGCCAGCGCGGCGGGGAGTAAGACGGCTCCCGCCAATAAGCCCGGTGACGAAGCTGATTGCCCACTTCTTCATAGAATTCTCCTCGGCGTGAGGTCGCATGGCGAGCCTGATCGGGTTATGTTTTCTTTCTGCCCAGGGTAGCCCACAGGCCCACTTTACACCTCTTGCGGCGCCGCTGACAAGCACACCACGACCTTGCCTTTTCGATTCCTCCCGAAGCTGGCGGGTTGCTCTGGATTGTGCCGCGGACGGGGGATTTTCTGGGCGCGCCTGGGACCGAGCGTCGGGCGTATCGGTGAATTTGACCGGCATCATGCCATCCGTTATACTGTGAATCGGGGTGAGGGGTGCTCGCCCCAGGCCGAACGCGGTTCGGCCCTACATTGAGGGGCTATGCCAAACATTGTCCGGGAAATGGCCGATTCGGCGGTGGCGCTGGCGAAGGGGTTTGCCACGACCTTCAAGATGATGGTCGGACCCACGGTGACGGAGAATTATCCCGCCGAACCCGTGCACTTTGAAGATCGCTATCGCGGCGTCCATGTTTTGCGCCGCGACGAAAATGGTTTGGAGAAGTGCGTTGCCTGCTTCCTTTGCGCGGCGGCCTGCCCGGCCAATTGCATCTACATCGAGGCCGCGGAGAATACCGGCGACCACCGCATCAGCGCCGCGGAGCGCTACGCCAAGGTTTATAACATCGATTACAACCGCTGCATCTTCTGCGGCTATTGCGTGGAAGCTTGCCCCTGCGACGCCATCACCCACGGCCACGATTTTGAAATCGCCGCCTACGATACCAACACGCTTGTCTACCGCAAGGAACAATTGTTGCAACCCCTTCCTGCCCCCGCCGCCGCACAAGCAGAAGTAGACCCAGGGCAATCGGGCCATCGGCGATCGGGTCATCGGGCCATTGGTGATTGGCGATTGGTGATTTGCGATTTTCAAAGTCAGCAAATTGATTCATCCTGTCACCAAAACAGTCGATAACCGAAGCGGGGAAGTGTGTCACGCGGGGGAAGTGGCACGGCCATCATGGCCGTGCCCCTAGCAGGTTCGAGCGTCGGCGCTGCCAGCCTTTCCGCCTTCGGCCTTTGATCTTTCTCGCCACTCGTCACAAGCCACCCGCCACTGCTCTTCCGATCGGCCACTGCAAACCGTCTGACGCGGCAAATTGATTCATCTCCTCGCCGCGAACTGCCGATAGCCGATACGGGGTAGTGTGTCACGCTGGGGGAGCGGCGATACTGCCCGCCGCGCTGTCATCCTGAGCCTCGCGAAGGATCTCGATTTCTCCGCTTTTGCACCCTGCCCGCCACTGTTCTTCGCCCTTTCCTTCTCGCCACTCGTCACTGTTTTTCATCACCACTCGCCACCTTCATTTTCAATAACTCCCTTTATTTTCATCAACATCATGGAGAGAATGGTTTAACTCGTTTGTTTTCATCAACATCATGGAGAGGCGAAAAACAGACATTTTTTCTACATGTGTTTTCAATAACTTACAGAATGTCAGCCTCATTTTTTATTCCCCCTTTTTTTCCATGACCCTGGCCAGCGAAGACAGGCTAACTATTTTAATTTCAATAATATAGATTTTTGCGCAATTTTCGCTCATCATGGCTAATTCCTTTTGTTTCTAGTACATCATGGAAAGCCGCGCCCGTTTTTTCTCCCCGACTCCCGTATTTCAAGCTAACTGTTTTAATTTGAATGAGATAAGGGTTCTGGACATTCTGGCGCTAAACTGCTAACCCCATTTGTTTCTGATACATCATGGAGAGGCGCGGTTTTTTCTAACGCTTGCATCTGACGCTCATAGCGTTTAATTCTCAGCAGCAGGTTGATGAGTCGGCGGACTTCCCGCATGTTGGCGTCTTGCGTTCGGCGCATCAGCAAGGCATCGGCGTGGCTGGGAGCGATTTCCGCGGCGAACTCGTAAGGCGAAGGACCGGCCAGCGACTCTTTCAGCAAGGCCTTGCGCTCCGCCTCGCAAGCCTCTGCCTGCCGGCTCAGGATATTCCGCAAGAGCTTGCGCGCCCGCTCCGGTGCCTTCCAGTCCTCCCAGAGCGCTTCCCGCAGTTCCCGGAAGTCGGCCGGATCTTCGCCCAGGCCGCGCATTGCCATCTCCTCCGCCGGCACGTTGTAACCAAAACGCCGGAGGGCGGCGCGGATGCGCTCGCGGCGTTCGTCCGGCACGGGGTGGCAAAGTTTTTGGTTCTCCCGATTCGCGGCCACTTTCTTCTCCGTCATTTCATGTTTCTTGACGAGTGACATGGAAAACCTCCAAGGGGCAGCGGGGAGTGGCTAGTGGTTGGTCGGCGCGCGGGAGTCAGGAGTCAGCCTACTGCCTACTGCCTTGTGCCTACTGCCTACTGTCCTATGTTTTGCGCCGACCCCTTGCACAGGTCCGCGGCCTTGCAAGTCAGCCCGCGGGTGCTGGCCCCCTAGCTTAGTCTACCATGGGTATTCGATTTGTCAAGTACAATTTGTAGACATATTCCATGCATTATGACTAAGAAAAAAACGTCATGCCAGCCGTCCAGACAAATAATCTGGACAAATTCGTTAGATAAATTAGCTAGACATACCACCGAGAGCAGGGGGAATCTGCCTTTGATCGACCGTGGGCGCGTCTGGCAGCGAAAAGCCCACGGACAGAAAAACGCTGTCCGTGGCTTGGGGTTAACGGCGGCTGAGCACTCGCAGCGCGGCGCAATGAGGAGTTGCGCCACATTACATTGTAAGTACATTATTTCCGCGCGCCGGGCTGACCGACAGGAGCGGGAAAAATACGAGAACAGGTGGACACAATGAGGGACCATTACGATTTCTCAAAAGCTAAACGCAATCCTTATGCCCGGCGACTTAAGCAGCAAGTGACCATTCGGCTTGACCATGACACGGTCAAATACTTCAAGCGCCTGGCGGAGGAAACCGGCATTGCGTATCAAACGCTAATCAATCTATACCTGCGGGAATGCGTCTCGACCAGGAAAAGACTCTCCAATACCTGGGCGGCACCGCCGGCCAAACAAGCGTAGCGCGGATTCATTATGTCCAAAAGGCATTACACCAAGTTCATCCATGACGGACAATACGCTGCTGCGGTCGAGATGGAGCGGGCGGAGTCCGACACGGGAGGTCGCCCTATTTATTTGTGAAAAACACTCAAAAGCTGGATGAGGTGCGCGAGGCGTTAAGGACATGTGATCAGTTTCGCGCTAACAAAACCAATCGCCCCGATACCCATCTCTTTGGAACCGGGTGCTTTCTGATATCCGGTGTAGAACAAGGTGAAAAGGCCGTGGCCTTCGGCAACGAGGCCGAGCGGCGTGCGGACATCGTCCGCCCAGAACCCTTTACCCTTGGGCTGGACCACAAGCCTCCTGCCCGGCGTCCAGTGAAGGCCGTCGGATGACCACGTGTATCCAATGGCATTGGGAATGTCGTTGTCATACACCGCCAGGTAACTGCCATCGTCTAGCCTGCTAGGGATGGGATTCTCGGCAAAGCGCTTCGCGACGTTTACGGGATTCGTGCCCGCGCAGCGCTTCCAGGGACCCGCCAGTCGGGTCGCTTCGGCCAGACCAAATAACGTATGTTCGGAGTTAGCGCTGCCATAGAAACCCAACCAGCGTTTTCCGACCTGGTAAGGGAAAAAAGAGTCGGTGCCTAGCGGGCCCTCCCACGGCTGGGAGTCCTTATCAGGTCGCAGGATCACGCCGACGCCAGTGTAGGGACCGTCGATACCGGCGGGACCCATCACTTTTGAAACCGCCCGCCAGATGGTGCCCTGATAGTCGGTGCGCCATTCCGTCTTGGTGTTCGGGGCAGAACGATAGGCGACATAAACCAGATCCCACTCTTGTGACTGTTCATCATAGATAAACATGGGGCCCCAGAGGGCCGCGCGCGGGTCCTTGCCGGCATACTCCCCGCTCGACTCGTACAGGGTCGAGACCCTCTTCCAGTGGAGGCGGTCGTTGCTGCTCCAGTGCGCGAGCTTGGTTTTCACCCAGAACGGATCGCCCGTCATCTCCGTCGTGACGAGGTGGTAGGTCCCTTGCAGTTTGACGACATTGCCGCCTTCGAATCCGTACTTGTTACCTTCCGCTTCGGGCGACTCCACGGTGAGTACCGGCGAGGGGTACTGCTCTACCAGCACCAGACCCTGTTCATGTGCCCCCCCATGCTGGCGGTTTTCCTGGGCGAGAATTGCGGTCGAGATAGCGATAAGAACTAGATTGATCGTTGTTATCGCGGCCGAGCGCGCATAGAATTTCCACATGTGATGCTCCCTTCCTCGGGGATTCGATGAACTGAAGAAATGCGCACACCCACAGGAAGAGTCCTGATTTGAACGTGCCGTTCGCAAGGCCGCCAGTTCTGGACGGCCGTCACTTTCCCGGCCGCCCCGCGCTCACAGGCTTTCGCCCTTGGCGGGCTGACCGGAAAGCAGGAATGTCTTCGGATACGGTCCCTCGCCGCAAATTTTGAAAGATCCGAAATCCTTGTACCACTCGCCCTCCGGAACAAGCGGATGGGATTCAACCCAAATCCGAAGCTTATTAAGGTCAGCGATGCTGATGCGTCGATCCCGCATCCTGTCCATCAGGTGTTGGCGGATTGCGGGCGGGAGTTTTTGCCAGGTTTCGAGGTGGGGCATCAGTCGCCAAAAACCATGCGGCCCAGATCATCCCCGAGGCGAGCAACGTCTTTAGGATCGGTGGCCGCGCGGAAACGCTCGGCGAGATCAAAGAACTCTTTTTGTTTGCGCTTCTGGGCCTCGATCCCCTCTTCCACCAGCTCAACGATGATCCGGTTGGCGCTAAGGCGCCGTTGCTTCGCCAGGCTGCGCACTTGCCGCGCCGTGTCGGCCGGAAGGCCCACGGTCTGGCGAACGACTTTGTTAGATGCAGGCATGGCACCATTATACACCAGAATGGTGATGCGCGTTCATGGGGACCTGGAGAAGTCGCTGGCCGGTAGTTGAAAGTTCAAAGTTAATTTGGGGGCCGGCGCAGAACGTCAGCTCAGGGATGCGCGACATTGTGGATCCCGGGGATATTGCCTTTGAGAACATCCCGATCCTAAACACCGGGACAAGTCGGGATCGGGCGCGGGCGGTTGACAACCGGGCAGGCACGGCCTAGACTTCCAGCATGGAAGTATCCCTTAACCCCGATGTGCAAGCCAAGCTCGCGCGCCTTGCTGCTGAGCGCGGACGTGACGCCGAAGCGCTGGCACGAGAAGCCATCGAGCGTTTCGTCGATTACGACGAGTGGTTCGTCAAAGAGGTTGAAAAAGGCTTGGGGCAAATCGCCCGGGGGGAAGTGCTGACCCATGAGGAAGTGGGGGCGCGCCTGGAGAAGTCGCTGACCGAAAAGCAGTCCCGCGCATGAAAATGGAGCTTCGCTGGGCAGAGGAAGCTGCCGCCGACCTGGAACACATCACGGATTATTTATTTCAGAACGCGCCGGAGCGGGCCGCCGAACTGGTGCGCGGAATTTACAACGCTCCCGCCGCGTTGCTGACGTTCCCATACCGCGGGCGTGCAGGCAAGAAAGAGGGGACGCGCGAACTCGTCCTTTCCCTTCTATCGCCTAGACGGTCTGGTCGTAGACTTCGCGGCGGTGGCCCAACAGCCGCACCGTCAGCACTTTCTTCTCTCGGTCGGCCCGCTAAACGGCCCCATAGTCACCAACGCGCAGCTTGAGCAGACCCGAGAAAGGTGCGGTGAGGGATTCGGGCCTTAAGGAGTCAAAATTCTCGTCGAGCCAACGGAGCCTTTTCAGCACACGGTCAGCAACAATTTGGTCGAGCTTGGCAAAGTCCCCGGCGGCTTTGGGACGAAACTCGACTTGGTACATTTACCAATCCAACCCCCGACGGCGAGCCACTTCGGCCGCAGGAGTATTCGCGCCATCTTCCTGAGGCTCCTGAAGATCTGTCCGCAGGCGTTCCCGGATCTCGGGCCGCAGAGCCAGGCCCGCATCGGCGTCGCTAAAAATCTCACGCAACTTCTCTTCCACCACTTCCCCGATGACTACCCTCAACTCTTCAATCGAAAGGTCCTTGACCGTTTGCATCGCCAACCTCTCCTATCCGTATTCTACACCTCCGCGTGCAACGTCAATAAAGCAAGCTTACCGCGGACCTGCTTTGTCCGCGGTTTTTTGTTGTCAATTGCGGACGAACCGCCCCGATGCATGGGGCACTATCCGCTAAACTGGCCATGTGTCGCGAACCGCCTTGTCGGAGCGCCATGGATGGCCGGGTGACCTAGCTCTCACGCGCGGCCAGTGGTAGGATACGAAGTCAGTGGGGGAATACGAATTTAGATTGGAGAATTGCCGTGGGGACGAAGCAGCAGATCTTGAAGGCCATGGAGGAGCTTCCCGACGACGCCGGCGTCGAAGACGCCTTGGATCGGCTTTACCTGCTTTATAAAGTCGAGAGAGGTCTTCAACAGGCAGACCGGGGTGAGCTTATCAGTCAAGAAGAGGTCCGGCAGCGTATGGCGAAATGGCTCAAGTAAGGTGGACGCCGCAGGCGGCCGATGATCTTGAGGCGATCTGCCTGTTCATTGCCCGCGATTCTCCACCACTCGCGGCGGTGTTCGCCGAGCGAGTCCTGCGCGCCACAGATCGACTCGCGACCTACCCACGCTCGGGCAGGATCGTTCCCGAATTGGGAATCGAAAACATCAGAGAACTCGTAGTCGGCAGTTACCGCGCCATCTCTCGGATTCGACAAGATCGGGGTCCACCTTCTAACGGCGCACCACGGCGCCCGCGTTCTTGACGCCACAAAGATTGATGTCGGAGACTAGAGCAAGCAAGTGTGGCGCCGAACCGCAGGCTCGGAGGGCCTGCGTCAGCCGCCCTCAGGCAAACACTTGTTGCAGTGTTTTCAGCGTCGAAGCCAAAACTGCCGGGCTAATGTTTCCCAGTCGTTTGACGAGCCGGATCTTGTCCAGCGTGCGGAGCTGGTCCAGAAGAATCAGCCCGCGCTTTCCTTGAAAAGTAACTGCGATGCGATAAGGCGCCGGCTTGGCTCCGGTAGTCATAGGAGCCACAATCACCGTGCGCAAGTAGTCGTGCATTTCCGGCGGCGAGACGATCAGGCAGGGCCTGGTCTTGCGGATCTCGCTGCCGACCGAGGGATCGAGCGTGACCAGCCACACCTCTCCGCGAGCTACCATTGAAGGTCTCCGTCATTCCGGTTCCCGAACTCCGGCCAGACGAGCTTGTCATCCCCTGCTTCCGCCAATTTGCGGCTGGCTTCCGCCCAGCCTTGGCGGGGGTTGCGGCGCGGCTTGCGGAGAACGATGGCGCCTCGTTCGAGCGCGATCTCGGCCTCCTCGTCCAACCCGGCCTCCTTCAGCATCGGCTTGGGAATAATGATTCCCCGCGAGTTTCCCAAACGTCGAATCGTCGTAATCATGGTCGCCTCCCTCGGTATAACAAAATTATAACATGGCGGGCTGACCGGAAAGCAGGAATGTCTTCGGATACGGTCCCTCACCGCAGATCTTGAAAGATCCGAAATCCTTGTACCACTCGCCCTCTAGAACTAGCGGGTGGGCTTCAAGTCGATGCGAACTTCCTTCGCGGTTGTTTGCACGGTCATCACTTTCGTCTGGGGATCCCAGGTGAATTTGCCGCCTCGCACGCGCAGCGGAATTCCCGCGCCGAGCTTGAAGCGCTCCTCCGAACGCCCATCGAATTTCCGATAGGTAATCGCGCCGGTGGTGTATTCGATCTTCTGGATCACCGAAGATGTCCGCAGCAGATGGTTCTGGTCATCGGGGGCGAGTTCCGGCATGGACGCCATGGCGCGCAGATAATGGCGCACGT
Source organism: uncultured Acidobacteriota bacterium (assembly GCA_963810005.1). Classification (GTDB taxonomy): domain Bacteria; phylum Acidobacteriota; class Terriglobia; order UBA7540; family UBA7540; genus Bog-366. The sequence continues at coordinate 104,100 of CAWELY010000032.1, forward strand.
AGTCGCCGTAGCCGTCGGTCAGCCAAATATCATCGTGGGGATACCGGTTCCTGCCGTCGTCGTTCACGGAATAAGTCGCCCAGTTCAGCCGTAGTACTTCTTGCTTTTGATCCCCGCAGTCGCCGGTTTTCTCGCAGTACAGCAGCTTCACCCAGGCGTGGCGCGAGGTGTGACTGTTGCCGGGCACTTCGTAAGCCGTTTGCTCGTTGATGGGCATCACATGCAGGGCGGCAAAGGTGTGATTACCCAGCCGATCCTCCGTCCAATGCAGAATCTTCCACGCCTGGGCCTTGCCGTCGCGGTCCCATTCGGGATGGTCCAGGATGTACGCGGCCATCGTGTCGGCGTTAATCTCCGTGTCGGAGTAGTCCGCCGTGGGAACGTCCTCAAAGAACGGCCCCCACTTGTTCGTGGGCAGCGCATACTTCTTGAGCCAGGCCTCGACCACGGCGGAGGTATGCCGGTAGCCGCCGGTGTTCCCCTGGCGCAACGCTTGCAGGTCGCTGAACAGACGCAAGGCGGGCGTCCAGTTCGAGGTATAGCCCGCCGTGAAGAGCTTCCCGTTGCGCGTCTCCTCCGCCGGCTTGCCCGTCGCCGCGTTCACGCGAAAGGGCCAGGGGGAATGTTCGGCATCGCCCGGGGTAACCGTGGCCACCAGCGAATCCGCAATCTTGACCGCCGCCGTGAGGTACTTCTTGTTCCCCGTCAGCTTATAAAGCAGCACCAGCTCGACGGCGAAGCTCGCCGCTTTGTCCGGCTGCAGGTAACCTTTGCCGGCGCGCATGTCGCCATCGAAGCGCCCCGAGCAAACCTCGAGATCGTAGGGGTAAGGCAGGTTGGCGTACAGGACGTCAGGGGCCGACAGGCCATGGTCCAACCAGAAGTCGGCCATCATCGCCATGTTCGCGTGCAGCTCCGGGTCGCCCAGGTAGCCGTAGAGCAGGTTCCAGGAGTCCAGCGCCATGTCGATCTGGTCGCCGCCGAGCCCGCGCTCGTCGTCCTGCTTTTCCTTCCAGACCTGGTGCTGCAAGTAGTAAGGAACGCCGTCCCCGCAGGTCGCTCATCCCGCGCCAGAAACTCCAAAGTAAGCGCAGATCGTGGTCGTAAGCAACGGCGGGGCTAGCGTTGTACCAGGGCAGGATCGCGCCGCTCGCATCTGTCCTCACATCGTGGTAGACAAGATGAGTGTCGTTCACGGGAAAGTCCGTGCGTTCCTGGGCAAGCGCTGTGGAAATGCCCCAGGCGGCCAGCGATAACAGCAGGAAGCCACGCCAGCGCGCCAGCATCCGGTTAGACCGCGTCCGGCCGCGAAAAAATATTGTCATGGTTGCCCCCAGGGTTGCACACCTTACCACAAGGAAACACCAAGCTTCAACAGCGCTCGGCGCACTTCCTACTTTTGCTGACCTAAAGGTCAGGGCGACAGGGGCCCTCGTCACTTATCACCGATTTTATCTCCCGGGCGGGCGATCAGGGCGTAGAGGGTGGGGAGAAGGATAACGCTGAGGAAAAGGTCGGTGGTAAGGCCTCCCACAATGACGATGGCAAAGGGCCGCTGGGAGTCCGAACCGATGTCGTGGGAAAGGGCGGCGGGGAGAAGTCCCAAGGTGGCGACGAGCATTACCATGAGAGTGGGCCGCAGACTGCGGACGGCCCCTTCCACGGTGGCCTTCATGATATCGGGCTCACCGACGCGCGCCTGATTAATATATTGAATCATAATCAACCCCACCTGCACGGAGACGCCGAACAGGGCGAGCATGCCGATGCCGGACGAGACACTGAAGTGCGTACCCGTAGCCACCAGGGCCAGCATGCCTCCGATGGGCGCCGTGGCGAGGGTCGCCATGATGAGCAGAGACCAGTTGAAGGAGCCGAACGCCGTATAAAGAAGCAAGAGGATCAGCAAAACGGTAATCGGAACAATGAGCGCCAGCCGCGCATTGGCGCGCTGCTGGCTGGCGTATTCGCCCGCCCACTGCAAGGTGTAGCCCGTGGGCAGCTTTACTTTCTGGCCGACGTCGCGGATGGCATCTCGCACCGTGCTGCCCAAATCGCGGCCGCGCACGCTGTACTTGATGGCGATATAGCGGGAGTTGCTTTCGCGGTAAATCATGGAGGCGCCGTCTTCAATGCGGATGTCGCAGAGTTGCCCCAGCGAGACGCGCTCGCCGGAAGGCGCCAGGATGCGAATGTTGGCGATGTCGTCCACCGTGGTTCGGTAGGGCGCCTGGTAGCGCACCACCAGGTCGTAGTGCTCCTCGCCAATCAAAATTTCGCTGACCGCTTTCCCCCCCACCGCGGTCTCAATGGCATCCTGAATATCGCTGACATTGATGGCGTAGCGGTCGGCCTTGGCGCGGTTTACCATCAGGTTCAGGTTGGGCTGGCCGCGGACGCGGAAGATGCCCAGGTCGGCGACGCCCGGAATCGGCTGCATCACATCCACGATTTCGTCGGCCTTGGTCTCCAGGGTTACCAGATCATCGCCGATGATCTTGACGGCCAGTTCGCCTTTTACTCCGCTGACGGCTTCTTCCATGTTGTCGGAGATGGGTTGGGAGAAGTTCCAGATCGTCCCCGGAATTTTTTCCACCTCCTCGTCCAGGGACGCAATAAGCAACTCCTTGTCCTTGTGGAATTGTTTCCGCCATTGATCGTGAGGCTTCAAATCGATGAAGTATTCCGTATTAAAGAAGCCCGTGGCATCGGTGCCATCATCCGGCCTTCCGACTTGCGACATCACTTGCGTAACCTCGGGAAACTTAGCGAAGGTGGTGCGCGCCTGATTCATGATGCGGATGCCCTCGCTGGGTCCGGTGCTGGGGGCGAGGGTGCCGCGCGCCCAGATGGCGCCTTCGTCGAGGTGGGGGAGAAACTCGGAGCCGATCATGCCGCTCGCCACCAAAGCAAACGTCGCCAGCACCACGGCAACGCCGCCCGCCAGGGTTATTACCCGGTGGCGCAGGGCCCACTCGACGGACCGCCGGTAAATCTCGGTGACGAATTCCAAAACGGGATTGCGCCATTCGTGCGTTTCCCCCCGAAAAAAGTAGCTGGCCAGAACCGGAGCAAGAAGGATGGCGAAAACGATCGCGCCCAACAGCGCGAAAGCTACGGTCCAGGCCATGGGGTGAAACAACCGTCCCTCGACGTGTTCCAGCGTGAAAATGGGAAGGTAGGCGGTGATAATGATGGCAATGGCGTAGAAGACGGGACGTTGCACCTCGTGCGCGGCTGCGCGGATGGTTTCCTCTAGGCTTTGTTCATTGTCGCGGCGCAGGCTGAGGTGGCGCAAGATGTTCTCCACCATGACCACTGAGCCATCCACCACCATGCCGAAATCCAGCGCGCCGAGTGATAACAGGTTGGCGGGAATGTGGCGAAGGTCGAGCAGGATGGAGGCGAAAAGAAGCGAGAAAGGGATGGTGAGGGCCACGATGAGCGCACTGCGAATGTTGCCGAGGAACAGGAAAAGTACGATCACCACCAGGACAATGCCCTCGCCGAGGTTGTGCAGGACGGTGTGCGTGGTGTAACTCACCAGGTTGCTGCGGTCGAGGTACGGGACGATCTTCACGCCCGGCGGCAGCACGTAACGATTGACGAAATCCACCTTTTCGTGCAGGTCCACCAGGGTCTTTTCGGCGTCGGCCCCCTTGCGCAGCAGCACGATGCCCTCGACCACGTCATCGTCATCAACAATCATCCCGTCTTGCCGATGCAGCGCCTTGCCGAGTTTCCCCAGACGAATTTTTGTGTCTTGCGCGACCACGGCGATATCGCGGACCCGGACCGGCGTGCCGTTTTGCGCCTTCAACACCGTGGCGCCGACGTCGTCTGCCGTTTGCATCAACCCCACCACGCGAACGTTAAAGGCCTGCTGGCCTTTTTCAATGAAGCTTCCTCCCGCGTTCACGTTATTCGCCGCCAGAGCTTGTTCCACTTGGGCGATGTTCAAGCCGTAACCGATCAGCTTGTTGGGGTCGACCTGCACCTGATATTCGCGCGTCATACCTCCAAAGATGTCCACGTCGGCAACATCGGGAACGGACTTCAACTGCTTGAGCACCACCCAATCCTGGAGCGACTTCAGAGTCATGATGTCGTAACGCGGGTCCGTGCTTTGCAGCGTGTAGAAGTAGATTTGGCCCACCGGACTGTAATCCGGTCCGATTTGCGGGTTGAGATTATTGGGCAAGTTTACCAGGGAAAAGCGTTCCAGCACTTGTTGCCGGTTTTCAAAGTCGTTGGAGTCATCGTCAAAGATCACGGTGACGGAGGAAATTCCGAACAAGGAAGTGGAGCGCAGGTGGGTGAGGTGGGGCAGGCCATTCATCTGCAACTCAATGGGCATGGTGACTTGGCGCTCCACCTCCTCGGCGGCGCGGCCCGGCCATTGGGTGATGACATTGACATAGTTGTCGGCAACGTCCGGATAGGCCTCGACCGGGAGGTGGTGAAACGAGAATAAGCCCCAGATGAGCAGGAGGACTCCGAGGCTCAAGACCAGGAACTTCTCACGCAGGGCGAAATCGACGAGGTAGCGGATCATACGCGTTATTCCATCCCCGCCGCGCTGGCGAACTGCAGAGCGTTGGCGACTACTTTGCCGCTTGCCGCGAGGCCGCTCAAGATGACCTGATATCCGCCGGAAGAGACCGGGCCCGCCTGCACTTCCAGGCGGCGAAAGCGGTTTCCTCCCAGGGGCACGAAGACCCAATCCTTATCGTGCAGACGCAGGATGGCCGTGGTGGGAACCATGGGCCGCATTTGCTCGGTCCGGGAGCGGAAAGTGGCGGTGGCGAACATCCCGGCGCGCATCAGGCCGCCGGAGTTCGTAAGCTCCAAGCGGACTTTGGCCGTGCGTGATCGACGGGTCAAGCACGTTGCTGATGTTCCCCACGCGCCCCGCGAAAACGCGGTCAGGATAGGCATTCAGCCGCACCTCGGCGGGGTCGCCTATTCGCACGCGGTGAAGGTCATTCTCATAGACATCGCAGAGCACCCAGACCTCTGATAGGTCGGCAATGGTAAAAAGGTTGGGAGAATTGTCCATGGAACGAACGCCCGTCCCGCTGGTTACATTCTGCTCCACAATCGACCCGGAAATCGGCGCACGGATGGAAACCAGGGGGGAGGGATTGAGAGATCCGCCCCCAACACGGCGATGTGTTGCTTGGCCGTATGGACATCCACTTGCGCCTTGTGCTCGGCATTTTCCGCTGCCTCCAAGTCCTGCCGGGCGATGGCGCCCTTGGCGTAGAGGTCCTGCGCACGCGTCAGTTGCTGCTGGGCAAAAACCTCGTCAGCCTGGAACTTCTCGTAGTCGGCAAAAGCCTGGGATACGTCCGGGCTTTCGATGACCAGCAGAACCTGGCCTTTGGTGACTTCATCGCCCAGCTTGGCGCGGATGTCCACTGCCCGCCCGCCGGCTAACGAGAGCACCGGCACAGAGCGATTGACGTCGGGCGCGACGACACCGGTCACCTGAAGTTCATCCACCATCGGGCGCTGTTCCACGGTGGCCAAGAGGAATTGCTCGGGATGCTCGACTTGCAACACTCCGTCGCCGTGGATTTCCTCCACCTTCACTTCTCCCGAACCCTGCCCCCCCCGCGTCGGCGCTTGTCTGGCGATTGCAACTTGCCAGACAAAAGATGGAAATGACCATGGCACCTAGCATAAGCGGAATGGGTCGTCGTCGATTCAGCATGAAATGTTCTCCGAGCATTTGTCAGGCGCCACTTATTTCGAAACGGCATTTGTGACGAGGCATGGTGGGCCGGGGGCGGAGCGTCTGTGAATCCGGCCTGGAAATCTGCCGGTGTGCGCCCTGATCTGACCCATAATGGCTCTCGCGATAACTATTCTTGCATGGATGCGGATGGCCGCTCGTCTCGAGGGGCCAGATTGAACCTCTCACAATTTAGGAGGAGGCGAGCGACCTTCGTGCGCGGAAATCAGAGTGAGGCAGAAAAGACGGGTTTCAACCGGAACGACTAATCCCGAGAACAAGTGCAGAGCAGCGGCCAAATAAGGAGCATTGCCCACGGCCGCCACGAAGGAAGAGCTGCCGGCGCGCAGGCTCCCCTGCGCCATATTCCGGGCTTTCATGAGGGAACGGGAGGAGCCTTCCAGGGCGACCTGCTCGGCGTGCAGGTTGTCGGTCAGGGAGACGACGGGAAAGAGGAGGACCAAGGCGCAGGCCAGAGCGACAATCCCAAAGGAGTTGCCGAGGCCGCGATCCGTGGGCGTGCCCCTAATCTTCATGGGGCGCCAGATGAGAAAGGCTCCGACGGCAACCAGTAACCAGATTGTGTTCAGCAGTACTTCCATGAACCGAATAATCTCGACCTTGCAGATTGACCAGGAACAGGCTTCGCTGCCCCGACTCTTGCCAGCCGGAACAGACTTATCTTACCACCTTTTTCGATGCGGTTGTTTTTCAACAAGTTGGCTGCGAAAAGGGTTGGGGTGTGCTCAACCTTAAACCATGGGAAAGCGGAGTGATTCGCGCGTTAGATGATGCATGCGGATGGGAGGTTTCACACCGGAAAATCCAGAAAACCTGCTTGGAAAAGCGATTCAACCGTGGTAGTCTAGCATTTCCAAAGGGCGGGGCTTCGGCAAACAAATTGAAAGCAAACTCAACCATCAGGGGAGGGCAGTATGAAACGCAGGGACTTCCTTAAGACGACGGCTCTAGGTGTAGGCGCCGCATGGGTGGGAACGACACCGCTCGCGGGGCTGGCGGCGGAGCAAGGTGCGCGCTTTAGCGCGGCAGACACGGTGGTGCTGGGGAAGACGGGAATTCATACCAGCCGCTTGGCATGTGGAACGGGCACCATGGGGGGTGATCACCACTCCAACCAAACGGCATTGGGGATCCAGGGACTCGGCGACCTCCTCTGGCGGGGCTACGACCATGGGCTGCGGTTTTTTGACGCGGCGGATTCTTATGGCTCGCATCCCCACGTGGCAGAGGCGCTGAAGCACGTCCCGCGCGAGAAAGTCACCATCATGACCAAGTCCGGGGCCCGCGAACCCGACCAGATGCGCGCGGACATCGATCGCTTTCGCAAGGAACTGAACACGGATTACATCGATCTGCTGATGATGCACTGCATGACGGAAGATAACTGGACAGAACGCTTCCGCCCCACCATGGACGTCGATTTCCGAGATGAAGGAGAAGGGGATTATCCGCGCCCACGGCTGCTCCTGCCATAAGATCGAGGCCTTGCGCGAGGCCGCCCAATCGCCCTGGGTGGACGTCATGCTCTCGCGTATCAATCCCATCGGTTCGCACATGGATGCTGACCCCGAAACCGTCAAGGCAACCCTGGCCCAGGGACGCGCCAACGGGAAGGGAATCATCGGCATGAAGATTTTGGGCCAGGGCGACATGCGCACCCGCCAGGATGAGGCGCTGAAGTACGCCCTCTCGCTGGGAATCCTGGACGCCTTCACCATCGGCGCGGAGAGTGCCGCCGAACAGGACGGACTTGATTCGCAGGATTGCTGCTGTGAATGCGTAGAACCGGGATTATTGATGATGAGTTCAGGAATGGTCACGCTCCTTCGGCGCCCTTGGCACTCAGAATGGATTCCACGAGGCGGATGAGTCCGGGCAGCTCATGCGCTACCGTATCCCACAAAATATCCAAGTCCACTGAATCGTAACCGTGGATAAGTTTGTTTCGCATTCCAATCACGTCCCCCCAGGGAATTTCAGGATGCCGCTGGCGTTCTTCCGGGGGACTCCTGCCGCTGCTTCTCCGATGGTCTCCACCAGCCGGACCAGTCCGAGCTGGAGGAGCCGGTTGCTTTGCAGCTCGCCCTCCGTCATGCCTTGGGCGAGCGTGGCGGCCTCGCGGGCATGGTCCAGCATGTGGCGAAAACAGACGGTGCTGCTACGGCGCGACGTAGAGCACCTCCGCTTCCCTCAACACCTCGTCGCGAAAGTAGGGACTGAGGAAGCCTGCCGTATTCATGTCCACTTTTCGTCCCAGCAGTTCCGAAAGCTCACGCTCCATGCGCACGAGGCTCATGAGCCCCGCGGGCTGGCCTGGCTCAAATTCCACCAGCACATCCACGTCGCTCTCCGTCCGGAAGTCTTCCCGCAATACGGAACCAAACAGCGACAGTTTCCGGATATGGTGAAGGCCGCAGAATTCCACCAGGCTGCTGGGAACCTCAATTTGCACCTTGACGCTCATCTTTGCACCTCGACGATCTTCAGGCTTTCAATACCCCTGGCGCTACCTGCTCTAACACAATTCAATAGCCACTTGGCAACACGCACGAGTTTCCGGGCGCTTTCCGAGACAATGCTAAAACGCCACCGTCACCGACGATGAAGATCCCACCGAGTTTGTCAATGTGACGGTGACGCTGCCGAGCGCACTGGTATCTCCACTGAATGTAAATGGCACGGTGAGCTCGAAGTTGCCGCCATACTGTAACCCGGTGCCGGAAAACCAGTTTGGCGCAACACCATTCAGTGGAACAGGAGAGGGAGTGGTACCGTTTAGTTGTGCCCCACTGGTGGGTTGGAACGTGAACGTCGCGCTGGCAAGATCGTGCGAGGTGGAATAAGCATCCAGCACCACGTTGAACCCCGTTGACGTGAGACCGGTAATCGTGCCCACCGTAATAACTGGAGCCATAGGAGCGACAACTACCGACAGGCTGGGATTGGGTTGAGGAAGCGCTACCGTCGCGGTTCCGGACATCAAACTCGTTAGGGTGACGATGATGGTGCCGGCTGTCGTGCCCTGTTGGATAGCTCCGTTTTGCGGCAGGGTGGCAACGGCAGCGCCGGCCGGAATGGTGAAATTGAGTGTGGTGCCGCCCGCGGCGAACTGCGTCCCCGGGTCGATGTAGCCTGCCGGCGTTCCCGCCGCGCTGGACTGGAAACTCAGCGTCAGGGTACCGGTCAACGGGGTTGGGGTCGGAGTATTCAGGGTCACGCCCACGCTGGTCGGTTGCGTCGGCGCGGGTGTGGCTTGCAATCCGGTCAAGCTTACCGTGGGCACCGTGCTGAATGACGTCGAGGCCGATGACTTGCTGGTGGTCAGGTTGCTATCCCCGCTGTAGGTAGCAGTCAGCGTGTCCGCCCCCACGGCGGTGGGCACCAGCGCGCAATTGCCCCCCGCTATGGTTCCCTTGCAATTCGCCCCGGTGCTATCCGTCACCGTCACCGTGTCCGTGCCCGGTATGCTCCCGCTCCCCGGTGCGGTGACGGTCACCGTATAGCTCACCGTCACCGGCTGTCCCACCATGGAGGGGTTGGGTGCAATGCTGGTTATGGCTGTGGAAGTTGCCGCGGCGCTCTCCGTCACACTCCCTTTCACGTACCCGATGGTGTAGTTGCTGTCCACCGCCCCCGAACAAGTACTCGGGTACGGGCTGCCGCTCACCGGGCTGGAACTGGTCGCCGTGGTCGAGCAAGTGGGCGGGGTGGTCAGGTTCGCGGCCGTGTCCCCGTTCACGAACCCGCTGTAGCCGGCGGTGATGGTGGGGACCGGGGCGTCATAGCTAAACGTCCCGCTACTTGCCGTAATGGTGAGAACCGCCGCGCTCTCCGTCACGCTCCCTTTCACGTACCCGATGGTGTAGTTGCTGTCTACTGCCCCCGCACAACTGCTCGGGTACGGGCTGCCGCTCACCGGACTCGCACTGGTCGCCGTGGTCGAGCAGGTGGGCGCAGTGGTCAGGCTGGCGGCCGTGTCCCCGTTCACGAACCCGCTGTAGCCG
>CAWELY010000033.1:0-499019 GCA_963810005.1 uncultured Acidobacteriota bacterium
GAGCTTTCAAACCTGGCTGGCGTCACTGCCGCGAAGCTGGGGGAACGGAGAAAGGAATGGGCGTCGAAATTCACACCCCGCTACCGAGCGACCTTCGGGAAGAGCGGCTGTGACTCCCCAGGAGACGGCCCGGTTGCTCGCGGTGCGGGTTGAAACCTTGGAGCGGTGGAGATACTCGGGGCATCGCGGGCCAGCGTTCGTCAAAGTGGAAGGCGGATCAAGTATCCGCTGCCAGTCATCCGGCACTATCTCGCGGAGCGCACCAGGGCATGGACGCCCGGCGCTCCGTTTTACCGGCGCACACGAATCGAAGAGTTGGGAGAGAAGCATCCGGGCTTGTGCCAGTTTGTGGAGCAAGCCCAGCGCCGCAGAATTCCCAACGGGCAGATTGCGGCGGAAGTCCTGGCACGGTGGGGAGAGAAGGTTTCACTCCAGGTGCTTTCTAACTTTTACCGGCTCAGGGTTTGGCGGAAGGAATCGAGCGAGCGGGGCGAAGGGCGACAATGAACGGCGCGGCGGTAATGCCGAATCCGCTAATCCTAGATTCCGAAATAGTTCGGATGTTGACGGCGGATTACCTGACGCCAGCGCAAGTCGCTGCGGCGCTCAAGACTTCCCGCAAGGCTCTGGCGGATATGCGTCTCAAAAGGCAAGGGCCGCCTTTCATGCGGCGCAAGCGTGGGGTGATCGTGTACCCTCGGGGCGCTTTCGAGGTTTATTTGCGGCAAGGGCAAAATCGGGCGCGGGGTGTGAGCCAGAAATGTGGTTAGACAAAACTTGGATGGACGCAACCGACAGGAGGAATGCAATGGCAGGTTCCAGAGTCGTGACAGCAAATTTGGCCAACTTGGTTGAAGACAAGAAAAAGGAACTGATGGTGCGGGATTCGGCCCTCACAGCTTTCGAGGCTCATAAGATGGCAATTGACGCCATCGTGAACAGAAACCCCGATGTCGTCAAACTCTACCGTGCGGACGCGGGAAGGTAGGCTCAGCATGAAATCACGGAAACAAGCCGAGAACATTTGGAGTCCGCGAAGCCAGAAGTCAATGTTGCGCCAGCTTGAGCTTGAGGCGGCGCAAGAGAAATGCCGCAATCAGATTGCCTTCGCCGAAAAGCGTATCGCGCAAGAGAAAGAGACGGCGGAGCGGCAAACGGCCACGGTTGTCGATGGTAATAACTTCAATATTCGTCAGGCGCTTAATAAGACTCTGGCGGATATCGAAGAGCGAGAGCGGGAGCTTGCCGCGTTCCGCAAGCGGGAAACATCCTTACAGGCGGGAATCAACGCTCTGGCGCTTTCGCCCGCACAGGCGGCGCAACGGGCGAATCAGCAAGGCGAATTGGCGGCGCTGGCGATGGAGCGATTCACCAAAGACGCGGCGATAGATGCGGCGCTGCAAAAATTTCGCAAGGCCCTACAAGAGCGGGCGGCGCTGACTGCCCAAATGGTAGAGCTTGCCGGGCGGCTGGAATTCGCGGCCACAACCGATTTTGACGCGGGCCGGTTCGCGGCGCTCTTAGACTCCCTTCCGGCAGAGTTGGCCGCACAGAGTCACGATTGGGTGAACGCTTTCTTCGGCCAAGTATCCGAGAAAGAGTTCTGTACCATCGGCACCAAAGCTGCGGTCTTGCCGGAAACGCTTGCCTGTGCCGGGGTGTTTCGCCGTGGCGAGTCCGCCTATCTTTCGAAAGCTCAAATTGCAAAGCTGCCCACGGATGAAGCGTCCAAACCCGTGCCCACTCCCGAAGAGATGGAAGCGGGTGCAAAGTTAAAGGCCGAAGTCTTGCCGGGAGCGGCGCGGGGGGCCGATTCAATCGCTGTGTCGGGTTTCCCGGTGAGGTAGTTCTACTGTGAGAAAGACCTATGTTGCAAACGTCACAAGTTTTGTTGGTCAGAGATGGTCTAGATGCTCCTGGGGGCATCTTTGCCGGATGCCCCCGTTTTTTTGCTGTCTCTGACCCGCGCCGGGTTTGGAACCGCGTTCCCCACGCGGCCACTAAGCTCCGCGCGTTGATGAAGGTTCCCCATGTCCGAAATCGCTACTGCGCACCTAGATCAATTCTTGACCAACTACTCCATCGTATATCGCAATCAGGAGTTTGTTGGGGCACGGCTCTTTCCTGATTTCCCGGTTTCAAAGCAATCGAACCGCTACCCGATCTTTGGCTTTGAGCGTTTCAAAGCCTACAACACGGAACGCGCGCCCGGTTCCGAAGCAAACGAGATGCCCGCCTGGCGCATGTCGAATGATGAGTATTACTGCGACGGGAAAGCCCAAAAGCAGCTTATATCGGATGAGTTACGCTCGGAGTGGGAGCTTGGCGTCGGCCCCGAAGTCTTCACCACGGAAACGCTGGCGGACATCATCGACAAGCAACGCGAGATCATGATTTACAACCTCATCATGAACTCGACAGCGATTCCCAACGCCACACTTGCGGGTACTGCGCAATGGAGCGATTTCCAAAACTCTGACCCGGTGGCCGCTATCACGGACGTGCGTTCTACAATCCTTTTGGGTTGCACCAAAGAGCCGAACACGCTGCTGGTCGGTTACCCGGTGTGGCTCCAACTAATTCAACATCCCATCATCATTGACCGCTTTAAATCCACGGCGCTGCCTCTCGGATATCCAAGCGAACAGCAGTTGGCCGGGCTCTTCAACGTGGATAACTTTGTCGTGGCCAAGTCGCTTTATGACACCACGGTTCAAGGCTTGCCAACTAGCCTCAACTACATTTGGGGCAAAAACGTGATTCTCGCCTATGTGCCTCCGGCGCAAGGCCAGATGATGGTGACTCTTGGCACAACTTTCCGCTGGCTCTATGGCGTGCCTCAGAACGGCGGAATGCTGGTCAAGCGTTACCGCGTGGAAGAGCGAAGCGGCGACATGATCGAATACCAAACCTACTATTGCTGCAAGCTCACAGTTCCGGGCGCGGCCTACATCTTCAAGAGCGCTGTGGCGTGAGGCTTCAAGGGTGCCGGAGGCTGCGCAGTAACGCGGCCTCCGGTCCCTTCGCGCGAGCGCATCAAGACGCGCCGGGCTGGCGCAAGAGAGCGAAACACAATTGCGAATCGCTTTCCGGGCGCGCGGGGCCACCTCTCCCCGACCAATAGCAGTTCGGCGCGGCTTGATGTACTCGCAGACAGGCGCTTCTTTCAACGGGCGGCTGAACAAATAGCCGTAGCTCTTGAGCAAAAATCCATCGGCGGATAGCGCGGTTAAGGAGCCTACCTCCTTTGGCTCTGGCCGCCCCTTGAAAGGAACGCAAGGACGCTGAGGCAAAGGTATTGAACCGTTGCTTGGTTCTGAATAGCCCGGAACTGCGCAGCGCTCTTAAGGGTGTCTATGAGGGCGCGGAAACCTTGACGGAGGCAGAGTGGAAAGCCTTACTTGGAGCAAGACGGCAGTTGGAATCAGGCGCGGCAAGGCGGCGCTGTGAATGGCTCCGAGAGGCTACTACCGAATCGGGGTTGCCCCTGTGGGCTCAGTGGAGCATCGTGGACCGGCTCAAGAGCCGGGAATTCACCCCAGAAGAATTAGAAGCGGAGATTCAGGCCGCATGGGAAAAGATGGCAGAGACGGCGCGGGCGCAGATGGAAGCCGCAAAAGGGAAGGTGACAGCCGCATGAGGGCCAAGGCGGCCTTGGGTTGTTATTCTGCGGTCTATCAGATTCCCTGCTTTTCGCGGCCTTACGCGGGATTCCGGGCGGGCGGATCGGCGCGAGCCGGTGCCACTGCCCACGGCGCGAAGTCGCCTTTTCTGCGCTCCATCAAGCCGGTTCTTGATTCGGTGTTCGCGGCTTTGGCCGCTGTTTTCCAGGTCAAGGGGGTTGCTTGGCACGCGTCTGGGGGCATCCTGGACGCGAATTTTAGGCAGTTTTGATGGTCATAGGGAAGTAGCGCTTGTCTGGCGTCTCTGGCGCGTCAGGCAGGCGCGGTTGTGTTTCTGGCGACTTACCTCCGCGCTATTATCCCTCAACCTCCAAACTATTCTCCCCGTACTTCCAAACTATTCTCCCCGCCTACACATTAGGAATGCCGCCCGCCCACCGCTGTGTTAGAATCCGCTGTCGCATTCTTATCTCTTAAGCAAGGAGGAATTATGTCCAAGCAGGAAATTTCCCGTCGCGAGTTCATGGGGCGCACCGTAGGGGGCGCGGCAGCGGCCGGCCTGGGATTGGGGGCGCCGGCGCTGGGCCGGGTGGCGTCGCCCAACGAGAAGATCACGGTGGGCGTGATCGGGGCGGGAATCCGCGGGCTCGAAAACATGCAGAGCTTGTTGAATGCGGGCGCCAATGTGGCCATGGTCTGCGACCTTTACGACGGCCACTTCCGCCGCGCGCAGGAGATCCAGGCCAACACGCCGACCACGCGCGACTATCGCCAGGTGCTCGAGCGCAAGGATATCGACGCCGTGTTGATTGCCACTTCCGACCACTGGCACATGCCGATTGCCGTCGCAGCCATGAAGGCCGGCAAGGATGTTTACTGCGAAAAGCCCATGGCGCATACCATTCCCGAAGCGCTGGAAATGGTGAAGGTGTCAAAGGAGACCGGCCGCGTGGTGCAGGTGGGCAGCCAGAGCCTCAGCATGCAGTCCACGACTTGGGGCAAGCAGCACCTGGACGCGGGCGACATTGGCAAGGTCTTCATGGTGCAGTGCGAGATTTACCGGCCTGACCCCGTGGGCGCGTGGAAGTATCCCGTGCCGCCCGACGCCACGCCGCAGACCGTCGACTGGGAGCGTTACCTGGGCAGCGCGCCCAAGCGGCCTTTCGACGCCGCGCGCTTCTTCCAGTTCCGCAACTGGTGGGACTACGGCACGGGCATCGCGGGCGACGAGTACGTCCACCTGCTCTCGCGTGTTCACTACCTGATGAACATCCAGTATCCCCTGAGCGCCGTCGCCAACGGCGGCATCTACAAGTGGACCGGCGACCGCGAAGTGCCCGACATCCACAACACCCTTTACGACTACGGCGCTTTCCAGGTGGTGGTGATGGCGAATCTGGTCTCCAACTGGGATGGCGGCGAGATTGTGCGCTTTATGGGCGACAAGGGTACGGTGGTGCTCACCGAGGAGTCCGCGCAGTTCAAGCCTTACGACGAGGATTGGGAGTTCGAGTATCCGCTGGAGTCCTGGCCCAAGGACACCAAAGGTCCGTTCATCGCCGCGCACAAGGACGACCCGACCGCGGATATTGGCACCTTCGCGCAAGCAGCCGAAGCGCCAGGGGCAATCCATGCGGCATGACCGCCGAGGGCACCGAGGACCACATGCGCAATTGGTTCGAGGCCATCAAGACGCGAAAGCAGCCGATCGAAAACGTGGACTTCGGCTGCGGCACGGCGGTGGCGTGCCACATGGCCAATCTCTCCTACCACGAAAAGCAGCGCGTGTTCTGGAACGCGGAGAAGGGGCAACTTACCGGCGAAAAGGGCCCGGTCGACATGTACTGGCCGAGCGGGAAGAAGGCTGCGAAGCAACCCCGCGCCACCTAACCCCGGCAAGCGGAGCGACGCACCGAAGGGGATCCGCCGCGCATTCCCGCTTTATTTTCAAATGGCTGAGTCGAACAGGGAAATGGTGGACCTGGAGAGGTTCGAACTCTCGACCTCATGACTGCCAGTCATGCGCGCTCCCAACTGCGCCACAGGCCCACGGTGGAAAATCGATAACATCCCTATTTGTAACACGCGCTCGCGGGGCTGTCAATAAAGCGATGCGCCCCTTCCCGAGTGCCAGAAGAACAGGCGGCGAAAGAAGAGGCGAAAGAAGAGGTTGAATCCGATACCTTCAAGGCATATACTCCGCCCGCTCGGAAGGAGTTCGATTGATGACCAAACAAAATGCTCGCTCTATTGAGAAATCAAATACGCACATCCCGAAGGGATTTCTTGCGGTCGACCGCTGTAGCGGTCGCCGCGGCGGGGAGCGCAGGTTCACTCGCCTCTCTGCTTCCGGGGGCGCAGGCAGCGGAGAAGAAAAAGAAAGTCGTCATCGCTGGCCATCCCTGGGTGTACGCCGCGCCGCTTCCGGGGTATGACATCACTCCGGTGCTCGAGCAGGTTTTCTCCGATATGAGTTACGCGGGGATGGATGCAATCGAGCTGATGCACAATGCCCTCGAGCATCCGGATGCGGTGGAGCGAATTGGGGCGCTGTCGCACAAGTATTCTCTGCCCGTGCTCGGCACGTCTTATGGCGCCGATATGTGGGACGCCTCGAAGCACAGTGCCATCCTCGAACAGGCGCAAACGATTATCACGCGCCTCCAGCAACTGGGCGGGAGAACGCTCGGGACCTCGGTGGGCGACGCGCGGCAGATGAAGACTCCCGAACAGCTCGACGCGCAAGCGGAACTCCTGCGCAAGATCATCGCCTTCGGAAACGAGCACGGCGTGGTGCTGAACCTGCACAACCACACCTATGAAGTCCGCGACAACGAACATGACCTGAAGCGGGACACTCGCGCGCATTCCCGATGTGAAACTCGGTCCCGATCTTAATTGGCTGGTGCGCGCCGGCATCGACCCGGTGGATTTTATCCGCCGGCATGGCGACCACATGGTGTATATGCACCTGCGCGACCAGAAAGCGGACGGCACGTGGCCCGAGGCCATGGGCGAAGGCGTGACCGATTATGTGGCGATCGGCAAGGAACTCCACCAGATCAACTACGCGGGCGACGCGGGCATCGAGCTTGCCCACGAAAAGAACTTCAAGCTGACGCGCCCCCTGCGCGAAAGCCTGAAAATGAGCCGCGAATACGTTCGGCGAACCATGGGCTATTGACGTATGATTTCCAAGTTCATTTATGGGCTCGTGATCTTTTCGAGTGCGTTCCTGCTTTTCCAGGTGCAGCCCATCCTGGGGAAAATGATCCTGCCCTGGTTTGGCGGCTCCGCCGGAGTTTGGATCGTCTGCCTGTTGTTCTTCCAGGTCGTGCTCCTGCTCGGATATTTTTATGCGCATTGCTTGACGCGGAAATTTCGCGCGCGCACGCAGGTCCGAGTCCACGCGGCGCTTCTGTTCGCGAGCCTCCTGGCGTTGCCGATTCTGCCGAAGGATTCATGGAAGCCTGCCGGCTCCCTTCGATCCGGCGTTCCACATCCTTTGGATTATTGGGAGCCACGGTTGGCCTGCCCTACTTTCTTCTGTCCTCCACCAGCCCGCTGTTGCAAGCGTGGTACGCGCAGAAGGACGCGGAGGCCGCGCCCTATCGCTTCTATGCCGTCTCCAACACCGGCTCGATGCTGGCATTGCTGAGCTACCCGGTCCTGGTGGAGCCCTGGGTTGCCACTTCGCACCAGGCGGTGGGATGGTCGTGGGCCTACGCTGCCGTCGCTCTTTTGTGCGCGGCGGTGGCGCTTTCTTCTTCCCGCAAAGATCCAGTCAGCCGGGCCGGTCGAGGACGCGCCTCCGCCCGACTGGAAAGTGCAAGCTCTGTGGATCAGTCTGGCAGCGTGTGGCTCCGCGCTCTTGCTCGCCATCACCCACCACATCTCGCAAAACATCGCTTCCGTTCCGCTGCTTTGGGTGATTCCTCTCGCTCTGTACCTGCTGACGTTCATCTTATGTTTTGAAGGCCGAGCCTGGTACCGGCGCGACTTCTTTCTCCGGCTGCTCGGCGTGGCATTGGGCTCCATGGCCTACGCCCTGGCGCCATCGTTCGCCGGCCTCCCTCTCAGCGTGTCGATTCCTCTCTTTTGTGGTTGTCTATTTGTGTGCTGCATGTTCTGTCATGGTGAGTTGGCCCGGCTGAAGCCCCATCCCGCGCACCTGACATCGTTCTACTTGATGTGTTCTCTCGGCGGCGCGATGGGAGCGTTTTTCGTCGCCCTGGTGGCTCCCCGGCTGTTTTCCGGGGATTATGAACTGCGGATGGCCATAGGATGCTGTGCCCTCCTGGTTCTGGTGGTCCTTCACCGCGACCCCGACAGCCCGTTTTACAGGGCGCGCTGGCAACCCGCCTGGCTGCTGGTGGTTGCCCTGGCGCTCACCATCATTGTGAGCCTGGGCGTGACGGCTCGCGAGGAGGCCAAGGGCGCTCGCGTGATGGTGCGCAATTTCTACGGCGTGCTGCGCGTCGTCGATCAAGTGGCGCCGAACGTGGTGCTGGTGAAGGGCGAAGATTCGCAGCCGCTCGATGAGGATCCCCGATTCGAGAAGCTGATGAACGGCACCATCGATCACGGGCTGCAATTCCTTTCGCCGGCCCGCCGCGACCAGCCCACCACCTACTACGGTCCGGACTCCGGCATCGGGATAACCCTGAAGGCGGCGGGAGGCGCAACCCCTCTGAACGTGGGAGTGATCGGACTCGGGGTGGGCACGCTGGCCGCCTATGGAAGACGTGGTGATCGCTATAAGTTTCTATGAGATCAATCCGCTGGTGGTCCAGATCGCCAATCAGGAATTCAGCTTTCTACGCGACTCGGAAGCGAAGATTGACATCGTCTTGGGTGATGGGCGACTGTCCTTGGAGCAAGAACCGCCACAAGGATTCGATGTGCTCGTGGTGGATGCCTTCTCCGGCGACTCGATCCCGGTTCATTTGCTGACGCGCGAAGCTTTTGAGTTGTACTTTCGCCATCTCCAACCCGCACGGCGTGCTGGCGGTGCACATTTCCAACCAGTATTTGAACCTCGCGCCCGTGGTGGCGGCCGCCGCAATTGGGCTGGGCAAAGAAGCGGTGATGGTCGAATAACGAGGCCGACGGCCCGCGCGGGATCTCTCGGGCGACATGGATTCTGGTGGGGAACCCTCAAGGCTTTACTCGGCAAGCCCGAGATCGAGAAAGCGGGAACCATTCTCGCGGCCACCAGCCCCCAACTGCAATGGACCGATGATTACAGCAGCCTGTTCAAGATCTTAATGTAGGCCCGGAGTGCCCCACCACCGCAGATTCCAGGTGAATTGATGACACAAGTACCCAGCCGGAGATACCCCGGCCCCTCCCGCCTTTGGACAAATTTAATAACCGATCCGTCACACTTTTTGGAACAAACCTTTCGCTCTGCGGTGTCACTCTAAGTAGAAAGAGAGGAATTGACGGAGGCACGGTATTGAAGTTCGGGCTTGGAACTGGTATCTTGAGGGCGTTATGGGAATCGCCCGGTCGGTAGGCATCACGCTCGAGCAAACGTTGCCGGCAGTTAACGAGGAAGCGGCATTCGTGGACGAACTGCGAGCGGGCTCGGAAGACGCGTTTGCTTACCTATTGGCGGTTTATCAGAATCCGGTTTTCAATCTGGTCTGGCACATTGTCGAGAACTCCGCCGACGCCTCCGATGTTCTGCAAGACGTTTTTGTGAAAGTCTTCAAGGGGATCAAGGGGTTTAACGGCGACAGCAGTTTGCGGACCTGGATTTACCGCATTGCCGTTCACGAAGCATCGAACCATCGCCGGAGCTGGATTCGCCGTCATTGGCGTGAGCCGATTTCCATGGATGACACCGAATCTCCCTCGGCCGCCGCGGCTTCGGAAGCCGCCTCGAGCGAGCGTAGCCCTTATCAAGTTCTCGAGCAGGCGGAGAGGGAAGTGGTGGTAAAGCGAGCTCTGGCGAGCCTGGCGCCGCCGTACCGGACCGTCGTGGTATTGCGCGAAATCGAGGGGCTGCCTTACGAAGAAATCGCGCAGGTGCTGGGTTTGGCTGAGGGAACCGTCAAATCCCGGCTGTTGCGCGGCCGGGAATTGCTCCGCCGAAAGTTGGCGGGGTATGTGGGCAAGGAACATGTTTGAGACCTGCGTGGAAATTCGGAGTCATTTCTCGGATTATCTCGACGACCTGTGCACGCCGGAAGCGCGGAAGTCGATCCGCTACCACTTGTCCTTCTGCGAAGTCTGTCGCGGAACAGCTCGAGCAATGGCAGTCGGTCCGGGAGGAGTTGCGGGCGCTGCCGCGCCGGCAAGTTCCCCCCGAGCTGGCGTTGCGTTTGCGCGTGCAAGTGTCGCAACGGCTCCACCAGAATCCCCTCTCCCGTCTCTGGGTGCGTTTTGAGAATGCCCTCAAGCCGTTGCTGATACCGGCAACCGGTGGGGTGATGACGGCGGTGATCTGCTTTTGCCTGATCATGGGATCGAGAGGTGGTTCCGATCACGGACGTTCCCGACGTCACGGTGCAGTTGGCCACGCCGGCGCGCGTGCAGGAACTGGCGCCCATGGATTTCAACACCGATGATAACGGCTTGGTGCTGGTGACCCAGATTAACGCCGAGGGCCGCGTGAAAGGGTATCGCGTTCTTTCCGGCCAGCGTTCGCCGGAACTCATGCAGCGCCTGGACCGGATGATCTACTTCAGCATTTTCCGACCGGCCACCATGTTCGGCAGGCCAACGGATGGGCAGGTGGTTCTGTCCTTGCGGCGAATCACGGTCCGAGGGTAGTCCGTTTGCCTTTGACTCCAATCCTTCCTTTGCATCTCCCGACTCTGTCGGAAAAATAAGTGTAGCGTGGACCTGCACTCTGCCCGTCGTGGACCGGCGCTCCCCGCGACATGGTGTCTCATCGCGGCATTTCTGGCCGTGCTGATGGCGCCTACTCCCGCGCGCTCGCAGTCGGCGGGGAACGTCCTGCTGGAATCAAACGAGCAACTCTTCTGCGTGCTGGCGGCAGTTGAATGCCGCGGGGTACGACGCGGGCATGGGTGCGAGCGGCGCCGGCGACACGCGGCGCATGGTGCGGGAATACCTCGAGGCGCAGAACGCTCCCGTCCTGCCGGAGCTCAAGAAGTTCTACGCCGAGCATCGGGTGAAAGATGATCCCGAGCAGGGACCTGGGGCAATACATTTCTCTTGCTCTGCTGGTGGGCTCGCCGCCGGATTTCAAGCTGACGGTTGCGGCAGAAGAAGTCCCTCCCGACGCGCGTGATGTGTAGGGTTTTCTTCCCCTCCTCCGCACCTTTTACGCCCAGGCCAAAATGCTGATCCTCTGGTCGCAGGTCCAGAAGCAGTACGACGCGGCGGTGGCTCGCTACACCGACGCGGTCCGCCAAAGTTTTGTGTTGACCGAGGCCTACCTGCGGTTTCCCGCCGGCGGCTATTTGGGCCGGACATACGCCATTTACATTGACCTGATGGGCGCGCCGGAGCAGGTGCATGGCGCGGATTTACGGCCTGAATTATTTCCTGGTGGTGACGCCTTCCGAGGACCTGAAGCTCGACGAGATTCGCTTTCAATACATGCACTTTCTCCTCGACCCGCTGGCCGCCAAGTATGCCGCCGAGATCGAGCAGAAGGCCGTGCTCCGCGCTACAGGCCAGCAGGCGCCCATGCTGGGCCTGGACTTCAAGGAGGATTTTGGCCTGCTGGTCACCGAGTGCCTGATTCGCGCCCTGGAACTGCGCATGGATAAAGTCCCGGCGGCGGATGCGCAAAAGAAGTTGGATGAGATGACCTCCCAGGGCCTCATCCTGGTTCACTACTTTTACGACTCGCTGCTGGCTTTCGAGCACCAGGACGCTTCCATGACGACTTACTACAAGCCCATGATCCTCGCCATCGATATCCGAAGCGGAGCAGCGGCGGCTGTTCCCGGTGCACTTTGCCACTCGCCCGCCCGCCCCCGTCACCAAGGCGGCGCCGGCGAAGTCGGAGGAAGAGCAGCTCCTCGACCAGGGCGACAACCAGTTTTTCCAGGGAAAATACCTGGAGGCGAAGGCCTCCTACCACGCGGTGCTGGAAAAGGATAATCCCAAGAGTGAGCGCGCCATCTATGGCATGGCGGTGGTCTACGCCAACACGCGAAAACCCGACTTGGCGGAGGAGTACTTCCAGAAAGCCCTGGCCACCGCCCACGACCTGCGCATCGTCACCTGGTCGCATATCTACCTGGGACGGCTCGATGATTTGAACGGCAAGCGCGATGCCGCCCTGGCCCAATACCACGCCGCCTTGCTGACCGCCGCCGCCTACCCCATGGCCCTCCGCGCCGCCCAAAGCGGAATGGAAACCCCCTTCGGCTCACCCCCCGGTGAGAAGCAAGAAAAACAATAAACAAGGCATGAGCCATAAGCTACGTCAGCGGCACGCTTGCTTAGCCCGCGTAGCGGGCGAAAGATCGTAGCCGATGGCGCAAGCCGTGGGGGAGGATTTCGGGTGAGATCCCCGTAAGCCCCGGAGGGGCGAAAAGCCTTCCAAGGATAATTCATCGCGTTTCTCCAGAAAGATGGCATCCCCTACGATGCGCGTTACATTTGGTCGTGATTTCTTTCGCCCCTACCGGGGCTCGGGCGGGGTGGGGGGCGATTCTCTCACGGCTCGCGCCGTGGGCTACGATCTTTCGCGCGCTTCGCGGGCTGGCTAATGATGAACCCACAGTCCGGACCACGCTGACTGTGGTCGGTACCGTCGAGGTAACCCCCGTATCAAAAGAGTTACAAAGACAATATGTCTCTTGACGGCATCTATAGAAAATATTATAACTGCCGCGTTTATCATCCAAGGGTCATTGCTCGGAAGCGGTCATGAGCCCCCCACGCTTGCTCACTCTGCGGCCCTCTACTCTTCCCGCCATCGTCCTGCTTTGTCCTGATGTGGATCCGTCCCCACAAATCTGCCAGCGAGGTAACCTACCGTGTCCAATGAGACAAAAGCCCTTCGCTCCAAAGCACCGATCACTTTCCGGCTGGTCATTTCAATTCTAGTGGCACTCATCTTAATTCTTGGCATGTCTTGCGGCGGCGGTGGCAGCGCGCCAGCTCCCCCAGCTCCGATCACTGTCTCTGTTTCTCCCTCGACTGCCCCCCTAACCGTGGGGAGTACGCAACAGTTTGCTGCTACCGTCTCGAACACCTCGAACACTAGCGTCACTTGGGCAGTCAATGGCACGACAGGTGGCAGTTCCACCGTGGGCACTATATCCACCTCAGGACTTTATACGGCTCCAGGCTTGGTGCCTACCAGCTCAGCCTCGGTTACGGTGACAGCTACCAGCCAAGCCGATACGACAATATCGGGCTCGGCGACGGTGTCGTTGACTTATCCCTCCCCCACCCTCTCTTCTGTTTCGCCTTCGTATGTTCTGGTGAATGCTTCGGATACAACCCTCACGATCGGCGGCAGTTCCTTTACGCAAGCCACCACCGTCAATTTCAACAACATCGCGCTCCAAACCACATTCGTTTCTGCCACGCAGGTAACCGCGGTCCTTCCTGCTGCGGAGGAAAACACGGAGGGCAAGTTCAACATAACGGCTGTGAATCCGTCCCCGGGCGGCGGCACTTCCTCCCCGAAAGAGTTTGACGTAGATGGCGCAGCCCTGGGAGTAAACATCATTGACCTTCCTGCTGGAACGTCTGCCAATGTGAATGTTATCGGACCTAACAGCCTGAATCTCACCCTCACCTCGAGTCAAACGATCACCGGCGCGGAAGGAACTTATACCGTGACCGCCGCTGGAGTTCCCTCCGCAACAAGCACTTACTACGCCACGAAACCAGCCCAAAGCGTGACTCTCTCTGCCGGGAACTCGGCCACACTCACTGTCGATTACTACAACATCATTCCTAACACGACCAAGGTGCTCGACCAAGCTGGCATGCAAGGCCTTCAGATCTCGACTGATGGCAAGACCCTGACCATCCCTAGTTCCAGCGCTGTGGCTCAATCACTCCAGGCTGGCGATGTACTCATAAGTCCTCCCACGACGGCGGCACCCTATGGTCTACTCGTAACAATCCTCACTGTCAGCCAAGGCGGATCCGTCGTGACGGCCACAGTTGCGGACGCGTCGCTGGAGAATGCAATTCAGCAAATTAGCGTAGACGTTTCACTCCCTTTCGCCGCTGCAAGCTCCGGTAACACGCGCCAGGGGGCTGCCCGCAGCACGCAGTTGCATGCCCTGACCTTATCCGATTCTTGCTCAGGTCAGCCCGTGAAATACTCGTATGATTTCAATCTTCCATTTACTGGTGAGCAGGACGGAAATTACGTCACGCCATCAACGCTGGATGGCTCAGTCGAACTGTGCCCTACCTTTGTGTTCCAACTGCAAATGAATTCGTTCACAATCCAGTCACTCACCATGGCGATTCAAATGGGAGAACATGTGGCTGTTAACGCGGAGGTGGGCGAGTTGCTTGGTATCAGCGAGGAGTATGATTATCCCATACCACCGGCCCCAGAGATTCTCTTGCCGACATTTCCCATCCCAGGAACCCCAATTTGGATCACTCCGCAGCTCGTGTTCTATGCACAAGCCACTGGCAGCGTGCAGGCCGCTGTGTCGGATGGCCTCGCGCAGGACGCTATTGTTGAAGTGGGCGCGTCATACAATAACGGTACCTGGACCCCCATCAATCAACACTCCAGCAATTTTGAAAACACGCCACCATCCCTGGACGGCGGGCTCACGCTCAAAGGGGCGCTTGGGGCTCGATTCGACTTCCTCGTCTACGATATGGCGGGGCCCTCAATCGGTCTCGATATCTACTCGCAATTCAGCGCCGATGTTAGCCAGAACCCGTGGTGGACCTGGACCGCCGGCATCGAAGGTCCCATCGCATTTCATGTCGCTCCGTTCGGGATCTCGCTCAAGGACTACGACCTCGGAGACGTCTTCAATTTCTCATGGCCGGTGGCGCAGGCAAATGGAGGCTTTCTGCCGTCCGACGTGGCACCGGTGCTGAGCTCAGTCTCGCCCACCAGTGCTCTCGTTGGCAGTACAACAGTAAACCTCTCCCTAGTCGGCTCAAACTTCGTCCCAGATTCCTTTGTGCGGTTCAACGGGGCAGCGCTGCCCACAACCTTTGTAGATGCCAACGACCTGACTGCGACGCTTCCGGGAGGCCTACTAGTGCTCGACGGCGTCTTTCCAATCACGGTTACAAATCCCGATACATCCGGAGCAATTTCTTCAGCCGCAAACTTCACGGTTACAGGTGTTCTAGTGAACGTCTCACCTCCCTCAGCCCAGGTCCCCGCGAGTGGACTTCAGCAATTCACGCCCCAGGTGCTAGGGCCGTCGAACAACGCAGTCACCTGGACCGTCAATGGCGTAACTGGGGGGAATTCGACGGTAGGAACCATCAGCGTAACGGGACTTTACACCGCACCTACGACGGTTCCGACTCCGGCCACGGTCACCGTGATAGCAACGAGTCAAGCCGTTCCAACTGCCAGCGGCTCCGCCAGCGTGACAATCGGGCCTTACACTGAAAAGCCCATTTACTCGTTTACGAGTCTCACGGACGGAGCGGCCCCCTCCGCAGCACTCGTCCAGGGCACTGATGGCTACTACTACGGGACGGCCCAGGTCGGTGGGGCTAACGGTGCCGGGACAGTCTTTAAAATGGATTCCTCGGGTAATGTCACACCCCTGCACGACTTCACCAACACTGACGGCTCCGGCCCACTTGGAGCGTTGATCCAGGCCAGCGACGGGTACTTCTACGGGACGACGGGGGGTGGCGGTGCTTACAACGAAGGAACGGCGTTTAAAACTGACTCTTCGGGAAACCTCACGACCCTGTATTCCTTTACGGGAGGCAACGATGGCGCATCGCCCGTGGCCGCGCTGCTCGAAGGGAGCGACGGCTATTTGTATGGGACAACTGCCTTGGGTGGGGATTACGATGGCGGGACCGTGTTCAAGATGGACACAGCAGGTAACCTGACCACGCTTTATTCCTTCACTAAGGGCACGGACGGGGGCCTTCCCGCATCAGCCTTGATTCAAGATAGCAGCGGCTATTTCTACGGGACGACACAAAATGGCGGCGATTTGTCTTGTGGCATCTGGAACGGACCGGGCAGCGGTTGCGGCACAGTTTACAGAATCGATTCGGCGGGAAACATTACCACCCTGTATTCATTCACGGGCGGCACTGACGGGGCGAATCCTGTTGAATCCCTGCTGCAAGCCAGCGACGGGTACTTTTACGGGACGGTGGTGTTCGGAGGAGACCCATCTTGCACCGTATCCGGTTACACTGGTTGTGGCACGGTCTTCAAGGTCAGCTCGTCGGGAAACTTCACCGCGGTGCATGAGTTCTCCGGAAGCTCCGAAGGGGGGGTGCCAGCTTCCTCCCTGATCCAGGCGAGCGATGGGGATTTTTACGGGACCGCGACTGCGGGTGGAGATCTTTCCTGCTCCGTCTACGCGGCGGGGGAGTCTTACTCGACGTACATCGGGTGTGGTACCGTTTTCAAGATGGATTCGGCGGGTAATGTTAACGCCCTTTACTCCTTCGCCGGTAGCCCCAACGACGGATCGAATCCCTTCGCAGGTTTGGTCCAGGGCAGTGACGGCTACTTCTATGGAACAACACGCTGGGGTGGAACGGATTCGTCCTGCCCTTACACGAACAATGGCGGTTGTGGCACCGTTTTCAAGGTGTCGGGGCCAGGCGGCCCGCTAGTTTCGAAGGCCAAGTACGTTGGAATCCGATTCAAGGGAAGCATGCCAACCCTTGTCACGCCAGCCTCGCAAAAAACCGGTATTTCAAAGACCCCCAAAACGCACATGGGCCCACAACCAACGATCATACGGGGATTGGTGCCTCCGCCGAACGGGCAATGAATGCGATTTGGGACATCTTGCTCCTCAAGCAAGCGTAGCGCGCCTCCGTTTTTGAGGTCTGCGGTTCTTCCTTAGATTCGTGCTCCTGAATTCGAGGGCTGCCCCCCGTCGTTGAGCGGGTAGCCCAGAGGGAGGCGTCGTTTGCCTTCCCTTGAGTTTCATATTATGATAACGCCCACATACCTATCAATACCCCATGACGAAGACCCGCGGAGTTATGTCGCTCGGCGCTGCTACTGGACAATTGAAGA
Organism: uncultured Acidobacteriota bacterium; assembly: GCA_963810005.1. Taxonomy (GTDB): domain Bacteria; phylum Acidobacteriota; class Terriglobia; order UBA7540; family UBA7540; genus Bog-366. The sequence goes on from CAWELY010000033.1 coordinate 16,789, forward strand.
AATGTCGCTCTTGATCAGTGTATAATGCCACTTTTGCTCGACCATCCAATCCTTTACCTGATCAATATGACGCTTCGTACGGACGCCGCCGTTCTCATACGAGCAAATCTCGAACAGATTAAAGCAGGCCATAAGGCTAGCCTGGTCGAAATAGGCGCATTAACCCAGAAGCAGATTGCGGACATCAACAAGCACCGTGCCACAAAGGGCCTCATTCCGTTTTCGAATGCACGGCCCGTCACCCACGTCCTGAGTTGTTTTCGGTTATCCCGAGAGGAGACTTAATCAAACCACCAAAGAAAAAGGGCCATTCCGCGAGGAATGGCCCTTAACAAGATCTAAGCGACTCACCGGGTAACTGGTTCGTCCGGCTTCCAGTCGCTATACACCTAGTACAAACTGCCCCGAACTTTTGTCAAGTACTTTCCGTAATTGGAAAGGTCGGGTAGCACTGCGTGGCGTGGTGAGCTGTGGCAGCAGATTCAGGGCATCCAAGGGGATAACACAAGCGGGTAGCAGCAAGCGTAGCGCGACCTGTTTTGTAGGTCCGCAGCTCTCCCTCTAATCGCAAGGAAAACCCGCGGAATCAACAAAACAGGTCCGTGCTACCCCGCTCTTTCACGAATCTCGCCGGGGGATTCGTCGGGTTTGACTATGGGCTCTTTTTGTGCCACGTTGTAGCCCAAGAGGAGAGTGCATGATGGCAGAGAATTCAGTCGTTCGCGCCAGGATCAACGAACGGATCAAAGACGAAGCCGCCGCGGTGCTGGGAGCGATGGGTCTAACCGTGTCCGACGCCTTCCGCATGATGATGATGCGGATTGCGACGGAAAGGGCGCTACCGTTCGAGCCGCTTGTTCCGAATGCTAAAACCGTTGCGGCGATGAAGGCCGCGCGCCGTGGCGAACTCCCCACGGCGGGAAAACCCGGCAAGCTGCTCGCGCGGCTGAATGCGCACGATTAAATTCACCCGCCGTTTCCAGCGAGACTACAAGCGGGAGAAAGCGGGGCGGCACGGCAAGACCCTCGACGCGGTGCTGATGGCGGTGGTTGATCTGCTCGCCCCCGACGCACCCTTGCCGCACCGCAATTTCGATCATCCGCTTTCAGGCGCATGGGGCGATTTTCGCGATTGTCATCTCCAGCCCGGCCTGATTCTCATCTACCGAAAGCCGGATGCCGCCAGTCGGGAACTCGTGCGCCTCGGCTCGCACCGCGAGCTTGGTCTGTAGGCTAACAGACCGTTCACGCTTCTCTTTTGGGCCAGCCCTAGATGTAGTGATCGGGTTGGCTCGCGCCGTCTTTGGGCATGGTCGCCATGATGTCGGGGGGGACTTGGCGCATGTGGGAGAGAACGATGTCTGCCGCCGTTTGCAGGGGGCGCTCACTAGACAGGGTAGACGGTTCCGCGCGGGCTAGCTGGTTAAGCCACGCCTCAAGGGTAAGGCCCGCTGCCGCCGCTTTCGCGGTCAGCGCTGCCGTGAGTTCGTGGGGAAGCTCGAGCACGTTGATATGGAATCTCCCCCACCCATCGTAACAGCGCCTATTTTACGCTCGAAGGGACGTTTTGTCGCGTTTGTCACGCGGTCGCTGTCACGCGGTGGTTCGGCTAACCTCAAGCCTCAATAGCGGACTCTTGCGCAGAATTTTGAGCATCCGGCCAGTGTATGTTGTTTCAGACCAGCAATCGGCATGTTCTGGGGTCGCTGGGTGAGGTAAATCGAAGGTCTATCTTGATAAGTTATTGAAAACAAATGGCAATAAAATAATCATCTTTGTAAGTATATGAAAATACATAAATTATTAGATATTCAGGGGGCATTATCGGGTTATGGTGGGCATTGGTGGATTATCCACCAAAAGGGCAGGCGCAAAGGTAGACAAGAGTCAGCAGACGCCAAGCGCCGCTCGCCGCGCGCGTCTCGACATTCAGGATGCACCGGGGAAGCTTACCTCGGCGCGTGTCGTCCCACTTTGGAGGCGCTCGGCAGGAGGGATCCCACGCGCTCCTCGGTTCTACCTTTGACTTTGCGTTTTGCGCTTCGACTTGTTCTTGCCCCTCGGGCCGACGCGGGATGGCAATAGCAGCGTCGAGTGACGAGAGACAGGCGAAGTCCGAAGGCGGAAAGGCGGGGAGGTCTCGACGGCCTAACTCCCGCGTGACACACTACCCCGTATCGGTTATCGGTAGTGCGGGGTGAGCAGATGAATCAAATGCAGACTTCGAAAATCGCCAACCACAAATCCCAAATCGAAAATCGCCGATCGAACATTCTCCTGATGGCCCGATGAACCAATGACCCGATGAACCGATCTTCACCGCTGCCGTTGCCACGGGTGTGCGACATAGAAGTTGACGTTAAGCGGCCAAACCTGTCGGGCGGTCTTCCCAGTAGTCCTCAAAGCGGCCATTGAGACAAGCGCAGCGGAGGGCCAGGATGGCGTTGGCGCCGCGGATAGTCCAGAACATTCCCGAGCGCTTGAGACGGTGAGCGACCACGGTTTTGCATCCGGCTTCGATGACGCCCGAGCCCACGAAGAGGTGCTGGCGGCGGAATTGGGGGTAGCGCATACGCTCGGTATTCCTCTCGAAGTAGTCTGCCTCGGTGCGAATCTTCTCGGCGACTTCGGCGTTGCTCGATGGGATGGCGCGGAGCGCGCCTACCAGCTTCTCGATTTTCCCCTTGTCCAACAGGCGCTTCTGATGGGCCTTCATCCAGGCCCTCAGTTTCCCTTCGTCCTGAGGGTAGAGTCGGCGCGCCAACTCCCACAGGTGCTGACGAGCATGGTAAAGATCGACAATGTGAATCGCGTCGGGAAAATGGAGGGCGGCCAGATTCCAAATCCACTCGGCGCCATCGCCCATCACCACCCGGAGGAGGGCGCGGCTCCAGCCCCGTTTCCAGGCTTCTCGATAAAGGCGTGGGCCGAACTCCTCGGCGGTTTCCACCGCGCCGGTATAGGTGGTGGAATCGGGAGCACGGATCGGGTAGCCCTCCCGGTCCCACGTCGTTTGGGTGAAGACGCACCCCAACTTGACTTCCCGCGTATGGGCCGGTTGACCCTCGATTTTGCCTGGCCGACCCACCGTCTCTTTCTTCACCACCGGCACTCCCGTCCCATCCATTTGCACGTAGAGGATGGGAATCGGCTCCCCGGCGACGACGGGAAGGTCCAACGGCAGGGCTTTCGGGGTTTGCTCGCGCTGCGCGATATCGGCACCGAGGGCCTCGGCGGTACGCTCTACCGATTTGGCGGTCACCTCCAAGCCCGCAAGAACTTTCATCTGTTCACGGCCCTGATCGAAGGGAGCCTCTTGGCCCACCAGCGCCTGCATGCGCCGTACCCCGGGAGAGAATTCCGTGTTCTCGATGTCCAGTTCGACATCGGCGGGAGATTGGCCAGCGTGACAGTCCGGGCACCAGTAGTAGGGGCGGGAGACTTCCACCGGGCCCACGGCGGTCAGCACGGGTTTAGTACGCAACTCCCGGTAGCGAGCCGGTCGGCCGCAGCCACAAGGAAGGGTGCGCTGCTCGGCGGTGGGGGTGGGGAAACGCAGGAGTTCGGTCAGGGCGGCGGCGGCGGCCCGATGCAAGCCCGAGCGCAGGGCCATCTCCACCGCCTGCAAGTCGATCCGTCCGGCCTGGCGCTGATCGCGGAAGATCACCTGCAGAAGGCGCTCTACTTCTTGCGCGACTTCATGATGGATCGCATCCGCTGTTTTTTTTCCGCCGCCGTGAGCGTGCCTTCCTCCTCCACGGGCCGCTGTTGGCAGATGGCTTCATTGACCTTCACCAGTTGCGCGCTTAATTGCTGAAACTTCCGAAACTCCGCCACCTCGCGCTGCGCCTTGCGCAAAGCCGCCGGACTGGAAAGCGTCTCCGCCACCGTCTTGCCCTGCACCTTGCGCGTGAGGCGGAAGTTAGGCCCATGCCCGGGGTCGCCGACCTGGGCACAATGGCAGTTGGGCTTACCACAGCGTCCCATGACCTCGACGATGGAGCCAGGACGCAGATCACCTAAATGGGATATCTGACGCAGGACCTCCGAACGGTCTTTCTCCAAAGCAGGGAGTGGTTCCGACATGGTGGCCTCCTAGTCTTAGTGTATCATATACACAAAGACACGGGCCACAATAAACCCCACCATAAGATTCGTTACTTCTATGTCGCGCACCCGTTGCCACGGGTGTGCGACATAGAAGTTGGAGTTAAGCGGCCATAGCCGCCCGGCGGTCCTCCCAGTAATCCTCAAAGCGGCCATTGAGACAAGCGCAGCGGAGGGCGAGGATGGCGTTGGCTCCGCGGACGGTCCAGAACATTCCCGAGCGTTTGAGACGGGAAGCGACCACGGTTTTGCATCCGGCTTCGATGACGCCCGAACCCACAAAGAGGTGCTGGCGGCGGAACTGGGGGTAGCGCATGCGCTCCGCATTCCTCTCGAAGTAGTCGGCCTCGGTGCGGATCTTCTCCGCGACTTCGGGGTTGCGGGATTTGATGGCGCGGAGCACGCCCACGAGCTTTTCGATTTTCCCCTTGTCCAGCAGGCGCTTCTGGTGGAGCTTCATCCAGGCCTTTTGCTTCCCTTCCTCGTTGGGGTACAGCCGGCGCGCCAAATCCCACAGATGCTGACGCGCGTGGTAAAGGTCGACAATCTGCATCGCGCCGGGAAAGTGCAGGGCGGCCAGATTCCAAATCCATTCCGCCCCGTCGCCCATCACCACCTGCATGTGGGCGCGGCTCCAGCCCCGTTTCCCGGCTTCCCGGTAAAGGCGTCGGCCGAACTCCTCGGCGGTTTCCACCGCGCCGGTATAGGTGGTGGAATCGGGAGCGCGGATCGGGTAGCCCTCCTGATCCCACGTGGTTTGGGTGAAGACGCATCCCAACTTGACTTCCCGCGTATGCGCCGGTTGGCCGGCGACTTTGCCTTGCCGACCCACCGTCTCTTTCTTCACCACCGGCACTCCGGTCCCATCCATTTGCACGTAGAGGATGGGAATCGGCTCCCCCGCGAGGAGGGGAAGGTCCAACGGCAGGGCTTTCTGGATTTCCCCTTGCTCGCGCTGCGCGATATCGGCGCCGAGGGCCTCCGCCGTACGCTCCACCGATTTGGCGGTCACCTCCAAGCCGGCGAGGACTTTCATCTGTTCCCGCCCGTGATCGAAGGGGGCCTCCTGGCCCACCAGCGCCTGCATGCGGCGCACTCCCGGAGAGAATTCCGTGTTCTCGATGTCCAGTTCGACATCGGCAGGAAATTGGCCGGCGTGACAGTCCGGGCATACATAGTAGGGCCGCGACACCTCCACCCGGCCCACCACGGTGAGCACGGGCTTGCGAGCGTAACCCGCCGTAGTGGGCCGCCTGACCACAGGAACACGGCAGGGTCCGGGGGGCGGCCGCGGGAGCCGGAAATTGCAGCAACTCGCTCAGGGCCGCGGCGCCAGCCTGATGCACGGTCGAGCGCACGGCGGTCTCGATCGCCTCCAGATCCGTGCGGCCGTCTTTATGACGCTGAGCAAAGATACGGCCGAGGAGTTGGTTTATTTCCCGCCCCACCTCCTGATGGATTGCAGCAGCCGTTTTTTTTCCGGCTCGGTCCAGCCGCCCCGTTCTGGCTCCACCGGGCGACGCGCACAGATTCTTTCATTGAGGGTCACGAGTTCCGCACTGAGCTTCTGGAAACGACGAAACTCGGCGACCTCCTTTTGCGCTTTGCGTAAGGCGGCGGGGTTGGGGAAACTCTCCGTGACGGTTTTGCCCGCGACGCGGCGGGTCAGGCGGAATTGGGGATCGTGGCCGGGGTCGTTAGGCTTCGCGCAATGGCAGGTGGGCTTACCACAGCGGCGCACCACGGCGGTAATCGAGCCCGGGCGAAGATCGCCCAGGCGCAAAAACTCCTCGAGGAGCTGGGATCGGTCAGCCTCTAAAGCAGAGAGAGAGTCAGGCATCGGAGCCTCCTATCTGAGCATCTATATACGCTCAGAAAGATAGCACAAAAAAAGAAAATTCACCGCTCCTAACTTCCATGTCGCGCACCCGTTGCCACCTTATGCTTGACAGTTCTGACTGACCACCCGTACAATTTTTAGTTCGCGCAGTGCGGGTGAAGGGAACACGGTAGAGCATGGACAAAAAGAAAGTTGAATACTTCAAAAAGCGCCTTCTGACCAAACAGGAGGAACTGTTGCGTCTGGTGAGCAAGTCGGAGAAAGATGGGCGCGAGGCTGACGAAGAAGCCACGCAAGACATCGCGGACAAGGCGGCAAATTCCTACACCAAAGAGTTCCTCTTCCACCAGAGCGACGAGAATCGCCGGGTGCTGCAATGCGTGAACGAGGCGCTCGAGCGCATGAAAGAAGGCACCTACGGAAAGTGCGGGGCGTGCGAGCAAGAAGTCCAGCAAAAGCGGCTGGAGGCAGTGCCTTGGGCCCGCCACTGCATCGAGTGCCAGGAAAAGCAAGATCAAGGCCTGCTTTAGTTAGCCTCGGATTCCTTCCTGCGAGGTTCGTTTTCTCCCAGGTATCTAACCCCCACTCTCGCCCGCCATCCCTCCTTCGGGAGTTTCTCGACGGGGTTTTTGCCGTTGCCTTTCCCACTCAGTGCGCCCTTTGCGGAGGGGAAATCTCGAGCGACGCAATGCTGCGCATCTGCCGGGCCTGTTGGTCGAGTTTCGAGGCGTGGAGCGGGCCTCTGTGTACACGCTGCGGCCTGCCTTTCGCTTCCCCCCATGCCCTCGATTCCTCCGTGGCGGAGTGCGGCGCATGCCGTGATGATGCACCAGCCTTCGACGGGGCGCGCAGCTTTGGTCTTTACACGGGAAAGCTCCGGCGGGTCGTCCTGCGCTTGAAGTTTGCCGGCGACGAACGGCTAGGCGCGCGTTTGGGGGAATTGCTGGCGCCCACTTGGGTTTCGTTGGTCCAGGCATTCGAATTGGACTCGCCCCTCATTGTCCCGGTTCCCTTGCACGCGTCGCGCCGACGTGAGCGCGGCTTTAATCAATCGGAGCTGCTGGCGGCGGGCCTGGTGCGAGCGCTGGGCAGACAGATCGGTGGGTTGTCGCCGCAGGTTGCCAAGGGCTGCTTGCGCCGCCAGCGCGCCACACCTCCACAGACCGGCTTGAGCGTGGCCGCTCGGCGCGAGAATCTGCGCGGGGCTTTTGAGGTGGTCAGACCTGCCCAGGTTCGCGCGCGCGCGATCGTGCTGGTTGATGACGTCATGACCACCGGAGCAACGCTCTCCGCTTGTGCGCGGGCCTTGAAACGCGCGGGTGCGGCCCAGGTGTTGGGGCTGACCCTGGCGCGCGCCACGCCGCAGTTCCCCGACCTTACCCAGGTTGTTAGCGACAAGACTGTTGACGGACTTGACCGGGACTCGACATAATAAGATAGGGGGGCGGACGCTCAACGCTCCCGCGGGTGATACTCCATGTCGGAGGATGGCCACCAACGACTTCTGCAAGAACCTGTACTGGTGCTCAACGCCACGTACGAACCCATCAATGTCACTGCCGTCCGGCGCGCTCTGGTGTTGGTGCTGAAGGGGGTGGCGACCACGGAAGAAGAAGACGGCCTGTTCATCCACTCCTCACAGTTGGCCTTCCGCGTCCCGTCGGTCATTCGCCTGTTGGAATTCCGGCGTATTCCCTATCAGACGCGGGCGCTTTCGCGAAAGAACCTGCTGTTGCGTGACCGGTACACGTGCCAATTTTGCGGTCGCGTGATGCCCGCTCACGAGCTCACGCTGGATCACGTCATCCCACGTTCGCGCGGAGGCCGCACCGATTGGGATAACCTGGTTGCCTGCTGTCACCGTTGCAATAACTTGAAGGGGGATCGGCTGCCGGAAGAGGCTGGCATCCGATTGCTGCGCCCCCCGCGCCCCTTCACCCTTCACACTAGCCGGCAAATCATGCGTATGATGGGCCGCTCCGATGAGCGCTGGCGCAAATATCTGTTTTGCTAATAAGCTAATGGCCACCAAACTCAAACAGTCCCTCGGCGCCTACGGGATTATCGCTGGTCTCAGCGCGTTGCTGGTGGCTTTAGGGGTTCTGCAATTCCGCTGGAGCAATCAGATTCGGACGGCGGAACTGCAAAGGAAGCAAGCCGCGCTCCAGGCTGGCATGAACGGGTTCCGCGAGGACTTCCGGCGCGAGTTGGCAGGGATCTGCACGAGTTTCACCTACCACCCGTCGGATCAGGCCCCCGCGATTGAGGATCTCTACGCCCAGGATTGCGGCGATTGGGCACGTTCTTCCGAGCACCGGGAACTGGTGGCCAACTATTACCTTTGGGAAAAGGATAAGGGCGAAAGTTTTTCGTTTCTCCAGTTCAATCCGCTGGACGACACTTTTAGGGCAGCGGCTTGCCCGGCGCGCCTGGAGGATCTCTGCGATATTTCCAATCTCGTTACCCCACTAGGCTCGCGGGGCGGGGATTTTGGACTCATGGGGTTCCGGTGGCGAATTCAAGGCGGGCCGCTGGCGATGGCGCGTTCGATTCCCCAACCGGGCTGGCGCAATCGAGGGAGCCGGAGTGGTTGCCCGCCTGACTGCTCGCCCGCGGGATTCATGATGGTCGAATTGAACCGCGATGTCTTCTCAAGCGATTCCTCCTTGAACTTGCCCAGAGGTACTTCGGGGGACCGGACGGCCCTCTTTATAATGTGGCCATCATCGATGCCGCAAGTCCTCCCCATTTCATCTTCGCGTCGGAGTCGCGCCCTTCACCGGACCTCGTGAGTTCGCCGGACGAGACGATGCACCTTTTTAGCTCGCGCCGAGGGCGGGGGTTTGAATCCCGGCAAGGAAATTCCCGCGAGCGGGGCACAGCAGAACATGAGAGCTTCCCGCCACCAACTCCTTTTCCGGGAGTCGGGCGCGAGGGCCCCCCAGGGCGTACGCGGGGCTTCTTGGCCGCGCCGATCCTCGCGGATGCTTCCGCTGCGGGATGGCGGCTGGTGGTCCGGCATCCGGGCAGTTCCCTGGCGGAAGCGGTGGCGATGACCTGGAGACGGGACTTGCTGCTGGGCTTCGGGGTGTTGCTGGTGCTCGCCGCCAGCATGGCCTTGGTTTTGGTTTGGACGCAAGAGAATCCGGCGGCTGGCAAGAATGCAGATGGATTTTGTCGCCGGGGTGTCGCACGAACTGCGCACTCCCGTTAGCGTCATCTCCTCAGCGGCGGAGAATCTTGCCGACGGCGTGGTGGAGTCCAAACCCCAGGTGAAACAGTATGGCGCGCTCATCCGCAATGAGGCCCAGCGCCTCGCCGCGATGATTGAGCAGGTGCTGCTCTTCGCCGCCACGCGCAACGACAGCGGCAGTACCAGCCGCGCCCCGTCCCCGTGGCGGAGACGATTGATTCTGCCGTAGCGGATTTGGCCCATCTCACCACCGCCAATGGCTTTACGGTGGAGAAGGAAGTGGCCCCCGGACTTCCTCCGGTCATGGCGGATCCCAAAGCGCTCGGCCGCTGCCTGCAAAATCTCATGACCAACGCCTTGAAGTATGGCGCCGGGGGCCGATGGATGGCCATTCGCGCCCAGCCCGGATCGGGACCGGAGGCGGGAGAGGTTTTGATCACCGTCCAGGATCGCGGGCAGGGAATTGAGCCCGGCGAGATTCCCCACATTTTCGAACCTTTCTACCGGGGAAATGCCGCCCGGGCTTCGCAGACGCATGGCACCGGATTGGGTTTGAGCCTGGCGAAGGAAGCCGCGGAGGCCATGGGCGGAAAGCTGACGGTGACCAGCCGCCTGGGCGAAGGGAGTGCGTTCACACTGCATTTCCCCGCGGCCAAGTGAATTTTACGAGTGTCCTAGCATAGAGAGAAGTCTACAGAGGTTTGCTGTCGGCGAAAGCGCCCAAGGAGAAACTGAGATCCCCATGAATTCTCATATCCTGTTAGTCGAAGATGAACCAGGGCTGGTGCTCACGCTCAGCGATCGTCTGCGCAGCGAGGGCTACTCGGTGGAAGCGCTTTACGAGGGAACCGAGGCTGTCGAGCGAGCCACCCGCAATCACTTCGGACTCATCATTCTGGATGTCATGTTGCCGGGCAAAGGGGGCTTCGAGGTGTGCCAGGAGCTGCGGCAACGCGGCTTTACCACGCCCATCCTGATGCTCACCGCGCGCACCCAGATGGCCGACAAGGTTAAGGGACTTAAAGATCGGAGCCGACGACTACCTGACCAAGCCCTTTGAAATGCCGGAACTCCTGGCGCGCGTCGAGGCCCTGCTGCGGCGGGGAAGCAGGGGCGGGCAACGAGGGACCGGACTTTTACGATTTTGGACCGCTCCGCATCGATATGCGGCGTTCCGAAGTGTTTCGCGATGGCTCGCCCGCCGCGCTTTCTACCAAGGAATTCCAACTGCTTCGTTATCTCCTCGAACATCGGGGCAGGACCTTGAGCCGCGAGGAACTCTTGAAGGACGTTTGGGGCTATGCCTCCGCGCCTTCCACGCGCACGGTGGACGTCCACGTGGCCTGGCTGCGGCAGAAGCTTGAAAACGATCCCAAACAGCCCAAATACATCATCACCGTGCATGGGCAAGGGTATAAGTTCGCCGCGTGATGCCGATCCACAATTGCGGTGCCACGGCTGTCTTGGCCGTGACTGCTCACGGGGAGGACGCCTTTGCCACATACTGACCACACCTTCACGCAGGGAGGCCTTGTGCTGACCGGTCTTGACCACCTCATCCTCGGAATCGATGACCTCGACCGAGGCATTGCCTGGGTGGAGCAGCGGACGGGCGTGCGCGCGGTTTTCGGCGGTGTTCATCCCGGCCGTGGCACACGGAACGCGCTGCTGGCACTCGGGCCGGACTGCTATCTGGAAATCATCGCGCCTGATCCCGAGCAATCCTCGCCGAATTGGTTCTCTCAGGTTCTCACTCTGCATGAACCCCGACTGATTGGCTGGGCGGTACACACTCCGCATCTGAACACCCTCGCGCAAACCGCGGCGGCGGCAGGCTTCCCCATTGACGGGCCGCACGACGGTGCGCGCGCGCGTCCCGACGGAAAAATTCTGAGTTGGAAATTCCTTCGCTTGCGCGACGACCGTGGCGGGTTGCTTCCCTTCTTCATCGAGTGGGGCCGCGACTCGGTTCATCCTGCCGCGGACGCACCGCAAGGATGTATCTCGAGCGCTTTCACTTGCAATCGCCGGATGCATCGGAATTGGCGCGCGCCTGCCACACTCTGGACGTTGAGGTGCGGGTCGATCCGCGGGAAAAACCGCTCATGCTCGCCTGCCTTCGCGAGCCCCCGGGGTGAAGTGGAACTCACGTCCTGAACACCCGGTGCGCCGCATCGGCAATGTGCATCGGTCGCCGTGGCATTTCCCTCCTCGCGGCCTTTCCGCCCTGACCCCAATACCGGGGGTAGCAAGTAGAAATCCTCCTTGACTTTTGCGCTCTGCTTGTACAATATATGGCTATGTCATATATGGACATCACGGGTTCTTGATCGAGAGTTGAAGAAAGGCAGCGCGGAGCTGCTGATTCTTTCCCTGGTGGAAGCTCGGCCTCGGCACGGCTACGAAATCAGCAAGCTGATCGAGCAGCGCTCGGACGGCGCGGTCCGCTTCCACGTGGCGTCGCTTTACCCGCTGCTCTATCGCCTGGAAAAGCGCGGTTGGATTGAAGGCCGCTGGGTGGAAAAAGCCGGACAGCGGCGGCGGCGCTATTACCGCTTGACGGCGGAGGGGCGGAAGGTCCTGGCGTCACAGCGTAAGGGCTGGCAAGTATTTGCCGCGGCCATCAACCGCATTGCGGGAGTCGAACATGCCTGATTGGAAGGAAGAAATCACCAAGCAGCTTGCCGGTTTGAATTTGTCGCCGGCGCGCGAGGCGGAGATCGTTGAGGAAGTCGCGCAGCACCTGGAGGATCGCTACCGCGAGTTGCTGGCGGGTGGCGCAACGGAAGCAGAAGCTCGCCGGATAGCGCTGGAAGAGATCAGCGAGGAGGAGCTGCTTGCCAAAGGACTGGAGAGGGTCGAGCACCAAGTGGCGCAGGAGCCCGTCGTTCTGGGGGCCGGGGAACGAAACGCACATCCTCGGCAGATCTTTGGCAGGACCTGCGCTATGGCGTTGCGCATGCTTGCGCAGGAACCCCGGCTTCACCGCCGTGGCGGTCATTACGCTCGCGCTGGGGATCGGCGCCAACACGGCCATCTTCACTTTGGTTGACGCGGTGATGCTCAAGATCGTTGCCGGTTTCGAACCCCAAGCAACTCTACCGCCTCGGCAACGGAGACGATTGCTGCGTGGTTGGCCAACTCCAGGATAACTGGGGCATTTATTCGAACTCCCTCTATCAGCAGTTTCGCGATCACACGCCCGAGTTCAGCCAGTTGGCGGCCTTCCAGGCTGATCTGTCGAGCTTGAGCGCTCGCCGGATGGGGTTCGACCGCACCGGCGCGTCCTTACGGGGGCGAGTTCGTCTCCGGCAATTACTTCACCACGTTCGGTCTCAGCGCCTTCGCCGGGCGCCTGATCGCGCCCGCGGACGACACTCCGGGCGCACCACCCGTAGCCGTGATGAGCTATCGCACCTGGCAGCAGGACTACGGCCTCGACCCTGCGGTGATTGGCGCCACCTTTACCATCAACACCATGCCATACGCCATCGCGGGGATCGCGCCGCCGGGCTTCTTCGGGGACCAGGTGCGCCCTGATCCGCCGGACTTCTGGCTTCCGCTGGCGACGGAGCCGGCGCTCAACGGGCAAAATTCGATCCTGAACCACGCCGACTTGTATTGGCTCTATATCATCGGGCGCTTGAAACCCGGGGCGAACCCTTCGAGCGTGCAGTCGGAGGCAACGGTGGAACTGCGGCGATGGCTGGGTGCCCGACCCGACCTCAGCGCCCACGACCGCGCGGAGCTCAGCAAGCAGCACATCGTCCTGGCAGCAGGGGGGAGCGGCGTTGCCAAGCTCCAGTCCCAGAGCGCAGCGGGACTCCACCTGCTCATGACCATCTCCGGCCTGGTGCTGCTGATCGCCTGCGCCAACATCGCCAATTTGCTGCTGGCGCGCGGCGCTGCGGCGCGGTCTGAAACCGCCATCCGCATGGCGCTCGGCGCCCCGCGCGCGAGGCTGATCCGGCAGATCATTACGGAAAGCGTCCTGCTGGCGGTTCTGGGCGGCCTGGCGGGGCTCTTCGTGGCCTTTGAGGGCACGCGCGTCATCCTGGCGCTGGCGTTTCGAGGGGCGCATTACGTCCCTATCAGTGCTACGCCATCGCTCGCCGTGCTGGGCTTCGCCTTCCTGCTCTCGCTCATCACCGGCATCGTCTTCGGCGTGATGCCTGCCTGGATCACTTCGCACTCCGATCCCGCCGATGCCCTGCGCGGCGCCGGCCGCTCCACGCGCGACCGGTCTTCACTGCCGAGAAGGGCGTTGGTGGTTGTGCAGGTGGCTCTGTCGGCAGTGTTGTTGATTGGCGCGGGCCTGCTCACCCAAAGCCTCCGCAACCTGGAAGACCAGAAATTCGGTTTTGAGCCCGAGGGCCGCCTGATCGTCAGGGTTGACCCCGCCCTGGCGGGATACACGCCGGAAAAGCTCTTCGGACTGTATCAACAGCTTCAGCAGCGCCTCCCGCAGATTCCCGGCGTCCTGAGCGCCGCCTATTCACTCTACAGCCCGATGCGCGGCGATAACTGGGCTGACGACATTCATGTTGAAGGCCACCCGCCCGATGAACGGCTCAACTCGTCCTTCGACCGCGTCAGCCCGCACTACTTTGAAACCATCGGAACCCGCTTGCTGCGCGGCCGCGTCGATCGGCGACCAGGACACGCCCACTTCGCGGGCTGTCGCCGTGGTCAATCAGACTTTCGCCCACAAGTTCTTCCCCAATGAAGACCCGATCGGTAAGCACTTCGGCCTCGAAAAAGCGAGCCACAGCGGGGATTATGAGATCGTGGGTGTTGTGGAAGACGCGAAGTATCGGAACGCGCGCGGGCCGGCTTATCCCACGTTCTTCCTGCCCTTCTTGCAGAGGCACCAAGGGTGAGCCTTCCTTGCATGGTCAGTTCCCAGTACGTTGGCGATATCGAGTTGCGCGTAGCGGGCAAGCCGGAGAATCTGGGGGCCATCGTGCGCCGCACCCTGGCCGACATTGATCCGAACTTCACCGTGATCGACATGGTAAGCCTGACCGAGCAGGTTAGCCGCAACTTCAATCAGGACCGGTTGATCGCGCGGCTCACCGAACTCTTCGGAGCGCTCGCCCTGATCCTGGCCTGCGTCGGACTCTACGGCGTGACGGCGTACTCCGTGGCGCGGCGGACGCGTGAATTCGGCATCCGCATGGCGCTCGGCGCGAGCCGAGGAAACGTGCTGGCCCTGGTGCTGCGCGGGGCGCTACTCCAGCTCGCGGTCGGGCTTGGCCGTCGGCGTTCCGGTGGCACTGGCCGGAGGCCGGCTGCTCGCGAACCAGCTATACGGTTTGAAGAGCTATGATCCGCTGATTTTGGGCGCCGCCGTTTTCGTGCTGGCGTCTTGCGCACTGATTGCCGGCTTGGTACCGGCCCGCCGGGCGACGCGAGTCGATCCGATGGTGGCGCTGAGATACGAGTGACGTTGGTGGCACAGGCACTCCTGCCTGTGCCCAGAGCCAAAGCATTTCATGCACCGGGCACAGGCAGGAGTGCCTGTGCCACCCCACCTTGCGGAGATCGAACATGCCTGATTGGAAGGAAGAAATCTCGAAGCAGCTTGCCGGTTTGAATTTGCCGCCGGCGCGCGAGGCGGAAATCGTTGAGGAAGTCGCGCAGCACTTGGACGATCGCTACCGCGAGTTGCTGGCGGGTGGGGCGACAGAAGAAGATGCCCGTCGGGCAGCACTGGAAGAGATCAGCGAGGAGAAGGTCCTTGCCAAGGGACTGGAAAAGGTCGAACACCAAGAGCCGCAGGCCCCCGCCGTCCTGGGAGCAAGCGGCGGGCGGAACGTCCTGGCAGACCTCGCGCACGACATACGCTATGGTTTACGCATGTTGCGCAAGAACCCCGGCTTCACCGCCGTGGCGGTCATCACGCTCGCACTCGGAATTGGCGCCAATGCCACGATTTTCAGCCTGGCGGATGCACTGCTTCTGCGGCCTTTCCCCGTTGCAGATCCTGGCCGGGTGGTCTCATTCCAACGCCAGAAAGTGGATGAGCCCAGTTATTACAGCTCGTTCTCCCACCCCGAGTATCAGGATTTCCGAGAGCAGAACAAGTCCTTCTCCGGCCTTGCGGTTTATGATTCGGTTACGGTAAGCATGACTTTAAAGGGTGAGGCCCTGCGCATCGAGGGGGAGATTGTGTCGTGGAATTATTTTTCGGTGCTTGGGATTAAACCGGCCATGGGGCGCACCTTTCTTCCGGAAGAGGATGGGGTGGCAGGAGCGCATCCTGTGTTGGTATTGAGCGCCGACTTCTGGCATCGCCGGCTTAATTCCGACCGCCAGATCATGGGCAAATCTCTTACCGTCAATGGCCATAGTTTTACCGTGGTCGGGGTCGCCCCGGCGGGCTTTCGGGGCTTGTCCGTGGGTTCCTCGCCCGCCTTTTGGGTTCCCTTGGCGATGTACGCGCAAGTGAAGCCAACGTTCACTTTCGAAGGGCGATCACTATTCAACGTGCGGGGATGTGATTGGTTGGAGGTGGTGGGCCACCTGAAACCAGGACGAACGGTAGCTGACGCGGAAGCCGAAGCGAAAATCCTGGCGGGAAGGGAAGCCGTAGCTTATCCGGAGGACAGAAAGGGATGGACCGTTGTCGCCTCATCGCTCACCAGCATGCGGCTAATGCCGTGGAACGCGGGTCTGACCGGAATGGTGGGCCTGCTGATGGCGGTGGTGGGCCTGGTGCTGCTGATCGCCTGCTCCAACGTTGCCGGCCTGCTCCTGGCCCGGGCCTCGGCGCGGCGAAGGGAAATCGGCATTCGCATCGGCATGGGCGCCGGTCGAGGCCGGATCATACGCCAATTACTCACCGAGAGCGTCCTGCTTGCGATGTTAGGTGGCGGCGCCGCCCTCTTGCTTGCCCCCTTTGCCACGCGCTTGCTCGCTACCCTTCAACTGCCGGGAATCGATATGGCGGCCCTGGACCTGCGAGTGGATTGGCGTGTCCTCAGCTTTTCCCTGGCCCTCGCTGTGATGACCGCAATGATCTTCGGCGTGATTCCCGCCCTGGAAACTTCGAAAGTTGACCTGGTGGCGACCCTCAAGGAGTCTTCCCGCAGCGCCGGGGCACGCAAGGTCTTTCTCCGCCAGACGCTGGTAGTCTCGCAGATTGCTTTGTCACTTCTGCTGCTGGTGGGCGCCGGGCTGCTTCTGCGAACGCTCAGGAACCTGATGGGAGTAAATCTAGGTTTCGATCCTCGCAACGTGCTCGTCGCCTCTGTCGACCTTGGACTGGAGGGCTACACGGAGGCGCGCGCGCGCCAATTCTATCAGCAGGTGCTGGATGGGGTGCAGCACTCGGTGGGAGTCCGTTCCGCGTGCTGGGCAATGACCGCTCCCCTCGGCCTCAGGCACGTCGCCGACGATGTGGTTTTGGAAGAAGGAGGGCCGGGCCGCGACCAACCCATCAATGCCGACGGCAACTGGGTGAGCCCCGGGTGTTTTTCAACCCTCGGAATCCCGATCATCGCCGGACGGGATTTTACTTCGCAGGACCGAGAGGGAACCCCGCGGGTCGCCATCGTCAGCGAGTCCACGGCACACCGCTTCTGGCCGGGCGAGAATCCCCTGGGCCAACGCTTTTGGCTGCACGCGCGGGGAAAGCAGCCCCCACTCGAGGTCATCGGCGTGGTCAGGGACGGGAAGTACAATTGCAGTCGGTGCAATTTGAGAACGAACCCGCGTCCTTTCATGTTTCTGCCATTCAACGAAATGTTCGAAGCGAAGGGGACTCTGCTGGTCAAGGGTGATACGGGAACCGGGAACCTGGCCGCATCCATCCGGAGCGATGTGCAGGCATTTGACCCCAATCTGCCGATTTTCGACATCAAGACACTCCAGGAACAATTCCGTGAAGGTTTCCTGCTGCAACGATTGGGCGGTGTGATGGTGGGCGCTTTCGGTGCCTTGGCCCTGGCGTTGGCTGGTGTGGGGCTCTTCGGGCTCGTCTCTTTTTCGGTTGGCCAGCGCACGCACGAGTTTGGCGTACGCATGGCGCTGGGAGCCCAGCGCCGCGATGTGATGAACCTCGTCCTTCGGCAGGGGCTGGCCCTGACGGCGGTGGGTGTTACGGCCGGATTGGCTGCGGCTGTCGGGATCATGCGCCTGATCAGCAGCTTCCTCTATGGCGTTAGACCTACGGACCCGATCACCTTGGCGCTGGCCACCCTGACGCTCGCGGGGGTTGCGCTCCTCGCGTGCTATATCCCCGCCCGCCGGGCAACCAAGGTGGACCCGATCGTGGCGTTGCGGTACGAGTAGGCTTCCGGTGCCATACGCCGGGTATCACCGGGCGGGCATGGGCGCTTAAACAAGAGAACGACAATATAGATTCCAGACCTGGCCGGTGCCGCATTCCGACGGCCCTCGACGGCCTGAGGCGGGCGGTTCGCGAGCCGCCCCGACGAGAAATCTCCGGTCAGCACGCCGATGGTTTTGCCGTGATTTATTTCCCCCCCGTCTTGACTCTGGCGGTGGGGGCCGATTTCCCTCCAGCTCCCGATCAAAAACATCGAGACAAGCTGTGCCATGGGCTACGACCTTGCGCCCGCTTTGGGGGGCTATGCCGATGGGCAAGGAGGGTCGAAATAGTGCTTGACACTGCGTAACGCTTGGGTTATTATCGACGTGGGCCATGGCACCCTGCCGGATGCTGCGGGCCCCCTGGGTTCTCCCCCATGAGAGGACAGATTACCGAGTGGAGGGGAAGCCGTCTGTGGTTAGCATTCAGCCAGGTTTCGGAAAGTCCGGCGGGTCACCAACCGGCTGCTCAAGCTCCAACGCAATGAAGGAAAAATGGAGGCTTTCGAGAAGGCGGGGGTAGGAAACGAACCGGGGGAAAACAGCGAACAAAGATTTCCTCAGAAGATGTTGCTGATAACAAAGGCGGTTAGCGATGTTTCCGATGGTTCGATCAAATTGCCAAGCCATTGAAATCAAATTAGTTAGTTGGAATGAGGGGCACAAAAAAAGGGGGACCCCAAAAATGAAGGTATTTCTTTAGATGTTGTTGAAAACACATGTAGAAAAAATGTCACTTTTTGGCTCTGAGACGATGTTATTGAAAAATAAGCTACTTATAATTGTCTTGTGTAGATGTTGATGAAAATAAACAGAGTTAGTGCAAGCGCGAGGGGCAAATCGATGAGTGGCAAAACACCGAGTGCGAAGTCCGGCGTCCCGAGTGAGAGGTTGTCAGGAACAGTGACGAGTCACGGTTGCTGAACCGACGCGGCCTCACATCCGGTGAGCCGTTTGACCTCTGGCACATGGCACTCGATAGGGTATGCGCAGCGCCGGCACCCAACTAACACTCCCCCGTCGGTTATCGGCATTGCTCGGTTCGAGGATGAATCCAATACCGACTGCAAGAATCACAAACCACAAATCTCTGATTGAAAATCGAAGTTCGAGGATCGAAACTCGAAAATCGAGAATCGGCAATGGAAAACCGGCAATCGAAACTCAGCAATCGAAGACCGACAATCGATCGGGCCGCCCGCACTCCCCCACTTCGGTTATCGGCATTGCTCGGTCAGAGGATGAATCAAATACCGACTGCGAAAATCCCAAATCACAAATCGCAAATCGAAAATCAGAATTCGGAAATGGCCCGATGACCCGATCACCCGATGCGCCCCCGCCCTTGACTCTCTTCGATTCTAGACAACATACTGGATTTGACAGGCTCATTGCGGAGTGGTACAGCAGCAGTTGCCGGGAGGCCTTACCCACATTTCAGTGCCGGGCAAGCAGGGGTAGATGGCGGCCAGAGGTGAAATGAATACGGATCGAGCGTTACTGGTAGACCTGTACGAGTTGACGATGGCGGCGGCGTATTTCGAGCATGGGATTGACTGCCACGCTACCTTCGAGCTCTTTGTGCGCCACTTGCCGGCGCAGCGCTCGTATCTGGTGGCGGCGGGGCTTGACTCGGCGCTCACGTATTTGGAGAACCTGCATTTCACTGAC
This sequence comes from uncultured Acidobacteriota bacterium, assembly GCA_963810005.1. Lineage (GTDB taxonomy): Bacteria > Acidobacteriota > Terriglobia > UBA7540 > UBA7540 > Bog-366. The sequence goes on from CAWELY010000033.1 coordinate 35,934, forward strand.
GATGACGTGACGCTTCCTGCGCCAGCAGCCCGCCTTCCACACGGTCTCGCCGGAATTCTTCGATTACCTGCGGGAGATTTCGCTTCCATGGAGATGTGCGCGCGGTGCAGGAGGGCACGCTGGTTTTTGCGGAAGAACCCCTGCTGCAAGTGACCGCTCCGGTTCTGGAAGCGCAGATTGCAGAAACCTATCTGCTTTCGGTCATCCATTATGAAACCCTGGTGGCCTCGAAGGCCGCGCGAGTGGTGCGCGCGGCGGGTGGCCGCAGCGTTCTGGAGTTCGGAACGCGCCGGGCGCACGGGCCGGAAGCCGGCGTGCGAGCCGCGCGGGCGGCGTGCGTGGGGGGCTGCGCGGCTACCTCCAACGTGCTGGCCGGCGCGCTTTACGATCTGCCCCTGGCGGGCACGGCAGCGCATTCGTGGACGCAGGTTTTCCCCAGCGAGCGGCGCAGCTTCGAAGCATTGCTCGAAACTTTTCCCGATACCGCCATCCTGTTGGTGGATACTTACGATCCGCTGGCGGGCGCGGAAATTGCGGCCACGTTGGGGAGAGCGATTCCCGGGGTGCGGCTCGACAGCGGCGATTTGCTGGAGAAGAGCCAGCACGTTCGGGAGATCCTCGACCGGCACGGCCTGACGCGATGCCAAGATCGTCGCCAGCGGCGATTTGAACGAATACAAGATCGAAGAGCTTACGGCCCGAGGCGCGCCGATTGATTCCTTCGGCGTGGGTACGGACCTTGTCACTTCGCGCGACGTGCCCGCCCTGAGCGTGGTTTACAAACTGGTGGAGACGGAAACCGGCGGCGTGGTGGAGCCGAAAACCAAATTCAGCGAGGAGAAGGTTTACTGGCCCGGCCGCAAGCAGGTCTTCCGCTTTTCCCAGGGCGGGCAATACCATCACGACTTGCTCGCCTGCGCCCAGGAAGATTATCCCGAGGCTTCGCCCCTGCTCGAACCCGTCATGCGTGGGGGCCGCCGCCTGGCCCCGGCCCCTCCGGTGAAGCAAATCCGCGAGCGCACGCTGGCCAATCTCGCCTGCTTGCCGGAAGCGTACCAGGCTTTGCGCGGGGCGCCCGCTTATCCCGTCGAGAAGAGCGCGGGGCTCGATCAGTTGCTGGAGGAGATTCGCGTGCAGCACTTTGGCGCGGTGAAGTCATCTCATCAAGAGGGAGGACTTTGAGGAGTGAGCGTCATCGGTGAGCCTCTGGTCTTTTTCGATGTCGATACGCAGGTGGATTTCATGCGTCCCGCGGGGAGGCTCTACGTTCCCGGCGCGGAGCAGATCGTGCCCAATCTTGAGCGCCTGATGAATTGGGCGCGGGAGAATGATGTGCCGGTGATTTCCACGGCCGACGCGCACTCGCCCGACGACCCGGAATTCAAAATCTGGCCGCCCCATTGCGTGATCGGCACTCCCGGGCAGCGGCGCATTCCCGAAACGCAGTTTCCTGCCCCCGTGGTTATTCCCTGCCGCCCCGGCGCCTTCCAGCCTCCGGCGCGCTGGGTGGGCCAGTTCATCGTGGAAAAGCCCACCTACTCGCCGCAGGACAATCCCAATTTCGATGCCATGTTGCACGCACTGGGTTCCCGGCGCGCCGTGGTGTTCGGCGTGGCTACGGAATTCTGCGTGCGCGCCGCCGCTCTGGCTCTGTGCCGGCACGGCTTCAAGGTGGACGTGGTGGCTGATGCGATCAAGCCCATCACCGAGGAGGGCGGCCGCAAGGCGCTCGAGGAAATGGCGGCCGCCGGCGTTCGCAGGGTCACTACCGCGGAAATTTGCCGGCCCGTCGGCTCGCCCACCGCCACGCCTGACCTCTCGCCATAGTGCCTGCCGTTACGTCAACAATCCAGTTTGCCGCTACGCAGCCATCCCTATAGAGCTGCACATGCCGGGCTAAAGCCCGGCGCTACTCCCACGAGGCGGATTCTTATCGATAGGAGTCATACCGCGATGAAACGCGTAGAACACATACAAGAAGATACCTGCATTGCTTGCGGGCTTGACGATGGCGGCTGCCCTCCTGGCGTGCAATGACAATACCACGCCCGTCGTGAGGGTTGTCGCCCGCGCCTATATGCTTCCGCTGCCGAACATGACCGATGCGAAACGGCTCAGTGACGGCGCCAATAAACTAATCGATGCCATGAAGAAGCCGACAGGGTCGTTCCACTTTTCCTTTAAGGGGCAAGAAACTGAGGGAGGACAAGACGAAGCTGCCGCATGTTGGCCCGGTGGCTTTGCAAGCGGATGTTTCCCCGGGAGAAATCAACCTGACGGAGACGCGCGGTTCAACCACCCAGACTTCCAATGCCAGAATGGGCGATGAGATGAATTGGGCCATGGCCAACTTGACCACGCTCGGAATGATGACCAGTCCGAACCTTGTTATTGCGGTGGGATCCACCGTAACCTCTCCGCCGAGCACCGATCTGGTGGGAGCCACTCCCGCGGATAAGTTCACTTTTGACACCGCCGCCGCCACCCCATCCCAGCAGTTGGGTCTGGAGGCAGCCCGGGCGGTGCTGACCACGATCAAGGACTGTAAGGGAACGGCTTGGATTGCCAAAGATTCCGGCCTCCTCATCAAGTTCAACATTGACGCTGATTACTTGGATAGGAACAGCCACGCCTGGAGGGAGCACTACGAAGGTGAGGTAACCCCGAAGTAATCATCGGCGGCACCGTCTGCGACCGCTCCGATGCAGCGCCGGTGTCCGCACCGGCGTGCTATCGCGACAGACGCCGGTGCGGACACTGGCGCTACGACCGCCCCTCAAGAACTCTTGAGGACGCGCCGGTAAAGGTCTTCGTAAAGGGGGATGATGGTCTTGCTGCAAAAGTGGCGGAGGGCGCGTTGCCGGGCGGCGCGCGACATCTCCGCCTGCCGTTCCGGGTTGGAAAGGATTTCGAGCGCCCGCGCCGCCATGGTTTGAACGTCGCGCGGCTCGACCAGAAATCCCTCCACGCCATCGCGGAGAACTTCCGGCACGCCGCCTACGCGGGAGCAAATGGCGGGGACGCCGGACGCCATTCCTTCCAGCGCCGCCAATCCGAACGATTCGATGTCACTGGGCAGCAGCAGCACGTCGGCACAATTGAGCAGGTCCTGCACTTGATTTTGTTTGCCGAGGAAGATCACATCGGAGCTGAGCTTCTTTTCGCGGGCCATCCATTCGGCCACGGTCCGGTCAGGCCCGTCGCCGATCATCAGAAGCTTGGCGGGGATTTCCCGGCGGACGAGCGCAAAGATTTCGACGACGTCCGGCACGCGCTTGACGGGCCGGAAATTCGACAGGTGAACCAGAATTTTCTCCCCCTGCGGGGCGAATTCCTCGCGCCGGCATTTGCCGTCGGCGGGGCGAAAGACGTCGCAGTTGACGAAGTTGGGAATGACTTCGACGGGCCGGTGGATTTCAAATTCGCGCAGCGTGACATCCCGAAGGTATTCGGAGATGGCCGTGACCCCGTCGCTTTCCTCGATGGAAAAACGGGTAATGGGGAGATAGGAGCGATCCGAGCCGACCAGCGTGATATCGGTGCCGTGCAGCGTGGTGACGAAGGGCAGGCGGCGCGGCTTCAGCATGGCGCGCGCCAGATAGGCGCTGACCGAATGGGGAATCGCATAGTGCACGTGCAGCAGGTCGAGGGATTCATTGACGGCCACGTTGGCCATGGCGGTGGCGAGCGCCAGCGTGTAAGGCGGATGGTCGAAAAGGGGGTAATTCAGCATCTCCACTTCATGAAAGTGGATGCGGCCGGAGGCTTCGGTGATCCGCACGGGCATGGCATAGCTGATGAAGTGTACGTCGTGCCCGCGCGCGGCCAGTTCGATGCCGAGTTCGGTAGCAACCACGCCACTTCCGCCGTAGGTGGGATAACAGGTGATGCCGATGCGCATAGTGATCCTCCGGGAATCCGGAGCCGGGCCGCCGCGACGCGGCTAAGAGTGCGGCTCCTTCTTCTTGGATTCACTGGCAAACAGTTCGATGCGCGTTACCGTGCGGCGGTCGGCGCGTTGGTCGTAATAGACGATGACGCGGGTGCCAGGAGAGAGAACGTCCAGCCTTTTCCTAAACCCGTCGGCGGTCAGGACATGGGTGCTGTGCTTGATGGGAAAGATTTCCGTGTTCCCTCCCTCCACCGAATCAATGCTGAGGATGTTGTGCTTCTCGTCGACCGATTTAACCGTGCCGGTAAAGGCCAAGTGCTCGTTGGCGGCGATGATCTTGTCGAGCCCCGGGATCTTGGGCTTTTCTTCTTCCTGCCCCAGGGCTGCGCACACGAGCATAAGAATCGCCATGGCCACTACCGCAGACCGCAACGTGGCGCGCCCCAGGGTTCGTAGACAACGCACGGGGCGTCGAACAGCTTGCAGATCGAAGTGGGAAAAAATGAGAACCCTCACGATGGAGTCCGTTAGGAGAAATGCAATCACAAATTCATGCTAGGCGAGCCCATGCACACTGTCAAGCGCCGTCAGAGGGGGGATTTGATGCACTGCCCGCAGGTGGCGACTGCGCCCGACCGGATCGCCACCCGGCTCGTCGGGAAATCCAAAGATCCACTCATCCCTCTTCTTCGCGGGCAGATTCGACGCCAGCCAAATTTGATTTCGGAAACTACTTAATCTGGTTCTTGCGCCTGATGGTTATCCTCTTCGTGGTTTACCCCATTACGGGTTTCACCATCTTTATACATGAACCGGATGCATGATTTCATGACCAGGAGGTTGGGTTCGTTCGTCCGATGTACCTTGATGCAATTCTTGTCATACCATTCGATTACGCCGCGGATGGTTTCCCCCTGATCCAGGACCACGACCATGGGCGTGCGGCCTTGCATTTGCTTTAGATAATAGAAATTCTCGGCGTTGGTTTGCTCTGGCGGAGCGGGTTTCTTGCGCTGCATGCGCGCGCCCAGTTGGTCCTGCACATCGGACAGGGTGGGACGGATCAATCGTCGATTCATGTTGGTTTGCTCCCGAAGCCCGAACGGACGGGCAAGGATTCGAGCTTATCCCGGTGAAATGCGCGGGTCGCCTCTGCTTTCAAAGACGCTTCACCTGGCGTCACGGTTTCATACGGCAATAAAAAAAGACCATGCGAGGAAGACAGCCGCGAATGACATGAATAGTAACACAGGCAAAAACAGGTCGCAATCGTTTTAGCCGGATGCACCCGCTTCACTCTGGCCTTTGAAGCAATGGCCTTGGCCGTTCGGGATTCATAGGGTTGGATGGCTCAGGGATGGTCCTCGTTGCCTATCGACCACGGGAACTTATGCCATCGGGAGCTATGGCATTGCCCGTTTTCCTTGTGCAAGGGAAAGGCAGGACGATTCAGGACGGCGCCGAGGAGAGATACCCCAGGGTTAACGGGGCTCGCGGCCTGAGATCATTTCGATGCCCAGCGCCTCAAACCCGAGTTGGGGATTGACGTTGCGGACTTGCAGGCGGTAAGCCTGATCGAGACCGGCCTTGAGCTTCTCGATTCCGCCGAGGGTCAGCTTGGGCGCCCAGCCCTGGAGGCGCGCCGTCAAATCAACATTCACCACCTCGTCTGCTGCCGGGTCCAGCAGGATGTGCAGAAGATCAGAGAGAAGGGAGTAGCCGACCTTCAGCGTTCCTTCGAAATCGTCGCGATTCTCCGCCAGCGCGCGGGCGGAGTCAAACACCAGCCGCCAGTCCGGCGCCGCGCCGGGAGCGCCGCGGCGCGCCATCGCTTCCAGAAAATCCAGCCAAGGTTGGCGGCGGCGTTCGTACTCGGCGGGGTCGAAGGCCCGGGCCCGCGCCACACTTCCCGCCGCCACGCGCGCGGCAAGCGCCTTCTGGGGCTCGGTGAGTTTCCTCTCGCGCGCCAGCAAGTCTTGGATAAGGGCTTGGTCCACAGGCTGGAAGGCGACGCGCATGCAGCGTGAACGGATGGTGGAGCGCAGCTCAAAGGCGTTGGGGCAAATCAGGATGAAGCTCGTCGTTTCCGGGGGCTCCTCCAACACTTTGAGCAGCAGGTCCACGGCCTGCCAATGAATCGCTTGGGCTTCATCGAGAATAAAGATGCGGCGCGGAAACTCGAACGGCCGCGTGTAGGCGATGGCGCGCAATTGGCGGATCTGCTCGGTGAGGATGAACTTCGTCAGGGGCTCGATGATCTGGAGATCGAAGTAAACCAGGCCTTCGACCCGGCGCGCGGATTCTTTGCTTTCGCGGCGGCGCGCCAAATCTTCCCGCGGCGGTCGAAAACATCTGCTCCGCTTTGCGGCAGCGCGCGCACTGATCGCAAAAGTCCGCGCCGCCGCGCTCGCACACCAGCGCCTTGGCCAGCATCAGGGCCAGCGTTTTCTTGCCCACGCCCTCGGGCCCGGCAAAAAGCAAGGCTCCCGGCACGCGCCCGCTCGCCAGCATTTCGCGGACTGCCGCCACCGCCTGCGGATTGCCGATAAAGGAATCGAAGCCCATGGTCACTATGGCAGAATTCTAACTGATGTTGAAACTCGTCACGATTTTCATGCTCCCATATCGAGTTCCGGTCCTATGTCGAAACTCATCACGATTTTCGCGTTTCGATCTTCGAGTTTCGGCCCTTTCGGGCGAGAAGCGGGTCGATAAGCGCGCGAATCTGGCCTTGCAGCTCTTCGATAGACTGGTCGGCGCGCACCAGCTTGATGCGCTCCGGCGCGCGGCGGGCGATGGCCAGATACCCGGCCCGCACGCGCTGGTGAAAGGCCAGCCCTTGCGCTTCGATGCGGTCAAGGCGCGATCGCCGCCGCGTATCGCCGAGCGCGCGTCCGAGCGCGCGTTCAGGATCGAGGTCGAGGATGATGGTCAGGTCCGGCTGAGTCGTTGCCGCAAATGACCCGGTCGAAGGCGCGCACGGTGGCCGTACCCAACTCGCGCCCGTAACCCTGATAGGCGAACGAGGCGGTATTGTAGCGGTCGCTCACCACCACCTCGCCGCGGGCAAGCGCCGGGCGCACCACTTCTTCCAGCAGTTGGGCGCGCGCCGCGTACATCAGCGCCAACTCCGCCAATGGCGCAAGCTTTCCGGTTTTCGACGCCAGCAGGATGTCGCGGATGCGCTCCCCCGTGCGCGTTCCGCCGGGCTCGCGCGTCACCAGCACCCGATGGCCGCATTGGCGCAGGTACTGGACAGCGCGGCGCAGTTGCGTGCTCTTGCCCGTGCCGTCCAGCCCTTCAAAAGTGATGAAGAGGCCAGGTTTCATAGTGCGCTTGTCCTTTGTCCGTGGTCCGTGGTCCGTCGTCCAGTTGAAGATTACGTGCGCCAGTGATCGGTGTTCTGAAGACGCGCCTAGTAATACCTGATCGTGGTCCGCAACTGCAAACTGACCACTGACTACGGACCACTGACAACGGACAACGGACGACGGACCAACGCTGCATCCTAACACCCGTCCTTAGCCGTAACAAGGTGCCTACACGCGGTGCCGGGAGTGATAGAATGGCACGGTTTCAATTTGCCAAGTCCGAAAAATCTGCGCGTGGCTCCGCCACGCTCGAGTCTGCCGGGAGAGATGGTCGCGAATATTGGAGAAAACATCGCGCGGGTCGAAGAGCGAATCGCCGCTGCCTGCCGGCGCAGCGGACGCCGGCGCGAGGACGTAAGGCTGGTGGCCGTTTCGAAGACGCACCCTCCCGAATTGATTCGCGCGGCATTTGCGGCGGGCCTGCGCGACTTTGGCGAGAACCGCGTGCAGGAAGCGAATGTCCAAGCGCCCGGCGCTTGCTGATTTGGACGCAACCTGGCACTTGGTGGGGCATCTTCAGTCCAATAAGGCGCGGGTGGCGCGCGAACTTTTCCATTGGGTGCATTCGCTGGATTCACTGCGCCTGGCGGAGAAACTTGCGCAGGCGGCTGCCCCCGGCGACGCGCGCCTGCCGGTGCTGATCGAAGTGAATTTGGGGGAAGAAGCCTCCAAGGCGGGCGTTCGGGCCGGGGAAGTGGCGGCCCTGGCGGAACAGATCGCGCCGATGGAAACACTCGAACTACGCGGCCTGATGGTGATCCCGCCCTTCCTCGAGAACCCGGAAGACGTGCGGCCTTACTTTCGGCAACTGCGCGCCTTGGCTGGCGATATCGAAGCGCGGAATCTGCCCAACGTTTCCATGCGCGAGCTTTCCATGGGCATGAGCCACGATTTCGAAGTCGCCATCGAAGAAGGCGCAACGATCGTGCGGGTGGGGACGGCGATCTTTGGCGAGAGGACATGAAGATTGTCTTTGGTCCGTGGTCAGTTGTCCGTCGTTCGTTGAAAGTCATCCAATGCGAATTCTGCATTTTCAGAACCGCCTATGCCAACGACATCGGTTCTTACTGAAAACTGATAACTGACGACCGGCAACTGACAACGTGACCAAGGACCAAGGACGCTTTTCTTCCATGCCTGAATTCAAGGTTGAACGCGAAAACGTAAGCTTCTGGCTGCGGGTGAAGCCCCGCGCCGCGCGTGAGCGCTTGACCGTGGACGCCTCGGGTGAGTTGCGCCTGGAGTTGCACGCCCCCGCCACGGAAGGCCAGGCCAATGAAGCTTGCGTTCATTTTTTTGCCCGCGCGTTGCGTCTGCCGCAAGCGTGCGTGGTGATTCTTTCCGGCCAAAAGGCGCGGCGCAAGTTGCTGCGCGTGACGGGGCGCTCGGCGGAAGAGAGCATCGCGCAGATCAAGAAAGGCAGTGACGAGTGACAAGTGACGAGTGACAAGCAAACGAGAAGGCCGTGACGAGTGATGGAGACTGAAACTCTTGCTTGACTCGTCACTCTGTTTCACTTCGTCACTTGTCACTCCTTTTGCGGAGAGGAAACGTTGAGCTTCACGCAGCGCCTGGCAGAAATTCGCACCGGATTTGAGCGCGCCTTTTGGGTGGCGAATTTCACGGAATTATTCGAGCGCCTCGCTTACTACGGCGCCAGCGCCGTGCTGGCCATCTATCTGACCGAGCAACTGCATTTTTCCAAGGAAGTCACCGGCTGGATGATGGGGACTTTCGGATTCGTGGTCTGGTTGCTGCCGGTGCTGGGCGGGACGCTCGCGGACCGCTTCGGTTTTCGCCGCGCGCTGATGTTCGCGTACCTGGTGATGACCGTCGGCTATTTTCTCCTGGGCTCACTTTCGGCGCCGTGGATGCAGGGGGCGCGCCAGGCGCTCGGCGACAAATGGCTGGTGTTCGGCATCCTGATGGTTCCGGCGCTGGGACCCGCGGTGGTAAAGCCCTGCGTGGCGGGAACGACGGCGCGCGCTTCGGCGGAAAACGTGCGCTCCATCGGTTATTCAATCTATTACACGATCGTGAATATTGGCGGAACGCTCGGCCCGGTAATGGCCTGGTTGGTGCGCAAGCGATTGGGTTGGGGAATGGAAAACGTCTTTCGCGTTTCCGCCCTGAGCGTGTTCCTGATGTTTCTGGTCACGCTGGGGTTTTTCCGCGAGCCGGCGCGGTCAGGGGAGCAGAAGGTGGCGAGCGTCGCGGATGCCATCAAGAACATGTTCGTGGTGCTGGGTAACTTCCGCTTCGTTCTGTTCCTGCTGATATTTTCGAGTTTCTATATCGTGTTTTGGCAGGAATTCATTTCCGCGCCGTTGTTTTTGCGGGGCTACGTGGACCCGAACGCCAACGCCGATCTGCTGCTTTCGATCGACGCGCTCACGGTGATTTGTTTTCAGATTCTGGTGAGCTATCTGACCCGCAAGATTCCTGCCTTTCCGGCGATGACGCTGGGGCTGGTCATCTCGAGTCTGTCATGGTTGTTCCTGGCCATCCATCCGTCAACCCTGGGGCTGGTGGCGGCGCTGATCGTGCTGGCGCTTGGCGAAATCACCCAATCGGCGCGCTACTACGAATACATTTCGCGGCTTGCGCCCTCGGGCCAGCAGGGGCTCTACATGGGTTATGCTTTTCTGCCCATCGCCATCGGGTATTTCATTGCCGGCCCGTTGGGCGGATACCTTCTCCACGAGTTCGGCGACGTCCTGCACCGGCCCCAGCAGATGTGGTGGGTGGTGACGGCGGTGGGACTGGTGGGCGCGGTGCTGATGGTGATTTACAATAAGGTTTTCAAGCCGGGGGAGGGCATAGAAGCGTAGCGCGGACCTGTTCTCTAGGTCCGCGGCTTTTCCTTGCCCATCGGGGACGAGCCGCGGACCTATAGAACAGGTCCGCGTTAGACGTGCGGGTGGCTGCGTGGGTCTGCAGACACAAAGGAGGACCAATCTATGAACCTTGAGGAATTCAATCTGCATTGCGTGAAGCCAAGCTTGACGGCTGGCTGTTTTACGACCACCACCGCCGCGATCCCATTGCCTATCGCGTGCTCGGCATTAACCCCGTGATGTGTACTCGCCGTTGGTATTACCTTATTCCCACGGAAGGGGAGCCGGCAAAGTTGGTGCACCGGATCGAGGCCCACAACCTGGCGGGCTTGCCGGGCACGGAGGAGCGGTATTCTTCCTGGCGCGAGCAACGCGAAGGGCTCAGCCGGCTGCTGCACGGCAAAGAGCGCGTGGCGATGCAATACTCCGCCTTGAACAACATTCCCTACGTGGGGCTGGTGGACGCGGGCACGGTGGAACTGGTGAAGAGTTGCGGCGTGGAAGTGGTTTCTTCCGCGGACCTGGTGCAGCAGTTTGAGGCGAGCTGGTCCGAGGAGCAATGGCAGTCGCACCTGGCTGCCGGCCAGGTGGTGCACCAGGCGGTGCGAACGGCGTTCGCGGCCATTCGCGATGCGGTGCGCGCCGGCAAGGAGATCAGCGAATACGATGTGCAACAGGAAATGGTGCGGGTCTTTGAGGCGAACGGCCTCGTTGCCGACGAGCCTCCCTGCGTGGCGGTGAATGCCAACACCGCCAATCCGCACTATTCGCCGTCTCGGGAGGCGTCGCTGCCCATTCATGCCGGGGACTTTGTGTTGCTGGACGTGTGGGGCAAACAGAATAAGCCCGGCGCCGTCTATTTCGATATCACCTGGACGGGATACGTGGGCGAAAAGGTTCCCGAGCAATACACCAAGGTTTTTGAAGTGGTCCGCGAGGCGCGCGACGCGGCCATCGTCCTGGTGCAGAAATCCTTGCAAGCCGGGCGCATCCTTTACGGCTATGAGGTTGACGACGCGGCGCGCGAGGTCATTGAGCGGAACGGGTACGGCGCTTTCTTCGTGCATCGCACCGGGCACTCGATTGGTGAAGACGTGCACGGCAACGGCGCCAACATGGATAATTTTGAAACCCACGACGAGCGCCGGATCATCGCCCGCACCTGCTTCTCCATCGAGCCCGGCATTTACTTGCACGAATTCGGCGTCCGGAGCGAAGTGAATGTGTTCACGGGAGCCCGCGAGGCTTGCGTGACCGGGGAAATTCAAAATGAGATCGTGCCATCCTTGGGTAGTGGGTCGGTTTGAAAATGTAGCGGCGAGTTTACCTCGCCAAGTGGCGGCGTAAAGCCGCCTCTACGTCAAACTGACCCACTACCCATCCTTGCCGCGCCTTGATAAGGTGTGTTAGGTTGGAAGACTCGGAGGAGGATTCAGGATTGAGGCTTCAGGATTCAGGCCCGAAATCCCAGATCCTTGCTCCTAAATCCTTTTCCTATGGCAAACAAAGTTGTGCAAGAAACGCTTCCCGCCCCGCTCAGCCCAAGCTGACCACATTGGTGCGGTTGTGCGTGGCGGCGTGGATGGTGCCGGGCCTGGGCCACTTGCTGCTCGGCCGCAAGTGGCGCGCGCTGATCCTTTTCGCCGCGATTGTGACGATGTTCCTGATGGGCATCGCCATGCAAGGTGAGTTTTTCACCACCAGTTCAGGGTCTTATCTCCAAACCCTCGGTTATTTCGGCGAGTTGTGCGTGGGCTTGGCCATGCCGGTGGCGCGCTTTTTCGGCTATGCGGGGGGCAATCCGCTGTTTGTGAGCGCCGACTTCGGCACGGCCTATCTGGTGGCGGCCGGCATGCTGAACACGCTATCGATTCTCGATACTTACGACATTGCCATGGGGCGCAAGCCCTGACGGCAGTGACGAGTGGCGAGTGACAAGTGACGAGCAACCGAAAGACGGAACTCGAAACTCGAAAATCGAAATTCGAAACTCGAAACTCGCCGCGTTTTCCGAGTTTCGATGTTTGAGTGCTGGTCCTTGCACGCTCGTCACTTGTCACTCGTCACTAGTCACTGGATTCTAATATGGCTGTTCCACATTTTCCCGCGATGCTCCTGTTCTCCTTTCTCGTCTCCGTGGTGTTCGGAGTCCTGAGCAAGAACACACCCCGCGAGCGGTTTTTGTACGGCGCCAAGGTATTTGTGGCCTTTGTGGGCGTGGCGCTGGTGCTCGGTTGGATCATGTACCCCGTGCCTTGAATCCCGCCGGACAGAAAATGCTTCGGCGGGCCAACTCACGGCGGGCCAACTTGCCTTGACTTCGCCGCAGACCGGCCTTAGAGTAGCCGTCACTGCAAGAGGTATCGTCCGCCCAGCGACGGTTCCTCGCGAGGTGCAGCGCACTCTCCTGATGCAGAGGCCACCGACATGATTCTCCTGGCAAGCACATCGGCGTTTGTTACCTTCCTGGCGATTGCGGCGTTCGGTTTTGTCTTTCTGATGGGCAGTTCCATCCTGGGTGACATGTTCGAACATGGTGACTTCGGCCACGACGCCGACGGCCACGGCGCAGGCCCCAGCCTTCTGAGCAGCCGCATCCTGAGCGTCTTCGTTACGGCGTTTGGAAGTTTCGGCGCCATCGGCATTCACGTTGGTTACGGGGTGGGCGTGAGCACGGCGATGGGCTTTGGCGGCGGAGTGCTGTTCGCGGGAGTGATCTACGTTTTCGCCAGTTTTCTTTACAGCCAACAAGCTTCCAGCCACGTCCGGACGGGCGACCTGGTGGGAAATACGGCGCAGGTGAGCGTCGCCATTCCCAAAGGGGGAGTGGGCCAGGTGCGCTGCACGCTGGGTGACACGGTGGTGGAAAAGGTCGCGCGCGCGGCGAATAACGAGGAGATTCCGGTCAATACTCTGGTAAAAATCAACAACATCGTCGGAGAGGTCGTCCTGGTGGATCGCGCGGAGTAGAGGAGAAGTGACCACTGAAGAGTGAAACTCGAAGGACGAAACTTGAAACTCGTGGCGCTCGTTTCGAGTTTCGCTATTTCGAGTTTCGGCCCTTGCGGCTCGTCACATGTCGCGGCGACTTTCCTTCAGCAGGAGGATGATCATGATGCCTTTTTCGCCCTTTGTTATTGTTCTGGCGGCGATTGCCGCCATTGCGCTGCTGGTTGCGATTTCCCGTTTCGCCAAAAACTACATCAAAGTGCCGCCCAACGCGGTGGCGATTTTCAGTGGGCGCAAACACAAGCTGCCCGACGGCCGCATTGTGGGCTATCGCATGGTGCGCGGCGGCGCGGCGTTCCGCTGGCCGCTGCTGGAGCAGGTGGATTACCTGTCTCTCAACGTCTTCACCATTCCCCTCGAAATCAAGCGCGCCTACACGCTGAAGGGCGTGCCGATTTCCGTTAAGGCCGTGGCCAACGTGAAGATCAAGGGCGATGACATCTCGCTCTCGGCGGCGGCGGAACGCTTTCTGGGCATGACGCATGACACCATCCAGAAGGTGATCTTCCAAACCCTGGAAGGCCACCTGCGGTCGATCCTGGGCACGCTGACGGTGGAAGAGGTGAACAGCGACCGCTCCAGCTTTGCCCAGAAGCTGACCTCGGAGGCGGCGCTGGACCTGGAGCGCATGGGCATTGGCGTGGACGTCCTGACGATTCAGGACATCAGCGATGAGGAAGGCTATCTCGACGCACTGGGCAAGAAGCGCACGGCGGAAGTGAAACGCGACGGGACGATTGGCGAGGCGGAGGCCACGCGCGACGCCAAGATCAAATCCGCGCTGGCGATGCAGGAAGGCGAGAAGGCGAAGTTCGACGCGGACGCCAACATTTCCAACGCGCAGCGCGACTTTCAAGTAAGGCAGGCGCAGTACCAGGCCGAAATTGAAATGGAAAAGGCCAAGTCCGCGCAGGCCGGACCTCTGGCGGAGGCGAAAGCGAAGCAGGCGGTGGTGGCGGAAGAAGTGCGCGTGGAGAGGACCCGCACGCAGGAGCAGATCTGCCGTGCAGGAGCAGGAAGTCCTGCGCAAGCAGAAAGAGCTTGAGGCTACGGTGATCAAGCCGGCGGAGGCGGAGCGGCAGGCGGCCATTGTGCGCGCGGAGGCCAAGAAGCAGGCGGCGATCCTGGAAGCCGAAGGCCAGAAGTGCGCGCAGATTGCGCTGGCGGAAGCGCAGCAGGAAAAGTTAAAGCAGGAAGGTCTGGGCCGCGCGGCGGCGGTGGAAGCGGAAGGGCGCGCGGAAGCGGCGAAGATCGAGGCCATGGGCTTGGCGCAAGCGCGGGCCATCGAAGCGCAAGGCGTGGCGGAAGCGCAGGCCATCTTGAAAAAGGCGGAAGCGTGGCGGCAGTTCAACGACGCGGCCAAACTGCAAACGCTGCTGGAGAAACTTCCCAGCGTGCTGCAAGCCTCGGCCGGGATATTTGGCGCCGTGGCGGCGCCGCTCGGCAACATTGATAAAGTGGTGGTGATTGAACAGGGCAACGGCGCGGCGGGCAACGGCACCGGCGGAATCGGGCGCATCGCGCAAACGGGGCCGGCGCTGGTCTTCGGCTTGCTCCAGCAACTCCAGGCGTTAGGGCTGGATATTCCCACCGTGCTTTCGCAACTCGGCGTGGATGAGAAGTTGGCCGCGTCGTTGAAGCCGGCGGCGCCTCGCCCGGAAGAGAGCGGAGACAAGAAGTAGGCGGCGGGAGGCGGCTTCTCAAATTGTTGCGGATGAGTGGGCTCCAGGGGTCGAACGGGGTAGGGTTTGCTTGACAAAGCAGGAATAGACATTATTGGGGGGTTAAGAGCGATACAATTTATCAGAAGATAGGATTTATGCCGAGCTTTCAACTCTCCTCCACGCTGCACGAGACGGATGCCGAAGTGCTGGCCATCCATTGCAGCGACCACCGCTTCCAAGCCGGATTTTACGAGTTCCTGAATCGCCAGTTGAACCTCGATGAGAATTACGACCTGCTGGTGCTGCCCGGCGGCCCGCAATGCCTGACGCTGGTGGAATACTTGCCGAAGTTCTCCTGGGCGGGCTGGAAGTGGTTCCGTTTTCTGGTGGATGCGCACGACCTGAAGCGTCTGATTCTGATTCAGCATCAGGATTGCGGCTGGTACAAGGAATTGCCGTCTCACCTGCATATCTTCCCCGGAGCCGCGCCAGCGCCAGGAAGAGGACCTGCGGCGCGCGCGGGCGGCGCTGGCCAAAGAGCGGCCGGAGCTGAGCGTCGAGCTCTACTACGCGGGCTGGGATGCGAGCCAGCACATCACCATCGACGCGGTCGCGGACTGATGCCCACCTACGCGCAGATTGCCTGGCACGGCGCCATGGCCCTGCTCATGGGTCTGCTGATTGGTATCGAGCGGGAGCACTCGCGGCGCGCCGACGAACCACTCTTTGCCGGTGTCCGTACCTTCCCCATCATTGTACTGAGCGGGTATCTCTCGGGCCTCCTGACCCAGGCGGGATTCACTTGGGTGCTGCCGGTGGCGCTGGCGGGAACGTGCGCCATCGTGGTCACCGCCTACGCGGCAAAGTTAGAGGGGCCGCACAAAGGCGCCACGACAGAATTTGTTGCGGTTCTGGCTTTCATTTTCGGCGCGCTCGCGGCGCTGGGTTTCCTGATTCCCGCCGCGACCTTCGCGGTGGTCACGGCGCTGCTGCTCTCCATCAAAGCGCCTTTGCACCTGCTCGCGCAGAAAATCCAGCAAGAGGAGCTTTACGCCATCCTCAAGTTTGGGATTGTCAGCGTCATCGTGCTGCCGTTGCTGCCCAACCGTACCTACGGGCCTTTCCAGGTTTTGAACCCACGTTTGATCTGGTGGATGGTGGTGTTGATCTCCGCCGTCAGCATGATCGGCTACCTCCTGATGCAATGGCTCGGGGCACGGCAGGGTGTGGCGGTGACGGGCCTGCTGGGGGACTCGCCTCCAGCACCGCGGTGACGTTCGGCCTTTCCCAAAAGGCTCGTGAGGCCGCGGCGGGGCTGGCCAAGTGCTTCGCGCTGGGCATCGTGATCGCCTCCACCATCATGTTCCTCCGGCAGTTGTTGCTGACTTTTGTGATTGACCCCCGTCTGGCGTATTCCCTGGTCCTCCCCATGGCGCTCCCGGTTGCGGCCGGCGCAGGCGTGGGAATTTTCCTTTGGAATCAGAAAGGGGCCGAGCAGGAGGCCGCGCTGGAAGTCAAGAACCCCATGGAGTTGGGCAGCGCCATCAAGTTTGGACTCTTCTTTGCCGTGGTTCTGGTCGCCGCCCGTGCGGCCTATCATTACTTTGGCACCTCTGGAATGTACGCGGCCGGAGCGGTTGCGGGCCTGGCGGATGTTGACGCATTCACCATCTCGGCGGCGGGTCTGGCCCAGCAAGGGGTGCTGGTCCGGAGCACGGCCGGCGCTTCGATTCTGCTCGCGGGGGCGATGAACACTCTGGTGAAGGGTGGGATCGCGGCGGTCCTCGGCGGCCCCGCGTTGCGGCGCGTCATTCTTCCGATTTTTGGAGTCATAAGTCTGGCCGCCGTAGTGGCTTGCATTGTCGTGGCGCGTTCCTGATATAACCGGCCGCTGCACGGGATGGTGCTAACCCTAATCAAGCGTGGGGCTCATGCCACCCAACACATGAATCGCGTGGGAAAGTTGGACGCTACGAGTGGATTCCGTTATACTGGCACTGAGAGTTTAAAATGACCACGGAAGAAAGGCTCAGGAAACTCGAGGACGCCCTTACCGTTGAGGCTCAATTGCTCGACCGGCACGAGCGACTGGACGAAGAGCGCCACGCGCGAATCCACTCCCAGTTTGAAGCCCTGGCTGGGATCGTTGAGGGTTTGGCAGGCAAGATTAACATGATCGGCGACCGTCAACTCACGACCCAGGCTGCCTTGGATCGGCTGATCGAGCAAATGGACCGTTTTTTGCGCGGCCGATCCGGCAACGGCGGGCAGAAGCTGGATTAAAGCCAGAAAACCCTCACCATACCCGTTTAAGACGCTTAACCGGAATCCTCTCCTCCACCAACTTGTGTTAGGATGCCCTCCATGCGAAAACTCTACCTGATTGCTTGCTTGGTATTTCTCTGCGCGCCGCTGCGGGCGGCGGGCACTCTCGACGTGTACTTCATTGACGTGGAGGGCGGGCAATCCACGCTCTTCGTCAGCCCTTCTGGCAAATCGATGTTGGTGGATACGGGCTGGCCGGGCTTGAACGGCCGCGACGCGGAGCGCATCGTTAGCGTCGCCAAGGCGGCGGGCGTCACCCGCATCGACTACGTGGTCATCACCCACTTCCACATGGATCACGTGGGAGGGGTGCCGCAACTCGCCGAGCGCATTCCCATCGGCACCTTTGTGGATCACGGGCACAGCGTCGAAACCGGGAAAGAAGCTGACGATCTCTTCCACGCCTACGTGCAGGTGCGGGACCATGCGTCCCACCTGATCGTAAGGGCGGGGGACCAAATTCCCATCGAAGGGATCGACGTGCGGGTTGTGACCTCCACCGGCCAGGCCATTCCGCGGCCTCTGGCGGGAGCGGGCCAGCCCAATCCTTTTTGCGCCGCCATCGAAACCTCGCGAGGTTGATCATTCTGAAAATGCCCAGTCGATTGGCATGATGATTAGCTATGGCAAGTTTCGCATGGTCGATCTCGGCGACCTGACCTGGAACAAGGAATTGGCGCTGGTCTGCCCGAACAACAAACTGGGGACGGTGGACGTTTACCTGGGCACGCACCACGCCCTCGATCAGTCGAACGCTCCCGCCATTGTGTACGCGCTCCACCCGCGCGTGGCCATTACCAATAATGGCGCCACCAAAGGCGGCTCGCGCGAGGCCATGCAGACCATCCGCACTTCGCCGGGCATCGAGGACGTGTGGCAGTTGCACTACGCCCAAATGCGGGCAAGGAGAACAACGCGCCCGAGCCTTTTATCGTCAATGTGGACCAGGACGCGAGCGTGAGTTGGATCAAGCTCTCGGCGGGATCCGATGGCGGGTTCACCGTGACCAATAGCCGCAACGGGAAGACCAAAACCTACGCGCCACGGTAGTGATCGGGCTCCCCCCGCCATCAAATCGTATCGTGGCACGTGCGGCATCCGGTCGGGGCCCCTTTTTCCTTGTGACAATTGATGCAGGCAGCCATCGAGGTGGGTTTCTCCTTGCTTAACACGTCCCGTTCGCGGACGGGGCCGTGGCAGGCTTCGCAATCGAGTTTCGCTCTTCTCACATGCGTCCGATGGGAAAAGTAAACGTAATCCGGCACGGCGTAGACGCGCACCCAGGGCACGGGCTTTTTCTGTGTCGCATACTCGGTGAGCTTCTTGATGGCGGGGCTATCCGTCTTGATGGTCGCATGGCAGGTCATGCATTTTTCCTCCGGGGGATAGCTCATCGTCCAGCCGTCGGATGAAACTTGGTGACAGTCCTGGCACTCGAGCAGGAATTGCGTGTGCAGCTTATGGCTGAAGGGAAGGGGCTGCGGTTTTGCGACCTGCGGCGCGGGAACCTTGTCTTGAGCGTGCAACACCCCGCCCCATGTGAGCACGACGAGAACGACTACCATGATGCCGGCGCGAGGCGCCCGCAAATTCGGCAGGATGGCCCTCAGTTTTATATTCGGTCGCAAATCCGTGGCTCCGTTGGGTAGCAGATCAGGCCGCCGTAGCGGCGGTCTATGACCGCCGGCTTGAGTTTCTGCATTTCGGGCCGCACCGCCATGCATGTAGGTTGTTGCTGGTCCGCCGACCCCAAACCACGTGATGTAGGGCCGAACGGCGTTCGGCCCAGAGCCAGCGGCGCAACGCCGAGTTATGCTTGCCTGGCCCTCCACCGTAGGTTTGAAGCGGCCGGGGGACAAAGCCAGACCGGTCCTCGGCGCAGGCCCCGCTCCCCGTTTTCGACCTTCGGTTTTGCCAACTGCCTTTATTTTCATCAACATAATGGATAAAACGATTTAACTAGCTTGTTTTCATCAACATAATGGAAAGGCGAAAAACCGACATTTTTTCTACATGTTTTTTCAATGACTTACAGAATGTGAGCCTAATTTTTTAATCCCCCTTTTTTTCTTGACCCTGGCCAGCGAAAACAAGCTAACTATATTACTTTCAATAATATAGATTTTTTCCAAATTTTCGCTCATCATGGCTAATTCCTTTTGTTTCTAGTACATAATGGAAAGCCGCGCCCGTTTTTTCTCCCCGTTTCCCGTATTTCAGGATAACTGTTTTCATTTGAATAAGATAAGTGTTCTGGACATTCTGGCGCTAAACTGCTAACCTCATTTGTTTCTGACACATAATGGAAAGGATCGGGTTTCTTCTAACGCTTGCATCTGACGCTCATAGCGTTTAATCCTCAGCAGCAGGTTAATGAGTCGGCGGACTTCCCGCATGTTGGCATCCTGCGTTCGGCGCATCAGCAAGGCATCGGCGTGGCTGGGCGCGATTTCCCATCGGTCTTGAGTTGCTACATTTGGAAGCGAGAGGTTCGTGCCCCAGCGCTCCAACCGTGACAAAAAAACCGACGGTTTCAGCAAAATACGTCTGCTTTTGTATAAAATGTCGTTCCGTTGTGTAGAAATGTCGCTTTTTTCCTCGGTAAAAGTGTCGTAGTTTTGTTTGTTTTCATATACATTCCGGCTTCGTTCGTCATTTATTAACATCTTTTTTTTTGTGCGCGCTCCCCACGCGACTTTTCCCCTCCGCCGCGATGATGGAACCTCCCTTGCTACGGATAATTTGTCCTGCGTTTTCCGCGTCGGTCTGGGCATTCGTCCTTTCCTCTGAGTGACCCCGTGGGGGTGCCGCGCTCCTCACCCCTCTAAGGCTAGCCCAAAGACAAGATATGTTGTCAACCGAATTCTGGGGGAATTTCCTACCGGTAGGCAAAAATTTAACAATTCCCGCCTGCTCTTTCCTACCCGTAGGAAAGGGGCTGCGAGACTCGCCAGCGATGGTGACAAATCGTCACGAGGGCAAGCTCAGGGCAGGCCTTGGCCATGAGTTGACACGGGCGGGAGAAGGGGTGAAAAAATCGAATTGCGACGTCGCGCCGTAGGGGCAACCCTCGTGGTTGCCCTAAGGGCGGCCACGAGGGCCGCCCCTACGGACGATTTTTTCACAGGTTCGGACGCCCGTGCCACGCAGGAAATTCCTCACGGCAAGGCAAAGGCCACATAGGCATCGCTTGAGGCCGTACGCATCTTGCCCCCGCCGCCCGCGGCGATCGCCACGTACTGCTTGCCCCCGGCACGTACATGCCCAGTTTCAAGAGGCTCAATAGGAAAAGCCAGGATAGATGAAGGCGCCCCGGATCGTTTCGGCGTCATTCTCCGAGACGCCGCAGGCGCGAACGGTGTCGTACCAGTGCCCAACTTGCTCGCGCGTGTCTCGCGATGATCTTCTCCGCCTCATCCTTCTGTAAAAGAAAGCGGGCATGCTGGGAAAGAAGGTTTTTCGCGTTGGCGAACCGGCCTTGGTCTCCGCATACCAGCGCCAGATCTCGGCGGTCCAGGCTTACAACGGGAGAAGGGGTGAGGTCGTATGCGGGCGACAGTGCCCAGTCAAGGTTTCTGGCGATGAGCGCGTGGTTGCGAGGATGGTCGTCAAGGTTGGAAATAAGAGCGTTGAAGCAAATGCGCCGGAAGAGTTCGCGGGCGTCTTTTTCCGGTTCCGCGACGATGCGGCGCAACTCTTCGACAAGGATCACATAGGACCACCGTGTTCTGGCGTCATGGGTTTCGTCGGATCGCAGCACCGTCAGGCCGCTGATCATGCGCGCGCGCGTGTAGCCCTCCGTGATCTTTTCGCGGTCGAAACGTTTGACCAGCAGGACGTCTTTTCCGCCCACAGTTTCGATCCGGCTTTCGGACGTGTTGATCCCGCATTGCCGGGCGAGCCGGAGCATCGCATGTTCAACGCGTGCGTAGTTCCACCGGTCATCCGGCCGGTTGAATTTCGCCATCCAAAGCCCTTGATCGTCTTGGACGACAGCTTTTGGACGGGCGCCGCCCATCGACGTGCCGAGGAGGAGCAATTCTTGAACTTGGGGAGCCGCCGGGTCGGAGGGAATTTCATCCTTGATGAGAGCGTCAGCCAGCTCCTGTAGTTTGGCGAGATCAAGCGTCTTGTTGAATTGCCTTCGAGGGGCGGGCGGCACCTTGTTCAGCCCAAAGCCCAGCGCGCCCGCACGGTCATCGGGCGACTCCAAGAGGTAGTCCATTTCTCCCAAGGTCGACTTGGCAGCATGCTTTTCGATGACGTGGCGCCCCCAGTAATCAGGTCCGGCATCGCGCAACGCGCCGAAAACGCCTTTCAGCCGCACGGTATGGTAGGTGGTGCTGGACAGCTTCAGTTCCAATGGATCGATCGGGACGGCATCGGGATTCTTGAGGTAGCTTTGCCCGTAGACAAAACGGCCGAGAGGGCCGCCAGCGCTCGTCGGGTCCAGCACAAACTTTCCCGCCGTCACGGCTGAAACCTTGCCCGGGAGGGTAATGTAGACGAAGCATTCCTGCGGAGAATCAGAACTCATTGTCGAGAGATCCACTCTTGCGGGCGCGTTTGCTTTCTTTGGCACCCGCCAGTGCGAGGCCTTCCTGGTCCTTGAGGGGGTCCGCCAGCCCGCTGAGC
This sequence comes from uncultured Acidobacteriota bacterium, assembly GCA_963810005.1. GTDB lineage: Bacteria > Acidobacteriota > Terriglobia > UBA7540 > UBA7540 > Bog-366. The sequence continues at coordinate 57,667 of CAWELY010000033.1, forward strand.
GGATCGAGCAAGTCATAAGCCCAGAGCAAGGCGGCGTAGACGCCAACGCCCGTTGATGCTTTGCCGCTCTCGGCATCGCGCACGGCGCGGACCCCAGTCCCAATTCTCCTGGCGACCTCTTCGATAGTTTGTTCGCGTCGCAGGCGCGCCACGCGAAGATTGCCGCCGAGCTTCCTTAGGGCCTGTTCGACAGCGTAAGGCGGGGCTTGGAGTAGATTGTTACGAGCAACCATATTCCCTCAAGAGCACTTTAAGTCTCATAATGTGCTCTTAAGAGCATATCCAATATCACTCGGAATTTCAAGTCAAGGTGCTCTTGAAGGCACGTTAAGACATATAACATGCTCTTAAGAGCACGTCCCCTCGCTTCTCAAAAGGACACATCCTGCGTGGATGCCATAGCAAAGAATGCGCGGACCAGTACTCCAAGGGCAAAAGCGCCCTCCTTGTAAGCGGAACGGTATCCAATTCGACAATGCGGGCCACGTCAAGGGTTTGGAGCTCGAGCCGCCAAATCGTACATGTACCCTGCGCTGTCGGCTTGTGGGCGTCAGGGTAGGGCTAACATAAATGTAGAAACTCCAGGCGGCGGTCTATGACCGCCGGAATCTATTGGGGCATGGCCATCCCTTCAGCAAGCTCAGGGCAGGCCCTGGCCATGAGTTGACACGGGCGGGAGAAGGGATGAAAAAATCGAATTGAGACGTCGCGCCGTAGGGGCAACCCTCGTGGTTGCCCCAAGGGCGGCCACGAGGGCCGCCCCTACGGACGATTTTCTCACAGGTTCGGACGCCCGTGCCACGTATCGAAGCGGGAGAAATCGCTCACGGCAAGGCAAAAGCCACATAGGCATCGGCTGAGGCCGTGCGCATCTTGCCCCCGCCGCCCGCGGCGATCGCCACGTACTGTTTGCCCCCGGCTTCGTATGTACACGGGGTGGCGTAGCCGCCGGCGGGGAGTTTTGTTTCCCACAAGAGTTTGCCGTTGGTTTTATCGAAGGCGCGAAACATTTCATCCTGGGTTGAACCGATAAAGACGATCCCGCCGGCCGTGACGATGGAGCCGCCGATATTTTGCGTGCCGGTGGGGGGAATACCGCGCGCGGTTAATTCCTTGAACTCGCCGAGCACTTTCTGCCATGCGATCTCTCCCCGGTTCAAATCGAAGGCGGTAAGCTGTCCCCAGGGCGGCTTGATGGCCGCATAACCTTCCTGGTCAACAAAGTGATTGTAGCCGGTGTGCGAGTACGGGATAGCCGGCGCCCTCCGGAGCGGGGACCAGCGTCATGATCCATGGTTCATCGTGGGAGTTGATGTAATACCAACCCGTGGTGGGATCGAACGACCCGCCTCCCCAATTCGAGCCGCCGTCGAATCCTGGAAACACGATGGTGCCCTGCAAGCTGGGGGGCACCAGGTGCCGCTGCGCGATTTCTGGAAGGTTTCCAAAATGTACGCGTGCGCTTCCGGCGAGATATTCGTGATGTCGTCTTCCGTGAAGTCTTGGCGCGTGTAGGGCGGCGGCTTCAGCACCTGCTGCTGCGTGGGCCAAGCCTGTTCGCCGGGAACATCCGAGGGCGGGACGGGCCGCTCTTCGATGGGGTAGAGAGGCGTGCCGGTTTCGCGGTTGAGGATGAAAAGCTGGCCGAACTTAGTAGGCTGCACGGCAACATCCACCTGCTTGCCGCCGATCTTAAGCGTCCCCAGGGAGGGCGGGCAGGGAAGGTCCCGGTCCCACAAATCGTGGTGTACCACCTGGTAGTGCCAAATGCGTTTACCGGTGGCGGCATCCAACGCCATCATGCAATTGGCAAAGAGGTTGGAGCCCAGGCGCTGGCCGCCGTAGAAATCGAACGCCGCGGAGCCCGTCGAAACGAACACCCATCCGCGCTTTTCATCCAGCGTCATTCCCCCCCAATCGTTGGCGCCGCCCGTGGTTCGCCAGGAATCACCTTGCCATGCGTCGTTGCCGGCCTCGCCGGGGCGGGGAAGGGTGTGAAAGATCCAGGCCATCACGCCGGTGCGCACGTCGAAGGCGCGAATGTGGCCGGGCGCGGCGGGTTCCGGGCCTTCTCCGCACAGCGAGCCGAGGATGATCAGGTTCTTGTAAACGATGCCCGGCGAAGTGACGTCATACTCGAGCCGGCTGATGTCGCGGCCCAACCCGCGTTTCAAATCCACGCTGCCGCCCTGGCCGAAATCGCGAAGGAGCTTGCCCGTCTTGGCGTCAAACGCGAACAGGTGGGCGCGGGCTACAAAAAAGATGCGCTGGTCGTCGCCGTCTTCCCAGTACGCCACGCCGCGATTCACTCCGCGCGGGATGTCTTCATCGATGCCTTCGAAGGGATCGAACTGCCAAAGGAGTTTGCCCGTGGCTGCCTCAAGCGCACTGAGCTTTAGTTGCGCCGTGGTGAGGTACATCACGCCGCGCGCCACCAGGGGATTGCACTCGATGGTCGTGGCGGGTTTACGCCTGCTGTCTCCGGTGTGGTAGGTCCAGGCAACCTTGAGCTTACGCACGTTGGAGCGGTTGATCTGGTCGAGTGGTGAGTACTTCGTTCCGGCCGGATTGCCGCCGTAAACGCGCCACTCATGGTCGGAATTGGAGCCCGGTGCTTGGGCGGCGGAAATCGACGCCGGCCAAGCCGAGGCGGCCAGCAACGATGCGGCGCTTTGCTTCAGAAACCTGCGGCGGTTCAAGCGATGGCGCATGAATGGAAAACCTCCCCGGGCTTGCATTCTACACCAAACTGCTCCATTTCCCTTTTCCCTTGACATGGTTTATGAGTGAGCGAGAATTCAGGCGCAGCACGATGGTGTGAAACCAAGTGAAGCACGGGGGATAACATGGCCGAAAAACGCAAAGGCAGGGGATACGCTCGCCGGGATTTTCTAAAGGAAATCGCTGGCGGAGGTGCAGTGGCTTCGACGCTCGCGACGCCCGTGTTTGCCGGGCAAAGCAACAAGACGGGTACTGGAAGCGCTGGGGGGAGCGCGGCCGAAAAACCACCTTCCCCGTCGGTCGCGCCCATCGACTTTCCCCGTACCTTTACCGGGCGGAACCTGAAGATGATTGCGTTTCCGTTGGGAGGCATCGGCACGGGCACGGTCTCACTTGGTGGCCGTGGGCAACTTCGCGATTGGGAAATCTTCAATCGGCCCGACAAGGGAAACGAGTTGAGTTACGCCTTCCCGGCGATTTGGGTCAAGGTGGGAGAGGGCAAACCCGTGGCGCGCGTGCTGGAATCGCGCCTTCAGCCGCCGTACGAAATGAACTCGAGCGGCCTCGGGTCCGATAATGCTCCGGGCCTGCCGAGGTCTGGCCGAAGCCACTTTTACGGGCGCGTATCCTTTCGCGCGCATTGCGTTTGCCGATGCCCAATTGCCGGTCGAGGTCCGCCTCGAAGCTTTCAATCCGCTCGTGCCCCTGGACGTTGACGCCTCCGGGTGGCCCGTGGCGATTCTGCGCTACACAATCCGCAATGCTGCGAACGCCGCCGCCCGGGTGGGCATCGCGTGGAGCATCGAGAATCCCGTGGGCGAACAGGGCCGGCAGGCGGCTTTTCGCGAGGGTCCAGGACTGAGTGGTTTGTACATGGATAATCCCTTCCTCGCGTCCTCGCATCCTTTGAAGGGCTCGTTCGCGTTGTGCGCGGTGGGAGCGCCGGAGGGCAGTGTCACTTATCTCCGCGGGTGGAAGCGGGCCGGATGGTGGGATGGGGTGCTGACCTTCTGGGACGACTTCAGCGACGATGGCGCGCTCGACTCCACATCTCCGGCCGCCATGCCCGTGGGTTCCCTGGCGGTGACGCAAACGATTCCTGCGGGACACGAGGCGGCGGTGACCTTCCTGCTGGCGTGGCATTTTCCCAATCGCACGCCGGAGCGCTGCGGCTGGCCCGCTCCCGAAAGCGTGCCCGCCTCCACCGTGGTCGGCAACGCCTATACTGTGCGCTTTGCCGATGCCTGGGACGCCAGCCGGCAGGCCGCCCTCCAACTCCCCCAGCTCGAAAAACGCACGCGCGCGTTCGCCCAGGCCATCGAGTCGTCCACGCTGCCGCCGGCGGTGCTGGATGCGGCCACCAGCACGCTTTCCACCTTGCGCACGAACACCTGCTTCCGCACGGCGGATGGCGAGTTTCATGGGTTCGAGGGTTGTAATGACCATCAAGGCTGCTGTCACGGCAGTTGCACGCACGTATGGAATTACGAGCAGGCCACGGCGCAGCTCTTTCCCACGCTGGCGCACTCGTTGCGCGAATCGGAATTCCTGCGCAACACCGATATCAACGGCCTGATGGGTTTCCGCTCCTATCTGCCCGATGGCAAGCAGATTTGGCAAATGGCTGCCGCCGACGGCCAAATGGGCTGCCTCATCAAGCTTTACCGCGAATGGCGACTCTCCGGCGACACGGATTGGCTGCGCCGATTGTGGCCGAACGCCAAACGCGCCTTGGAATTCGCCTGGATCGAAAACGGTTGGGATGGGAACCGCGACGGCGTTGCCGAGGGCGTTCAGCACAACACTTACGACGTGGAGTTCTACGGCCCTAATCCTCTCTGTGGGATCTATTACCTGGGGGCGCTGCGCGCGGGCGAAGAGATGGCGCGCGTCCTCGGCGACGCCGACTCGGCCGCGGAGTATCACCGTCTCTTTGAGAACGGCAGCCGCTGGTTTGACCAGAACCTCTTCAACGGCGAGTTCTATATTCAGAAAGTGGAGGGACGCCCGGAGAGTCAAATTCCCCATGGCGTCCGAATTGGCATGGGGGCAGGGGACACCCTCAAGCCTGATTACCAGATGGGTAACGCCTGCCTGGCGGACCAGTTGCTGGGCCAAATGCAGGCGCACGTGGCGGGCCTCGGATATCTGCTGGATGAAGCGCATGTGCGCGCCACGCTGAAGTCGATTTACAAGTACAACTACCGGCCGCGATCTGAGCGAGCATGCTGATCTCCAGCGCACCTACGCGTTGAACGACGAAGGCGGAGTGGTGGTGGCCACCTATCCGCTGGGCAAACGTCCGGAAATTCCCTTTCCTTATTTCGGCGAGATTTGGACGGGAATGGACTACCAGTTTGCGGCGTCGCTGGCGTTCGAGGGAATGACGACGGAGGCGCTCAACGTGGTGGAATCCACGCGCCGGCGCTTTGACGGCGAGCGGCGCAATCCCTGGAACGAGCCGGAGTGCGGGCACCACTACGCGCGCGCCCTGGCGAGTTGGGCCTGTTTTGCCGCCTGGAGCGGCTTCCGCTATTCCGCTCCCGAACGCGAACTCACCCTGATGCCGCGCACCCGCCGCCAGGCGTTCCGCTGCTTCTGGTCGGTCCCGTCAGGATGGGGCAGCTTCACGCACACGCTTAAACCCCCGGGCCAGAGCGTGCAAGTCCAGGTGGCCGAGGGCTCGATCGCCGTCGAGCGCTTGGCCGTGAATGGCCTCGCCAAGGGCCAATTCAATAAAGTTTCGGCGCGACTGGGGACGGAAGAATTGCGGGCGAGTTTGAAGACCGAGACCGCGCGGCGCGTTATCGTGTTCGACCGAGAAATTGCGGTGACGCCGGGGAAACAGCTGGAAGTTACGCTGACGGCGTGAGGAGGGAAAGGCAGAGACGGAAGAAGGGTAGCGCGGACCTGTTTTGCAGGTCCGCGGCTTTTCCTTGCCCTTAGGAGACGAGCCGCGGACCTACAAAACAGGTCCGCGCTACACCTGCTTGTCCCGCAGCCCTCTCGGCCGAGCGCCGCTCGGCACTAAAAGCGATGAGGCTGCGCTGCTCCCGGCCTATTCCTTCAACCCATCCAAATGCGGGTCGAGGCGTTCTTCCGACCTCATCAACTCATCCCAGGTGAACTCCGCCTGCTTGTAGGCGGCGGTTCGGCCGAGGATGGTGGTGAGGTTGCTTCGCACCGAGGGTGGGACGGTAGAGTAATCGTGCCGCCCGGAAGTGACTTGCTCGTGGAAAGTGGCAATATTGCGGACAGCGCCGCTGGTGTAAAGCATCCCGTCGCGTCCTCCCGCGTAGTTCACCTTGCCTTTGATGGTGACGTCGCCGGCGTAGTGCGTGTCGATGGCGCCTTCCGTGCCGTACATCTCGCAGCGGATATCGTCCGCGCCCTCGCCATACTGCTTGGAGTAGAAGGTGACGAGCACGTCATCGGGGAACCAGAAGATCACCGAGAAGTGGTCCCACACGTCGCCGATGGTGCGCGACTTGAGGCCGCCCGTCCCCAGCGCTTTCAGCGGATGCTGGTCAAGGACCCAGGTCATGACATCAATCGAGTGGATGTTCTGCTCGGTGATGATATCGCCGGAGAGAGCGCGGCTCACTCCCCACGCGCGCAGGCGGCGTTCCGAATCCTGGGGGTTCACCGCCAGGTCGGGAATCATTTTCGGCCAGGGTGAGCCCGCCACATACGACGCCTCACCACTGACGATGCGGCCAATGTTGCCTTCCTTCTGCACGCGCCGGATGGCTTCCTGGTAAAAAGGATCGGTGCGCGTCTGGAAATCGATCAGGTAGGCGAGCTTCTTCTCCTCGGCTCGTTTGGCGCTCGCCTCAATGCTGTGGCAGCCGGGAACGTCCACCGCCATGGGCTTGGCCAGGTACACGTGGGTGCCCGCCTCGACGGCGGCGGCGGCCTGCTCGGCGTGAAAGTAAGGTGGGCTCTCGATCGCCACCGCGTCCACCTTCGATTCGAGCAATCTTTGGTAACCCTTCAGGCCGGTGAAGCGCCGGGCCGCGGGCACGTTGAGCTTGTCGCCAAAGGCGTTCACCCGGTCGGGAAAATAATCCATGGCGGCGGTGATTTCGTATCCACCGTGCTTCTGGAAAAGACCGGCAATCCACGTACCGCGGCCACCGCAGCCAATCGAGCCCAGAGTGATTTTGGAATTCACTTGTGACCCGCGTACCAGACCCGGCTTCATGATGCTGAAGGACATGGCAGCCGTGCCGGCCCCCACCAATAATTCGCGGCGGCTCAGGCCGCTGCGGCCCTCCGCCACATTTGGCTTGTTCGATTTATTCTTCATTTGATGACCTCCTTGCTAGGAAGCGAATTTCGCGCTAGTGGGTCAATTGGATGCCGTAGCGGCGGGTTTATCCCGCCACGTGGCGCGGTAGCGGCGAGTTTACCTCGCCACGTGGCGCCATAGCGGCGAGTTTACCTCGCCAAATGGCGGCGTAAAGCCGCCTCTACATCAAATTGACCCGCTACCAATTTTGCGGGGGCAAGAGTAGCACCGGAAAGACTCGATGTCTATCTGAAGTGGGGGAATTGCACAGGGTGTTCAGTCCGAATGCGGCTCACAAGGGGTGAGGGAGCAGTTGGGATTGATGACTAGCCACAGAGCGGCGCCGAGCACGCAGAGGGCGGCAGCGGTCAGAAAGGATGCCGGCCAGCCATAATGTGCGGCGATGAGGGGTGTGGTGATGGCGGTGAGGGCGATGCCCAATTGGCAGCCCATATTCATCAAGCCGGAAAGGGAGCCGGCGGAGCCCTTTCCAAAGTCCGCGGAGAGCGCCCAGTAGGCGCTTTGCGCGAGGTAGAGCGAACCCGCGCCCGCCGCCAGGATCACGCTGGCTGCGGTGGCCGTGGAGACTTGCTAAAGCCACAGCTAAAAAGAGGCCGGCGCCCACCAGTCCGAAGGCTGCCACGCCACAGCGTCCCCACCAACGGCCGAATCGCCGGCACACCACGTCCGCTATCCAGCCGCCCACCGCCGATCCCAGAGACATGGCGATGAAAGGCAACATGGTGAAATAGCTGGCGGTTTGAAGGTTCAGGCCGCGCACTCGGGTGAGGTAGATAAAAAACCAGGTGAAGAAAATCGCCGGGTGAATACCCAAAGCAAAAATAGCTGAGGGTGAGGGCCCAAACGTCCTTGCTCCCCAGCATGGTGCCCCAGGAGATTTTGGGCGCGTCGAGTGGGTCACGCTGCGGGATGCCCTGGTGAATCCATTTCCTTTCCGCGTCATTCAACCAGGAGTGGTGGTCAGGATGGTCACGCGCCATCCCGTACCATCCCGCGGCGGCCGCCAGTCCCAGCACGCCGCATACCCAGAAGGCCGCGCGCCAACCCAGGTGGACCATGACGTAGCGGATGAGGGGAGGCGTGAAGGCCGAGCCCGCACCGACGCCGGCGAAAATCAGGCCGTTGGCCAAGCCGCGCTCGGCGGTGGGTATCCAGTTGGCCACCCAGCGGTTCGAGCTGGGGAACATAACCGATTCGCCCATGCCCAGGAGGAATCGCACCGACCAGATGATCAGGAACGCCTGCGCGATGCCGGCGGGAAAGCTGGCGGTAAGGGCGGTGAAAACCGCCCACCACGCGGCGCCCAAGGCCAGCACGCGGCGCGGTCCCAGCCGGTCAACCACCCAGCCGGCCGGGATCTGAAAAAGTCCATAGCCGATAAAAAACGCGCTGAAGATCTTGCCGAGCTGCACGTCCGTGAGGTGAAAATCCTGCGAGATGGAATGCCCGGCAATGGAGATGTTGACGCGGTCAACAAAAAAGATCGCCCCCATCAAAGTGATGCAGGCCACCAGTATCCAACGAATGCGAGTTGGCGCGAGGGAGTTCATGAGAAGATTGCGGACGCCTCCGGGCGGCCGGGCCGCAAAAGAAAACCCAAGGGCAAAGGGCCAATGGTAAAGGGTAAAGGGTGAAGGGTAAAGGGTAAAAAGTGAAATATAAAAGTGAAATATAATCAAGCCGGCCAGATTGATGAGGAGTATAATCTGACCATCTCCAGGCAGGAGGCCAATTATGAGATGTAAGGCCTTACGTCATGGGTTCCCGTTGGTCGTGGTCGGGATCCTGATTCTCCCCACAATTTTGTTCGCGCAAGAAGGGTCTTTCCCACGTGCGAGTGGTGCGGCTGAGCTACGTGAGCGGCACCGTGGGCGTGAAGCGGCCTGCGTCCACGGAATGGGCGAAGGCGCAGGTGAACACGCCCATCCAGGAAGGTTTCGAGATGTCGACTTCCGCCAAGAGTTATGCCGAGGTGGAATTCGAAAACGGCTCCACGGCGCGCCTGGGCGAATTCTCCAAGGTGAGCTTTGACCAACTGGCGATGGATGAGAGATGGCAACAAGCTCAATCGCCTCACGTTTGAACAAGGGTACGCAACCTTTCATCTTCTGCCTGAACACCACGATGCCTACAGCGTAAAGATTGCGCGACGCGACATTGACTCCCAACGGCAAGAGCGAATTTCGCACGGACCTTGAACAAGGCCGGGTGCGGGTGGAAGTGTTTTCGGGCTCCGTCGAACTGGCGGCGTCCTCCCAGACGGTGAAACTGGGCAAGGACAAAGTTTTGGAATTCGACCCGGATGCCACGGAAGTGGCCTTGAACGAGAAGCCAGGGAATCGTCAAGGATTCCTGGGACAAGTGGACGTCCGACCGCGATACCCAAGCGCAACTTTCGCTCGCGGACCAGGCCGTCCCGGCGCGAGGCCCGCTTTATGGCTGGAGCGATCTCGACGCTTACGGCGAATGGGGATACTTCCCCGGTTTCGGCTATGGCTGGTCGCCTTTCGCGTCGATGGGCTGGTCGCCCTACAGCATGGGGATGTGGAGTTGGTACCCAGGCATGGGTTACACGTGGATTTCCGGCGAGCCCTGGGGTTGGCTGCCTTATCACTACGGCAATTGGAATTTCTCCCCCGGCTTCGGCTGGTTTTGGATGCCGGGCATGCATGGGGAATTGGTCCCCGGCTTTGGTCAGTTGGTATTCGGGACCGGGATGGATTGGCTGGGCGCCACAGGGCGTCAGTGGGCGCGGCGGGGCAAGAGCATCGTGACCACTGTCCCGGGCAAGTGTGGTTCAGAATGGGCAGATGATTAGTCCCCAGAATGTGAGCCATGTGCCGGTGACGGAGGGAACTTTGATCACGCGCATGCCCTTCGAACCTGGCGCCGGAGCGATGCTCTCCGGGGAGCCGCTCTCCGCGAGTGCGGAAGCGTTGTTCGCCCCGCATGCGGGCGCTACGCACACAATGGCGCCGGCTTCGATTTTGGTGGGAGGCGATGCGGCGAAGGAGCAGTCGTTGCACGGATTGCACCTGACCCACCAACCGCTGCGAGTGCGCTTGGGTACAACCTTGGGTGGGCATTATGCCGTGGGTGGCGCGGTCGGTGAATTTCGCGGCGATGCCTTTAGCGGAGCGCCAGGGCCCAAGGGGGCGCATGGGGCCCGAGGTCCCGAATATTCTCGCGGCGCCGGCGCGGGTGGACCCGTCATCCTGTCCCACGGACAACAATCCTCAGCCTCCCCCCGGAGCGGCGGCGGGGGCGGAACCGTGTCGAGTGGGGGCGGTAGCTACGGGACCAGCGCACCAGCCTCCACGAGCAGCATGAGTGCCGGGCATGCTGCCAGCTCGAGCGGTGGGCACCACTAAAGGGCGGAGGAGATATATTCTCGCAACGTTCCTCCACGGCTGTAATACCCATCGTCGGTGACGATCTCAGGAATACCGGCGTGAGTTTAGCCGGGCTAAGCCACTGGTGCACTGGATTTGTTGACTACTGATCACCCCTCTACTGCGTCGGGTCTTTTGAACCACGGCTGACTCCGCATTCGGGCCAACCGTGGTTCGTCGTTTTTGGGGCGCAACAATAAGCAAGTGTAGCGCGGACCTGTTTTATAGGTCCGCGGTTTTTTTTGCCCATCGAGGACAAGCCGCGGACCTGCAAAACAGGCGCTACGCTGGCGGGCTGTGTCACTTTGCGGCGTGGCACAGGCTCACCGCCTGGGCAGGCACAGCCAAGAGTGGCGGTGCTACTTTCGGTGGTCCATGGGGTGCGACATTAAGGCAGCGGCGGCATCACCGGATGGTAATCCGGATACGCCGGCCTGGGGTATTCGGGCAGAGGATGCTCCTTGAGCATCTCCATCACCGTCTCGACGGCCTTCTCGAGTTGCGGGTCGTGCCCTTCGCGCACCAGTTTCGGGTCCATCATCGACTTCGATATCGGGCGCGACGCCGTGGTTTTCGACTTCCCACTCGCCCTTCAGGCCGTAAATCGCCCAGCGCGGAGCCATCACGTAGCCGCCATCGAGGAGGGGGGGATAGCCGCCGATGCCGATCAGCCCTCCCCAGGTTCGCTCGCCCACAATGGGCCGATGCCGAGCTTGCGGAAATACCAGGGCAGGGCATCGCCTCCCGGAGCCCGCGAATTGATTCACGATCATGACCTTGGGGCCATAAATGGCCCCGGCGGGTTCGGAATGATCTTTGCCTTCACGCGTCATGACCTTGTTCAGAATCGGGCGGCGGAGGTAATCGACGATGAAGTCAGCGAGGAATCCGCCATGATTGAATCGCTCGTCAATGATGGCGGCTTCCTTGCCCACCTGGGCGAAGAAATAGCGGTTGAAATTCGTATACCCGCCAACGGCGGTATCGGGCACGTAAACGTAGGCCACCTTGCCGCCCGTCATCTCATCGACCTTGCGGCGATTGCCTTCAATCCAGGCGAGGTTGCGCAAGCCTTCTTCATTGTCGACGGGGACCACCGTGACTTCGCGCGACCCGGACCCATCGGGGTTGGGGCCAACCTTCAGAACGGTCTGCTGGCCGGCGGTCTCCAGGAAGAAGCTGTAGACGTTGTCAGTCGCCGTGAACCTCGCGGCCGTTTACCGCCAGCAAGTATTCGCCTTCCTTCACATCCACGCCCGGCTGGGTGAGGGGCGCTCGAAGTTTGGGATTCCAATTCTCGCCGTCATAGACCTGGGCGAAGTGATAACGGCCGTTATCAATCTTGTAGTCCGCGCCGAGCAGGCCGACTTTGATTTTGGGAATCTCCGGTTGCGTGCCGCCTCCCACGAACATGTGGCCGACGGACATGTAACTCAGCATCTCGCGGAAGAGATAATTAAGGTCCGCGCGGCTGGTGATGTTGTCGAGAAAAGGCGCGAAGGTCTTTTCCGCCTGCTGCAAGTCGAGGCCGTGATGGTGGGGGTCATAGAAGAAGTCGCGCTCGATCCGCCAGACCTCATGGTAGATCTGCTTCCACTCGGCGCGGGGGTCCACATTGACTTCCATTTCCGCCGTCTTCAGGTTGCCCTTGCCGGCTTCCGGCGGCTTCTCGGTGGGGTTGATAAACCAAGTCTCGCCTTGCTTGTAGAGCATCTTTTCGCCGTTGAAGGAGACGGCGAAGGCGGAGATGCCGTCCACCAGCTTGTCGGTCTTGCGAGTCTTGAAGGTGAACTTGTACACGGTAAGAACGGGCGGCCCATCAAAAGGAATAACCGGCGGCCCTTCCACCAGGATAGATTTCGCCTTCCTTCCCGGCGCTCAGCCCGAAATAGTTCTTGGCGGGAATGGGCATGGCCAGGATGCGCTGGTTGATCTTGTCAAAGTCAATCTCCACCTTGGGCGGTTCCTTAGGCTTCTCCTTGTCCTTCGCCTCGTCCGCGGATTCCTTGGACTTATCCGCCAGTTGCCTTGTCACCCGAACTTTCCTTGGCGGCGTCGGCGTCCGGTTTCTTATCCGGCCTTTTCTTCGTCGCTCTCGGGCGCCAGCGGCGAGGCCACTCCCTTCTTGAGAACCACCACGTAAACCGAGCGCGTCACGGGCCGGTTGATGGCCGACATGTCGCCGCGCCGCCACCAGGCCCATGTCCGTGCTGGCGGTGAAGTAGAGGTATTTGCCGTTCTTGTCGAAATCCGGAAAGAGCGCGTCGCTCATGCCGTCGGTGATTTGCGTGGCCTTTCCCGGTCTCGAGAGAGTAAACGAACACCGCGTGCATGCGATTATCGAGTTGCTTGGTGTACGCCAGCCACTTGCTGTCCGGCGACCACACGGTGTTGAAATTCGCGCCGTCGAAAAGGTCGGTGTCCACGTGTACCGGAGTTTTCTTCTCCAGGTCGATGTACCAAATGTTCAGCCGCTTGTCGGAATAGGTGATCTTCTTGCTGTCCGGCGACCAGGTGGGCGAATAGAAGAACGAGGGCGGCTTGCCCAGGTCGATCTTGGTGACCGGTCCCAGGCCGTTCTGCGCGCTGATGTGGAGGGCGTATTCGCCGGATTCGTCGGAGAAGTAGGCGATGGATTTGCCGTCCGGCGACCAGGCGGGATCGCGGTCGGCGACGGCGGGGGAATTGGTGAGGTTGCGAACGTCGCCTTTTTCCGCGGGGACGGTGAAGATTTCGCCATGCGCCTCGAATACAGCCCGCGCGCCGGTGGGCGATATCTGCGCGTTCTGAATCTGTTTCTCGACTTTCTCAAAGTGCGGCCTGACCTGCGGCATGTCGGCATTTACCGTGATGCTCACCCTCTTGGTCTTGCCGGAATGCAGGTCGTAAAGATAAATGGCGCCGAATTGTTCGTAGACGATGGCGCCCGGTCCCGCCGAGGCGTGCTTGATGTCGAATCCTTCGTTCTTGATGAGTTGCTTCACCTGCTGCGATTTCGGGTCGTATTCGAAAAGGGTAATGGGACCATTCCGGTCCGAGAGGAAGTAAACCTTGTCGCCAATCCAAAGCGGATTGCGGTCATTGGAGTTGTCGCGCGGGACCTTCACGATGCTGGAATCGCGAGGTCGGCGATCCAGATGGGCGTGGTTTGCCCGCCGCGGTAATGCTTCCACTCCGGCTCCCATTGGAAGAAGGGCGAATAGGCGATGTGGGTCCCGTCGGGAGAGTAAGCGCCATCCTCGGCCATGGGGAGGGGCAAGCGGCGTAGGGAATGCCGCCCTCGACCGGAATCGGTGAAAAGCTGGTCCGGGTCGGAGTAGCTGAAACGATGCGAGCGGAAGAGAATCGATTTGCCATCGGGAGTCCAACCGACCGCCACGTCCGGGCCCGGATGATAAGTCAAGCGGCGGGGTTGGCCGCCCGTCGGCCGCCACCACGTACACGTCGAGATTGCCGTCGTAATCGCCGGTGTAGGCGATCATCGAGCCGTCCGGCGAAAAGTGCGGGCCGCTCAGCAGGCCGGTGCCGGTCACCAGGCGCTGGGCGTCGCCGCCGGCGCGATTGACAATCCAGATGTCTCCGCCAAAGGCGAAAGCAATCTGGGTCTTGCTGAGTGTGGGGCTTTGCAGACAGCAACGGCCCGGAATCCGCCGAAAACGTCAGGACGGATGCGAAAAGCACGGAAAGGCTTGCCAGCAGTAGGCGACGCATAGATTCTCCTTATGGGTGGCACAGGCTCACGAAGCTGTGAAAAAAAGAACAATCTCACGCAGAGACGCCAAGGCGCTAAGACTCGCCAAGACAAGGTGCTTTGTTTTCTTTGCGTCCTTTGCGGCTTTGCGCCTTTGCGTGAGATGTTTTTGCTCGTTCAGAGATTTTTTCACACCTTCCACCGCCGGTGCAAGACACCGCCAGGAGTGGTTGTGCCACATCACCGATGGCTGTAGCGGCGAGTCTACCTTGCCACCCGGCGGCGTAACGCCGCCTCTACACCCTATCAACCGACTACCTGAAACTTCTCGAGGCGTCATGGATAACATAACCCCATCGACTGGGGAAGCGAGATTATCCCAGATTTCCATCCCGGACTCCACCTCCTAACCGCGAGGCGCGCGGCTCCGTCAAAGTCCCGGGTGCCGCATACCTCCAGAGCTATGAATGCATCATCCATGAAGAGACCCCTCACCCCCACGACCCACAAAACGTGGATGAGGGGGTCTTTCTCAGCTCTATCGGACTTTGACGGAACCCTGCTGCGGCGCGGGTGCAAAGCTTTGTGGCACGGGCGTCCCGGCCCTGAGCGGTCACGGCCAAGGTGGCCGTGCCCCCCAAAATGAGACAGCACCTAAATTCGTGACAGGAGGCCCCCATATGCAGTATTGTGGGATGAGAAGGGGCCGCAGCCATGACCGTTACCTTAAACCTAAACCCTGAAGTGGAAAAGGGCCTGAGGGTGCGAGCGGACGCGCGGGGCGTCTTGCTGGACGACTACATCCAGGAACTTGTCGCCAAGGAAGCGGGCTTGCCCGTTGGGGAAGAGCCACGCCCAATTCATAAGCGGTTCGATAATCTTTCCGACTTTCTTCTCGGTTCTCCCTTTGCCGGAGCTAATCTCGACCTGGAGCGACCCAAAGACTATCCGCGCCCGGTTGATCTTGCATGAGCGGTTTCCTGATCGATACCAATGTTCTGTCTGAGTACCCCCGCTCAGCCATGGACACAGGCAAGAGTGCCTGTGCCACCCACGACTTGTTCATGAGCGCTATTTCTACTGCTTCCGGGTTTCTATGCATTACCGTCAAGTGGGCGCGCACAGTGCTTTCCGGGCGCTGCGCCCTTGCTCCCATTCCTGGAGCGACCGCGGGCTCTGGGCCGCCCGCTGTTGAGCCCCAAAGGGGCGACCTAACCTAGCCCAGGGCAACGCCCTGGGAATTATGGAACGCCTACCACCGCCAGCCCGGAAGGGGCGCGCGAATGGGTCGCCCTTTCAGGGCTCAGCGGTTGAAATAAAGAGGGCCGTTAGACCCAGGCCGTTGGCCTGGGCTGTGGTAGATCGCCCCTTTGGGGCTCAAGCAAGCGTAGCGCGACCTCTGCGGTGTGAGGTCCGCGGCTTTTCCTTGCCCTTCGGGGAAGAGCCGCGGACCTCCAGAACAGGTCGCGCTACACCTTCTCGAACGTGAAAGGGGGACATCTTATGACTCATCACCATCAATTCATATCCGCAGGCAGCGAGGAGAAATCTGCCGATACCAGCACGAACGGGTGTGCAAGTGACCGTTCTCAGGGAGGCTTAAGCCGCCGCAGTTTGCTGAAATCGTTGGCGGCGTCGGCGGCCGCCACGGTTCTACCCTCGGCGCTCTTGGGGGCTAGCGCGCTCGTTGGAAATGGATGGGCGGAAGGGCGGGGTGAACCCCCGTCACCCGTTAAGAATCCAGCCTGGTTCGGTTTCAACTTGCTTGAGTACTTTTCCACGGACCCGGACTGGATGAAGTACTTTCCCTACAAGAATGATGGATTGTTCCAGGAAGACGATTTCCGCTGGATGCGCGATTGGGGTTTCAACTTTGTTCGGCTTCCCATGGACTACCGGTTCTGGACCGAGCCCGAACGATTTGATGAAGATCAACGAGAAGAAGGTTGAGCCCATCGATCGCGCCATCCGCCTGGGAGAAAAATACGGAATCCACGTCAATATCTGCCTGCACCGGGCGCCGGGCGAGTGCATTCTGGATGGCATGGACGAGGCGCTGACCGGCATCCACATCACCGAGGAAAAGACCAGCGTTTACGAAGATGCGCATACGCTGGAGGCGTTTGTCCATCAGTGGACTTACTTCGCCGAGCGTTACCGGGGCATCCCAATGGGCGGCTCAGCTTCAATCTGGTGAACGAACCGATGTGTACCGGCCCACACCGGCGGAGATGGCGGAACTGAAGGGCCACGAACTCGATGGAGGCTTCACTCGCGAATCGAGCAGCGCCATGAACTCCAGTATGTGCGCGTGGCTCGCGCCGCCATCGACGGCATCCGCGCCCACGACCCGGAGCGCTTGATCGTTACCGATGGTTATCCGGTCGCGGGCTCTGCCATTCCCGGGCTCTTCGATACCCGAGTCATACAGAACTGCCACACTTACATCCCGGTGCTATTGACCCACTATCAGTGCGAGTGGGCGCGCGGCTTTGTTCCCAGTGACACGCCGTTGCCCACGTGGCCGCTTAAGGATCGCCAAGGGCGCGTTTACGACCGCGCGGCACTCGCTTCCATCTTCCGGCCTTGGGCCGACTTGCCCCGGCAGGGGATTCGCATCCACTTCGGGGAAATGGGCGACTATAAGCACACCCCTCCGAATGTCGTGCTGGCTTGGTTTGACGACACGCTCAGCGTGCTCAATGACTTGCACACGGGGTGGGCGCTGTGGAACTTCCGCGGACCCTTCGGAATCTGGACACGGAACGCCCTGGAACCAAGTTCGAAAACTGGCATGGCCACCAACTCGACCGCCCGCTCCTGAATTTGTTGCAGAAAAGGATGATAATTTGACCGAATGTTACTCCCGAGTGGCGGCGGCCGGCGTGATTCGGCGCGGTCAATTTGTCCCCTCTGGTTCGCCGTTTCGCTCCCTGGCGCGCCTCATCCCACTGTTTCAACCCCTTTTCAGGCTCATGGGATGTGTAAAATAAACAAGTTCGGGAAATTCACAGCATTTAATTCCAGGGTAATATGGGCCGATAGCCCGGAGGCTTTCACATGCAGGTGAATCCCAAGGCCGGCAAACTCGCCGACGCAAGCGATTTAGTCAATGTCCCGAAACTGATCACAGCTTACTTTACCGAGCATCCCGATCCCGCGATTCGGGAACAGCGCGTGGCCTTTGGCACCTCGGGCCACCGGGGGTCAGCGTTCAAGTGCAGCTTCAACGAAGACCACATTCTGGCCATCTCCCAAGCGATCTGCGAATACCGGAAACAGCAGAAGGTCGAAGGCCCACTCTTCATCGGTAAGGACACACATGCACTTTCCGAGTGCGGCTTGGTGACGGCGCTGGAAGTTCTGGCGGCCAATGGCGTTCACGTGATGGTGGACGCCGCCGGTGGATACACTCCCACACCCGCCGTTTCCCACGCCATTTTGAGTTTCAATCGGGCGCGGCCCGCCGGCCTCGCCGATGGAATTGTCATCACGCCCTCGCACAATCCTCCCGACGATGGAGGCTTCAAGTACAACCCCCCGCACGGCGGACCGGCGGACACGGGCGCCACCAAATGGATTGAGCAACGAGCCAACAAAATCCTGGAGGGCAACCTGCGGGAAGTTCAGCGCGTGCCCTACGCGCGAGCGCGCTCAGCGGAAACGACCCACCTCCACGATTACGTCGGCACTTACGTGAAGGATCTAGAGTCCGTGGTCGATATGGCGGCAATTCAAAGCGCGGGAGTGAAAATCGGGGTTGATCCCCTGGGCGGCGCGAGCGTCGGCTATTGGGCGCCGATTCGCGACCGTTACCACCTCAACCTGACCATCGTCAACGAGACGGTTGACCCGACTTTCCGCTTCATGACCATCGATTGGGACGGGAAAATTCGCATGGACTGCTCCTCCCCGATTCGCGATGGCGAGCCTGATCGAGCGCAAGGGAAGCTTTGACGTGGCCTTTGCCAATGACACCGATGCCGACCGGCATGGCATTGTGACGCGCCAGGGCGGGCTCATGAATCCGAACCACTACCTCGCCGTGGCCATTAATTATCTTTTTCAAAACCGCCAGAGTTGGGCGCGCCACGGCGGCGGTGGGCAAGACGGTGGTCAGCAGCAGCTTGATCGACCGCGTCGCCCAGCGCTTGGGGCGCAGGCTGGTGGAGGTACCGGTCGGGTTCAAGTGGTTTGTCGAGGGCCTCTTAAGCGGCGCGCTCGGCTTTGGCGGGGAGGAGAGCGCCGGCGCTTCGTTCCTTCGCTCGGGTGGAGGGGTTTGGAGCACGGACAAAGATGGCCTCATCCTGGGCCTGCTCGCTGCCGAAATAATAGCTAAGACGGGACGCGACCCGGCAGAGCACCATCGCGCGCTCACGGACGAGTTTGGCGAAATGGTGTATGAGCGCACCGATACGCCCGCCACTCCGGAGGAAAAGGCGGCGTTGGGGAAGTTGTCACCCCTGCAAGTGCGGGACATGGAGGTGGCTGGCGAGAAGATTGTGGCCAAGTTTGCCGACGCTCCCGGCAACGGCGCGCCGATTGGCGGGATCAAGATCGTTACCGAGCACGGATGGTTCGCCGCCCGGCCCTCCGGGACCGAGGATGTGTACAAGTTCTACGCCGAAAGCATGAACGGGACCGGGCACTTGCGCCGGATTCAGGAAGAAGGCCGCGCCCTGATTGCCCGCGCGTTGGGGACGACCACTTAGCGCGGATTCCTGGCCACGGACTTGGAAGGGCGGGGCTTCGCAGGCTGGCGGAAAAAATTGTCGGAGTGTCACTCTGAGCAGCCGCCGGCGACGAACCTCGCACTGCGTTGAAAATACACAGAGTGAGATTCTTCGCTGCGCCTGGCAGAAACATGACGCCGTAAGTCCTTTGTATTCGACGAATCGATTCCAATGGGCACGCGGCATGTTTCTGCGGATCATGGGAAGCCGGAAGGCTGAAAAGGCCGTCTGGATGACAGCACGGTAGAGGTTTTTCCGCAGCCTGTTCATCCCCGACGTTAGGCCGCTCAGAATTGCGGTGAACCCGCGCCCTGCACCGGTTGCCGCCGGCTGCTGCGGCGACTGTGGGTGCGTGGGACGAACAGGAGGGCAAGAGGTGATCGAGTACAGCATCTATTTCCAAGAATCCTCCTTCCCTCTCCCCCAAGGGAGTCTGTGGGGCAACTCATGTTGGCTAGCAAGAATCAACGAGTTACGAGGATCCCTTGGTTCGTAAGTTGTTGATTCTCCGTTCCTGCTTCGAGTTGTCACCCAGACCCCCAAGGGGGCGAGGGATGTAAATTCAACTCATGACCTCGCGAATCGCCGAGCGAGGAATTCGACTAGTGAGGATCTCGACCTACCGACCCGCAAGAAAACCGTTTGCGGCCCATCCGGAAAGAAACGGACAGGGAGGAGAAAAATGGAATCTGAAGCGAAGGTCGCGAGTCCCGCCACCGCTGGCGACGAAGCCAGAAATACAGTCAAGGAATTGCGCGACGCTTTCGAGCACCACCTGCGCCGCACGCTCGCCAAGGATCGCTACACCGCCACCACCCGCGACCGCTATTACGCCTTTGCCCTCGCCGTGCGCGACCGCCTGATTGAGCGCTGGATTGCCACCCAGCAAATGCACCACAACCGGCTGGTCAAAAGAGTTTACTACCTGTCTCTGGAGTTCCTGATCGGCCGCTCGCTTGAACATAATGTGATGAACCTTCGCTTGGAGGATGCATGCCGCCAGGCCGTTTTGGATGTGGGACTCAATTGGGACGACCTTCTCGACCAGGAAGTGGATGCGGGCCTGGGCAATGGCGGATTGGGGCGCCTGGCTGCTTGCTTTATGGATTCCCTCGCCACCCTCAATCTTCCCTCGGTCGGATACGGCTTGCGCTATGACTTTGGCATCTTCAACCAGCGCATCGTGAACGGCTATCAGGTGGAGGTGCCGGATGAATGGCTGAAGCTCGGCTACCCCTGGGAAATTGCCCATCCGGAGTTTTCCTTTCAAGTGCAGTTTGAAGGCCGCGTCGAATCCCGCCCGGGCCCCAAAGGTTCGGAATGGCACTGGGTGGATACCAAGCCGGTGGTGGGCATGCCCTACGACCTGCCGATGGTCGGGTATGGCGGGCACACGGTGAACACCCTGCGTCTCTGGTCGGCGAAGGCGGCGGCAGAATTCGACCTGGATGATTTCAATCGCGGGTCGTACGTGGACGCGGTGGCCAACAAAGTCCTGGCGGAGAATCTCACCAAAGTTCTCTACCCCAATGACAACGTGTTTGAAGGAAAGGAACTTCGCCTGAAGCAGCAGTACTTCTTCGTCTCTTGCTCCATTCAGGACATCCTGCGGCGCTTCAAGACCGACAATAAGGATTGGGAGGAATTTCCCCGCAAAGCCTTTATCCAGACTCAATGACACTCACCCTTCGCTGGTCATTCCGGAGCTGATGCGTTTGTTGATCGATCGCGAAGGGCTGGGCTGGGATCAGGCCTGGCGAATCACCACCGCATCCACCGGTTACACCAATCACACCATCCTGCCGGAGGCGCTGGAGAAGTGGCCCGTCAAGATGTTCGGGCAATTGCTTCCCCGGCATTTGCAGATCATTTACGAAATCAATGCCCGGTTCATGCGGGATGTCGCCACGCGCTGGCCTTTGGAGGATGACCGCCTGCGTCGCATGAGCATTATCGACGAGGCAGGGGAGAAATACATTCGCATGGCCCACTTGGCCATCGGTGGGTTCCTGTTCGGTGAACGGCGTCGCCAAACTCCACACCGAGCTTCTGAAGAAAGAGGTGCTGAGGGATTTCGCGGAATTATGGCCGGAGAAATTCAACAACAAAACCAACGGCATCACCCCGCGGCGCTGGCTCCTCAGCGCCAATCCGGCTCTTGCCCATCTGATTACCGAATACATCGGCGACCAATGGATCACCGATTTGGATCAGCTTCGGAAGCTGGAACAGTTCGTGGATGACCCCGCTTTCCGGCAACGATTCCGCGCCGCCAAGAGACAAAACAAGGAGTTGCTGGCTCAAGCTCATTGCCCGCGAAACCGGGATCAGCGTTTCGCCCGATTCGATGTTCGATGTCCAAGTCAAGCGGCTGCACGAGTACAAGCGCCAACTGCTGCTGGTTCTTTACATCATCGTGCTCTATAACCGCCTGAAGAAAGACCCGGCCCTCGACATCGTTCCGCGCACGTTCATTTTTGGCGCCAAGGCGGCGCCGGGCTATTTCATGGCCAAGCTGATCATCAAATTGATCCACCAGGTGGCGGAAGTCGTTAACGGTGACCCGCAGGTTTCTAATAAGATGAAGGTGGTGTTCCTGCCGAATTACCGGGTGTCGTTGGCGGAGAGAATTATTCCCGCCGCGGATTTGAGCGAGCAGATCTCGCTGGCCGGGACGGAGGCTTCCGGGACCGGCAACATGAAGATGCAGCTCAATGGGGCGGTTACCATCGGTACCCTTGACGGGGCCAACGTGGAAATCCTGGAGGAGGTTGGCGAGGAGAACATCTTCATTTTCGGCCTGAAGGCCGAAGAGGTGGAGCAACGCCGCGGCAGTTACAATCCCTGGGATGTGTACAACAGCGACGAGGAGATTCGGCGCGCCTTCACGCTGATCGAAAAGGATTTCTTCAGCCTTTTGGAGCCGGGGATTTTCAAGCCGCTCATTCAATCGCTGCTCGATGGCGGCGACCACTACATGCTGCTGGCCGACTTGCGCGATTACATCCAAACGCAGGAGCGCGTGGATGCCGCGTATCGAGACGTCGAGGGTTGGGACCGAAAGGCGATTCTCAACGTGGCCCGCGCCGGAAAGTTCTCATCCGACCGCGACCATCAAGGAGTATGCGTCCGAGATTTGGCACCTGGAACCTTGCGACGGCGCGAAGTTGGCAACCCAGGACTAAAGGTCAGGCGCTGGGTTCTGGGGGCTGGGTACTGGGGAAAAACGAAGATCGAAACTCGAAAATCAAACCATAGATCGCGAGATTCAAACTCGCGTATCGGTTTTGGACTATCGAGTTTCGATTTCCAGTTTCGAGTTTCGTTTTTCCAGTTTCGATTTTCGACTCTGCCCTTTGGCGCCATCTTTACTCTGGGAGGGGTATTTTCGCAAGCATGTGGCAACGTATTACTCTTGCTGTCTTGCTGGTTTCCGCGTCTCGCCACCAGCCTGCCCTCAGGTGCGGCGGCTGGCGCCCAGGCGGACGCAGACGCAGCCGACCAAGCCGCCATTCAGGAGGCCGCCGGTTGGATCGGGCGCGCGGACAGCATTGATGCTGAATATCGTTACGTGATGACCTGCAAGGTGCGTTTATTGCTTTTCTGGGCCGGGAGTGACGACGTGGGCGGCGGTTACGTCCGCATCGGGAGCGCGACTGGGGACGAGCGGCAGCAGATGATCCAGATCCTGTTTGGCTCAGACCCCGCCAAGGCGCCACTCGCCATCAATCGATGGGGCGCCGGGACAGAAGTCCTGCGCCGTCCGAATTCCGGCCAGCCGGCGGCGAGCGCCTTCTTTGGCTTTATGAAGTCGTCAAAAGGGCAATCCGTGCTCGCGATGAAGAGCGAACTTTCCAAGGAGAAGGCCAACGGCGACCACCTTTTTACGGGTATCATCAGCCGTGTGGACGACGGGCGGGCGCTTTCCACTACCGTTCCCTATATCTCGAGCCGGGATTATGATCTCCACCAATACGCTGAGGCGGAGAAAGCGGCATTACAACAACTGGAGAGTAACCCCGCGCGCGAAATCCGGCGCTTGGACGGTGCGGCGAGGCAGTGCATGTCCACGCGTGGGGGAGTTCCTATCGACGACTCTCAATCTGATTGATGACGCGGTGGCTGGCCGGCCCACGCCTGAGTCGCTTTGCTACATATACAATGCCCGCCATTACATGGCCACCCTGCTGAGCGTCCATCCCGTCCCGGAAAAAAAGGTGCACGTTACCCTGCGAGGGAACGGTGGCGCCCTCGATCGAACTTATCGCCATCTCCAGCAAGCGCACTTTGAGGTGGCGAACCAGGAGACAGGAACCAAGTCGTCATTCGATATTCTGCTCGGCACGGAGGGAAACCTGCGCGGCGCGCCCATTCAGATCACCTACCAACCCAACTGGTGGTTCCAAGTTATTCTCAACCTCGCGCCGGACTCCCTACCACCCATCAGCCCGGAGACATCTCCGCAGTAACGGGCTAAACATGGAGGCTAACGGTTTGTTTCCCTTATGTGGGTCTGCAAAGTATATCAATGCCCTAATTTGGCCCTGTCCGGCACGTTACCCAACACGATTGGACCACGGAAAGTGCGGGCAGATCCGGTGAGCCACTACAACATGCGGCAGGGCGAAGGCATTGGTCACGAAACACTGTTCCGAGACGAAACGGTGGGCGCTCTGGATGCCGTCAATGGCGAGGAGTACGGTGCGCATGCTGCGGCGGGCCATGGATTTTGGCGGATTCCACCAAGTCATCTTTATCTGCCACTCAGGGGTCGAGGGGGAGGGCCTGCTTCATCAGAGGGCGGCCCGAGACGCGGACCGCTGGGAGTGAAATCTGCCGATGAGCACCTTCGAGATCTCGTCGCGCTGGATCTGGTTGGTGCCTTCGTAAATCTGGGTGATCTTGGCGTCGCGCATGTACTTCTCGATCGGGTAGTCGCGCATGTAGCCATAGCCGCCAAAAACCTGGACCGCGTCCACAGTGACTTCCATGGCGACGTCGGAGGCGAAGCACTTGGCCATGGCGGAGTAGAGCGTTGGGCCGCTCCTTGGGCCGGGTATCGATGTGGCGCGCCGTGGCGTAGACCAGGGCGCGCGCAGCTTCGATCTTCATCGCCATGTCGGCGAGCATGAAGCGCAGCCCCTGGAAGGAGCCCACCGGGGCGTCGAACTGGCGGCGCGTGCAAGCGTACTCGAGCGCCAGATCGAAAGCCCCCTGCGCAATGCCCACCGCCTGCGCGCCCACGCCGGGACGCGAAACGTCGAACGTGCGGATGGCGGTGATGAAGCCCATGCCTTCCTGGCCCAGGCAATTTTCAACCGGCACTCGGCAGTCCTGGAAGACCAGTTCGCGCGTGGCGGAGGCGCGAATACCGAGCTTGTCTTCCTTCTTACCGAAGGTGAAGCCGGGCGTGCCTTTCTCCACCACAATGCAGGAGGCGCCACGCGGGCCCTTGGCGGGATTCGTGAGGGCGATGACGGAGTAGATTTCCGCTTCGCCGCCGTTGGTGATCCACTGCTTAGATCCGTTCAGCACGTAATGGTCGCCGTCACGGAGTGGCCGTGGTGCGCACGGCCCCGGCATCGGAACCAGCTTGCGGCTCGGTGAGCGCGAAGCACGCCAGCTTCTTTCCGGCAGCAATGTCGGGCAGCCAGCGTTGCTTCTGCTCCTCGCTTCCGGAGAGAATGATAGGCAGCGCTCCGAGCGCCGTCGCCGGCAAAACTGAGCGCGATGCCGCCACAGGCCTTCGAGAGTTCCTCCGTGACGATCACCATATTCATGATGGGTGTGCCGTCGCTGATGCCGCCGTAGGCGTCACCGATGAAGACTCGAAAGAGGTCGGTTTCGGCCAGCACTTTCACAATCGGCCAGGGGAACTTGGCGTCGCGGTCATAGTCGGCCGCTACGGGGCGAATTTCCTTCTCGGCGATCTCGCGCGCCAAATTGCGTATGGCCGTCTGATACTCGGTGAAGCCGTAGTCCATGGTGATGAACCCCTCGGATGTCAAAGGAAAGCCCAGAGTTGATAGCTCAAGTAGTATCCGGCTCTGTGCCCTCAGCTTTCTGCATCCTCCTCTAGCTGTGCCGCCCCCCTGCCTTCATGCTTTAACCTCTGACTCACAACTTTCGCCTATCGGGTAGTGTCCTAATTCGAACGTAGCGCCGCCATCTTGGCGGCCCGGTGCCGGCTGGAAGCCGGCGCTACATTTGAAATTAGGACACTACCGCCTTTCGCGAGGATTTCCGTTTCGACTTCCCCTCCGATAACATACCTCTGGCCTCTTCTTAATGCAAAAGACATACATCACCTTCGTGCTTGTATGGCGCGGGGCCGGTGTTAAAATGGTTTACCGATTCCGAGGCATCTCTCAGGCCTATTGCCATGGCGAGGCCCACGATCTTTCTCTTGTTGTTTCTTGTGACCAACGCCTCATTGGTTCTGCTATATCCTTTTACCCTTTCGCGGTTCCTTCTCGTGGCCTTCAATTTATGCCGTCGGCACGCTGGTCATGCTCTACTTGCTGTTTCATCCGCGCAACCAATGGCTGGTCGCCAACCGCTCGCGGGTAGATGGTGTGGGTTGTGTGGCCCTGACTTTCGACGACGGTCCCGACCCCGTAGACACGCCCAAGTTACTCGACCTGCTCCGGGAGAAAGAGGTGAAGGCAACGTTCTTTGTGGTGGGGAAGCGTGCGGACCAGTATCCGGAAATCGTGCGCCGCGCCTGGGCCGAAGGGCATCTGGTAGCAAACCACACTTGGTCGCACCACGCTTTGTTTTGTTTTCTCATGCCCGGGCGACTGCGGGCCGAGATCGAGCGCGGCACGGAGAGTATTCGCCGCAGCTGTGGTTTCCGGCCGCGCTATTTCCGCTCGCCGGTTGGCCTGCGTCATCCGCTATTGGGGCCTGTATCTCAAGGAGGCGGGACTGGAGTATGTCTCTTGGAGCGTTCGGACGCGTGATACACTCACTGCGAATTCCACCGTTCTTGCCCGGCGGATCTTGAACCAAGTGGCTAGCGGCGACATCATCCTGCTGCACGATCATTTGCCGGCAGGAACCGATGTCATGCTCGAAGCGCTGCCTGGGGTCATCGATGAGCTGAGGGAACGGGGATTCGAATTCGTCCTGGCCGGCTCCCGCGAGGATGTCAGCGGAAGAACACTTGAGCCTGCGCCATGCGAACCTGCGCGTTGATTCCGGCATTCAACGAAGCCCCTTACATCGCCAAGGTGGTTGCGGGGGCCAAACGGCATGTTGAGAAGGTGGTCGTGATCGACGATGGCTCCGGCGACGGAACGGCGGAAATCGCCGAGGCTGCCGGAGCGGCATGTTTGCAATCGCAAACTAATTGCGGCAAGGCCTCGGCCCTGCGCACCGGCATTGCCTTCGCGCGCGCGCAGAATTTCACGCACGTGATCACTCTCGATGGCGACGGTCAGCATCTGCCGGAAGATATCCCCGCCATGCTTCGCGTCGCCGAAGAGACCGGAGCGGACTTGGTCATTGGGACGCGCGCGTTTCGATCGCGCCCGTATGCCCCGCGCTCGCTATTACTCCAACACGATCGGCAGCCGGTTGGCCTCGTTGCTCGCCGGTTGCGAAGTCCGGGACAGCCAGTGCGGATTCCGGCTGTTCCGCTTGGACAAACTCTGTGCGACCGAAGTTGCGAAGCCGGCGCTACGAATTCGAGATGGAGGTTCTGATCAAAATGGCCCGGTCAGGCTGCACCATCGCCCACGCTCCCGTCCGTATGGTCTATGACGATGGCCAGGCGCGCTCCAAGATGAAGCCGGTGCGAGACACGGTGCGTATCTGCCTCTGGTCGCTCGCATTTCGCTTCCTGGGAGCGTGACATGATGCTGCGGTTCAGACTCTGCCGGCTCCTTGCGTTTTTGATTTTCCCGGGAATGCTGGCTGCCCAGTCCGACGATCTGTTGACGCGCATTTGGGACGGCGTTCAGCAAGCGCAGAAGAAATACACGAGTGGCTGCGGGACCATCACCGAAACCCGCACCTCCAGCCTGATGGTGAAACCCATGGTGCTCCGCGGCAAGTTTTGCGCCGAGGGTACCACGCGATTCATGCTGGAATACTTCGAACCGGCTCCGTTTCGCATTCGCTTCAACGAGAACTACCTCAACGTTACGACGGCGGCGGCAAGACGGAGGTACTGGAAGTCGGAAGCAGCGTTCGCCGCGCCCAGTCCTATTTCAGCCGGGAGAACTCCATCGGGAACCTGAAGAAGAATTTCACCATCACCGTGCAGGAGGACAGCCGGGGTTACGAAATGAAGCTCGTCCCCCGGTCGGACGCTTTTCGCCGCAGGCTGAATTACGTTGTGGTGAAGCTGAACAAGCGTGACTTCCTGCTCCGGTCGCTGGAGGTGGACGGCAAGAGCGGGGTGAACAGCGTGTTCGCCATCGACATCAGCTCGGTGAACCTGAAGATTCCGGCAGAAACGTTCGAGGTGTACAAACCAAAGTGATCGAGCGAAGCGAAATCGAGACGATGATTCCTCATCGCCCTCCTTTCTTGTGGATCGACCGGGTCGAAGAACTGGAGCCGGGGGTTCGCTGTGTTGCCGTGAAGTTCGTCGATCCGGCAGACCCGATTTTTGCCGGGCATTTTCCCGCCAAACCCATTCTGCCGGGCGTTCTTCTGATCGAAGCGGTGGCCCAGACCGCGGGAGTGATGCTGGGATCGGCCGCGCCGCAGGGATCTGGAAGGAGTGGACCGCTGCTCGCGGCCGTAAACCGCTTCAAGTTTTTCAAGCCCGTGACTCCGGGCCAGGAACTGCGCATTGAAACCAGGAAGCTGACCGACGCCGGGACAGATGGCTTACATCGGCGGCACGGTGTATGTGGACGGGGAGATCGTAGCGAGCGGCGAGTTGTCGGTGGTGTCGGCCTGATGGCGTGAGCGAGACAACGATGGAAAAGGCCACCAGGTGATCCGAAGATTTCAGACTCACGCGCGGCAGTTCGCAACCACCTTGCTGAAGGAGCGGCTTGACCCTGGCCGAGCTGCCGCTGCCGTGTTTTTGGGGATCTTCATCGGCATCGTGCCCATCTACGGGTTTCAGACCCTGGTGGCAGTGGGTCTGGCTTTGCTCTTCAGGCTTAACAAGCCGCTGACCCTGGCCAGCACTTTCATCAACAATCCGCTGCTCCAACCCCTGATTGTCGTGTCCTCCGTGGAACTCGGCTACTTTCTTCTCCGCGGCTCATTCCGGCCCTTGAAGCTGTCCGCCCTAACCGGTCGCCGCACGTGAAGGCGGAGCTTTTAGCCTGGGTGGTGGGCAGCGTGGTGCTGGGTATACTCGCCGGTGGCGTTGGGGCGGCAATTACCGCAGTTGTGATCCATCTTCATCTTAAGGCGCCCGCCAATCCGCGACTGCGGGACCGCGTCCGATTTGTGAACCGGATGTTTGCCCGATGCGCATGGGCCGACCGTGGGTTCGTCCGGTGGAAGCTGCGGCTTGATCGGATCTTCGGCTTGCTTGCTGCTGAAAACCTGGGATCGGGAACGGTAGTGGATCTCGGCTGCGGCTACGGCATGGCTCTCAGTTTTGCGGCTTGCGGTGACAGCAGCCGGCGCTTGGTTGGTTGCGACTTGGATGCGCATCGGATTGCCGTCGCTCGCGAGGCTCTCCGCGCCCTGAACGCAGACCTGAGTCTTGCGGACGTCCGTCATTTCGAGCTTCCGCCAGCCGGTTTGATTTTGATTCTGGATGTCTTGCAGTATCTGCCCGCCGATGAGCAACTGGCCTTGCTGAAACGGTGCTGTTCGGCGCTCGCGCCCCAGGGAAAGCTGATTTTCCGGGTCCACGATCGCGAACGCGGCCTGATGGTCGAGAATCACCATGGCTTTCGACCGGCTCTTGTTCACCTGCGAAAGCGTCGGCGTCCGGCCCTTGATGCTTTCGGCCGCGCAGTACCGTAGTGTGCTGGAGAATGCCGGCATGCAGGTTGAAGAACGCCGCTTCCGAAACCGTCTGCCCCTGGCTCATACTTCGTGTTCATCGCGAAAAAACCGGTGGCGGAGGCTGCGCCATGATGGTCCGCTTCATGCGCTTGGTGGGCCGCTTGGTGGTAGATCATCCGGGGTTGGTGACGGCCCTTAGCCTTGGTCCTGACCTTGTTCTTGTATGCCAACATCCACAACCTGCGCACCGGCACCGACCTGACCGATCTGTTTGGCAATCGCGATCCGCAATGGCGAGCCGCGAGCCAGATCGGCAAAGAGCTGGGTTATGGCAACCAGCTCTTCGTGCTGATCGAGGCCCCGGAGGGAGGAACGGACACCACCGGCGAGATGGAGGAAATGGCCGACCGTCTCACCGCCGACATGCTATGCCAGCGGGCTGTTCAAGCAGGCGCGCTGCGGCTTGCAGGAAGAAGAACTGCTCAACATGGTGCGGTTCTTTACCTGGAACTTTCCGTCATTCGTCCTGCCCGAGCAAACGGAAGATCTCAAACGACGGCTGGATCCGCAACAGATTCATCAAACCGTTCGCCGCGCCGGCGCCGAACTGGTCACGCCGTTTTCCGTCTTTAGGAACGAATTACTTCGTTGCCGATCCTCTCGGCCTCATGGAAGTGGCGGCGCACAACAGCCAGGGGTTCTCGCAGTTCGCCAGTTTCGACCTGACCTGGGGAGCTGGGAACCGATTCTTCAGCAAGGACCACAAGGCGCTGCTCATC
Organism: uncultured Acidobacteriota bacterium; assembly: GCA_963810005.1. GTDB lineage: Bacteria > Acidobacteriota > Terriglobia > UBA7540 > UBA7540 > Bog-366. The sequence goes on from CAWELY010000033.1 coordinate 87,222, forward strand.
ATTGCCGAGCCTCGCCAGTCGGCCGTGGACTACAAGTTCGCCGAGCAAGTCGTGCAATGGACGCGGGAGCATATCCAGTCGACTTGATGCCGCCGAGCCCGCCTTCCGCGATTCCGGCGTGCGGGCCACGGCGGCCGGCGCTTACGTTTACGCGGAGCAGGATCACAAGTTCATCGAAAGGAATATTCGCCGGATTTCTCTGATTTCGATCGTCGGCAATCTGCTGTTGTGCCTGCTGATCTATCCCAGAATTCCGCTGCTGCTTTTGTCGCTGCTGCCCACCAGCCTGGGCATTCTATGGACCACGGGCGTAGCGAGTTTCTATCCGGGAGAAGTAAATCTCATCAGCCTGTCTTTTATTGCCATCCTGGCGGGACTGGGCGACGACCAAGTCGTGCATTTCTTTAACCGCGTGCCGCAGGAATGGGCAAAGGGCGGGACGCTGAACGAGGCCGTGTTTCGCACCTTCGAAACCACGGGGCTGAGCGTCGTCTTCTGCATACTGACGGCGGCGACATCCACCGCGGCGCTGGCCACCTCCGGCTTCAAAGCGCTGGCGGAGTTCGGGTTCATCCTCACCGTCGGAATGTTCATGATGATGTTCCACACGCTCTTGACCGTTCCCGCGCTGATGCAGCTCTGGTGGCGGTTCTCGAAGCCGCGCGCGCCGGAGACCATTACCTTCCGATTCCTTCCCTTGCGTGGCGCGGAAATCTGTCGATTTTGTGGGCCGGCACGCCCGCCTCGTCGTCGCCTTTTCGTTGGCGATATTCCTGCTGTCATTACTGGTCCTGCCTGCCATCAGGATGGGAGGGCGTTTCGAGATCAATGGCTGGCGCCGACAATCCAGCCATTGCCGCGCAGAACCGCCTTTCCGCAAAGTTCGGCATTGAGGGCAGCCCGAACGTGCTCTTGATCGCCGGCGGCCAGGAGGAAGTCCTGCGCAGGGCCGAAGAGCTGACGGCCGGTCTGGAAGCCTATCGGCAGCGCGGCGTCCTCAAGTCCATCTTTTCTCCCACCGACCTGCTTCCCTCCGCTCGCACGCAGAGGCAACGGGCCGGTTCGCTGGCGGGCATCGATTTGGCGGCCTCCGCTCGCGCCTTGGAGGATTCGCTCCGCGAGAATGGCTTTCGAATCGAGCCGCACCAGCCATTTATCGAGCGGCTGCGAAAGCTGGGACAAGGCGCTGAACCTGTCACTCTGGAAAAGGCCGCCGAGTTCCTGCCGCCAGGGCTGCTCGACAACAGCATTCGCAAGACGAGCGGACGGCAGCTACGTCGCGGCAATCGCCTTTTATGCCACCGATCCCAATGCTACCCAGGTGATTCCGGAGACGGTCCTCGAGTCCTGGCGGAATCAATTTGGTCCGTTCGTGGAGTTCTCCTTCGACAAGATCAACCGCGACATGCAGAGCCGAGTCCTTCACGACAGCCGCAGGGCGTTAGCTGTGGACGGCGGCTGCCATCGTCCTGATCGTCTATCTCTGTTTCCGCAACCTCCGGGTATCGCTCGTCGTACTGATGCCGATCGTATTCGCCATCATCGTAACTTTCGGGCTATTGCTGCTGGTGGGACACCGCTTCAGTTTCATGTCCATTACGGCTATCCCACTCATTATCGGCATTGGAATCGATAATGGTATCCATTTGGTCCGCCGTTACCTGGAAAACGAGCGCAACGGGATTCTCGTGATCGCGAAGGCTTCAGGTGCGGCGCTGATTCAGTCGAACCTGACTACGATCGTCGGCTTCGGAGCACTCATGGCTTCCAGTTTCGCGCCGCTCGCCGAGATGGGTCTCGTAACCTCACTGGGCGTTGCTCTGGCACTGGCCGGCGGCCTCGTGGCTGGTTCCCGCGGTCATTCTCTTAGGGGAAGCGAGAAGGATCGGCCTGACTGCACAATGCGCAGAAGGCCGCACACCGCAGACGAAGCGAGCGGCGGTTGAGCAGAATTGAAGTACTGGTCTTCGGTGCCGCACTGATGTTAAAGTTCCATCTTGCTCGGTGAACAAAGTCAGGTTGAGGCCAAATGAGAGCATTGCTGGTTCAAAGCCCCGCAACGTCGCCGTGGGTCCCGCGCAGGCAATGGGAACCGCCAAGTGTCGCGATGGCAACGATTGCCGGCCAGATCGATAACCACGATGTCAAAGTGGCGGACATGGTGGTTTGGCGCAAGCAGGCGGTGCCGCGCTTCTTGCAGGTCTTGCGGGAGTTTAAGCCGGACGTCGTGGGCTTCACGTCCATGACTTTTCAATATGACACCACGGTCGGCTTTGCCTATTTGACCAAGCAGTTCGACAGCCGGATTCGAACCGTGCTCGGCGGTTATCATGCCACGTTGTTTTCCGAGAGCATCGCCGCCGGTCCGGACGCGGGCTTGTGGGACTTTCTGGTGCGAGGAGAGGGGGACTTTGCCTTTGGAGAACTGCTGAATAGTATCGAGGCCGATGGCAAGGGAATGGAAAACATCCTCGGGCTTTCTTACAAAGAGGAGGACCACTTCCGCCACAACCCGGCGCGGCCGCTCGAAGACCTGGACAAGAATCCGCATACCCGCCCGCGACAAGCGTCTCGCCAAGGGATTTCACATGTATTTCCGGCGCGCCGATGTCATCGAGACCTCGCGAGGCTGCCTGCATCTCTGCAACTTCTGCAGCATCCGCGAAATGTACGGCCGCTCGTTTCGCCTCTTCCCCCTGGACCGCGTTCTGGCCGACATCGAAGACGCTTACAGTCGCGGCGCGCGCCACATTTTCTGCACCGACGACAACATCACCCTCGATATGGATCGCTTCGAGCAGTTGTGCGACGGGGTCATTCGCTTGAAGTTGAAGAACCTGATCTTCACCACCCAGGCGAGCCCGATTGGTTTCGCCCACCGGCCCGACGTTGCCAAGAAAATGGTCGAGGCCGGGTTCGTGTCCATCTTCCTGGGCATCGAGAATGCGTCCATCAAGAACCTGAGGACGATGAGTAAGCCCAACACCCTCGACACCATCCAGCGTGGCGTGGCCGCCCTGCAGAAAGAAGACATTATCGTCATCGCCGGCATTATCAATGGGCTTCCGGATGACGATCCGGAGAGTATTCGCGAAAACTACCAGTTCATCAAGAAAATGGGAATTGCCAGTGTCATGGACCAGATCATGACGCCGTATCCCAAGACTCCCTTGCGCGAGGAAATGTTGAAGGACGAACGCATCGCCAATCTCTCCGATTTTCGCTGGTATGACGGCTACTTCAGCAATGTGCGCACCCAGCAATTGACCCCGGAGGAACTCAATTTTGTGCGCTGGAAGATCCGCCGCGACATCATCGGCATGTGGCGCGCCACCAAAGCCGACTGGAAGTTTTTCAAGGGATACACCTACGTTTGGGAGTTTGGCTTCCGCCATATCGTGTGGCTGAATGAAAGGTTGCTCGAACTTCATATTTGGCATCGAAGGCCGATACAAGCTTCAGATGCGGCAGTTCCTGCAACTGAACGATTTTGGCATTGAGATCCCGGGCCGCCAAAGGGCCGAACGCTTACCATCCCATCTACGGCAGCAATGCGGACCCTTACCGCGACACCCGATGGAGCCTGCTCAAGCAGCGGCTGCCTTTTCCCTGGCGCAAACGCCTGACCAAGGAAGCGAAGGAATCGATGGGCGAGGTGAATGCGGAGCTTCCAGAAAGCTCTGATAAGTTGCTTCCCGGATAGTTTTGACGGGGCATGCTTTCAGCCATGCAGTTAGAATTCGCCACGCCGGCGGCTTAAGCCGCTGCGGGTTGTTCCTATTCGTAGCATCCAGTCTTGCCCAGGAAGACTTAATCAGACAATCTCTAGAGTGGAAATGGCCAGCGACCTTTGAAAGAAGGCGCAGCAGCGCTTCTGTTCTTCCCGCGATCCCAAATGACGTAGTGTCCTGATTTGCGAAGAAGCCCCAACGGGGCGGTCTGGCAAAGCCCGGGCCTGAGCTGTGTTAGCCCGACTTTCGCAGCTCGGAGCCATTCCAGGTGAAATTCGGTGTGGGCATCGCGGTAACTCTTGAAACTTCAATGGGGGTTGTACAAAAGGGCTTGTAGTGTAGACCTACCCCCTTTTCATCTCCGCTCAAGCTTGGCACAATGGCGGCCAGCCATGTACCTGCGTGCGAACAAGCGAATCAAAGACGGCAAGGAGCACCGCTATTGGAGCGTGGAGGAGAGTCGGCGGCTGCGTTCGGGGCGGGTGGTGCAGCGGCGGGTTTTGTATTTGGGCGAGATCAACGACAGTCAGCAGGCGGCGTGGCGCAAGACGCTGGAGGTGTTTGATGAAGCCGAGCAGCGGGCGGCGAGCCTGAGTTTATTTCCCGAGGACCGGGCGCTGCCGGCCGACGCGCTGGACGGCGTGCAGGTGAAGCTGAAGGAGATGGAACTGCGGCGACCGCGGGCGTTTGGCAACTATTGGCTGGGGTGCGAACTGTGGCGGCAATTGGGGCTGAGCGCGTTTTGGCAAGATCGTTTGGGTAAGGGGCGGGAAGAAGTGCCGTGGGCGAAGGTGCTGGAGCTGCTTGTGGTGAGCCGCTTGGTGGCGCCGGGCAGCGAGTTCCGTTTGCACCGGCAGGGGTTTGACCAGAGCGCCCTGGGAGATCTGTTAGGCACGGGCTTTGCCGTAGCGGAGAAGGACCGTTTGTATCGATGTCTGGACCGCCTGGGGGAACACAAGACCGCGCTGTTCGATCATCTGCGGCAACGCTGGCAAGAGCTGTTTCAGGCGCGCTTCGATGTGCTGCTCTACGACCTGACGAGCACCTACATCGAAGGGGAAGGCGAGGAGATTCCCAAGGCGAAGCATGGCTACAGCCGGGATCATCGCGGCGATTGCCGGCAGGTGGTGATCGCGCTGGTGGTGACGCCGGAAGGATTTCCGCTGGCTTATGAAGTGCTGGCGGGCAACACTTCGGACCGCACCACGCTGCGAGGATTTCTGGACAAGATCGAAGCGCAGTATGGACGGGCACGGCGGGTGTGGGTGATGGACCGGGGGGTTCCTACGGAAGAAGTACTGGAAGAAATGCGCACCGGGGGTCGAGAAGTTTTCTACCTGGTGGGGACGCCGCGCGGCAAGATTCAGCAGTACGAAAAGCGCTGGCTGGAATTGCCCTGGCAGAAAGTGCGTGAGTCGGTGGAAGTGAAGTTGTTCGCCGCGGATGGCGAACTGTACGTGCTGGCCAAGAGCGCGGGGAGGCACGCCAAGGAACGTGCCATGCGGCGGCGCAAGTTGGTGCGCTTGCTAAAGACCTTGCGCAAGCTGCGCCGCAGTGCTCCGGCACGCGATCAACTGCTGCTGCGGATCGGCGCGGCTAAAAAGGAAGCGGGACGCGCCTTCGGCTTCGTGCCGATCGGCTTGCCCCAAGAGGGAGAGGAAGTCACCCGTCAGACGTTTTCTTTTCGCTTGGACAAAGAGAAGTTGCGGAAGGCGGAGTTGCGCGACGGCCACTATCTGCTGCGCTCGAACCTGCTGGGAGAAAAGCCGGAAGTGCTCTGGGAACTCTATATCTTACTGACCCAAATTGAAGCTGCCTTCAAAACCTTGAAGAGCGAACTGGGACTGCGTCCGATTTATCATCAAGTGGAAAAGCGCGTGGAGGCCCACATCTTCGTGGCTTTCCTGGCTTACGCCCTGTCGGTCACGCTCCGGCACCGGTTGGCCCCCTGCGCTCCGGGGTTGACACCCCGCGGCGTGCTGGAAAAATTGGCGACAATTCAAATGCTGGATGTCTGCCTGCCCACCACCGACGGGCGCTGGCTGATCATGCCGCGCTATACGCAACCCGAACCAGAGCAGATGCTCCTGCTCCACCAACTTCACCTGTCACTGCCGTCGCAACCTCCGCCACGCATCAAGCCGGCGGAGACCGTCACCGACCAACAGGTGCAGCTCAAAATGTAGTGTAGACCTTCGAGACCGCTTTGCTGAAAATAAACTACTTAGCTGGCGCTTGTCGCCTCAACTGCGAAAGTTGGGCTAGCCCAAGTTCGTCACGAGAGCATCGAAAAATTAGCTAAGTAGAGTGGAATCAGTTCAGGCTGTTGCCAAGTCTACACTACATTGGCGATCAAAGCTGAGGCGGTCCGGCACCGTGATCCCGAGTTGGTCAAGGAGTTCTTTCTGTTTGGCGTCGGGCGTGGTGACGCGGCGCAGCCGGATTTCCCGCCCGTCGGTCGTGGGCAGCACAATGTCGGCACTGACCAGGGTAGCGAGCAACGCCAGCGCCTTGCTCGGCGAGAGGGTCGAGCCTTTCCTTCGCAACAAGTGTTTCAGCGTGACCCAGAGGGCATAGCCGAGAAACGCCACCAGGATGTGGGCTTTGGCCCGCCGCTCCAGTTGGTGGAAGATGGGCCGGATCGACAGCGGACTCTTCAACACCCGAAACGCCGCTTCCGCTTCCGTGAGCTGAATGTAACTTTTCCACAGTGCTTCCGGCTTTTCCGGCGGCAGATTACTCCGCAACAGGTAGGCGCCCTCGCGGGCCTGTTGCCAACTCTGCCGGTCCTGGCGGGCTTGCCATTGCAGCGTCACGGCACCATCCTTTTCGGTGACCTGCACGTCGTACAGATCGGCGACTTGCGGGTGGCGGGCCTGAATTTTCCCCAGGCCGCGCTCGATTTTATGGCGGTCTTTCAACTGTCCCGCCCCCACCCGTTTCTCCAGCGCCGCGAGCGCCTTTTCCATCCGCGTGGAAAAGCGGCTGCGCATTGCCTGTTCTTTCGCCCGCCGCGCCTGCGAGCGGCAGAGGATGTAGATCTCCTCTCCCTGCGGCGTCGGCACCAGCTTCACTTCCACATCGGGCCGCACCTGCTCCCAACCCCCGGCCAACAACTCCTGCTCAAACTGCTTCAGCTTCGCCCGCGGCGTGCCCACCAGATACTGACCGCCCCGCCGCCGCAACGCCTCCAGATTTTCTTCACTCACGATGCCGCGGTCAAAAACCCACACCCGTCGCGCCTTCCCATACTTGCGCTCCACCATGCGCAGCACCGCTTCCACCGTCGTCACGTCGCTGCGGTTGCCATCGAAGGTTTCGTAGCTGAGCGGGAAACCCTCGGCGTTGACAATCAGCGCCATCACCACCTGCTTGCAGTCGGGCCGATGGTTGCGCGAGTAGCCGCGCTGCATCATGGGATCTTTCGCCGCCGCCCCCTCCACGTAGCTGCTGGTCAAATCGTAAAGCAGCACGTCGAACTCCACCGCGAACAACTCCCCGTAGCGACGCGCCAGATGACGCTCCAGTTGCGTCTTGTGCGGCAGCAGGCGGTCCAGACACCGATACAAACGCGTGTCGTTGATCTTGCCAGCCTCGATCCCCAGCACGTCGTCCAGCGCCGTGGCCGGATACCAGCGCTCTTCGATTGCCAACTCGCTGCCCGGTGCACACAGCCGGTTGATCGCCAACAACGCCGCGATCCGCGACCAAGGTACGGCGGCGGCATTTTCCGGCCCGTCCAGCAGCCCCGCCCAGAAGCGGTCCAACTCCAAACGCTTCCACAACTCCAGCGCCAGGAACCCATCCCCAAATTGCCGCGACCGCTCCAAGCGTACCTGGTCGAGGCGCACCCGCGCCACCGACGCATCATCTTCGGGCGCTGCCACGTCGGAGGGAAACAGCTTCAGTTGCTGACTCTCCCCCTGGGCGTTGAAAACCTCGATCGTCTTCAGCCAGCGCGCCTGGGCTGAGGCATTCAGCTCGCCCAAGTAACACAATGTGCGCTGGCGCGGCCCGTCGGGTGTTCGAACCGTTTCTACCAGAGACCAGTAAGTATGATCCTTGCCGTCTTTGTGCCGCAGATTGGGTCGCAAATACATCGAGGCGATCGTGCCATGCTGCGCTCCGCCACCGCAAGGGGGTTGGTCTACACTACATCGACTTTTGAAAGCGGCGGGACTGAAAACAAAATCCTTACCCTATCACCTGGTTGCGAAAATCATCAAAACCGCCCCCACCGTGACGAACTTGGGCTAGGCCGCCCCGTCGGGGCGGGGAAGTACGAACCTCCATTTTGAAATCACTCCGTGAGTTTAGGATACCGCCTGAAATTCTGACCATGCCGGGCCTTTTCTGCCCTCGGGCAGGGACAATTTGGCGTCCCTTCAATCGGACAATTTGCACCCCAATTTCCAGCTATGTGGGATGACTTATAAGTGGGTTTATTTTCAGTATGTTGTCAGGTTTGGTAGAGAAAAATCGTTTTTTCGACCCTTTATTTTCACTAAGTTCTCAGGTTAGGGCACATTGTCCTATAAAGGACATAAAGTCGTAATGCCATTGCTACAATTTGTCGGTCTGCCTCGTCGTTTACCCACGGACTTGCCGCCGCCCCGCCAGTTCCGCCGAGGATACCAGTCCCGTACACCTTACCTTTCAATCATAGGCTAACTAATAGTCCTTGTCAAGAGAAAAATGAGACGCGCTTAAAGGGGCCTTCCGCCTACTTCTTAAGTCCTTCGAAATCTGACCAGAAAACCGGGCCAGGCGATCGGCCTCCGCCCGTCTCCATTTTCGTCCTTCCCTGCTCGGCGCTGCTCGCCCCAAAAACGGTGCGGGCCTAATTTCAGATGTAGCGCCGGGCTTCCGCCCGGCACGTGCCGCCCTAAACCGAAGTTCCCCTGACAATAAGCCCTGAATCTTAGGCGAAGCCTTGATTTGACAAGAGTTGGGAGGGATGCGGGGTTGCAGCATGTTCCCATGTAAATGGTAATTTCTTCTTGACAATATAGCCTTACAATGTATTATGGCTCCCATGTACATCGAGACCGTCCCCAACCGCAACTCCCGCCCCGCCATCCTCCTCCGCCAAGGCTGGCGCGAGGGCAAGAAGACCGTGAAGCGCACCTTGGCCAACCTCTCCGATTGGCCGCTGCCCAAGATCGAAGCCTTACGCCGCGTGCTGCGGGACGAGGCCCTGGTCTCCCCGGAGGATCTGCTCACGACTCGCCAGACGCTTCCCCACGGCCACGTCGAAGCGATCCTGGCGATGCTCCACCAACTCGGTCTGGAGGCGGTGATCGCTTCCAAGCGTTGCCGCCAACGGGACCTCGTCGTGGCCATGATCGTCCAACGGCTGATCGATCCTTGCTCGAAGTTGGCCACCACCCGCGCCTGGCACACCACCACCCTGGCCGAAGATCGGGAAGTAGCGGATGCTACCGAAGACGAGCTCTATGCCGCGATGGATTGGCTGGGGGAGCGCCAGGAGCGCATCGAGAAGAAGTTGGCCGCCCGGCACCTCACCGAAGGCGGGTTGGTACTTTACGACGTGACGAGCAGTTCCTATGAGGGCCGCACTTGCCCGCTGGCGCACTTTGGCCACAACCGCGACGGGGACCAGCATCTCCCGATCATCGTCTACGGGGTGATGACGGATGGCGCGGGGCGTCCGCTGGCGGTAGAAGTTTATGCCGGCAACACCGGCGACCCCACGACGGTCGGCGATCAAGTGGAGAAGCTGCGGCAGCGGTTCGGGCTCGAGCGGGTGGTACTGGTAGGAGATCGCGGGATGCTGACGCAACCGCAGATTGACAAACTGCAGCAGCATCCCGGCTGCGGATGGATCACCGCCCTGACCAGTGGGGCGATTCGTGAACTGGTGGCCAAGGGGGCCTTGCAACTCTCCCTGCTGGACCAGAAGAATCTGGCCGAGATCACCTCGCCCGACTACCCGGGGGAGAGGCTCATGGTCTGCCATAACCCCTTGTTGGAAGAGGCGAGGGCGCGCAAACGGCAAGCGCTGATCGAGGCCACCGAGAAGAGTTTGACGAAAATCGCGAAAGAAGTGGCGCGACGGAAGAACAAGCCGCTCACGGCGGCGGAGATTGGGCTGAAGGTGGGCAAGGTCCTGGGGCGCTACAAAGTGGGCAAGCATTTCGATTGTCAGATCGGCGAGGGGAGTTTCACTTGCAGTCGCCGCCAGGAGGGCATCGATCAGGAAACGCAATTGGACGGAATTTATGTGCTGCGCACCAGCGAACCTGTTGAGCGCCTCTCGGCGGAAGACACCGTGCGCAGCTACAAGAGTCTGGCGGAAGTCGAGCGGGCGTTTCGTTGTCTGAAAGGCATCGACCTGTTGGTGCGACCCATTCGGCATCGCACCGAGGAGCGGGTGCCCGCGCATATTTTCTTATGCCTGCTCGCCTATTATGTGGAATGGCACCTGCGCCGGGCATGGTCGCCGCTGTTGTTCGAGGATGAGGAGGGAAGAGAGGAACGGAAGCGACGCGATCCGATTCTGCCCGCCGAACCCTCCGCCTCGGCCGAGGCCAAGAAGCGGTCTCGTCAAACGGTGGACGGGTTCCCCGTGCACAGCTTCCGAACCCTGTTGGCAGAGTTGGCCAGCCGGGCGAGAGTGACCTACGAGATTCAATCGGGAGAGGTGACGCTCACCTGCAAGCAACTGCCAGAGCCCACGCCGCTCCAAGCACGGGCGTACGAACTGATCCGTACGTTCCCAGTAACGGGAAATTGATTTTGCCCCTATCTCTCCCCGAGTCAGTAGAATACCGTCAAAAGCCTCTGGAACTTCGGCCTAAAGGGCGGCGCTACGTTCAAATTAGGACATCACCCAAACGACCCCCACGATAAATGCCCACGAAAAATAGTCTGCGAAAAATGGTCTCTTGCTACTCTGCCTTTTCACCTGCTACAGTGCCAATCGACAATCCAAATGCTCGCTTTACACGAATGGAGTTACCAATGAACCCAAGAAAACATCTGTTCTATTTTGCAGCGATCATGGCCGGTTTGTTGCTTTGCGCGCCGTCGGGAATGCTCCCCAAGGACAAACCGGACGAGGCGAAATCATGGCTGGCCGCGTACACCAATCCGGCGGAGATTAATGTCGACGGCGACTGGGACTCGGAAGTATGGAGAACCGTGCTTCTGCATCAGGCCCAGGGCGCCCGGGAAGTTACCGGGACCGGCGACAATTGGGAAATCGAGGGAGTGGTTAGCGGCAAAAAAGTCTATCTCGTTTTCCTCAGCAAAGGGGAACTCGCCTACACGGCGGAAATTGCGCCGGGCGAGGCCGGAACACTTACCGGAACTTACGCAAAGGGAATCTTGCAATCTGGATCGAAAAACAGATTACTGGTCTTACGCAAGACCGCCGAGACTCAAGCATCCCCAGCGGCGCAGCCGGGCGCAGCCGGCGGTGCGCTGGCCCACGTCGTTGTCTTCCGCAAGCACTACCATAATTGCCCGCAGATAAAAGCGCCTGTGTATGTAGACGGCAAAGAAGCCGCGGATGTGCAGAACGGCCGGTATCTCACCCTCAATCTACCGCCGGGAAAGCACCTGATCGGCACCTCGAAAATTGGAAAAATGGGCAGTCAGACCGAGGACCTGGATTTGGCGCCAGGATCTACCTCTTACATCAATTTCGAATTTCCGTCGGCCTGGGTGTGTACGATCGAAATTCAGAAGACCGACGCGGAAGCTGCTGAAAGCGCGATTTCCAATCTCAAGCCGAACGACGCCAAAAGGGTAAAGATTCCGGAGATGGTCTCCCTGGATCCGATTGGCAAGTAGCTTTGCTTCTTTTCAGGCAGGTTACTCTTACTATTGTGTTGTAACGTAGATTCCCATGTTGCGCTTGGGTCGCGGCGTGAGACTCCGGTCGGTTGTGGAGTCCGCAACCCGCGTCCACACGGCGCGGGACCCAAGGAACCCATGCCGGTCAACAGTCAGCGGAATGGACTGACGACATCAACTGTTGGCGAGCGACAAAGGCCATTGTTTTCGCTACTTCCGCCCTGGCGAGAATGGGGCGGGGCCGGGCTAATCCGGTCTCGCCCTCCCGTCGCCTACTTCTTCTTCCCTTTCAGTTCCCCCGTAACTTCCACTTGCAGTTTTATACCTACTTCGTCCAGTGCCGCTTTAAGGTAATTCGCCAGGCCCCAGTCGTTCCCGTAATAGGGTCTCACTGGAATCGATGCAATTTCTGCGTTAGTCTTGGGGTCGATGAAGTGAATGGCAAGAATCAGGTGATAGTTGTCGTAGTCGACATGGACATCCGAGAACTTGATGTAGAGGTCGTTGCCCGCGGCATTCTCGTCGCCCTTGTCCTTGGCCGCGGTAATGGTCCGGCCCGGCAGGTATTTCACTTCCAACCCCGATAAAAACACGGCATTCAAACCACCAATGATGTCGGTCCATGCGATCTTGGTGGGGTAGCCGTGTGCAGCCCATTCATTGGGCCCCAAATCGACCCACCCCAGAAAGATGTGGTTCATGCCCTTCATATCCACGGTTGATTCCTTCGTCAGGTAACGCTTTACACCGTGACGCGCCTCCAGGGAGTGCGGGAAAGAAATGCAGAGCAGCAACAATGCCGCGGTGACCACCAATCGTCTCATAAGAATGGCTCCTCTTATATTTACCGTTTATGTTTACCGTTCCGGCCGGGAGCGCCGGGTGTCTACTCGATCACTTGCAGCTTTCCGTCGGCGAACTTGAGGGTGGCCGGTAATCCGGTCTTGGGGGTGCGCCTGTCCGCGGTGTCCTGCCGGGGATACCACACCTCCATGGCCACGCCGCCTTCCGTAACCGTTTCCACCTTGAGCGGGACTCCGACAACACAAGCGGCCTGCTGCTGGGTCATCCCTGGGATGACTTTGCGTTGCATAATGGCCGACCTTACTTCTGCGGGCCATTCTGGGTGTTCGTCCTGGAGAGGCACCCTGGAGAAGACGCGGTCGAAGGCCTTCTTGAAGTCATCAAGCGTATTGATCTGGACGAAGATGACTTTCAATTCGTCCCGCGTGCCTTGAAACCACACGGTGATTTTATCCTTATCAAACGACGCCTTGCCCCACTTGACGACGTCGTTGGGTTTGAATGCGAAGTACACGCCGCTCGGCTTGCCCTTCCGCTGTGCCTTCGCTTCCGCCCGACTCACCAACCGATCCCAACTGAACCCGGTGGGGGAAATTTCAATAAAAGGTTCCACCGCGTCATTGGTGGGCACATGAATGCGGAGATAGCACGACCCATAGAGCATTTCTGTGACCTCGCGGCGGTCGTGGCCGCGAACCTCAGCCCAAGCCGTGGCGCTCATTCCCAAAAGGGCCAGACAAGAAATCAACGCGAACAGGAACCGCATGTTGCACCTCCTCGTGGGTCTGCCGCTCACTGTGTCCGCCAGGTGTGCTCACGGTCAATGCGCAGTCTTCTCGGGCCAGTAAGCGGTAATTTGCGGGCCATCCTACCACGATCTCGTAAGGTGAAGAAAGTTTTCTGAACGATGGGTGCTGTCCTAATTTCAGATGTGGCGCCGGCTTCCAGCCGGCATTGAGCCGCCAAGATGGCGGCGCTACGTTCAAATTAGGACAGCACCGAACTATGGAAGTGGTTCGGGATCGGCGTTTTACCGTCCGTCCGGGGGTAGAAGCGATGAAAAAACGGCCGCCAGGGAAGCGGGTGGGAGTATAGTGGCTTGTAGCCGGGAAGGCAAAAGGGGGTCCCGGTATAAATATCTAAACCTCCATGTCCAGCCAGCACCGGAAGGCGCGCTTTATAGTCTTGCTCCTGGCGGTGTGCTCCGCCACTTTGCGGGCCCAGGAATCTCCCCCGGCCGCTCCCGCGGTCCGGCAAGAACTTCCGCCCACCAACGACCCCAAGGAGATTGTCCGCCGGGCTTTGGATATGGACCAGACCAACTTCCAGCTTACCCGGAATTACACCTTTGAGCGCCGGGAGGAGGTCAAAGTGCTGGACAAGAGGGGTGATCTCAAGAAGCACGAGATTAACACCTACGACATGATCTTTCTCTATGGTCAGCCATGGTCGCGCCACATTCGAAAAGACGACAAGCCGTTGACGGACAAAGAAGAGAGGAAAGAGGCGGAGAAGCTGGATAGGCTCGTCGCTGAACGCAAGAACGAAAGTGAAGAGGAGCGCCAAAAACGGCTGGCGAAGCAGGAGAAAGAACGCGAGGAGGAACGCGCGTTCGTCCGTGACATCATCAACGCCTATGATTTTCGAGTCGTGGGCGAAGATCAGGTGGATGGCCATGACGCCTATGTGGTGGAAGCCAACCCCCGGCAGGATTTCCGTCCTACCCAGCCCCATGCCGATATGCTCACCAAGCTCCGCGGGAAGATTTGGATTAGCAAGGAGGATTATGGCTGTGTGAAATTGCAGGCGGAAACCCTGGATACGATTTCCTGGGGTTTTTTTCTGCTGCGGATTCACAAGGGAACGGAGTTTCGACTTGAACAAACCCGCGTGAATGATGAAGTCTGGCTGCCCCGCCAGATGTCCCTTAATGCCAGCGCGCGCGTGGCGCTGTTTGTACATGACGTGGTTAATTGGGAGTCAACCTTTTCCAACTACAAAAAGTTCACGTCCGGGGTGCGGATCTTACCGGGAGCGGCTGAGATCCAGCCTACGGCAGATTCTCCACGATAGGGGTATGCGGGAGCGAGAAATCAATCCTGCGGCCACCACGGCACGGGCGATGGCCTGACGGCGACCACGAGTTGTGGGGCGGCGGTTTGGGGATCGAAGTGCAAAACTCTACTGTTTTGTCAGATGCATAGGCCGGCCCTTCGTCTTGTCATCCATGAACCCCTTTGCGTAAGACCCGTTGAGGCGGTTCTCGCCTTCGTATGTCAACTCGGCGGAATACACCACTTTGTCATGATTGGAGAAGAGCAAAAAGACTTGGTTGCCGCTGACGACGCCAGTGATGTCCCAACCATCACCTTTTCCGGTCAAGTCTCTGCTACCCGGAGATTGATTCAGGACAATCTTGCCCCATTCCTTTTCATACCAGACGCCGTTGACGTCGGTCGGAGGAGCCCCGCTATGGGCATCAAGCCATGCTTTGCCTTTTGTCTCGAGATCCCGCGCACTCAGGCCAACAGCAACAATTAGGACTACGCCAACCGGCAACAACAGGAAAAGTCCCTTTCTCATCTTCGCCTCCTTTAGGGCACGACCATATTCTGGGAGTCGTGTAACCGCTGCCGGAGAACTGTATCACTAACCGGCTGATGGGAAAAGCTCCTTGACGAGCAAATCCTGCTTCATGCCAATCTCTCCTGGCCAAGCTTCGATCAGGGGTCGATTCACGTAGAAGTGATCGTCCGCCGACCGCCCCATGTCTCGGGCCAGATTGCGGCTTTTCACTCGTCAAGGTCTTGCCATCAGTCAATTTTCCCAGTGATGAATGCCATCTTTCGTCATAGACGGCGTAGATCGGTTGCGGTAGAGCGGTGCTAACATAAATATTTTCAATAATTTACAAAAACAACTCGATGATTAAGACAGGGACTGGCGAGTGGAAGCTTGGTTGCCCTGCAAGGGCGCGAGGGGCATGTGATCTCCAAAACCCGCCTGAGGGCGGGTGGGGCACTGGGGATAAGGGGAATCGGAGGTTGCTCACCTTTTATGGCTTCCCCGCGGGCCAAGGCTTTAGTTACGGACGCGCAGGAAAATCCTATGGCTTCGGAGGGGGAAATGCGCAATCTGCTTTTCCACAAAATTCCGGACCCATTTGTGTTATTGTGACCGCTGTCCTAATTGGCGATTCGTTACATGCCTGGTTATAGTTGTTACGACCCCGTCGTCAAAGACGAGAAGGGATGTGAAGGGGATTAAGTCTCTGTTCGCCGATTCTTAAGAAGCGGACAAATGCGTCGACCACAGCGGTACCGATAACTGGAATTGGCAGTCCTGAGACGTTCGTTAACACTCTCGTGAGCTTGGACAAGATAATATGGAATCGGACAATTGCGATATCACAATCGATACGATCTCTTCGCGCTGTCCCGAATGCGGCAGAACAATTACGTCCGCGATCGTTGATCGAGCAGGCCAGGTCTATCAGCGCCCGCAGTGCCCAGACCACGAATTGACTGAATCTTTAATCTTCTCAGATTCGGATTTATACCGGAAGCTCAATGAGTGGAACAAACTGATTTTTCCGCCATCGGGGCAAGCTGGCGGGTCACCGAACACCGAGGCTGACAGCGAGCTCGGTTCCGCCAGCCTGAACAATCCAACCTTGGGCGTTATCGACATCACGAACCGTTGCAATTTCAAATGTCCAATGTGCTTCGCGGACGCAAAGAGCGAGGGGGACTACTATTTTCTCGAAACACCGGTGGTGGAAAGAATGCTTCACTCATTACTGGACCGGCCGGTGCCGTGCCGCCACATCCAGTTCTCGGGTGGAGAGCCTACCTTACACCCCGAGTTCCCGCGCATTCTGCGTACTGCCCGCGATCTTGGTTTCACCCACATCCAGGTGGCGACCAACGGGAGCCGGTTCGTCAACGCCGATTACGTAAGAGCCTGTGAGGACGCGGGGCTGCACACGCTTTACTTGCAGTTTGACGGTGTCACCGACGAGGTTTACCTGAAATTGCGCGGGCAGCGACTGCTGGACAAGAAACTCGCAGTGGTCAACAATGTTGTGAAGACCAATATGCGCCTGGTCCTGGTTCCGACCATTTTGAGTTCCGTTAATGTTGATCAATTGGGACCCATCTTTCGGTTCGCCTTGCAGCACAGCAAACACGTCACCGGGATCAGCATCCAACCGGCCGCGGACGTGGGCAGAATGGACGTCGAAAACGGGAACACCGCCCCATTCAATCTGGCCGCGATGGCGAGGGAGTTTGGAGAGCAGACCGGGCTGACGCGCTTCCCGGATGATTGGTTTCCCCTCAATTCGATAGCCTTGATCA
Source organism: uncultured Acidobacteriota bacterium (assembly GCA_963810005.1). Taxonomy (GTDB): domain Bacteria; phylum Acidobacteriota; class Terriglobia; order UBA7540; family UBA7540; genus Bog-366. The sequence goes on from CAWELY010000033.1 coordinate 103,936, forward strand.
GCTACGCGCTCGACCGCGTGCGGGGGGAATCTTCGCTGGCCCCGGCCAGCGACGCGCACTGTTCGCTGGGCAGCTATTTCTACATAGACGACGAAAATAAACCGTTCTGCATTACCAGGTTTTTCGACGTCGACAGATTCCTACGGGGCCTGGCGGAGGTGGCTCCGGATCCCAACCAAGGCACATGGGAGCGGCAGATTTCGCGAATCCGTGAGTTCGGACGGCTGTCGCGCTGTTTTGACAAGCGGAAGGCTCCGGCAGGACTCACGTTCCAGCGTTTGTTGCGTGGCCTCGAGGGGTGGGAGGAGAAGTCTCGTGGCAGGTCCGCAGATTGGTTTCGTAGAGGGTTCAATGGCATTTTTGTTGCGGGCATGCACTTCATGGACGCCCACAGCTACAATCTTCGGCGTCTGCAGCGTTGCATCATCCAATATGTCACTACCGACGGGCAACTGATTCCTTTCTGCGGCTACAACGCGGGTGCCAGACTCCGCAGTGGCGAGGAATTAATGCGAACTTGCAAGGTCCCTCCGTCACATCCGGCCGATTGAGACCCTGCCAGTCGGGTGGTTGTCGAAAGCGAGCGGTCAAACGTAGTCTTCTGATTCCGGTCTCTCTGCGTCTGGAAGGAAGCCGCGTATTGGACCTAATCTCAGGCGGCCGAGTTTTCACCTGGTCTCTGCAACGGACTCTAACGTGATGAATTCATCGCCGGCGTCGGCAGTGCTGTCCGTCATGAGAGGGGCGGGTTTGGGGCGAGGTGTTGCTCTCCTCCTGGTTTCCTCTTTTGTGGTTTTGCCGTTGACGGCTCAAGCGGGTCTGCCGAGACCGGCCTTTTCCGTACCTGCGGACCAGAACCTTGCCGAGGGCTTGAAAGCCTTGGAACAGTGCGGACTTAAAGGCAAGTTGATCGTGATGCCGCCGCTGCCATTCCAGCTTATCGGGGGCGAAAGCTCCGCCAGCTCGATCGAGGAGCAAGCGCGAGCCGTCATGGCCCTACCTGGGGATTCCGAGGTATGGCTGCACGTCAGCGTGGAGTCCTCGACCCTGACTGGCAATGAAGCTGAGAAACTGATCACCGACCGGGTGACCGCATTCGTGAACCAGTTGCCCCTCTTGGCTCCTGCGGTGCGTGGACTTGTCGTGGAAATCAAGGAACCCCTGACGGCTCCGAATCTGTTCGTGTTCGGCTTGGTGAGGTTAGCGGTAACGGCGAAGGCCCGCAGAACCGACTTGCGGCTCGCGTTTGTTTTCCCGCCCGGGTTCACTAAGCGGCACGGCGATATCGCCAAGCGGCTTGCCACTTATTCTGATCTGCTAGGGGTGACGTATTCCCAAGGCTGGCGCGAGGAAGCCGCGTGGATTGCCCAAGAGGCACTAAACAAGCCCCTCATTCTCAGATTGGACGCGGGGATGTCGGCGCGAACCGCTCCGTATTTGACGGCGGCACTTGCGGCCGGCGGTAGCTCTGTCGAGATCCTCTGGTCTGAACCAGCCGGTGCAAGCGCCATGGCCGGGTTGTGCGCACTGAACAGCTTTATGGCTCGTTACATCACCGACGACATGTTGCCGACGGATTCCGCCGCCTCGCCGTTCAGTATCGCTGTAAATGGCGTGCGGAACGATGAAAACCGATGGTTCGGCGGTGGTCAAACGTCCGATATTGCGATGATGGCCCACGTGAAGGGGACTCCTGACCAGCCGGTGAAAGTAACCCTCCAGGGCGTTGCCCCGGGACCGTTCGATGTTCAGTGGTACGACCCCTCGACTGGCGCCCGGCTCCCGGCGGGCGAACTGACCAAGACGGACAAGGGCTTGGTTCAGACCTGCGCTTGTACGAGCGAGTACGCACTGATCCATGTCCGCAAACAGAGTGACGCCGAGAACAGGCTCTATACAGCCGTTGAAGTGAAAGGCCGGGCCAACCTCAGGATCGAGGAGATCATTGCCCGCTGGCAACAGTACCGCGAAGGTCAGAAACAGAGGCTGGATAACTTTCTGGCCTCCGGTTTCATGAACCTGCATTTTGAGAGCACCAACCTCGGTCCCGGCTTCGACATCTCTATGCGGCTTAAGGAGTTTTTCAACCGTGCCGGCCGGATTGAGCTCGCCCAGACGGAGTTTTACGTCAACGGCGTGAAGTTCAGCAACAAACGGGAGTTCCCGCTGCCGCAGATCGAGCCGGAGAAGGTCATGGCCCGACCCCTCGAATTGATGCTCAACGAGAAATATCAGTACAGGCTCCTGGGGGTGGAACAGGTTAACGGCACAATGTGTTACGTGGTAGGGATCGAGCCCAAAACGAATGACGAGACTCTTTACAGTGGCAAAGCATGGATCGACGGCTCTTTATTTCGTGAAGTAAAGCTGTCCCTGAGCCAACGGGGTTCCAAGAGCAACGTCATCGCCAACGTCGAGACCCAGAATTTCGAGTTAGTCTCGGACGGCAAGGGCAATAATTTCAACCTGCTGAGGTCGATCACCGCGCAGCAGTTGCTCAATGCGGCCGGGCGCGATTTTGTGCTGCAGAGGACCTTGCAGTTCTCTGAATACCTCATCAATACGCCGCAAGTCGATGGTGCCCTCGAGGCGGAGCATAACTCCACGGACCCGATGTATGCCGAAACGGACAACGGACTGCGAAGCCTTCGCAGGGAAGGCAGCCAACGCGTTCTTGTAGAGAAGAGCGAAAAGCGGATAATGTCCATCGTCGGGGGTGCCATGTACGAAGGCACTTTCAACTTCCCGATTCCGATCTTCGGAATCAGCATCGCCGATTTCAATTACCGGAACAGTGGCGCGCAGCTCTCGACCTTCTTCGCCGGGCCCATCCTGGCGTCGGACCTCTCGAAACAATACGGAACCAAGTTCCGTCTGGGGTTCGACTTGGCGCTCTCCGCGCTTCCCGGCGAGAATCGGATTTACAGTGGCAACACTGAGCAGAAGAAAGAGGACGTATGGTATTGGCAGGAGAATACGGGAGTGCGAGCCTCCTGGCAGGCCACCACGAGTCTCAGTTTCACGGCGTCGTCATACTTATCCTACGAGTACTATCGGGCGACCAGCGACACGGACAAGAATTACGCGCTGCCGCGCGATGGCGTAACCCTGCTGCCCGGCCTCGAAATGAAGTACGCCCACAAAGGTTATGTGTTCACCGCGACCGGCACTAGGGGCGAGCGCATCGCGTGGACCCCGTTCGGATATGCTTCGCCAACCCAGCCGCTGTACCCCGCCTTCACGCTCTACTCCGGCGACTTCAACAAAGATTTCTACTTCAAGAAATTCGCCAAGGCCGGGGGCGATCTCTCTTATTATGGTGGCAACCAACTGGACCGGTTTTCACGTTATCAACCGTCGTTTTTCTCGATGCCGCGCATCCATGGCATTCCCTCGGGTACGGACGCTTTTGACGCGATAGCCATCGGCAATGTACACGGCGGTTTCAGCGTGGCGGACTTCGTCAAGTTCGAAGGGATGTACAGTTATGCGCGCGCGCGCGACACCGACGAGTCGCAGCAATTCCGCAAGTTTGATGGCTTGGAATCCAACTTCAGCACCGCCGGTCCCATGGGCACCTTAATCCAAGGGACCATCGGCTATGCCCTGGACGGAAATATTGCGCGGTACAACTCCCGTTGGAGTGCTTTTATCATGATTTTCAAGCCGCTACGCTGAACGAGGCTATGACGGAAATGAGGATCGCATTGGTAACGGGCGCCTCGGGGGTTATCGGCGCCGCTATTGCCCAGGCGCTGGGAGGCGCGGGCTTCCGCGTCGCCGTTCACTACCATCACGGCAAAGAATCGGCCGCCGGGGTGGTGGAGCGCATCACGGCGGCAGGCGGGCAGGCGATTCCTGTAGAAGCCGATCTCACCGAGCGGGCGAGCGTGGCGTCAATGTTCAACAGGATTGACCAGCACTTCGGTCCAGTGGACTACCTTGTGAATAACGCCGGAGTTAACCGCGATGCCCTGTTGGCTTTCCTTTCCGATGAGGAGTGGGACGAAGTGATCAACACGAACCTCCGTGGCACGTATTTGTGTTCGCAGTTGGCCTTGCCCGGAATGATGCGCCAGGGGAGTGGCGCGGTGTGTAACATTGTGTCGCCCAGCGGAGTCCGCGGCCAAGCTGGGCAGTGCAACTACTCTGCCTCCAAGGGAGGCGTCATCGCCTTCACCAAAGCCCTCTCCCGCGAAGTGGGGCGATTCAATGTTCGGGTCAACGCTGTCTGTCCGGGCGTGATCCCCAGCCGCATGTCTGCCAGGTACATCGAAAAAGAAGAGAAACGGTTGCTTTCCGAGATTTCCCTGGGGCGGTTCGGTAAGCCCGAAGAGGTTGCTCCGCTGGTGGTTTTTCTTGGGTCTCCGGAGGCAAGTTACATCACCGGACAAGTCATCGCGGTCGACGGTGGATTGCTATAACTTGACGTCAATTAAGAGGGATAGCAAAATGACCACTAACGGTTGCTGGGCGATCGAGGACTACACCTACCGACCGTGTCCCCAGCCATCGCGGGAGTTCGGCTTCGCGATTTCACTTCACAACCACTCCCGCCACTCGATTGAGAACCTGGCATCCCTGAACCAGGTGGTGAAGCTGTGGTTTATGCGGCCCTTCAGTCGTGTCCTCCAGAGGGCATTCGGGCTGGAATGGGTTTCTGATCTTGACTATGCCGAGGTCTACTATCGGCCGCCATTAACCGTCGAGGACGTATTCCTCACCGAGTCTGCGGGTGCCGCGTTGCTCGGCTTCGATAGCGTCCACCTCGGGATCACCGATCATGACGAAGTTGCCGGCAGTATCGAACTGCTGCGGCAGCATCCCGCGAATGCGCACCGCAACCCTCTCGGCGAGGAACTATCCCTCCGTTTTCAGAACTATCTCTTCCATCTGGGAGATTACGGGCTTGCCCGAGTCTGGCATTGCGGAGACCCATGCCAGCCTGCAGGCGGCAGCCCGCGCGGAGCGGTTGGACGATCTTTTCGAGATACTCCGCGCCAGCGGATGTCTGGTGGTGCTGAATCACCCGCTGGTTCCATGGGGCAAGGAGACGACCCGAACCGCAAGATCCCAGTGGAAGAGCTTCTGCGGCGGTACGGCTGGGCGATTCATGCCCTGGAATACAACGGAATGCGGGGCCAAGAGGAGAACGACCGCGTCCTCCAGTTGGCCAAGCACGTGGGCAAGCCCGTAATAGGCGGCGGAGACAGCCATCTCTTGCTCGCCAGTTCCGTGCTCTCGGTATCGCAGGCTCGGGAGTTTCCCGGATTTCGCCGCTGAAGTAAAAGAGGGCCGAGCCGTGCCCCTCATAACGCCTGCAGTACTTTGCCCCCCTGCGCTGGAAGATCTTCTTACGGGTGCTCTATTTCATCGCCCACTACCGGCAGATCGGCCATTTCCGCGGCCAGCCGGTTCGCGACCTGCTCGCGGACAGAACCGTACTTCTGGACCCAGTGGGCTTGCTTCCCGCGGTTTTTTGCGTTTGGTTTCGGCTTTCGATCTGATACGGTGAGATCGAGATGCATATACTGCCGCAATGAGGAACATCATGGCCAGCGTCAAGGAACAACTTAAGCCAATTATTTTGAAGAGCTTGCGGATCACCGACTTGACCCCGGAGGATCTGCGCGACGATCAGCCACTGCTCGGCGGCGACTTGGAAATCGATTCCATCGATATCCTCCAACTCATTCTCGAGATTGAGAGGCATTTCGGTATCAAGCTCGTGGGCGGCAAGTTCGACGAGAAAGTGTGGGCAAGTATCAGACGCTTTGGCAGCTACCATCGAATCCAAATGGCGGCAACGAAAGACCTAACACATACACTCCATGAGTAAGTTCCCCCATGCCGGCGTCGCTGTAGGACGAAGCCAGCGGCTCGCGTCCTGCTGGTGGAGAGTAACAACATGGGTAAGTGGGTGGGGACCACTATGCCTTACGAGGTGCATATCCCGCCCTTGGGCCTCATGTATCTCGCGTCCTACGCCCGCACGGTTCTGCCGGGCGTAGAGTTCCGCATCGTCGAGTCCTCGCTGTCTCTGCCTCTCCTGGACGATGAGCGCTTCATCCGCATCTTGAACGAGTTTCAGCCGGATGTCGTCGGCATCCGCTCCATCGCCTTCTTTCTTGAGGAACTCCAGCGCATCGCCAGTTTGGTGCGCGCCCACAGCGACGCCACCCTCGTCGCCGGTGGGACCGATCGTACAGGCGTACAAGCGCCGACTCTTCCAGGAAGTGCCTGAACTGGAGATCGCCGTAAAAGGGGAAGGCGAGAAGGTTTTCGCCGACCTTCTTTCGGGAGCGCCAGCTTCCCTCGATCGCAGGACTTTTGTACCGGACGGACGATCAGGGCGTGGTGGAAAACGAAGACCAACTGGAAGTGGCGGACATCGACAGCCTGCCTTTTCCCGCCTACGACTTGATCGACTTGGATCAGTACCAGCGTCAACTTAGTTACGCATACAATCACCGGCGGCAGGGAGTTCTGCTGACCAGCCGCGGCTGCGCTTACCATTGCACTTTTTGTTTCACCCATTGGAAGGGCATACGGCTGCGGAGCGCCGCCAACATTTTCGAAGAAATCAAGGAACTGCACGACCAGCACGGGATCCGAGGACTTCTATGTCGTCGACGATATCTTCAACGTCGATTTGAAGCCGCTCTCTAGAACTGTTTGACCTGATCATAGCGGCGGGGCTCAAACTGCGGCTCTACTTCGTCAACGGCTTGCGCGCCGACATCACCAGCGAGAAGTTCGTGGAACGCGCGCTCGAAGCCGGCGCCGTCTGGTTCACCTACGCCGTCGAATCGGGCACGGAGGAGATCCAACGCCTGGTGAAGAAACGCCTCGATCTGGAAAAGGCCAGGCGCATCATCGCTTATACTCAGCGCCAGAACGTGGCCGTGAACATCTCGACCATGTACGGTTTCCCCACGGAAACCCGTGAACTGGCGCAACGCACTCTGGACTGGTTGAGCGAACTGCCCAAGCCGTCGTTGTTGCCTTACCACTTTTGCTTGCGGTTCTTCCCCGGCTGCGCGATCAACCAGCAGGCTTTGGCAGGCCGGTTGGGATCCCGAGCGTCTGGAACTCACCAGCCGGTTCTCTTACAACGATCTGCCGATGGGCACTCCCACATTATCCAAGCACGATATGTACGGCATTCAGCTCGAGTACCACCGCCGCTTTGGACTGAGCAATCCCGCCGCCGTTGACGGCGCGGTCCGCACCCTCCGCTCCATCGGGTATAGCGACACGGAGATCGTTCACATGTACTCGGTGTTGAAGAGGAAAGTGATCTCACAATGTGGACGAGCTCATACGGCAGGTGGAAATTGACGCGCTGGTACCAGCACCGTTTTCACAACCTCCTCGCTCACCGGATTGTGTTTTGTACCATACCGTGGCTGCCACGCTTCACCCATCCGCCAATCGCGGCGGTTACGGCGCTGATCTTTTTCCTTCTTGTTGAAGCGGGAGCGCAAGGCCGTGGCCGGCAATCTGCGCCGGATCTTGGGCAAGCGCGGGCTGGCGCTGCAGTGGAAGGTTTATCGCGTCTTCTACTCGTTCTGCGACTTCATGGTTTCTTATTGCTATGTTCCGCAGGCCACCCATGCGCAATTGCTCTCCATGCTGACGAACACGGAGCGCGGCGCTGGTAAGATTGACGAATGCCTGGCCGCCGGCAATGGACTCATCGTGTGGACTGCACACCTCGGGAATTCGGAATTCGCCTCGCGTCTCCTCGAAATGCACGGCCGGCCCGTAAACGTGGCGCGCGTGGTCGAGGACAAACCGGCAGAGATAATGCTGCGGAATTTGATGGCCAACGAGCGGCTCCGAATTGTTGATCTCAGGGGCGGTGTGCGGGCCACGATGGAACTATTGCAGGCACTTCGCCGGAATGAGATAGTGGCTATCCAGGGGGATCGGCGTCTATCAGCGGTTATAGCGCCGATGTTCCATTTTTTTCGGAGCCCACGGCCTTTCCGCTTGGCCCCTTTCTGCTTTCGCAGGTTTCGGGTGCTCCGGTCCTGCCCGGTTTCGTGGTTCGCCAGGGTTGGCTCCGCTACCGCGTTCTGATGGGTGATCCAATCCCCCCGGTCCGCACCGGCGATCGCGACGCCGACCAGGTTGGCAGTTTGTGCAAGGCTGTCCGGTTTCTGGAAAAGACATTGGCGGTCTATCACGATCAGTGGTTGAATTTCTTTGACTTTTGGCCGGAGGCGTCCCGTGATTGAAGCCCGAAGAACCATCGTCATTACTGGCATCGGCGTGGTTAGCCCCTATGGTATCGGCCTGGACTGCTTGCAGGCAGGCATGTTATCGGGCAAGTGCTGCCTGGCGCCCACGAAGGAGCTTTATCCTGGCTTCGAAGGTACGACTGCCCAGGGTCTGCGAATTGTTACCCTGGGAGGACATCTCGCACTCTTGGCTTTCCCGCACCGATCGCCTTGCGGTGCTGGCTGCCCGAAACGCAGTGGCGGATTTGGATCGCAAGTACGCTGCTTTCCGGGAGAGCGGCGTCGTGATGGCCAGCACGGTCGCGGGCTTGACCGAGATCGATCCGGAAATCGCCCAGGATCCGGCCGCTTGGTATAAGGGCGATGGTTTGGCGCGGGCTGCCTGCTATCCTCCGGCGCACGTTGCTGACGCCGTGGGTGATGATTTGGGCATTCGCGGACCGCGGTTTACCGTCTCAGTGGCTTGCGCTTCAGGCGCAATGGCGATCGCTCTCGCCGCAAACATGCTGCTCGATGGCGCCGCTCCGATGATCTTGGCGGGAGGCAGTGATGCGTTGTGCCCGTTCACGCTTGAGCGGATTCAACTCTCTGCAGGCTCTGGATGCAAGCCCCTGTCGTCCGTTCGATCAGGATCGTAAAGGGCTGAACTTGGGCGAAGGGTCCGCCGTCCTTGTCCTCGAAACGCTGGAGAGGGCCTTGGAGCGTAATGCGGATATTCTGGCGGTGCTGCGGGGATGGGCCATGTCCAATGACGCATTCCATCCCACCGCGCCGCAGGAGCAGGGAAACGGTTTGGCAGCTTGTGCGGCCTCTGCCATGGAGATGGCGGAGGTGAGTTCCGATGAGATCGGCTATGTGAACGCCCACGGAACGGGCACGCCACTGAACGATATCGCCGAGGCAAAAGCTTACGAGACCGCCTTCCGTGGACGTAGCCGCGCCATTCCCGTCTCTTCAACAAAGTCCTATTTCGGGCACTGTTTGGGAGCGGCAGGCGCTTTGGAGGCTGCCATTACCATCATCGCCATTCGTTGCGGTGTGCTGATCCCGACGCTGCGGCTGACGAATCCTATCGATAGCCCGGCCGTCGATTGGCTGAGCGGGGAGAGTTCGGCAACAGGAGCTTCCACTGGCGATGACGGTTTCGGCGGGATTTGGTGGCAGCAACGCCGCGCTCATATTCGGGAGCAACCGCCCATGACTTCGGATTTGCCCAACAATCACTGGAATCGGTTCCGTGAGCCCCTATGGTCCGCTCGGTGGGCTTATTCCGCAACGTCCATCGAGCCGAGTGTCATAACTGCATGGCCAACTGCGGGGGTGCGGCGGGCTTTCCTCGTGAAGCCGTTTCGCCCCGCCAGTGTGGTGCCGGGGCTGAAAACCAGACGTCTGGATCGCCTGCCGGCGTGGGCCTTGGTGGCTTCCGCACTGGCCATAAAGGATGCCGGGATCGACCTAGGCCCAAGTGGACCGGTCCCGAGTTGCCGTGGTCTTCGCCACCGGGTTCGGTTGTGTCGAACTGACAGAAGCTTTCTACCAAAGCGCTGCCGCCAATGGTTGGTCCGGAACCGATCCTAGCACTTTCCCGGAGACCCTCGCCAACGCTCCGGCCAGTCATGTGGCTTTGATTCACGGCCTGCGCGGGCCCGAACATCACGGTCAGCAGCAAGGGCTTTGCGGGCGAGAGCGCGCTGATCCAAGCCGCTTCCCTGCTCCGCCACGGGCAGGCGGACTTGGCCATTGTCCTCGCGGGTGACACGCTTACCCAGCACGTCTATGAATGGTACGAGGCGGCGGCTTGCTGTCGCCAGCCTGCTACAACTCGGAGCCTGTGCGGGAAGCCGGCGGTTTCATCCCAGTGAAGGCGTAACCGCACTGGTGCTGGAAGCGGCGGGCCGCGGGAGTCGGATGGGCCCCGTGCGCTCTTATGCCGTCTCGGTTCGGGCCGCTGGGCGGCAGGCGGGCAGCCGGCGAATGTGATGCGCAAGGTCCTTGGCGGTCCGGTCGCGAGTCTGGTGATCTGTGCGGCGGATGGTGCGCCTTGCGCCACCAAATCCACAGCCGCTTATGGGCGCGAGATTGCTGGCGATGGTGTGGCCATCGTCCCCACGGCATGCCGTTGCCGCGGGGCTGGCCGACACCGGCGCTCTTCTCCACTTGATACTGGCACTTGGGCGGGCCGCGCGCAGCGGGCAGGCTCTGTTGTTGGGAACATCTGGAGGCGGGGGGTTTGCGGCCATCCGCCTGGAGTTGCCTTAATCATGAATGTGCGAATTGCATCGGCGGCGTACGCCGTTCCGCCCGACATTGAGGAGGTGGAAGCCGTCTTGGAGCGGGAACGAATCGAGTGGAGACAACACTCGCTCCGCTGAGTCCTCATGCCAGACAGAAGGCCATGGAGGGTCTCGGACTAAGTCGCGTCCGTATCTGTGTCGCAAGCAACCCTATGACTTGGCTCTGGAAGCTTCCGTGAAAGCGATGGCGGAAGCGGGGATCGACGGCCCGGGATATCAATCTTATCGTCGATTACAGCACCTTTCCCGGGCGAGAACTCGCAATATCTCTCATTCGCCCACAAACTCAGCGCCGAACTGGGGCTGAAACTTCGTTGAACTTGAGTTTCAAAGCCGGCGGTTGTGGAGCGCTTCACCTTGCAATCAAGACCGCACTTGGCTTGGATGAGCACCGATGAAAGCATTCAGACAGCCTGCTGGTGACGGGCGACACTGCGCCTCCACGGCAACCGATCGCTGCTTCCATCACCGTCCAAGGCGACGCCGGGAGTGCCGTTCATTCTGCGCCGACAAGGCACGGAAGGGCCTCTGTTGCTGGGCGTCGAGGCCATGACGCTCGGCCATCTGCACGATGCCATTGCACTGATCATGACGAACGGCCACCTCGAGATTAAGGTCGATGCCGTGCGCATTGAAGACGAGGTGATGCCGATATACTATCTCAACCTGTTCCGGCTGATGCAAAAGGTTCTGGCGGCGTCTTCGTTGAGCTTGACCGATGTTGACCATTTCATCTATTCCAACATCAGCCACCGCGACCGCGAGGGTTTCCGCAGAATGGTGGGGCTGCCCGAGGGCGGCTTGCCGCCAACTCCCATGGCGGAGTATGGCCACACCTTTGCCAGCGATCTCGTTATCAACTATGTGAATATGCGGCGCGAGGGCCGAATTCGTCCCGGGCAATTATTGCTGTTCGCTTCCGCCGGGATCGGTTTCACCTGGGGGGTGACGCTTGCCCGAGCCTGAAAGCAACCTGCTCTCTCGACTGGCTCCGGCACACGGCACGCGCCATGCCCGATGCTCCAGCCATTGTCGAAGAAGATCGGATAACTTCTTTCCGCGAGTTATTCGAGCAAGCTGCGGCGCTGGCCGTACGGTTCGTCGAACACGGCATCCAAAAGCAGGATCGCATAGCTTTGGTGATGCCGAAAACCACGGAAGCGATCATTTCTGTTTTTGCATCGCTTCTTGCCGGAGCTATCTATGTTCCCATCCATCCCCGATGGCCGAAGGAACGAATCGAAACAACACTTAGCGGACTGCGCGGCACGACTGGTGATCGAGGGCGCCGGGTATCCCGCCGCGAATCACCGATCGCCAGACCGGCGCGAGCATCTCCTTGGCCCTCACGCGACGATCTCCTGCGGCGCTGCTCTTACTAACGAAGATCGTTGCCCTGAGCCAGACGCCGGCGACCCGGCCCTCATTCTGTTTACCTCCGGATCAACGGGCCGGCCCAAGGGAGTAGTGCTTTCCCATCGCGCAGTAAGCGCCTTCGTAAGATGGTCCGCGCGCGAGTTTCAGATCTGTTCCAGTGACCGCATCGCCTGCCCGTCGCCCCTGGGTTTCGATCTTTCCACTTTTGACATTTTCAATATGGCGTTATGCGGCGCCACCTGCGTTCTGGTTCCCGACACATCGTGTGGATGCCGCGCTTCCTGGTGCAGTTCCTGCGCGAGGCCCGCATTACTTGCTGGTATTCGGTGCCGTCCATCCTGGCCGGCATGTTACAGGAGGGACGGTTGGCGGACCAGGATTATCCCGCCCTGCGCGTCATCCTCTTTGCTGGCGAGGTTTTCCCGGGTCCAAACGTGGCGCGGCTGCTGGCCGCGGTCCCGCAGGCCGTTTGCGCAAACCTCTACGGCCCCACCGAGACCAATGTGGTCACGTGGTATCGCGTGCCGCGCGATTTCGACGGATCGCAGCCGCTGCCTATCGGCCGGCCCTGCCCCTACGCCGCCGTGACGGTGGATGCGGCGAGCGGCGAACTGCTCGCCGGCGGCGACTCTCTGATGAGTGGATACTGGAACCGTCCCGGGGTCGGGCCGAAGACACGCAACGCGCCTTCGTCACTTTGGAAGGCAAGACAGTATTACCGCACCGGCGACCGCGTGTCGCTTGCGCCTGACGGCAGCTATCTTTTCGTCGGACGGCTCGACCGGCAGGTAAAGCGTCGCGGTTTCCGCATTGAACTGGGGGAAATCGAGGCCGCGCTCGCCCGGCAGAAGATATACTGGAAGCGGCGGCGGTCGCTGCCGAGGACGGGCAGAGGGGAACCGCCATAACTGTTTTTATCCGCGCCTGCTCCGCCGGCACTGTCACCTTGGTCGAAGCCAAAGCCCACTGTGCGCGGATACTTGCCTCCGTATATGTTGCCCGACCACATCGTATTTCTGGATGCCATACCCAAGGGAAGCCGGGGTAAGATCGATTACATGGCTTTAAGCAAAATCGCAGAAGGACTGAAACATGGGAGGTAATACCGCGCAACCAACACGGGGGGACTAAGGCTGAGGAGATCAGGACCGAAGTCCGGCAAGTACGTCGCTGATAATTTTCTGCTCGGCGCGCACCAGGCGCCACTCTCGAGGACTCCACGCCCCTCATCACCGGCGGCCTCATCGACTCGATCGGTATGATCGGCCTCGTCGACATTTCTTGAAGAGCGCTTTGACGTCGAATTCATGCCGACGAGAAATCGACGTGCACAGCTTGGATACCGTGGAGCGGATCGAAGAGGCTGATCCGCAAGAAAGCTGGCCGGTCGGGAAGCGGCGCGGTCCCCAGTAACGAACAGCAAATTCGGTGAGGTGTCGCGGTGAGCGAACCGTTCGAAGCGGCGGGGACTGTTACTGACAGTGTTGCGACGGCAACGTTGCTCCTGTCCGCCTGCCGGCGAATGCACAAGGAGCCGTTTGAAAAGGCGCCGCTCGCTCCCGGCCAGATCGAGGTGGTGCGCCTCTCGGAGCGCGCCAACCTCGTAGTGGAACGCATTCGTTTCTGGTCCTACGAGATGAACGAGCCGCGCTTCTTTCTGGCTCTGGTGCCCAAGACACAGGTCGCGCCTTCCGAGGTATTCATCTTGAATCACGGTTGGTGGGACCGGCCAGAGGACCTGTTGCAATATCTCAAAGTGGACAAGGTGTACGACGAGATGCTGGGCCGGGGCGAGGTGCGGCCCGCAATCGTGATTCTGCCCGACGTTCGCTTCAACAGTTTTTACCGACGAGTACTCGGACCGCTTTCCCTTACCCCAATTATCTGACCCTCGTGGCGGAGGAGGTCGCAGGAACAGTTTCGCGGCAATACGCCATTCCTTTCGAACGCCAGCGCTGGGCGATCGGCGGCTTCTCCTTCGGCGGTTATCTGTCGCTGGATGTGGGACGGCGCTATCCGGGCCGGTTCGCCAGCGTCAGCATTGTGAGTGGGCTCGTCGACGAAGAGTGGAGCTTCTGGCCATCGCAACCGCCGCCGCCTGGGCCACTCGATTCCCAAGGCCGGGGGAGCAATACAATCGTGGTGCCCGGCCCTGTTCCCAGACTTTTCCTCGCCTGCGGAACGGACGACCGTCTTTTCGCTACCATGCGTGGTTTTCACGAAAAATTAACCGAACTCGGCATCCCGCACGTGTGGTCGACGGGACCGGGTGGGCACACCTGGGAATACTGGTCTTCGGTTCTCCCGCTGATGCTAAAGTTTCATCTGGCCGACGAGAAGGGTCGGAGTAAGGAACAATGAGGGCTCTGCCGGTCTAGCAGTACCACGGGGACGCCGTGGGTTCCACTACGGCAATGGGACTCTTCCATCCGACCAGCCGGCCGCGAAACACCGGCACGGAACCAAGCGGGGGGAAGGTTCTGACGATAATCGACGCCGGTTTGCGTCCCTCGCCTTTGAGATCGCTGGGAGAAGGAGTTGATTTCGATTTGAGGGTTCTACTCATCAAGCCGCGCGCTTCAGCAGTTCATTTCGGACTCGCCCCCTTTTTCCGGACCGAGCCGCTGGGGCTTGAGTACATCGCGGCGGCGCTCGGCGTATGCGGGCATCAGGTCCGCACAGTAGATTTGTGTTTCGAGCGCCGAACCATGGCGCGTCTCATAAAGTCTTTCCGGCCTGAGATTGTGGGCATCTCATGTCTGCATATCCTGGACGCGCCGGCCACTCTGCAACTCGCCGGCGAAATCAAACAGATTGATGCTGGCAATTTTCGTCGCTGTAGGCGGCCATGCCGCGGCTTCGTACCCCATAGCGTTGGAGCAGAGCCATTGGCTGGACGCTATTTGCGTCGGCGAGGGCGAGAGCACCATGCCCGCCTTGTGCAACGCTCTGGCACAGCACAAACCGCTCCACGACGTGCCATCTCTATTGCTACCCACCGGCCACGGGCGCTTTGCTCCTAGCGGCGAGGCGCGTGAATGGCTGGACTTGAACAATGTCCTCTGCCCGGAGCGTACCGCAGTCGAGGCCTATCGGAAGCACTACGTCTGTCTGAATTACATGCCAGTCTGGACACTGGAGACTACACGCGGATGCCGGCACCGATGCAAGTTTTGCTCGGTCTGGCAGTTTTACAAGGGATCTTGCCGTTTCCATGCTTCCCGGAACGTCCGCGCGGATTTCGAGCATATCGGCAAGAATGTCTTCATCATCGACGACTATTTCTGGGGGGACCGGGCACGCAGCGAGGAACTGGCGCGTGAATTGCTCGCCTCGCGCGAGCGCAAGAACTGGATGCTGGTGCAGTCGCGCGTGGACCTGGTCAGCGAGAGTTTCGAACTGTTGCGGCTCTGGCGGCCATTGGCGCAGAAGTTCGACATCTTCTTCGGCTTCGAATCGCCGACGCGGAAAGGGCTCGACTCCCTGAACAAGGGAACGGACGTATCGAAGACGCTGGATGCCATCCGCGTAGCCCGTGAGTGCGGTTTTGGGGTAACCGGCAATTTCATCGTGGATCCGGATTTCTCTGAGGAAGACTTCACCGAGCTGTGGAACTTCATCGAAACTCACCAACTCTACCGGGTCGGTTTTACCATCCTCACGCCGCTGCCGGGTACCTATTATTTCGAGCAAAGCAGGGTGCAACTCAAAGTTCTGGACTGGAACCAGTATGATCTGCACCACCTGCTCTGGAAACCTCGGCTGCCGGTCAATCGTTTCTTTGAGCTCTACTGCGAGACTTGGAAGCGCACCGTACTCAATGCCGCTGGGCGAAAGAAGTGGTGGGAGTGGCTGCGGGACGTTGATCTGCGCCACATCGGCCATATGGCGAGAATACTCACCCGCGCTCAGAAGTTGATGGACCCGCGGGCTTATCTGGCGGAGTTCAATATTCCCCCTGATTTCCTATAGGATACCTGGGCAGTGCCGATCGACGCCGCGGTGCCCTGTGTCTGACCGGACTGCTCCCCGCAGCAAAGCCGGAACTGGAAAAGCAGGAGGCGGGGTCTCAGACCCTGTCTCAACCGTGACGCTATCTGTGACGCCGAATCAGGACTACATGTAAGTTATTGAAAGAATGGCAGGGGTGGAGGGACTCGAACCCCCGACCCTCGGATTAGAAATCCGATGCTCTATCCGGCTGAGCTACACCCCCGAACTTACAAACTGTTAATTATAAATTAGAAAACTAAGCTTTGCCAGCCTTGACCCCGTTTGGTATGGCTGAATTATTGCCTTCTCCCTGGGGTTTTTCTTGAGGCTGTCCCTGACCCAGTCCCTGCTTGGCATCAAGCTTCTTGGTCACCTCCCTCAGGTCGGCCTCGTCCGTGATGTCGTAGCGGCGGAATGTGGCGCTGGTTTTGTGCCCCGAAATCTTCATGGTGGTGGACTCTGAGATGCTGTGCGAAGTGTCAAATGCCTCGCAATGAAAAGGCCCTTCGCCGTAGGGGGACGGCTTGCCACCCCTGGTTCCGCATTCGCCATGCGGAACGCCGGGGTGGGGCAAGCCCGGCATCTCGTGATTGCATTCACCCGTTCGAACGGCGTCTGAGGTTGTGTGACCCGGAGGGACCCACGGCCAATTCGTCTTGGGATTTGACTGTGGGTTCGCGATCGATGGGAAAGCCCATGGTCACAAAAGCAGTGACCGTGATGGCTTCCCGCATTGCATTTCACGGATCTGTTCTTCCAAGCGCCGTATGAGCGCGAGAGACGTACGGAATCCAAGAGAGCGCAATTGAGCGGCAAGAGCAATGGGGTTGTCGATAAATCCTCGGCGATGGGATTCACGCAACAATCCAAGCGCACCGATCACGGTCATGCCTCGCCGGGTGGCCACCTGACGGCCCCGGCGTTCGTCCATGATGAGGGCGTCGGCTCGAAGCTCCTGAGCCAGTTGTATGGCTTCCGCCTCATCGGGGTCGAGTTGCCCGGTCAGTTCGGCGTCGGGTGCGGTTTGAACCTCACGAACGTGAAGCCAAGCCGGTCGCTGTGCCATCCAGTGCTGCACGGAAGGTGGAGCGTGCGGATCGAGAATTTCCCGCTCGACGGCTCGCGGAATAAGAATCGTGCCAAACAGCTTGGCAAAAAGACCGGCTTGACCAGCGGCAACGAGATAGCGCAGGGGAGAGGTGTTGGAGACAACCATCATCGTCAGTTAGCAAAGCTACCGAGTTCGCTCGGAGAGTTTTTCGAATGCGCGTGCTTCGCGGTCGAGCTCGGCTGGGTCATAATCATACAGAGCAAGGTGTCGCCCTAAGAGGTCTTCGGTCTCATTCCGCGAAAGGCCGAGAAGCTGTCCGACCTGAAGCTGGGTTAGAGAACCTTGCCGGTAGCCATCAATAGCGAGCGCTTCCAGTGTTCGACGTGACAAATCCCCGACCGCCTGCCGGAGTGAGCGCGCTAAGTCATCCGGGATGTGAATGGTGATTTCCATGCGTGTAGTTTAGCGAACCGGCATGACCCTCGTACAGCGCAATATCACCGCAGTTTTGCGGAGAGGAACGGAGCAGGGTCAGTACGCGATTACAAATCTCGTTCATCCGGACCACGATGTCCACAAGGCCTTTCGCCGTAGGGGAACACGGCTTGCCGTCCCCTCCGTGTACATTGCCGCCGAACCGGGGAGCGTAGGGGCATCCCTAGTGGATGCCCTAAAGTGGGCCATGCCGACGGGGAGGGCAGGCACGAGGCCTGCCCCTACGTCTTGATCGAGTTGCGCAAGGTGTACGGGGATCCGTCAACCGGTGGACCGTCCCCTGGTTCCGCATTCACCATGCAAAATGCCGGGTAGGGCAAGCCCGGCATCTCGTGATTGCCTTCACCCCTTCGAGCGGCGACTGAGGTTCTGTGACCCGGAGGTAGCCACGGCCAATTCGTCTTAGGAATTGACCGTGGGTTCGTCATCGAAGGGAAAGCCCACCGTGAGCCCCAAAGGGGCGATCTAACCCAGCCGGCCAGCGGCCTGGGTCAGGGAAACCCAATCTGTTTCCGCAAGCCATGAAGGGGTGCGCTAACCGTTGCCTCCATCACCTTGCCAACGGCATTTTCATCTCGATCTGTGGGACGGACCGGTGGGTTCCGTAGATCGCGAATCCCCAGCTCCCAGTCCCCAGCGCCTAACCCCGGCCCTCCAGCCCCATGTCCCGAACCCCGAACCCCGAATCCCGAACCCTTGGCACCTGCCACGTTTGCTAAGTCCGTTTCTTTTCTTTGACATCCTCTGAGGAAATCTGTAAGTCCTTTGATTTCATACATATCCTCTCAGACCCGAAATGCTTAATTTTTCGACCTTTGTTTTCATACACATCTAAAGAAATACCTTCATTTTCGGGGACCCCCTTTTTTTTCACCGCCAGGCCCCCTTTGAAATCAAACAAATCCTTGTATTTCAAAGACATGGATTTTCGGCCCCGCATCGTCAAAAACCTCTAACTATCTTTCTTATCTATAACATCTTCTGAGACTGCGGGGTTTTCGCGGTTGGCCATTTGCCGCTCCCAGCGTTTCATTCGAATCAACAGGCTTGCCATACGCGCAACCTGGCGAAAGTTGGAGTCTTCCATCCTTTGCATAAGGGTAGCGTTGGGGTGGGTGGGCACGATTTCCGCGGCGCGTTCGTGGGGAGAGGGGCCAGCCAGACTCTGCCGCAGCAGGTCGTGGTGCTGGGCATCGAAAGTCTCGAGCTGGTGCGAGAGGATATTTTCAAGTAATTGGCGCGCGTCCTCCCGCGCCTCCCATTGCTCCTCCGTGATGTGCGGATACGGATTGTCTTGTTCCGGTTCGGGCGGTGTAGCGTCGTCCTCCAGGTCGGCGTTTGCCGGACGAAGATCCGCCGCGACATTTCCCGGCGCCGGACTAAAGTCTGGCGCCACGTCCGCTTCCGAAGCGCCGGCAACCTGCCTGGACGGATCGGGCGAGCAACTGCCAATTGCGCGAAATCATCTTGAGGCGCATCATCTGGACGTGCAGCCGCCCCAGGCGCGTGGAGTCCTCCGCCTTGGCCTGCCGCAGGGCGAAACCCTCTTGCATGCGGTCGGCGCGCCGCATCCGCCAAAAGGACTGCGCCAGATGCTCCCCCAAGCGCTTCCGCAAGGCAGCGGCGGCGGTGCGATCGTCCCGCAGCCCTTGCAGTAATTCCCGGAAATTGTCGGGGTCTTCACCCAAGGCGCGCAAAGCCACCGCATCGGACTTGGAGTAAAACCCGTGCCGCAGATGGGCGTCGCGAAGGCGCGCCCGGCCTTCCGGCGTCGCCGGGCCGTGGGCAAGCTTCTGCATCCGCCGCACCGCGGCCAGCTTCTTCTCCGTCAGGCGTGGTTTTTTCGTCAGGCTCATGGTTCTCTCTCCTTTGCGTTGAGACAGGCAGGTGCGCCGCCTGTCCAAAAATATCTGTGCGAAGCACCTTGGAGTGCGGTAGCAGCAGCTACCGCCTTCGGTGCCTACAGCAAGTGTGCACGGGGCGAGGAGGAAAGGCGGTAGCTGCTGCTACCGCACTCCAAGGTGCCTTCGGCACAGGTATTTTCATAACAGCAAGTAGCCAAGCCGCCGATCCCTCAATGGCGAGCAGATCGTAATTTGGACCAGCTTGGCCGGACGCCGCTGCCGCCCCAGGCGCAATGACTTGGACGCTCGATATAACCGGGGGAAGGGGGATTAGGCCAGGAGCAGGACAGCCGGTGTAGCTTACGGCGATCATAACCCACCTAGTTTAGGCCACGGGGCTATAATTTGTCAAGGTGAATACTTGACCGATCTACTATGGGTAGGAAATAAAATTTTGCCAAATCGCAGATTTGTTGGGTTTCTGTGACGTTTTGTCAGCCAGGATCGGGATAGGGGATACGAGACCGGCGGACCGATGTTTGCTGCTTGCTGCTGGCCTCAGGGATCACCCAAAAGCGGCCATATATGATCACCTGAAAACCGGCCATACGGAGACCTACTCCGGGACATTGACTGCGGCATGAGGCGTTATAGCCTCAGCCGATATGGCCAATGTCTTGAGTGATGAAAAGAAACAGCAAGTTATAGCTTTAGGGCGGCTCGGATGGACGCTGCGGCGTATCCAGGGAGCCACCGGTGTGCGCCGGGAGACGGCGGCGGGATATTTGAAGGCCGCGGGGATCCCGGTGCGACCTCCGGGCTGGGAGCGAAGGGCGGGTTCAAAACCGGCCATAAAGGTGATCACCGACTTTGGCGCGGGAAAACCGGTCTCTGGGGTTTCCCCTGATCTCGCCCCCTCGCCTGAATCTGCTCCTCTACCACCCTGCGACCCTGCCACGGCAAAACCGGCCAATGGGGTGATCGCCGACTCAGAGGTGCCCCCACCCCCGGCGGAAGCGTCCGCTCCGTTGGGTCCACCGCCCGCCGCTGACGAGGTGATCACCGACCCGGCCGCCGAACCCGCGCCGGTGCCTGCTGTGCCTCCCACGCGCAGTCCCTCCGCCAGTGCCTGTGAGCCGTATCGCGAGCTGATCGAACTGGGTTTGGCCCGTGGCCGCAACGCCGTGGCCATCTGGCAAGATCTGGTGTCGGAGGCCGGCTTCACCAGCGGCTATCAGAGCGTGCGGCGCTTTGTGGGCAAGCTCCGCGGCGCACCGATCCCGCAGGCTCATCCCGTGATCGTCACCGCGCCCGGGGAAGAGGCCCAGGTGGATTACGGCACCGGCCCCATGGTGCGCGACCCGCAGAGTGGCAAGTACCGGCGCACCCGCCTGTTCGTGCTGACCCTGGGCTACAGCCGCAAGTCGGTCCGTCTGCTCGTCTTCCAATCCAGCTCCCGCACTTGGGCGGAACTGCATGAGAAGGCCTTCCGCCGGCTGGGCGGGGTGGTTCGACTCATCGTGCTCGATAACTTACGCGAGGGCGTGCTGGTCCCCGACATCTACGATCCCACCCTCAATCCCCTCTACCGCGACATGCTCGCGCACTACGGCGCGGTGGGCATGCCGTGCCGGGTTCAGCATCCCGATCGCAAAGGCAAAGTCGAGGCGGGAGTCGGACATGCCCAAAAGACGCCGCTCAAAGGGCTGCGCTTCGAAAGTCTGGAGCAAGCCCAAGCCTACCTCGATCGTTGGGAGACGCACTGGGCGGACACGCGCATTCACGGCACCACCAAGCGGCAAGTGGCCGCCATGTTCGCGGAAGAAAAACCGGCGCTGCAACCGCTGCCACTTGAACCCTTCCGCTATTACCAGTACGGCCAGCGCACCGTGCATCTGGACGGCTGCGTGGAAGTCGAAGCCGCCTACTATGGCGCGCCACCAGGCTGGATCGGGCGGTTGGTCAACGTGCAGTGGGACGACCTCTTCGTGCGCCTGCTCGATCCTCGCACCGGTCAACTGCTGCGCGAGCATGTCCGCCAGAAACGCGGCCGCTACCGCATCAAGCCGGAGGATTACCCCAAGCGGGCGCCGCTCGGCACCCTGCAGTTGCTGGCGCGAGCGGAACGCGCCGGCACTCACATCGGCGCCCTCTGCCAGGCCCTCCATCGCGCCGAAGGAGAACTGGGAGTACGCCGCATTCTGGGCGTGCTGGCCTTGGCCAAGAAGTTCGGACTGGCGGCGGTCGAGGAAGCCTGCACCGCCGCGCTCGAACTGCAAGTGCACGAATATCGCTTCGTGCGCCGCTATCTGGAACGGCGTCCCCAAGCCCCCCTGAGCTTACAGCAAGTCGATCCCCTGATCCGCGAACTGGTGCACTACCGCGACCTCATCCAGCAGCGCATGCAGCAACAGGAACAACAGCGGTCGCTCTTTGAGACGGTCCCGGAAGCACCGCCCCGGACTTCCCCGGAGGTGCAGCCGTGAACGTGCCGAGACCCAACGCCGCTCTCCGTCTCCGTCCTCAAGGTGATCGTCAACCCCGTGAGCCCACGGAACCGGGCCCGGAGAAAAATTCTGACCAGTCTCAGGAAAGGTGTGAACGGTGGAGAGGAATATCGTAGAAGGCAACTTCTGGGGGCTTCGCCCCCAAGACCCCCAGGATTTATCGCTTTCTTGCCAGGATGGCGGGGAACAGCGGGAGCGAGGTTCTCTCGCCCCCTCCATCCCGGCCCCGAGGTCGGCGCTCAGGTCGCATCCCTGCGTGGCCCTATCCTCCGCCCCGGCCACCAGAAAGTTTAGCTTAACTTCGAGAGAGGAGACGCAATGAATCTGATCGAACTGAATCGTGCTTTACGGCAGTTACGCCTGGGAGGGATGGCGGCGGTGCTGGAGACCCGTCTGCGTCAGGCCCAGGCCGAATCCATGGCTCCCTTGGATCTGATCTCCTGCCTGGTCACCGACGAACTCACCCGCCGCGCCGACCGCATGCTGGAACGCCGGCGCAAGCAGGCCGAGTTCCGCGACCCGCTCAAGACCCTCGACAACTTCGACTTCACCTTCAACAAAAAGATGAATCGCAGCCTGGTCTTTGAGCTGGCCACCGGCACCTTCATCGCCCGGCATGAGGACGCCCTTTTTCTCGGCCCGCCCGGGAGCGGCAAAAGTCACTTGGCCCAAGCCATCGGCCAAGCCGTCATCCAACAGGGGTATCGCGTCTTCTACCGCGAAACTCACGCCCTGCTGGAGGAGATCGCCGACGCCACGCTCGACGGCACCCGCAAAGAATGTCTGGAGTCGCTGACCACCGTGCCGCTGCTCATCATCGACGACTTCGGCATGCGCAAGCTGCCCTTGACCGCCGCCGAGGAACTGCTCGAACTCATTATGCGCCGCTACGAACGCGCCAGTACGCTGGTGACTTCCAATCGACCGGTGGAAGACTGGGGCAAGTTGCTGGGGGATGCGGCGGCCGTCAGCGCCATGCTCGACCGCCTCCTCCACCACGGACATCTGCTGAAGTGCGGCCCACGAAGCTGGCGAACGAAAACCGACTTGCCAGCGGAGCCTGCGGCAGGGTAAAAAAACTTAGTCCCGGACGGCCTCACATGGCCGGTTTTGACCCGATCATGCATGGCCGGTTTTGAGGTGATCACCGAGGCTGCTGGCGATTCGGGGATTCGGAATTAGGGGTAGTGGTGCAGATTGACGTAGAGGCGGCTTTACGCCGCCATATGGCGAGGCAGACTCGTTGCTGCGACACCAAACTGCGCCACTGCGCCGGACCAGGCCTTATCAGGGAGGACAGGTGCGGCAGGTTATACTCAAGTACAGGTTGGGAGGCGGCGGAGATGCCTGAGTACGAGATCATCATCTATTGGAGCGAGGAGGACAAAGCCTTCATCGCCGACGTGCCGGAGCTTCCCGGCTGCGCCGCCGACGGCAAAACCTATCGGGAAGCCCTCGCGAGCGTGGAAGTGGTCATCCAGGAGTGGATCGAAACCGCTCGGGAAATCGGCCGTCCCGTCCCCGCCCCCAAGGGCCGAATAGTGTTTGCTTAACCGCCCCGTTCGACTTGCAGATTGCTTCCTTACGTTACTTACTGACAACTGATAACTGAGGACTGAAAACTTTCTGCTGTTGTCGGCTGTGAGCTATCAGCTAACCCATCTTGAATCTGCCAATTTAAATTTGAGGTCAGCCTCGCCCCCCATCCCGATTGACGAAGGGCGGTTGCCCCTTGGGTCTCGTGCATGAGAAGAGGCCATGGTCAGGACTGTGCCGACCCTTCCTATCCAGTTATTGCACCCCAAGTGCGCGTTGGTTTTTGCTTACGCCAGGCTAGAATTTGGGCTAAAGGTGCCCCGAATATCGGCTTCAAATTCTTTCAATAGCTCAATATGAATATCTGTCGGTACTGGTGCGTCGGAAAAGTATTTGTTTTCTGAGAACGGGGTGTTGTCCCGACGCTGGATGGAGAAACGCCCCAATGGATGCTTTCTGGCGAGGGCATCGTAATCAAGGGCGAGGCTTGTAAGCTGGTACTCCAAATTTTCACCCATGTTTTCAGCTATGGTCTTCGTCAACTTCCCGGCTATTCTTTGGAATACTGAATGCAGACCCGTTAAGGGCACATCGCTACGAAACGTGACGTGGCTCGCGTATTGCCATCTCTTGACCATAGAGGGGTTGTACACAAGGCCAAGTTCATTGGCCCCCCACTGCATGGCCTCTTCCAATAAGCGCTTTGACTCTTGGGTGGACGATCTTGTATCAACAAGGATTCCGTATGTGTAGATGACCAATTGGTCTATCACTGAGTTCTCAAATCGGCCGCCAGCGAATGTCACCCCCTTTGCCTCATCAAAATCTTCTAGTGTTTGAGGGAATTTTTGGAAGTTGTAACGCGCAACAATAGCTTGCGCCAAATCCGGATAGAAAACCGCAGCCCTTGGATTCAGCTCGGCCGGTTCCACCCAAGCCATAGCCCTAGCCAGGAGAACTGAAAGTAGCTCCATATGCAGAACCTCCTTGCGACACCATTCCAATCGCGAGACCGACACTGGGTTCAGCAGGTTTCACCGCGGTGCTTAATATAGGTCTACCAGCCCCGTAAGGAAAACGAGCATTGGAAAGAGAGACTTCCAAATTGCCATTGAGCAACGCACAGGCGGGCGGATACCCAGAATCGTAATTCACGTGATGAGGCAGATATGGATCAAAATCCCCTTGTGGTTTAGACTGAATTGCCAGCCCAGTTGAATACGGATAGGCCAAGCTGCCTGCAAAGACCGGTTGGCTGATCATGTCCCCGCCAAGTCCGAGGGAGTCGTCAGTTGGAACCAGTCCGGAACTCTTTGGATCAATGGGAAGCTCGTCAGCTTTTGTCTCGGTCCGCCATTGAAAATTGGTTCCCCAATAACCAGCCAATGCGTCGATATACTCGGGACTGGCCCATCTCGCGCGGAAGTTCCGGTGCTCGCCCTCTACCACGACGGTTCGGTCAAAGTCTTGTCCATACAGAGCACGAACCGCTTCGCGGAGTTCCCTGCTCCCTAGGACTACCTGAAGCGGAAAAAGGCTTTTTGGAACAAAACGCAGGTATAGGATGAGCTCGTGAAAACGATTGTAAACCTTCAGTTCCCTCGGCATAAGCGTCAGTTACAGAGCCTTAAATAGGGCTAGCGAATTTAGTTCATTCAACAGAAAGTCACGCGGGAAATCGGCGAGTCGCGATGCCAGTATGACAGGAAAAATTCCTTGTGCTCTCTGCCATTCCTTGTACTTTTGCTGGGCGCTCTCAAATTCAAATGTGTCAATATTGTAGCCGAATTGCGGGCGTGTCCAAACCCATCGTCCCATCTCCATTGCGAAAACCTGAATCTCCTTCGCGCCCCACTTTCGAAAGTAGATTTCTTCTTTTCCGCAGAGATAAGAGGCCAATCCGGCACTTTGGAATTTACGTCGTACAAAAAAGTTCACACGGACGGCAACTTTGGCTCTTTCCGTTGGCCTCCCGCACAACTGCTTATTATCGCACAACCAGCGTTCCAAATCCTTGTCTAATATCGGCTCATCGACAACTGCATATAAGGCAACATGGTAGATAAGTTTCTTCCCATCCGAAGTATTCTGAAGAATCTTTAACTTTACCTTCTTCAATTGATTGTTCACTGTTGAGAGTGGCGGACCTAACTGAGAACCGTCGACCGTGTAGGTTTCAACGAGGTCTTCTTCTGAAGTTGGATGGAGAAAAGCTGCTATTTCGCTCATGCCTCATCGCCGACCTATATTCTGGTTAATCTTCGGAAGGACAATCTCGCAATCCTTGTTATGTCAACACCCTGCGCCCCAATGAGGTTTTTCTCTGGCTGGCGCATCAGACCCAGCTTACTGGGGCAGAGCGCAACTAGGCGTTTCAGGTCCTATTTAGCCCTGGCCAGGCCCACCCACAACGCCGTTTTGCGCGCGGACGGCTGGAACTCTGACCAGCAGAACCTATCGCCGCGCCAAGGTTTTCAGGAGTGGTTGGCTCTGCCGGATTTCAGCCTTGCCTGTGCCCCGCAGAGCCGCGCTCTGCGCCAGACCATGGGCATTCATTTTCAACTCCAAGGGCCACCCCCACCAATCCTTGTCGGGCGGAAATCCATCGGTTGCTCATAAAAGAACTCGTTGCAAAGCACGCAATGTCTACGAATCCCGCGGTTCCAAGGCTCTGGAGGTGACAATACTGTAAGTTTCCCTTTCCCGTCATAACATGCTTGGCAATACGGTCCTTTCTCGCCGACAAAATAGAAATTACAAGAACCTACTTGACGCAACTCTGGCTCGGGTTTTTGCGGAGGGCGCTCTAGTTCCGCGATCTTCACCTTCAGTTCGTCGTTTTCCTGAGTGAGCCGCATTACTGCTTCTTTCAGCGATAGTAGGTTATCGTAAAGCGTGCTGATGTGCTTTTTAAGGTCACTATCCTTCGAACTCTGAGCGCGTTCTCTTACAACATTTAACGCGTTCAGGGTGTTGGAGAGAATCTGGGATGCCGCGGTGGCCATATTCACAATCGTCATTGCATAGAGATACACCTATGCTTGGCGGTAGTCAAGAGGGGGCCGGCAGGGGCCGGGGTCCAAGGTACGAAGTCCGAGACACACAAAGGCAGTGACGAGTGGCAAGTGGCGAGTGACAATCAAGATTGCCCATTTCGAATTGTCCCAATCCGAAATCGTCAATCGAAAATCGGCAATCGGCAATTAACAATTCGATGTATGATGGCGGCGCGAAAATAGGTTCCGCAGGGGGGGGGATGCTCATGAGTTCACGACGTAAGTTCCTACGAAATGCCGGGTTGGCGAGTGTGGCGAGTGTTGCGGCGCCGATGTTCGTTACAGCGAGCGCGCTGGGCCGGGGCGGGGCCACGCCGCCGAGCGACCGGATTTCCCTGGCCTGCATCGGCCTGGGCTGGATGGGCTACGACGGCCACCTGCAGGAATTTCTGAAATTGAAGGACGTGCGCATCGTCGCCGTGTGCGACCTGGACGAGGGCCACCTGACGCGGGGAAAGGCGCTGGTCGACACCGAGTACGGCGACCAGGGTTGCACGCCTTATCATGCCTTCGAAGAGGTGCTGATGCGGCGCGACGTGGACGCGGTCAGCATCGCGCTGCCCGACCACTGGCACGGCATCGTCGCCACCTCAGGCCGCGCGCGCCAAAAAGGATATCTACTGCGAGAAGCCGCTGGCGCACAACTTCCGCGAGGGCCTCGCCATGGTGCAGGAGAGCGAACGCCAGGGCCGCATCTGGCAGACCGGCAGTTGGCAGCGGTCGGTCGAGAACTTCCGCCAAGCCTGCGAACTGGTGCGCAATGGCCGCATCGGCAAAATCAAGGCCATCGAGGTCGGGCTGCCCTCGGGATTTTACGAAGTGAAGGACAAGTCGAAGCTCGAAATCAGCGCCCCGCCGCCGACCCTGTATTACGACCGCTGGCTCGGCCCCGCGGCCGAGATGCCCTATCGCGAAGCCTGCGTCCACATTAACTGGCGCTGGAACCTGAACTATGGCGGGGGCCAGTTGATGGATTGGATCGGCCACCACGTCGACATCGCTCACTGGGGCATGGGCTGGGACGCAAATGGTCCCGTCTCGGTGGAAGGCGTGGGCGAATACCCGCCGCGCACCGATCCTTTCAACGCGGCCACACGTTACAAGGTACACGCCGTCTACCCCGATGGCACGCCGATGACGATCGCGGGCGGCTATCCCGAAATCAAGAGCGGCACGAAATGGATCGGCGACAAGGGATGGGTCTGGGTCGACCGCGGCAAGTTCGACGCCGAGCCCAAGTCGCTGCTGACCGAGCAAATCGGCGAGAGCGAGGTCAAGCTCAAGGTCAGCCCCGGCCACTACCGCGAATTCATCGATTGCGTCCGCACGCGCGAAAAGACTTTGACGCCGGCCCGCGTGGCGCTGCATTCCGCTACGCCCGGCTGGCTCGGCCAGATTGCCATGCTCACCGGGCGCAAGATCCAGTGGGACCCGGGGAAGATGGAAATCGTCGGCGATGCCGAGGCGTCGAAGACTGCTGGGCCGCGAGATGCGCGCGCCCTACCGGCTGGGCTAAAAGCAGTGACGAGTGACGAGTGACGAGTGACAAGTGGCGAGGGCGGGCGATGCCGGAGTCCATAAAAGCGCGCAAAGTCGACTGCTAATCCCCCCGCGTGAAACACTTCTCAAAAGCCGTGACCAGTGACGAGTGACAAGTGGCCCGAAACGGGCTAAGTACCCGGCTGGAAGAGCGAACGGTATCGGCCCCCAAACCCCTCGTGACACACTTCCCCATATCGGCTATCGGCAGTGCCAGGTGAGGAGATGAGCCAATTTGCTGACATTGACAATCGCCAATCACAAATCGAGAATCACCAATCGACAATATCCCGATGAGCCGATGAACCGATAGGTCGATTCTTGCCCAAATTGACACCGATGGGCTGTGTGTTAGGTTGGAATTCAGGGTGTTGGTCGTGAAGCTTCTGTGCCTCGCGCCCCACGGATGAGGTGGGCTTACCAAGATGGGCAATTCTGATCGATTCTTCTTCGACCGCTTTGGGCTGACGGAGGCGAATCTCTCGCAGTATCTGGGAGCGGCGCTTTCCGAGGGCGGCGAGTACGCGGACCTCTACTTCGAGCACACTACTTCGTCGTCGCTGCTGGTGGACGAGTCGCTGGTGAAGACCGCCACCGAAGGAATCTCCATGGGCTGTGGCGTGCGCGTGGTGGCGGGGGAGCAGACCGGCTACGCTTACACCGACGACTTGGCCCCGGAAAAGATTTTGAAGGCGGCGAAGATTGCGGGGCGCATTGCCAGCGGCCCGGCGCGCGTTTCCACCGTGGGCTTGAGCGCGCTCGACGCCCATCACGATTTCTATCCGCGTGGCGCTTGCCCTCCACGGATCGCGAATTGTCGGACAAGCTCGAACTGGTGGTGCGGGCGGATATCGCCGCGCGCGCTTACGATCCGCGCATCAAGCAGGTGCGCGCCACTTACGGCGACCAGATTCGCCACGTGCTGATTGCCGGTTCGGACGGCCGCGTGGTTACGGATTTCCAGCCGCTCGTGCGCCTGAATGTTTTCACCATCGCCCAGGACGGCGAGCAAGCTCCAGTCCGGTTCCAGCGGCGGCGGCGGGCGCGTGGGGCTGGAGTTCTTCTCCGGCGAGCGCGGTGCCCGAACACTTCGCCAAAGAAGCGGCGCGGCAGGCGATCGTGCAGCTCGAAGCGCGCGAAGCTCCGGCGGGCGAGATGGAAGTGGTGCTGGGTCCGGGATGGCCGGGCATTCTGCTGCACGAAGCCATCGGCCACGGCTTGGAAGCGGATTTCAATCGCAAGGGCATCTCGGCCTTCAGCGGCAAGATGGGACAGCGCGTGGCCTCCGACATTTGCACGGTGGTGGATGACGGCACCATTCCGGCGCGGCGCGGTTCGCTGAATGTGGATGATGAAGGCGAGCCCACGCAGAAAACCGTGCTGATCGAAAAGGGCATCCTGCGCGCATATTTGCAGGACAAGCTGAGCTCCGACATCCTCAAGACCACGCGGACGGGCAACGGGCGGCGGGAAAGTTACGAGCACATTCCCATGCCGCGCATGACCAACACTTACATGCTGGCGGGCACGGACGCTCCCGACGATATCATTCGCTCCGTCAAACACGGCCTGTACGCATCCAATTTCGGCGGCGGGCAAGTGGACATCACCAACGGCAAGTTTGTGTTTTCGGCGTCGGAAGCCTACCTGATCGAGGATGGCCGGCTGACGGCGCCGGTGAAGGGCGCCACGCTGATCGGCGACGGCCCGACGGTGCTGACGCGCGTCACCGCCGTGGGCAACGATTTGAAGCTCGACCCGGGAATCGGCACCTGCGGCAAGGATGGCCAAAGCGTGCCGGTGGGAGTGGGCATTCCCACCATCAAAGTCAGCCGCCTGACCGTGGGAGGCACGGCCCCGCGCGGCGGACAGTCGTTTGCGTAGAGGATAGGACGGAAGTTAGGAGTCTAGAATCACGAAGCTGAGAAGGAAACTGAACCGAGGACCTGTGAGTTTCTATCTCCGACTTCTCAATTCTGGCTCCTAGCTTCTAACTTCTAACTTCTAACTTCTGGCTCCTGCTTATGGAACAACAACTGGAACAAATCGCCGTGGAACTGGTGAACCGCGCCATGCGCGCGGGCGCCACGGCCGCGGACGTGACCGTTCACGAAGCGGATGAATTTTCCACGGCGCTGCGGCTGGGCCAAATCGAGAAGCTGAAGGAGGCTGCCTCCAAGGCTCTGGGATTGCGAATTTTCCTGGGCGTACGCAGCGCCTCGTCCTTCTCCAGCGATTTTTCCGCGCCATCTCTGGAGCGCTTGGTGGAGCGCACGCTGGCCATGGCGCGGGTCACTTCCGAAGATCCCGCCAGCGGCCTGCCGGACGCGGCGCTGCTGGGCCGTTACGAAGGCGATTTGGAACTTTATTCCGAGGATGTGGCCGAGCTTTCCACGGAAGAGCGCATTGACTACGCCCGGCGCGCGGAGCAGGCGGCGCTCGGCGCCGACCCCCGCATCAAGAATTCCGAGGGGGCATGGTTTGAAGCGAGCGTGGGGCGCAGGGCGTACGCCAACTCGCTGGGTTTCGTGGGCAGTTACCGGTCATCGTATTGCGCGGGCTCCGTCGCTCCGGTGGCGGAGGATGGCGGCATGCAGCGCGACTACTGGTATTCCGTGTCGCGCCGGCGCAGCGCGCTGGAAAGTCCCGAGGCGGTGGGACGCAAGGCCGCAGAGCGCACTTTGCGCAAGCTCGGGGGGCGCAAAATGGCGACTTGCCAGGTGCCGGTGATTTTCGATCCGGAAACCGCGCCTTCGCTGGTCGGCCACATTTTTGAGGCGGTGCGCGGCGACGCCATCTATCGCAGCGCCTCGTTTCTAACCGGGAAGCTGAACCAGAAGGTGGCGAACGAGCGCGTGACCATCCTTGATGACGGCCTGCGTCCGGGCGGGTTCGGCACGCGCCCCTTCGACGGCGAGGGGATTCCCGCTTCCGTGACGCCGGTCATTGAAAAGGGCGTGCTCAGCAATTACCTGCTAAACTGCTACACGGCGCGCAAGCTGAACATGCGGACCACCGGGAAACGCCTCGCGGGGTGTCTCCGGACCACCCAACGTGGGGCCGAAGAACTTCTATCTGGCGCCCGGCCCGCATAGCGCCGAGGAAATTCGCAAGTCCGTGAAGGCGGGGTTCTATGTGACCGACCTGATCGGCTTCGGCGTGAATATCGTGACGGGCGATTATTCCCGCGGGGCGGCGGGAATGTGGATTGAAAACGGAGAGTTGGCCTATCCGGTGGAAGAGGTCACCATCGCGGGAAATCTGGCGGAAATGCTGAACCACATCGAGATGGTGGGCTCTGACCTGGAATTTCGCAGCGCCATCGCGGCGCCGACCTTGCTGATTTCCGGCCTGACGGTGGCCGGAACCTGATTGATAACCATGCCTCGGAACGATCACGGTATTTCAACTCTAATTATTATTTTAATTGTGTCGATAGTTCTGGCAGCGACTGGTTGCGTTCTTTGTTCTCCAGCAACATCACGCGGTATCCCGGCGCGGCTTCGGCCGGGGCCGGGCGGCCGGCTCTGAGCGCGGAGCAGAAGGCTTATCTTGCCTCGCTGGCGTTCGCCGATTTGCGCATGAGCGCCGCCGCCAACTTCCTCGGCGACACGGTAACCTACCTGGATGGCAGCGTCACCAACAAGGGCTCGAAGCCGGTTCGCCGCCTCGATGTGGAACTGAATTTCGTGGATACTCTCAACCAGGTGGTGCTGCGCGAAACCGCCCATCCCCTCGCGGATCGCGCCACGCCTTTGCAGCCGGGTGAAACCCACGCCTTCCGCGTGACCTTCGAGCACATGCCGGTGGATTGGAATCAGGCGCCGCCGGCGGTAAGGGCCGTCTACGTGGAATTTTGAGCATCAGAAAGACGAAACTTGAAAATGGAAACTGGAAACTCGCAGATTTGCGAGTTTCGATTTTCCCAGTTTCCGTCTGCCGAATGCTGTCTACCTGTTTCTAGCGTCCCAATTCCAGGCGGCGGTAAAGGGGCAGAGGCAGGCCGGCTTTTTCCATTTTGGCCTGGGTTTGGGCCACGTCGTAAGGGGTGCGGTAATACTCCACTTCTTTCCGGTCCGTGTCGAGAATGGCAAAGGCGGCGCGCCAGTCGTGGTCACGCGGTTGGCCCACGGAGCCGGGATTGATCAGAAAGCGCGCGCCGTCCTCGAGGCGGAGAGTCAGGGTCAAGCCATCCGGCGTGGCGGGGATGCGGATGGATTGAAAACGCCCGGTACTCGTAATCATGAAGCCGCCTTGCAGGTGCGTATGGCCAAAGCAAACGAGTTGAGTTTCCGGGCCGCGCAGCAGGGGCAGCGCTTGTGCGGGCCCCAGAATGTACTCGTCCTCATCGTTGGGTGACCCGTGCACGATAATGAATCCGTCCATCACGGCGGGACCCATGGGAAGGGCGCGAAGGTACTCGAGATGCTCGGGCGTGAGAGCTTGGCGAGTCCACTCGGTGGCCATGCGCGCGTAAGGATTGAATTCCTTGGCGTCGTCGATTCCGCAACAGGCCTTGTCGTGGTTGCCGCGGATGACAACCTTGCAAAGGTTGCGAATTTTGTCGATCACCTCGTTGGGATTCGGGCCGTAGCCCACGAGGTCGCCTAAACAAACCGCCATATCGTATTTCCCGGCGGCGAGTTCAAGACAAGTGTAGAGAGCTTCGAGATTGGAATGGACGTCACTGAGTAGCAGGTAGCGCATAGGAATCCCGAGAATGCTGAATTATAGACTAGAAGGGCCCGGCAAGGGCGCAAAATCCGCTTTGTCGGAAATGAGGGATGGCTGTGTGCCGAGGGAAACCGGACGGGGGACGATCCGCAGATTTTTGACCGTTGGCGCGGAATTCGCTAAAATCCAAAGGTTTTGGCGCCCTTCGCCGTCGGCGCCAAAGTGAGAGATATGCTGCGTTTCCAAACCGCCGGGGAGTCGCATGGTCAAGGGCTTGGTGGCCATGCTTGCAAGGATTGCCCGCCGGGCTGCGGATCGACTTTGACTATGTGAATCGCGAGCTGAAGCGCCGTCAGGGCGGCTACGGGCGCGGCGGGCGCATGAAGATTGAAACCGACACCGCGCAATTTCTCTCCGGCGTGAGGCATGGCCAGACCATCGGTTCGCCCATCGCCATCCTGATTGTGAATCGGGATTGGGAAAACTGGAAAGAGGCCATGGCGGTGGAAGACCGGCCGGAATCACGGGCCAAATACAAACCGCTTTCCCCGCCGCGGCCGGGCCACGCAGATTTGGCGGGATGCCTGAAGTACAACTTTCGCGAGGCGCGCTATGTTCTGGAGCGGGCCAGCGCTCGCGAGACCACCGCGCGGGTGGCGGTAGGGGCGGTGGCCAAGCTCTTTTTGAAGAGCTTTGCCATTGAAGTGGCCAGCCACGTTGTGGCGCTCGGCGAGGTGAGGCTTGGCCGATGACCGTGTGCCGTTTGAGGCGGTGTTGGCGCTGCGGGATCGGGAAGATTTGATGCTGGCGTGCGTGGATCCCGCCACCGAAGCTCGCATGAAAGAAGAGGTGGACCGCGCCACGGAAAACCGCGATACCGTGGGCGGAACGTTTGAAGTGATCGCGCGCGGCCTTCCCCCCGGCTTGGGTTCATGCGCGCAGTGGGATGAGCGGCTCGACGGCCAGTTGGCGCAGGCCGTCATGTCGATTCAAGCCGTCAAAGCCGTGGAAATCGGCAGCGGCATCGCCAGCGCCACGGCGATGGGCTCAAACGTACACGACGAAATTGGATACGACCGCGCCCACGCGCGATTTACGCGCAAAACCAATCGCGCCGGCGGCCTGGAGGGTGGAATCACCAACGGGGAAGACCTTGTGGTGCGCGGCTATCTGAAGCCCATTTCCACTCTGCGGCGTCCGCTGGAATCGGTGGATTTTGAAAGTAAAGAAACGGTCAAGGCCGCCTACGAGCGCTCGGATATTTGTGTGCTGCCGGCGGGCGGCGTGGTGGGCGAAGCGATGGTGGCGCTCATCCTGGCGCGCTCGCTTCTGGAGAAGTTTGGCGGAGACTCGATGGAGGAGACGCTCCGGAATTTTATGGGTACCTGGAGCAAGTCAGGAGGTTCTAGCTTGAAATTCGAAAACTCGAAATTCGAAACTGCAGCGCTGGCACGGACGGTAAACTCCGCACAATCCGCGCGCGATTCGAGTTTCCGATTTTCGAGTTTCGATATTCGAATTTCAAAAATGATCTATCCTATCGTCAAATACGGTCGAGAAGTTTTGGAGAAGCCCGGCAATCCTATTGTCGAGTTCGACGGCAAATTTGGAAAAGCTCGTGGCGGACATGTTTGAAACCATGTACGCGGCGAATGGCGTGGGCTTGGCGGCGCCGCAAATCGGGCTTGCCCCTGCGGTTGTCCGTGATTGACACGACCTCGGGCGAAGATCCCAAGGCCAAGCTGGTGCTGGCCAATCCCGTGATCATTTCCATGGAAGGCGAGCACGTGCAGGAGGAAGGGTGCTTGAGCTTGCCGGATTTTCGCGCCAAGACGCCCCGCCCGGAGCGCGCCACGGTGCGGGCACAGGATATTCACGGCCAGGAATTCACCATGACCGGTGAGGGCCTGCTGGCGCGCGCTTTCTGCCATGAGATCGACCACCTGAACGGCAAGCTGTTCATCCAACACGTCGGCCGCCTGAAGCGGGAGTCCATCAAGCGCAAAGTGCGCAAGATGATGAAAGCGGGGGAGTGGTAAAGGTTAAAGGGTAAAGGATAAAGTCGTAAATAAAAGCGGATCGTCCATCCTTTACCCTTTACACTTTACCCTTGTAGCCTTGTCCATTCCCTTGGACCTATGAACCTTCTCTTTTGCGGCACACCCGATTTCGCTGTTCCCACCTTGGAAAGGCTTATCGCGGAGAAATTTGCGATCGACCTCGTCGTAACCAATCTGGATGAACCCAGCGGGCGCGGGTACGAAGTGAAAGCTCCGCCCGTGAAGCAAGCGGCTCTGCGCGCGGGCTTGGAGGTCTACCAGCCGGCAAAGTTGAAAGAACCCGCGACGGTGGAATTCCTTTCGCGCTATCGGCCCGACGCTATCGTGGTGGTGGCTTACGGGCACATCCTTCCGAAATGGATGATCGACCTGCCGCGGCTCGGGTGCATCAATCTGCACGCCTCGCTTCTGCCCAAGTATCGTGGGGCCGCGCCCATTCAGTGGTCGCTGATTCGCGGCGAGGCGGTGACCGGCGTCACCACCATGCGAATCGATGTGGGGTTGGATACCGGCGACATTTTGCTGAAGAGGGAAGTGGAAATTCAGGATGATGACACGTCGGAAACGCTGGGCGAGCGGCTTAGCCAGGTTGGCGCGGATTTGATGATTGAAACTTTGCGGCGGCTGGAACGGGGCGACCTCGAGGCGCAGCCCCAGGATCACGCGCAGGCGACGCTCGCGCCCATTTTGAAAAAGGAAGACGGACGAATCGATTGGAACCTCCCGGCGCTGGAGATTTGGAATCGCATTCGCGGCCTGCGGCCGTGGCCGGGAGCTTACACGAGCTTTCGCGGCAAGAACCTGCACATCTGGGCTGCGTCCCGCCCGGCAGCGGGCGAGACAATGCATCTCGATCCCGGGACGCTGGTCGCTGACCGTGGCAGGCTGCGCGTGAGCTTGCGGCCAGGGAACGCTGCTGGAGCTGGCGGAAATTCAACTGGAAGGCCGCAAGCGCCTGCCGGCTCGCGATTTTCTCAACGGGGTGAAAATCGCGCCGGCGAGAGAAAGTGGATAAACGGGCAAATCTGAATTATGGTGGCCAAAGTGCTGAAATTAATGGAGAGCTCTTGCACATCGCTATCCGTCGTTTAAAACAGCGTATTTCATCGTTAATATTTAAGTCTTACTTTAATTTCTTCCTTCATGCCCATTTCTCCCGCCCGAAAAATCGCCTACCAAATCCTGCTGCGCTTGGAATCCGGCCGCGGGTTCGCCGTGGATCTGCTGCAAAGCCCGGAGGTTTCCGCCTTGAAGGAGGCCGACCGGCGGCTGGCGACCGAAATCGTGATGGGCGTATTGCGCTGGCGCGGCGAACTGGACTTCCAGATCGAGCAGCTTTCGGGAAGAAAGGTGAAAGGGTTCGATTCCGAAGTGCTGACGATTCTCCGCATGGGCGCTTACCAGATTCGGTTTCTGGAAAGGGTACCGAAGCGCGCGGTGGTGGATGATGCCGTGGAGCTGACGAAGGCCGCGCGCAAGCGCTCCGCGGCGGGTTTGGTCAATGCGGTCCTGAGAAAGTGTGAGCCTCCCGAGGACCGCGTGCCGGGGCGCGACTTTGAACACCTTTCTGCCGAGGATCGGGAGAGCGTGCGGCGCGCCTTTCCCGCATGGTTGTTGAAGCGGTGGGAAGGGATTACCGCGACCACGTGCGAATCCGGCGAGGTGGGAGCGCTGCGACTGGCCTATGCCAGCCTTCAGACCCCTCGCACCACGCTGCGTGTGGTGGATGCTGGCGCGAATTTGCAGACATTCGCCGGGAGTTGGAAGCGGAGGGCGTCGCCACATCGATATTGCGAGTACGCCGAAGCGCGCGGCCTGAGGGTGGAATCCGGGCAGGTTCAAAATACCCGGGCGTACCGGGAAGGGCGCGTGGTGATCCAGGACGAGGCCTCGCAATTGGTGGCGGAACTCGTGTCGCCCGACCCCGGGCCAGCGTGTTCTGGACCTCTGCGCCGCGCCGGGAATGAAGGCGGGGCAACTCGCGCAAATGCTGGGAGCCGGAACGCTGGTGGCTTGCGACCGCAGCGCCGCGCGCCTGCGCACCCTGGCCAAACTCCTTCCCCCATGGGTTCCGGCGGCGGTTCGCTTGTCGATGGTGCGATTGGACGCCGCGCGCGCGCTTCCTTTCGGCGCGAAGTTTGATCGGATTTTGCTGGACGCGCCCTGTTCGGGCACGGGGACGCTGGCGCGCAATCCGGAAATCAAATGGCGGCTCCGTCCGGAGGATATAACCCGCTTGGCGGAGTTGCAGGCCATGATGCTGCGGAATGCGCTTCCTGCCCTGGCGGATGGCGGGCGCTTGGTTTATGCCACCTGCTCACTCGAACCGGAGGAAAATGAAGGGGTGGTGGAGAAGGTCCTGAGCGAACAGCCCGCTTTTCGAGTTCTTACCTCGCACGAACTCGCCTCACAACACCCGCGCCTGATCCCCTTTTTTGATTCGCGGGGATATTTTCGGACCCGCCCCGATCAACATCCGATGGACGGATTCAATGCCGCGGTGATTGTCCGGAGGGGAAGCGAATAGCCTCGCGAATCCGCCTGTCAGTGGGGATTTCTCACGACGCTTGGACACGTTAAGGGGCTGCCGGAAGGTCGGGGCTTCAACCCCGACGAAATCGGGGCTCCCCTACTCTGTTCGTCCTGCGACCTGCACAGCGCCGATTCATGGGGGCCGCGCGAGGCGCGAGGGCACAGGAATAATCAGGAGGTCCCTGTAGCAGCGGGGCGGAAGCCCCGCTCTTGCAAAACTTCGGGAAAAATCCGAGCTAGTGAAAGGTAATGCGGCGTGACTTGATCGTGCGAGGTGATCCCTCAATCGCCCGGCGACTTCCTGATCCTTCCCTTCCGCGAGTTCGTCAATGAGCTCGTTTAGCGCGAAATGGACGATGTCGTGGTGGTGGACTTCCTCCGGGGCAAGCTCGGTACTGAAGCGCAGCCAGAGGCTGTGGAGCAAATCGATCTCCTTGGGTGTCAGGTGAGGCGCGTGCGGGCCGAGGTAGAAGATTTCTTCCTGTCCATCGGGCGTAAGGATCTCAAGCGTCAGATGGGGCTTGGGGTCAGGAAGTTTTTCCCAGGCGAGCCCGGCGTAACGCGCTTCCTCGGCCACCGGCATCATCGCGGAGGATCCAAGAACGATGGTTGAGGATTGCAGAGATTGCGCGGAGCGAAGGATGCCTTCCCAAATTTCATTGGCGGCGGCGACAGCCAAATGAATGCTCTTCCCCTCGTGTTCCGCCAGCGCGAGCGCGCGCGTGAAGAGATACTGTTCCGTGGTGCTGAAAAGTTGCTCCGGCACCAGAGCGCTCTCGCCGGAGGCGGCGCGTTGCAGGATGCGGATGTGCAGAACCACCACATCCTGCCGGGCGGTATTGACGCGCCGGAGGACGGCGGCGAGGTGGTAGAGGGTGTGGTAGTCGCGCACCAAAACCAGAATATTGTTCGGCCGAACTCCCACGGCCTTGGGCGTGAGTTCTTCTCCCGGGACGAGATGGAATTGGTCAAGTTCCTGGTGAGCGCCTTGGCGCGAGTGGGTCATTTTTTCGGAAATCGTGAAGACGGCGAAAAGCACAATGGTAAAGGCCACGCCGGAGACGGTGGCAACTTGCTTGGTGAAGAGATTGACCACGGCAATGCCGATAAGCACCAGGGTAATGAGGCCCAGTCCAATGGGAATTTCCCGCCCCGCAATGTGCAAATTCAGGGGGACGCGGTACTCGCGCGCGCCGGGTTCTTTGTAACCGCAGCACCAGGACCGCCAGGCCTTTCATGACGAAACTCCAAATGACGCCAAAGGCGTAAGCTTCGCCCAGGAGATAGACGTTGCCGCGGCTGAGGAGGATCGTCAGAATCTGGAGGCCGACCACCATATCGATAATTCGATAGGATGTGCCAAAACGGGGGTGCGGGCGGCGGAACCAGGCAGCTAGAACGCCGTCCTCCGAAACGCGATTAAGAACGCCGTTGGAACCTACAATGGCGGTGTTCACGGCGCCGGCAAGAATCAGGGTTCCTACCAAAACCACGAAACCCGTGGAACACCAGGCGGAGCATCAGCGGGCCGGCCATATTCATCGCCAGACCGCCGATCAGGTTGTCAAAGAAGTTCTTGCGCACCGCATCGGGAATAATCATCACCGCGAAGAACGAAACCAGGGAGGTGAAGACCATGCTGTAGATGAAGATGACCAAGCCGGCCTTCTTCAAATTGGGCAGCTTGGGATGCTGGATTTCGCGATACACCTGGGCGAGGGATTCCTCGCCGCTCATGGCCAGGATGGAGTGCCCGAGGCCGATGAATATTCCCACTAGACCCGATGGTCTGGGGAAGCCGGCTGTGGCTTAACCAACCCAGCGCGT
This sequence comes from uncultured Acidobacteriota bacterium, assembly GCA_963810005.1. Taxonomy (GTDB): domain Bacteria; phylum Acidobacteriota; class Terriglobia; order UBA7540; family UBA7540; genus Bog-366. Next base: position 142,967 of record CAWELY010000033.1, read on the forward strand.
CCGGGAGCGAAATGCAAATGTCCCAGCGTCGGTAGCGGCGGAAGGTGGGCGCCTCGTACCCAAACCGTGTAACCGCACCAGCCGATCAAGAGCACCACCATCACGGTGGTGAATTGCATGATGCGCAGCGCCTTTTCACTCGATTCCGGGATGCCCTTGACGTTCTCCTGCCAGAAATAAATGGTGACCAGGATGGCGAAAGCCGCAGCCGTCCCGTTCACGGGCAAGATGATGCTGATATGCAGGTAATTGCAGAAGCTCGTTGAGGAATCCGGCGAGGTATTGGCCGGCGGAAACGCCGCTGATCGGACCCGTTAAGAATGTAATCAAACATCAGGGCGGATACGGAAAACTTAGCAAGCGTTCCGCCCATGGCTTCTTTCACGACCCGATAGACGCCGCCCCGCACGAACATGCTACAGCTTTCGACGTAGATCGCGCGCACGGCGTAGGAAAACAGCATGACGGCGAGAATGAACCAAGGGGCTGACTTGCCCACGGCCTGCTCCGCAATTCCACCGGCGTAGTAGGCGGACGAGGCAAGATCATTCAACACGATCGCCGCCGCTCGCCAGAAGGTAATAAAGGTGAGCATGGCGGTCGTCGCCACCATCACGCGGGGAAGAGCCGGAGGGTTGGGGCGAGGGGTGAATTGTTCTGTTGAATTACTCTCCATCTTGGGTTGTCGGGACGGTCTGCTCGCGTGAAAGAACCAAAAACATCATCTCACAAGAGTCCGATTCGTGTAAATGATGATAGATTCCGGGTACTGCCTTAATTTGGTATTGTTTTTTAGGGAGTCATGGCGACCGTAGGCCGATTTGGGCTCGTGTCAAAATGGCACCAATTTGACGCCAAAATGCCTTGACAAACCCAACGTATTCTGCAATTCTTGTCTTGGAGCACGCTCTAAGAGAAACCCCCACCCTTGCGGATGGGGGTTGTGGTGAAACCGCACAGCCGAAGGGAAACCGCTGGCCGTGCGGACATAGAAGAGGGCAATGATTTGCTTCATTGCCACCTCCTCCGAGGGTTAGATTCCAGCGTGGTGAAACACGCTGTTTCCCTCGGTCTTGCGCGGAGGGCGGGAGAATCGAACTCCATCCCTGTCAGGATTCGCGGTTTATAAGACCGCCCCTAGCAACCAGCTAGCCGCCCTCCGCAAAACTTATCCTAGAAAGTATACCTGATGGTTTTTGGGGGTTGCAAGCGCCACGCCTCCGAATTTTGGTATATCTTATGACCACGTATCCCAAAGATACCTCCTACTCTTAGTATACCATGCCCCCGAAGAAATGCTTTGGCATTGTTGTACGTTGGGTTTGTCAAGACGTTTTGTCGTATTCTTTTCAATCACTTAGATAGAATATTCTTGACATCCCAAATAAACACCTTACAATGTGGCTAGTCGAAAGGACTACCACCGTGGTCCGAAAAGCTTTACGGCTTAATTGACTACCCATTGAGACCGAGAGAGCCGCCACAATTGGCTCGCCTGGGTTTACCCAGCTCGGTCTTTTAGTTTTTTAGGCCAAAACTGGAAGCGCTTTATGCAACTTTTGTATATCGATGAATCTGGTGGTGATTTTCACGGAGCCAGTGATAAGTTTTTTGTGTTAGCTGGCGCTTCTGTCGCGGAGCGAGTGCCTTTTCATGTAAGCAATCAAGTGGATGAAATTCAAGCAGCTTTTTTCCCCGGCGTGAAAGAAGTTATAGAATTCCGAGCCTCCGCGATTTGGAATAAAAATGGAGAGCCCTGGAATTCAATGGATAAGGCAAAAAGAAATAGCTGCATGAAAAGCCTGTATAGGTTGATAGGGGGAGACAACCGAATTACTCTCTTCGGGATTGTTTTTCAGAAGCCTGATTACCCCAACGCTTCACCTATCGCTCGAACATGTGAGGAGATGGCCGGAAGATTCGATGCACATTTGGTGGGCTTAGAACTCGCCAGTGAAAATAAGGAAAAACAAAGAGGCTTGATGATTTTCGATCAATCTCGTCATGAAAAAACCGTTCAAGCCCTGATGACGCAGTTTCGAACAACAGGAGCCAGCTTTGGAAAAGTTAAGCACTTAGCCGAAGTTCCTCTGTTCACCGACTCCAAAATAACCCGCATGTTACAGATAGCCGATTTTGTTGCGTATGCCATCTATCGAAGATACGAATCGTCCGATGCTCAATTTTTGGACATCATAATGCCCAGATTTGCTGAATCTGGAGGAAAACTTCATGGACTTGTTCATTTGAATATCAATCATCGTGAATGCACCTGCCAACCCTGTTATTCACGCCGCACAGATACAGAATAAGGAATTCCTACCAAACTTTATCCATGTAAACCCTTCAAAACATTACAAATATACTTTGCATTTTCTTCTTGACAACATAGCAATATAATGCTATATTGCTATCATGTTGATTGAAATCCACGGAGAGGAGATACGGAATGGAAGCGAGAAAAGAAAAAGCACACCGGGGTCTATTTGCCGCCCGACTTGCTCAAGCGGCTGGCGCAGTTTCAGGTGGACAAGGCGGGCAGTCTCTACGGTCGGAACGAGATCATCATTCAGGCGATAGACGAGTTTCTGAAAAGGAACAAGCACTGAAAATCAACAGCCCCGCCCTTGGCGCCAACCAAGAGCGGGGCCGAAACCAGCACGCGGGGTTAGCCGCAATGCCGATGTCCAAATCCATTATCGGCTTGCCCTGCGGGAAAGGCAAGTCCGATGACGTGCCACAATTGCAGGACCGAATGCCGAAAGTTTGGGAAGACCCGCAAGGGTCAACAGCGCTACCGTTGCTGCCAGTGCTACAAGACCTACTCCGAGCCCCGCAACGAATACCTTGGCGGGATGTACACAGCCCCGAGAAAGTCGAAGTCCGTTATCAAGCTACTGGTCGAGGGTTGCTCCATCCGCTCCATTGAGCGACTGACTGGCATCAACCAAAACACGATCATGAAGATTCTGGTCTTCGCGGGAGACCGTTGCGAGCGGCTGTTTGGAATCAAAGACTCCAAGCGTCCCGGTCGCTAATGTCCAATGTGATGAGATTTGGGGATTCGTCGGGTGCAAAGCAAAAGCGCAATGTGAGCGACGACCCAATGCGCGGAGATGCTTACTGCTTCGTGGCCTTTGAACGGGATACAAAGCTCGTGCTGGCTTGGCATCTTGGAAGGCGAACGGCCAGGGACGCAATGGCCTTCACGGAGAAATTGGAAGCGGCAACGGCTGGGAGAGTTTCAAATCACTACGGACGGCTTCCTACCCTACTTCGACGCCATCCACACTTGCCTCGGAACGCGGGTTGACTATGCCCAGATCATCAAGATATACGAAGGCTCTGGGATCGAGGAACACCGCTACTCCCCGCCCAAGGTTATAGAGGAAATAGTAAAGCCGATGTGGGGGAACCCCGACCCGGAAAGAATTTGCACGTCTCATGTTGAAAGGCAAAACCTCACCATGCGGATGCAGATTCGCAGGCTGACCCGATTGACAAATGCCTACTCAAAGAAGTGGGAAAACCACAAGGCGGCCCTGGCGCTCTACTTCGCTCATTACAACTTCTGCCGGTTTCATTCCTCCATCCGCTGCACGCCCGCGATGGAGTCCAAAGTTACCGACCATATTTGGTCAGTTAGCGAATTATTGGGAGCAACACAAAATTAATGCAATACCGGATTCCGCCGCTGCACTCCCCAGGTCTGAAGGTCCGTCGTACTGCGCCAGCGCACCGAAAACAGGTTGGGGGCTACTCTTTGGGCTTGGTCGCGCAGCTTGTTTGCTTCTTATTCCCCGACGGGGAAGGGGTTCGCGGCGATCACGTGAAGCGGGAGATCCCAGGGATGCGCGGCAGGACGAAAAACCAGAGGATCAGGAAACCAGCGTAAATCAATAAAAATTTCATAAAACGATTATACACCTGCAAGGCTGTCTGCAGTGAAAGCCGGCCACGGCAAGCTCCGGCTGCTGAGCAGTCAGAGCGCCGGCCAGAGGGATTCCCAAATCTTAAATTCGTGATGAAAACCGATCTGTTCGGTGCGGGTAAGCTTGCGCCCGGAAGCCACGTCCAGCGTTTCCTGGAAAATCCGGCGGCCGACATCTTCCGTCGTCTCGGTGCGTTCCAGAATCGTGCCGGCATTGACATCCAGATCGGCGTAGGAGCGGGCAAGCTGCGGATTGGTGCCGATTTTCATCACCGGGCCCAGCGCACAACCGATGCCGGTTCCCCGTCCGGTGGTGAAGAGGGCAACCTGTGCTCCGCTAAGGAAAAGGGCAGGCGTGCAAAGCTGATCGTAACCGGGGGTATAGAGCACATAGAGGCCCTTGCGATCGCCCAGCCACTCGCCGTATTCAATCAGATCTTCCACGATGGAGGTTCCGCCCTTGGCCTTCACGCCGCTGGACTTCAGATAAATGTTGTAAAGCCCGCCTTTGATATTGCCGGGGGAAGGATTATCGCGGAAGTAGTCGCCGAATTTGCGTACGTAGGCCTCATAGCGCTTGAGGGCATTCATCAATTTGTGCCCGACTTTTTTCGTGCGGGCGCGCTGGACGAGGTCGAGCATGGCGGCGCCTTGCAGTTCCGGGATCTCCGGAAGGAAGACCGCCGCCCCGGCTTTCACAAACAGATCTGCGGCCACGCCCACGGCCGGATTGGCCGTAACGCCCGACCAGCGATCTGAGCCGCCGCACTCCGTCCCGACGATGAGTTTGGAAATGGAAACCGGCTGGCGCTGGAATTGGTTGGCGTAATGAAGCAGCTTTTCCGTGACTTCCATCCCCCGTTCGACCGTTTTCTCGCTGCCGCCCAACTGTTGGACGGTGAGGTTCACGACGCGGCGGTTGTAGTCAGTGACGGTATTCTGGAATATCGGCGCCGAGCATTCCACGCAGGTCTTTCCACAGCCCAGGTCAACGTAAACCGCTGCGCCCAGGTTGGGATGGCGCAGGGTATTGGTGAGCAACTGATTCAGAATGGTGACGGCCTCGCCGTCGGGCATTCCGCATCCGGATTCGTGGATGATGGGGACAACGCCGTCCACGTTGGGGAATTTTTCGCGCGAATAGATTTCGCGGTTGGCGCGCGTGGCAATCTCCCGCACCTCGGTGGAGGAACACATCCCCGAGGTGACGATGCCGACCAGGTTTCGAATCCCCACTTCGCCATCGGGCCGAACGAAGCCGTCAAACGTCAGGGAAGAAAGTTTGGGATCAAGGCGCGTCCGCTTGGGATTGTCCCGGTATCGGGGCGTCAATCGGGGAAGGCGGGAATGCAGGTTGCTGGTGTCAATCGGTTCGCCGGGCTTGACGGAGCGGGAAGCGAGCCCAATGGGATCACCCAGCGAGATGTACGGTTGGCCGCGGCGGATGGGCTTGATGGCAAAGCTCTGCCCGCGCAGGGCTCGGCCCGAAACCGTCAGGACCTCGCCCGCGTACTTCAGAGGGGTATCCTTCTCGATAAAATCCGCCGTGACCACGGCCACGTTGTCTTTCTCCGGCCGGATGACGATGGCGACTTCCTGTAGCTCTCGAGGTTCCATGATGACCACTTCGATCCTCCATGGGCGGCGCTAAGACTTGCGGCCCCGTAATTCACTGCCGGGCTAGGTCGCGGGCTAAGCGCCAACGCCGCCAAGGCCGGGACTCGCACACGCGATCCATAAAACGCGTAGTACGTAATAAAGACGTAGCACACCATCGGCACCAGCATGGCCACGGCCATGCTGTGGGTTGCTTGAAAGATCAGGCCCATGGCGGGCGGGGCGCAGGCGCCGCCGATGATCGACATGATGATGATGGAGCCGCCCAACTTCGTGTTCGGACCCAATTCCTTGATGCCGAGCGCAAAAATGGTGGGGAACATGAGCGACATGAAGAAACTGGTCATGAACACAGCCCCCACGCCCAGCCAGCCCGGAAACAGAACTGCCAAGGCCACGAGGGCCGTGTTGATGATGCCATAAACCCCCATGAGCCGCGTGGGCGGGAAGAATTTCATCAGATAGGTCGCCGTGAACCTTCCCACTCCAAAGGCCACCAAGAGTCCCGGTGAGAAAATATCCCGCGATCTTTTCCGGCCGATGCGTGTAATCCTGAATGTACTGGATGTAGTAACTCCAGGTTCCGACTTGCGCTCCCACATAAAGAAACTGGGCGAATGACTCCTTGGACGAAGTGGGGGTAATGGATGAGGTCGCGGGCTTTGCCATGCGATCGGCCATCGGCGGGTTCGGCTTCTTCGGCAACCTTGGGAAACTTGGTTTTCAGGATCAGCAGCGCCCAGAGAAAGATCACCGTGCCCAGAACCAGATAAGGGGTGACCACGCGCAGCGTTTCACTGCGCAGATAGGCATCGTAAGTGCCCGCAAGCTTGCGCGCCGCAACTTGCTGCGGGTTCAGCTCCACTCCGGAAAAAATAAAGATGGTTCCCACCAAAACACCCGATAACGGCGCCCACCGGGTTAAAGGCCTGGGAAAAATTGAGCCGCCGCTCGGAAGTTCGGGGGTCGCCCAGCAGACGCGATGAAGGAGTTTGCTCCGGTTTCCAGGAAGGATGCGCCACTGGCGATGACGAACAGGGCAAAGAGGAAAAATCCATACTGCCGATCCAGCGCCGCCGGCCAGAAGAGAAACGTCCCGGCGCTGTAGAGGAACAGACCGATCACCAGTCCGGTTTTGTATCCAAATCTTCGCATCACCAAGGCGGCGGGCACGGCCAGAACGAAGTATCCCATGTAGAAAGCGGACTGGATCAGCCCTGCCTTGAAGCGAGTAAGCTCAAACGACTTCATAAACTGTTTAATCAGAATGTCATTCATGTTGCTGGGAATACCCCAAAACAAGAAAAGGGCCGTCACCAGAAAAAACGGCAACATATTCCCAGGCGCAAACAGTGGCGGGTGCTGATCCGAGTTGGTGTTCGCATTCCGCGTGGGCATAAGTCAAGCTCCGATTTCGAAGATAGCAGACTCTGTAGTTTTATTCTGGAAAGTTTGCCCTAAGTCTCCAGATCCTTCGTATCGAGCGTTCCCGCCAGCTTGAGGCGCTCAAAGATTGCAGCGGTCTCGCGGATTCCGTCCTCCAGCGGCGTACGATGGACGCTCCGCCAAATCGTGATGCAGAGCGCTATCGTCAAAGTCGTACGCGACAGGCAGCGAGTTGCCTTCTGCCTTAATCAGGGTTCGGGAAGCCGGCAAAAGTCTGTTCCAGGATCGTCAGGAATTCATGGACCTGCATCACGTCGCCGCGCAGGGTGTAGACCTTGGCGCCGGTCAGGCCCGCTTCCGCGCAGCGAATAAAAATGCGGGCGGTGTCGCGCACGTATTGCAAATCCATCCCGCCCGTAAAGCGAATCGTGTAGGGCTGGCCGATCACCGCAGGCTTTGATGGCTTTGGTGGGGCCGGAGGTCATTCCGCGATCGCGCCCCACGCCGTAAACGGACCCGGGGCGAAGTCCCACGCTGGAGATGCCGTCATCCAAGAAGTAAACCCGCGCATTCCCCTCATTGCACTGTTTAAAAACACCGTAATGCGTCCCGGGCAGCAGGGGAGCGCCTTCCGGCACGGTAGCCCCGCCGTAGGCTTCTTCCGGGCCGAAGACCGCCGCGGAACTGGCGTAAACAATGCTCTGGACCAGATCGCGCCGGCGCCGGGCCACTTCAAAAACGTTGAGCGTTCCCACCACGTTGATCATCGCGCCGCGCAAAGGGTCGGCGGCGCAGAAGGGCACCTGGATTCCCGCCAAATGGAGCACGTGCGTAATGCCGTGATCTCCGATGGCGCTTTCCACATCCTTGTAGTTGCGTAATGTCGCCCTGAAGGAGCTGAAGGGAAGCCATCTGCTCCGGTGTGAGGAGCGCGGCCAGGCGCGCCGATTCCGTGTCGATGTCAAAAACAAAAGGCTGGTCGCCGCGATCCACGAGTTCCTTGACGATCCAGGCGCCGATGAATCCTTTTGCGCCCGTGATGAGAAATCGGCTGCGGCGGATGTGGAGGGACAGGACGCGTTTTGGTCAGTTATGCGTCATGCTCTGGCATTATATGCGTTAGCGAAGGAAGTGAGTCAAATGAGCGTGAAGAAGTCGCCTTTACTGCCTACTGCCTGCACTCTCCACCTGTGGGGGACGAATCAGCAGAAGCACGCTGATCGTGGCCAGCAGTGGAACCGTTGCCGCCAGAAAGAACGCGGGGTAGTATGAGAACTTATCCACCAGCCATCCCACCAGCAGCGTGAAAAGAGCTCCTGCCAAGCCGGCGCCGAGTCCGCTGACGCCGGTTACGGTAGCGACGACGTCCTGCGGGAACAAATCGGAGGGGAAGGTAAGGCCCATGGTTGACCAGCTTGCATAGCCCCACACGGCAAAACTGATCAAGACATATCGCCCCGTAAGGATTGTGGATCGTGGCGGCAGGGATTCCGGCGAGAATCGGCAAGGAACTGATAACGCAGACCCATTTCCGCGCGCGCACCACGGGCATGCCGCGCTTGATCAGGAAGCCGGAGGCGAAGCCCCCCGTGAAGTTTCCGATATCCGCGGCCACGAAGGGCAGCCACGCGAAGGCGGCAATCTGTTTGAGGCTGAACCCCCGCGCGTCACTGAGATATTGCGGCAGCCAGAAAACGTAGAACCACCAGATGGGGTCGGTCAGGGAGCGGCCCAGGACGATTCCCCAAACGTTGGGCTGCTTCAGCAGGCTCAGCCAGCGGGCCACGCCTTTTTGCGCGGAAACCATGGCGGTGTCGCGCCCCGCCACGATCAGCGCGCGCTCCTCGGCGGTCACCCGCGGATGGCGGTCCAAGGGGTGATAAACAGCAAGCCAGACAATCAGCCAGATAAAACCCAGGAGCCCGGACAGCACGAAGGCGTAGCGCCACCCGAGGAGAATGGCAACCCAGGGCACGGTCAGCGCCGCAATCGCGCCGCCGACACTCGAGCCGCTATCGAAAATGGCGACGGCCACGCCGCGCTCTTTGGCGGGAAACCACTCCGCCACGGTCTTACTGGCGCCGGGCCAGTTGCAGCCCTCGCCGATGCCCAAAAGAAAACGAAATGCCCCGAAGGAAAATAGGGAGTTCGCGAAGCCGGTCAGCATGCTGATGGCGGACCACCAGATGACCGCCAGGGCCAGCCCCAGGCGCGTGCCAATGATGTCGAGCAGGACGCCGCCGATCAGCCACATGCCGGCGTAGGAGAACTGAAATGCCGAGAAAACTCGGGAAAGGTCGGTGTGGCTGAGGTGCAGTTCCTGCGTAATCACCGGCGCCAGCACGGAGAAGGTTTGGCGGCTGATGTAGTTGATGACGGTGGAACCGAAAAGGGTCCATACAATCCACCAGCGAATTCGCTTGGAAGCCATAGGTTAGAAACCGCCTCATTGGTTCCGAATGGTCCCGCCCTTACTTGAAATTCGCGGCACAATACCACACTCGGCGGAACTTTGTCAGCGCTTTTTGGCGGGTGACGGCAAGGCTTCCGGTAGTGGTGCCGTTTGACGTCGTAGCGGCGAGTTTACCTCGCCATATGGCGGCGTAAAGCCGCCTCTACGTCAAACTGCACCACTACCAGGCTTCTGATTGCTTTGCAAAGCCCGCTTCAGATAGAGTAGGCAGCGATGTCGCGCTCCGGCCACGATTCACGCCGATATCCATTCTTTCTGGAGTCATTGCATGCGACCTGTAAAAGTGACCTTAATTACTCTCTTCGGCTTGCTTGCCAGTTGCCTGCCGGCGTTTGCCGAAAACGTCCGAGTTTGGCAGGCTCCCCTGGAGATCCCCACTTACCTGCTGGGGGCGGAAGATCCGAACCCGCCGTTTCCTCTGGCGGACGCGCGACGCATCTACCCGTACACCTTACTTGATGATTTAACCGACCGGCGTGAGGCGAAGAGTTACAAGGCTGTGTATCTGGAGAACGAGTTCCTCAAGGCCATTGTTCTGCCCGAATTGGGCGGGCACCTTTATTCGCTGTATGACAAAGTCAATAAACATGAGGTGTTTTACCGTAACAATGTTGTGAAATACGGCCTGGTCTCGCTGCGGGGCGCGTGGGTGTCCGGCGGCGAGGAATTCAATTTTCCCAACGGGCACACGGTGGTGACGGTTTCGCCCGTGGCCTTTACGACGATGCAGAATGCCGATGGCAGCGCCACGGTGGTCGTGGGCGACGTCGATCTGGTTACGGAGATGCATTGGGAAGTTGCGTTGACGCTCCACCCCGGCCAAGCGCGCCTGGAGCAGCACGTGACGCTCTTCAACGACACGGGTCTCGACGAATCCTTACTGGTATTGGGCAAACACCGCGGTTCCGGCTACCGACGACATGCGCTTCATCTACCCCATGCGGGAAGCCAACCCGCATTCGCACGAAGAAATTTGGTCGTTCCCGCTCCACGACGGCGTGGATTATAGCTGGTACAAAAATATTCGCCAGCCCACCTCGCTCTTCGGCGCGCCAGGTCCATCGCAATTTCTTCGGGGCCTATTACGAGAAGTCGGATTATGGAGTTGTGCACGTGGCCGACTTCCGGGAAGTCTTGGGGAAGAAGACTTGGACCTGGGGGGTGGGCGACGACGGATTGATTTGGACCGACCTCCTTACCGATCACGATGGGCCTTACAACGAAATCCAGGCGGGCCGCTTCGAAACGCAACTGAACTATGAATTCATGCCGCCGCGCCGGGTGGAATCCTTCACCGAGTTCTGGTATCCCCTGCAAGGCCTGGGGGGCGGATTTGTGGAGGCCACGCCGCGTTCTCGCTCTGAATGCGAGTTTTTTCAAGGCCGAGGCCGGGATGCCTCAGCGCGTGGAGTTTTCGCTCTTTCCGACCGAGGCGATCAAGGGCGCGCGTTTACGCGTGAAGCTGGGGACCGAGGTTTTGAAGGATTACGGCCCCGTGGCGCTCGCGCCGATGACGACGCTGAAGGTGGGCGTGCCGGTGGCGGACTTGGAGGCGGCCAAAGAGCAAGATCGAAATCACCGTGACCGGCGCGAATGGCCAGGTGCTATTGCATTGGTCGGCCGCGGATCCGATCGATGGCAACCCTGATTTCGTGCCCGCCGCCGGGGTTCGCACCGCGCCCCCAAAGTCCGCCGAGGCGATGAGCGTAGAGGAACTTTTCTTGTCCGGCGTCGAAGCGGAGAAGGACGGCAGCGAACACACGGCGGAGGCAACCTACCTGGCGGTTCTCAAGCGCGATCCCGGTTACATTCCGGCCTTGGTCAAGATGGCGTGGCATCGAACTGCGGGCCGGAAACTTCCAATCGGCGGAGGGCTTTATTGCTCCCGCCTTGGCCCGCGACGACCGCAACCCGGAGACGCTTTACGCCGCCGGGGTGGTCTACCGCGCCGCACATCGCTGGTCGCTGGCGCAGGACATGTTTTGGGCGGACCTTCGTTTCGGGGGCGATCCGGCTCCCGCTTATGCCCAACTCGGCGAAATCGCCTTGACCTTACAGAATTACACTCAGGCGATTCCGTTGCTCTATCAATCGCTCAGCTACAACCCGGGAGATGCGATGGCGGCCGCCGATCTCGCCGTGGCGTTGCGCCTTGCCGGACGGACCGCCGAGGCGGAGAAAGCCATCACGCAGGCTCTGGCACCGATGCCCTTGCTGCCCTATGCGCGCGCAGAACGCTGGATCATCCAGGCCACACGCGAAAAGGCGGGGCAGAAATCGGCGCCCCATGCCCCGGAGGATTGGGCGAAACCTTATCCTGCCTCCGCCGAAACTTTCTTGCAGGTCGCCGCGTGGTACCGCACCCTCGGCGACATGGGAGACTCCGACGCGGTCTTGCAATTCGCCCTGAAGCATCTGCCGGCGCCAGCAATTACTCCGTTGGTTTATTACTATCTGGCCGCCAACGCGCGCGAGAAGGGAAACGACGACGCGGGCCGATGATTTCGCCCGCCAAGGGGAGGCGGCGCCCTTCGCCAAAGTGTTTCCCAATCGTCTGGCGGACGCGGAAGTGATTGACGACCAGTTGCGCGACCATCCCCTGGACGCGCACGCCTTGTACTTCATGGGCAATTATCTGTTCGCCCATGGCCGTTACGAAGAGGGGGCGCAATCCTGGGCACAGGCTTTTGGGCAGGGTTTTGAATATTCGGTGTTGATGCGGAACCTCGGCCTTTACGCCTGGCGGGTGAAGAACGACTTGCCGGATGCCGCCGCGTTTTATGAGAAGGCCGTCAAGCTGGCCCCGGAAGATTACCGGCTTTACACCGATCTGGATGAGATCTATTTCCGCATGGGCAGTGCCGGCCGCCGGGAGAAACTATTCGCCGAGGCGCCCGCGTCAGTTCGCGAACGCGATACGGTGTTGGTGCGCCGGGCGCTGCTGCTGACCCAGGAAGGGCAGTACGACCGCGCCTTGGGACTTCTGATGGACCACAACTTCAAGCCCTGGGAAGGCGGTGTCGCATGTCCGTGAAATGTATGTGCTGGCGAACTTCCAAAAGGGCTGGCGGGCAATGGAGGACAACCTGCCCGCAGTGGCAGAGGCGGCCTTCCGCAAGGCGCTCGAGTATCCTCACAACCTCGGCTCCGGCAAGCCCGACAAGCCTCACGATGAGGAGCTTTGGTTCTGGTTGGGCGAGGCCCTGAAGGCGCAGGGCAAGGCTGATGCCGCGCGCGATGCATGGACGCAGGCCGCCGAGGAAGGCCAGGAAACCTCCCCGCTGGCCAGTTTGTACCGCGGTCTGGCCCTGCGGCGGCTGGGGCAGAACGATGCGTCGGAGAAGGCCTTGGGCCCCCTGATGCAAGTGAAAATGGGGGAAAAACATGATGCCGGCGGAATTCTATGCCGCGGGCTTGCTGGATTTGTACGATCAACGCGGCCCCCAAGCGGCGGCCAAATTTATCGCTGCCCTCGACACCGATCCGGAATTCTGGCAAGCGCAGTTGATGCTGGACCGCGTGGGCCGTTAGCGGGTTGGGGAAGCACGCTCCCCGGTTCAGCAGATTTAGCGCGCACCTGTTTTGTAGGTCCGCGGCCCGTCCCCGATGGGCAAGGAAAAGCCGCGGACCTGCAAAAAGGGTCCGCGCTACCCTTCTCAGAATGACCGTCCGGATGGTTTCTTAGCAGCTTGTATGGATCTCGCGCTCGACACACCGAGTTTCAGGAGGAATGATTCAAGATGCGCACTCGAATTGCCCTTCTGTTCTTGATTTTGTCCGTGGCCTCTTGCCGCGAGCGTGGGCGCAGGCAAAAGAAGAATTCAATGTCCGGGAGCATTACACCAAGTACGAATTCCGCATCCCCATGCGGGACGGCGTCCACTTGTTCACTTCCGTTTACGTGCCCAAGGACACCTCCGTCGCCTATCCCTTCCTGGTGGATCGCACGCCCTACAGCGTGGGCCCTATGGAGAGGACCAATACCGCTCGTCGCTGGGGCCCTCGGAAGCCTTTGAACGCTCCGGCTACATTTTCGTTTACCAGGATGTGCGCGGGCGTTACATGTCGGAGGGCAAGTTCGTGGAAATGCGTCCGCACATCGACGAGAAGCGCAGCAACCAGGACGTGGACGACAGCTCCGACATGTACGACACGGTGGAATGGCTGCTCCACAACGTGCCCAACAACAATGGCAACGTCGGCATCTGGGGAATTTCCTATCCGGGCTTTTACACCTCGGCCAGCATTATCGACTCGCATCCCGCCATCAAGGCCGCCTCACCGCAGGCTCCCATGACCGATCTCTTCATGGGTGACGACGCCTACCATGGCGGAGCTTTCATGCTCGACGCCAACTTTGGTTTCTACTCCAGTTTCAAGCCCTTGGAAAATCCCACCCCGCCGAAGGCCACTGTCGGGTTTGATTACGGCACGCAGAGCGCCTACGATTTCTTCCTCAAGCTGGGGCCGCTCGCCAATGCCAACGCGCGCTACTTCCATGACCAGAGCTTTCTCTGGAACGATCAGGTGGGGCACGACACTTACGATGACTATTGGAAGGCGCGCAATCTCGCTCCGCACCTGAAGAACATTCATTGCGCGGTGCTGACGGTGGGCGGATGGTTCGACGCCGAGGACCTTTCCGGCCCCTTCAAGGTCTTCCGCTCCATCGAGCAAAACGATCCGGGAATTTACAACGGTTTGGTGGAAGGCCCCTGGGTGCACGGCGGCTGGGCGCGCTTGGATGGCGATCATCTGGGCAGCGTCAGCTTTGCCGCCAAGACCTCGCTCTACTTCCGCGACAACATTCAGTTTCCCTTTTTCGAAAAGTATTTGAAGGGGAAGGGAACTGAGGATTTGCCCAAGGCCTATGTTTTCGAAACGGGCACCAACGTGTGGCGCAAGTATTCGAGCTGGCCTCCCGCCAATGCCAAGACTCGCGTGCTCTACTTTCAGGGCCAGGGCGGACTGTCGTTCACGGCCCCGGAAGCCAAGGAGGAAGCGTTTGACGAGTACGTGAGCGACCCGAACCGCCCCGTGCCGTTCATCGGTTACACCGCCCTGCGCGTGCCGCAGGAGTACATGGTGGCCGATCAGCGCTTCGCCTCCACCCGGCCGGATGTTCTGGTGTACCAGACGGAGCCGCTGGAACAGGACGTGACGATTGCGGGTCCGGTTTCCCCGCGCCTGTTCGTTTCCACCACCGGCACCGATTCCGATTTCGTGGTGAAGATCATCGACGTCTATCCGCCCGATTATCCCCAGCCGGAAACCAAAGCGACGGCGGGCGCTCCGCCCCAGCTCACGGATGTTCCGCCTCCCTCTATCGTCCTGGCGGGATACCAGCAGTTGCTGCGCGGCTGGCCGCATGCGCGCGAAGTTCCGCAACAGCTTCGAAAAGCCGGAGCCGATGACGCCCGGCCAAGTGGAGGAACTGGACTTTACCGCGCCCGACATCAACCACACCTTCCGCCGCAACCACCGCATCATGATTCAGGTGCAAAGCACATGGTTTCCCCTGATCGACCGCAATCCCCAGACCTTTGTGAATATCCCGGACGCCAAGCCGTCGGATTTCCAGAAGGCAACCGAAAGGGTTTACCGCGGCAAGGGGAAATCATCGGGGGTGATCGTGCACGTGCTGGAATAGCCGGGATCTGCCCCCGGCCGTGGCCCGCCGTGGGCTCAGTGCCAAGTGGGCGACGGGTGGCCTTCAATTTTGTTGATGGCCTCTTGGGCGATGTACCGGATGCGCAGGTGCTGAACCTTCTGCATCGCCGGGATGGCGCTTCGAGCGCTCGGACCGATGTCACCGAGCGCGTAGCAGATGTTCCGAATCACCTGAACGTCGTCATTGGAAATCTCCGGCCCGTTGGAAGCTTCAAGCTCCGCGACTAACGCCGGGACTGCGGAACTTGCCGTTGCGCCCATGCTGCCCAGAGCGGATGCGGCCGTCATGCGGACCGAGGGCGCCGGGTCCTGGAGCGCCGCGCTAAGGTCGGGGATGGCGACGGCGGCGCCTTTCCCCATTTCGCGCAATGCCAGCGCCGCAAACCCGCGCACTTGCGGATCAGGGTCTTGGAGGAGTTTTGCCACCTCGGGCGCGGCCGGCGCGGCTTTGGCGCCCACTTGTGAAAGCGCCCAGGCCGCTGCGCCGCGCACTTCGGGGTCGGAGTCGGGAAGCAGCGCGGCCAATTCCTTCGTGGCGGGTGTGGCATCGGCTCCAAACGCGCCAAGGGAACGAATCGCCGCGGCGCGATTGTCGCCCGAAGCCCTCCGCAGCTTTTCGCGGTAATCGTCGAGAGGCTGGCCTCGATACACGACGGCGGAGGCGGTGGTTGCTCCTGGCTTGGCGGCGGCACCGGCCGGGGGATTATGGGCGGGCGATTCTGCTGCCTGGTTTCTTACCTCCGAGAGGACGACGTCGTCGACGCCAAGGTTGTATCCGCTCGAAAGCGGATCCTTCCCGACGCAAGTGAAGGTGATGATATGGCGTCCCTGGGTGAGGTCATGCCAGCCGAGGCGGCGGTCAACCGCGACGTACGTCTCCGGCTGGTAGTTGTGCAACACTTCGGCTTCCGGCGGCAGCACATCGAGCGGCCCCCAGGTGAGAGTCGTGGAGTTGGTGAGCTTTCCGTCCAGGGTGACCACATATTCGCCGTAGTCGGGAGATTGTGCGACTTGCGCGATGATCTCATAGCGGCCGTCTCGAGGGACGTCGATGGGAACATTCATCTTCGCGCCGGTGGCCTGCGCCTTGAAGAACAGCAGATCCTTTGACCAGAAGACTTCCTTCTGCACCGAGACCTCGCCCTTTTCCACGGTCACGCCCTTAATTGAATTCTCGACCTCAATCTGCTCCGCATTTCCCAGCGGCAAACGCGCGTAACCATAAGGCGGCTCCGGCAAATCCTCGTTCACTCCCTGCTGGTACCAGAAAGCCACGCTGGAGAAATAATCCGGACGTTCTTCGAACCCGGAGCGCGCCGTGCCGTCGGCGTTGTAGGTCCAACCGGCGTGTTCGATTTCCACGCGGAGGGATTTGGTGAACGGGACGGGATCAGGAACGTGCCAGCGGTACCCGGTCAGGCGCGCACCCACGCCTTCTCCCTCCGCCACCGGGATACCGGTCCAGGGACCGTCGGATACGCGCAGGCCCCAGGCATCGTTGAAGTAGTCTTCCGACCCCGTGCCCTCGATGCGCGGGGCTTTCTCTCCGTCCACATAAAACATGTCGTCGCCCTCGCCGAACCAACCGATCTGCGTCTGGATGATGTTCAGCACGGTTCCGGCGTAATGGCCCGCGCCGCGCACATCCAGGATCGTGTAGTTCTTCCCCACCGGGGGCGGGCTGGCCTGCCGGTAGTAAGCGTGGAAGTAGCCCACGTCTGCGGGCAGGGACTCATGCTTTTGCCAGTCCACGTGGTAGTAGAGGCTGGTCATCCGGCGCTTGCCCTCATTGGTGAGGGTGATCTTGATGGACTTGCGGAAGGGCATCGGCCAATAGCAGTTTCGCGCTCGCCCGAATGACGCGTTGCGCACCACCAACGAGTTGAGATCGCGTTCGTAGCCGTGTCCAACGCCGAAGAAGTCGCCCAGCGGAGCGTCCACGCTGGGCGTCTTGTGGCCGTCGTAGTAGACCCGAAGGCGCGCCAGCCGAGGCCAGCCGTATTCGTTGTCCGCCACCGTCACCCAAATGTGGGTGACGATGCCCGGGCCCTCCAGGTCAGCCAGCACGATGGTTTCGCCGGCAATCGGGTGCTTGCAGTCGTCATTACTATCCACATAGATGTTATTGCTGGACGAACGATAGGCGGAGAAACTCTTGAGGCGGGGAAAGTTCAGAGGGTCAAGCGGCTCCGTGGCGGCACTCTGCCCCATAATCTGAAAGGGAAACAGCCAGACGATAACGAGAACGATATAACGCATCGCGGACCTCCCGAGACTGCATTTCTTGATGAGAATTTGCCTAAGGCGGGCTTTTTGCCGCCCTAAATGTTCTTGCCATAAAGAGTCGTTGCGAAGCAGGAGGATATCCTTTTGCCAGCCCAGTGTAACCAAGAATTTCTGAAGGCGCATTCCCCCCCTAGCCCTGAAGGGGCGACCCACTTCGGCACTGATTGTGGCATGGCATTGGATGGCGCGTCCCTTTCAGGGCGCAGAGATTCGGTTGTTTCCGCGCTGACCCCAGGCCGATGAAGGTGTGAAAAAATACACCATCTCGCGCAGAGGCGCTGAGACGCAGAGATTCGAATTAAATAACTGCTTTGTTTTCTTTCCGGCCTCTGCGCCTTTGCGCCTCTGCGCGAGATGCTTTTGCTCGTTCGGGGATTTTTTCACAGCTTCGATGGCCTGGGCTAGATTAGGTCGCCCCTTGGGGGCTCAACCGCAAGTGTAGCGCGAACCTCCGCCGCTGGGGGCGCAGTCCAAAGCTTCGTCCACCCGCACAAACAATTGTGGCGCCCAGCGGCTATTCCTTTTGCGGCGACACTTCTGTTAGAATCCGCCCCGCAGGAGAGTTGCCCTGGCGCTTATGAAGATCTGCCACACTTGCCAGCAGACCTACTCCGCGGGTGGCGCACACATTGGTTTGTATGTATGCGCCCCACGAACATGGGCAACATCTCTTTCAACGCCTACTATGCGCTGGCTGGCGCCGACTGCTGATTTTTGCAGTCTGCAACCTCCGTCAGCCGAAGGGCGCACCATCGGGATGATCCGCCTAATCCTGCGTGGGATCGCAGACCCCACAGTGCCGGGGCCTGCGCCAGCGCACCTATCCCACACAACACCCATACTCTCGTCGTTGTGTTGTACTCTTATAGGCTGGTGGTGATATGATGATCATGGACATGAGGACATGACCATGAATACCATGCGGGCGGGGGAGTTTAAGGCACGGTGCCTGAAGGTTATGGACGAGGTTCAGAAGACGCGGGAGCCCCTGGTGATCACCAAGCGGGGCAAACCTGTCGCCAAACTCGTCCCTGCGGATAAATCCAGCAACGACATCTTTGGATGTCTCCATGGCGTGGTTAGAATCGTCGGAGACATTGAATCACCCTCGTGCCTCCGGAGGATTGGGAGGCGCTGCGGTGATCCTGCTCGACACCCACGTGCTGGCGTGGCTGGTGGCGGACCCGGCGCGACTTTCACGAAACGCAGCCTCAGCGATTCGCCGGGCGCGAGCGCATCAGGGAATCGGCATCGCCGCCATCAGCCTTTGGGAACTCGCCCTGTTGTTTTCACGGGGCCGGCTGGAAGCGACCGGAACTATTGAAGCCTGCGTGCAATTAATCGTGGACCGGTCGGGTGTGATCGTCAAACCCATTACCCCGGAAGTTGCGGCGCTGGCGACGCAGTCCCCCGCGGACTTTCCCCTCGACCCCGCCGACCGCCTCATCGCCGCCACCGCCCGCGCCGAGGGCCTGGCATTGATCACCCGAGACGAACGCATCCGCAACTGCCCCCTGTTGAAAACTATTTGGTAGCACACGTTGATTGCGCAGCGATTCAGTTACGGCAGGGGATCCGATTCGATATTAGACTCCCTCAAGACAGCCTCGCGCGCCTTGGCCTCCCAAGGCTGTATACACCGCATTCGCGTCGCTGCTCATGAGCAAGCCACTCCGGCCGCCAAGGCAGCGTCCCGCTGATTCTTATCGAGCGTGGCAAGGGGACCCCCGGCCGCAGGGCCAACGCCACGTGGAGCGCATCGTAGGCAGGCGGGCCGTGTCGGACATACTGTCCATGATCCTTAATCTCCTCGGGCCTCGTGTACCCATCCATCAATAAAGTTCTTGACACTGGCAGCTCACCTGGCATATCAACGTCGTGAGGCTATTGTTCTTGTACTGCGGGGTGTGGCACGAGGCTACGGCCGCCGCTGCCAGCTCCCCATTTCCACGCCTTGGGAGGTGCGCATGTCCTTGAGGAAAAAACAGACGATGACCGCAGCGAAAATTTCCGCCAATCGGCGGAACGGCCGGGGTGAGCACGGGTCTGCCACTCCCGAGGGGCGGGAGCGCATCCGCGCGGCCCTCCGGCGTTTTGGGTTCGACGCGCAGGCGGAGGCGATGGCGATGCGCGCCCTGGGCGAAGACCCCTCGCAATTCCAGGAAATGCTGGGGGCGCTCTGGGAGGAATGGGACCCCACCGGCGGCTTGCAGGAGGGCGTGGTGATTTCTCTGGCGCGGGCAATGTGGCTGATGAATCGCGCCGCCCGCATGCAGGAAGGCTACGCCGTGCGCCAGGCCCAGGAAGTCAGCAGCGGGCGGCAGGACCGGCTGCACGCGCAAATGATGCGCCTCAAGATGACGGCGGAAAGTTTGGCGCGGCTCGTCCAATCGGTAGCGCGTGAGCATTACGTCACCCCGCCCGCCGACCTGGAAAAGATTAAAAACCTACGCCAGGATGGAGCGTTGAAGGAAATGGGCGAAATCACTCTCGCCCTGTTCTACCAACTTCAGGCGCCGGGCACGGGCGAGGACGGACTTGCTCCCGAGGAGTGGGCGCGCAGGATGGTCGCCCAGGCCAAGGAGATCTTCGGGATCGGTAAGGCGGTCGCCTACCCACCCCCCTCGAACATTGCGCCGAATTCCAGCCCGATCGAGGAAGACCCACGGGAGGCCGAGGCTGCCAAAGAAAAGGATGATGAGCGATATCCCAACATCAGCGCGGCGGAGTGGGAGGCGCGGGAGCGGCCCCGCCAGCTTCTCGAGAATATCCTCAAGCGGCAAGTCGAGATTCGCGAGGAGCAGCGCAAGGCCCTCTTGAAGGAGTCCGTAAAGGGTCCGTCGCCTTACGAACGCGCTGCCGAAATCGCGCCGACCCACCCCAACGCGCGGCTCATGCGGGGGATGCAGGACTCCAACTTTCGGGAAGTCCGCCGCCTCACTACCCTGCTGCTGAAGATCAAACGCTACGAGCGGCAGATGTAGCGGTGAGTTTTAGGTCAGCACTTGCCGACCCTTCGCCCTGCTCAGGGCAGGCTCTAAAGGTCGGCGCTTCATGCCCTTGAAGGCCAGAATTTAATAGAAGCAAATGAGGTTAACCGTGAGCGGAGAAGATTTGCAAAAAATCTATATCATTGAAAGTAAAACTGTTAGTTTATTCCGGCTAAAAAGTAGCGAAAAAAAACGGGGGGAAAAATTGCGATCCCTACTAAAAATGTGTTTGAAAACAAAAGGGATACAAATTTGATTTACGTCAAATTTACCACCAGGCCAGAATGTTTATGATAAATAAGGTACTTATCCCTCGAATGCCAGAATGTTATTGAAAGGAAAGGAGAAAGAGGAAAAGCAGATCGGTTCATCGATTCACCGGTCGTTAGCGGTTTTGGTTTTAGATGAACCGATGAACCGATGAGCCGATTCCTCTCAGGTGCGAAATCCAAACCTATGCTTACCCCTGGCCGGCTAGGCCCAGAACAATTCGGTAGGGCCATCGACGTGTCCGACGAGCTTCTTTTCCACCATGGGGCGCGAGACGGAGAGTTCCTGCCGCAGGCGTTCCATATCGGCGCTACTGAGAGGCGAAAAGCTGCGGCCCAACGCCACGTTGTGCTCCAGCATTTCCACCTGGGGCATACCCGAAACGGCGGTGGTTACCGGCAAGCTCAAGGCGAAACGCAGAAGGGAAGTGGGGTCGGCCTTTGCCGGGCTCCTGGCCAATCAGGTGTTCCTGGCCAAAGACCTTCATGGCGATCACGCCCAGCTTTTTCTTGTTGGCCGCCACCAGGGCGGTCTTTTCAAAGTCACACATTGCCGGAAGGATTCAGCGCCATCTGCACGCAGTCGAGCGGATGCCGCTCGATGGCCTGCGCCAGGGTGGGGCCGTCGGTGTGGCTGGTCATGCCGATGAAGCGCGCCATCTTCTGCTCCTTCGCTTCCAGCAGGCCCTTCAGCGCGCCGTCGGGAGCTTCGATCTGGGCCAGCTTATCGGCCTTGCCCAGACTGTGGATGTGCAGAAGATCCACATGGTCGGTCTGCAACCGCTTCAAGCTCGCCTTCCAGCCGCTGCATAAAGGCATCGCGCGTGCGGTCCATAATCTTGGTGGCCAGCCACACTTCTTTGCGGCGAGTGGCCATGACCTTGCCCACGCGGGTCTCGCTCTTGCCGTCGCCATAAGCGTAGGCCGTGTCGATGTAGTCGATGCCCAGGTCAATGGCGTGGTTCAGCACCGCCAGCGCTTTGTCCTCATCCTCGTACATCAGGAAGCGGCTGCCGCAGCCGAACGCCAGAATGGAAACCTTGGCGCCGGTCTGGCCCAGGGTGCGGTGGGGCAAGCTCCCTTCCGTGGCCGTGGCCAGATTTGCGAGCCAGGGAAGATTGGCGCTGGCTGCGCCCCCGGCCGCAAGGCTTCCCAGAAACTTTCGTCGCGAAAAGTCTTTGCTCATGGCAACTCCTCAAAAGGATTGGGCGAGAATAACGTGCCTGGCCGTGCTGTTTCAATTCGTGCTGGCCGGACGGAGCACACCTCCGGAGCCGGGTTGGCAACCCGCGTCGTTAGAAGTGAGACGGACATCGGTAAAGTCGCCGGTTTCGTCGAAGGATCCCAGACCCACTTGTCCGCAGTTGAAGGTGTGGTCGATGACGGAAAAGCGCGGCGAGGGATCCGCGTCAACAAATACCTCGATGGAGCCGGATTGGATATCGCGCTGTATTCGGATCTTGTGCCAGTCCTGATCCGGCAGCACCGGGGCTGCTTCCTTGCCGGCGATGCGACGGCGAGCCCCGCCGTCGACAATGAAAAGCCCGTTGTGGACATCCACCTTGGCGCCCGGATCAACCGAGAGGTGCGTGTAATAGAAATGCAGCGTGTCCACGTAGTTGAAAACCATCAGCAAGGAGCTCCCCTCGCGCCGCACCCGCGCCTGGATTTTGAAGCTTCCCACATGGACCCCTTTGAGCAAGGCGAATTGCATGGGACGGCGCGGCACCAGGGGCTCGCGGCTGCGCAACATGTGCAGGAAGTGCAGCGGTCCTTCCGAGCCGATCACCCAGTCTTCGGGGTAGGGAAATTGCCATCGGTCGAGCGACCCGGAAGAGAAGTTGTCGGCGAACTGGATCTGGCGTACCACGGGCCGGGCGCCGCCGGGGATTGTCAACATAGCCGCGAAGGCCGTGGCCAAGAGGGCGAATGAGAGAGAGGTTCGTTGGTTCAGGTTTTGCATAAAAGCCTCGTGTACGGATATGCCCGCAGGCAAGATTATAAGACTTTTCGTGCCGTCGCCAGCATTTATTACCGGGCGTTTCACAGCGCGAAACGCGTGACCCTTGGTGGGTGGGCGCGAAGGCGCGCAATTCAAGGCGCGCAATTCATCTTGACGCGTGGGAAAGCTCGGTGCTAGGTTGCCTGATTCGGGCGGTGGTACAGTAAGAACTTCGACGGGCGCAGGAAAGGGACTGTAAGAATTCTCCTGCCGCGTGTGCATGACATCCCGTGGCGAGATACCTGTTGATATCTCCTCGCTTTATAGCTGAGATTTAAATGATGCGATTTGAGTCAACCTGGAGCAGCAAGATGCTGGCAGTGTGTGCGCTGCTGTTGGGCGCTGCCGCCGTGGGAGTGGCCCCGGCTTGGGCCCAACTGAACACGCGCTTGCTGCTCACGGCGGGTACGGAGGTTCCCGGGCACGGTGGGCTGGCCTTCGGTCCGTTTTTAAGCGTGGCGATGAATGGCAACCAGGACATCATTTTCCTCACCAGCTTGCGCAGCCCGCGTGTGGAGATGCGCGCCGTCGTGCGTTCGACGGGAGTCAGCTTTTCGGTGGTGGCTTTTCAAGGATTGCTGGGACCGTTCCCTCGCACCACTTACGATACTTTCAGTGCCCCCAGCATGAATGATTCCGGGGTGATGGCTTTCACCGCCACGCTGGCGACGGACCAAACCGATGTGCCGAAAGTGGTCGTGGTGCGGCAGGAAGGCTCGAAGCCCAGGGCGGTGGCGACCAATCTGGACGCGCCGCCCGGCCAGATGGGGGCGAAGTTTGAAGAGTTCTCGGCTCCGCTCGTGACCTCCGACGGCAACGTGCTGTTCGGAGCGCGCTGGTCGGGGAAGGGTGCGGGCAGCGGGTTGTTCCTGTGGAGCCCGCGTGGCCTCCAGGCGCTCCAGTTGCCGGCGGGATTTCAGCTTGGCGCCAAGGAGTTGCTCGAGCCCTTTTTCTTTGGCCACGATGAGGCGGGCTTTCTGCGCCGCGGCACTCCCGCCGAAGTTGCCACGGAGCAGTTTTTCCGCGCCATTGCCATTCAAAGCTTCCAGGAGTTGCAGCCTCCCCCGGACCCCACCCACACCGGCGAACTGTTGGCGGCGCGAGCCGACGTGGGGCCCGTCCAAATGCTGCTGGTCTACCTCGAAAACGGCAGCATCCAGACCGCCTTGCTGACCGGTGATCCCACCAAGCCTGTCATGGCCAAACAATCGCTCAGCACCACGCCCCTCAAATCAGTGGGAAGAATCCTGAGCCTCACCATCGGGCCGCGCGGCAACATGATCTTCGCCGCCGCCCCTACCGACGCGCCCAACGACCTGGCGCTCTATTGCAACTGCGACGGGCAGGCGAACCGGCTTACGACGCCCGATGATTTTCTGCCCATCACCTCGGCCGGACCGGGAAAGCCCATTCTCTCCCTCACCGGAGATACCCAGCAAACCATCGCCTTCATCGCTCCCAGCAATGGCGGCGATAACACCGCCATTTACGTTACGGCAATTCACTGAGGACAGTTCAAGGTTGAAAGTCGAATGTCGAAAGTTGAAAACGGGTGGGGACAGCGCGGCTGGTATTAGTCCTGGTTCGGTACAGGGTGACCCCTCACCCGGCCTGCCCCGGCTTGACAAAGCGCCGGGGTGAGGGGGCTATAAACTCTAACATACAACAGTATAATTAATACATCTATAGTGAACAGCGCGGAGGTTAACTCTCCATCTGGATTTGCAGCACTTCCCCCGGAAGCCTTACCAATTGCGGTCTGGGTGCGGATTCGGTACGGTCGATGCCGCTGGTGGCGCTGAGCCCGTGGCGTGAGGAAAGGGGCGTTCGTGCCGAAGCGCCATCGATCTTTTCCCAGGACTCGCCGCCCTCTTGCATTCTCTCCATTCGGACCCCCAGCGTGCGCTCTAACTGAAGCAAGTCGGTATGCTGGTCTCGCGCAAAGAGGGTCGAGGCAACGCCGCGTTCCCCCGCCCGTCCCGTGCGTCCGGCGCGATGGATAAAGGCCTCCGCATCCGCGGGCATATCGTAGTTGATGACGTGAGCGATGTCCTGCACGTGGATGCCGCGCGATGCCACGTCGGTGGCGACCAGGATGCGGTAGCTTCCCCGCTGGAATCCGGCCAGCGCCGCCGTGCGTTGCGATTGCGAGCGGTCACCATGAATCATGGCCGCGGCAAATCCTTGGCGAATCAGGGTCTTCGCCAGCCGCTCCGTGCCGCGCTTGGTACGCGCGAACACCAGACACCGGCCCGTCTCGCGGGTGAGCAAGCGCTGCAGAACTTCCTGTTTGCGATCGTGGGCAACTTCGAAGGCCTGGACGCGCACGCTTTCCACGGGCTTAATCGTGGATCCGAAGGCCAGCCGCACGGGGTTTCGCATGTAGTCGTTGACGAGGTGCGCCACCGCGGCTGCCAGCGTTGCGGAAAAGCACATTGTCTGGCGATCTTTCGGCAGCGCAGCCGCAATGCGGCGAATGGCGGGAAGGAATCCCATGTCCAACATGCGATCCGCCTCATCGAGGATGAGTGTGCGCAGGGCGCGAAAACTAATGAGCTGGCGGCCGAGGTAGTCCTCCAAACGGCCGGGAGTGGCGACCACCAGGCGCGCACCCTTGCGGAGAGCGGTGAGTTGTTGCGCTTCGGGCAACCCTCCTACCACCAGGGCCGCGGGCCCGAGGCGCTTCCCGCGCAGCGCGTTGTACTGCTCCGCCACTTGCATGGCCAGTTCGCGGGTGGGGACGAGCACCAGGGCGGCGATTCCGGCCGCCTCATTTTGCAGCAGGTGTTCGATGATCGGAATAAGGAATGCCAGCGTCTTGCCGGTCCCGGTTTGAGCGGTGGCGAGCACGTCCTTGCCGGCGAGCGCCTGCGGGATCGCCGCGGCTTGCACCGGAGTAGGAATCGTGAACCGCGCTGCCGCGAGGCGCTCCTTCATATATTGTGAAATCGTAAGTTCGGAAAAACTTTCCATTGATCTTTTCTTCTTTTCTCTGGCGAAGGCAACGGTTTCGCGCGTACAGAGAGGTACTCGCGCACAGCCACCTGTGTGACCAGACTGTTTTTAGATTGCGCTGAAGACTTACGGAGAGAAACCGGAGGCGGAAATGATCAGCTCAAATTCTTGACTCAAGCCGCCGCACCACACAACCGCGGTAATAAGCGCTAATGAAGTATACCACACTCCTACATTTGTAAACTACGATTTATGAAAATGGTCGAAGGCAAAACATGAGTAAACCCCGAGGCGTCCAGGGTGCCACGCCATTGCCCGTGGCCTTACCCTCGCCTGCGGAAGTTAAGTCCTTGCGCGGCTGAAGAAGGGAAGCTTCGCTACCGCCTTGGATGCTCCCCCTCGTCAAGCCACCATGAACTTTCGACTCTCAACCTTCAACTCTTAACTTTCAACTATCGACGATCAACTAGCAACTCTTCTACACCGTCAGCTTCCACGGCTCGCGGTATTCGCGGCCGAGGAGTTTTTGTGCCGCGGGGCCGCCTTTCAGCAACGCTTGGTTGGCGACGTCCCACTCCAGGCGTTCTTTGCTGCGCAGGGCGACGTTGCCCAGCAGGCAGCAACTGGTGCTGCGATGCCCGTATTCGATGTCGGTTTGCGGGTGTTTGCGGGTGCGGATGCATTCCAGGAAATTGCCCACGTGCTCCAGCACGCCGTCATCGACCTGTTCCATCTTCATGACGGGTGCCTTCCCCAACACCTTTTGTTCACCCTTGCCCCCGGCGGACGCGTTGATCTCGCGGTAGTCGCCTTGCGTCACCGGCTCGGGAAAGACCTCGAAGCCGCTGCGGTCAAGGAACATGGTGGCGTCGGTGCCTTGGAACAAAATTCCGTATTCTTTCTTGTACATGGAATTGCCGTTGCACAGGCGGCTCTCATAGGTAGCGATGAAGTTGGGGAACTCCCAGGTGATTTCCAGCGTGTCGGGAGTTTCCGTGTTGTCCTTGATAAAGTGTTTGGAACCGATGGCGGTGATGGCGGTGGGTCCTTCGCTCTTCATGGCCCACAGCACGATATCCATCAAATGGACGGCCCAGTCACCCGGCCAGCCGTTGGCGTAATCGTAGAAGTAGCGGAAAGTGGACCAGCGATTATCGGCCACGCCGAAGCGCTGGAAATTGTAATGAGCCTTGGGCGCAGGGCCGAGCCACATGTCCCAATCGAGCCCAGCCGGCGGGTCGGAATCAGGATAGGTTCCTTGGCCATCGGGGTAGGTGTTGCCGTAATTCCAGGTGCGTACAAAGTTGACCTTGCCCAGCACGCCGCTCTGGACCAACTCCACCGCCTGCTGGAAGTGTATGTTGGAGCGTTGCCACAGTCCGACTTGCACCACGCGATTGTATTTGCGCGCCGCCGCCACCATCTTCTGGCCCTCTTCCACCGCCACGCAGATGGGCTTTTCCACGTAAACGTCCTTGCCCGCTTTGCAAGCCTCCACCATGGGCAGTGGGTGCCAATGGTCCGGAGTGCCGATCAGGACCACATCAATATCCTTGTCGTCTAAGATCTTGCGAAAATCTTTGTAGGTCGTGGCCTTGCCGCCCGCCGCCTCCAGCCCCTTATCCAGATTGGGTTGATAGACGTCGCAGACGGCCGCAACCTCCACGCCGTGGCGCATAAAGTACTTCATGTCGTCCGTACCCTGCCGGCCCATGCCGATCACCCCCAGCCGGATGCGGTCGTTCGCGCCCATAACCTTGCCCGTGCTGAACCCTGCCATCGACAGGCTGACGCCCGCCGTGGTAAAGGCCGCACGCTTCATGAAATCTCGCCGATTAATTTCATCCGTCATGATTCATTCCCTCTTTTCACTCTGACGTTCATAGAATGTGCGAACTTGCCGCTCGCGTTTGACGCAGAGTTTATATCGGGAAGCGCGAGGAAATTCAAGCCTCTTTCGCCGAGCGGGGTGTCAGGTGCCAGGTGTCAGGTGTTAGGGGCTAAGAACTCGCGACTAGGTGCGGGGGGGCGGGCCTAGGATTGAGGATTTGGGGTTTTAGGATTTAGCCCCGCGCTCCTTGGCTCTTAGTTCCTAGCTCCTCACTCCTGATTCCCGACACCCGGCACAGATCGCCTCGATCATCGCGCCAACCGTGTTCTTTTCCTTGAAAGAGGCTGGGATGTCGATGCACATTTTGTCCTTGCCACCTGTGTTTTCATGCACATAATCGGGTCATCCTTCATTTTAACATCTTTTTGGCCCTGCCTTCCGCTCCCCACCGTCATCAGTCTAACTTCATCTTTTTCATGTACTTGACTTTCTATTCCCACTATTGAATATCTCCCTTTTCTTCCCTAACCTACTGTTTTTTCATAAACATAATCGCATTACGGCACGCTGGACTCAGGATACCGCGCACAGGGCTCGCCGGCTCAAGATTCGGGCCTCGTGCCCGGGTTCTCAATCTTTTCCCCAGCCCCCTGCACCAAGTCCCCAGCACCTAGGATCAACTGCCCTCCATCTGACACCCGACACCTGGCACCTAGCCCTCGGTGTGCAATTTCACCCCGACACAACTCTCCATGGTGTAGCCTATCACTTTGATGGCCAGGGTCGAGGGGGATACCTGCAAATTTGCTGAAGATAGGGAAATTATGTCCGATTTTTCTTTCCCAATTCCTACCGGCAGGAAATGGTAGCGCGGGATCGCCGATTTTCGAACGGGTCGTAGGGGCGATTCGCGAACCGCCCGGCCGCCAGTCAACTGACGGGCGGAAAATCGTAGCCCATGGCGCCAGAAGCCGTGAAATGATAAATAAGCTCGCGTCGAGACGCGGAGACGCAGAGTAGGTATCAGGTGCCAGGTACCAGGTGTCAGGGGTTGGGTTTTACTGGCGACTGGTACCTGGAACCCAACACCTCCTTTGCTCTGCGCCTCGGCGCGAAATGCTTGTTATGGGGAATTCGAGGCTGGGGATTCGGGATGCCGGGCTCGGGACCAGGAATCAAGATCTAGGAGCCGGGCGCCAGCCCTCAGGTGATGTGAACAAAGCCGTCGGGCAATCTGGTCCCGAGGTATACATGGAATCAATCAAACCACGCGTTTTGAAGAGCCAATATATACCTGCTGATAGTGCCTTGTGGAGGATCACCCGCGCCGAAACGTTCTGGACGGCTAGGCGCGAGCTTTTGGCAGATTCATTCAACGACTTCATTCACAAATCGCTTCCTCAGCGCCGTCTATGACTAGTTGGGGCCTCATATTCTTGGAACCTTGGCTGGCGCAGACCGTAGCTTTGTGCTCTGGCAGGGCCTCATCCGCCGGAAACCAGCGGATAGCCGGGCCGAGAAGGGTGTAAGGCGATTCGGGGAAGTTGGTATGCAGTGCCATAAGGTCATTCTCGCGCCGAGACGCAGTGACGCTGAGATAAAAGAAAAACAGGAAACGGAAGATACTGTGGGGCTCGGGGTTTCCTTCCTATCATTTTTTCTTTGCGTCACTGCGTCTCGGCGCGAGGCATCTCTTCCAGACCGTTGACCGCCCTGACGATCCCTTCCTTCATCAGCGCCGCTCCGAAGTTGAAGATGTATCCGAGTTTCAAACCCGTGAGGCGCAAGTAGGTTTGTAGCTGTTTGCGGTGTGACTTATTGATTTGTTCCACCGACTTCAGTTCGACAATGACCTTATCGGCTACTAGCAGATCGGCGCGGAACGCTTCTGCGAATTCAATGCCTTTGTAGACAATTGAAATGGGAACCTGGCGCTTGACCTTCAATCCTCGCAAGCTCAATTCATGTGCCAGAACCACCTCATAGACCGATTCCAGAAGCCCGGGCCCCAACTCGCGATGAATTTCGATCGCGGTGCCGACAACGATTGTGCCGATCTCGTTTTCCGTCATAAGAGCTTTCCTCGCGCAGAGGCGCAGAGACGCTGAGAAAGATTAAAAAGACTTACCTTTTCGACTTCCTGCTGCCTTTTTCCCGCTGGTCTCTTGCTTTTCCTTTTTATATTTTATCCTCTGCGCCTCAGCGTCTCTGCGCGAGTCATTTCTTTCCTCAGTTCCAGCCTGCCATATTAGCGCTGGTCACCCCGACCCACAAACGCCCTTTTGCGCTGGAACGGCTGGAATTCCTCACCAGCAGCGCCTATCACCATGGCAAGCTTTTTGGGAGCGATCGGCTCGCGTGATTTTAGTTGTGTCTGCGCGCAGCAAAGTTGCACTCTGCGCTAGTCCCTAATCCCTAATCCCGAACCCCGAATGCCGAAGCCCGAGCCCCTGCGAAACTGGCCTGTGGCACTACGTCGGCGTCTCCCCACCAAACCCGTGGTGAGAAATCCAGGCTCGCCGGCACAAATCCGGTCATCCTGAGCAAAATTGAACAGACGGTTGCTGCCGCTATGCGATGCTACATGCGCGCCCGCCCCGCCGGGGAGCAGGCGCAGCGCCGACCGGTTTTGAAGGTCGGCGGTTCGTCCCCCATTGATACCAAAGAGTCGCGGACCTTCCGAACCGGTCCGCGCTACCTTCGTCTTATAACAGGAGGTGTGGATTGAAACTCAAAGAAGGCGTTTTCTCCATAGTGCTCTTGAGCTTGCTGAGCACCACGGCTCTGGCGCAGACCCGGGGCGGCTCCTTAACGCTGCACTACACTTCGTTTTCGCCGATTGTTTCTCTCGCCGCCGGCATCATGATTCTGATTTTCCCCAAGCTCCTCAGATTTATCGTCGGTGGTTACCTAATCCTGGTTGGGCTGCTTGGGCTCTTCGGTCGCTGACCAGCTCGCAGCAGCGCCTGTGGAAAACCGGCGTAAGATCGATCAAACACGCCCGAAGTTATGGGCTGCTCCGGGCGGAGAGCCCTGTCGCGCGGCGCCTCTCAGGGGCCGCGGTGTGCAGGATTTCGGCGCTGCCGGCCCAGCCCCGAACACCTGACTCCGGATACCTCTTCTTTCCCTTTCGTTCACCCGTTCATCCGATCAATGGATCAGCCGACTCCTCTCACCCGAGCCCCGAATCCCTAACGCCGAATTCCCAATCCCGAACCCCGAATCCCAAGCACCGAATCCCGAAACCCGAGTCCCGAACCCCGAGTCCCGAACCCCGGCTTTAAACCCCAGGTGTGGCAGGAAAGCCACAGTTTGTACGTTGGGGCAAATTGTTTTCGGGTCTTTAAAATGCCGCAAGTCAAGGATCGAGGATTGGGGCATTGGTCGCAGGGTAGAGCGGCATAGCGCCATAGTGTCATTTGGCTCTTATCAGATTGGACATCTTGTTCCCCTTCAGAGAGCTAACCCATTTAAATTATTAGCATCCCGACTCACCCATTTGGCTCAAGTCTTGCAGAAGTAATGCCGAAGGGATAGGGAGAGCATAATATGGCTGAGCAGGCTTCATGGTACGGCAGTTTTCTCGCGAAGTTTTCTCCCCGCGTCCAGGAGAGGCTTCTTGCCCTTGCCGAGAGTTTCCAGTTTAAAGCGGGGCAGGATATTTTTCGCGAGGGCGCCTCCAGCCTGTACCTCTATCTTGTAAAGACCGGCCGTGTGGCCGTGGAGCTGCACGTGCCCTCGAAAGGACGCCGCACCATTTACACGGCGAGCGCGGGAGATGTTTTCAATTGGTCCGCGGTGGTGGAACCGCGCTTGGCGACTGCCTCGGTGCGCGCGGTGGAAGACACCGAGGCCGTGGGCCTGAAGGGCGGCGCGTTGATGGACGCGTGCCGCGAGGACCCTGAATTGGGATTTGAGCTCTACCGGGCGATTACGGAAGTGATCGCGGCCCGGCTGATTGCGACACGACTTCAGTTGCTGGACATCTTTTCGGTGGACGAGAAGTAGGAGCGAGTTCTCTATGACCCCAAGCCTCCCACGGGTTGCCGCCAGCGTAGTGATTGCCAAGCCGTCGATGCAGAAAGTCTTCGACAACTTGCGGGTGTCGGGCTTTTCCCTGGTGGGTCCCACGGTGCGCGAAGGCGCCATCACCCTCGACGAGATTACGCAGATGAGCGAGCTTCCCGTGGGTTGGACCGACCAGCAATCGCCCGGGCATTACCGGCTCAAGCAGACCCGCGAACCGCAATATTTTTCCTATAGCTGCGGGCCGCAATCGTGGAAGCAATATCTGCACCCTTCGCGGTTGAGCCTTTTTTCCGTGGAAAAGGAGAACGGCAATTGGCGGGTGCAGCCGGCGCGGAATCTGAGCCCTCGCTACGCCTTTATCGGCGTGCGCGCCTGTGAGTTGAGCGCCATCGCCATCCAGGACCGCGTTTTCATGACGGGGGAATTTCGCGATCCCCACTACGCGCGCCGGCGGGGGCCCATTTTCATCCTGGCCGTGCATTGCACCCAGTCGGTCTCAACCTGCTTCTGCGTTTCCATGAAGACCGGCCCGCGCGCCTCGGGGGGATTTGACCTGGCGGTTACCGAGTTGCCTGACAATTTCGTGGTGGAGGTCGGTTCGGAAGCCGGCTCGGAAATGCTCCGCGAAACCGGCGTGGGAGCCCGCCACCGCCTTTGACCTGGGACGCGCTGCCCAAGCTTGCCAGCGCGCCGAGCGCGAAATGCAACGGCAGATGCGCACCGACGACTTGCCGCGGTTGCTTTACGATAATCTCGATCACCCGCGCTGGGATGAGGTTGCCACGCGCTGCCTTTCGTGCACCAACTGCACGCAGGTTTGCCCCACGTGTTTCTGCGTGACCGTGGAGGACCATAGTAATCTTGACCGGCAGCGCGGCGGAGCGAACCCGCGTTTGGGACTCCTGCTTCGCCCTGGATTTCTCCCACGTGCATGGCGGTAACATCCGCCCCACCATTCGCTCGCGCTACCGGCAGTGGCTGACCCACAAACTGGCCTCGTGGGTCGACCAATTCGGAGTCTCCGGCTGCGTGGGTTGCGGGCGCTGCATCACTTGGTGCCCGGTGGGGATCGACATTACGGAGGAGGTGCAGGCCATCCGAGGAAAGGCGTAAAGAAGGTGTCAGATGCCGAGGCCAGCTCGAAAGGTCTGGGCTCGAAGAGGTGAATATGGGAAGGCGCTTTCATGGAACCTGCACCTGGCACCTGATACCTGACACCTTGAACTTGGCCCTGGTGCCTCAGCTATGAGCATCGCAATGCCTACTCTCGATCCGCGATCGGCGCGCAGGACCCCATGCTGCCGCGTCCGGCAGTCATTCAGTCCATCAAATCGGAAGCCTACGGCATTTCCACTTTTTCCGTGGCTTTTGTGGACCCCGCCGAGGCGGCGGCCTTTCGCTTCTTCCCGGGACAGTTCAACATGCTCTACCTGCCGGGAGTGGGGGAAGTGGCCATTTCCATCTGCTCCGATCCCGGTGAACCGCAGGTGCTGGGCCACACCATCCGTTACGCGGGCGGCGTGACGCGCGCCATCGGCCGGCTACGCGTGGGCGACGTGGTGGGCGTGCGGGGCCCTTACGGGAGTTCGTGGCCGCTGGATAACGCGGTGGGAAAGAATCTGGTGTTGGTGGCGGGCGGAATCGGACTGGCCCCGCTGCGGCCGGTGATCCTTTCGGTGATGCGCCAGCGCGATCAGTATGGCCGCGTCCTGCTTCTTCTCGGAGCACGCACTCCCGCCGA
This sequence comes from uncultured Acidobacteriota bacterium, assembly GCA_963810005.1. Lineage (GTDB taxonomy): Bacteria > Acidobacteriota > Terriglobia > UBA7540 > UBA7540 > Bog-366. The sequence continues at coordinate 176,147 of CAWELY010000033.1, forward strand.
CCTGCTGTACAGCGAGGAGATCGGGCGGTGGCGCGAGGGCGGCATCGAAGTACACGTCACGGTGGACCTGGCGGATGAAAACTGGAAGGGGCAGGTGGGCGTGGTGCCGCAGCTTTTTTATCGCATCCGCGTGGACCCCAAGCAAACCCTGGTGATGACCTGCGGGCCGGAAATCATGATGCGTTTTGTGATTTACGAAGCCCTGGCGCGGCGGATTCCCAAGCAGTCGATCTTTGTTTCCATGGAACGAAACATGAAGTGCGCCGTGGGATTCTGCGGACACTGCCAGTTCGGGCCCACGTTTATTTGCAAACATGGCCCGGTGCTCAATTTCGCCGCGATCGAGCCGTTCTTTGGCAAGGAGGACTTCTAAGATGCCCCCGGAATCGCGCCCCAAGCTGGCGGTTTACAAATTTTCTTCCTGTGATGGCTGTCAACTGGCGATATTGAGTCTGGAAGATGAGTTGTTGAGCCTTGGCGGGCGCCGTGGAGATCGCTTATTTCCTGGAAGCGCGCTCGCAGACGCTGGAAGGGCCGTACGACGTGACGCTGGTGGAAGGTTCGGTGACCACGGAAGAGGATGTCGAGCGCCTTCATGAGGTTCGCGAGCAGTCAAAGTATCTGATTACGATCGGCGCTTGCGCCACGGCGGGAGGCATTCAGGCCTTGCGCAATTGGGCGGACGTCAACGAATTCACGCGGGCGGTTTATGCCACGCCTGCTTATATCAACACCCTGGAGCTATCCACGCCCATTTCGACGCACGTGGCCGTGGATTTTGAGCTTAATGGTTGCCCCATTAATAAGTATCAGATATTGGAAGTTCTCACGACTTTGTTGATGGGGAATACGCCCCATCTCCCGCGCCACTCGGTTTGCCTGGAGTGCAAGCGGCGGGGCACGTCTTGCGTGATGGTCGGCCAAGGGAATCCCCTGGTGGGTCCATTCACGCAGGTGGCGTGCGGCGCGGAGTGTCCCGCCTACAATCGCGGCTGCTACGGTTGTTTTGGCCCGATGAAAAGCCCCGACGCGGATGCGCTCACGGGTCAGTTCTGGAAAGACGGTATGCCGCGGGCCGGTCTTGTCTGCAAGTGGCGCGGTTATGCCGATTTCGCGGAAGCCTTCGGGTGAGTGAGTGAGAAGTTGGGGAAGACGGCGCCATAGTGCCGAAGCGGAGCAGCAGGGCCCCGTTGTTACCAAGATTGCCTTGCAGGGAAAACGCAGGAGGAGTGTGAAATGGGCACGAGTTTTCGGAAGCCGGTTGCGCCCTCGGCGGATAAGCGCTGGAAGATTGTGGAAGCTTCCATGCGCCGCTTGGGCAACCAATCGCACGCGCTGATTGAGGCGCTGCACACCGTGCAGGAATCGTTCGGTTACCTGGACGCGGATTCGCTGCGGTTTGTGGCCACCAGCTTGCGCGTGCCGCTTGAGTCAGGCTTATGGGGTGGCGACGTTCTATCACTACTTCACCATGAAGCCCCCCGGCAAGCACACCTGCGTGGTCTGCACGGGCACGGCCTGCTACATCAAGGGGGCGGGGAAGTTGCTGACCGACATGGAAAACAAGTACGGAATCAAGCCCGGAGAGACCACCGCCGGACGGCAATGTTTCCCTCCTCACCGCGCGCTGCCTGGGGGCGTGCGGACTGGCGCCCGCCGTGGTGTTTGACGGCCAGGTGGCGGGGAAAGTGAATTCCGCGGAGATGCTGGCGAGAGCTGGGAGGTGGGGGCAATGACGCCGGAGGAACTTGGCGAAATAACCGCCAAACAAGAGGAAGCAGAACGGCAATTCAAGAATCGCCTGCACGTTTGTACGGCGGCGGGTTGCCTCTCTTCCGGAAGCGACAAGGTCAAGGCCGCGCTGGAAAAGGAAGTCAAGGACCACGGGCCTGGAGCACCAGTGCAAGGTGAAGGGTGTGGGCTGCATGGGCCTGTGCGCCAATGGCCCGCTGGTGGCGGTGAAGCCGCGCAACGTGATGTATCAGAATGTGAACGAGGGCGACGCGGCGGACATCGTCAAGAGTCTTGACGCGGAGCCGGTGGCGCGCCTCGAATGCCCCACGGAAATGCCTTTCTTCCGCCGCCAGGTGAAGATCGTGCTGGAGAATTGCGGCCGCATTGACCCCGAGCAGATCGAGGACTACATCGCGGCGGGCGGTTACGAAGCGCTGGTGAAAGCGCTGACGGAATTTTCACCCGGCGAAGTGGTGGAGCAGGTTCTGCGCAGCGGCTTGCGCGGGCGCGGCGGGGCCGGTTACCCCACGGGACTCAAGTGGGGCACGGTGGCGAAGGCCGATGCCGATAAGAAGTACGTGGTGTGCAACGCCGACGAGGGCGACCCCGGGGCTTTCATGGACCGCAGCGTGCTCGAAAGCGATCCCCACCGCGTGCTCGAAGGCATGGCCATTGCCGCTTACGCCGTGGACGCCGCACAAGGTTACATTTACGTGCGCGCCGAGTATCCCCTGGCCATCAAAAACTTGAAAACCGCCATTCGCCAGGCCCAAAACCTGGGGCTGCTGGGGAACAACATTTTCGGCACCACGCACAGCTTCCACGTGGAATTGCGCCTGGGCGCCGGGGCCTTTGTGTGCGGCGAGGAAACGGCGCTGATCGCTTCCATCGAAGGCAAGCGGGGAACGCCGCGGCCCCGGCCGCCGTTTCCGGCTGCGGAAGGGCTTTGGGGCTATCCCACCCTGATCAACAACGTGGAGACGTTCGCCAACATTCCGCCCATCCTGCGCAACGGCGGCGACTGGTTTGCGCGCATCGGGACGGAGAAGAGCAAGGGAACGAAAGTCTTTGCTCTGGCGGGCCGCGTCCAGAACACCGGCTTGATCGAAGTGCCCATGGGCATCACCCTGCGCGAAATCATTTTTGATATCGGCGGCGGCGTGCCCGGACGGGCGCAACTTCAAGGCGGTGCAAACCGGCGGGCCTTCCGGGGGATGCATTCCGGCGGAGTTCCTGGATATGCCGGTGGATTATGAGTCGCTCAAGAAGCTCGGCTCCATCATGGGCTCGGGAGGCATGATCGTGATGGACGACACCTCCTGCATGGTGGACGTGGCCAAGTATTTCATGGAGTTCTGCATGTCGGAGTCCTGCGGCAAGTGCGTTCCCTGCCGCGCCGGGACTTACCAGATGCACGAGCTCCTGAGCCGCATCACGGAAGGGAAGGCCACGGCGCAGGATGTGGCGACGCTCGAGGAATTGTGCGACCTGGTGATGAACACCAGCCTCTGCGGCCTGGGGCAGTCGGCCCCTAACCCCGTGCTCAGCACCTTGCGGTATTTCCGCAACGAGTACGTGGCGCACGTGGAGGAAAAGAAGTGCCCGGCAGGAATATGTGCGGTAAGCGCCGGAGGCTGACAGCCGACAGCTAACAGCTGACAGCTCACAGCTAAGAGCTGACATCTGACAGCTAACAGCAGACAGTCAACAGCTCGGCAAACGGGTGAAAGTCGAGAGTTGAAAGTCTGTGTTGACTGTCAGCGCATTGAAGGTTCGACTGTCGGCTGTGAGCTGTCGGCTGTCAGCTAATTAATGACAGCGAACAGTGAGGAGAGCCACCGGTGCAGCATTTCAGGAACCTTAAGGTCTGGCAACGGAGCCACCAACTGGTCTTGGATTTGTACAAGCTGACTACAAGCTTCCCGAAAGATGAGAGATTCGGTTTGATCTCTCAACTGCGCCGCAGCGCCGCCTCGGTTCCCACGAATATTGCTGAGGCGCCAAGCGCTACGGGCAGCAGGACTTTGCCCGTTTTCTCAACATTGCCGAGGGATCTTTGTCGGAGACTGAATACTTGATCGTATTGAGTTCAGACTTGGGATATCTCCCTAGCACGCGAACTAACGATCTGCTTGAGGAGATTTCCGAAATTGCCCGGATGCTGAACTCGCTTCGAGCGAAGATCGATGAGAAGGCAGCATGAATTGAGCAAACAGCCGACAATTGACCGCCGACAGCCAACCTGCACTCTCGACAACTGGCTGTCAGCTAAATGCCGGTTCGACTGTTAGCTGTGAGCTGTTAGCTATTAGCTGTCGGTGGTCAGCTAAATGCCGGTTCGACTGTTAGCTGTGAGCTGTTAGCTATTAGCTGTCGGTGGTCAGCTTAATGCCGGTTCGACTGTTAGCTGTGAGCTGTTAGCTATTAGCTGTCGGTGGTCAGCTAAATGCCGGTTCGACTGTTAGCTGTGAGCTGTTAGCTATTAGCTGTCGGTGGTCAGCTAAATGCCGGTTCGACTGTTAGCTGTGAGCTGTTAGCTATTAGCTGTCGGCGGTCAGCTAAATGCCGGTTCGACTGTTAGCTGTGAGCTGTTAGCTATTAGCTGTCGGTGGTCAGCTAAATGCCGGTTCGACTGTTAGCTGTGAGCTGTCGGCTGTCAGCTAGTTTAAGGAGGTAGAAGCTTGAGTCCAGCGGTTCGCGTAATCACTCTGACCATGGATGGGCGCGACATCAGCGCTCGCGGCGATCAGACTATTCTCCAGGTGGCGCGGGAAAACAATATGTACATTCCCACCCTCTGCCACCTGACGGGCCTTTCCCGCGTGGGCGCCTGCCGCCTCTGCCTGGTGGAGGTTAAGGGCGTCAACAAATTGCTTCCTGCCTGCGTCACCTACGTCGCGGAAGGCATGGAAGTGTCACTAAACAGCGAGCGGCTCAGCAAGTACCGGAGAGCGATTCTGGAACTGCTCTTTTCCGAGCGCAACCACGTGTGCGCGGTCTGCGTTTCCAACGGGCATTGCGAATTGCAGAACCTTTCGCAAACCCTGGAGATGACCCACGTGCACTTCGCCTACCGGTATCCGCGCCTGGCGGTGGACGGATCGCACGACCGTTTTGTGGTGGATCACAATCGCTGCATCCTTTGCGCGCGCTGCGTGCGGGTGTGCGACGAAATCGAGGGAGCGCACACGTGGGACATACTGGGCCGGGGCGTGAATGCCCAGGTGATCACCGACCTCAATCAGCCCTGGGGCGAGTCGGAAACCTGCACGGGGTGCGGCAAGTGCATCAATGTGTGTCCCACCGGGGCGCTGGTGGAAAAAGGCAAGTCGGTGCGGGAAATGACCAAACAACGGCAATTTCTGCCCTATCTGACGTTAATGCGGGAGAGACGCTGGTGAGTAAAGCAAGAGTTGCAACTTTGTGGTTGGATGGCTGCTCGGGCTGCCACATGTCGCTTCTGGATATGGACGAGCGCCTGCTCGAACTGGCGGGGAAGATCGACGTGGTTTTCAGTCCCTCTGGTGGATCAGAAGGAGTTCCCTGAAAACGTGGATGTGGCGCTGGTGGAAGGCGCGGTGAGCAGCGACGAGGACCTGGAAAAAATTCTCAAGGTTCGCGCCCGTTCCCGCCTGCTGGTCTCGCTGGGCGACTGTGCGGTGACCGCCAATATCCCGTCCATGCGGAATCCCTTTAAGGTTCGGGACGTGCTGGACCGGGCGTATGTGGAGAACGCTACGTTCCAGCCGGGAGTGCCCCGGGAGGCGGTTCCCACCCTGCTTCCCCAGGCCCGGCCGATCCACGAATTTGTGAACGTGGACGTGTACGTGCCGGGCTGCCCTCCCTCCGCCGACACCATCTACCTGGTGCTGACGGAAATCCTGGAGGGGCGATGTCCCGAACTGAGCGCGAAGACGAGGTTTGGAGCGTGAAAGGCAGCCGACAGCTGACAGCCGACAGCTCACAGATCACAGCTGACAGCTCACAGTTAAGTGCTAGCAGATTGGCGAAGGGTAGAGGTTGGTAGTTGAAAGTTCGAGTGTTGGCGGTAAGCGCCTTGATGGTTTTGACTTTAGCTGTGAGCTGTCAGCTGTTAGCTTTGATTGACGTAGAGGGATGGCAGAGAGAAAAGCAATGAGCAAGCAGACGTTGGTTATCAATCCCGTGACCCGCATCGAAGGCCACGGAAAAGTCACGATTCAACTCGATGAGCAGGGAAAGGTTGCGGATGCGCGCTTTCACGTGACGCAACTCCGCGGCTTTGAAAAGCTCTGCGAGGGCCGCCCGTTCTACGAAATGCCCTCGCTGATGGCGCGCATCTGTGGCATCTGCCCGGTGAGCCACCTGGTCGCCTCGGCGAAAGCGTGCGACGCGATTCTGGCGACGCGCATTCCCGCCCCGGCCGTCAAGCTGCGCACCGTCCTGAATCTGGCGCAGATTGTGCAGTCCCACGCGCTCAGCTTCTTCCATCTCTCTTCTCCGGATTTCCTGCTGGGCATGGATTCCGACCCGGCGCGGCGGAATCTTTTTGGCTTGGCGGAGGACCACCCGCAAATGGCGCGCGACGGCGTGCGCTTGCGCCAAATCGGGCAGCAGATTATTGAAAAGATGGCGGGGAAGCGGATTCACCCCGCCTGGGTGGTGGCGGGCGGAGTCAATGAGCCACTGCCCGTGGCGACCCGCGACCAGATCCTGGCGGTGCTGCCGGAAGGATTGGAAATCGCCCAGCGGGCGCTCGACTGGTTCAAGACCGTGTTGGATCAGTTCCGCGAGGAAATTCGGACTTTCGCCAATTTCCCCACTTATTTCCTGGGACTGGTGAGCGCGGCCGGCGAACTCGAACACTACCACGGATTCTTCCGCGTGGTGGATTCGCGCGGCAACATCGTGGCGGACAAGCTGGACCTCACCAACTACCAGGAATTCATCGGCGAAGCCTGCGAACCGGACAGCTACTTGAAGTCTCCCTATTACAAGCCGCGCGGTTATCCCGAGGGCATTTACCGCGTGGGGCCGCTGGCCCGCCTGAACATTGCCGACCGCTGCGGAACCCCGCGCGCCGACCAGGAATGGGCGGAGTTTCGCGAACTCGACCGCGGCGCCGTGCTGAGCTCCTTCTACTACCATTACGCGCGCCTGATCGAAATCATTTACGGCCTGGAGCGCATGCGAGCAGTTGCTCCAGGAGCCGGATATCCTTTCCAAGCACGTCCGGGCTTTTGCCGGGACCAATAATCCGGAAGGTATCGGCGTGTCGGAAGCCCCGCGCGGCACCCTGATCCATCACTACAAAGTGGACGATGATGGGTCTGATCACCTGGGCCAATATGATTATCGCCACGGGCCATAACAACCTGGCGCTCAATCGCGGGGTTTTGCAAGTGGCCAAGCATTTCGTCAATGGCGAAAAACTCGCGGAAGGGATGCTCAATCGCGTGGAAGCGGTGGTGCGCGCTTTTGACCCTTGCCTGAGTTGTTCTACCCACGCCGCCGGCCGAATGGCCCTGCGAATTCGATTATTAGCGGCGGATGGCGCGGTGCTGGATGAATTGCGACGGGGGTAGATGAGAGAGTCCGGAGTCCGGGGTCCGGAGTTCGGAGTCAGGAAAAACCAGTCCGGAGTCCGGGGTCCGGAGTCAGGAAAAACCAGTCCGGAGTCCGGGGTCCGGAGTCTAAAAAGAGCTGTCTGGACGCCGGGCTCGGGACTTGATTCTTGGTCCCCGGACTCCAGACAGGGTGTTCGGACCCCGGACCTTAAAGGCGGCGCCATGGCGACGATACGACGCATCGAGGATATTCAAGCATGGCAAAAGGCGCGAGAGCTGGTTCGCGAAATATACAAGTCAAGCACGCAAGGCTCCCTGGCAAGGGACTTCGGCCTCCGGGACCAAATCCGTCGTGCCGCAGTATCTTCCATGTCCAATGTCGCAGAAGGATTTGCGCGAAAGAGCGACAAGGAATTTGCGCGCTTTCTCGACATGGCCAGGGGATTGGCCATCGAGGTGCAATCCTTGCTCTATGTGACACTTGACGTGCGTTACATTGATGGGCATGAGTTCGAAAGGCTGAACCGGCTTGCTGATGAGGCCGCTTCTCTATCGGGGGCCTGACCTCGTATTTGCGGGGGGCTAAGAACGGTCCGGCGTCCGGGGCCCAACAACATCAAGTCCGGAGTCCGGAGTCCGGGGTCCAACAACATCAAGTCCGGAGTCCGGGTCGGAAGAGCAGAGTTCGGTGTCCGGGACGCATGACAACCATTTGACGCATCCCGTGCAGCCCTAATCCCGAGTAGCCGAGACATCGTTCGAGCTACTTTGACCCTTGACGCGATGTTAAGACCCCGGAGGCCGGACTTGATGTTGTTGGACCCCGGACCCCGGACCCCGGACTTGATGTTCGAGACCCCGGACCCCGGACCCTGGACTTGATGTTGTTGGACCCCGGACTCCGGACTCCGGATCCCGGACCTTGAAGGAGTGAACCCATGGCGACGTTGACTTCATTTCCGCTGGCGGAGTCCGAACAGGAATTTCTGGATAGGTTGATAGCCGAACAGGGCGGCCGCCCCGGCGCTCTGCTGGGCATTCTGGAAAAGGCCCAGGAGCACCAACCGCGCAAATTTCTTTCGCGCGAAACGCTGGAGTACATCGCCGCCAAGACGGACACGCCCCTGGCGCGGGTTTACAGCGTGGTGACGTTCTACGCCCTCTTCAACCTCGAGCCGCAAGGAAAGAATACCATCTGCATCTGCCGCGGAACGGCTTGCCACACCCGCGGCTCGCGCGAGTTGCTCGAGAGCCTGATGTTCAAGCTGGGGTTCCACAACCCGGACGAAGAGCCCGGGGACAAGATCGCGCTCAATACCAGTGATGGCAAGTATACGATTCGCACGGTGGCTTGCTTTGGCCAATGCGCTCTTGCTCCGGTGGTCGAGGTCAATCATGAAGTGTACGGCCACATGAATGAGCAGACGCTGCAACGCGAGCTGGAGCATTTGGGAAGGGAGACGGCAAAGAAATGACGCGCATCCGTGATTTGAGCACGTTCAGCACCGTTCGTGGGGCGGGGATGGCCAAGCTTCTGCCTTTCCGCCCTCGCATCGCCGTGGGCATGGGGACCTGCGGCGCCGGCAATGGGGCGGAAGCCGTCTTTCACGCCTTTGCCGACGCCATCGACAAGCGCGGCCTGGATATCTTTCTGGCCCGCGTCGGCTGCTTTGGTTTCTGCGCGCAGGAGCCGCTGGTGAATGTTTGGCTTCCCGGCCGGCCCCTGGTGATTCTCCACCGGGTGCAGAGCCAGCAGATCGACGAGATTATTGATGACGTCATGATGGGCAATATCCCCACCGACCTGGCCCTCTGCAAGATCGAGGATTGGGACCATATCACGGCGCAAGTCAAGTACGGGAGCGGTTACGCCAACATTCCTTCCTGGCGCGACATCCCCTTCTTCAAAGGCCAGAAGAAGATCGTTTTGCGCAATTGCGGGCTCATTAATCCTGATGATGTGGAAGAGTACATCGCGGTGGGCGGCTATCAGTCGCTCTACAACGTGCTCATCGATAACCGGCCGGACGTGGTGATTGAGCAGATCAAAGCCGCCAAACTGCGCGGGCGCGGAGGCGCCGGGTTTTCCACCGGCCAGAAATGGGATTATCTGCGCAAGGCGGTGGCGGAGAGGAAGTACATCATCTGCAACGCCGATGAAGGCGATCCCGGCGCCTACATGAACCGGAACGAAATTGAGAGCGACCCGCATTCGCTTTTGGAAGGAATGCTGATCGCCGGTTTCCTGACCGGGCGCCACCATGGGCATCGTTTACGTGCGCGCGGAGTATCCGCTGGCCGTGCACCGCCTGGAACGCGCCATCGAACAGGCCAAGGAGTACGGATTGCTGGGCGAGGATATTCTCGGCCGCGGTTTCAATTTCAATATTGAGCTGGTGGAAGGCGCGGGCGCCTTCGTTTGCGGCGAAGAAACGGCGCTGATCGCCTCCCTGGAAGGCCATGCCGGGCGTCCCCGGCCGCGGCCGCCCTTTCCCGCGCAAAAAGGCTTGTGGGGATATCCCACCAACATCAATAACGTCGAGACCTGGTACAACGTGGCGCCCATCATTGCCAAGGGCCCGGCATGGTTTACGGAAACCGGCAGCGCCAAGAGTCCCGGCACCAAGGTTTTTTCCCTGGTCGGCAAGGTCAAGAACACCGGCCTGGTGGAAATGCCGCTGGGGACGCCGCTCAAGACTTTTGTCTATGACGTCGGCGAGGGCGCGTCCAGCGGGCACGCCATCAAGGCAGTGCAAACCGGCGGACCTTCGGGCGGATGCATACCTCAGGAGATGTTTGACACGCCGGTGGACTACGAGACGCTGGCAAAGCTCGGCTCCATCATGGGCTCCGGCGGCATGGTGGTGATGGACGAAGACAACTGCATGGTGGACGTGGCCCGCTACTTCATCGAGTTCACCCATTCCGAGTCCTGCGGCAAGTGCGTACCCTGCCGCGTGGGACTGGACAAGGGCCTCCGCATCCTCAACCAGTTCACCCAGGGGAAGGGAACGGAAGAGGATCTGGACACCCTGGACGAGCTGGGGCGCATGATTCGCGATACCTCCCTGTGCGGGCTGGGGCAGACGGCGCCCAATCCGGTGCTCACCACCATGCGGCATTTCCGCCATGAGTTTGAGGACCATCTGCGCGCCCACCGATGCCGCGCCGGCGTCTGTCAGGAACTTGGCGCTTTCCCCTTGCGAAAACAGTTGCCCGTTGCACATGAACATTCCGCGCTTCCTCCAGCTCTACAAGGAAGGGCGGCTGGACGAAGCCTTCGAATCCGTCATTCTCGATAACCCCCTGCCGGCATCCACGGGCCGCGTCTGCCAGCACCCCTGCGATAATCGTTGCCGCCGCCACGCTATGGACGAAGCGGTGAACATGCGCGAAGTGCACCGGCTGATCGCGGACACCATCTTCCTCTCCGACCGTTTTGGCGAAATGGCGGAGCGCGTCGCGGCGCGCAAAATGGCGCCCACGGGCAAGAAAATTGCCGTGGTGGGAGCGGGTCCCACGGGCCTGACCGCGGCGTTCTACCTTGCCCTGTTTGGTCACGAAGTTACGATTTATGAGTCGCATGCGGAGGCGGGCGGAATGTTGCGGTTCGCCCTGCCCGAATACCGCCTGCCCAAGGCCGTGCTTTCCAAGGAAATCGAATTGATTCGCCGCCTCGGCGTCAAGTTTGAGTTCAACAAAAGCGTGGGGACGGACATCTCCCTGAACGACCTGGCCATTGATTTCGACGCGGTCTTCCTCTCCATCGGAACCTGGAAAGAAGCGTGGGTTTATCTGCCCGGAACCGAATTGAAGGGAGTGATGCCGGCGCTCCTGTTCCTGGAAGGCATCGCCAAGAACGCCCCCGTGCCCCTCGGGCAACGGGTGGCGATTATCGGGGGCGGCAATGCCGCCATCGATTCCGCTCGCACTGCCTTGCGCCGAGGGGCGACGGTCACGGTGATTTACCGCCGCGAGCGCAAAGACATGCCGGCGATCCAGGAAGAGGTGGAAGCCGCGGAGCAGGAAGGCGCCCACTTTGTTTTTCTGGCGACCCCCCATCGCATCGTGGGAGAGAACGGCGCCGTCAAGGCCATTGAGGTGGTAAAAACACGCCTCGGTGAATTCGATTCCTCCGGCCGCCGCCGTCCCATTTCCACCGAGGAAATTCAGAGCTTTAAGTGCGATACGGTGATTCTGGCCGTGGGCGAGGCGGTGGACCGCGACTTCTGCAAGGCTTCCGGCCTCAGTATCCACGAGAACGGCACCCTGGAGTATGACCGCTATACGCTGGAAACCAGCCGGGAAAAATTCTATGCCGGCGGTGACCTGATTTCCGGTGCTTCCAATGTCTCGAATGCCATGGGTTACGGCAAAAAGGCGGCGCGCTTTATCGACCAGCGGTTGACGGAAGACGTGCGGACCCAGGAGTTTTTGCCGCATTTCGAGTATGACCAGACGCCGCCCGAACACGTCAGCGAGAGCGCGCGTCATCACCCCCATCCGCTGCCCGCCAAGCAGCGCGTGAAGGACTTCCAGGAAGCGGTGCTGGCGCTGACGGCGGAGGAAGCCGTGGAAGAGGCCAGCCGCTGCCTGCGGTGCGATGTGAAGAGCAGTGGTTAGTGGCTAGTGGTTAGTGGCTAGTGGATAGTGGCTAGTGGATAGTGGCTAGTGGATAGTGGCTAGTTGGAAGCAGCCGCCCGACGTTTTCGGAGAAACGTTATGACTCATGAAGGTGGGATTAACAGCTACAGGGACCTTCTCATCTGGCAGAAGAGCATGGCTTTGGCGAAGCAAATCTACTCGATAACCCGTGCTTTCCCGAGCGATGAAAGGTTTGGGTTGATTGCCCAGATGCGGCGAGCTGCGGTATCTGTCCCGTCCAATATTGCCGAGGGTCAAGCACGACAGGGGAGAAGGGAATTTGTTCAGTTCCTGTCCCATGCCGAAGGATCATTGGCGGAATTGGACACACAGCTAAGCCTTGCAGTCGATCTGGGGTACGGTGGGAACCTCAACGTCCCTCAGACTGTAGGTATGATCATCGAGCTGCAAAAGATGATTGCGTCTTTGCGTCGGAAGGTGGCTAGTCGGCTCACCACCGCAGGCTAGTGGCTAACCACTAGCCACTAACCACTAGCCACTTCTTTTGGAGGGAGTAAACAAATGCCTCAAGAAATTTCCGTCCGGATCGACGGCGAGCTTTGCCGGGCCAGTGAAGGCCAGACGATCCTGGACGTCGCGCGCGCGAACAAGAAGTATATCCCCACGCTTTGCTTCCTCGAGGGGCTGAGCCCGTCGGGCTCCTGCCGCCTGTGCCTGGTGGAGGTCGCCGGGGTGGGGCGCCTGCTTCCCGCTTGCACCACTCCCATCCAGAACGGCATGTCGGTGAATACCAATTCCGAGAAGCTCCTGCGGCATCGCCAGATGGCGGTGGAGTTTCTGCTGCTGGAACGCAACCACTACTGCTCCGTTTGCGTTTGCAACAATCACTGCGAATTGCAAGCGATGGCCCAGCGCCTGGGGGTGACCCACGTCCGTTTCCCTTACAACTATCCCCGGCTGCCCGTGGATGTTTCGCATGAGCGCTACATCCTGGATCACAACCGCTGCATTCTCTGCACGCGTTGCGTGCGGGTGTGCGCGGAGGTGGAGGGGGCGAATGTGTGGGAAATCAGCGCGCGGGGCATTAACTCGCGCTTGGTTTCGGAGCTGGACCGGCCGTGGGGGGAGTCGAAAGCCTGCACCAAATGTGGCAAGTGCGTGCAGGTGTGCCCCACCGGGGCGCTGGCGGAAAAGGGTCGGTCGGTGGAAGAAATGACCAAGAGCAATGAGAACATCAAGTGGCTTGCTGCCAAACGGGGAGTTCACGCATGAAGAACGTCCGGAGTCGGGGGTCGGGAGTCCGGTGTTGGAAAATCGAAACTCGAAATTCGAAACTGGGTCCAGGGCAGCGATTTTCGAGTTTCCAGTTTCGAGTTTCGAATTTCGCCTTGGGACTTGAGAGGTGCGCATGAAGAAAGCGAAACTGGCTACGTTGTGGCTGGACGGTTGCTCCGGCTGCCACATGTCGATTCTGGATATTGATGAGGCCATTGCCGCGGTGGCGCAAAAGGCCGACATCGTGTATGGCCCGCTGGTCGATGCCCAGGAGTTTCCCGAGGACGTGGATGTGACCATCGTCGAGGGCGCGGTCTACAACCAGGACGACTACGAAAAAATCAAGCACGTTCGCGAGCGCACGCGCCTGCTGGTGGCGTTGGGCGATTGCGCCGTCACCAGCAATGTGCCGGCCATGCGCAATTCCATTCCGGTCAAGAAGCTTCTGGAGCGAATTTACGTCCAGGGCGTCGACGAGAAGCCGCGCATCCCCACCGATGGCGTTCCGTCCCTGCTGAAGCGCGCCGTACCCTTGCACGAGGTGGTGAAGGTGGACTTGTTTGTGCCCGGCTGCCCACCCCCCGCCGCCGCCATCGGCTACGTGCTGGGTGAGTTGCTCGACGGGCGGATGCCTGATTTGAGTACCAAGGTGAAATTCGGCTAGGCAGAGGCCGCGGATGAAACGGATGAACACGGATCTGCAACAGTATTGAAAGCAAAGGAGCAAGGCGCAAGGCGGGGGAAATGTGACATTAAGTCCCTCTCGGCGATGTGGTGTCCTTCTGCGGGCATTTGCCCTTTATCCACAATCGTTCATCCGCGCCCTAAGGAGTCTCTGATGAAAAAAATCATGATCGACGCCGTTACGCGCATCGAGGGCCATGCCAAAATCTCGATTCAGCTTGACGATAGCGGGCAGGTGGCGAGTACGCAATTGCACATCACCCAGGTGCGGGGGTTTGAGAAATTCACCGAGGGCCGCCCGTACTACGAGATGCCGTCCATCACGGCGCGCATTTGCGGGATCTGCCCCGTCAGCCATCTGCTGGCTTCCTCCAAAGCCTGCGATGCCATCATGAGCGTCCGCATCCCTGAAACCGCGGCGCTGCTGCGGGAGATTCTGCACTGCGGCCAGTTTGTGCAGTCGCACGCCCTGAGCTTCTTCCATCTTTCCTCGCCCGACCTTTTGCTGGGAATGGATTCTGACCCGGCGCGCCGCAACGTGCTGGGAGTGCTCGAAAAGTTTCCCGACATCGCCCGCGACGGCATCGCCCTGCGCAAGTTCGGGCAGCAGGTGATTGAAGGCCTCGCCAAAGAGCGCATCCATCCCTCCTGGACAGTCCCGGGCGGAGTGAACGCCCCCCTTGAACCCGCCGTCCGCGATCAAGATTCTTGCCGGTCTTGCCCGATGCCAAGGCCATCATTCGGCGTACCCTGAAGTTTTTCAAGGGAGTGCTGGATCAGTTCAAGGAGGAGATCGAGAACTTTGGCAACGCCCCCAGCATGTATGCGGGCTTGGTGGACGCGGCGGGGAAACTCCAGCTTTACGACGGCGGCATCCGGTTCAAGGACGCGGATGGCAAGATCGTCGCGGATCACGTTCCGGCCCGCGATTACCAGAAATTTATCGGTGAGGCGACCCTTTCCAATTCTTACTTGAAGGCGCCTTATTACAAGCCCATCGGTTTCCCCGACGGAGTTTACCGCGTCGGACCTCTGGCGCGGCTGAACGTTGCCAAGAGTTGTGGAACGCCGCTGGCCGATGTGGAGTTCACCGAATTCCACCAGCGTTTGGGAAAGATCGTGCCGAGTTCCTTCCATTTCCATTATGCCCGGCTGATCGAAGCCCTCTATGGGCTGGAGCGCATGGAAGCGCTGCTGAACGATCCGGCGGTTCTGGGCAAGCAGATTCGCGCCCACGCGGGCGTGAATAACCTGGAAGGCGTGGGCATGATCGAAGCGCCGCGCGGCATTCTGATTCATCATTATAAGGTGAACGAGGAAGGCGCCATCACCTGGGCGAACCTCATCGTGGCGACGGGGCACAACAATCTGGCCATCAATCGCAGCATCGACCAGGTGGCCCGGCACTTCATCGACGGCAAGCACCTGAAAGAGGGGATGCTGAACCGCGTTTCCGCCATCGTGCGCGCCTATGACCCCTGCTTTAGTTGCTCCACCCATGCTTCCGGCCAAGTTCCTCTGCACATCCAGTTGCTGGGACCGGAGGGGTCTTTGCTGGATGAATTGAGAAGTCGATGAAGAAGTCCGGTGTCCGAAGTCCGGAGTCCGGAGTCCGAAGTCCCAAGTCCGAAGACGAAATTCGAAACGCGACATTCGAAACTCGCAAATCGACCAGAGATCTCGCCGAGTTTCGATTTTCGATTTTCGAATTTCGAATTCCCGGACCCCGGACCTCGGACCTCGGACTCTTATCATCGGCTACGGTAATCCGCTGCGGAGTGATGACGGGTTCGGCTGGCACGCCAGCCGTTTGCTTGCCCAAGCGCTTGCCGGCCAGGACGCCGAGGTCATCACCTGCCATCAACTCACTCCGGAACTTGCCGAGCCGCTCAGCCAGTCGCGCCGCGCCGTATTTATCGACGCCGACGCTCAGGGCGAGCCGGGGGAGATTCATCGCCGCGCCGTTCGTCCGCAGGTCCCCACTTCATCAGCATTTACCCACAGTTGCACGCCGTCTGGGCTGCTGGCCAGCGCCGAACAGTTGTATGGTCACCGCCCGCAGGCGGTGGTGGTCACAGTTTCCGCGCAATCTTTTGCATTTGGAGATACACTTTCGCCCGTTGTTTCTGCGGCCCTCCCGAAGGTGGTGGCGCAGGTTTGCCGGGAGGTCCGAAGTCCGAGGAAAGGTGGTCACGGTAATGGCTAACGGTGCAGAGAGTCAAGGTAAGACGATAAAGATCGACTACCTCACGCGTGTGGAGGGCGAAGGGGGCCTCTATGTGCGCGCCGAAGGCGGCGAGTTGCGTGACGTCAAGCTGAACATCTTCGAGCCACCGCGCTTTTTTGAGGCCTTTCTGCGCGGGCGCCACTTCCAGGAAGTGCCCGACATCGTGGCCCGTATATGCGGGATTTGCCCTGTGGCGTATCAAATGAGCGCTGTCCACGCTTTGGAGGCGGCCCTAGGCGTCCGGCCCGGCACGGAGATTCGCATGCTCCGCCGCCTGCTCTATTGCGGCGAGTGGATTGAAAGCCACGCCCTGCACATCTATCTGCTCAACGCGCCGGACTACCTTGGATATGAAAGCGCCGTGGCGATGGCCGCCGATCATCCCAAAGAGGTTGAGCGCGGCCTGCGCTTGAAGAAGATCGGCAACAATCTGCTGGACCTTTTGGGCGGGCGCGCCACTCATCCGGTTTCCGTCTGCGTCGGGGGCTTTTACAAGGTGCCCCGTCGCAAAGAACTGGAAAAGCTGCGCGAGGATTTGCTGTGGGCACTGGATGCCGCCCAGGAAACCGTGTCGTTTGTGTCCACCTTGAATTTCCCTGATTTTGCGCCTGATTATGAGTTTGTTTCGGTGGCGCACCCCGCCGAATATCCCATGAACGAGCGGCGCATCATTTCTTCCTCCGGGCTGAATATCGACCCCGCGGAATTCGAGCATGTTTTTCTGGAAGAGCACGTGGCGCATTCCACGGCGTTGCACTCGGTGCGCGCGGACCGGGGTTCGAGCTATTTTGTGGGTCCCCTGGCGCGCTTGAATTTGAATTTCGATAAGCTGCTGCCGCGAGCTCAGGCGGCCGCGCGTTCCTGCGGAATTTCCTGGCCCTGCAATAACCCCTTCATGGGAATCGTGGCGCGTGCCATCGAGCTGGTACACGCTTGCGAGGAGGCGCTCGCTTTGATCGACGCCTATCAGGAGCCCGCCACCAGCCGCGTGGCCTTCCGCGTTCAGGGCGGAGAAGGGTGCGCGGCCACGGAAGCCCCCCGCGGACTTCTCTATCATCGCTACCGCATTAATGACCAGGGCTTGGTGGAAGCCGCCAAGATCGTTCCCCCCACCTCGCAAAATATGCGGCGAATCGAAGACGATCTAAAGCAGTTTCTGCCCGGATTCCTGGCGCAACCGGAAGCCGAGATCGCGCGGGTTTCGGAGAATTTGGTTCGCTGCTACGATCCCTGTATTTCCTGTTCAACGCATTTCTTGAAGCTACAGCTCGACCGGGACTGAGGATCGGGAGATCGGGTGATCGGGAGATCAGGTGAACAAGAACCGACAAGCCGCGAGGTCTTTTTCTGTTCATTTGATCTCCCCATCCCCCGATGTCGAAGCCTGCTCATCCGATCACCCGATCGCCCGATCACCCGATCGTTTGTTGGTCGTTGGCTGCGGTAGCCCCTTTTCTGCTGACGACAATGTTGGTCTCGAAATCGTCCACCGCCTCCAGGCGTGCGGTGACTGCGGATGCGAATTCCTTGAACTTGCGGGCGGCGCCCTCGGCCTGTTTGATTCCTTTGATAAAGCTGAAATTATCCTGTTTGTGGACGCCGTTCAAAGCGGCGCCCCGGCGGGGACTGTCCATCTGCTGCCTTTGCCTTCCCGCGAAGTTGTACCCCGTGGCCTGGGAAGGATTTCAAGCCACGGCTGGGGGCTGGAAGAGACGTTGCGGCTGTCAAAATCATTGGGCCGGCGCGTCCCGCGACTGATGCTCCTGGGGGTGGAACTCGAAAGTGTCACGCCAGGGGAACCTCGCAGCCCCACCGTTGACGCCGCCCTCGAATCGGTGGTCGAATGCTTCCCCGAACTTCAGGCCGCACTAAGCAATAGCGAATCTCCCGTCTGGTCAGGCCATCACACCTACAAGCTTTTGAGCCACGGATTTACACGGATGAAAACGGATCAAAACGACCAGGCCAAAAGGGCCAACATCGACGGCTGAGTGGGACCCCAGCGCATTTCGACGTTCTTATAGCGTTCCCGCTTTCCAGGGGAGGATGAAACGAGCGCTCTGAACTGTTGTGTCGTTAAGAAGGCTCAATTGCTGATAGACGCTGCCCATCTTATGTTTCTTGATCAGTGTTCATCTGTCCTTATCCGAGGCTTGACGCCTGCCGTGTGATTTAACCCAAAGACAGCGAGGCAAATTCTGCTCTGGTGGCAAAGTCTGTCGATTATTTGGCAAATTTTAAACTGCCCTGGCGTGGACTGGTCTGCTGAGAAATTCAACGTGTTCTAAAGATCTTGGACGGAAGTCCATAAATCAATTTCATGTCTGTAGAATAGTTCAACAATAGGTTGCGGTTTTGTCTGATTCTGCGCGCCACCCTCAGTGGCATTTTCTAAAATTCCCTGAAATTACTCATCATCTGACATAGTGACCGGGGAATTTCACCAATTGTTCCCCTTGGCCCGCGCCTTGCCATGCTGCCTCCTAGGCCTGTCTTCTCGGGGGTGTAGACTTGTGAGGATTTCCACCACGCCCGCGTACCTTCAGTCAGTCTGCGCACCCCTTATTTCCCCACTCATTAAAAGTTCTCAGAGCCGTCGTCAAGCTTCACCTGTCAATCAGGGGAGGGAATCCGCATGGCGGTAAAGAGTCTGATCAAGTACGAAATTGAACGGGACCCGGCGTTTGCCAAGTGGGTGACCGGCGTCATGGGCGGAGAACGCATCCGCAACTGCATTCAATGCGGACTGTGCAGCGCCAGTTGCCCGCTTTCGCCTTACATGGACCTTACTCCCCGGCGCTTGATTCACATGGCGCGCGAAGGATTCAAACGGGACGTCCTGGAGAGCTTCACCATCTGGCTCTGCACGAGTTGCTATTCCTGCACGGTGGAATGCCCGCGGCGCATCCGGGTGACCGACGTCATGTACGCGCTGAAAAGGCGGGCGATCGAAGATGGCGTCTACCCCCGGCGCTTCCCCATTCCTGTCCTGGCGAGCGAGTTCGGAAACATGATTCGGAGGAATGGCCGGGTGACGGAGTCATGGTTGGTGGTGAGGGTCTTCTTGAAGACCGCGATCATGAGGTTGCTGGGGATGTCGAAGTTGGGGACCAAACTCTTCCTCACCGGGCGCATGGAGATCGTGCCGGCAACCATTCGCGGTCGCAAGCAACTTCAGAACATGTTGGACGCCGTTGAGGCGCACAAGAAGGAGGTGGCGGCGTGAAGCGATACCTCTACTACCCCGGTTGTTCGCTGCGAGGAACAGGCAAGGCGTATGAAGAATCGCTGCTGGCGGTCTTCAAGGCGCTGAATATCGAACTGGAAGAACTTGAGGATTGGAATTGCTGTGGCGCCACGGCGTACATGGCCATTGATGAGGTGAGTTCCTTCGCCCTGGCGGGGCGGAACCTGGCCATCGCGGAGAAGAAGAATCTCGACCTCCTGGCGCCGTGCAGTGCCTGTTTTCTGGTTCTCAACAAAGCCCAACGTTACATCAAGGAATACCCCAAGGTGGCGGAGACGCTGGAGCACGGCTTCAAGGCTGCCGGCCTCGACGTACCACGGCACCGCCAAGGTCCGGCATCCCCTCGACGTTCTCATCAACGATATTGGCATGGACGGATCAAGGCGTGCATCAAGACGCCGCTCACCGGCCTCAAGGTGGCGCCGTATTACGGCTGCCAAATCGTTCGCCCTTACGCCACTTTCGATCTGATGTACTACCCCGTCACCATGGACAAACTCCTGCGGGCGGTGGGCGCGGAGGTGGTGGACTATCCCCTGAAGACGCGCTGTTGCGGGGGAAGCCAAAAGGGAACGCTGCCGGAAGTCGGCCTCTCGCTCATTCACATTCTCTTGAAGGAAGCACGCCGCCGCGAGGCGCAAATCGTTTCCACCATCTGCCCGCTCTGCCAATTCAATTTGGATGCCTTTCAGGACGAAGCCAGCAAGAAGTATGGCGAGATCTCCATGCCGGTCGTGTATTTCACGCAACTTCTCGGCCTGGCATTCGGCTTCTCCGCCAAGGAACTGGGGCTGGAACGCAACATCGTGGCCGCCAAACAAATGCTGGCAAAATTCGCTCCCGCCGCGGCATAAAGCAGGTGCGTCTGTCCGTGGTCAGTAGTCCGTTGTCCGTAGCCAGTTATCAGTGCTCGGCTCTTAGTAAATGTCGAGGGGTAATGGTTCTAGCTTTTTCTTTAGCACGGGGCACTGCCGATACTTGATCACCGACTCCGGGTAACTGACAACGGACAACTGACTACGGACCACGGACAACGGACGAGGGACAACGGACCACGGCAAGGGACCACGGACGGTGAGGTGAAATAAATGAACGGCTGGAATGGTGATTTGCGAATTGGCGTCTATGTCTGCCATTGCGGGACGAACATTGCGGCTACGGTGGATGTGAAGGCGGTGGCCGATTACGCGGCAAGCCTGCCGGGGGTCGCGGTGTCGCGCGAGTACAAGTACATGTGCTCCGACCCCGGGCAGGAACTGATCCGGCAGGACATTGAAGAGCTCAAGCTGAACCGGGTGGTGGTGGCTTCCTGCTCGCCTTTGCTGCACGAAGAGACTTTCCGCGGCGCGGTGGCGAAAGGCGGCCTCAATCCCTTTTGCTTCCAGATGGTGAACATTCGTGAGCACGATTCCTGGGTGCATCAGGACCACCAGAAGGCGACGGAGAAGGCGCATGGCTTTGCTGCGCGCGGCGATCCGGCGCGTGGCCTGCACAAACCCCTGGTGAAGAAGCGCGTGCCCATCAACCCCGGCGTGCTTGATTGTGGGCGGCGGCATTGCGGGAATCCATGCCGCCTTGACGCTTGCCAACTCCGGCAAGCACGTTTATCTGGTCGAGCGCGAACCCACCATCGGTGGGAACATGGCGAAATTCGATAAGACTTTCCCCACGCTCGATTGCGCCGCGTGCATCCTTACGCCCAAAATGACGGCGGTGAAGAAGCATCCCAACATCACCCTTTGGACGCTTTCCGAGGTGACCCAGGTGCAAGGGTACGTGGGGAACTTTGAGGTTTCCGTCACCCGCCACCCTCGCTACATCAATGAGGACCTTTGCGTCGGCTGCCTGGAATGCATCGAGGGGTGCGTCTACAAGCAGGCGAAAGTATCCGATGAATTCAACCTGGGTTTGGGTAAGCGCAAGCCCATTTACATTTCCTTTCCCCAGGCCGTGCCGCAAATACCCGTGATCGACCCCGAAACTTGTATCGACTTCAAGAGCGGCCGCTGCAAGAAGACTTGCATTGAGGCCTGCGGCGACCGCCACGCCGTGGACCTGAAGCAGCAGCCCAAACTGGAAACGATCAAGGTGGGGGCCATCATTTTGGCCACGGGATACCAGCCCTTCGATGCCCGCAAGGTGCCGGATTACGGCTACGGCGTGTACCCCAATGTGTATACGGCTCCGGAGGTGGAACGCCTGATCAACGCCTCGGGCCCGACAGGCGGGGAAGTGATTCTGCGCGACGGCCGCAAGCCGCAGGCCATCGGGATCATCCACTGCGTGGGTTCGCGCGACGAAAACACCAACAAGTGGTGCTCCCGCGTCTGCTGCATGTACAGCTTGAAGCTGGCGCACCTGCTCAAAGAGCGCACCGGAGCGGAAGTTTATCAATTCTACATTGATATGCGGGCGCCGGGTAAAGCCTACGAGGAGTTCTACCACCAGCTTTTGCAGGAAGGCGTTCACATGATTCGCGGGCGCGTGGCAGAGGTCACCGACTGGGCGATGACCAAGGAAGAGGAAGGCAAGCTGGTGATGCGTGCCGAGGATACGCTCATCTCGTTTGTGCGGCGCGTGCCCGTGGATATGGTGGTGCTGTCGGTGGGGCTTGTGCCCCAGGCAGACGCCAAGGACGTGCGGCGCCTCTTCAACATCAGTTGTTCCACGGAAGGCTGGTTCCTGGAGCGCCATCCCAAGCTCGCTCCCGTTAACACCTTCACGGACGGCATTTTTATTGCCGGCGCCTGCCAGGCTCCCAAGGATATTCCCGATTCGGTGGGGCAGGCCGGCTCGGCTGCCGCGGAAGCGATGGTGTTGATTGACACCGGTTATGTCGAAATGGAGCCCAACACGGCATACATCGTGGAAGAGGAGTGCTCCGGCTGCAAGACGTGCGTTCCGCTCTGCCCGTACTCGGCCATATCGTTCCTTGCCGACAAGAAGGTGGCGCAAATCAACGAGGTTCTGTGCAAGGGTTGCGGAACCTGCGTGGCGGCGTGCCCGTCGGGCACCATCCGGCAGAACCTCTTTGAAGACGAAGAGATTTTCGAGGAGATTCAAGGAGTGCTGGCTTGAGGGAATGGCCCCGAGTCCGACGTGCGGTGGGATCTGGAACGGCTTTTGGAGTGCGGCGACTCGTCGCCGCTTTCCCTTGCCGCAACTCGATGCGGCGACACCCCCACCGCTGACGAGTCAGCGGCGAAAAAGGCGGGAGCAAGCTCCCGCACTCCGAAACCTGGCGCCGCGGGCGCGAGGGGAAATTTGGACAGCTATGAAGTTAGTGCGCCCCTTCGGGGCTCAGAACGTGGAGGGTGAGGATTGATGAGCGACGAAAGGTGCAGTTGGTTCAAGTGAGGACCGACGGTTTTGAGCCCAAGATCGTGGCGTTTTTCTGCAATTGGTGTACCTACCTGGCGGCGGACCTGGCGGGAACCTCGCGCGTCAAGTACGCGCCCAACATTCGCGTCATCCGCACGATGTGCTCGGGCCGCGTGGACCCGCAGTTTGTGCTCGATGCCTTCGCCCGCGGCGCGGACGGCGTGCTGATTGGCGGCTGCCATCCCGGCGATTGCCACTATCAGGAAGGCAATTACAAAACCCTCCGCCGCGTGCACATGCTCCGGCGCGTCTTGCACGAGATGGGGATCGAAGATGAGCGCTTCCGCCTGGAATGGATTTCCGCCTCGGAAGCCGAACGCTTGAAAACGGTCGTGAACGATATGGTGGAAAAGGTTCGGGCTCTGGGACCGCTGAGGATAAGGTCCGAAGTCCGGGGTCCGGAGTCCGGAGTCGAAGAGCCAATCGCCAAGGTTGCAGCCTGATTCAGTCCGAAATTCTGAGGAGCTTAGGACGCCGGACCCGGACCTGGACTCGGGAGTTCCAAGGAGGCACGATGAAAGAGAACGCAAAACCGAAGGTCGCCTTCTATTGGTGCGCTTCGTGCGGCGGCTGCGAGGAGACCGTTCTGGATCTCGACGAGAGAGTTCTGGATGTCGTCGCGGCGGTGGACATCGTTTTCTGGCCCGTCGCCCTGGATTTCAAGCGGCACGATGTGGAAGCCATGCCCGACGGGTCCATCCTGGCGGCTTTCGTGAACGGCGCTGTCCGTACCAGCGAGCAGCAGGAGATGGCCCACCTGCTTCGCCAGAAGGCCAAGGTGCTGGTGGCGCTCGGTTCGTGCGCTCAACTCGGCGGTATCCCCGGTTTGGCCAACCTTTCGTCGCGCCAGGGTGTCCTCGTGTCTTCTTACTGTGAGTCGCCCTCGACGGTGAATCCGGAGAAGCTCTTCCCGCAAACTCTGCACAAGGAAAATGGATTCTCCGTAAGCTTGCCGGAGCTGTTTGAGACCGTCCGCTCGCTCGACCAGGTGGTTGACGTCGATTACTACCTGCCCGGGTGCCCGCCCACACCGAAGATTCTGTGGGATGCCGTCCACGTCCTGCTCAGTGGGAACCTGCCGCCGAAAGGCACGGTGCTCGCTCCCGACGCGCCCTCTGCGACGAATGCCCGCGCAAGGACACTCGTCCTGAGAAGCTTACCCTGAAAGAGTTCAAGCGGCCCCAGGAGGTGGTCATCGATGAGCAGACGTGCCTGCTGGCGCAAGGGGTGGTGTGCATGGGACCCGCGACCCGCAGCGGCTGCGAGGCCCTTTGCCCGCAAGGCAACATGCCGTGCACGGGGTGTTTCGGCCCCACCAGCCGCGTTCGCGACTACGGGGCGAAGGCCTTGTCCGCGATCGCTTCCATCATCGACAGCAACGACGAAGCGGAGATCGAAAAGATCGTGCAAACGGTTCCCGACCCGGTCGGAACGTTTTACCGATACAGCTTGCCAACCTCGATGCTGCGGCGGAAGAGGATGGAGCAAGCAGTGACGAGTGACAAGTGACGAGTGACGAGTGACGAGCAAGCAGTTGCAGGAGTCACTCTATCGAGGGATAAGAGCCGAGTGCCAAGTGACGAGCAATCAAGCGAGAAGTTGTACAAAGTGGATCGTCTGGGTTTTCCTTTCTCGTCACTCATCACTTGTCACTCGTCACTGTACTTATGAGGTGAATTGCGATGCCTGATGGCGAAACCAAGAAGGTGGAACGGCGAATCACGATCGACCCCATTACACGCCTTGAGGGCCACGGAAAGATCGAGATATTCCTCAACGACCAGGGAAGCGTTGATCGCGCTTTCTTCCAGGTTCCGGAGTTGCGCGGGTTCGAGAAGTTCGCGCAAGGGCGCCCCGCCGAGGAGATGCCGCAGATTACCTCGCGGATTTGCGGCGTGTGTCCCACCGCGCATCATATGGCGTCCACTAAAGCTCTGGATGCCCTCTACCGGGTCACGCCGCCGCCCGCGGCCAAGAAGATTCGCGAGCTGTTTTACTCTTGCTTTGTCGACCGAGGACCACGCGCTGCACGTGTACTTTCTGGGAGGCCCGGATTTCATCGTGGGGCCCAAGGCTCCGGCGGCAGAACGCAACGTGCTCGGCGTCATCGCCAAAGTGGGCATCGAGGTCGGCCAGAAAGTGATCGGGATGCGCCGCAAGCTGCGTGAAATCATGACGGCGATTGGCGGCAAGCCCGTCCATCCCGTGTTGGGATTGCCGGGAGGAGTGGCCAAGCACATCAGTGCTGCCGAGCAGGAAAAGATCAAGCAGGTCGCCAAAGAGGCTGTCGACTTTGCCAAGTTTACGCTGGAGACCTTTCAGAAACTGGTCCTGGAGAATGGCGAGTACGTCGATATGATCCGCTCCGACGCTTATACCCATCGAACTTATTACATGGGAATGGTGGATCGAGGCCAACAAAGTGAATTTTTACGATGGCTCCGTCCGCGTGGTAACCCAGACAGGTGGGGAGTGGGGCAAGTTTGCGCCGGCGAAATATCTCGACTACATCGCCGAACACGTGGAGCCCTGGAGCTACATCAAGTTTGCCTATCTCAAACCGCTGGGCTGGAAGGGCTTTACCGAGGGAGCGGAGAGCGGCGTGTATTGCGTGGCCCCACTCGCCCGGCTGAATGCGGCGGAGGGGATGGCGACTCCGCTGGCGCAGGAAGCGTACCAGCAGTATGTCGCCACGCTGGGGGGCAAGCCGGTTCACCACACTTTGGCGAACCACTGGGCGCGCGTCATTGAGCTTCTCTATGCGGCTGAACGCCTGAAGGAGCTTGCCGACGACCCGGAGATCACGAGTCCGGAAATCCGCACCCTGCCCACGGAAACCCCGCGCGAGGGCATCGGCGTGGTCGAGGCTCCCCGCGGCACCTTGATTCACCATTACCAGACCGATGATAAAGGGCTTATCGTGAAGGCCAACATGATCGTGGCCACTCAAAACAACGCCGCGCGTATGGCGATGAGCGTCGAGAAGGCCGCCAAGGGGCTAATTTCCGATGGCAACGTTTCCGAAGGCATCTTGAACATGGTCGAGATGGCTTTCCGCGCCTACGATCCCTGCCACGGCTGCGCCACCCATTCGCTGCCCGGAAGCATGCCCTTGATGGTGCGCGTCCACGATAGCCGGGGCGAATGTCCAGTCAATCCTGCGGCGCGATTGGGATGGAAACATCCGACGGAGCTAGCGGTCTATTTGCGGCATCTGTATACTTGACTCAGGGAACGGGGCTTTCTCGAAACGGATCACGCTTACTTTTTGGGAGTGGGGCAATCCATGTCGAGTGCTAGCGACCTGCCATTTTTGTCCGAGGTGCTGCCTTCATTGGTCCAGGAACTTGAGGAACTCCTCCTGAAGCAAGGAGAGCCCGAACTCGCAGCTCAAGTGCCGGTATTGAGAATTCTTGACCGTTGCCGCTGCGGAGATGATTTCTGCGCTACGTTCTATGTGCGGCCTAAACCGAAAGGCAGTTACGGCCCGAACCATCGGAACTTATCGCTGTCGCCAAGAGAAGGAATGTTAACCCTGGACATAGTTGATGGTAGTATTGCCTGTGTTGAAGCCCTTTACCGGGATGACATTCGGAAAGATATCCATGAAGTAGTTTCATGAATTCTTGACGAGCGGGCGCAGATCTGAGTGCGGAGCTTTCCCAGAGGAAAAGCCACACTGAGACACAACCTGCACTTCACACAGGTTGCATTTGGACTTCGGACTACGGACTACGGACCCCGGACTACGGACCCCGGACTTTCTTCTATGCTTCGCATCCTCTGCCTGGGTAACGAGTTGCTCGCTGACGACGCCTTTGGTCAAGTTGCGGCGGAGGAACTTCGGCGGCGTTTCCCCCAGATGGATGTGGTTTTCACCACAGATTCCGGCTTCCATCTCATCGACTATCTTGCTGAAATTTAGTTACTGGTTGTCGTGGATAGCATTCAGACCGGCAAGAATCCCCCGGAACTCTTTACGTGCTGCGAAGTTCGGACATGAAGTCCACATACGGACCCTCGCCCCATTACGTCGGACTGCTTGAGACCCTCCAGTTGGCCAAGGAATTGCTACTTAATGTCCCGAAGGATGTCATAATCTTGGCGGTGGAGGCGGCGGACTGTTTGACCTTAGGTGGCAAGATGAATGAGGCGGTAAGATCGGCCGTGGGATTGGTTGCCGACCTGGTGGCGGAGATAGCGCAGAACTGGAAACCAGCCGAGGCCCAGGAGGGAGATATTGCGGGACGGTCTAAGACGGGCCATTGTGACGGTGTCCGCCCGTTGGGGTTCGGAACGGATTGTGGTCATCTGAGCCCCGCGAAGTTCTCCCAGCCTTCCCTTCCTTTACCCAGAAATGAGCGACCATGTGTTTGGCGATTCCGGGAAAAGTTCTCAATAAGGAAGACCGCGAGGGCGCGCTGATCGGCCGCGTGGATTTTGGCGGCATCACGCGCGAGGTGCAGTTGGATTTTGTCCCCGAGGTCGAGGTGGGCGAATACGTGATCGTCCACGTCGGCTTCGCTCTGAGCCGGCTGGACGCGGAAGAGGCCGCCCGCACCCTCGAAATCCTGAAGGAGATGGGGGCGCTGGAGGAGTCCGAGGTCGGGAACGAAGGACGAGTGACGAGTGACAAGTGAACGAGCAATCGAAACTGGAAAATCGAAACTCGAAACTCGAAATTCGCTGCGATTTTCGAGTTTCGAGTTTCGAATTTCGGCTCTTGCTGGCTCGTCACTCATCACTTGTCACTCGTCACTGCCTTTTCGATTCCGGACTTTCTTTTATGAAATACCTCGACGAATATCGTGATGCCAACCTGGCGCGCCCCTTGATCGCCGAGATTGCGAAGCGCGTCACGCGGCCCTGGGTGCTGATGGAGATCTGCGGCGGCCAGACGCACACTCTGATGCGCTATGGCATCGATGAAGTTCTCCCTCCGCAAGTCGAGCTTGTCCACGGCCCCGGATGTCCGGTTTGCGTAACCCCGCTGGAGGTGATTGACAAGGCGCTGGCCATTGCCTCGATGCCCAACGTCACGCTGGTTTCTTATGGCGACATGCTGCGCGTGCCCGGTTCGCACACCGACCTTTTCCACGTGAAAGCCAACGGCGGCGACGTGCGCGTGGCGTACTCACCCATGGAAGCGCTGAAGATTGCGCGTGCCAATCCCGCGCGCCAGGTGGTTTTTCTGGGCATCGGGTTTGAGACCACGGCGCCCGCCAATGCCATGGCCGTTTGGCAGGCGGCTCGCGAAGGTTTGAAGAACTTCTCCATGCTGGCGTCGCAGGTTCTGGTGCCTCCCGCCATTCGCTTGTTGCTGGAATCTCCCCAGCACCGCGTGCAGGGATTCATCGCTCCCGGGCACGTCTGCACGGTGATGGGTTTGGAAGAGTACGTCGAACTGAGCCGCGATTTTCATGTTCCCATCGTGGTGGGGGGATTCGAGCCCGTGGATTTGCTGGAAGCGATTTCCATGCTGGTGGCGCAACTGGAGGAGGGCCGCGCGGAAGTGGAGAACCAGTACGCCCGTTCCGTGGCGCGGGAAGGGAATCGCCCGGCGCAGCAGATCATGGCCAAGGTCTTCGAGGTTTGCGACCGCAAGTGGCGAGGCATCGGAGTGATCCCCCGCAGTGGTTTAAAGTTGCGCGAGGAGTTCGCCGCCTTCGATGCGGAAAAGGTCTTTGACGTCGCCGCGCAGGAGACGGATGAGCCCGCCGAGTGCATCAGCGCCCTGGTGCTGCAAGGCTTGAAAAAGCCGCCCGATTGCCCCGCCTTTGGCAAGCGCTGCACGCCCGCCAATCCGCTCGGCGCACCCATGGTTTCGTCGGAAGGCGCTTGCGCGGCTTATTATCAATACAAGGTCCGAAGTCCGAGGTCGACCAGGCAGTGATGAGTGACGAGAAACAAAATCCGAGGTTACCATTGGCATCAATATCGCTGTGTTCTTGCTCCTCACTTGTTACTTCACTACCGACTTCGGACCTCGGACTCCGGACTTCGGACTTTAGTAGGGTTAACGTATGAAATCAGCAAAACCTGAAAGCACGCCAGGCTCGGCCTCGGACTTCGGCTCTCGGACTTCGGACTCTGCCTTGGAACAACTCGCCTGCCCGGTTCCCTTGCCCGCGCAAGACAAGGTTCTGCTCGGGCACGGCAGCGGTGGCCGTCTGAGCGCGGAATTACTGCAAAAAGTGTTCCTGCCCGCGTTTCAGAATCCAGCTCTGAACAGCCTGAACGACCAGGCCCTGGTGAGTGTGGATGGAGTGCGTTTGGCCTTTACCACCGATTCGTTCGTGGTCAAGCCTCTGTTTTTCCCGGGCGGAGATATCGGCTCCCTCGCCGTCAATGGCACCATCAATGATCTGGCCATGGGCGGCGCCGAGCCTTTTTACCTCAGCGTGGCGTTCATTCTGGAGGAGGGTCTGCCGCTCGCAACGCTTCAGCAGGTGGTGGCATCGCTCGCCCGGGCGGCGCAGGAAGCGGGAGTGGCGGTGGTCACCGGCGACACCAAGGTGGTGGAACGCGGCAAAGGTGACGGGCTCTTCATCAATACCTCGGGAATTGGCCGCGTGTTTCCCGGCATCAATCTGTCTGCCGACCAGGCTCGGCCCGGCGACTCGATCATTCTCAGCGGGTCGATTGGCGAGCACGGCATCACGATTCTTTCCCAACGCGAAGGGTTGGAGTTCGAGAGCCCGATCGTAAGTGACTGCGCGGCGCTCCATACGCTGGTGGCGGCCATGCTGGAAGCGAGCCCGGCCATTCGCTGCATGCGCGATCCCACCCGCGGCGGCCTGTCCAGCGCGCTGAATGAAATTGCCGCCCAGTCGCGCGTGGGCATGGAGCTCGAAGAATCCACCATTCCCATTCAGGAAGCCGTGCGGGGCGCGTGCGAGCTGCTGGGGCTCGATCCCCTCTACGTGGCGAACGAAGGGAAATTGGTGGCCATTGTGGACTCGGGACACGCAGAACGAATCCTGGCCGCGATGCGCGCGCATCCTTTGGGGAGGCAAGCGCGAATCATCGGGCGAGTGACTCAGACGAATCCAGGCCTGGTGATCATGCGGACAACGCTGGGAACCACCCGCATCGTCGATATGCTCGCCGGCGACCAGCTTCCGCGGATTTGTTAAAGCAGTGACGAGTGATAAGTGACGAGTGACGAGCCCGCATGGACCGAAATTCGAAAATCGCGGCGAGTTTCGAATTCCGAGTTTCGAATTTCGTCTTTCGGTTGCTCGTCACTTGTCACTTCCCCTTGAGCCATGCACGAACTGAGTATCGCTAATTCCATCCTCGATGCCGTACGCAAGGAGGCGGAAAAACGCCCCGGCGCTCACGTGACCAAAGTGTGCGTGCGCATTGGAGCTTTGTCCGGGGTGGAACCGGAGGCGCTAAGTTTTGGTTTCAGCGTCCTGGTGCAGGGGACGGATCTTGATCCCCTGGCACTCGTGATCGAGCCCGTTCCGCGCCGCCAGCGGTGTCCCTCTTGCGACTTCACCTTCGAGGTGGCGGAGGACAGCTTGGCATGCCCTCGCTGCGGGCGCATGGAAACCCAATTCGCCGGGGGTGATGAAATGGACATGGCGTACCTCGAAATTGAAAGTCCGTAGTCCGAAGTCCAAGGCCGAGATTCGAAAATCGAAACTCGAAAATCGCGGCAAGTTTCGAATTTCAATTTTCGACTTTCGGTCCTTGCTGGCTTGTCACTCGTCACTGTACTTGGGAGGAATGATGGATCGAATTCCAATGGAGAAAAAGGTTCTGAGTGAGAATGATCGCGTCGCCGCCCGATTGCGGGAAAGTTTTCGCGACCATGGAACCCTTTGCGTGAACTTGATCAGCTCGCCGGGGTCGGGAAAGACCTCACTGCTGGAGCGAACGCTGGAATGTTTCCCCAAGGGCGCGCGCGTCGCGGTGCTGACCGGAGATATTCAGACGGATAACGACGCCCGGCGCCTGGCGCGGTTTGGATTTCCGGCCAAGCAGATTACCACCGGAGGCACCTGCCATTTGGAGGCTCTCCGGGTGGAACGCGCGCTCGTGGATTGGCCCTTGGAAAACCTTGACCTTCTTATCATCGAAAATGTTGGCAACCTGGTTTGCCCCTCCAGCTACGACCTTGGTGAGGCGGCGAAGATTGTAATGCTGAGTGTGGCGGAGGGCGAAGATAAGCCGTTAAAGTACCCTTCCATCTTCGCAAAGTCGGAATTGCTCATCCTGAATAAAATCGATCTGCTTCCCTACGTTTCCTTTGACATCACGCGGGCGCGCGAGTATGCGCGGCAGATTCATCCCGGCATGGAGATCCTGGAGGTTTCCTGCACCACCGGCCAAGGGCTCGACCGGTGGATCCAGTGGCTCGAAAAGCGAAGAGAGGTAGTGAAGAGTGACAAGTGACGAGTGACGAGCAAGCGAAATTCGAAAATCGAAAATCGAAACTCGCTGCGATTTTCGCGTTTCGCTCTCTGCCCGCTGGTCACTTGTCACTCGTTCCTCGTCACTGTTCTTATGCGCAAAGCCATTGAAATTGCCGGGATCGTGCAGGGCGTGGGGTTTCGCCCTTTTATCTATCGGCTGGCTACGGAAAACAATCTGACGGGGTTTATTACCAATACCGAGGCTGGCGTTTCCATCGAGGTCGAGGGTGCCGCCGAGGCCGTGGGGGCATTCCTGGCGCGACTGCCCAAAGAAGTTCCCCCCCTGGCGCGTATTACCAGCATGGTGGTTGCGGATCGGCCCCCGAACCACGACGTTGATTTCCGCATCCTGCCGAGCCGCGCCGGTAATGAGCGCCGGGTTTTGATCGCCCCCGACGTCGCCATTTGCGACGACTGCCGGGCGGAACTGCTCGATCCCGCGGACCGGCGATTCCGCTACCCCTTCATCAATTGCACCAATTGCGGCCCGCGGTACACCATCGTGCGCGATATTCCCTACGATCGCGCCAAGACTTCGATGGCGGCCTTCCCTATGTGCCCGGAGTGCCAGCGCGAATACGACGACCCACGCAATCGCCGCTTCCACGCGCAACCAAACGCCTGCTGGGATTGCGGTCCGCACGTTGAGTTGTGGGATAGCGCCGGGCAACGAATCGAAGTCGCTGATCCAATTCTGAAAGCTGTCGAACTGCTCGCCGCCGGGGAAATTGTGGCGGTCAAGGGCCTGGGAGGGTTTCACCTGGCCGTGGATGCGATGAACGAGGCTGCTGTCGCCCGCCTGCGCGAACGAAAGCGCCGCGTGGAGAAGCCCTTCGCGATCATGGCGGCGACGCTTGCCGACGTGGAAGGATTCTGCCAGCTGGATGATGCCTCCCGTGATTTGCTACAAAGCCCCGCGCATCCTATCGTCCTCTTAAAGAAGACGCAACCCGAATGCCTTGCCCCTTCCGTCGCGCCGTTCAACCGCGATCTGGGAGCGTTCCTGCCGTACACTCCCTTGCATCATTTGCTTTTTGCGACAGGGAGCAGTACCGCATTTGGGCTGGAAGCAAATCGGCGCTCTCAGTGTCCTCCGCGTCATTTAAGATTTCACACAGAGCACACGGAGCCTCGCAGTGATCTCTGTGTGAAATCTTTTCCAAGCACAGAGGACACAGAGACAGCCGGAAAAATCTCCGCGGCCCGCGAGAAATCTCACGGTTCCAGACTCACCGCCCTGGTGATGACCAGCGGAAATATTTCGGAAGAGCCCATCGCCATCGATAATGCGGAAGCGGTGGAGCGATTGCACGGCCTCGCGGATTATTTTCTCGTCCACAATCGCGAGATCCTTCTGCGCGCCGATGATTCCGTGGTTCGCGTCGCGGGCGGACGCGGGCGGCAGGTGCGCCGGTCGCGCGGGTATGTGCCTGCGCCTATTTTCTTGAAGGAAGATTTGCCGCCGGTGTTAGCGGTGGGCGGTGAAATGAAGAACACCATCTGTCTCACCCGAGGCCGCGAGGCTTTTCTGAGCCAGCACATCGGCGACCTTGAGAACCTGGAAAGCTACAAGTTTTTCGCATCAACGGTCGAGGGGCTCAAGCGCATTATGGAGGTTGAGCCGCAGATCCTCGCCTATGACCTCCATCCCGATTATTTTTCCACGCGCTGGGCGTTGGCGCAGGAGGGCATGGAACGCGTGGGGGTTCAGCATCACCACGCCCACATCGCAAGCTGTATGGCGGAGAATCATCTCGACGGACGCGTCATCGGTTTTGCTCTTGACGGCACGGGCTATGGGCTGGATGGAAACGTCTGGGGCGGGGAAGTCCTGGTTTGCGATTATCGCGACTTTGAGCGCCTTGCCCACTTGCAATACATCCCCATGCCGGGAGGATCTGCCGCCATCGTGGAGCCTCGACGCATGGCGATCAGTTACCTGTTTCACCATTTTGGCAGGGACTTTTGGGATTTGGATATTCCCTTCGTGCGCGGACTGGACCGCCCCCGTACGGAAACCCTGCTGCGGTTGATCGAGCGCGGGGTCAATTCTCCCCTGACCTCAAGCGCCGGTAGGCTGTTTGATGCCGTCGCGGCCATGGCGGGAGTTCGCGAACGCGTCAACTATGAAGCCCAGGCGGCTATTGAACTGGAAGCCGCCATCGAGGGGTGTAGGGCCGAACCGCGTTCGGCCCTCTTCACCGGAGGGTCGGGTGATGACGATGGTTACCCCTTCGCGATTCGAGAAGAGAGCGGCGGATGGATCATGGACACACGCCCCATGTTCCTGGCGCTCGCCCAGGATATTGGCGAAGGCGTCCCCACCGGCGTCGTCAGTCACCGATTCCATTTGGGTTTTGTCGATGTCCTCGCACGCACGGCGGAACTGGTGCGCGGGCAAACCGGGCTCGATCGAATTTGCCTGAGTGGCGGATCGTTCCAAAACTGTTTTCTCGCCGAACATCTGCCAAAGCGCTTGGAGGCCGATGGCTTCCAGGTGTTTACGCACGCCGAAGTTCCCTGTGGCGACGGCGGCATAAGCTTGGGGCAAGCCGTTATCGCCGCCCATCGGCGACCGCCGTAGGGGGCCGGTTACTCTTGCGCTTTCCTCTTCATAAAGCTGCGCGGTCAACAGGGTACATCCGCACATTGCATACTAGCTCAAGGTGCGGGAGGAAGGCCGATCCTTCCCCCATCGCGATGTTTACACCCAGACCGTTCCCCTGTCTGACCGTACTTCTTCGATTACTTCCCGAGGTGGAAAACAAGGCCGGCGGAGTACTCCAGGTCATGAGCGGCGCGGCTAATGGGGAAGATGGGGCCACTGCTGGACGACGAGGAGGGGAGACCATAAGTGGGGGACGCCGTCACGTGGTCCCGGACGTCGAACCGGAGGCGGACCCGATACATCAATTTCTTTTCCAGGCCACCGCCGTAATTGAAGCCCACCATGTTACCGGGAGAGGGAGAAACAGAACTGTATCCATTGAAGAACGCAAAAGTCTTTCCCGGCACAAGGCCGAGTACCGGTCATATTCGACCCCCGCCGCCAGGTAAGGCTTAAAGCCGAGAAAGAAGATCGGCGCGTGTCCTACCAAGTCCCCGCTTATTCTCTGACCGCGCACCCCATAAGCTGATTCGGCCGGCGGGCTTAGGGTGTAATCAGTCACAGCAAGGTTGTTTCGGACCAAGCCATAGGCGGCTTCCACTCCGAGGATCTTGCTCACTGGGATTTCAGTCCCAAAGGTAAAGCCGCCGCCCGTCTTGTACGCGGACTCGAACTGGCCTAAGGGGTCTGTATAGTGTTGCACCGTCGAAAAGCGACGAAACATCGCCCATGCCAAACAAACTGTAACCCTGGGCTTTCAGCGCTGTAGCACTCGTGCTTAAAGCAACGACTACCAGCAAAACCGGCATAAGTTTTCGGATCTTCATTGCAGACCTCTCATGGAATTTGCATTCTCTATTCTTCAACTTTACCCTGAAGCTGACACCCCCCCGAATACTCGGTGAAGACAAGCCTCCACCCGTGCAGAGCGCAGCCCGGTGAGGCGATACACTATAACCCGCCGATTTCAACTCTTACTATGACGATTTAGACCACAGACGTCAATTGCCCTTATGTGCCCTAATGCACCCTGACCGCATTGGCGAATCGGCGCTCCTGAGCCCAGGGTGGGATTGCGCCGCATGCGCCGGGTCTGTCATCCCTCGGGCGCCAGCGTCCTGCTTCGAAATATTCGATGCGAGCTCCTTCGCGAAAGGTTGGTCGGGGGCGTGTTTGCCGCCGTACCGGAGTTTGCAGGGTAAAATTGCGGCCGGGAACGAGCCGCCGCGGTGTATACTGTGGTAGTTCAGGGCGCCAAAATGGAAGTTCCGATTTTAATGCCTGCACGGTCGAAGGTCTCTGTCGCGCCGTCAGGGAAGATGTTGGGGCCGCGGGCGCTCCGGCCAACTTTTACTATAGCTTAACAATTCTCCCCTTTGCGCACACATTACCTTTACGTGGGGGGAATTAAATGGGATTGAACAAGGAAGGGTAGCGCCGACCTGCTTTCTAGGTCCGCGGCTCGTCCCCGATGGGCAAGGAAAAGCCGCGGACCTACAAAACAGGTCTGCGCTACTCGTGCTGATGTTGTGTGGTACGGCGCGCGACGGGTTTAATCCCGGCGCCACCTCCCAATCTTTATGTGAGGCCTGATGAAAACAAGAATTGTATTACTCGTCATGCTGGCTTGCTTGGGGACGAGCCCCCTTTGGGCGCAGAGTACGCCTTCGCCCGCGCTGCTGGTGCTGGCCAAGAGGGACCGGTCCCTGGCGATTGTTGATCCCGCTACACTGAAAGTTGTGGGCCGACTGCCGTCGGGGCCGGACCCGCACGAAGTCGTCGTTTCCCCCGATGGGAAGATCGCCTACATGTCGAATTACGGCGGGGGAGCTTACAACACGATTTCGGTGGCCGATTTGGTGGCGCAGAAATCGCTTCCGGCCATCGACCTCGGCGCAATGCACGGGCCCCATGGTTTGTGGTTTGCCGGCGGCAAGTTGTATTTCACCGCTGAGGCCAACAAGGTAATCGGCAGATACGACCCGTCCACAGCGAAGATCGACTGGATCCTGGGCACAGGTCAGGACCGGACGCACATGGTCGTGGTTTCAAACGACCTTGACCGCATTTTCACCTCCAATGTTAGTTCGGCCACCATCAGCATTATCGATAAGGTGACCCGGCCCTCCGGCCCTCCCGGCCCACCACCGGGCGGGCCAAACGGCTTTCCTCCTCCCCCGGGCGGAGGACCGGGCGGGCCGCCACCAGGTGGGCCGAATGGGCCGCCTCCGGGCCCCCGAGGGCCCGATTGGGAGCAAACCGTCATCGCCGTGGGCAGAGGGTCCGAGGGGTTTGACGTCACTCCGGATGGCAAGGAGTTGTGGGCTGCGAACGCCCAGGACGGCACGATTTCCATCATCGATATTGCCAGCAAGAAGGTGACGCAGACTTTGGACGCCAACGTCCGGGGGCCAATCGCCTGAAGTTCACCCTCGATGGCAAACGAGCATTCGTATCCTCTCTCTTTGGTCCTGATTTGGCGGTGTTCGACGTCAGCACGCGCCAGGAAGTCAAACGGATTAAGCTCGGACATGGCGCGGCCGGCATCCTGATGCAGCCCGACGGCGCGCGCGTCTATGTTGCCTGCAGCCCGGATAATTATGTCGCGGTCATCGATTTGGCGACCCTGGAAGTCATTGGGCGCATTGACGGCGGCCAAGATCCCGACGGCCTCGCCTGGGCGACCCGGCAATAAGCCCGGCCAGGTCCCAGCTTATCCTTTGCCCGACTCCCTGGACCCTTGCGGCTTTTCATCCAACGCGGCTGAACTCTGGCTAGGCTTGGTGCCTCAGGTGCGCGACATAAAAGTGAAAGCTGGGATCCCCCGGACGTAGCGCGGGCGTCTTGCCCGCTGTGGCGGGAGCGTCCCGCTCCCGCCAGGAACGCGCGGGCAGGATGCCCACGCCCCAGCGGGCGGGACGCCCACACTACAAGACCCTACAAGTTTCTCATCCTGGTCTGCACGAGAAGCCCAGCCTTCAACCTTTATGTCGCGCACCTGGTTGCCTCCAGCGCTTTGCCGCGAGCCCGATGGCAATCCACGTTGCCAAGGCCACGTACTCGTAGATGGTGAAGTGTCCGGGGATCAAGGGAAGAAATTTCATCAGGATTATGATCGCGCACACCGCGAGCCCCAGAATAGCGATCCACCGCCTCCTCCCACTTCCTTCCATTCGCAAAAAGGAGGCACATACCGCCAGCCACCCGACCGCGGACGCGAGCGAACCGACCTCGGTAATGGGAACCAGAATGGCTTCCCCGAGAAACGCCCCCAGCACGCCAATTGCTCCCGCGCAGAACACAGCATTCGTCGGGGTGAGTTTGATGGGATGAACTCGCCCGATTCGCGGGTTCACAAATCCCTCCCGCCCCAAGGCAAAAAGAAGACGGCTGCCCGCAAGAAAGTTGCCATTGCAAACCTTCAGAAGCGAGGCCAAGGCAGCGGCGAAGACCATGCTGGTGAGCAGGCGCGAATGGAAGGCGCGCTCGAACGCCACCGAGGTTGCGAACGTTGCGTGCATGAGGGACGGCCAGGGTTGCACGAAGGCGACCATGCCGATGACGGCGACGTAAAATAGTCCACCCGTAGCGAGGGCGACCATGATGGCGAGGAAGTATCCCCGGGTGCGAAACTCCGGGCTCGCCTCCTCGGCGCATTTGGGGACGGCCTCAAACCCGGTCAAGAAGTAAGGCACAATCTGCAACACCAGCAGGATTGAAACCAGACTGCCGTGGCTGAAAAGGGGAAGAAAGTTGCTCGCGGAGCCGCGATGAATACAGAATGCACCGAAGAGAAGGAACAATCCCAACAAGATAAAAGTCATCCAGTTTTGAAAATTCGCGGTCAGACGAATGCCCTGATAGTTGAGCCATGTCACCAGGCCGGTGAGCCCCAAGCCCAGAATGACATGGGGCAGGTAAACCGGCTGACCCGCCACATGGTACAGGGTGAACGAATCCAAACGGGGGAAAAGGTAGGCGGCGATTTTGCCAATGGCGACAGCTTCCCACGGGCAGACAACCAGATAAACCAGGGTCATCATCCAACCGGTCGCAAAGCTGACCCACGGTGGAAAAACTCTTTGCGTGTAGGCGATTTCGCTGGCGGCATTGGGAATGGCCATGACGAGCTGGCCGTAAATGTATCCTATGGGCGCGAGGGCCAGGATTCCGATCGCGAAGCCCAGCATGGCTCCCAGCGGACCGCCCCGCCGAAGCCAGTCGTCCATGACCACCAGCCACCCCACTCCCACCATGGTGCCAAAGGCGAGAGTGAAGTAATCAAGCGTGCGAAGTTTTCGGGCCAGCGAGGGCATACGCTTCTCGGATTATTTCCATGGCGCACTTACCCGGTTAGACGTAAGCGATGCACTCGATTTCAACCGGAGATCCGGCGGGCAGTTCCTTCGCCGCGATCGTCGTCCGGGCCGGCGGGTTCGCGGGAAAGTAGGAGTGGTACACCTCGTTCATGGCGGGGAAATCTGTGATATCGGTAAGGAACACCGTACACTTCAGCACCTTGTCCATGGAGGAGCCGGCGGCTTCCAACACCGACCTTCAGATTTTCCAGGCATTGCTTCACTTGATTCCCGATGGGTCCCGGAACCACCTTGTGGGTTTGGGGGTCGTGCGCGCCGGAGCCGGAAAGGAATAACAGATTTCCCAGTTGGGTCGCGGGGCTAAAGAGAGACGCCGGTGTTAACGGCTCGCCGGGACGAGTGACGACCTTCTTTTGGGCTCCTGACTTGCCCGGTGCGGCGGAAGCAGGCAGGGCCAGCGTGCCGGCTCCGATGGCCGCGGTGCCAGTGAGCGACCCTTTTAAGAAAGTACGACGAGTGGAGTCTTTAGTGCGCATGAAGGACCTCCGGTGGAGAAGTTTGGACGCCCCGTCGTGGGCCTGAAAACGATCGGACCGCGCGCCGGGGCGAGGTAGAAGCTATCACAATCGAGCTGATTCACAAAGGAGTGGCAAGGTAATTCATTAGTTTGCGAAACGCCGCGCCGCGGTGAGAGACGTCGAATTTTTCTTCCGGAAGGATTTCCGCAAAGGTTTTACCCAGAGGAGGATAAAAAAAGTAAGGGTCGTACCCGAAGCCGCCGGTGCCTCTCGGTTCGTCGATGATCACGCCATCGGCCCGCCCTTCCACGACGGTGAGCACCTGCCCTGCTTCCGCCAAAGCAATCACGCAAAGGTAATGGGCGGCTCGATTGAACCGCCGATCAGATCGCCGTAGGGGCACGCCATGGGCGTGCCCCTAGGCTTCGGCCTGGTGGATTTCCGCCAGCAGCAATTCGTTATTCTGCTCGTCAGTGGCTTGGGGACCGGCAAAGCGCGCGGAATAGACTCCGGGCGCGCCGTCGAGCGCGTCCACACAAATCCCGGAGTCGTCAGCAAAGACCCATCCCGGAGAGTTCCGGCTGTAATGAATGGCTTTCTTGCGGGCGTTCTCCTCAAAGGTTGCACCGTCTTCGACGCAGACGGGCAGCTCCGCGAAACCGGGCAGCGCTTCAACCGTGATGCCTCGCGCGGCGGCCGCCTCGCGGAATTCGCGCAGCTTGCCGGGGTTGGAAGAAGCCAAGAACAGTGACAAGTGACGAGTGACGAGTGACGAGCCGGAGTATGTCTGTGGGGACCTTGGGCCTCGGACTTCAGGCTCCCGACTTGATTCCTTGTCACTCGTCACTTGTCACTCGTCACTAGCTTTAGAATTGCCGATTGCCGATCGAGGATTGTGGATTTTCATTTTGCTCAATCGTCCATCGTCAATCGAAAATCAGCAATCTTGCTCGTCACTTGTCACTCGTCACTAGCTTCAGAATCGATTTCTGGACTTCGATCAAATGATGGATGGCGGGCCGCGCCAGTTCAATCAACTTGTTCAGCTCTTCCGTGCTGAAGGTGCGGCCTTCGGCGGTGGCTTGGGTTTCGACCAACTTGCCCGCGCCGGTCATCACCACGTTCATATCCACTTCGGCGCTGGAATCTTCCGCATAGCTGAGGTCCAGCAGCATTTCCTCGCCCACGATGCCCACACTGATGGCAGCCAGATAATCTTTCAGCGGATTGGCCTTGAGCGAACGCTGGGCTTGCAGTTTTTGGATCGCCAGGCCGAGCGCCACCAGCGAACCGGTGACGGAAGCCGTGCGCGTGCCGCCGTCGGCGCGGATCACATCGCAGTCAATCCACACGGTGCGCTCGCCGAGGGCCTCCAAATCAACAACCGCGCGGAGTGAGCGTCCGATCAGCCGCTGGATTTCCATGGTGCGTCCGGATTGCCGGCCGCGGGTAGACTCGCGCGGCGTGCGAGTGCTGGTGGCGCGCGGAATCATGGCGTATTCGCTGGTAATCCAGCCGCGCCCGCTGCCCTTTTGGAAAGGGGGAACGCCGTCGTCCACCGAGGCGGTGCAGATCACCTGGGTTTCGCCCAGGCGAATCAGCGCCGAGCCTTCGGCGCTGGAAATGAAGTTGGGCACAATTTCCAGCGGCCGCATCTCGGTCGCGGCGCGTTGATCGGGCCGCATCAGCTTGCCGCCGGAATAGAGCAGACCGCTTAAGGGTCGAGGTGTGGGCATAAGACCTCTCAAGTGATGAGTGACGAGTGATGAGTGATGAGTTCGCTCGTGCGTAGCTTGCCGCTCATTCCTGCTTCACTGCTCTTTGATGCGAGTGGGATCCGGGGTGAAGGCGGCGGTCAGATCCGCGTGCCCGTCCAGGGTCTCCACCTCCTGCCCCTGGAGGAGGAATTGCACTCGCTTCACCGAGGGGATATTAATAGTTATAGAATCCACAATTGAATAAATGGCCATGGTTTCGCTCTGAATGCCAGGCTCGAAATCGTTCAGGATATCGTTCGACAAATCGACATAAGCCGTGCCATCGGACGCCATGAACACCGCGCGCACCGTGGTGGTGGGCGGAAGGACGCGGCCATATCCCTGGTGCGAACCTTCCGCCAGCGCCAGCACGACCTGGCGCACGCGGTCCGCGTCGGCTTGCGCCCAGGTGATGGAACGGCTCTCCGACATGATCTTGCCTTCGTTCAGCGAGGGAAAGTAAAGCGTGGCCAACTGCGTCGTGCCATTGTTGGGCTGCAAGGCGATTTGGCTCAACTTGGCGCGCGCCGCCTCCTCCGCGCGCTGGGTGGGCTCCAGGAAGACACGCTTGGCGAGCGAGCGCAGGTAAAACCCTCCTGCTGCCAGGGCGATGAGCAAGATGAGGAGAAGGATTTTGGCGCGGACGGTCACGGGCTAGTTGCCTCCCTTCTCGAAGCTGGCAAGAGCCTGGACGACGGCGCTGGCCACCTGCTGCTGGAAGGCGGGGTTGGTGAGCGCGGTCGCGTCGGCATCGGGGGCCAGACGGCCCAATTCGATGGCCACGGCGGGAGCGTTCACATTGCGCAGGGTGCGAACGGGCGCCGTGGCGGGTAGGTCCACTTCCACGCCATTGATCAGGGCGAATTGCTGCTGGAGGGCAAGAGCAAGCTGGAGGCTTTGCCCCAGCCGCCCTTCCTGCACTTGCCCCCACGGTACAAAGGTGGGCGTTGCCGCGCCGTCCGCAGTGGGGGGCGCGGCAGTGGGAGGCTGGAAGGTAAAGATGATGATGCGGGGTGACGCCGTGCCCAGGTCGCCGGCGTGGAAGCTCAGGAAACAAATCGCGCCCGAGAGGTTGGCCGCCAGCGCGCGCTGCTCAGAAGTGACATTCACGTCGCCCGTTCGGCTCAGCACCACGCGGTACTTGTCGGTGGCCAGCAACGCCGATCGCACTCGGGCCACGTACTGCGCTACCAGGTTCTTTTCCCATACACCGTCGCGGCTGTGTCCACCGTTGTCCTCGCCGCCATGCCCGGCGTCAAGCGCCACAACGGGAAGAGGCGGACCCGGAGGTGCGGCGGGCGACTCTTCCGCGCCTTGCGGGGTTGGCCCCTGCGGTGTGGGCTGCGCGGACGCAGGCGTTGGCGGGGGCGCCGGCTTTAGCGGCAATGCCTGGGTAGACGTAGGTGGAGGTTTCAGCACATCGGCCAGCAGAATTTTCCCGCCTTCGGCCTGTACGGGGTAGAAGTTAAGCCCACTGGAAGCGGGGGAGAGGATGAGCTTCGGCACCCCATCCTGATCGTCATACTGCAAATCACTAAGGTAAGGATTCTGGAAATGATAGGCGGCTCCATCGGTTCCATGGGACGATCACCCAAAAACATCACCCACTTGCCGTTGCTGGAGGCCGTGCGCACGGCGACCTTGTCCGTGAACTGCACAGTCAGCCGTGCTCCGTTGGCGATCGGGTCCACACGCACCGTGAAGGA
The DNA here is from genome assembly GCA_963810005.1 of uncultured Acidobacteriota bacterium. Taxonomy (GTDB): domain Bacteria; phylum Acidobacteriota; class Terriglobia; order UBA7540; family UBA7540; genus Bog-366. The sequence goes on from CAWELY010000033.1 coordinate 218,177, forward strand.
AGCGGGTTTGACGTCGCCAATAAAAATGCGGTTTGTCCCTTCCTGGTATTCAACGGCTTGATGCGTCAGATGAGGCAGAACGGTGGTCAGGAAATCCACCGGCACCATCCACTGGCCGTCCGACAGGTGCACGGGTTGGGGCAGTTCGTAGCTTGCTTTCTCGACACGGACTTTCGGGTCATTCGACCGCAACTCAATTTGTGTTGAGCCGAACCAGACTTTGAGGGAGTTCTTCTTTTCCTGAATTCCCCCCACCTTGCCCACCATGTTCAGAATCTGCAACAGAGGCAGGTACTTGGCGCTTCCCGTACCTACGAGGGGAAGCATGTGGTGGCCAGAAGGGAAATAGAATATGAAGTTGTCGCTGCGGAGTTCGCGCGCCGGCCAGAAAAAAGCAGCCAAGCCAAGAACTAGGATCGCCGGAAATAACCACCGGGGTCGGGGAAATCGCTGGGGGAGGGAAACAGGCAATTCTTCGTCACCTTCGCGCCGGGGATGGGGCGCACCGTGCATGGGCATTCGGCTCAATCCGTGATTCTATAGGAATCAGTCGAAGGCGGCAATGAGGTTTGGGGGCTTTTTTGTTTGCAGCAGGCGCGACAATTGTGTTAGCCTTCAATCTCTACTCGTAAACAGGGCCCTTTGCATCCAGAGAATTGAAAATGATAGGCAAAACACGCCTGAAATTCTGTTCCTTTGCCGCAATCGCATGCGTGCTGGGTCTAGAAATCTTCCCGCGTCGGGCGCAGACCCAGAACGCAACCACTGTCCCCAAGGTTGATTATCAGAAGGACATCCAACCGATTCTGGAAAAGAACTGTTACAGTTGCCACGGCGTTTCGGCGCAGATGAGCGGTCTGCGCCTGGACAGCCGCCAAGCGTTCCTGGCCGGTGGCACGTTGGGGAAGATTGTGACGCCAGGCAAGGCGGCTGACAGCACCATTTACAAGCGAGTGGCGGGAATTGGCGATCTCACCCGAATGCCTTTTGGCGGCCAACCCCTCGCGCCCGCGCAGATCGAGTTGATTCGCGACTGGATTGACCAGGGAGCGGAGATCCCGGAATCAGCGGCAACCTACGCAGCTCCAGAGGCAGCCAAAACTCACTGGGGCTTTATCGCTCCCGTGCAGCCTTCCGTGCCCCCAGTCAGCCACAAGGCCTGGGTTCGGAATCCCATTGACTCGTTTATTCTGGCGCGATTGGAGAAGGAAGGGCTTTCGCCCTCTCCCCCGGCTGACCGCGTGACGCTGCTGCGCCGACTGAGTCTGGACCTGATCGGACTGCCACCCACGGTGGCGGAAGTCAACGCTTTCCTTGCCGACAAAAGTCCCAACGCCTACGAAAAGCAGGTTGATCGCCTTTTGAACTCACCCCATTACGGGGAGCGTTGGGGCCGCATCTGGCTTGACGCTGCACGCTACGCGGACTCCGACGGGTATGAGAAGGACTTGCAGCGCCCCGTGTGGTTCTATCGCGACTGGGTGATCAACTCTCTCAATCGCGATCTGCCTTACAACCAGTTCATCATCGATCAAATTGCCGGTGACCTGTTGCCGCACGCTACGCAGGACCAGATCGTGGCCACGGGTTTCCTGCGTAATTCCATGATCAATGAGGAGGGTGGAATCGATCCTGAGCAGTTCCGCATGGAAGCTATGTACGATCGCATGGACGCCATCGGCAAGGGCATCCTGGGCGTCACCATCCAATGCGCGCAATGCCACAATCACAAGTTCGATCCGCTCAAGCAGGAAGAGTATTACCGCATGTTCGCGTTCATCAATAATGCCAACGATTCCAACATTGCGGTCTATACGCCGCAAGAGGAGATGAAGCGGGAAGAGATTTTCCGCAAAACGCGGGAAATCGAAGCCTTGCTCCAGCACCAACATCCCAACTGGCAGGGGGAAATGGCCAAGTGGGAAGAGCAAGTGAAGCAGGGTCAGCCGGAGTGGACGGTGATCCGTCCGGCGGTGGACGACATCTCCACAGGTGGGCAAAAGTACATTCCCCAGAAGGATGGCTCCTTCACGTGCGAAGGCTACGCGCCTACTCAGAGCCGCGTGAAGATGGCGGTGAAGACGGATCGTACAACACATCACAGCATTTCGCCTGGAGTTGCTCACTGACCCGAGACTTCCCCTGGGCGGCCCGGGCCGTTCGCTCAAAGGAATTGGCGCTTTGACCGAGTTTGCGGTGGAGGCTGCCCCTGCCGACGATCCTGGCAAAGTCACCAAGTTGAAGTTCGCGAAAGCCACCGCCGATTTCGAACAGCCGGTGATGCCCCTCGAACCCATTTTTGATGATAAATCCGGCAAGCACCGGGTGACCGGTCCGGCTGATTTCGCCATTGACGGCAAGGATGAAACCGCCTGGGGGATTGACGCCGGTCCGGGCTTGCGCAATCAGCCCCGGAAAGCGGTTTTTACCTTGGCGGCGCCCGTTTCCTTTCCCCAGGGCACTCATCCTGACCGTTTCTCTGACGCAAAATCATGGGGGATGGAACAGCGGTGACAACCAGAGCAACAATCTCGGCAAGTTCCGTTTGTCGATTACCACCACGCCGGGTGCCACGGCTGATCCCTTGCCAAAGGATGTGCGTGACCTCCTTGCCATTCCCGCCGGCGAGCGCACTCCCTTGCAGGTGCAGACGGTTTTTGGATATTGGCGCACCACGGTTCCGGAGTGGAAAGCCGAAAATGATAAGATTGCGGAAATCTGGCGGGGGTACCCGGAAGGGTCCGCCCAACTGGTGCTGGAAACCCGCGACATGCCGCGGGAAACCCACATCCTGACGCGGGGTGATTTCCTGCATCCGACCAAGCTGGTGGATCCCGGCGTCCCGGCGTTCCTGCATCCGCTCCCGCAAGACGATTCCTGGCAAAACGGCCAGCCCACGCGGCTCACCTTTGCGCGCTGGCTGGCGGCGCGGAATTCCCCCACCACGGCCCGCTCCATCGTCAATCGCGTGTGGCAGGCCTACTTTGGCATCGGCATCGTGGCGACCAGTGAGAATTTCGGCACCCAGTGCGAACCGCCTTCCCATCCGGAGTTGCTGGATTGGCTTGCGGTACATTTTATGGATCAGGGTTGGAGTTTGAAGAAGCTGCACCGGCTGATCGTGACCTCGGCGATATACCGGCAGTCCTCGAAGGTGACGCCGGATCTGCTCGATCGTGATCCTTACAATCGACTGCTGGCCCGCGGTCCACGCTTCCGCGTGGATGCGGAGATTGTGCGCGATATCGCTTTGAGCGCCAGCGGGCTGCTGGATCCTGCCGTGGGCGGGCCGAGCGTTTTTCCGCCCGCGCCGGATTTCCTCTTCCTTCCCCCAGTAAGTTACAGTCCCAAGCCCTGGTATGAATCCACAGGCGCCGAGGTCTACCGCCGGGCTCTTTACACGTTCCGTTATCGTTCTGTCCCTTATCCCATGTTGGAGACGTTTGACGCTCCCAATGGAGACATGTCGTGCGTGCGGCGCGCGCGGTCCAATACGCCCCTCCAGGCCCTGACGACGCTGAATGAGCCCGTGTTCCTGGAAGCGGCGCGAGCCCTGGCGGCGCACACCTTGGCGGACGGCGGCAGCACGGACGACCAGCGGCTGGTTTATGCCTTTCGCCGGTGCGTCGCGCGGGAACCGAACAAGATGGAGAAAGATGAGTTGTTGGGCTTCCTGCAAAAAGAAACCCGGCGCTATCAGGGCGGAGAGTTGAATCCGTGGGATCTGCTGGGCGGGAACGACGCGCTGGCGCCGCTGCTGCCGAAGAATGTGACGCCCTCGCAGGTGGCGGGATGGACCGCGGTTTCCCGGGTCTTATTGAACCTGGATGAAACCATCACCAAGGAGTAGGTGCATGAGTTGCTCGGATCATCTTTATCGAAATCTCAGCCCCAAGGAAGTGTCGCGGCGCTGGTTCCTTCGCCAATGCAGCGTGGGTTTGGGATCGATCGCGTTTGCCCAATTGCTCGCGGAAAGAGGATACGCTGATACGACTCGCCCCGATCCGCTCGCGCCCAAGCGACCGCAATTTGCGCCCAAGGCCAAGCGCGTCATTTTTCTCTTCATGGCCGGCGCGCCCAGCCACCTGGAGTTATACGACTACAAGCCGCAACTGGCGAAGTTTGATGGCACCTTGCCCCCGCCGGAACTCTTAAAAGGCTATCGCGCCGCCTTCATCAATCCCAACTCGAAGCTCATGGGCCCCAAGTTCAAGTTTGCCAAGTATGGAAAATCCGGCATCGAGCTTTCCGAATTGCTGCCGCACCTGTCCAAGGTGGTCGATGACATCACCGTGGTGAAGTCGATGGTGACGGATGCCTTCAACCACGCTCCCGGACAGCTTTTGATGAATACCGGCACCATGCAGTTTGGACGCCCCAGCATGGGAGCGTGGGCGCTTTACGGACTGGGTTCGGAAGCCAAGGATTTGCCGGCCTTCGTGGTGTTCAGCTCGGGGAAGAAGGGGCCGAGCGGCGGGAATTCCTGTTGGGGAAGCGGCTTCCTGCCCACCGTCTACCAAGGCGTGGAGTTCCGCAGCAGCGGCGACCCGGTCCTCTACCTTTCCAATCCCCAGGGCGTGGACGATGCGCTCCAACGTGATACCACAGATGAAATTATCAATTTAAATAAAATGCGGGAAGATGTTACTGGGGATCCTGAGATCGCGACCCGGATTAACTCCTTCGAGATGGCGTTTCGCATGCAGTCGAGCGCTCCCGAGCTGATGGACCTGTCCAAAGAATCAAAGGAAACGCTCGACCTTTACGGCGCGGTGCCGGGAAAACCCTCTTTTGCCAATAACTGCCTGCTGGCGCGCCGGTTGGTGGAGCGCGGCGTCCGCTTCGTGCAGCTCTATCACGAAGCTTGGGACCAGCATGAACACTTGGTGGAGGACATTTCCGAAAATTGCCGCGACACGGACCAGGCGTGTGCCGGACTGCTGCAAGACCTTAAGCAGCGCGGCATGCTGGACGATACGCTGGTCATTTGGGGCGGGGAATTCGGCCGCACGCCCATGGTGCAGGCCAGCAGCAGCGGCGCCGCCAATGGCCGCGACCATCATCCCAATGCCTTCACCATGTGGCTGGCCGGCGGCGGAGTGAAGCGCGGAATTTCCCTTGGGGAAAGTGATGATTTGGGCTTCAAGGTTACCGAGGATCAAGTCCACGTACATGATCTTCACGCCACGATTCTGCAACTTCTAGGATTCGATCACACCAAGCTAACCTTCAAATTCCAGGGACGCAACTTCCGGCTCACCGACGTGCATGGCAACGTGGTGGAGAAAATGTTGGCGTAAGCGGGAGGGTGTCCGCCAATTTACGGATTCGAGAAGAATCGAGCGTGGGTGATGGAAAGGTGGAACTTCAACCCGCCCTACCTGACCCGCAGTGCGAAATCCGCCTTAGCGGTGCGCCGCGCTCTCCAGTGCGGCGCGGTTCTGAATCACCAAGTGCCGTCCCCGCGCCATAACCAACTGCTCCCGGCGGAAGGAACTGAGCGTGCGGCTGATCGTTTCCGGCGAGAGTTCCAAAACTTCGCTGATTTCCAGCCGGGAAAGCGGCAGCGTCAAGTTCACCGTCCCATTGGTGGCGAGGGGTGTCGCTGGTGATGAGCGAAAGCAGGAACGTCGCCACTTTCATGCGGGCGTCCTTAAAGCTCATGTCCGTCACCTGCTTGCGGACGCGTTTCAGTTCCCCCACCAAAAAGCGCACCATGCCGATGGCAATGTCCGGGTTGGTGCGCAGGTAGGTGGCGAAGTCTTCGCGGGGCGCCGCGCAAATCTCGCAGTCACGCAGGGCGACGGCGGTGAGGGGGTAGGAGGCATCCGTGAGGGATTCCAGACCGAACAACTCGCCGGGGAAGAGCACCGCGGTAATACGGTCTTTCCCATTTTCCAGGGATTTCACCACCTTCACCAGGCCGGAGTGCAGGGCGAAGAGATGTTGCGCGATGCCTCCCTCGAAGAACAGGATTTGGTTCCGGCGATAGCGGGCAGGTCGAAACACGCAACCTACCGCCTGAATCTGGTCGCTCGACATGTTGCGAAACAGCGAGGTTTTCAAAACAGGACAGTTGGAGCATCCAGGTCCCATGGCACTCTCCTCTTGGGGTTTTCTCCGCCGGCGTTCCTCACGGATTCCAAGGGTATCTCACCCAGGCAAGCTTTCCCCTTCCGTGTCTGCTCCCGGCACGCAGCGAGACCCAGCTCGCGCTAATAGACGCAGCGGAGCAAATCAGGCTGCCTGGGCTGTTCCCAGCTCGGAAAAATGACCCACAAACGGCCGGGTCAGCTTCGCGAAGTCTGAGTAGCGCATGCGGATGCAGTCTTCGTGAGTTCCCGCGCAGAACAGAACCATCTCGGTACTTGCCACCGCTCGGTCTACCCAAACGTCAATCCCGTACAGATTCCCGAAAGGCGGTACCGCGCCAAGGTCGCAGTCCGGAAAAAGTCCTACCAGCTCACTCTCGATCAGCATCTCCAGTTGCTTCGCTTTCAGGGCTGACTTGAGCTCCTGAAAGTTCAGCCGGTGCGAAGCTGGCATGACCACTATAACTGGCTTATTGTCCCCTCGAGCCACTACCGCTTTCACGCACTTCTTTCCCGAAACATGGAGGGAATGTGCAACCTCCTGTGCGGTAAAGGCTTGAGAGTGGTGAAGCGTCTCGTAAGGGACATTCTGGGAGTCCAAGTAGTCGCGGATCCGTTGGGGTATGGCCATGTTCCCCTCCTTAAAAACGAATTACGACCCTTCCCTAATCAAAATCAGGGCAATCGCCCTGCCAGAAGCGGGCCAATTCCCGCCCGGGGGGCGTGCTTGGAGGGGAGCAGGATTGACGTGAACGGCTTTTGTTTTGTGATATTTGTCAATTTATACGAAAGTCTGACGAATCACTGATAGCATGATGGCGATCGTCCCATGCACTTGATGCGAAATTCAGCGCATGACAGGCGCGGGTTTTTTCTCTGTTGTATGTCATAGGACGTGACCCCGTGGATCATCGAATCACACCTCCCTTGGGAAGGAGGAAGCTAAAGTCGCTGACTACTTGTCACTCCATCATCCTGTGCGCGACAGCGTGCAACCAGAAGGATTTCTTCCTCAAAGCGCTTGGCGACTGAATCCTGTCCCAACGGCCCGCGTCTACCATCGGTTCTTCTCGGCTTCGCGCTCACAGATTAATCCTGTAGTTTCATCAACATCGCGAGGAACATCGTCCTTTATGCCTGGCATTATCGTAGCGCCGGGCTTTGCAGGCTGCGGAAAAACCCTCGGTTAGTGAGGTAGCTGGTAGCCACGGACAGCGCTTTCCTGTCCGTGGGCTTTTCTTAAGCACGATACCCCCAGCCCAGTCTTACGCAATCCATCGGCATGGGGCAGGCCGCCACCGTTCCCTCGTCCAAAGTGAAACTGTTGTAAAGGGAAAAACCCACGGACAGGAAAGCACTGTCCGTGGCTACCCGCCCGGAACCTATAATGGAAGTTCCGGATGGAAGTTCCGGATTGACAGGCTCCGTGGGCCGGAGTAGGTTCGAGGATCGGTTTTGCTTGGGAACTTGTAGATTTCTTGTCGGAGAAGTAGGCAGGCGATGACGCTACTCTCAGTTGACGACTTGGCGGAGCAGAACGCGCGACTCGCGACGTTCTTCTGGATGCAAGCAGCGACGCTCTCTCTCCTCCTCTGCTTTGTGCAGTTGGGCGTGATGGTCTCATTGCTTGCGGGACGAGTTCTCTTTCCCCTGGTCTTTCCCGCCGCCGTTCTAGGGGCGCTGATAGTCAGCTATCGATTGCTGCGCCGGGGCGGCTTCACCAGGACCGACCAATGGCGGGCCGCCGGAGTGTTTCTCCTCTTGCTCGGTGTTTCCCTGGCGCTGTCCGCGTTCTTTTTCGATTTTTCCTGGGACGGAGAATGGTACCACCAGGCCGGGATCATCCATATCGCGCGCGACTGGAATCCGCTCACCGATCCGATGCGGAACTTTGTCGGTCACATTGTGCAGGCGGAGCGGCACTATCCCAAGGGTCCATGGTACTTTGCCGCCGCGGTGTGGGGAGCGACCGGCCACGTCGAATGGGGGAAGGCGATCAACTGGCTCGCTTTGGCCGCGTCCTTTTCCGCGCTCTTCGCCGCCTCTCTAATGGTGGGCTGCGGCGCCGCTACGCCCTGGGTATCGCGGCCGCGGTGGCCATCAATCCTGTGGTGATGAGCGAGCTGACCACGTACATGGTTGACGCGGTGATGGTCTCTTTTCTGGTTGTAGCGGCTGCCGCACTCCTCACCTGTTTCGACCGGCCCTCGGCGCCGGCGCTCATTGCCGGTGTGGCCGGGGCAATCGTCACCATCAACGCGAAGTTCACCGGCCTGGTCTATCTGTGCTTCGCCCTCGCCGCGGGCGCGCTGTGGTGCATGCTCAAACGCCGCGCGTGGTGGTGGAAATTCGCGCTGGCCGCGGCGGCCGCGCTCGTGCTCGGCGTTTGCCTCTGGGGGTACAACCCCTATTTGACGAACACCTACTACCGCCATCAACCCTTTTACCCGCTGCTCGGTTCCGCCCAATACCCGAGCCTGGAGAAGTTGAATCAGGACGGCAATGAGAGGTGGGAAACGCCCAAAAACCTGGTGGGCCGCAGCCTGCCCGTGCGCTTCTTCTACGCCGTTTTTGGCCGGCCGGGAAACCAGCCCTACACGAAGGGGCAGAACGCCTCGTTGATGTGGCCATTCACTGCCGTGCCCGCCGACCTTTACGCCTACAAATACCATGAGACACGCGTGTCTGGCTTCGGTCCCTTCTTCAGCGGGTGCGTCGTGCTGGCATTTCTTCTGGGAGCATGGATGCTGCTGAGGAAGGAGCCGTCGCGCTGGCTGATGGTGCTGATGGCGGTCACGATCTTAGCTTCCCTTTCACTCAGCCGTCATCTCTGGTGGCCGCGGTATGGCCCGCAGTTCTGGCTTCTGCCGATTCTGCCTTTGGCCTTCACCTTACGCCAATCTTCTTCCCCCTACAGGCTGTGGCTGGCTCGCATCTTACTTTGCCTGCTTGTCGCCAACGCCGCTGTCGTAGCTTTCGTGCGGCTGCATTGGGAAACAAAAGCCAGCATTACCTTGCGCCATCAACTGCGGCAAATGAGGGATTCCGGCCAGGAGTACGAGGTGTGCACCATGTACTTTGACGATTCGACGAATGTGCGGCTCCACGAGGCCGGGGTCAAGTTTCGCGACGTTGGCACGAAATCATTGCCAGGCAGCGTGGAACTGCAGAGTGTCATCGAAGAGTATCCCGCTCCGGTTCGCTATCGGGTTGCCACTGACCCTCCTCAGCCGCAGATAAAACCGGCAAAATGAAACAGCCGATTGTGTTGTAGAACGGTGGTAGCTATGGTCAATTACCACTGAGGGGTGTGAGCGTTCACGGATCGCGGCGCAAGGTGCGATTGAAGACACAAACGCGCCCGCACGGCAACCTGTAGTCAACCCAGGTCAGTCGCGCATGGGCGCGTCTTTTCCTGTCTCGCGGCAGCCCTCGCGGGCCCTCTTAATCTCTGCCGCCAGCTCTTCTGGGGTGAATTCGCGGCTCTTCAGCCGCTTTTCGATCACCCATTGAAGGGGACGGGGTAACCCCGATTCCGCCAAGGGAAAAGGTGTCAGGAAGCTGTGAAAAAATCGGGTCGTAGGGGCGGCCTTCGTGGCCGCTCTCGGGCAACCACAAGGGTTGCCCCTATGTCGAAACCGCAAAAGTTGATTTCTTCACACCTTCTCACGCCGTGGGCCACATTCTATCGCCGCTGCTGCGGCTTCGGAGAAGGTCCATGCCCTTAAGTTAGCGCTTATGGACCACCGGCCTGGGCATAGATTCTCGCCCTAAAGGTGCGAAAAAATCCGAGTTCACTTTCGCCGCGGGGGCGCAGAGTTTTTGAAAACAAACGACCTTTTCTTTCCCTCTCCGCGCCTCCGGTATGAAAATAGCTGCGCCGCAGTCCAAGGCGCTGCGCGCATTTTCATTTACCGTGGCGAGCTCCAAGCTCATGCGAATCTGTGGTGGAGACGACATTTTTTCACAGCTTCCTGGGGTATCCCAACGGACCAGACTGGGCACTTTGAACATCACGGCAAACCACCGAAGCAGGGGCGGCTTTACGCGGCCATTTGGTCCGTCAGTTGACGGATAAACTCGCCGCTACGACTTCAAACTGAAATACTAGCCACCCCGCCTTTCCTTGAACAATCGTCCGCTGCGTGATAAATACACTCCGCCCATCCGACTCGCCTTGCCGGCCGAGCGGGTTTACTCTTTCGAGGTGAAACGGTCTACCATGCTTTCTCGCCTATCCATCTTTGCCTCCTTTCTCATCGCTGCTGCTGGTGAGTCTTCCCGGCAGCATCTCGAACTCCCAGACTATCAACGCCGATTTGCTGACGCAGGCCTGGAAGGCGTCCTGGATCCGGCATCCTGGCGGCCCCGCGCGCGAATTTGGCGTTTTCCATTTTCGCAAGACCTTTACGCTGGCGGCGGCGCCGACAGCAATTTGTCATTCATGTGAGTGGCGACAACCGCTACGAGCTTTTTGTGAATGGCCAGCGCGTGGCCACGGGGCCGGCGCGCGGCGATCTGAATCATTGGCGCTACGAGACGCTCGACATTGCTCCCGAGCTTCAGGCGGGAAAGAACGTGCTGGCGGCCGTGGTGTGGAACTACGCCGAATTCGCTCCCATGGCGCAGATGATGAATGAGACCGGATTCCTCCTCCAGGGCGACGGCGCGGACGAAGCGCTGGTGAACACCGACTCGTCCTGGAAGGCCTTCAAGGACGAGGGCGTGCAGGCCATTCCTTACGATTCGCGCGGGGATGGCTCGGCTATTTTGTGGTGGGCCCCGGCGAGCGCGTGGACGCTTCCCGCTATCCCTGGGGCTGGGAGAAGCCTGACTACGATGACTCGGCCTGGGTCCCCGCACAAGTCGTCGCGCCGCGCCGGCCCCGCGCGGAGCGCAGGACTCCCCTTCGCGCTGGTTCCTGATTCCCCGCAACATTCCGCTGATGGAGGAAACCCCGGAGCGCCTCGCGCGCCTGGTGCGTTCCCAGGGAGTGGAGGCGGCCAGCGATTTCCTGGCGGGCCATTCACCGCTCACTATTCCCGCGAATTCGCACGCGACCTTGCTGTTCGATCAGGCGCATCTGACCACGGCCTACCCCGAGCTCTTGGTGAGCGGCGGCCGCGGCTCGGAAGTCACCCTGACTTATGCCGAGGCCCTCTTCAAGAACCACCAAAAGGGGAATCGCAACGAAACCGAAGGCCGGGAAATTTTCGGATATCACGACGAGTTTCTTCCCGATGGCGGCGCGCACCGGTTGTTCCGCTCCCTCTGGTGGCGGACGTATCGCTATCTTCAGATGGACGTTGCGACGCAAGTCCGAGCCCCTGGTGATCGAGGACCTGCACGGCGCTTTCACGGCGTATCCCGTTCAAATGCGCGCCCAGTTTGAGAGCGACGACCCCGAACTCGCCAAAATGTGGGAAGTCGGCTGGCGCACGGCGCGGCTTTGCGCGCATGAAACCTATATGGATTGTCCGTATTACGAACAATTGCAATACGGCGGCGATACACGCATCCAGGCGCTGATTTCCCTCTACATGACCGGCGACGACCGCCTGGTGAAGAATGCCATCGAATCGCTGGACGAATCACGCACCCCGGAAGGACTGACCCAGAGCCGTTACCCCTCCTGGTTGCCGCAGTACATCCCGCCCTTCTCGCTCTTTTGGATCGGCATGATGCACGACCTCTGGTGGTATCGCGGCGACGCGGAATTCCTGCGGGGTTATTTGCCGGGCGCGCGCAACGTTTTGGTCTGGTTTGAAAATCGCCTGACGCCTTCCGGCCTGCTGGGCCGGATGGAGTGGTGGAATTTCGTCGATTGGTCCGAGGCTTTCAAGGACGGCGTTCCACCGCAGGAGGAGAACGGGCAGTCATCGATCTTGAGCCTGCAGTTTGTCGCCGCATTGCGGGCTGCCGCCGATTTGGAAACGGCTTTCGGCAGCGCCCAACAGGCTGAGCACGACCGCGCCCTCGCCGCGCGAATCGCCGCGGCGGTTTACAAAACCTGCTGGGATCCTGCCCGGCATTTGATCGCGGACACGCCGGCGCACAAGCAATTTTCCCAACACGCCAACATCCTGGCCATTCTGGAGGACGCCGTCCCGCGCGCGGACCAGGCGGAGTTGATGAAGACCGTGCTCAGCGACGCTTCCCTGACGCAGGCCACGTACTATTTCCGCTTTTATCTTTTCCGCGCCATGAAGAAGGCGGGATTCGGCGATCAGTATCTCGACCAGTTGGGGCCCTGGCGGCAGATGCTGGCGCTTGGGTCTTACCACCTGGGCGGAAACGCCCGAGCCCACGCGCTCGGATTGCCATGCCTGGAGCGCGCATCCGAATTTCGACTTGCTGGCGACGGTGGCGGGAATTGAGCCCGCGGCGGCGGAGTTTCGCGAGGTGGAGATTCGCCCTCACCTCGGCGCGCTCCACGAACTGAAAGGCCACACTCCCGCACCCGCAGGGCGAAATCCAAGTGGAGTATGAACGTCGCGGCAAGAGCTTTACCGCCGACGTGGTCCTGCCGGAGAAACTCAGCGGGTGGTTTTACTGGGGTGGCAAGCGAGTGGCGCTGCACGGAGGGCACCAGCATTTGGCATTCTGATTCGGTCGGCGCGCGCGGCGGTTCACCGAACCTATCGCCAATTCTCATTCGGCGGGGGGCGGGTTGCTGCTGCACCGCCGTTCCCGGTTGCGGTTTCTCTGCGGCCAAAGGTTTTATCGGCGAGATTTGCAGAAGTACGGGAATGACCTTGCCGTTGCTGACGATTTCATTGTGATCGTACTGCGAACGGAGGTAAAGCAGTCGGGCGTGGGTTTCCCTGGGAGTGAAGCTGGAAGACTTTGCCGGGATGCTCCTTCGCCGGGCCGTGCCGTAAATGCGGCGCGCAAACCGATTGGATTGCCGCCAGGTGTCACTGGGACACCAACACCATGCGGTGGGGCTTGGCGCGCGGGTGTGGGCGCAGCCAGGAGCGAAACTCCGCCTGCCCTCCGTAGAGACCGTCCAGAAGAATCACATGCTGAACGCGCGGGTCACCGAGCCAATGGAGAATCGTGCGATAGCCCCCGCTATGGCTCACCACGACCAAGGGTCCGCGCGGCATGGGAAAGGGGGCGCGGTCCTCGACGGTGCGCAGCAGATCCTCCAGCGAATTCCAGGAAACATCTTCGCCGCTCGACTGAGGCGCTTCGATGGCGATGAAGAGCGCATTCCGGCCGCTGTCACCAAACTGCGTCGCCAGGTGATCGTCCGTCCAGGTTTGATCGACGGAAGTGAAATAGCCGTGGATGTAAATCACCATGCCGGCAGTGCGCGGGTCGTATTTCGCCGGACGCCAAAGGTGGAACGGGCCGTGCTCAGTCTCGACGCGCAGGTGCTCTCCACCTGCCTCCGGGGTGGCGTCCTCCGCGTCCTGCTGCGCTGGAGCAGGAGCGGGGAAAGCAGGCCGGCCCCCTGCGGTAGGCAACACCAATGCCGCTGAAAAGGAGGATGAGGAAACGCTCGCCTCATGGTGTGGCAAGGGGGGCGCGCCGGGTGACCAGCAGATGGTAGGAGCTTTTCGAATCGACGTAGCCGTAGCGGAAGGCCAGCTTGCGCTGCGGCTGGCTGGCCCACAAATCCCGAACTGGTCGTTATACTTGTCGCTGGGGCAGTCGTCAAAGCACATGGCGCCTTGGAAGCTGCCATAGGTTTCCTGGATAAAGCCCGCCTGGCAGAGCAAACTCCGGGGGAATTCCCGTGCCGTCGGAAATCATGAAAACCATGTTCGCGAGCAGGTAATTGCGGATGCGGGAAAAGCGGGGATTCCACAAGCAATAGCTGGCGGCTTTGGTCATCGCCGCGACGCGCCCCTGACTTTCAAGGTAGCGCAGGATGCCCAGGTTCTTCTTCAGCGAACCATCCCGCAGGTTCGCCCCGATGTGGCGATGGATGCGCAGGGGACCCTGGCCGTCGACGCGGACGGAAAACCAGTTCCGAGTTGGCAAAGGCCTCGGAGAAATCCGGCGAGGTCCACTCGCCGTGCCGCGCCCGCGCCATGCGGGTTTCCATGGCGCTGACCTCCGCCGCCGAGTAATAGTGCAGCGAGCCATCCGCTTCCACGTGGAAATAGCGCAAGGAAACCGGCTCGTATCCGTGCACCGCCAGCGCCACGAGGAAATAGGAGAGTTGCCCCGGAAGGTCGCCCTGTTGGGTGTCCATCAGGGTCTCGCTGGTGCTATCGTTCGGCGGCCAGCAGCCCGCCGACGTTGCGGTCGACCAGGTCGAGGCTCTGGTCAAGCCGCTTATTATCGATGTTGGTAATACGCCTTGGGTCGCCGGAAAGTTCCAGGGAAAGGGTGGTAATCCGGCGGGCGTCGGGATAAGTGGTCAGGGCCGCCAGCAGGTCGCCGCCGCCAAAGGGATAGACCACCGTATCCGGCAAACCGCTCGGGCGCAGGGCCGCCAGGAAGGGCTTGGCCCGCGCCAGGTACACGCGGCGATATCGCGCCATCCGCGCCTTGAGCGGCTGGCAATGCTGGGCGACGATTTGGGGGTCGAGGTTGGCGGGTAAGGCGGCGTTGCCGCTGCAAGCTACGACGCGATAGAGGAGTTTCGCCTCGGCGGCAAAATCCTCGCCTTGCGCGCCTTCGCATTTGCGCCGCCGGCGCACAGCCGGGCGAAAGGATGAGGCAGAAGGTCGCCAGTAAGAAGCCGAGCGCCGGCATCGAAGCTGATTTGTTCCGAGGTTTCAAGACGGTCCTTTCTTGTCGCGAACGCTCAAAATGGAGCCCGGGATTCAGTAGATGGTGAAGGAGCCGGACCCTATGCGGTTCCCGTTTACAAACAAATCCACCCGGTACGTGCCGTGCCTCCACATCCCGGCGCGCTGCCAGCCGCGGCCGGAATTGTACAACCGGCTCGGTCCATCCGGCGTCCGCATACGTATTGACGGTTTGATTGGCCAAACACTGTACCATTGGGATAGTACCAGGTTGCATAGATCGTGAAGTTGATCCGTGAGGCCGGGGCGGGACACGTAAGGTGGAGTTCCCAATTGATAAAACGGGTGGTGCGATGATTAAACTGCGCTTGGTAAGCACGGCTGCCCAGCGGGGGCGGGGTGTAACCGGATTCGAAAAACTTGATCTCTTGGAAGCTCGCTCCCGGCACAGGGAAACCCGGCAGGTTGCCGACTACCGGCTGAACCACCGGAGGGGGCGGGGGAGTGGTTACCCCCACGTAAGTCGGTGGCCGTCTTGATCCCGCCGGGGCCGATGGCGGTGAGCGTGTAGGTTGTCGACTCGCGCGGAGACACGCTGGTGGAGCCTGTCAACGCGACTTTGCCCACGCCCGGCTCGATGTCCACATCGCGTGGCGTTTATGGAAGTCCACCTCAAGGTGACGGACTGCCCGGCCTCAATCGAGCTCCGGTCCGCGTCCAGCGTGACGGTGGGCGCGAGGTTCTGCTTCTCCAAGGTCACGAACGCCGTCCACCGTTTCGCCTGCCGTGACGGTAATGGAGTTCTCCCAGGTCTTATAACCCGCCAGAGCCACGCGCAAGCGATAGGTGCCGGGAGCCAGTCCCGACAAGCGCAGTTCTCCCTCAGGACTCGTCATTCCCTTGGGCTCGTCGTTGACATAAACCTGCGCCTCGCCCGGCTGCGATTGGATCTTGAGCATTCCCGTGGCCGGCGCGGGTGGCGTTGTTTCCTCGGGCTGGGAAGCTTTCTTCAAGGCCTCGATCAGTTCATCCGTGGCCCCGGCCTCGCGAAATTGGTTCTCCAGATCGTCCGACATGCGGAAGCTGATGCCGTTTTCTCCCGACCACGCGGGCAATCTCCGAGCTCGGCACGCTGCCTTTCAGCAATTCCGTGACGTCCTTAGGGAGAGAGGTTTGCCTTTTTCCGCGGCCATCGGCCCGGCGACGGCTAGTGCGGCCAGCATGAACAATATCCAGCACCAGCGCAGCAGGTTTTTCCTGCGCCGGTCATTCCCGCGATTGGCCTCGGGAGTTGGGTCCATGGTTCATCCGCCTGCCAGGTCCGAACTGAAAGCCGTCAACTCATCCCTCTTCAGCATTTCCGGGGAGGACATCTTCACTTCGAGGCGATTCTATCGTAACCACCGGCGATGAACAAGCACCGCGCTGTTTGGCTAAGAACATAGCGCAGCAACCCGGGGTGCTGTTGGCCGGAATACCTGCTAGAATCGTGCTCGCAAGGGAAGCGAATCTTCGCCAGCGAGGAAAATCGCAATGCCAAGGAAATCGGGAAGATCTTCAATCTCGCCGGCCGGTATCGGGCTCGCCTTCAGCATGCTCGCGGTGCTGTTCATGCCCGGCGTGGCGGGCGGGCAAGGGGGAAGTATGACCGTTACAGTGGGCTCCGCCGACGCCGACGTCGTCGGCACGGATGGCGCTGCCATCCAAAAGGCTGTCGATCGCGTGGCGGCGGCGGGCGGCGGCACGGTGGTGATCAAGGCCGGAATGTATTTGCTCGCTAATTCTGTGCGGTTGGCCAGCCACATCCGCCTCGAGGGTGAAGGACCGCAGAAAACTCTGCTGAAGAAGGCTCCCGGGGTGCAGAGCAGGCTGAAGCTCGACGCTGATTACGGCGAAATGATCGCCACCGTGGAAGACGCCAGCGGCTTCGCCCCCGGCATGGGCGTTACCATTCTCGACAAGGTCAATCCTGATGGCTGGACGCCCAGCGTACGGACCCTGGTCGGTATCGAAGGGAACACCCTCCGGTTCGACCGGTTTCTGCAAATGGACTATTCCGTCGCCAACCAAGGGCAGGTTTTCAATACGTTTCCCCTCATCGCGGGATTCAATGTGGAAGATGTGCAAGTTGAGGGCCTGAGTGTGGATGGCAACCGCGCCGGCAGCGGCATTCTGGGCGGCTGCCAGACGGGCGCGATTTACTTCTTTCATTCCCAACGCCTGACGATCCGCAACTGCGTGGCCCGCAACTATCCGGGCGACGGCATCAGCCTCCAATTCGTGGAAGACCCGGTGGTGGATAATTGTGAGGCGGAGGGCAACGCCTACCTGGGAATTCATCTGGGCACGGGCGCGCTACGCGGCATCGTGAGCGAATGCCGCGCGCACGAAAACGGCCAGGATGGTTTTTATCTCTGCTGGCGCGTTCAGCACGCGCGCTATGAGCGCAACCAGTCATGGAACAACGGCCGGGACGGCATTTCATTGGGGCATAAGGATACGGATAATATCTTCATTGGGAACTCCGCGAGCGGAAACGGCCATGCCGGCATTTATTTTCGCGATGAAGTGGCCGCCAACGCGGCGAGCCGCAACACTTTTGAGGAGAACACCATGGAGGACAACGGCCGCCCCGGGGAGCCGGGTTTTGGTATCCGCATTGAGGGTGAGACGCGCGACCTTAAATTCGTCTCCAACACCATCCGCTCTCACCGCATCGATGGGGTTGTTGTGCAGCCGGTGGGAATTTACATCGGGCCGAAGGCCGATGCTGTTATCGCCGACCAGAACCTCTTCCAGGGCGATGTTGTGAAGGCGATCATCGATGAATCCCAAGGCGGCCACAACCAACTGGCTCTGCCCAACGGCCGGTAGGGCCGGATTTCCTCCCGCGGGGAGTCCGTCGTCATGCTGAGGAGAACCGGCCTTGTGCAGCTAGAAAAGGGCAGGGGGTGATGCTCTTACCGATCGCTTGCCGCTACCTGTTCAAGTCAGAATGAGTCGCCACCAAACCTCCCAGCAGCTTGCGGCTGGCCAGCCCGCGGTGATAACTTGGGCAGACCAATCAATTCATAGATAGGCTCGGTACGGGAGAGGGAAGGATATGCGGTGGTCCTGGAGAATCGGCCGATTGGCGGGAATTGGTATTTATGTTCACGCCACCTTTCTGCTCTTGATTCTCTTTATCCTTTTCATGAACTGGCGCGAGGGAAAGTCGCTGGCAACGGCCACCGTGGGGGTGCTTTTCATTTTGGCCATCTTCGGGTGCATCGTGCTGCACGAGCTCGGCCACGCGCTGGCGGCGCGGCACTACGGCATCCGCACGCGCGATATCACCCTTTTGCCGATCGGCGGACTGGCGCGCCTGGAGCGCATGCCCGACATCCCGATTCAGGAACTGTGGGTGGCGCTGGCGGGGCCAGCGGTGAATGCGGTTATCGCCGCGGGGCTTTTCGGCATGGGTTTTCTGGTTGGGGTTCGTCCCGAGCTCGTAGCTTTTCGCTGGGCGGGGGGCAGCTTTCTAAATAAGCTGATGGTGGTGAACTTTTGGTTGCTGGCATTTAACCTGATTCCGGCATTTCCCATGGATGGCGGCCGCGTGCTGCGCGCCCTGCTGGCCACGCATTGGGATTACTCGCGCGCCACCCTCGCCGCCGTGCGCGTCGGTCAATCCCTGGCCTTTCTGTTTGGCCTTGCCGGACTGTTTACCGACCCGTTCCTGGTTTTCATTGCGCTCTTCGTTTGGATGGGCGCCGAGCAGGAATCGGCCATGGTGCAGATGCACAACTCGCTGGGCGGAATTCCTGTGCAGCAAGCCATGCTCACCAATTTCCAAACCGTCCTGCCCGATGATGCGCTGGCCAAGGCCGTCGAGCACGTCCTGGACGGATGGCAGCAGGATTTCCCGGTGGTCTTTGGCGATCACGTGCTGGGTATGCTGACGCGCGAGGATCTGATGCGGGCGCTCGCGCAAGGGGGAGTGGACACCCCTGTCCGCGCCGCCATGAATCGCGATTTTGCCATCGCGGACTCGCACGAGATGCTGGAGAAAGCCCTCGCCACGATGCGCGCGGCGAAATGCCGTTCCCTGCCTGTCCTTCATGATGGCATGCTGGTGGGTTTGCTCACCATGGACCACGTTGGCGAGTTGCTGATGATTCACACGGCGCTCCGCCAGGCGCAACGCTCAGCCAAGCTTGCGCCGCGCGCTTGAAACTGGATTCCTGCCGGAAGGGTGGGGCTTAAGCCCCGCCGAAAACGCGGCTCCCACACGCTGTTAGTCCCGCGCCCCGCGGTCGCCGTAGCGACCGCGGGGCGCGGGATCCGGAAATAATCAGAACGGGTTTTTA
This sequence comes from uncultured Acidobacteriota bacterium, assembly GCA_963810005.1. Taxonomy (GTDB): domain Bacteria; phylum Acidobacteriota; class Terriglobia; order UBA7540; family UBA7540; genus Bog-366. The sequence continues at coordinate 237,326 of CAWELY010000033.1, forward strand.
ACGGCGGAGCTAAGCCCCGCCCTTCCAGACCCGGGATCTGAAATTCGAGCTCGGCCAAAAGGAAGGAAGTCAACCCGCATGGATAACCCATCTGAGAAATTGGGCAGAGAGGATCATCTGCCAACGGTAAGCCGCAGGACTTTTTTGGAAGTGACCGCCGGCTTGTTCACAGCTTACTCCGGAACTGCCGTGGCGGGGCAGGCAGGGGAGGGAAGGGTGGTAACACCGAGCGCGGAGTGGAAGGAATTTGAAACCCCGCTCTGCACCCTGCGTCTTGATTCCACGACCGGAAACCTGTGCGGCATCACCTGGAAGGATCCCAAGCTGGAGGTTATTCAGGAGCCCCGCTTGGGGGAGAACTTTCGCCTGCGTTTTCCGCGCCCGGGCTATGAAGCAAATTATTTCCTCAGCAGCCAGCAAAAGGTGAGCCGCATCGAGGAGCAGCCCGACGGCGTGACCTGCCACTATGATTCCCTGCGCAACGCGCGCGAAGAGATCAATGTCAAGGTCCGCCTATCACCTTCGCGCCGTCGAGAGGCCGGTTGGAATTTTCCCTGGAAATCGAAAACTCCACGGAGTTGCCCCTGGCAGAGGTTTTCTTCGGCATCATCGGAGGCCAAAGCGGTTTGATCAATCGGCAGGACACGGAATCCCTGGTCCCGGCGTGTTGTACTCCAACCTTGCGCCCGGCATTTTTCGCGGTTTCGCCGGGCAGTTATGGCGGAGGCAACCTGGGCATTCGTTATTCCGCGCAGGGGTTCCTCTACTCGGGATTCAACATGGTGATGGGATGGACGGAGTTCTACAATCCCCGGGCCAACGTGGGACTTTACTATGCCTACCACGATCCCGAGCCCAGGCTCGCCGGCATTTACTATGAGCTTCGTCCTTTCACCAAAACCGCCGTGGTGGGAGACAAGTGGCCGACGCCTGCCGACGTGCCCGCGGGCGAGCCCATCGGGCTGACCATGGGCTGGCTGAATTTTCCTTACGCTAAGAAGGGCACGTCCCGTTTCGGTCCCGTCGCCCTCCAGGTTCACCCCGGCGATTGGCACGAAGGGAGCGCGCTCTACCGCCAATGGTTCGATCAGCACTTTCAGGTGCGGCGCCGCCCCACGTGGCTGCGCAAGGAAATGGCTTGGCAATCCGTCATCATTTCCAATTGTGAGGATGAGGTCCTTTACCGCTTCAAGGATTGGCCGAAACTGGCCGCCGACGCCAAGAAATACGACGTAACTACTTTCGAAATACTGGGCTGGAACGTGGGCGGCATCGATCGCGGCTATCCTCAGTACACGCCCGATCCGCGCCTGGGCACACGCGAGGAGTTTCGCCAGGCGCTGGCGGAAATCCGGCGCATCGGAGTGCATCCGCTGCTTTTTGCCAACATCCAGGTGGCGGATACCGCCACGCCTCTTTTCAAGGAAAGCTGCATCGATATGCGGTGATGGGTGAATGGGCTCCGGACTATCTCCTGATGGGTTGGGGAGAAGGCACCATCAGCGCGCGCCTGTGGCTGACCCACTCCAACATGACGATCGTGAGTCCGGCGCATCCCGAATTCCGGAAGTTCCTGGTGGATCAATTCGTCGAGCGCGTCAAGGACGGCGGGCAGGGATTCCAATTGGACAAGGCTGGAATCACCTCGCTCCTGGACTTCAACCCGAATCTCCCGACCTCGCCGGACCGATCCCTGCCGCAAGGAGTGCTCCTGGCGTACGCGGACATCACGGCGAAAACGCGGGAAGTGGACCCGGAAGTTGCCATTGCTTCGGAAATGTTTTGGGACCGGGCCTTCCCGTTCGTGGATGTCTCTTACGCGCGCATGAACGAAATCGACATGCCCTCGCCGGCGCTCAAATACACGTTTCCCGAGTGGACTTCGACGATCTGCGCGGAGAGCTCCCGGCGACTTCAATGTGATGAACAACGGCATGCGTTACGGATTGGTGTGGGCCGTGCAGCCTCGCCACTATAACGACTCCATGGACGAGCCCCTCACGCGGCCGCTCTCCCGGTACGTGCAGGAATTGATCCGCATTCGCTCCAAACACAAGGATGTCCTCTTCTTCGGGCGGTTTCGCGATACCCTGGGCGCGGAAGTCAAGGGAGGCGCCGACGTGCGGTACTCCGTCTTTGAGGGGATGGATCAGCCCGGCAAGGCGTGCGTGGTGGTGAACTTCGGAAACGAGGAGGAAACGGCCGAGGTGACGTGGCCGGGAGGGGAAGGGAGCCAGGTTGAGATCCTGATGCCTTTTCATACCGACACGATTCAGAAGCTGCCCGCCACGGTCCGCCTGGCGCCTCGGACTTGCGCCGTGATTGCGCAGATGTAGTCGCTCGCGTCTTCGGGCACGATTCCGTCTCCGGTTTGGTTAATCTGGTGGTACCATCAAGGCAAGCAGAAAAATCTCAAAGGGGACGACAACCATGAAAAAGATCATCCTGGCTTGCGGCTGCGCACTGCTGCTTGCGGGCTTGGCCTTGGGCAAGACCGCGGCGACGGCCAAGGCCGACCTTACCGATAGCAAGGGAGCGAACGTCGGAACGGCAAAACTCAAGGAGACTCCCAAGGGAGTGAGCCTGGCAATCTCGAGGTCTCAAACCTTCCCCCGGGCGTGCATGGCTTCCACATCCACGCGGTGGGCAAGTGCGAACCGCCGGACTTCAAGAGCGCGGGCGGCCACTTCAATCCCGAAGGCAAGAAGCACGGCTGGGAGAACCCGGAGGGGCACCACGCGGGCGACCTGCAAAACCTGACCGTGGACGCCAAGGGCAAGGCGAAGGTCAAGGTAGTCGTCACGGGGGTCACGCTGGGTGATGGACCGAACTCCCTTTTTCAGCCGCAAGGTACGGCCCTCGTCATCCACGCCAACCCCGACGATAACAAGACCGATCCCGCCGGCAATGCTGGACCGCGTATTGCCTGCGGTGTAATTATTAAATAGAGTGCGTTGCTTCATCGGCGGCCGCGGGCCAGCGAAAGGAGAGGGCCATTGTCATCCGTGTGCCCCGGTTTTATTGCGGCTCTCTTCCACTGTCCGTAATCTGCTCTTGCTCTTCGGGCGCTAAGCATTCACTTATTCGCCGAGCCTGGTGAGCGGAAGCGCAAACCCTGGAAAGAGAGGGGAGATGAGCGACTGGGTGGAGTCCAGTTGGGCCGCGAGATCATAACCGCCTGGAAGCAGCCGATATATTTCTACTGAATAAACCACTGGATCGATCACCCAGTATTCCGCCACGCCATAGCGGGCGTAGAGCTTCAACTTCGTCGTGCGATCGATTTTGGCCGTGCTCTCGGAAAGAACCTCCACCACTAGATCCGGAGCGCCTTGGACATTCTTTTCGGTCACCACTGAGGTGCGAGCTTTGGAGACGTAGAGGATGTCAGGCTCAACCACGTCGAATTGCGAAAAGACCACATCGAAGGGAGCCGGGTATACCGTGCCCAGGTCATGTTTCTTCACAAAATCGGTTAGGTAATAGAGGAGATTCGCCAAAACAAGCTGGTGCCGCCGCAGGGGTGAAGGGGTCACGAACAATTCTCCATCAATAATCTCGTAGCGCTTCCCGTCGTTGGGCAGGAGGCAATAATCTTCGTAAGTGAGGCGGATGTCGATCGGCATAAGAAGATTATACCGCCTTGGCCTTGGTGAAGGCCAGCGCCAGCAAGGTCTTTTGCTGAACCTCATGCGCTTTGCCGGAGCCGGTGGCCGGGCTGGGACTGGCCGAGAGCTTTACGGAGCGCACCGAGCGCGGCTTCGCCAGCCGCCGCAGGCGCGGCATGATGAAAAACAGCGCGCCCATGTTGGCGGGCTCTTCCTGCACCCACACCACTTCCCGCGCGGCGGGATGGTGGTTGAGCGCCGCAAGCAATTCTTTCTCCGGGAAAAGGATAAAGCTGTTCGAGCGCGAAGATGGCGGTGTGCGTGTCGCCGCGCTTCTTGCGTTCCGCGCGCAGCTCATGAACGATCTTGCCCGTGGCCACCAGCACGCGGGTGGCGTCCACCACCTCGCGGTCAGGAATCACCGTCAGGAAGCGCCCGCTGGTGAAGTCCTGCAAAGGTGAAGCGGCGGCCGGATGCCGCAGCATCCCTTTGGGCGTGAAAACCACCAGCGGTTTGCGCCATCGCCGCAACGCCTGCCGCCGCAGCAGGTGGAAATACTGGGCGGCGGTGGTGGGCTGGCAAATTTGCATATTCTCGCGGGCGCAGAGCTGCAGGAAGCGCTCCAGGCGCGCGCTGGAGTGCTCCGGCCCCTGCCCCTCGTAACCGTGCGGCAGCAGCAGGACCAGCCCGGAAAGCAATCCCCACTTGTCTTCGCCCGCGGCGATGAACTGATCGATGTAAACCTGCGCGCCGTTGGCGAAGTCTCCGAACTGCGCTTCCCACAGCACCAGCGTCTCAGGATAATCGCGGCTGTACCCATACTCGAAACCCAGCACCGCGGCTTCCGAAAGCGGTGAGTCGTAAACTTCAAACGCCGGCTGCTGGAGGGCCATATTCGCGAGCGGCGTGTACGCGGCCTCCGTCTCGGTGTCAAACAGCGTGGCGTGGCGCTGGTTGAAAGTGCCGCGGCGGCTGTCCTGGCCGGTCAAGCGCACCGGCGTTCCTTGCCGCAGAAGTGAGCCGTAGGCCAACAATTCCGCCGTGCCGAAATCAATCGGATGGCGGCCCTGCGTCATCTGCACCCGCTGGTCGAGCAGCTTTTTCACTTTGGGATGAAGGGAGAAGCCTGCCGGAACGCGCACCATCAATTCGCCGATGGTGCTCAACTCTTCGGCGCTCACCGCCGTGTTCACTTCCAGCGCCGGGTCGTAGGCGCCGCCCTGAAACGCGTCCCAATAGGAGGGAAGCTGGCGGAGCAGGGGATTCTTGCGGATGTTGCGCGCGCGCTTGAGCGCGGCCTCAAACTCGCCCCGGATTTCCGCCACGCGCGGTGCAGGCGTCAGTCTGGTGGCGGCGCGCGTAGGATTCCCACACCGGTGGCAGCGCGGCGATGCGGCGGTAGCGCACGGGCTGCGTGGTGGTGGGATCATCAATCTCGCTGTGGCCGTGGCGGCGGTAGCCGATCAGGTCCACCACCACGTCGCTGTGGAATTTGTAGCGGTACTCCACCGCCCAGCGCGCGGCGCGAACAGCGGCGTCAGGATCTTCGGCATTCACGTGGAAAATCGGAATGGGCAGGCGCTTGGCCACGTCGGCAGCGAATCGCGAGGAAGACGTGTCCTGAGGATTGGCGGTAAATCCAATCAGGTTGTTCACCACGACGTGCACCGTGCCGCCCACCGTGTAGCCGTCCAGATTTGCCAGGTTGAGCGTTTCCGCGGCCGTTCCCTGGCCGGCAAAAGCCGCGTCGCCGTGCAGCAGCAGCGGCAGGACGCACGTTGTGCCCCGCCCGCAAAGGCGCGCCTGCTTGGCGCGCGCGCGGCCCATCGCCACGGGGTCCACCGCTTCCAGGTGGGAGGGATTTGAAACCAGGTGAATCTCCACGGGTGCGTCGTGGGCCGTCACGTAATTGCCGGTGGCGCCCAGGTGATACTTCACGTCGCCGCCGCCCAGAAAGCTGCGCGGGATCAACGTCCTCAAAGCGCGCGAAGACATCCTCGGCGGACTTGCCCACGATGTGGACCATCACATTCAGCCGCCCGCGATGGCTCATGCCCAGCACCATCTGCTCGGCGCCTAATGCCGCGGCGCCATCCAGCACTTCATCCATCACCGGGATCAAGGCCACGATGCCTTCCAGCGAAAAGCGCTTGGTCCCGATGTAGCGCGATTGCAGCACCTGCTCGAAGAGGCCGGCGCGAATCAGGCGCTCGAGCACGCGCGCGGAATCCACCGGCGGCGGGTCGGCTTCCATGCGCTCGGCGACCCACCGGCGGCGCTCCCCATCGGGAATATGCATGAATTCCGCGCCGATCGAGCCGCAATAGCACCGCCGCGCCCGTGCCGCCGCCTCGCCTTCAAGCGCGAGCTCGGGAGGTGCCAGCGGCTGCAAATAACCCACAGGGTCAAGGTCCGCGGCGAGATAGCCCCAGCGGCGAAAGGCATCGAAGACGGCTTCATCTGTGAAGCGAGGTCATAGATTTTTCAGTATAACCGCACTCGGCGTATTCGGGAGAGGGGGCGGAGTCAATTCTTGCAATTCGGAGAGTGCTTCGATCCTCGATCAACTCCTTTATTTTCATAAGGATATAGTCAAATTCATGTAACTCCTTTATTTTCATCAACTCATTCGGAGCACTTTTCTTGCCCCTTTGTTTTCAATCAACCATTGGGAGCAATCTTCATTTTTAACATCTTTTTTAGGTTGGTGGGTCGTTTCGGAGCCTCATCATCCTAACTTGCCTATTTTCAATTGCTTGACTTCTCGCGCCGGCCATAGAGATTCACCCAATTACTCGCTAACTCCTATTTTTTCAAATACTCATCCGGATCGCAAACGCGTTCACCTCAGGGGGGGTAAGAATCTGGAGTCAGGAGTTAGCATCCAGCGTTCCCCCCATCGGCCATCCGCCAGCCTCCTACGCTAGTGTATCAAATTGAATGCCGTTGTCAAGAAATCTTTGAGCCTACATCCTGTAGCCCTAAATCAGGAGAAACCTCAGGACAAAAAATCCAGACAAATGATCCAGACAAAAATCAAGAGAGATGAGGGGGCTGCGGTAACCGTACGGCCCTCAGGCGACGGGCAGGCACATGGGAGGATGAGGCACAGCTTTCTGCCTTGCCGCCGCGACCCAAGGCATGAGATTCTTGTCCCCTGCCGGGACGTGTCCCGGAGAGCCGGGCATCGTCATGCGACACCACCGGCCTGGTGGAGTCAAAATGCCTCTTCGCGGTTCATTTCGAGTCCTCATCATGTGCGATGTGGCGGACAGCATTCTGCTCGACCGCCTGCGCACCATCTTAGGTGTGCCGGCCGAGCGCAGCCCCAGTTTCGCCCATCCCACGCCGGAATATGTGCGCTTCGAGCGGCCTCCCGTGGTGGAGGCGATTGCCCCGATTGAAATCGAACCGCACCGCCGCATCGAAGGGAAGGTGAAGTACTACGAATACGGTGTGGTGAGCGTCGAACTCGAGCTGCCGTTCGAGTTGGAATGGCCCTCCCTGGTGGAACAGTCCAGCCGCTGGATCGCCGGGCCCGGAGCCGAGGACCGCGCCATGAAGATCATCCGCGAGCGGCTTCAATTTATAGCGCCGGCGCTGGTCAAGCCTTACGAGAACCAGCTCACGGAGGATTACTACATCGTGCATCTGCGCGAGGCATCCGGCGCGAGTGGCGGGCCGGCCACCGCTGCCGAATTGCTGGCTCTCCACGGCGGCGAGATCGCCCAGATCGTGCGGGGAGAGAGCGCTGTGTTGTCCGACGCGGAGCGCCAGGAAGTCCTGCAATCGAGCATTTCCTACTATCCCACCGATCTGCTCGTCCCCGGTTGGACGGCCGCTTTGGTTTACGACACCGAAGAAGGCGCGGCGCCCACCATCCAACTGCTGGAGTACGCCAACACGCAGCTTCTGGAATTCCGCCACTACGATGCGGTGCTCACGCAGGTACTGAAGGGGGTCTATCGGTCCTTGGACAAGGGAGGCGGATTCCTCTCCCGTTGGAAGCTGGCGCGGGAGGCCGAACGCCTGAACGCCTTGCGCCTCGAAGTTACGGAGTTGACCGAGCGCATCGACAACGCCATCAAGTTCTTGAGCGATATGTTTTACGCTCGCCTCTACCGTCTGGCGGCCACCAAAGTCGGAGTGTCTGACTACCGAAACCTTGTTGACCAGAAGCTCCGCACGGCGGGCGAGCTCTACCAGTTCATGGTGGGAAAGTTCCATCAGGCCCGCGGGTTCGTCCTGGAACTGGGGGTGGTGATAATTCTGATCATCGAGCTGGTCTTCTTGTTTAAGGGCAAACCCATGTAGGGTGTTCGCGAACGCCGGCGGAGCCGCAACCAAACAATTGAACCGTTTTATTTTCCTAATACATGGGTGACACATACATTGCTTCTGACATAGGCGCCATCCGTGGAACAGCGGGCTGCGCCAGCCAGCGGGATTCGTCTGTCCCGACCCATTGGCCGGTGGTCTATAATTTGCTGGAGCGACAGGCGCAGAGGGGGGATAGGCGCGATGGCAGCAGAGACAAAGCTTGTTGATATGGCGATGGGTTACATGCGGAGCCGCATGATATGCGCTGCGGCGAGGTTGCGAATCGCGGATGCGTTGTCAAACGGGAAGCGAACCGTCGAGCAAATCGCCAGCGCGTGCAGCGCCGATCCTGCCTCGCTATATAGGCTGTTGCGGGCCTTGGCGAGCATCGGCATCGTTACGGAAACGGCGCCGGGAAGTTTCGCTTTGATGCCTCTGGGGGAGCCCCTTCGCCAAGACGCGCCCCACTCCGTGTGGGCGGGGGTGGTTTTCTGGGCGGACCTGCTCGCGGACGACTGGTCACATCTCACGGAATGTGTGAAGACCGGGGACAAAGCGGCGCGCGTCAAGGAACGCGCCGGTCTGCCCGGGCGTTGGGCGCAAGATCCTGATGCCGGTGCGATATTTCGCGCCGTCATGGGGACCGCTCCCGCCGAGCAGTATGCCGCGATGGCGAACAGTTGGGACTTCTCTCCGTGGCAGACAGTTGCGGACCTGGGAGGGGGAGGGGGCTCGCTGATGATCGCGATTCTCCGAGGTTTTCCGCACTTGCAGGGTATGCTGGTGGACCGGCCAGCCTCCATCGAGGCCGCCGTCCCGCGGTTCGACCGCGAAGGACTGGCGTCGAAATGCCGCCTCATCGCGGCGGATCTGCTCGAGGCTGTGCCCGCTGGCGCCCAGGTGTATATCCTCAAGCACGTGCTTCACGGTTACGACGACGAGCAGGTTGTCCGAATCCTGATGAATTGCCGGTCAGCAAAGCCCGGCGATGGTCGCGTCCTCGTGATCGAGTTCGTTCTTCCGAACACGATCAATCGCGTTGATCCCGATCTGGAGCGATGCCTGATGAGTGACCTGAACATGCTGGCTGTCACCGGTGGCAAAGAGCGGACCGAAGGGGAGTGGACGCGTCTCCTCGAACGAGCAGGTCTGCGACTATTGCGCGTCATCCCGGTACCAGGAGACCCTGCGTCCGTCATCGAAGCATCGTGAGCTGGGGTCGAAGGCATATCGATCCGTCCCCGAATTCGCCGACACACTCATTGATCCCCTCGGTGGTCCATTTGGCACATGGATCAAACTGACCCTCTTACCTTTTCGCTTGCCCCTTACAGGTTGCGGAAAAACGCTTCAATGCTCAGAATGACAGTGCGGACGGGTTTTTCCGCGGCGTGTTAGAGAAAAAGCGCGAGGTAAGTTATAATTCCTCGGGCTCTAAGCAGGACAATCTGACTGATGAGCGACTTCGAATTCTCTAGGAGCATGATGACTCGTGCCTCAACGGATGTATTGATCGACAGGATTCCCGTAGGGCGGAATCTTGCTACTGACGCAATCTGGATCATCGCCTTCAGCCTGGTGACGGCGGCCTGCGCGCAGTTAAGTTTCCACTTGCCGTTCACGCCCGTGCCCATTACCGGCCAGACCTTCGCCGTGCTTTTGAGTGGAGCGGTGCTGGGATGGCGCCGCGGCTTTCTGAGCCAGGTTGTGTACCTTGCCGAGGGCGCTGCCGGGTTGCCGGTGTTTGCCGATGGAGCCGGTTCGGCCTTGCACCTGGTGGGTCCGTCAGGCGGCTATCTGCTGTGCTTTCCTTTGGCCGCCGCGCTGGTCGGATTCATGGTGGAGCAAGGCATGGCGCGTTCCACCTGGAAGCTGGGGGGAGCGCTGGTTTCCGCCGACGTGCTGATTCTCCTGGCGGGCTCCACCTGGTTGCGCTTGCTCTTCCGCGTTCCTTTTGCGCAGGCATGGCTGCTGGGCTTTTATCCGTTTTTGATTGCGGATGTCGCCAAGGTCGCCCTGGTGGGATGCGCATTGCCCCGGGTGCTGCGTCAGTTGGAGGTCAGTCGTCAGTCGTCTTAGTCGTCAGTTGTCAGTCGTCAGTCAGAGCCGGATGAACCGTTGCATTGGTATTAACTGAGAACTGATGACTGAAAACTGAGAACTTTTTCTCAGGCGTCAGTCAGAAATCGATGAGCCGTGGTGTTGGTATTAACTGAAAACTGATGACTGATTACTGAAAACTTTCTTGAGCCTGTTGATGGCCGCCTCCCCGAGACTGCAAACCGATGAAGAAGAGGTTTTAGCTGCCAACCGGACGTTCTATACCGCTTTGCATACCCTCGACATGTCCCTGATGGCGCAAGTGTGGCTGCACGCCGATTGGGTGAAGTGCCTGCACCCGGGGTGGGATTTGCTGGTGGGATGGGACGAAGTGCGGGGAAGCTGGGAGGAAATCTTTCGCTCCACCGAACAGATGATGGTGTCGATCAGCCGGCCTCTGGTGCATGTGGCGGGGGATGTGGCTTGGATTTCCTGCCTGGAAAATGTAACCACCGCCTATCCAAAACGACTTTTCCTCGGCGCTGGTGGAGGCCACCAACATCTTCTTGCGCCACCAGGGCCGCTGGCTGATGGTGCATCATCACACCACGCCTTTGGCCGAACCCCCGCCGGATGCAACCGCACCCGTGCAGTAGCGGCGGGTTTACCCCGCCATCTGGCGAGGTAAACTCGCCGCTACGTTAAATTGATCCACCACGCTAGCCAGATGGCGGCGTAAAGCCGCCGCTACTGTGTTACGCAGCTTGAACCATGTGGTGCGGATCGATGACGAACTTCTTGGCCGCGCCGCGATCGAAGTCCTTATAGCCTTGCGGAGCTTCATCGAGCGAAATCACCGTCGCGTTCACCGCCTTGGCGATCTGGATCTTGTCGTACAAGATGGCCTGAAGAAGCTGCCGGTTGTACTTCATCACCGGGCACTGGCCGGTCATGAAGTGCAGTGACTTGGCCCAGCCCAGGCCGATGCGGATGCTGAGGTTGCCGGTCTTGGCGTTGTCGTCCACGCCGCCGGGATCATCCGTGACGTAGAGGCCGGGGATACCCATTCCGCCGCCGGCGCGCACGACCGTCATCAGGGAATTGAGCACCGTCGCCGGGCGTTCGACCACGCTTTCTTTGCCGTGGCCACGCGCTTCAAAGCCCACGCAATCCACCGCGCAGTCCACTTGCGGTTCCCCGACGATGGCTTCGATCTGCTCGCCGAGGGAAGCGTCTTTCCGCAGATCGACGGTTTCGCAGCCAAAACTGCGGGCTTGCGCCAGGCGTTCCGGAATCATGTCGCCCACGATGACGCAGGCGGCGCCCAGCAAATGGCAGGAGGCGGCGCAGGCCAGTCCCACCGGCCCTCCTCCCGCCACATAAACGATGGAACCCGGACCCACGCCGGCCGTCACCGCGCCGTGGTATCCGGTGGGGAAGATGTCGGAGAGCAAGGTGATGTCTGTGATCTTCGCCATCGCCCGGTCTTTTTCCGGCAGCTTGAGCAGATTGAAATCCGCGTAAGGAACCATGACATACTCCGCCTGGCCGCCCACCCATCCGCCCATATCCACGTAGCCATACGCCGCTCCGGGCCGCGCCGGATTGACGTTCAGGCAAATTCCGGTCTTGCCTTCTTTGCAGTTTCGACAACGCCCGCAGGCGATGTTGAAGGGAACGGAAACCAGAGTCGCCGACCTTGAGGAATTCCACGTCGCGCCCCGCCTCGATGATCTCGCCGGTAATTTCGTGGCCGAGCACGAGGCCCTTAGGAGCGGTGGTGCGGCCGCGCACCATGTGCTGGTCGCTGCCGCAAATGTTGGTGGTCACAATCTTCAGAATCACGCCGTGATGGCACTGGCGCGATCCCAGTTCAAGCTTGGGGAAGTCGATGGATTGCACCTCCACCTTCCCCGGCCCCATGTAAGCTACTCCACGGTTTGAAGCCATTGCGCCCCCCTGAATTTTGAATTTACGCCCTGTGTTGGAAAGTCCTTTGTAGCAAAACAAAACGATGGGGTCAAGGAATAGTAGAAGCCCTGCGGCCGGGGAGGAAAAAACGGGCGGCAATTCCGTCTTGCGGGACCGCCGCCCAAGGGTAGTATGCCTGATGCATCTTGCCCGCGGGGCAGGTCCCCGCGGCCGTCGGTTAAATCTCTCCGTCTTGAGCAGCGCGACGTGGAGATCCTGCATTTGCTTGAGCTGGTCCTTGAGCGCGCGCATCTGCTCCTGGAGTTGGCGCTGCCATTCGATTCCTGAATCCTGCTGTTGTTTTAGTACTTCGGCCTGAACGAGGGCGCGTTGGCTGTCCGCCCGGGCGCGCAGCTGATTTGCCTGCGCGCGTTGCCTGGTCCGCTTGCGCCCGTATTTGCGCCAGCGCCTGGTCGTATCGGTCCCGCGGCGTTGGAGGTGCGCTTCTCCCACGTTTGGGAGCGGGTCAGTTCCGCGTTGACGGTCTGCTCGTGGTGATCGCGGACGATCGTCAGGCTCACCTTGCGCGTATCGCCAGTGAAGTTATCATTCAAGGCGGCGCGGAGTTCCTCCACGCCGCTGATGGGTTTGCCGTCGACCTGCACGATAACATCCCCGGCCTTCAGCCCGGCCTTATCCGCGGCGCCGCCCTTGGTGACCTCGGAGATCAGCACGCCTTTGCCCTGCTTGACGCCGAAGTATTGCGCGAGCTGCGGGGTGAGGTCGTCCGCGGAGATCCCCAGCGTGGCGCGGTGAGCCCCAGAAGGGATGCCGTGAAAGTCCATCGGGGGAATATGAATTCGGCAGTACGTTGAAGGGGGGAATGTGAACTTCCGGCATGTTGAAGTTGAATGATTGGAGGTGGCTTCCAGTTTCGCGCTCAGGACGCGGGTTTTCCCGTCCCGCACAATCTTGATCTCGACGGTGCGCCCGGCGGGAGTTTCGCGAATCAGCCGCCGCAGTTCCGCGCTGCTGCGCACGCGGACGCCGTCGAATTCCATGATCGCATCACCCTCTTCGATGCCGGCCTTGGCCGCGGCGCTGTCCTTTTGCACGCTGTTGACAATGGCGCCGGCGACGGCAGGCAGTTTCAATTCCTGCGCTTTTTCCGTGGTCACATCGCCCAGGGTGACGCCCAAGTGTACCGCGCCATCATTCAGAACAAAGACTTGCTGACTCGGTCGGCTCTGGCGGCTCGGGTGGCTCGGGTCGGCTCCGGTGCGGTTCGGCTGGGGCGCGGTGCAGCCTGCGGCGCGGGCTGGGGATCTGGGAACCTTCTGTCCGTGCAAGACTCCCCCACCGGCCACCAGCAGCGCGATGGCCAGCGCCAATCCTGAAAAGAATTTGCGGCTCATGGTGTGCCCTCTCGCCTTCGATCTGCTTACTCCCTTGATCCCTGATTTCCATTTTCGAATTTCCTTTCCGGCGGCCTGCATGATTCGTTCACTGATATGACGCGGCTCGCGGATTTCGTCATCGCGAATTCCTCTGCGGGATGGCGCCGACTTGCAGGGCACGCCGTGGCGTGCCCCTACAACATTTACAAATCTTCGTCGCGCTGGCCGACGCGAATGTTTCCCCGCACCGTCCGCAATTCCACCCGCACGCCTCCCGCGCCCACTTGCGCGCGGCGAGTGGAATCTCCGGGAACGGAGCTGACTTGAAAGGGATAATCGCCCATGATATTCCCCGCCACGGTGGAAAGCTCCAGGTTCGCGTTCGCCTGCGCCGGCATCACCAGGTCCACATTGCCATTGATGGTGGCGAGCTGGAATGGGCAGGCGGCGGTCGGGCAGGGCGCGGAGAGAAATGAGGATGTTCCCCGTCAGCGCATGCGCCACCACGGAACCCGACACGTTGATGCCCTCAATATCGCCGTGCAGGTTGCGCGCCTCCATGGACCCTTCCACATCGTGGACCACGATGTCGCCTTCCAGCGTGCTGAGCTCATCCAGCCGGACTTGGCGAGGCACGCGCAGGCGGTAATCCACGCGGATGGGCGTGTCGAGGCCGGAGGGATAAAGGGTGTGGAACGCCACGCCGCCGCTGCGTGCTTCCACCGCCACCTGCACATCGTCAAGCTGATCGGTGGGAGCCGTCACTCCGCATGGCGACGGTGGCTTCCACCTCGGCGCGATCCCAGCCTTCCACCAGCACGCTGCCGTGCACGTTCACCACGGAGACGTGGCCGCCCGGAGGAAGCTCAAAACGCTTCTCCCAGACGCGTTCCGTCGCCGTACGCGGGCCGCAGCCAACCGCCCAGGCCCAAGGCGAGCATCAGGAGCAAGGTGAGCTTCAACTCGAAACTCGAAATTCGAAACTCGAAATCCGGCGCGCACGGTCGCGAGTGTTCGAATTTCGAATTTCGAGTTTCGGCCGTTCCTGGTTACTCGTCATGATCGTCCTCATCCCTTTCCTGTTGGCGCTGCCGCCGTTCCTTTTCCTGTTCCTGGCGGCGGCGTTCTTTTTCCGCGCGCTGCTCCTGCCAGGCTTTCCAGTTGCTCTCTTCGCGTTGCTGCAGTTCCCGCAGAGAGGCATCATCGATTTTGCGAATCTCGATGTTGCCCGCCACGGTCCGAATCTTCAGGACTTCTCCCCCTCCATTCAATGTTCCATGGCCGCGAAGGGTGGAGGGAACCAATTCTTCCTTGTCGCCCTGAATGTCGAGAGGAAAGTCGGAGTGGATCTGGCGGCCGGCCGCGGTGTCAATGGCCGCATCGATGGTGAGCGGCACATTGGTGGGCAGGTAGACGTACACATCTCCCATGCTCGTTTCGAGCTGGGAGGGCCAAAGGTTTTCTTGGTGCAGTTGAATTCCGCCAGAATGCGTCCCGCCGCCGTGGAAGCCCGGACGGCGCTTTCAACCTTGAGCAGATCGATGCTGCCGCCGGCCGTTTCCGCCACCACGCGGCCGCGCGCGCCCTGAAGCCGGATGCTGCCTCCCGCCGTCTCCGCCCGAACGCTGCCGCCGGTGGGCCCAATCTGGATCTGCCCGCCCGCGGTTTGCGCCTGAACTTGGCCGCGTGGCGCCGCCCACCACGACGTCGCCCCCCGCCGTCTCGGCCTTCAGTGCGCCCGCCACCGTCGCCGGTTACGATTTCTCCGCCACTGGTCTCGAGGATGGCATCACCTTTGCACTCGCCCACATGGATGGCGCCGCCCGCCGTGCGCGCGATCAGGTCGCCGCCGATTTTGCCGAGGGAGATGCCGCCGCCGGCGGTTTCAATCCGCACCGCGCCCGAGATGTCGCTGGATGCGCACGTCGCCGCCCGCCGTGGTCAGCCGGGCTTCGCCCTCCAGGGGGCTATCCACCGTGATGTCGCCACCCTGCGTTTCCACATCCAGGTTGTAGCGCTGGGGCACGGTGATTTGAAACTGCACCCGGAAGTTGGCGCCGTGCCGCTCCCGCTGAGGCGATTGGCTGGTGATGTACACGCCACCTGCCTCCACCGAACGGGCGCTGAGTTGGAACGTGTCGAATAAGCGCCGGGCCTTGGCCTCATCGGAGGTGTAAGCACGCAAAGTAACGGTGCAACTCACTTTGTCGCCCGGCCCGGGATGGATGCTGACCGCTCCGTTATCCGCCCGCAACAGCAAACGCGCTCCTTCCTTCGCCGGGGCTTCAAACTCCGAGAGCTGCTGCCAGGTGTTTCCATGCCGCACGGGCGCGCCCTGTTTCACGGAGGATACGTCAAGCGCCGCCAGCGGCAGGGCCGTCAGGAAGGCTAAAAGCGCGAAACTGTGGACTTGCCTTGTTCCCATGGGTTGAATGGAATCCTCACTTTCCTAACTTCATCATGGCGTTGGCGCATTTGAGCCGGACATAAGGATTGCTGTCGGAGGTGGCCAAATGCTCGAGGGCCTGTGCCGTGGGCGCATCGCAACCCTCCTTCTCCGTGTGATCGATCAGGGCATCGACGGCCGCCACCCGCACTCCCGGGTTGGTATCGTGCTCGAGCGCTTCCAGCAGAGCCGTATGCACATCGCCGCTGGATTTCATGTTGCAGACGGCCTCCAGCGCCTCCAGGCGCACGCCGGCATTGGGATCGTGCCGCATGGCGTAGATCAGCGCCTGGCGAATGTTGGGATTGTCGGCGTGGGAACGCAGCGCGTCGAGGGTGTCGCGGCGGATGCCGGGATTGTCATAACTCTTCACGGCGTAAACCAGCACCTGCTGAATCTTGGGGTCGTCAAGCGAGCCTTCCAGGGTGACGCGCCGTTCCGCGTCCATGGTGATTTTCACGCCGCCCGTCTGGGGATCGGGGGCAACGCGGCTGATGCCGCTGATGCGCATATTTTCGAGATCGGGACTGGCGACGCTCGGCGTTATTCACTATCGGCCACGCCGGAGGTCAGCCGCGCCGGCGTGCGGCCGCAATCCCCAGCCCAGGCCAAACCCGCACAGGATCAGCGTGAGCGCCAGAGCAAAACCGGAAGCCGGCTGAAAGCGCAGAATCGGCAGGCCGTTGTGCCACAGGGCGCGCCAGCCGTGCTGCTGGCTCTCGAGCGCTTCATCCAGCGCCATCCGCGCCTCGGCCAGCAGCGCCGCGCTCACTTCCACTTGCGGCCGCTGCGCCAGGACCTGGTGGAACTGCTCGAGTTTCTCCCGCGCCGCCCGGCAATTTGCGCATCCCGCGAGGTGCTCATCACAAGCCGCTTGCTCCGCACGTGGAAAGCTCCCCGTAAAGCAGCAGCGGCAGGTTTTCTTCCAACTCCTGGCAATTCATGGTCTGTACTCTCCCTGCGAACTTCCTACGCCAAATCACCCAATTCCACCCGCAGTTTCTGCGTGGCGCGGAACAAACAGTTTTTCACCGTCTGCTCGCTGGTTTTGCAAATCTCACCGATCGCCCGCAGTTTCAGACCCTGGTAATGCTTCAACTCGAAGACCATGCGCTCCCGGGGATTCAGCCGCTCCAGCGCCACCTGAATGCGGCGGCCGATTTCCTTGGAGTGGGTGGCCCGCTCGGGATCGAGCGTGGGCCGCTCGTCCGGCACGGTCTGGAAGAACTCCGGCTCGCCCTCCTCGGGCTGCGGCGCCGTCACTTCCTTGCGAGTTTTCTGCCGCCGCAAGTGGTCAAGGCAAACATTCATCACCACGCGGTAGAGCCAGGTGGAGAACTTCGCCTCCGAGCGGAAATGGCGAATCGACCGGTAGACTTTCAGAAACGCCTCCTGGTACAAATCCCGCGCTTCCTCCGGCGAGCCCACCACTTGCAGCGCCAGGCGCAATACGTTTTGGTCGTAAAGGCGGACGAGCGCGTCGAAGGCGGAACGGTCCCCTTCCTGAGCCCGGCGGATCAGCGAAAGCTCATCGGCTTCGCTCATCGGCGAAGGCTGCGCGGAAGCTTTGCCGGCGAACTCCAAGCAGGTGCCATCCATCACGCGAAGGTTCGAACCTCTCATCAGGGCTTAGACGCCCCATGGAAGAAAAGGTAAGCGGGAAAATAGCCGAATGCAAGCGGTTAGGTCAATCGGTTCATCGGTTCATCGGGACATTGGCCCATCGGTTCACCGGTTCATTGAAAATCTTTTGACGCCCCGAGGGTTAAGCAGATCTTTCAGAATTCATAATTCCGAATTCATGATTTCCCTTACGTCTTTCTCCTTTTATTTCCATAACATCACGGGTTCGCGGCGATAAGTGTCTTATTTTTCTTACTGGAGAAGGGTTTTGCTGAATTCGAGGGGTTCCACTTTTCGAAAACGCTAATTGCTTTGCTTGGTGTAGATAGGCCCAATCGACAAGAAAAAATGAGGATAGTCCTGAAATCAAGACTCGTTAAGGGATTTCTGCATCTTCTATTTCTAACTGCTATCGTGTTCCCCCGCGGGGAGGGCCGAGGGGCCGTTGGGCCGCATCCGGCTAGCTTATTAATACGGAAGACTATTGCGTCGCGCTTGGAGCAAAAAGAGTGACCGCATACCGATAACCGCATACCGACAACACATACCGATAACACATACCGACAGCGATTCCGCATGCGTGCTTTTTCACCTGATTTAACCCTCTGAAATTGCAACTACTTTGCCCCCGTCCCCGCTCACCGAGCAGATTCGCATTCGCTTTTTGCTTGACAACGCGGGTTCTGCCTGATATACTATTAATGTATCAGATGAAGAACCCTCCACTATCCCGCTCCCGTCTTCCGGCAGGCGAGCGAAAACGCCGTTCGCGCCTGACGCAGATGGTCTCTAGCCAGCGCTTTCTCCGCGGCACCTTGGCGCCTCGTCTGCGCCGGTGCGGGAAACCGAATTGTCGCTGTGCCCACGGCGAACTGCACGCGTCGCTGTACCTCGTGCAGAGCCGGGGAGGCAAGCCGCGCCAGGGGTTCGTGCCTAAGGAGTGGGAAGCGCGCATCCGCCAGAGCGTTCAGGGCTATCAGGAAATCCAGCAACTGCTGGAGGAACTCTCGGAGATCGAGTGGCAGCGGCTGCTCGATCGCAAGGGGTGATGCCGTTCTCCGACGCCTGATCCGGTATGGCGAGACCGTCTACGGTCTTTCGGAACGGATCGTCGCGGCGGTCCATGATCCCCGACGACAACCCCGTATCCCGGTGGCCGTTCTCCTGAAAGCCAGCCTGGTGATGTTCTGGTCCCGCTTGGGCAGCCTGCACGCGCTGGAAGAGCACCGCCTCGCGCGGTTCTGGAAACGGTGGCTGGGACGTTCGCCCGGCAGTAGCGACACCCTGGGGCGCGTCCACGCTGGTCTCGCCGCCCAGGAACTGCGCGAGGGGCTGCATCATGTCTACTCCCGCCTGAAGCGGAACAAAGCCTTGCCGGGCATCGGCGGACTGAGCGTGGCGGTTCTCGACGGTCACGAGACCCACGCCAGCTATCGCCGTCGTTGCTCGGGATGCTTGCAGCGGACGATTCACACCGAGCAAGGCGAGAGGATTCAGTACTACCATCGGAACGTCACGCTGCAGTTGTTGACGGGTTCGGAGTTGCGCATCCTGCTCGATCTGGAACCCCAACGGCCCGGCGAAGACGAGGTGACCACGGCCCGCCGCTTGCTGGAGCGCGTCCTGGCCCGTTACCCCCGCGCCTTTCAGTTGCTGTTGGCCGATGGTCTCTATGCCCAGGCCCCCTTCTTCAATCTTCTGCTCGCCCACGGTAAGCACGCACTGGTGGTTCTCAAGGACGAGCGGCGGGACCTTTACCAGGATGCCTGCGGTTTGTTTGCGCTGACTCCGCCCGAAGCGGGAAAGTATCGGTCGCGCCACTGCCAGTGGTGGGACGTATCGGACTTCACCACTTGGCCCCAAGTCCACGCTCCGCTGCGGGTCATCCGTTCGCGAGAAACCTACTCGGTGCGCCGCCAGATTACCATGCAGGTTGAGTCGATGACGACCGAGTGGGTTTGGGCCACGACGCTACCGGCCGCGCAGGCCTCGACGGAACAAGCCGTCGGCTTCGGGCATCGTCGCTGGGACATCGAGAACTATGGGTTCAACGAACTCGCCAACGAGTGGCACTCCGACCATGTGTATAAACACCACCCGCAGGCCATCGAGTCGTTTCTGCTCGTCGCCTTCCTGGCCTACAACCTCTTTCATGCTTTCTGGGTTCTCAATCTGAAACCGGCCGTCCGGCGCGGCAGAACACTCCGCTACTGGGCACGCCTCATGGCCCGCGAACTCTGCCAGGACCCCGGCTTCGCCGAGGGTTCATCCCCCTAAAAGTCTTCCCCTCCCCTCCCGGAATTCCGCCCTGCGCTTCGGCCCCATATCCCTGTGGCGTGCGGCGGGTTGCGCCCATCTCACCATAGTGTCGACCCCACCGGGCGTATTTTCCCGCCCTGCCCCCGCCAACAATGCCAATGCGAATCTGCCCGACCGCCTCCCCTGCGCCCGGACTAACTATTTCGCCCACCTCCAACCTCGCATGCGGAATCGCTGACATACCGATAACCGTCTCGACTCCGACAAGAAAAAGTGTTATGCTCCGCCACTATCCGGGAATCATTTCTCCGCGCCCGAACCTGCTTGGCGCGCCCAACTTCTGGCGGTGCGGGTTTCGACTGCGGCTTCCACGGAGTGCAATTCGGAAGAGGAGGAACTTTTGATGGCTCAATTCTGCACAAAATGTGGGACTCCCATGCCGGAAGGGATGAGATTCTGCACCGGTTGTGGAGCAACTGTTGGTGAGCCTTCCGCGCCGGCTGCCCCCGCGCCTCCAGCGCCAGCCCCAGTCGTACCTAGGGTGCCAGGTCCGGTTGCGGCTGTGCCTGCGTCACCGGCGCCGGCGGCCAAGTCGGGCAGCCCGGTCGTGAAAATCATTCTGATCGTGGTGGCGGTGTTCATATTCCTGGGCTTGGTGAGTGCTGCGTCATGCGTATACTTTGTTTATCGTGCCAAACAGAGGGTGAGCCAGTTTGAGAAGCAAGCTCGCGCCACCTTCCCCATGCCGACGGCCACGCAGGAAGCGCCCACCCAGCCCGCCGCACCGGCACCGGCGCAGGCTCCTCCCCAAGAGTCGGCTCCCCCCATAGATCCGGCGGCTCTGATCTATCCCGGCGCCACCGCGAAAGAGGGAGCGTCAATGGCGGCGGGAGGGTTCCAGGTGCAGCAGTACGTCACCGACGACTCGGTGGATAAAGTCCTCAGCTTTTACAAGGACAAGCTGGGGCCCAAGGCCCTGGTGCAGGAAACCAATAATCAAGCCTTGGTTCAACTCGGGGGACCGAATGGACTTTTGACCATTACTATCGCCCATGACGAGGCTTCCGGGAAAACCAATTTCAGTATTACGCACATCGGAAAATAGAAAGGCCCCAAGCCCCGCCCGGCGGCAGGAACCTTGTGTTGGGCTCCCATCGCGGGTGAAAGGCGCAGTTTCCGGTACTGGGTCAGGTCGGTTTCTTGTAGCGGCGTGTCCGACCACCGGCTTCTGATTCAATAGATTCGGGCGCGCATCAAGTAGGGGCACGCCATGGCGTGCCCCTACCGCAAACTGACCCACGATCCCGTTTCCCCAAAATGGCTGCCAGCGAGAGGGGAGAGCGCTTGATACCTGGGCGGATCCAAAATCACGAGGTCAATCATCATGAAGCACTGGCCCTCCTTGACGGCGTTTATGGTTTTACTCCTATCCGGGCGCCGGTTCCCGCCCTTTGGGCGCAGGCGTCGAACCCTGCCACTCCTCCCGCCGCGCCCGCAGCCCCTCCCACCGCCCCTGCCACTCCCCCTGCCGCACCCGCAGCCAGCAACAACCCGTCGGTCATGCTCCTGAAGCAGGGGCACACGGAAAGCGTGCGCGCCAAGGCGGCGCAGGATTTGGGAAAGGAGGGTGATCTCTCCACCATCCCCGCGCTGGCGGCGGCGTTGAGCGATCCCAGCGCCAAGGTGCGGCGCGAAGTGGTGCTGGCGCTGGCGCAATTCCATCAGTCCGCATGTTTTGCCGCCCCTGGAGCAGGCCACGAAGGACCTGGACGACGGCGTGCGGGTTACTGCCGTGCAGTGCCTGGTGGGGTACTACACCGGCGTCCTACCGAGCTCCGGCTTTACAGGGTTTATGAAGAAGAACTGGCAGCGCGCCGCCGGCCATTTCCAGCCGGACGATACCAAAATTGACCCGGGAATCACCGTAGACCCCACCGTCGTCACCACTCTGATTGCGGCGATGAAGGACACGCGCTCGAACGAGGCGTCGCGCGAAGCCGCCAAGGGGCTGGGAATTCTTATGGCGAAAGCGGCGGTTCCGGATTTGGTGGCCGCCGCGCACTCTTCCGATCCGGACCTGGCCCGCGAAGCGCTTAATTCTCTCTCCAAAATCAAGGACCGGGACTCAGGTCCCAAGCTCGTTGACTTGCTCGACTCGCCCAACAAGGACATTAAGCGCGATGCCTGCGTCACGGTCGGCATTCTGCGGGCCAAGGAAGCCCTGCCCAAATTGCAGTCGATCTTCCAGAATGACCCGGATGAGAAGGACAAGGTCGCCGCGATGCAGGGGCTGGCTTTCCTGGGCGACAAGGTTTCCGTGCCGGTGTTCACCAAGGCGTTGTGGAGCGATAACAAGGACATTCGCGCAGGGGGCGGGGGAGGGATTGGCGCGCGCTGCGGATCCTCAAAGCCTGGGCGAATTGCAAAAAGCCGTCAGCGTGGAAAAAGACGCCAGCGCCAAACTGGCCATGGAATTCGCCCTCGCCGCTTTGGGCAAGGAGGATGCCCTGAACGACGTGGTGAGCGAGTTGGGCTCCAAGATGCGGGGTGACGTGGCCCGCTCTTACCTGACCGAACTCGCCCGCAACCCGGCCTTCCTTCCCAAGCTCTACCCCTATTTGCAGAGTCCGGACGCCGGCATGCGGAAACGCTTGTGCGTGGTGCTGATGTACAGCGGAGATCAGGGCAGCCTGCAACAACTCGACCGGCTCGAACACGATCCTGACAACGACGTGGCGGCCGCCGCGCTGCGGGCCAAGCAGCGCCATTCGCGCCCGTTTGGACGCGGCGGCGCCCGCTGCGAAGTCCCTGAAGAATCGGACTGTCCGCTCGCGGTCGAACGGCCGCCTGCGGGTGCGGCAGCTAAGCCGCATCCTGGCGAATTGACATGGGTTCATGTATTCTTAAGTATGATCGTAGGTATTAGGCAATCGATTTACGTTAATTATAATATGGCAGCGGGGTATCGCCGCTTGATGTGGCTTCTTGGCACCTGTGATAGAATACCGCTTTCAACGCAACCGAGAATGTTGCACTGAGATCAGGTATGTCATCCTCCATGACACAAAAGGCCGACGAACTCAAGCCGCGCACGGTGGAGCTGAAGCTGGCGCACAGCCCGGACTCCGACGATGCTTTCATGTTCTACGCGCTGGCCACCAAGAAGCTGCCCACCCATAACCTGGCGTTCAAGCACGTTCTTGAGGATATCGAGTCGCTGAATCAGAAGGCGTTGCAGGGGGTTTACGACATCACCGCCGCTTCCTTTCACGCTTACCCCTATCTGGCGGACCGTTACATTCTGCTGCCCTCGGGCGCGAGTTTCGGCGAGCGTTACGGACCCATCGTGGTGGCGCGTTCCACGCCCGGCGCGGAGGGCTTGCGCGGCAAGCGCATTGCCGTACCGGGAAAAATGACCACCGCTTACCTGGTGCTGCAACTCTACGAACGCGAATTCGAGCCCGTCTTCACCCCCTTCGACAAAATCCTGGAAACGGTGAGCCGGGGCAAGGCAGACGCCGGCGTGGTGATCCACGAAGGCCAGTTGACCTACGCCGAGTCGGGCTTGAAGAAGATTGTGGATTTGGGTGAATGGTGGCATCAGGAAACCGGTCTGCCTCTGCCGCTGGGTGGCAACCTCATCCTGCGATCGCTTGACCGCCGCACGGTGCGCGCGGTGGCGAAATTGCTGAAGGCGAGCATCCAGTACGCGCTCGACCATCGCGAGGAGGCCCTGAACTACGCCTTGCAATTCGGGCGCGGTCTCGATTCTTCCACGGCGGACCGCTTCGTCGCCATGTACGTGAACGATTGGACGCTGGATTACGGTGAGCGCGGCCGCAAGGCGGTGCAGACGCTGCTCGACCGCGGGTTCGAAAAAGGCTTGCTGCCGAAGCACGTGCAGGCGGAGTTTGTGGAGATGTAGAAAAGGGTAAAGTTTAAGGTGTAAAGGTAAACGTAAAGGGTAAAGCCGAAGCGGTAAAATTCGGAATCGCGCTTTGACCTTTACACCTTACACTTTACCTTTACCCTTTATCCTTTTTTCACCCCCCTACGAATGCCGAATACCACTCTTCGCCAACGCTTCTCTTTCACCTCGACGCAAAAGAAAGTGCTTTTCGCGCTCGCCAGCATGGTGGGATTGCGCATGCTGGGCTTGTTTCTGGTCCTGCCGGTCTTCACCCTTTACGGGCTCCGGTTCACCTCCTCGAAGTTTCTGGTCGGCTTCGCTTTTGGCGCCTACGCGCTGACCATGGCGATCCTGCAAATTCCCTTGGGCAGACTGTCGGACCGCATCGGCCGCCGCAAAGTGCTGGTGATGGGCATGACGCTGTTCAGCGTGGGATCATTCCTCTGCGCCTTGCCTCCGCTGTTTCCTCACTCCTGGCAAATCTGGGAACTGATTTTTGGGCGGTTGGTCCAGGGCGGGGGAGCGATCATCTCCGTGGCCTTTGCCACCGTGGCCGATTACATTGAGCCCGAGCGGCGCTCCACCGCCATGGCGGTGCTGGGCATCCCCATCGGCGTATCGTTTGCGGTGGGAATTATCGGCGGACCCATCCTGGCGGGATGGTTTGGCACGGCATCCCTGTTCTGGATGACCGGGTTCCTGGGCCTGGCGACGGATTTCCTGCTGGTGCGCTACCTGAAAGACGAGGTCCCGCGAGCGGGAGGCTCCCGCGCCCATGGCGCAAGTCTTCGCCCATCCGCCGCTTGTCGCTTACGCCGGGGGCGGGTTCCTGATCAACTTTTTCATGACCACGTTCTTCTTCTATTTTCCTCTGATCGTCACCGGCCAGCACCACCTGAAAATGACCCAATACTACATGCTGCTGCTGCCCATGATGGTGATCAGCGCCGTCACCATGTTTGGCTTTTCCCAAGGCGCGGACAAGGGCTGGGCGCGCCCGCTCGCCGCCTTTGCCTACTTGATGTTCATTCCCAGTTTCCTGCTGCTCTTCGCGCCTGCCTGGCTGGGCCAGGACCCCAAGCGTTTGATTCCCGGTATTCCTGGCCGGAACACTTTTCTATATCGGCTTCACCGGACTTGAGCCGATTCTTCCCAGCCTGGTCAGTAAAGCCGCGCCGGGGACATCCTATGGAACGGCCCTGGGCTTTTACAACACCGCGCAGTTCCTCGGAAGCACGGTGGGAGGCTCCGCTGGCCGGCGCGCTCGCCAACTTCCCGCCTGAGCGCACTTTGTTCACCATGATGATCGCCGCCGCCATCGGCTTCCTGATGATGGTCGCCACCAAGCCGCCCGCGCGCGCCGGGAGCGAACCGCAGTAACACCCGCCATCTAATTCCCGATAACTTTCAAGACCGGTACCACCCTGGATCAGACGGTCTCGCTGCTGGAAATTGGACGGGCCTCGGTGCGCCGCAAGTAAAATCAGGTTTAGAGCCACGTTGAAAGCCCGTTGCCCGATGCACCATGATTCAGGCTCATGGCAAACCGGGCGGGATTGAGATTAAAGGATTTAGCTGGCGGGGGCGACGGGACTCGAACCCGCGACCTCATGCGTGACAGGCAGCATACCCAAGCATCCCATGGCCGCGGCGGTGAATTACACCCTCGGCCAGTGGGCGGAACGGAATGTTCTTTGTTCGGACGGGGCGGGGCCCAGCGATAACAACATGAGTGAACGCGCGCTGAAACGGGTGGTGCTGAATCGGCAAAACTCCTTATGCGTCGGCAACCCGCGCGGCGGCCGCACCGCCGCCCTCCGGGCGAGTCTGACCTCCACCTGCCGCCGCCACGAGGTCGATCCCCAACTCTCCCGGACGCAACTCCGCATCAACCTTCCCGCCGGGCCCGTGCCCGACCGCGACGTCGGGCTGCCTGACTAGGGGAAGCTCCACCCCGCCGCCCGCCTCGGCACCCTCCATCAGCAAAACTCCACCACCCTCGACAACCTGCCGTCACCGGCGCCCGGCTAGAGCCTGTGCTTCACGTAGCGCTCACCGACATCAGTAGCCGGGCGTAGCAGAAGGCGCTCTCGCTTCGGGAATGCGGGATGCTATTTGACGAACAGCAAGGCGGGAGTGGCGGGCTGCTGCAAGCCGCTGATCTGCACCAGGCGCGTGCCGCCCGAGAGGCTCTGGGCCAGCGGCGGCTTTGGCCAGCATGTTGGCGGAGGGAATGCCGGTGCGGGCAAAGGACTTTTCGCAGTCTTGCGTGGAGGGCCCACGCATGTTGCCTTCCATGTAGGCCAATCCCGGGCAGCGGGTGCAGGTGCCCAGGTGCGAGCAGCTCGAGCAGGTGGGCAGGTCGCGGCCATGAATGGAGCGGACCTCGTTCATTTGCGGCGAGTGCTTCCAAATATCCAGGAACTTCTGCTGGCGCACGTTGCCGGTGGGCAGCGGGAACTGCACGCAGGGGTAAACATCTCCGTAAGGGGAAATGTAGCAGAAGGTATGGCTGGCGCTGCACGGCAGGCCATCCCGGTCGTCGTCGTCCACGGCGGGGGGCGGAGCGCAGAATTCCTCCACGTTGCCGATCGAGCTCCGGGGTGCGGAAGACCTGACGCAGGTCCGTCTGGCTGATTCCCAGGCCGAGGATCGAGCGGTCGCCGTCCATCATGGGGGTGATGGTGGGATCGATGGTGTACTCGGCTCCCAATTCCTTGGCCAGCGCCACCACGCCGGGGTAGTCGTGCAGGTTCTGCCGCATGAGCACGTTGGCGATGATCGTCTTCACTCCGCGCTCACGGAGCAACCGGATTCCGGCCAGGGACCGCTTCAGCGAGCCCGGCAGCTTGGTGATGGCGTCGTGCACCTCCGGGCGGTGCGAGTAGATGCTGACTTGCACCGACTGCACTCCCAGCTCACACAGGCGGTCCGCCTCTTTCTCGCGGATCATGAAGGCGTTGGTTTTGACCTTGACGCAGAAGAGCAGGGAGCGGGCGTATTCCAGGATGCGGAAGAAGTCCATGCGCATCAGCACTTCGCCGCCGCTGAAGGAGAGGAAGAAAACGCCGGCCTCGGCCAGTTGGTCGAGTACGTCCATGATCTCCGCCGCGGTCATCTCGCCGTGATCGTCGTGGTCCAGGTAGCAGTGGACGCAGCGCTCGTTGCAGCGGTACGTCACATCGAACTGGACGCTCAGAGGCACGCCCGCCTTGAGCGCCCGTTCGTTCATCTCCTGCATCAGAGTGCTCATGCCGGCTCCTTGGATGCCGCTGCCGGCGCGGCGATGGGCTGATCGGAAAGCAGCAAGATTCCGTGCTCAGCCAGCTCCCGGACAAAGGCTTCCGCGTCCTTGAGGGCCTCGGCCGGCTCCACGTCATATTCAGGGCAAACCTTCTGCGCGACGATCTCCTCGAGCGAGGTCGCGCCGTCCGCCGCCTGCCAGATGATCGTGCCCAACTCGTTCAGGTTGAACAGCGTCGAATCGCGGGCGGACATGATCATCATTTCGCCGTCCAGCTCGCGCGCGGCAATTTCTCGGCTGCGGGCAATGTAGAGCGGGCTCATTGCGATCAACTCCCACACGCGCGCATCCTTAGTAAACACCAGCCGGCGGACCGGAACGCGCCTCACAAAATCGCAAACGGTCTGGAAAATCATTCCCACCAGTTCCTCGTCCTGCGCGAAGAAAAGCACGTGCCGCAGCAGTTCCCGCGCGGCTTCGGCCTCGCTCAGCGGTTCGATCCGGTTCTCCGGGCCTTGCTCCAGAAGGAACAGCGCCGCCAGCGGCGCTCGCACTTTCTTGCCGATGCGCGCCAGCTCCCCGGCAAAGGGCGTGCCAAAGGCGGAAAAGGCAGGTGTCAGGTGCGGTTCAGGGTTAGGGATTCGGGATCGGGACTCGGGACTCGGGCTTCGGGATTTGGGATTCGGTGATTGCGTGATTTGGGATTTGCGATCTGCGATTTGTGATTTTTGATTTGAAATCTGCGATTCTGCGTTCTTCGCTCCTGCTCCTCTTCTGCTCCTCGCTGCCCTGGCTCCTGACTCCTGACTCCTGACTCCTGCCTGCACGCACATACGAAATCTCATCGGTGAGCAGCGTGACGTCCGGCGGGGCCAGCCGCGCGAGGGTGGTTTTTCCCGCGCCGGAAACCCCCGCAAACACGAATGCCCGGCCGTTGCGCACGGCGCTTGCCGCATGCACCAGGAAGCCGCCCTGCGCGGGCCAGGATGAGCGAGTGCAGAATGCGCAGCACGCCATCGATCGCGTAAGGATTCGCGCGTCTGGCGCACCCAGCCCCGGTTGCTTTCGGGGTCCCATTCCGCGCGGAAGTCGCCCCGCTCCATGACCCAGCGACCGGCCTCCCGCCGCACGCTAAGTTCTTGGTCGTAATCGTCGGATTCCGGATTCCGGATTCCGGGTTCCGAATTCCGAATTCCGGCGTCCGAAGTCCGGAGTTCGAGGTCCGGAGTCCGAATCCCGAGCCCCGAATCCCGAACCCCGAATCCCGGCCCTTCGTCTTTCCCGTGTCCCGAGTCCCGTATCCCGTTTTTCGGCTCTACCAGCCTGATCTCGAGCTCCATCGCGGCGTGCGGTGCGTCCGCTGTTACAAACTCGCCGTAGCGGTCCGCGAGCATATGCGCGAAGTCAGGGCTGTCCGTGCGGACAAGGATCGGTATTGCGCCGATATCAATGGTAACGTCGTGGGTAGAAATCAAAGTAGATGCTGGCATGGTAATTGAATCGGGATTCGGGGTTAGGGATTAGGGAAGGAAGAACCCCACGCCCATTGCACTTGGCTCCCCTCAACCAATCCCTTCCTTGAAAGCACTTAAGTAACCCTCACCCTCGGTGCTCGGGGCCCGCTCCCTCGTACCTTGGGGACCCTCTCTCGGGAAAGGGCTGTAAATATTCGATTGTAGTACACCCTGAGCCCTGAAAGAAGAAAGGAAGAATCTCTTGTTGCCTTTCCCGAATTCCTAACCCCGATTCCTGAATCCCAAATTCCTAACCCCCAACTTTCAGCACCACCCTCGTGGCAAGGTCCGACCGGCGGAGAATCCAGGAGGCAAGGCGGCTGGCAACTGACTGATGCGGGGTGAGACGGTGCGAGCCCCGCTCAATGGCGGTAACCCGGCCCAGCAACTCGTGGCTGGAAACGGGAGCGTCATTACCTTCCACGCTGTCGCCGCGGGTCACGAACAAGACAGGGGTCAGGGGTTCGGGGTTAGGGATTCGGGACTCGAGACTTGGGGTTCGGGGTTCGGGATTTGCGATTGGTGATTTGCGATTTGCGATTTGGGGATTCTTCCGATTCCTAAATCCTAAATCCCAAATCCTAAATCCTGCCTTCTGACTTCTGACTCCGAACTCCGGACTCCGGACTCCGAACTCCAGACTCCTAACCTCCACGATACGATGGGCCACCAATTTGCCATCGCGTGCAAACAAAACGATGTCGCCGGGAAGCGCTTCCGCCGCGTCGTGGCTGCTCACGGTCAAAATGTCACCCGGCCAGACGGCGGGCAACATGCTGGCGCCGTTGGCCCGCAGGTGCAGTTTCCCCGAGGACCGGAGCACCTCCGCCGCCAACTCGCAACCCAAAGTGTCCCAAGTGGGGACTGGGTGCCGGGTGCTGGGTTCTGGAGGAAACGAACTGGGTGTTGGGTGTTGGGGGCTAGGGGCTAGGGAAAGCGAACTGGGGGCTGGGGAATTTTCACACTTGGCCGACGGGTACGGACGCGTGGGTTCTGGAGGCTTTTCCCTAATCCCCAATTCCCAACCCCTAATCCCGAGATCGCCCGCTTGGCTCATGAGGTTTTTCGATTCGCGTGGCACGCTCCTTGCGTCGTCTGTACTTTGCCACAGGTCAGCGCGCTGGTTTCAAACACCCGCTCGTGGCGCACCGCTGGTTTCTGGTAGGGCTTTCGCGCCACCTGCTGCGCCTCCAAGGGACTGGCGTGCCGTTCAGTCTCTTCTCGCTGCCTCATACTGATAACCTCCAACTAAGAAACAGCCTGCAACGAGAAACAGGTCGTCACAATGACCCGGCAAGGCAAACCTGCTTCCCAACTTGCGGCACGGACTGGGTTCTGGGTACCGGGGTTGGGTTCTGGGCATTTCCCCTAGCCCCCAGTCCCCAGCACTTAGTCCCTAGCTCTTGACTTCCGCTTCTAAGCTAGTACATGTGGCGCCGCCCTTTAGGGCGGCACGTGCCGGGCTAAAGCCCGGCGCTACAACTTTTTCTCTTTCTTGCCACCTAACTCTTCGTAGAGTATTCCTCGGTAGCTGGCATTTTACCAAATTCTCAGGCTTGGCGCATATTTTAATGTATTCCCGCTTCGGCCAACTTCACAATAGTACTTCGGTCATATTGTTCAAATCGGTGGTTGTAGGGGCACGCCATGGCGTGCCCCTACTACTACAGCAAACTGCCCAAATCGTTCCCCCGTGCCCGCGAGTGCTCGGGGCGCTATTATGGCGCCGACTGTGATACCTGCACGGCGCAGCCGCCCGTTCCGGTCCCCCCGCCCCCGGAATCAACTCCCGAGCAAGCCTGGCTGCCCAGATTTGAGAAGTAAATCTGGGAAGTCCCCGTTGCGCTCAATATGTTGTCGATGATGATCCCACTCGAACCGCCTGTGGAGAGAAACCCACCGGTCGGGGTTAGGCATGGGAGAGTGCAACCGAACGCCGGCGCGCTCGTAACATTGTAACTATAGACACAGGCGTTGCCGGTGGCACATCCGGTTGTGCTTGGATTGCTGGAATTCGTCACGCTGAAGAAAATGTAGTCGGTGGCGGTGCCGCTGGTATTGTAGATTTCGGTCACCGGAGAACAGGTTGCCGCGGCGCTGGTTAGGGGGTTGACGACGTTGACGGCCGTGGAGCGGCCCTGGATCGTCGGAAAACTTGACATTTCTTGGTATACCAATTTTGGTTCAGGGGTACTATTGGCAGCGCAGACCCAAAGATTCCCGGTATTCCCTGTGCCCGAATAGTATATGTTGTCAAACGTTCCGTCGTAAATACGGGTGCTGGTGTTCCCCGTTCCCATCACCGATTCATTACCGCAGTTTGAATTCGCCGGCCAAGTGGGTGTGGTCGTCGCATTACACAGGATTGTACTGCCGGGGATCGTGCTGTTAGTGGCGGAGAATTGGAAGACCCCGCTGCACCCTGAGGCATAGTTGCAGTTATAGCTACCGGTAGAGCTGGTGGTGGCGTCGTTCCCAACAAAAACATAGACCATTTCGGTGCTCGAATCGACGAGGGGGCGTCGACAATGCCTGTGCTGCCCGTGGCCGTTAGTTGGCTGCTGGTCATAACGTGGGCGGCGGTGGACACCTTGTAGGAGTAGAGAAATCCGCCGGAGTCGGCAACAAATATGTTACCAGAGCCTCCGTTAGCAGTGCCATAGTCAACAACGGGACTAGTCAAGACATTGCTGGAAACGTTGATCGGCCAGGAACTGGTGATCTCGGCGGGCGTTCCATTGAACACGGGGCTGAACTTGTGCAATTGGCCGTTATCGTCCCCTACGTAAAGGACGTCGTGGGAGTAGTCATAAAAGGGGGAAGAGTTGGTATCGTTGTTAGTGACGGTGGCGAAGGGTATCACCGTCATGCAAGGCGCGGTACAGCCCGGATAGTTGGCCGCAGTCTCAACTGTCGGTTCCGCGAGGGTGCTGCTCTTACTCCACCTCAAAAGGACCAGGCTGGCGGGGGCGCCGGTCTGCATAAAAGCCACCTGGTGCCCATCGCCCGAGAGCACGGGATTGTTCGTAACCACCCCGCCGGTGTTGTATTGCCAATAGACCAGCGGGACCGTGCCGACACATGTTGTCGCATAGAGGTTATCGTAGGCAATAATGCTTGCCTGGGTGCTAGTGCCGCCGACCGTGGTGTTATAAACCACAAAGTCCGGAGTAGCGGCGCTGTCACAATTGGCGGTGCTGGGGGAGCCGGTGGAGAAAGAATACTTGGCGGGGTAATTCCCCGCTCCCACCGTGGGCGTATTGCCGCCGCCGCTGAGGCCCCCACTCCAGGTGAAACCCGCGAAATTCGCTACCGCGGTTGTATAGTCTCCCCCCGCGCCAGCGGTTTTGGCGTTAACCGCGATCGTATTGTCAAATGCAGTAGCGAGAACTTCTCCGTTCAGGGTGCCGTTGGCGTTGATGGCAGTCGCAATATTGCTCGCCAATTGCGTGGTGCTAACCGCGGCGTTGACCGACCAGTAAGGCCAGGTCGTCCCGCTTGCCGTGCCGTCCGAGCCGCCGGACAGATTTGCTGTGGGCAAGGAGAAACTAGAAGACATGTTGTTCGTGACCCCAATACTGTTTCCCCCCGTGCCGGCAGTGGTGGCCGTGAGGGTGACCCCAGCGCCGCCCGTGCTGGCGGAAACACCCACAGAGCTACCTTCGCCGGAGGTGTTAATGTCGGCTGCGAGGTTCGATGCAATGTCCGAGGGGATGTTGTCCACGGCAAAATTGGGGGCAGTGCCGCTACCGCTCGAGCCCCCGGTCATGCTGGCGGAACTCCACGAAAAGGGCCCCCCGGAGGTGTACCCTAGCGTGATGCCGCTGCTTGCGGCTGCCACCCACTGGTTGGCGGTGATGGTAATCTGGCGCCACTGCTGGTGGTATGGGGGGCGGATGCACCGGTGGCGATGCCGATGGTGGCATCGTTGGCGGTCGAGCACAAATTGAGGGCCGCTGCCAACTCCGTCGCAATGAGGGTAGTAGTTGTGTCGGTGGACAAAACTTGGAAGGTGGCGGCCGTGGTGGTGTTGCAAGTATTTGAGCCGGTGCTGCCGGCAGTGAGGGTTCCCCACGTAACCAGGCTGGGAGTCCCGGCGGACTCTGCGGAGATGGTGGTGGTTGCAGTGCCCAGCGTATTATTGTAGACCGTAAAGGCGGGGGCCGTCCCAGCGAGGGCATAAATATTGCCGGTAGCGGCAGGGCAGGCTTGAAGGGCAGCCACCACGTTTGACATCAGCGTCGCGGCCGAGTTAGCCGCTTGATAAGAGGCAGTGTAAGCGCTGCCTGAGCCGGAGCAACTGTTTCCTGAGCCGACGTTTCCGGCTTGGGTGCTCCACGCAAAACTCGTGGCCGTTCCCCCGAAGCCTGACGAGGTAGTACCGTAGACGGTCTCGGAAACTGTGAAGCTGTCGCTGGTTGAATTAAAACTGGACGCAGTTGTGCCGATCACCGGGTAGGTGGTATTGCAGGCGTTAATCGCCCCATAGAGGTTTTCCGCCGTGCCGAGAGCGCCCGTGCCTATAATGAAGGTCCCGGTAGTCGTGGTGGCCGTGTCCGTCGAGCACCCGGAGGTGGTAAAGCCTGTCAGGCTCGTAAGGGTAAAATCGCCGCTCGTTCCGGTCTTGCCGAGTGTTACGGCCTGGTAAGACGAGTTATTCAAGGTGATGCAGGCATCGGTGGTGTTGCATGTCGCCGGCGCAGCAGCCGTGACGTAAGGATTGACCACAGTATTAGTGCCAATGCATCCGCTGCCAGATGGATCGCCGCACTGGCTCGTCGTAGCATTAATGGCAGCCCGGATGTTTCTTGCCATGTTTAGTGCGGTGTTACCACCAGTTGTTGGGGCATAGATGCAGTTCGCCGTCGTGCCGCAACTCGTGGTGGAGAATGTATACGTTACCGTGCCGAATGCCGCGGTCGTAAGGGTGAGGGTATCAGTTGCACTTGGGGTGGCCGTATTAACCTGGATTGTCCCGGCATTTGTCCCGGGGGTGGTGGCGGTCAAGGTCATCGTTTGAATGCCGCTGGCGATGGTTACAGTGCCTCCGCTCCCCGGCACTCCGGAAAGTGTCGCAGTGGCGGACGGCAATACCGCGCCCGAGGCAAGGGAGAGGGTGGTTTTCACGCCGCTGATCGTGACGTAGGGTGCAGTTTGGCTATTCGTGGGATCATTCGTCCAGGTGCCGCCCAGACTGGCTCCCGAAGCGTTGGTGGTGACGCTAAGCGTGTTGCCGCCTTTCGCCATGGTGATGCTATCGCCCGCGTTGGCCGTGGCTTCCGTGGGGAGGGAACCGAAACTTCCGTTTTGCGTTGACGCCGTCCCTACGCTCGCCGTCAAAGTTATAGAGGGGGTCCCGTTCTTAATTACCAGCGTTTGGGCGTTCGCGGGGTCGCCCGAAAATGTTCCCGTGGCTGTTGCCTGCGCCGGCGGGCTGGCACTTAACGCCACGCTGTTGATGGTCACGCTTGACAGCGGGCTGCCGGACGCGTTGTTGGCCGAGACGGTGCCGGTCGCGGTCGCCTCGGCGTTGGACCCCATGTACATGCTCCAGTCTTTTCTCAAAGTCTGTGGCGTGGGGGCCGACCCTGGCAAACTGCCCGACGAAACCGTGATCGGGCCGTTCACCAGAGCCTGACGGGCGGCAAAATCCGGGGCGGCGGCCAATTGCCGCTGCAAGGGGTTCCGCTTCAGTTGCTGCATCTGGTAGCGCGGATCATTGGTGATCCTGTACCACTTCTCCAGCGTGCCGTTCTTCACAGCGTCGGCAAATGTGCCGGGGTTGGAAAAGACCAGGTGGTGATGACTCCAATCGTCCGGCACACCGACGGGCTGCCGCGACGGAGTTTGCCCGGTAATCAAAACCGAAGAGATCATCACCAAGCCGAAAATGGCCACACCGAGGGAGAGCTTATAAAGGGGCCGATTCTTGACGCTCATGGCCTGCTCCTTCTCACCCATTGTGAGGTCATGGAAAGCTTTGCAGCGCGATCCGTCAACTGACGGACTGCCCGTGTAGCGCGGACCTGTTCTGTAGGTCCGCGGCTTTCCCTTGCCCAGCGGGGATGGGCCGCGGACCTACAGAACAGGTCCGCGCTCTCGAAGTTTGTACATTTTGAAGCAAAGAATTCGTTCCCCAGCGCGCGAAAAGTGGCAAAAAAGCCGACGGTTTCAGCAAAATACGTGTGCTTCAGTATAAAATGTCACTCCGTTGTGTAGAAATGTCACCTTTTTTATCGGCCACATTGTCATTGTTTCGTTTGTTTTCATACACATTCCGGCTTCGTTCGTCATTTATTAACATCTTTTTTTCCGTGCTCGCTCCCCACGCGACTTTTCCCCTTCGCCGCCACCAGGGAACCTCCCCTACGCCGGATAATTTGTCCTGCGTTTTGCGCGTCGGTCTGGGCATTCATCCTTTCCTCCTGGTGACCCGGTGGGGGCGCCGCGCTCCCCACCCCTCCCCCCTAGATAAGCCCGAGCCCAGGTGTCTTGTCAACTGAAATCCGGGCGGTTTTCCTACCGGTAGGAAAAAATCTTACAAATGCACCGCCCTTTTTTCCTGCCGGTAGCCAGTGTAGCGCGGACCTGTTCTGTAGGTCCGCGGCTTTCCCTTGCCCAACGGGGATGGGCCGCGGACCTACAGAACAGGTCCGCGCTACACCGGCTTATCCATGCACCCGTTTCATCTGAGAGTTCCCCGCAGGGAAAGTATATCATGAGCATGGGCCTCTGTTGGTCCCGAGCGGCGGGATGAAACCCACGGCTAGGGGCGCTGAAAAGGAGGGGCGGTTCGCGAACCGCCCCTACGCCTTACCGGGGGGTCGAACCCTTGCAACCTCAGCGCCAAGCCATGTTCAACCCTTTCAGGGTTGATAAATCGTGGGGGCGCTCCGTTTCCCTGGGTTTCACCCACGGCTACTGACATTGGACCTCTTCGAGGTGCCAAAGGCCAAAATCCATGGGCCTCTTCGAGGTCCGCACCGTCATCCTGAATGAATCCTAAATCCCGAATCCTGAATCCTAATTCCTGAATCCTAAATCCTGCTTTACGGGGCCGCTTGCGACGCTTGTGTGGCATTAAGTATATTTCCAGTGCCGGCAGTGCAGACGGTACTGGTTTGGGCGATACCCGTAGGACCGCTCGCCGCATTGCCATTTAATTCTACGAAGTAAATCTCGGATGCGCCTACCTGGGTTGTCGCGGGTACGCTGTTGTCGACTATAATCCCCCCCGACGCCCAGCAACCATTAGTGACAGGAGTTATAGCAATCAAGCCGCTGCTGCTTGTGGTGGTGGGTGCCGATGGATTGCTGATATTATAGGAAATAGCGCAGCCGAATCCCGCACCGCCGGGACAACCGGCCACTTTCGCGCCGGAGACGCTGAAGAAAAGATAGTCGGTGCCGGTGGTAGTTGAGTTTCCGCCGGCGATGGTGAGCGACTGGCTTGTGCCGGCCGTCGTCGGGGCCGCCGCCAAAAGCGCTTTGGTGGTTGGCGCCGTGCCCACTAAGCTGGCGATGGTATCCCCCGCTGGTATATTTGCTGGAGTTGTTGAATCCGAGATCACGGACCCCACGTCCGCTTGGGTGAAGGTTCCTGACGTAAGAGTTACCCCTGGGCTGGCCGTAGTGTTGGTCGCGCTCAGGGTTCCAGCGACGCTGCGCTGTGGATTGAGGGCGCACGCGGCGTTCGAACCGGGGTTGCAGAACTCGGTAGCGGGAGATGGCCACGGATAAGTGGCAGCGTTGAGGGTGACGCCAGCGCCAAGTGGTGTATTGCTGGCGCCCGTAAAATAACCACCCGAGACGACGACCTGGTACAGCGTCGCTCCGCCCACTGTGTGTGTATTTCCTATTACGTATATGTTCCCTGTATGAGTCGGCGACTGGAAGTACACGTTGTCGAAGCTGCCGGCGTAAAGGTAATAATTAGCGGTGCCTGCCCCGATATATACGGTGCCGGGGGAGCCGTAGGCGGTGAAACCGGTCGAGAAATCAACCGCCACGTTATCGCCCGCATAAGGACACCCATTTGTTACATTACATTTAGGCGCAGAACCGCTTGTGGTCACAAAGACGTTGACCGACCCCACCGTGCTATCAACCAGGGGGCGTCGACAATAACATCCCCCAAGCTGGTCGTATTGTATACGGTCCCGCTTATTGCTGGTACGGACCAGAGGATACCCCCCAGGTCGCCCACAAAGACGCGGTTAGAGGATATGTCGTAGACAGGGGATGAGACTTTGTTACTGGCATTCAGCGTCACGGGCCAAGGGCTTCCCGCCGCGGTTGGGGTTCCAGTAAAGACTCCGGTGAACTTGTGGAGAATGCCGTTGTCGTCGCCCACATAAAGGCTATCGCTGTTGTAATCGTAGAACGGCGCCGAGAACGAGTCGTTGGCGCTTAAGGGCAGAGTGTAAAAGCAGGGGGCCGCGCAACTCTGATAGGCGGCAGCCGATGCCTGAACCGTGAGGTTCTCGGGCCCGGTCATGGAATCGCTCGGGTTCGCCGCCCACTTCAGGAGAACCAGGCTGGCCGTAGGCGTAGTGCCGGAAACCTGAATGTACGCCACCTGCGAGCCGGCAGCGTCGTAGGAGAATATGGGAGACGTTGTCACCATGCCGCCCGTGTTATAGGCCCAATAGACCGTCGGATTGGCAGCTTCGCACGCATTTGTCCCCACATAAAGATTGTTAAAGGCGATGATATTTGCGGCGATGGTCGTGCCCGGGACACCGGTCGGGTAAACCAAGAAGTCGCTCAAGCAATTGGCGGTGCCGGTGCTAAATGAATACTTGGCAGGGTAGGTGTTCGGTTGCACTGTGGAGGTGCCGCCGCCGGCGGTGCTGGCGCCGTTCCAGGCGAAACCCGTAAAAGAAGTGGGCGCCGGGGTGGCAATGCCGTTTCCACCCGTGCCGAGGGTGTTGGCGTAGACGGTCACGTCGCCGCTGACCAACTGGTTCGCCACGGCGGTGGTGCCCGTCGTCCCGTTGTCGTTGATGGCCGTGGCGATATTGGCGGCCACTTGCGCCTGGGTAGCAGCCGCGCTGCCCGACCAGTAAGCAAAGTGCGACGAGTCAGTCGTGCCGTCCGAGCCCCCGGTTAAGGTCCCACTAGGCCAGGTAAAGAAACTGCCGGATGAGGCCAAATCAATGCTATTGCCGCCGCTCCCCGCGGTCCGGGCGGTGACCGTCACCGTGTTCGTAGAGGTGGCGGAGGAGATGCCGAAGGCGGTCGGACAGGCGCCGATGGTCGTATTAAGGTCGCCCGCCAAGGTCGTGGTGCTGTTGCTGGTGACATAGGTGCCCGAATACGAAGGGGCGGAGCCGGAGCAACCGCTGGTGCCGTTGTTCCCGATGGTTGCTGTACCCCACGTGTAGATGCCGGCGTTGTTCGCGGCAGTGACGGAAAAGGGAGATGTGGTGGCATTACCAGGAGTTCTGTCGGAAACCGTCACCGTATTGGTGCTCGAAATCGCGCTGACCCCGGAGGTAGTGGGGCAGGCATTGATTGCGGCAGCCAGGTTGATGGCCAAATTATTCGCGCTACTGTCCGTAATGAAGGTCCCGGTGGTGCCCGCGCAACTGGTAGACCCGTTGCCCCCCGGGGTTACGCTGCCCCACGCGAAGATCCCGCCGGCCCCCCCGCTGACCGAGAAGGTGGGGAAACTGCCGGGTATGGTATTGGTAACCGTAAATGTGTTGCCGCTTGTATAGGCGGCGGTCGCCCCTACCGCGGCAAAGGAAGTATTGCAGGCATTAATGGCCGCGCTCAGGTTGCTCGCCAGGGTGGCCGTGGCGTTGCTGGTGGCATAGGTGCCCGTAGTTGAGCTTGGGCAAGTGGCGGAACCGTTGGTCCCGGCGGTTCC
Organism: uncultured Acidobacteriota bacterium; assembly: GCA_963810005.1. Taxonomy (GTDB): domain Bacteria; phylum Acidobacteriota; class Terriglobia; order UBA7540; family UBA7540; genus Bog-366. The sequence goes on from CAWELY010000033.1 coordinate 275,472, forward strand.
TGTGCCCCACGCGAAGATACCGGCCCCATTGGTGACGCTGAAGGTGTTTTGGCCCGGAATCGTTTCGGTAATCGTTACCGTATTGGTGGCGGTAGCAGTGGAAAAACCGGCGCCCGATGTGCAGCCGGCAAGAGCGGTATTGAGGTTCCCCGCCAAGGTATTGGGAGCGGTGCTGGCGGCAAAGGTACCCGCGAATGTGGGAGCCGTTCCGCTGCACGCGGATGAGCCGTTGGTTCCCGTAGCGCCGGTAGCCCAGGAGAATATTCCGCCGGCATTCGCCACGGCGCCCGAGAAGGTGGTGCCGGAGCCGGGATATGCGTCGGTAACCGTAAACGTGGCGCCACTGGTATAGAGGGAGGTCGCCCCTACCACAGCATTAGCGGTGTTGCAGGCATTAATGGCCGCGCTGATGTTGCTCGCCAGGGTCCCTATAACGTTGCTCGTGGCATAGGTGCCGGCAATTGAAGTCGTGCAAGCGCTGGAGCCGTTGGTCCCGGCGGTTACGCCACCCCACGACAAGATTCCGCTGATATTCGCGCCGCCCACCGTGATGGTGGTGAAAGCGCCCGGGGTGGAATCGGTGACCGTAAAAGTGCTACCACTCGTATAGCTGGCCGTAGCGCCCACCGCTGGAAAACTCGGGCTGCAGGCATTGATGGCGGCGGCAAGGTTGCTCGCCAGGGTCCCGGCAACGTTGCTGGTTGCATAGGTGCCCGACGTTGCACTCGAGCATGCGGGGGAACCATTGGTCCCCGCGGTTACGCCACCCCACGACAAGATGCCGCTGATGTTCGCGCCGCCCACCGTGATGGTCGTGAAACTGCCGGGGGTGGAATCGGCCACCGTAAAAGTGCTGCCACTCGTATAGCTGGCCGTAGCGCCCACCGCAGGAAAACTCGGGCTGCAGGCATTGATGGCGGCGGTAACGTTGCTCGCCAAGGTCCCCGCGGCGTTGCTGGCTGCATAGGTACCCGCCGTTGCACTCGAGCAAGCGTTGGAGCCGTTGGTCCCCGCGGTTACGCTGGCCCATCCGGTGAAGATATTTGTGACATTCGCATCACTGACCGAGATGGTCGAGAAAGTGCCGGGTGTGGTGTCAGTAACCGTAACGACGCTGCCGCCCACACCGGCGGTTGCACCCACCGCTGGAAAGGAAGTATTGCAATTAGCGATGGCATTGGCAAGGTTGGTGGCCAGGCCGCCGGTGGTGTTGGCGAGGACAAATGTGGCGGCAGTGGAACTGGTGCAAGTGTATGTCCCGTTGCTCCCGGTTGCCGTACCCCAGGAGAAGGCGGCGGAAGTTTCCGTGTAGGTGCCAAGGCCGAGCGCTGACTCGGTTACCGTGACCGTGTTCGTGCTTGCCACGGCGGTAGCGCCGACCAAAGCATTGCCCGTGTGGCAGGTATTGATGGCGCTGGCAAGGTTCGACGCCGCCCCGTTCGCGACGCTGCCGATGACAAAAGTCCCGGCGGTCGAAGTGTTCGAACATGTGCTGTTGGTCGGGGCGGCAATCGGGCTAGTACCAGCCGTTATGACGGAACTGGTCTCTGAGTACGCGACCGTACTGAGGGTCGCGTTGGTCATTGTGACCAGGCCGTTGGCGCCGCTCGTGGTGGCTGCCGCCGTAACGGTAGTATTGGCCGTGGTGCCGGTGCCGTAGCAGGGAGAGGCAGTGCCACAGAGCGCACTGTTGGCCATGAGGGCGGCCGCAATGTTCTCCGCATACTGCAGATTGCTGCCGCCTGTTACGCGGCTGATGCAGAACGCTGCGGCGCAGGTACTGGAGAATGTATATCCCTGCCCGCCGACTGTAATAGTGTCAGTGATTGCCGGACGACCGGTTACCGTCAGGGTCCCCGTCGTGTTGCCAGCGGCAGCCGTTAGGACCAGCGTATTGATGCCACTGATGATCGTGATCGTGTCGCCGGCAGTCGGTTTTGCCGAGAATGTGCCTGTGTTCCCCCCCGACGTTGCATTCGTCGTCACTTTCAATGTATTTGAGCCGTTGGTGACCGACATCGAGGTGGCGGGCGTCGTGGTGGGCATCCCCGTGAACGTTCCGGTGGCAAATGCCCCCGTGCCGCCGTTGGTCAGCGTCAGTGTATTGGCGCCGTTGGCGACGGTGACGGTGGTGCTGGACGTCGGGTTGGTCCCTGAGAACGTCCCGATGGCATTCGCTGCCGTGCCGCTGTTGGTCATCGTATGGGTATTGGCGCCGTTTATCACGGTGACCGTGGTGTTGGCCGCCGGGGCGGTGCCTGTGAGCGTCCCGATGGCATTCGCCCCCGTACCGCCATTGGACAGAACAAGTACATTTGATTGGCTGGTAAGTGAGACCGTGGTGTTGGCCGCCGGGGTTCCCGCCGCGGTGCCGACCAGCGTCGACCCCGACCCGCCCGGGGTCATGGTCACGTTATTACTGCCGCTGGTAAAGGCGAGCGAGGTGGAGCCCAACGGGGGCCCGTTGAACGTGCCGATGTCACTCCCTGTCGTCGCGTTCGTTGTCATGTTCAATGTGTTTGAGCCACTGGTGACCGCGATCGAGGTGCCGGCCAATGGAGCTCCCGCGAACGTGCCGACGGCATTTGACCCGGTCCCGTTCGGCGTCATGACCAAGGTGTTTGTGCCGCTGGTGACCGAGATCGAGGTGCTGCTCAACGGGGGGGTGGCCGCGAACGTGCCGATGGCATTTGAGGCCGTAGCGTTGGTGGTCAGAGAAAGAACATTCGAGCCGTTGGTCACCGTTATCGCGGCGCCGGTGGTAGGAGCCTTTGAAAACGTTCCGGTTTGGGTTGCCGCCACCGGGGCGCTTCCGTCGAAGGGCTTGCCGCCGACGCTCACGATTGAGCTGCTGGACGCGTTGTTGGTCGTGACGACCCCAATTTGGGTCGCCGGGACGCCGGCGCCCAAGTTCTGAGTCCAGTCTTTTTTCACCGGCTGGGGCGGCTGGGGGGCCTTCCCCTGCGAGGTGCCCGAAGAAACCGTGATGGGGCCGTTCACGACGGCCTGACCCGACGCGGCTGCCGGCGCTTGCGGGGCGCTGCCCCGCTTCAACTGCTGCAACTGGTAGCGGGGGTCATTGGTGATCCTGAACCATTCATCGAGCGTCCCGTTCTTGGCGGCGTCGCTCAACGTGCCGGGGTTGGAAAAGATGACGTGGTGGTGAGTCCAATCGTCCACCGACCAGGCGGGTTGCGTCGCGGCAGTTTGCGTCGCGGCGGTTTGCCCGTGCATCACCATCGATGAGGTCGACAGCACGCAGAAAATAGCCACCGCCACACACAGCTTGCAAAAGGAACGCATCTTAGCGCTCATGCTCTACTCCTTAAAATATCCCCGGTTAAGAAATGAACTCCCGCTGGTCTTCGCCGTTCACCCCGATCATCTGAGTAGCGTGGCATGGGCAACCTGCCCCGAGCTGGAGGTTGGCCGCTGGGGGCTGGGTTCTGGGGGATTTTCCCTAGCCCCCAGTTCCCAGCAACTAGTCCCCAGAATGGCCATGCCCCTCTTGCCTAAATCCCCGTGCCACGCGGCCACGCTAATTCAACCCGGCCTGGGTCAATTTTATCGCACAGTAAGCCGCGGTTCCCCCGCAGATCGTGGTGGACGTGGCCAGGGTGGTGAAATAAAGGCTCGACGCCTGGGCACTTGCACTGACATTGTCGATCACAATGGCGCTGGTGCCGCCGGTGGCGATTGGATACGTCGTGAGGGGAGAACCGCTAATTTCGGTAGCCGTTTCAGTCGCACTCGTGGTGTCGGCAATGGTAAAGCCGAACACATCGGTAAAACTGCCGCTCAAGCCCTCACCAAAGAAAAGAAAATCGGTCGTGCCGTTTTCAATCTCCGTGAATGGGGAGCATTGCTCATGGGAGTTACTCGTATCGATTTGGTTGCTGTTTGACACGGCGGATCCTGCCGAGATTAATCCATTAGTCCCGCTCGTTGGGATCTCAAAAAGCCCGGCCGCCGAATTATTCGATGTCTTATTTCCCCCCCCCTGCCGCACACCCAAATGTGTCCGTTGGTCACGGTACCGTTGTAGTAGTTATTGTCAAAATCAATTTGATGGGTGGGAAACTGGGCGCTACTATCACAGCCATTATCGCCTACTCCGACTTCCACGGCTACACCTGTAAATCCGCTCCCCGCCGGGCCAGCCGTGCTCGCCTGCTCGACGACGGTTTGGTTAGAAGGGTTATCCGTGGAGTACTCGTACACCCAACCGATTGTGCTGTCCACAATAGGCGCGTCTACGAGGACGTTATTGGTACTCGTACAGGGATTGGCATGGCCGACCTGGAGGGTCGAGTGCGTCGCGGCGGTAAAGGTGCTGGCAGTTATGGCATAAAGAACTCCGTTGGTGCCGCCAACAAAAATATTGCCACTGGAGTAGTCCAGGACCGGGCCGGTCAGTGTTGTTGATGCAACCGTTAGTTTGCTGACCCCCGGAGTCCCGGAACCCAACACCGGGTGCACTTTATACAGAGTACCCACGTCATCCCCTACGTAGATGGTGTCGCTGTTGTAGTCGTAAAAGGGGGAGGAATTGGTGACTGTCTCGGTGGTTGTGTTCAAGAGGATGCTGACCAGGCACGACGCGCCCGCTGTACAACCGCTCACACCTGTACCAGCGGCCAGCACATGGGTAGGCGCCTTGCTGGCGGCTACGGTCCCACCATCAGAACTGTTCCATACCAATACGTGAAGGTAGGGACCCGCCGACCCGCCACTCTCGACGTACATGATTTCGGACCCGGTCGCGTCATACGAAATCAATGGCGACGTCGTAACCTTGCCCGCTGTTGTAGTGGTGCCATGGTAGGCCCAAAAGACGGTCGGCCCCGTGCCGCCGCAAAAGTTTGTTCCCGTCGACGCGGAGTAAAGATTGTGGAGCCCGACCAAGTTCGCTTGGCCGCCTGCCGAGCCGGCCACGTTCAATCCGTACACGGCAAAGTCACTCGTACAACTGGGCGTGCCATTGATGTTGAAGCTGAACTTGGCGGGAGACATGTTCTGTGCCACCGTGCCGGTTCCCAGGGAAAAGGCCCAATCGCGGTGTGGCGCGGGCGCCTTTTTGGGCGGGGCTTTGGCGGCGGGCACTGAGGTGACGGGGAGGGACATCATCAAGCGGTTAAACAAGGTCCCATAATCTTGCGCACTGGCTGTTGATGCGGCCAACTCAGGATGCCTCTTCATCTGCTGCATAACGAAGCGCGGGTCGTTGACGGTGCGATACCACTGTTCGTACCGGCCCTCCCTCATCGCTTCAGTGGCCGTGCCGGGGTTGGAAAAGATCACATGGTGAGTGGTCCAATCGTCCACCAGCCCTATCCTGCCCCCCGTGGCCGGTTTCCCGGTCATCAGAACGCTCAGGCCGGCGAACAGGCCCACGGCCAGCCCGAATACCCCTATGGCGATGGTGGGTTTCGAAAACCTCGCGCGCTTGCGGCTCATGGCTCTCTCCTCCTCCTACCGTTATAGCCTCGACATCGTACTCGGAATCTTACACTTGGGGCAATTGTACCAGAAGCGCATTCTCCCCGATTTCCGGCGTCGGGTCAAGTACCATGGAAAGTAATGATATCGGTCTTTACCTGTGTCCCGCAATGAAAAGATGCACCACCGAGGCACCGAGACCACAGAGAAAAGCGCTTCTGCCCGGGTGAGCAGGGATTACGGTTGCTTGCTTAATGGCGGCAGCCATCCCGCGCCACGGTAACTCCGCGGGTTTTGGAGTCGAATATATAGCTATAGACATTCATATAGAATGCTATAATCGGGCGCGGAGGATGAGAAATGGCGTTGAGCATAAAAAACCGCGAGACCGAGCGCCTGGCCCGGCAAGTCGCCAGAGAGACAGGAGAGTCTCTCACCGAGGCCATTGAGCGTGCTCTCCAGGAACGCTGGCAACGACTGCAACGGCGGCACCAGGGGCGCATCATGACCGAGAAACTGGATGACATATTGCGCCGCGTCGACACCCTTCCAACGCTGGACACCCGCCCCGAGACGGAGATTTTGGGATACGACGATCAGGGGGTGCCCCGCTAATGGTCGTTGACACCTCAGCCTTACTCGCCATCTTCTTGGCGGAGCCGGAAAGAAAGCAATTCCTGGAGGTGATAACCCAGGGCGATACACGGTACATCTCCGCCGCCAATGTTCTCGAAACAGGTATTGTGCTGGAAGCACGCCGTGGCGAAGCTGCCGGCCGCGAGTTTGATCTTTTCCTGCGTCAGGCAAAACTCGAAGTCGTTCCAGTGGATTCCGACCAAATAGAAATTGCGCGCCTGGCATGGCGTAAATATGGTAAGGGTCGGCATGCCGCGGGTTTGAATTTCGGGGACTGCTTCACGTATGCCTTGGCGAAGGCGATGGGCGAACCGATTTTGTTCAAGGGCGAAGATTTCACCCATACCGACCTCTCACCCGCTATCCCGTGAGTACCTCCATGCAGGCGGCCCATATCGAGAATTTCATCAGTTGTATTCGCAGCCGGAAACACCCCAACGCCGACGTGGAGGAGGGCCATATTTCCGCGGCCTTGTGTCATATGGCGAATATCTCTTATCGGTCACGTGAGGTCTAATCACGATGGATGACAGGGTTAGTTCGTCTCGACGGAGGTTTCTTAGCGGGGTTGCCGGCGCTGGAGCGATGGCCAGCCTTCCGAGTCTCGCGTTAACTCAAGGAGTAGGTAGCCCATCTGCCCGTCGATTGCCGATCGTTTATTTTTCCAAACATTTGCAGTGGCTCGGCTGGGAGCAAATGGCGGCGACCGCGGCGGAACTGGGGTTCGACGGCATTGATCTTACGGTACGGGAAGGCGGGCACGTCGAGCCGGGGCGGGTGCGAGAGGACCTGCCCAAAGTGGCGAAGATTATCCACGCGGCAGGCCTGGACCTTCCGATGATTACCGCCGGTATCGTGGATGCCGATTCTCCTCACGCCGAAGCCATTATTCGCGCTGCGAGTGAGGCGGGGATTTCTCGCTATCGGTGGGGTTGGTTCTCCTGGTCAGACCATAAGAAGGCGCCCGATCTATCCTACCCCCAGGCGACCATCCCCAGACCTGCCGGCCTGCTGGTCAACGTTCCTGACCGGCTTGCCGAGTTGAAGAAGCGGGTGGCCGCGTTGGCGTTGTTGAACCGGAAGTACAAAGTCTGCGCTATGTATCATAACCACTCCGGCTCCATGGTAGGAGCCTCGGTATGGGATCTTTGGGTACTGCTTAAAGACTCCGACCCTCGATGGGTGAGCTCGAATTTTGACATCGGCCATGCCACGGTGGAGGGGGGATTGGGCGGATGGGTGAATAGCACGCGCTTAATGGCGCCTTTCCTGAGGGGAGTGGCCATCAAAGATTTCAAATGGGGCCGGAACGCCCAAGGAGAGTGGGAACCCGTGTGGTGTCCACTGGGTGAGGGAATGGTAAACTTCCCGGCGTTTTTAGCCATGATCAAGGAGGCCAATTTCTCCGGGCCGGTACAGTTGCACACCGAGTACCCTCTCGGCGGAGTGGAAAACGGCGCTAAAACCCTAACGATGGAGAAGTCACAGATTCTCGCGACGATCCGCAAAGATCTCAATACTCTAAAAGGCTGGATGAGGCAGGCGCAATTGATCTGACTTCCGGGACGGGGGCAGGGTTTGGTGAACATGGATTTCCCTCGAATACGCCAAAGTGCGCCGCTTCTACGACAAAATGGGGATTTCCGACCGTCCCACCATGGAGTTCTTTAATGGGCCGCACACGATCCATGGGATGGGGACGGGGGAGTTTCTCCGGCGCCAACTCAAGCATCCGAAATGACCGGTGACGGGCGTCGGCGCGTAAGCGAGGAGGGACCGGGACAGAATAACCTGGACCGGATAGGAATCATAAATCATGCCGGCATCACACCGGAGTCTCCTGGTAGTCACTTTCATCGCTGCCGCTGCCCTTTCCACCGCGGCCCGCGCTGCCCCCAACACCGACGCCGGTCCGGCTTCTGAGCTGGCCTCGCTTACTGGCCAACTGCGTGTCGGAGCGGAGTTCTTCTTGAACCGGACCGAAACCAAGGCGAGCGTCGAGCGCCATTTCCGGCTCATGCACGAAACCGGACTCACGCTGGTTCGCATTTTCATCATCTGGGACGACCTCGAGCCTACCCCAAACCAGTGGAATTTCGAAGGCTACGACTGGATTTACGATGCGGCAGCGGCGAACGGGATCAAGATTGTTGCGACCCTGTGTGCGGAAGATCCGCCGGGATGGGTAAAGAAGACCCCCTTCTACCACAACCGCACGAACCTCAACAACCCGGAGATTCAAGCCCACGCCGCAATTTATATTCAGAAAGTTGTGGGTCGCTACAAGAACCACCCCGGGCAAGGGGTGTGGCTGCTGGCGAATGAACCCACCAAGTACGATGTGGAACCCGCCACGTTGCAGGCCTTTGGCGAGTGGCTCAAGGCGAAGTACGGAACCGTGGAGGAATTGAACAAGCACTGGTTCGAGCCCCTGGAGAACTTCTCCGATGTCCAAATCCGACCGGATGAGCTGAACGAGTATTGGAATGACTATCATCGGGTGGTGGACTGGAGGGAGTTCAACACCGATAACCTCATGAAGGTTCTCCTCTGGACCAAGGGTCAGATCCAAGCCCTGGACACCCAGCACCCCACGCATATCAATGTCACCGAACCCACCGGCGGGCCCTATGGTCAGGACGTGTTTAAAGAGAAGCGCATCGTGGATATCCTCGGCGCCTCGATCCACCCCGCCTGGATCTTCCCTGCTACTTCACCGGCCACTGAATACGGCGAACGGTTCGCTTACCGGCTCGACGTGATCGGGGGGCCGGCCGGAGATCAACCGTGGTGGGTCACCGAACTGCAAAGCGGCCCCACCATCTTCACGGGCGGTTTTCCCCTGAACCCGACACCCGAGGATATGTCCCGGTGGCTGTGGGACGCGTTTGGCGCCGGGGCCAAGGGAGTCATCTTCTGGTTGTGGCATCCCCGCGTAGGCGGCACGGAAGCTGGCGAATGGGGGTTGGTAAGCATTGATGGGACGCCGTCGAATCGGCTCCCCGCGGTCAAGGCGGTGGTGGACGGACTCCAGCGCAATTCCTACCTGGCGGAGGCGCAACCCCAACCGGCGAAGGTTGCCATTCTGTATAACCGTGAATCCTCGATCATCCATAGCCTCGACGACCGGACCCAGAAACGCGGAGATGAAGTGGAGGAGTCTTTGATGGGGTGCTACCTGGCGCTCCGCCGCGCGCACATTCCCACCCGCTTTGTCGACCTCGACCAACTCAAAACGGGATCGCTCCGCCGCTACGATGTCTTGTACCTCCCCTATTCGTACGCGATGGACGACCAGGCCGTGGCCGCCCTTCGGGACTTCGTCAGTAAGGGCGGGACCCTTTGGGCCGATGGGTTGACGGCATGGAAGAACGAAACCGGCGAAATCCGTCCCACGATCCCAGGGGGCTTGAGCGATGTCTTCGGGATTCAGGCTTCCGATATCTATCCCGTGAAGGTCAACGAGCCTTATTCCGTCACCAGCCGGAATGAACGCGGGGGCGAACTGTGGAAGCTGCCCTTGGTGCTGAAAGGCGCAGAGGTGGTGATGCGGGATCGCCAGGGCAAGCCTTTTGCCACCCAGCATCACTTCGGCAAAGGTCAAGCTCTCTACTTTGAGGCGGCCGTCACCCTGGGGTACTTGAAGCGCAATAACCCTATGGTGCAACAATGGGTCATCGGCCCCGCGGCGAAGGCCCAAACTAAGGCGCTCGTGCAAATCGAGAAGGCTCCTGGCACGGTCGGTTTCCGCGGCATGCTTCCCCCTCCGGGCCGGTGGCAATCCTGACCAACTGGGGCGATACGGAGAGTGTAACCGTAGGCTTCCGTGGCAATTACACGGTAGTTGACACGCTCACCAGCGCCCCCGTCGAAGTAACGCACGAGCAAGGTACAACCCTCGCCACCATAAAGCTGCCGGCCGGGGCGGTAAGCGTGCTAAGAACGAGCAAGATCACGAAATAGGTTGGGAGGAAATTGCCGGCGAGGCACCACCACAAGAACTCGTTCCAGTGGGTGCTCACCGTGCAGGTCGGTGATGCGGCGCCATGGCGGTCTCATCCGTGATGGCAGCTTCCAGGGCAGCCAAATTCAATAAGCCCTCGCGGTCAACCGGCAAATAGGTGATGCGGTAGCCCTCTTTCTCCAGCCCCATGCAGTAATTCAGCACGGAGGAAAGTTAGCGTCGAGAGGAGAGGAAGCGCACCACATGCTGACCACGCCAGTCCCACGGATCACCGGGACGTGCATGCGAGGCACGCGTGTCTCTTCCTCCCCCTCTAAAATTCCGTACGGTGGGGTTTCCCCCGTACGGCTTCAAACGGGAATCCTGCCGCGACCTTCACCCGCCCGGAGTGGTTCGAACCGACACCCCGCGCCAGCTTATACGCGGCCCAAATTCCTATCTCCGAAGAGAGCCACAAGCCGTAGAGGGACTTTCGTCGAAGCGGCACTCTCCCCTTCTGACAGAACGCTCCCGTCCAGAGGTCCTGGGCTCGCCAGCAGGTAATATTGTCCCGCTGGGTCATCGCTTACTATGACCTCATCTGAGACTCTCGGCTCTTCCAGCAGGCCACAATGCGATACTCCCCCACTCCTCGGCAAGATGCGCTTCACATATCGCTTACATAAGAATGCCAAGGGCAGATCTCCCACTTGCAGCGGTGGTGGGTTGTTGTCTGCCTTACGCTGCCGCTTCGACCGCTTGTGGACCTCCCCATCCCGCCTTGGTCTCCTTATGAAACATCCTCTTGAAAATAGGCGTTGGAAATGTACTGCGACACCATCCTTTGGGTATTAAAGAACGAACCGTTGATGGCAATCGCCGAGCGCATTACCGTGGCGTAAGCTCGCGGCCGGCCATAAAACATCGGGAATGATGACGCTTTCCAACTTCGCGTAAAGCGAATTTGCCTCTGCATCCTCGTTCTCCATCGTTTCCGTTCCGTGACCGATCGCCCAGCCCGTGATGCCTTCGAGGCAGCCCTCCACCCACCAGCCGTCCATGATACTCAAGCTCGGAACGCCATTTAAGCAAGCTTTCATCCCACTCGTCCCGGAGGCCTCTTGTGGGCGCTTGGGGGTGTTCAGCCAGAGATCCACACCACTGTACAGAAGCGGCGCCCACGTCCAATTGTAGTCGGGTACATAGACAATCCTCACGGTATCTTTCAACGTGTCTGCCGCTTGGAAGATGCGGCGAATGACCTCCTTGCCGCCGCTGTCCGCCGGATGCGCCTTGCCGCCGTAGACGACCTGAATGGGGCCCACGTTCTGCGCGATCCACCTTAAGTGGTCGGCCTTTGAAAACAGCAAGTCGGCGCGCTTGTAGGTGGCGGCACGGCGGGCGAATCCGAGGGTCAAGATCTTCTCATCGAGCTGGACTCCCATGCGTCTTTGAACTTCTGCCATCAGCGCCTGCTTGGCCAGAGCGTGGGCCTTAAGAATTTCCTCGCAAGGGATGCCGATGGCGTAGCGCAGGTAGAGGTTATCCCTTCTCCATTCCGGCATGTAACGGTCGAAGAGATCGCGAAACGGAGGCGTGGTCCAGGTGAGCCCGTGAACGCCGTTGGTGATGGCCCGGACGGAATATTGCGGGAACATATGGCGTGAGACTTCCCCGTGCTGCATGGCCACGCCGTTCACATAGCGGGATCCGATGAGCGCCAAGTACGTCATGTTCAGATGTCCGTCCAGGCACGCGCCGTGGTTGACGAGGGCTGCGGTGCGATCCTCGCCCAACACCTGGCGAACCAGGTCGACGCTGAACTGGTCATGGCCGGCTGGAACAGGGGTGTGCGTCGTGAACACGCACTTGTGCCGGACATCGATGACATCCTCTCGCCGGGTATCTCGCACATTGCGGCCCGCCAACCGCTGTTCGATGAGGGCCAGCACCAGCAATGCGGCGTGGCCCTCGTTCATGTGATAGCTCGAGATGTGGTGGTGCCCTAGCTTCGGCAGGATGGCGACACCTCCCATGCCCAAGCAGTACTTCCTGGCAAAGGCGGTAGTGGAGATCTCCGCCATAAAGATAATCCGTGAGCGTCTGGTCCCAAGGGGAATTTTCGGGCAGGGCCGTGTCGAGCAGGTAGACGGGCAGCACGTCTCCGCCATTGCCTTCCACCAGGTATCGCCAGGCGCGCACCTTAACCTCGCGCCCCTCGATGTTCACCGTGACCACCGGCCTCATCAGTTCCAACATTTCCTCGGGATTCCATTGGGCCGGGGACTCCGATTGGTTACCACGTTCGTCCAAATGTTGTGAGAAATAGCCCTTGCGATGGAGCAGGGTGACGGCCACCATGCGAACTCCAAGGTCCGCGGCGGAGCGAAGCGTGTCTCCGGCCAGCATTCCCAGGCCCCCACTGTAGGTGGGAATGGCAGGGTCAAGAGCGATTTCCATGGAAAAATAAGCAACACGCGAAGGGCGTAACAGGCGGGATCATGGCGACCTCACAGTGGATTACTTCAAGCGCAGAGGACGTTTCCGGCCCCATCGCCGGACACCGTCCAAGCAACCGATGGGTGGTCAGCAAAGCCGTGGTCGTCCAGCAAGGGTCCGCCTCACGAATCCTCATCCTTCTTATCGGCCTAAAAGCGAGATTGAATGAGGGAGAAATGGGTCCTTCCGGTCTGAATCCGCGGTCCGGGAGTATGTCGGAGACACCTCCACCAGGGGAAGGCAAGCTAGCCCAACTTTCGCAGTTGAGGCGACAAGCGCCAGCTAAGTAGTTTATTTTCAGCAAAGCGGTCTCGAAGGTCTACACTACATTTTGAGCTGCACCTGTTGGTCGGTGACGGTCTCCGCCGGCTTGATGCGTGGCGGAGGTTGCGACGGCAGTGACAGGTGAAGTTGGTGGAGCAGGAGCATCTGCTCTGGTTCGGGTTGCGTATAGCGCGGCATGATCAGCCAGCGCCCGTCGGTGGTGGGCAGGCAGACATCCAGCATTTGAATTGTCGCCAATTTTTCCAGCACGCCGCGGGGTGTCAACCCCGGAGCGCAGGGGGCCAACCGGTGCCGGAGCGTGACCGACAGGGCGTAAGCCAGGAAAGCCACGAAGATGTGGGCCTCCACGCGCTTTTCCACTTGATGATAAATCGGACGCAGTCCCAGTTCGCTCTTCAAGGTTTTGAAGGCAGCTTCAATTTGGGTCAGTAAGATATAGAGTTCCCAGAGCACTTCCGGCTTTTCTCCCAGCAGGTTCGAGCGCAGCAGATAGTGGCCGTCGCGCAACTCCGCCTTCCGCAACTTCTCTTTGTCCAAGCGAAAAGAAAACGTCTGACGGGTGACTTCCTCTCCCTCTTGGGGCAAGCCGATCGGCACGAAGCCGAAGGCGCGTCCCGCTTCCTTTTTAGCCGCGCCGATCCGCAGCAGCAGTTGATCGCGTGCCGGAGCACTGCGGCGCAGCTTGCGCAAGGTCTTTAGCAAGCGCACCAACTTGCGCCGCCGCATGGCACGTTCCTTGGCGTGCCTCCCCGCGCTCTTGGCCAGCACGTACAGTTCGCCATCCGCGGCGAACAACTTCACTTCCACCGACTCACGCACTTTCTGCCAGGGCAATTCCAGCCAGCGCTTTTCGTACTGCTGAATCTTGCCGCGCGGCGTCCCCACCAGGTAGAAAACTTCTCGACCCCCGGTGCGCATTTCTTCCAGTACTTCTTCCGTAGGAACCCCCCGGTCCATCACCCACACCCGCCGTGCCCGTCCATACTGCGCTTCGATCTTGTCCAGAAATCCTCGCAGCGTGGTGCGGTCCGAAGTGTTGCCCGCCAGCACTTCATAAGCCAGCGGAAATCCTTCCGGCGTCACCACCAGCGCGATCACCACCTGCCGGCAATCGCCGCGATGATCCCGGCTGTAGCCATGCTTCGCCTTGGGAATCTCCTCGCCTTCCCCTTCGATGTAGGTGCTCGTCAGGTCGTAGAGCAGCACATCGAAGCGCGCCTGAAACAGCTCTTGCCAGCGTTGCCGCAGATGATCGAACAGCGCGGTCTTGTGTTCCCCCAGGCGGTCCAGACATCGATACAAACGGTCCTTCTCCGCTACGGCAAAGCCCGTGCCTAACAGATCTCCCAGGGCGCTCTGGTCAAACCCCTGCCGGTGCAAACGGAACTCGCTGCCCGGCGCCACCAAGCGGCTCACCACAAGCAGCTCCAGCACCTTCGCCCACGGCACTTCTTCCCGCCCCTTACCCAAACGATCTTGCCAAAACGCGCTCAGCCCCAATTGCCGCCACAGTTCGCACCCCAGCCAATAGTTGCCAAACGCCCGCGGTCGCCGCAGTTCCATCTCCTTCAGCTTCACCTGCACGCCGTCCAGCGCGTCGGCTGGCAGCGCCCGGTCCTCGGGAAATAAACTCAGGCTCGCCGCCCGCTGCTCGGCTTCATCAAACACCTCCAGCGTCTTGCGCCACGCCGCCTGCTGACTGTCGTTGATCTCGCCCAAATACAAAACCCGCCGCTGCACCACCCGCCCCGAACGCAGCCGCCGACTCTCCTCCACGCTCCAATAGCGGTGCTCCTTGCCGTCTTTGATTCGCTTGTTCGCACGCAGGTACATGGCTGGCCGCCATTGTGCCAAGCTTGAGCGGAGATGAAAAGGGGGTAGGTCTACACTACAAGCCCTTTTGTACAACCCCCATTGAAGTTTCAAGAGTTACCGCGATGCCCACACCGAATTTCACCTGGAATGGCTCCGAGCTGCGAAAGTCGGGCTAGCGCCAACCCAAGTGCATTGGCCGGAGGCTCGTCTGCATCGATATGCGTGCCCGCAAGTACGTACGGGGTGTTCATTGGTGGGGAGTATCCGCCGTGGGCTTCGTGGAGAAAAGAGCGGCTCGCCGGACGCTTACCCTCGCTATGCCCGCCTGAATCAGCCATCCTGCCACGGCGCCCGCCAAACGCCAGGGCCGCAAAAAGTAATAGAGAAAGAACAGCGAGGAGGGAAGGCGAAGGAACTCGCAATCCGCCGGCGTGGGGACAAATAACCGGATGGCGAGAAAGCGAAGCCTTGGGAGAGGGTGGGTAGCAGCCGCACGGCGAAGAGTGTTTCCCGTGGGAATTTCGAGAGGCCCGGGGCCGGAAGCGTGGGAACTTGCGCCGGCGCGGGAGTTGCCGCGCGCGCAAAGGGCTCGGGAACCGGTGTTTCCAGCAAAGCTGCGCAAGCGGCAAGGCAAGACTGGACGACCTTCTCCCAGCCCAGCCGCCTGGCCTTTTCTTGCACCTTTTCCAATCCAGGGCGCCCCGGACGAAAGCCAGTCAAGGTCGACAAGCCACTTAAAAGGGAACAGGCCGTGCCGGGCAGCATGCACCGCGAGGTACAGGAACTCCCACTCGGGGCTCATGGCATAGGCGGGCGCGGCATGAAAGGGTCGGGAAGAGGCGTCGGACCAGATTTCGTCCAGCAGACGCCGCTCCACCGGGCCTCCCCAAATCAACCCACAGTGAACTTGCAGCGGGTAAGCCGGCCGCGCGTCCTCTCGCATCAGCGCGCAATCCTTGCCGTAGCGGGCCAGGAGGTGAACGAAAGCAGGCTCGCCGCAGCGGGCCTCATATCCGCATGACCGAAGGAGACGCAGACTCTCCGCGAGGTATTTGGGGTGAACCAGGATGTCGAGGTCAGCGCAGGTGCGGAGAGCGGCGTCACCGTAAAGTGACTCTGCCAAAGCGATGCCCTTGAGGGGGATCACGGGCACTCCGGCCGCAGCGAGGCGTTGCCAGCACCTGGGCGAGCTCCTGGGTCAGAAGCATCGTTGCGAATGGCATTGATTCCGAAGGTGTCCGTCAACTCCCTGCGGACGGGCGGGGGAACGCCGCGGAATTCGAGCGCGCGAAGGCGGTGATAGACGAGAGGAATCAAACCGTGCGTCTGGCGCGCTCGAGAAGCACGTCCCAGCGCTGCCCCGCTTCCAGCCGATCGACTGCCCGCTTCGCCACCTCGGGCGTAAAGCGTCCGCGAGCAAGCAGAAGACAGAGTTGATCCTCCGGGCCTAGGTCTTGAGGCATGGTCCCTCAGAAGCGGCTGAGCGGGCAGGTGGTCCTCGCCTAGCGCACACCCCCCGCAAAACGCCGCGCCTTCATTCACGCCTTTCCAGGTTTAACCCAAAAGCCCAGATAGGCATTAATCAGTCCCAGAAGTTCGTGGACAACGGCTTCCACGTCGCTGGGTGGCGCGCCACCAGTGGTCAGGATCGCTGGGTTCAGAAGGATCATAGCGCACAATGGCCTGCGGGTGATCTCCCACGATGATGCGCCAGATGGCTTTTCGCCCTCCGGGTGTGTACGGGTGAGGTTACCAGAATGACCGCTGTCTCCACCTTGCCGCCGCAACTCCCCGGCGATAAGCTCGGCTTCGCTCACGGTATTCGTGGTGGGAGGTTCCAGGACCCGGATTGCCGCTTTGGGCACGCCGAGCCGCTCCAACACCTGCTGGTCGTATTCCTCTTCGGTGACGTGATGAATGCCCAGACGGGCGAATGCCTCGATCGGCTCCGCGCGGATCGTCCTTGAATAACCACACTTCCGGCGCCCAACCTTGGCGATAGATTTCCGCCGCTTCCATAGCTCGGTAGGGGACTAGGCCGCTGAGAACTACGATGGCGCGTGCCGGCTGCAGCGTGTCGTCGACCACCAGCCAACGTCCCACCTTGCGGAAGGCCCAGAAGCGCAGCGCCGGCCATTAGCGCCAGCATGGCCAGAAGGATCAGCCAGCGTCGTCCCATGCGCTTAACCGTCATGCTCGTGCCATCCTCTTCCGCCTGAGTCGCTCGATGCCGGGTAATCTTTCCCGCCTCGTTTGCAACCCGCCCGCACCAGTCCTCGGTGCTTCCTCCCTGCCAATGTATCACAACCATGCGCTCAGTCAGAATCACATCGGCATGGTAGTAGTCCTGGATTTACTACTTTCTTTGGTGTAATTGTTGGAGGATAAGCCGGGGCTCCGCGCCGGATACTATGGAAAAAGGACGAAATCATGTCAACATGGCAAAGGGTAATACTTCTTACGGTTATTCTAGGATCGATACTTACCGTCGAGCAGCAATTTGCCGCGAAAGCACAGACGCCGCGTTACGACCTGCTTTTGAAGGGCGGTCATGTCATCGATCCCGCCAATGAAATCGACAAAGTCATGGATGTGGCGATTTCAGCGGGGAAGATAGCGGCGGTGGCCGAGAACCTACCCTCGAGCGAAGCGGGGAAAGTAGTTGATGTCTCCGGCCTGTATGTAACTCCGGGCCTGATCGATATTCACGTTCATGTGGGCCGCGGAGGAGTTCCCCTGGACTGGTTCGCGCCGGAGGCAAAGGTTCAAACCGCCCCCATGGGGATTCCCGCGGACCTCGTGCTTACGGCAGGAGTCACGACGATTGTTGACGCGGGGACCGCCGGCGCCGACACCTTTCTCCGGGAAAAGCAGGAAGTGATCGATCATGCCAAGGTTCGCGTGCTGGCTTTTCTAAATATTGTCGCCGATGGCATGGAGGGAGGGACGGAACAGGACGTGGGTCGAATGGATGTTCAGTTCTGTGCGCAAACGGTCCCGAAGTTTCCCGACATCATCGTGGGTGTGAAGACGGCGCACTTTTGGACCGAGAAGCCCTGGGACGCAGAACATACACCGTGGGCCGCGGTGGACCGGGCCGAGGAATGTGGCCGGTTAGCGGGTGTCCCGGTCATGGTGGATTTCTGGCCCCGCCCGGAGCGGACTTACGCCGACCTGATCCTGAAGAAGATGCGGCCGGGGGATATTCACACGCACGTGTTCGCGCAGCAATTTCCCATCCTCCTCCCTGACGGCAAGCTTAATCCGATCCTGGCCGAGGCAAGGCGGCGCGGGGTCATCTTTGACGTAGGGCATGGCGCGGGCAGTTTCTGGTTCCGCAACGCCGTTCCCGCGGTAAAGCAGGGCTTTATTCCGGATTCCATCTCCACCGACCTCCATACCGGGGACTTCACCTATGTCAGCATGACGGAGGTCATGTCCAAGTTCCTTGCCATGGGCGTGCCGCTGGAAGAGATCATTCGAAGATCCACGGTCAATCCCGCTAAGGAAATCCGCCGCCAGGAATTGGGGACGTTGTCCGTGGGGCGCGAAGCTGATGTGGCCCTATTGGAAGTGCTCCACGGCCACTTCGGATACATCGATGACGGATGGGCCCGGATGGATGGAAACGTAAAGGTGGTTGCGCGCATGACCGTCCGGGGCGGACGAATTCTCTACGATCCCTCGGGTTTGAGCATGGTCGAATGGACCAAAGCGCCGAGGCAGTACTTCACCACGCCGCCATCAGGCGGCTCCCCTCCTGCCAAGGCGGACAAATATCCGAGGTGAGGGGTCTCTTCGCGGGTGATGCACTTCGGGAGGTATGCGACCCCCGCGACTTTGAAGGAGCCCTGCTCATTCAGCCGAGATTGTTGAATTAATGGGTAGTCCGGGGAGACGATCAAGGGTGCGCGCTCCCTTTAAAGGGGGTCGCAAGGAGGGTGGCGGCATTCGGAGGCGAGCCCGTAGCTCGGCCTGATCCCGAGGCACGAGCGACGGCAAATGGCAGCTTTTGGGGACCGGTAGGCTCAATAGAACATACGCACGTATCACGACAACACGGCGAAATGGAAACTGTGTTACTACGGGGCCGAGGGGCTTACGGGCTGGCTGCCCCCACCCCCACCACCCGCCAATCCCGCCGCGGCTGCCGCGATTCCGGCTGCCGCCGCAATTCCCACAATGAGGAGGGTGTTATGGGAAGTCCCTCCCGAAGCCGGCGCCGGCTGGGGGTGGCTGGGTGGTGTACTTGGGGTTGGTGTCGGGGGGGAGGTTCCTGGCAATGGCTGTAACCCGGGGACGCCCGACGCGTTCGCTGGAACCAGCGTCTTCTGTCCCGCCGGCAGGAGGTATGACAGTTCTGACTGGGTATCCTCGATTCTGACATCGCCGGCTACAGACTCGATAGAGGTGCTATTGTCAGTCAACAACCCCACGCGAATCTTGGTAGGTGTTGCCGAGGTTGGTTCGATGTGAAATCTCATGGTGGCAATGAGGATATTGCTCTCGCCCGTATTCTCAGCCAAAATTGTGCCGTTCTGCAATCGCAGCCAGACTCGATCCACCGGTCTCGTGAAGGTGACCGAGGTGTTTTCATCGAGAGTGACCTGGTTGGTAGGCCACAATCGAATGACTGCTTGGCCCGCGGCCCCCGTCAAAACCAAATCTTCGTCAACCACCCAATCGCCGGCGGCAAGCGGCTTCCCATATCGGGTCGCTCCCGCAGAGGCGACGACTTGGCCGATGGCCGGGCTCGTTTCCGGTTTTTTCCCCTGCCCGGGTGAAGTTGTTTGGGATGCACCGATCTCGGCGCGGAGCCCTTCGGCAAGTGTGTAGCTCTCACCTGAACTCGATCTCGGTGATCGCGACCTTCCCATGCTGCGTTTCCACAATCGTTCTTTTATCGGGCAAAAGCGCAACCAGGAACTCGGCCCTCCCCTCGCCCCGGGGCTCGACGCTGTAGGTGGAAGTCTTCACCATGAAGACATCCTTATTCTCTCTCGCGACGGCCAGGGTTCCGGAAAGAAGTTGAGCCACGATATTCCCCTTAGCGCTACTGAAACGTACCTGGGTTGCCGGGGAAAGAACGGCCCGGCCGGTGGGAGAATAACTGAGGAGCACCGACCCGCCCTCGCCAACATTTACGGCCTCTCCAGAAAGGATGGTGCCGTTGGATAACAACGTGCTCCCTTCCACCGTCGCGTTGGCTGAACGAACGACCTTGCCCACGACGTCGGGCGTTCCCCCCATGGCGAGAGCGAAAACGGATAACCCCGTGAACATCGCGAGTCCGAAAATCATCATTCTTCGGTGTTGTATTCGCATGATCTCCTCACTTCGTTGCCGTCACGATCCGTGGGTTTCACCTACGGCTAATGATATTCTTCCCTTCGGGGAGGCCCGCGTCTAACTCTGCATTGCGATCTCGAGGGTGATCCATGCCCTCACGCCCGGTGGCTGATATAGGACAGAGGTATTTGGGCGGGCAGTGGCTGATCGCTCTCGTCCCGAAGTACCCGGTCCAGGCTGGGAAGCATGTGGAGCTTGACCCTGAGGACCTCACAACGCCGATAGAGTTCCAACAATCGGTCAGGGTCAATCGACTTGGCGCAAATCACCACGTCGGTCACCTTGTAGCGGGCACAAAGAGCTTCCAGGTTTGCCGAGTTTCCCAGAACCCGGCATCCCGCCACAAGCCTTCGGTCCTTTGCCGGGTCGTCGTCCAGGAACCCGACCAGGCTCATGTGCGGGTACTGGCGGATGTCCTGGGCGGTCGTCAACCCCAGCAGGCCGGCGCCGAGAATCAGGACGCGGCGCGCTCCTTCGGGAAGGGGTTGGTAATGATGGTGCAGCACATAAAGCATACGGCGCAAACAGCGCAATCCCAGGCCGGCACTCAGGGCGAGCAAGTATTCCAGGGTGATGATGCTCAACGGGACGAGGAACATTACCGCTTGCCACGAGCTTGTGGGCAGCCCCAGGCGGAGCCCGTACAGGACCAGCGTGACGGGGGCAAGTGCCACCGCCAGGAAGGAAGCGTCCTCCAGGGTGACGTACCGCCACATCATGTCGTAAATCCCCAGGCAGCGGTTCACCACCACCCGCAAGGGCGGGATGAAGGCCATGTACAACCACATCTGCCGGCGATAGAAATCCAGAAAACCAGCTTCATATCGGAAGGTGTAAGCCAACAAGGCCGCACCCATGTATACCGCAAGATCGAGCAACATCTGCGCACCACGGCTGTAAGGCCGCACTTCCCGCCCCAAGTATATTCAGCCCTCTGGCCAGAGACCTTTCCGGAGCACAGACCAACACGAAGGTCATCAAGAGCAGTTTCAAGTCCAGCCGGAAGGTCAGGTTCTGCACATACTCGCAATCGAGAGAGCGTTTTTGCGGCAGGAGGTTCGTGCGATAGACCGCCTGCGGGTTGGCTTGCCGGGCACAGTAGTCAGCCTCCATGCGATGGTGAATGGAAGCATAGGAAGTTACCCCGGGCCGGACGCTCAGCAGGATGCGTTCCCTGGGATCGTTCAGATCGATCTCACTCGGTACCCGCGGCCGCGGCCCCACAAAACTCATCTCCCCCCGCAGCACGTTGATGAATTGCGGGAATTCGTCCAGCTTGGTGCGGCGCAGGAAGGTTCCCACCGGGGTCAGGCGCGGATCACGCTCGACCACCACGGATGAACCCAGCGCTTCGGCTCCCTGCACCATGGTTCGAAACTTGATGAGCGTAAACGGGCGCCCGAGATACCCTACGCGAGTCTGGCGGAAGAGCACAGGTCCGCGGGAGGTCAGGCGCACCAGCAGCGCACAAAAGATCAGAAGGGGGCTCGAGATCACCAAGCCGGCAAAAGACGCGGCAATATCGAAGAGACGTTTCCCCCGGCGCACATAGAGGGAGGAGCCGCCAGTAGCAAAAACCTCTCCTGGGGTGATGAAGTTGCCGAGGCTGGTTGTGATGGTCGCCATGATCGTTTGGGGGGATTCCCGACTTTACATGCCGTGGAAAAACCCGTTAGCACTGTCATCCAAAAGCGGAGCGAAGGATCACGCCCTGGCGCCGCGCAGGGTAAACTCCGCGAAGGGTCTCTCTCTGTACTCCTCAATTCGAAATTCTTCTCGCGCCGCGAAGAAAAGACTCACCACAGAGGCACAGAGACCACAGAGAAAAGCACTTCTGTTTACGCGCGCAGAGATGACGGTTTATTGTTTGTCGGCCCGCAGCTTTTTCTCCGTGTGTGCTCCGTGACCTCTGTGTCTCTGTGGTGAAAGCTTCTTGGGTTGTGGTTGGCAGTGGCGATGGGTATTTTCAACGCTAAGGTCTCTTTTCAGACGAGCAGATGGTCGGGCGCTTCGATGCTCACGGCGGGAGGTCGCGCAGCCACCCGTTTTGCGGCGGGCCGGGAATTGATTTGATCCACCAGCGTCCGGACAATGCGGGTGGAGGCGTGGCCATCCCAGAGCTTGGGGACATGTCCCTTCTTCCCTTCACCCCGAAGGATCTTGCGCGCTTCCTCGACGAGGCGGCTGCCATTCAGTCCGACTAACAGGTTGGTACCCTCGCTTAGGGTAATAGGCCGTTCGGTGTTCTCTCGGACGGTCAGGCAAGGAATCCCCAGCGCCGTGGTTTCCTCCTGCACACCCCCGGAGTCGGTAATCACCAGCGTGGCTTCGCTCTGAAGTCTCAGAAACTGCAGGTAGCTCATCGGCGGAACGACGCATATGCCGTCGGAAGCGTCTTGCCACGAGCCGCAGAGCCCGCCTTCCTCCATCCTGTTTTGTGTCCGGGGGTGGACGGGAAAGATCAGAGGAACTTCTTTCGCAATCTCTTCCAACGCTGCCCAGATCACGCGAAACGTCGCCAGGTTGTCTACAGTTGAAGGCCGATGGAGGGTCACCAGTCCATACGGACCCGTCAAGTCGACGCGGGATTTGCCCCGCGCTTGGAGTTCATGCGGGATCGGATGGCGCTTCGCCCGAGGGAGGAACCGCTCGCAGGGCGTCAATCATGACATTGCCGACCAGATAGATTCTCTCCGCGGGCCGGCCTTCTCTTAGCAAGTTCTCCACGCCGCTGGGCTCCGTGACGAAAAGAAAATCCGCTAAAGCATCGGTCAGGACGCGATTGACCTCTTCCGGCATGGTGCGGTCAAAGCTCCTCAATCCTGCTTCCACATGCGCGAGGGGCAGGCCCATCTTTGCTGCGGTCAGGGCCGCGGACAAGGTGGAATTGACGTCGCCGACCACCACCACCACATCGGGTTGCGTCTCCTCCATCACCCGCTCCAGTCGCAGCATGATTTCGGCTGATCTGCGCCACCGCTGTGCCGGAGCCCACTTCCAGGTTCACGTGAGGCTTGGGGATTTCCAGGTCCTCGAAGAACGCCCTCGACATCTCATAATCGTAGTGTTGCCCGGTATGGACCAGAATAGTTTCGATGTCGGGATGACGGCTCATTTCGTCCAGGAGAGGTGCAATCTTGACGAAATTGGGCCGCGTTCCAACCACCGTGAGAATGCGCATGGGCGTTGTGCCTAAGTTAAGCGATCTTCCCCACCCTCTTCCGCCGGGATCGCCACCCGGCGCGGGCCACCGCCGAGCAACGACTCGCGAATCCGGAATGTCGCCAGGGTCGTTGCCCAGAGGCTCTCGAAAGGTATCGGGGGTGGCGCTTTCCCGGCAACGGCGTCGACGAAGCACCGCATTTCTTCCGCGTGCCCTTTGTCCTGCTGGAACAGGGATTTGGTATGGCATTGGTTCGAATGATGGAAGTAGGACTTTCGGAAGTCTTCACAAATCGCGGTGCGGCCTCGGCCGAAGACCTCCAACCGTTCTTTGGGAACGCTCGCGTCACCGCACGCCAGGTACAGGATTTCTCCCTTCGAGCCGTCGGCCAAGGACACCTGGATGTGGACATTGCTTTCGTCGGTGCTCTCGCCCATCGCCCAGGCTTCCACCTCGATGGGCAGCGCCTCGCTGAGAAACGCGAACAAATCCACAAAGTGGCAGACCTCGCCGATCACGCGCCCGTGGCCCTGCTCAGGATCCTGCACCCAGTGTCCCTCCGGCAGGCGCCCCGCATTGACCCGGTAAAGAAAAGAAAGCGGCCCGCGGCCGGCGCGGAAGAAATCCCTGCACTGCCTCGCAAAAGGTGAAAAGCGGCGATTGAAACCTGCGCAGAGAATACGGTCCGACCGCGCGTAGACGTCTCGAAATTGCGTCCAGCTCTTGTTCGTTCACGCACAGAGGCTTCTCGACAAAGACGTGCTTACCGCTTTCGAGCGCCGCCAATACCATCGGACCGTGCAGGTGGTGTCGCGTGCCGATGAACACGGCGTCAATGTTCGGATCGTGCAAAACCTCCGAGGCGTCGGTGGTGCAGTATTGGAACCCGAAGCTTTTCCCCACACGGCTGGCGGAGAGGCCCGTGGCATTGGCCAAGCCAATCATTTCGAGGTTGTCGAGCTTCCGCAAAGCCGGAAGCAGTTTGGCGCGGCTGAAGCTGCCCGCTCCAATCCAGCCGATTCTGATCTTGCCCGGCTTGGGACCGGTGACGCGTTCTTTCGGGATGGGCGGACGAAGTTCCAGGCGCCGGGAAGACGCTCCGGGTCTGGAATACTCAATCAGAATGGCCAGGTATTTTTCTGGCCGCTTTCCGGTGAGCAGTTCGTAAGCTTCGGGGGCTTGGGCAATCTCAAAACGATGGGTCACCAGGCGGGCTGAGGTCAATCTTCCTGGCTGCCACCAGGTCCAGGAAGGCCTGCATGTTTCTCTTCTCCGTCCAGCGCACGTAACCCTGCGGGTAATCAATCCCTTTTTCCTCGTAGGCCGGGTCATAACGGCCGGGACCGTACGAGCGCGAGTACCGCACCTGCAATTCCTTCTGGTAGTAATGCTCGCGGGGCACATCGACGCGTACGTCCCCCACGACAACGACGACCCCCCGGTCGCGAGCGATCTGCCCGGCCAGGTCGATGGGCTGGTTGGATTTCGTCGCCGCGGTGATGATGACCGCGTCCGCGCCCTCCGCCCTGGGCAGGTCGCCTTCGGAGATGAACTCGGAGTTCGAAGTGGCAAAGGCCACGCCCAATTCCCGCGCCAGCGCCACGCGGTCGGGATCGGGATCGACTCCCCACACCGTACACCCCGCGGCCTGAAGGATCTGTGCGGTAACCAAGCCTACCAATCCCAGACCCAGCACCGCCACGTGTTCGCCAATCTTCACCTCCGCCACGCGCACACCCTGTAGCGCGATCGATCCCAGCGCCACGAAGGCCGCGGAATCGTAGTCCACGTTTTCCGGAATCGGCACACACAAGTTGCTGGGAACCCAGATCCGTTCGGCGTGACTGGCGTAACCCAAGCCTGCGCACGCCACGCGCTGGCCGACTTGGAACTCCCGCGCCCCCTCTCCCACTTCCAGGATTTCCCCCGCCGCGCTGTAGCCCAGTGCCATCGCCCGGTCGAGCTTGGCGCGTACGGTGGCGACGACGCTCGCGACCCCGGTGGTTCGCAGGCGCTGGACGAGACTCTTCACCAAGTCAGGGCGTTCCAGCGCCTTGCCCAGAAGGCTCATGCTGCCCAGTTTCACGGTGGCGCGTTCCGTCCCCGAACTGATCAGCGAGGCCACAGTTCTTACCAGAACCCCGCCCGGCTGGCAGCCGGGGGCGGGAACCTCCTCCACCGCAATTTCGTGCGTCCGCAAATCCTGCAAGAGTTGCTTCATGGTTGTTCCGAATTGAGGGGAGCGATCACTCCGGGCAGCGGCACAGTTGGCTCCGTCGGCGGCCAGAAGCTTTCGACGAGCGCACAATTCGCTCAGCAGGTTTAGGTACTTGGCGGCCTGCGTCCGGCGCAGGTATTTTTCCAGCACCGACTGTCTTCCGTTCCGGCCCAGGGCCTGGCAGAGCGACGGATCGTTCCGCAGCCTGAGAATTGCCGCCACCATTGCCTCGGGGTCTTCCGGCCGCACGGCCAATCCGGCTTGGCTCGCGAGAAGAATCTCCTTCGCTTCTCCCTCGACGCCCAGAATCACCGGCTTCGCCGCCGCCATCGCCTCGAACATTTTGGAGGGAATGGCGCTTTTGAACACTTCCTTGTTCCGCAACGGGACCAAGCAGGCATCCACGGCCGCCAGAAAGGCAGGGATTCTCTCCCGAGGCTGTTTTTCCAGAAGCCGCACGTTGGAGAGTCGCAATCCTTCGACGAGCTCGCAGAGTTGCCCGCGCTCGGCGCCGGCGCCCATGAGGAGGAACACGATATCGCTCGCGGCCTCTCAATCGTTCGGCGGCCTGGAGTACCGTCTCCAGACCGTGGGCCATGCCGAGTGTCCCGGCGTAGAGAAGAACAAATTCATCACGGAGCCCCAACTCCTTCCGCAATTGGAGGCGGGCCAACCGGGCGTCGGCGGAGTTGGGATGCAAGCAGAAATCCTCCTCGATGCCGTTTCGAATTACCGAGATTCTTCTCTCTTCCACGCCCTGATGGATCAAGTGCCGGCGCTTCCATTCACCATCCACGACAATATGCGTGGCGTGCCGATAGAGGAAATTGGCGACCTGCCCCACGCTTCGGTACAGCAGGGAGTCGGCGGTGGCCTGTCCTACTCCCACGAGCGACTCCGGCCAGAGGTCCCTCACCTCGAACACCCACGGTAGGAACCGCAGGGTTCCCACTACCCACCCCGATACCCCGACCAGAATCTGGGGCGAGGTGGCGATGACCACGCCATTACGCGGGGCCACGCAGGGTCCCGCCACGGCGGCGGAAAGCGGCAAAGGAAGTGAAATTGGCGCCTCGGCCCCACAGCTTCCGATTGGCGGAAGGGTAGAGCCACGTCCGGTAAACCTTGACTCCCTCCCGTTCCTCGCGCACGAAACCGCGCCGCCAGAGCTTTCCTGTACTCCGCGTGCAAGATCCCCTCGGGATGATTGGGGAAGCCGGTGAGGACCCGGACTTCCGCGCCCGCCCGAACCCACTCGCGGGTAAAACAGTCCACACGGGTCGCGGGAGCACAAGCTTCCGGTGGATAGTATTGAGAAATATAAAGGACCTGCATCGGGCGAACCCTCTTCTTTCAGCAGAGTGGAATCTTGTGACCGTCGATCTCGATCGAATTTCCCAGGCCAGTCCGCCGCAATGCGGGGAAGGGAAGTCGCCCACCGGGGCGAAGACATGAATCATCCCCGTGGGAATCGGCCCCTTGCCATGCCCAACGAAGTGACTGTGGAAGGTTGGCGGTCTCCGAATTGCTCTGAATACCAGCTCTTGAGAAGGTCAAACTGGCCGGCGCCGTAGGCCGCGAGCCAATAGGATCGATCGGCAAATTCCACCGTCCAGCGGCGAAGGGGCAGCGCCGGCGCTGGTTTCCATGGCATCGGCCAGTGCCTCGACGCGAACCCGGGGATGGAAATGCAGGAAAGACTCAACGAGGTGTGACCCGCTGCCCCTGAGGAGGTCGGCCACAATCCAAGTATTCGGGGGCATGCAGCAGGATGGTGCGCGCGTGAACCACGCCCAGGCGCCGATAGGCATCGTGTTCGCCACTAAGAAAACGGAAGCCCCCGTTGCTGCCTCCCCGTATTTGGCCCACGCGCGGACGCCGGCCCACGCGGAAGCTCGCCCAGATTTCAGCTTGCTCCTCACCGTCGATGCGGAGGGTGTTGTGCGCGGCCGTGGATCGCTCGTAGGAACGCTCCGGCCCCGGCTCGTAGGTGCTGACGCCGGTATCAACCACCACGCGCTGCCCGTGCAGGGAAAGTTCGTAACTCAGCACGTCGCAGTGGCCGTGGCCCGGCTGATAGTCCGGTCCCAAGGGGCCGCAGTCGAAAATCAGGGCGCTGCGGGACTCGGGGCTGCGGATGACGCCGTATCCTGTATCCGGGAACACCGTGACCTGGGACTGCGCTTTCTGACGCCCTCGATATCAGGTGGCTCCGCCATGGCCAGCAACTCAGCGGGCGGGCGCGCTCCGCCCAGCACCGAGTCGTTGAAGAGTGGGATCTCTCCGTCAGGATGGAGGATTCCCTTCAAGAATCGCGCCATTGACCGAATCTTCTCCGCCAGCAGGCGGAGAGCACGAAAGGTTTTTTCCCGTTGCCTGCGCACAAGAGCCGGATTTCGGCCAAGTCTTCGAGGATCTGCGCGTGGTACATCGGTGACCGCTCGAAGTGCCCGCCATCCGGGAGAATCTGCTCATTCAGTTCCTGCTCCAGCAGTTCTTCCCCTTTTGCCCACCATCGGGCGCTGCGCGGGGTTTCCAGCAACGCTCCGGCGAACAGCAGCGCCTTGATGTTCTTCAGAAGGTGATTTCCCAGCAGATCCTTTTCGAGCCGCCGTTCGAGCGTTGCCACTTGCGCGCCCAGGCTCACCAGCAGCGTGTCGATCCTTCCCCCGCCTTCCAAGCACTCCAGCGAGCGTCCGTACCGGGCCAGAAACTTCAGCCAGTTGACGATTCGAACGGATAACGCGTAAGGCTCCCACCCGACTTCGCGTTCCTTGCGTATTGTGTGCGCACCAGTCCAGCGCGATTTCGAGAGCTGCCTTCAGCATCGGACTCTTCCTCGGGCAGCGCGAAACCGACGTTCAGGAAATCAAAGTAGTTGAGATGATAGAGCCACAGCTTCGCATGCCGGCGGTCGTTCCAGGGGATGGGGCCGTTGCTCGCGACCGTCTGGTTCAGGAAAGTGAATTCGCGCGCCGCAATTATTTTGCGGGAGGTTTCCGGTTGCCAGTCAATGAACCGCCATCGGCCGGGCGACGTCGCGCAGGCCCACGGGCGCCTTGATCCTGGCGGGCGAGTGCGATGCGGCAGCACTCGCCTGAGCGCCAGGTAACCAAGCTGCGACCAGCGCAGATGACGCAGCGTTCGCCAGTAAGTCGCCGCCGTGGGTGCTCTCCCACCGGCAGAGGGTGGAATGCGGGCGCGTCCGTCGCCATCAGCAGTTCGGTTTCAAGTCGAGGTTTGGAGGACATTGTCATTGGCGATTGTGGATAAAGGGCGAATGGGGGCCACAAAGGGCCACTAAACGATGGGCTGGGTCATATTGTCTTTGGCAGAACAGGACATTTTGTCGCGGCCCCGGCGGGTTTACCCCGCCGAATGGTCGTAACGGCGGCTTTACGCCGCCATGTGGCGGGATAAACCCGCCGTTACGTCGCATGCGGCGCACAACGCCAGTAGCTACATCGCCAAAGGGCGGCACAAAGTCTGCCTCTGCGTCAAATTGTCCGCTGTCTGCCCTTCGGCCACCCTTTTCACGGCCAACAGAACCAGCGGAGCGCGAGCCTGACGCCGCCAAGCTTCCGGAGAGAAGTCCCTTTTGTCCAGGGGGGCGAAGTGCGCGGCGCTCAGAACGGATTGCCACCCCTGGTCCTTCGAAGCGGTTCCGGGAAAGCCGCAGGTAGGCGGCATACGAGTCGATCCGCTGAACGCTGGCGCAGCCAGGCGACAGGGAGCTGGTGGACGAGCGCATCGAGCGAAGCCAAGCCTTCGAGCTTTGCGCACAAAATTGCACGGATTGGGAACGGTCAGCAGCAGGACGCCCTCGGGCCGCAGGACTCTCGCAAGCTCCGCCGCCACGCGCGGCACGTCATCGAGGTATTCAAACACGCTGGAGGCCACAATGCCGTCGAAACTGCCGTCGGCGAAGGGAAGAACTTCCCAATCGGGCTCGAGGCCGACCCATTCGACCGAGGTTCCGGCGTAACTCGCGGCGCGCGACGGCGATCATTTCTTCCGCGAAGTCGCACGCCGTAACCTGGTAGCCCATCTGGCTAATGGCGGCGGCGATCTCACCCGTCCCGCAGCCCAGGTCAAGGATGCGGCGGGAGGAGGACACAGCTCGGAGAGCCGCGCCGTGAATTGTTCCACCCGCGGGTTAAGCTTCCCATCGCGAACCGTACTTGCTCCGCCAGCCGCGCGCCTTGTGGTTGAAGAGGGTCCGAACGTCGTTAGCCGCCGGCGTCTTCATGAACACTTTCCCTCGGATGCAGCGCCGGCCTTCAGATTGGCACGTGCCGATGTAGCGCCGACCTTCAGGTCGGCACGTGCCGGGCTAAAGCCCGGCGCTACGACTACCCCCTGCCGCCATTTCCGCTCGATGATTTTCACGTCGATCAGAAACCTCACCCAGAAACTCCACAGCACGTGGTAAATGAACCCCTGGCGGCCGTCGAGAATCCCGCCCTTGAGCACGTAGTTACGAAAGAAAAGCAGGAAGGGGCGGAGGAGCAGTGGCAATCGGTTCCACACCTTCAGTTTGATCCAGCGCTTCCTCTCGGCTTGTTTTCCCCAGAACCGAACCTTGATCGTGTCCTGATATCCTCCCTGAAACTTTTCCTGGATAAACTCTTCCGCCTCCAGCTCCGCATAGCGGTTGTGTTTTGCGATCCAGTCGGCGAGAGGGCGCTGGTCCACGTGATCGAACGGTTGGCGGAGGTAGCCGGAATGACCCTCCAGGACAACGTGCTCGTTGAGGGGGCGATTCTCAACCCGGGCCCGGTTACGCCGGAACAGCCTTAATAGCCAAGTGGAAAACAGACCCCCATGCTTGAGCCACCGGCCCAGAAAGAAGAAGCGAAGTTTGAGGTGATAGCCGGAATAGTCTTCGCGGTTGTCCCGGGCGACCTGCGCGATCTCTTCCGCCAGGGCCGGCGGGATGCGCTGATCGGCATCCAGCATCAAAACCCAATCATGCGCGAAAGGAAGGTTTTCGAGTGCCCAGTTGCGCTGCGCGGCGTACCCCTCGAAGGGATGACCATACACCGAGGCTCCCAGATCGGTGGCAATCGCCACCGTGCGATCCGTGCTCCCGGAATCTACTATGAGGACTTCCGCTGCCCAGTTGACGCTCTGCAAGCATGACGCCACATTCGCTGCTTCATTGAACGTCAGCACGAGAACACTAACGGGGGCTTTACCAGCGTCCCGAGACCTTCCGGACATGAACCATCCTTTCCAAGCCCAACGTAGCGGCGGGTTTACCCCGCCATATCCTACTGATAATTGCAAAATATAGTGACAATTACGTCCGTAGCGCGGGCATCTTGCCCGCTGTCTCGGGAGCGTCCCGCTCCCGCCCAGCGCGCGGGCAGGATGCCCACGCCACAGCGGGCGAGACGCCCGCGCTACGTAAACAGTTCGTCACGATATTTTGCCATCCTCAATCAATGCCGGATGGCGGCGTAAAGCCGCCGCTACGTCCGCCTCCTAAGCCTTTAATGGGCCCGTGCCCAATTCACACGAATGCTTTTTATGATTTCCTTCGGGAACCAGGGCGGCCAAGACCCTTTGCACATGCTCGCTGAAGCGAAACCGAGTAGCCGCGCGCCGGCGTCCGGCAGCGGAAAGCTTTTCGCGCAACGCCGCGTCCGCTGCCAATCCTTCGACCTGTTGGGCCAGATCCTCGGGACTGAGCGGGCTAAAATAAACCGCCGCCTCCCCACAAATTTCGCGATTGACCGGCGTGTCCGAAGCCACCACGGGAAGGCCATGCGCCATGGCCTCCACCATGGGGTGGCCGAAGGATTCGCAGAGCGAGGGGAACACAAAGATGTCCCCCTCCTGATAGAGGCGGTGCGTTTGTTCCTTGTCGAGCGGGCCCACAAACTCAACGCATGGGGCCACGTCGGACCGGCGCGCCAACGCCAAGTCGTCCTCGCGCTGGAGCGTCCATGCCGCTCCGTCCCATGCCGGATCGGCCGTCGTTTTTAGCAGGAACTTCCCCCCACGGTTCTTATTGAGGATCGGCATGGCTTTTAAGAGCGTGGTCAAGTTCTTATGTTCGGCATAAAGGGATACATAGATAAGACGCACCACCGAACTGTTTCCAGGCGGCGAATCAGGGCTCACTCTTTCGGCCTCGGGAGAGGATGGCGCCAAGGGGCTACGCCGAAATTATTCACCAGGGCTTTACCCGGCTCGACTTCCACAAACTGGCGTAAGTCATCCAGCATGGCGTGGGTGGGCGTCATCACCACATCCGCCTGGCGCACGCTTCGGCAAATGAGCCACCGGCGCAACTCGAAGGGCACGCGGAATCTCCAGGAATGTCTTGCCAACAACTCATCTCGATAGATCTTGGAGAAGTAAAGAGCGTTCGTCACCAGAAGCAACTGCCGCACCGGGCAACGGAACATTCCAAAATTGCCCGTGGCAAAAAGCGCGTCAGCTTTCCGCTTCTTCAGCCAGCGCCGCAGGGTGACCTGTTCCCACCAGAGTCTCTTCCACCACGCCGCGTGACCGGCCGAGGTTACCAATGAGCCGCACATTCGGGGGCAGTCCCTCTATCTTTTCCGCCGTCTCAGGTGGCAGGAAAACGTCGAATTCGTAACCGCTCTCGGGCGGGGGCAGGGAACGAAGCACGGTGATGAGGTAAGTCACCGCCCCACCCATTTTCGCCGACGCGGCATTGACGACAATCTTCATGCTAACCCCTTGCCCTTACAGTGTTGCTTGACAGCACCTCGCGGTACAGAGCCGCATACTGTGCGGCGATGGTGTCGGCGCGGAACCGTTTCACGTTCTCAAAGCCCTGGGCGATAAGATGGTTGCGGTAGTCAGAATCGTTGATGACCCGCAGTATCCCCTGCCGGATGGAAGAACAATCAAAAGGGTCCACCAGGCAAGCTGCCGGACCGGCAACTTCCGGCATAGAACAAGTATTGCTCGTAACCACGGGCCGGCCGGTGGCGTTCCCTTCGACAATGGGCATTCCGAATCCCTCGTAGGTGGATGCGAACACCACCATGTCGCAGTCACGATAGCGCTGGAGAATTTCGTGGTCCGACAGACCCCATTGCTCGGTGTAAGAAATGGAGTTCTGCTCCAGCGCCTGGCGTTGGCGTTCCGTCAACCGGCCTATGATGTCCAGCCGGCAAGGGATTCCGCGGATCGCCTCGGCAACCCGGCAGAGGTTCTTGTTGTGCTCTGCTGTCCCGACTTGCAAAAGTGTGGGCCGCTCGGCATTGAACGGCTTTGGGCAGGGGGCAAAGCCATCGGGGACGGCACAATGAATTACGCGCACCATTTCCGGGGCGCAGCGCGTGTAGTGCAATACCTCTTTCCGCGTGAATTCAGAAATGACGGAAATGGCTGCTACCCGCCGGGCGGGAAATCTGTACCACCCCAAGAGTCGCGGCAAACTGCTTGAGACCCTTAAGGAATCGGGGGCCGATGCAGTCGGTAATGGTGAGAATGGTTTTCCGCTTGGGCAATCGTCAGCGCGAGGTAGTGTACGTCTCCCATAATATGGTTGATGTCACCCTGATGGAAAGGGGCCTCAACCATGTTAAGCAACCGCCGCGCCAGCCGCCGGCTTTGAAACTGGCAGACCCAAACTTCCGCGTCGAACCTCCGAAGGCAAAGACCTGTGAATAGCTTCGAATACCCTCTCCAGGCTGAACGACCTGCCATACGGCTTGCGCCGGTAGTGGGTGACGCGTATGACGGGCCGTCCGCCTTCCGCGCTAACTCGAAGTTGGCAAGGCGCTAGGTGTGTCATAACAGTCAGCGGATGGATACCGGGCGATTCCGCCGCGTGGGTAAATGTCGAGGGCTAAGATAAGGATTCTCATGGACGGCTGGCTAATATTGGAAATGAGGTGGCCAGCCTTCGGTGCGGGGTGCTGGGGCCGAAGATGAGCAGACGCAAAACATAGAGGGTCGCCAGCAGTTTGATAAGACTCGTCCACACTGAAAATACATCTCCTTCCAGAGGGAAGCCAAAGAGGAAAACGGCGGCGTATACAAACAAATCCCGGGGTTCCACGGGACCGCTCACGCGGTTCGTGAACCACTGGGCGACCACGCCCAGAACAAACATCCCCACGGGAATTCCCAACAAGCCGAACTGGAGGTATAAGTCACCGGGATAAGTAATCGCGGTGGAGCTGCCGATCGTTGCAGCGTCTCCAGAGCCTCCCCTCAGAGCGACGGTGAACCATCCACCTTCGTCGAGAATCGGTTTGGACGGCCAGAGGAACCGTGGAACGAAGGGATAAAAGGGAAGCATCCACCAGTGGACATTGCCTTTCACCATGCTCGCCCGAGGACCCAGTGAGAGCACCTGGGCAACGCTCGTGAGCAGGTCCAGGCGCGTGAGCGCACGGTCCAGCCCTTCGCGCCAGAGGTCGCCCGCGGTTGACTCGCTTTCCCCCGATTTTGCTGAAGGCCATTTGGCCGGCTTCCGCCGCCCCTCCAAAGCTCGTAACTTCCACTTCCCCCGCCTCAACGCCCAGCGATAGGCGTTGGAAGAAGGGATAGAAAAGCACCAATCCGAAGAACAGAATGACAAACCACCGCAGGTTCAGCTTTCTCATAACAAACGAGGAGACAAGCGCCACCACAAGAAAGTTCTGAAGCACCAGGCCCTTCATCCCGGAGATCAATCCCCAGAAAACTTCCGAGATGAGGACGGCTATGAAAAGTACCCTCCACAACGAATCATGGCGGCTGCGATACCTTTCGATCGTGGCGACAATGAGAGCCAGAGTTCCGAATTGCGAAACGTAGTTCAGCACCTGCATGGAAGCAAGGTTCGCGTAATACTTGTCCGATGGACCCTACGTACGCAAAGAGGTGGTTTCTTAAGAGGTAGACCTTGGTGATGAAGCCGATGGCATACAGTCGCTCCAAACCTAACAGCACACCTGCTTTGTGCGGCTCAGACGCCATGCTTTGTGGACGCGGGGCTGGGGAAATCCGGTCGCCCTCCTTGCGCCGGAATAGCTCACAACCCATCCAAAACGCCATCATGCCCAATATCACGTAGGCGAGTGCTTGGACCAGTTCTTCCCCGTTCGCTGATAAATTCACATCGATCTGTGTAGGGTCGATGAAATTGCGCAGGGGGATCAAGCCCGAACTGCACGAAACACGTGAGAGTTATGAAAACTGGAATTTCAAAGAGTTGCAGTTTGGCGCGCCGAATTCTCGACACTACGAATGCGGCGGAGGAAACAGCATAAAAGCCAAATAAACCCAGATACCTTTGGAGTTGAAGCTCTTGGCCGCCCAGGATGAACGTTGTTCCCCAAATGACTGTACTCAGAGCGAGGCCCAGGAGGACCGCGAGGTGGAGCGAACTAAGTGCCGCTGTCGGCGGACGCCTGCCTATGACGCTATCGACTAACATACTTTCAAGCCTCTGTGTCTCCGTGTCTCAGTGGTGGACGCAGTTAACTTCGATGTTATGGAACGCTGACGAGAGAAGCCTCGGAATCGGCTACCCTTACAAGGTCGTCCGAGCGTAGTCCAAGGATCTCAAACATCTTTTCCAGCCTTCTTTCATACGTGTGTTCGTTATGGGCGCGGGCATAGGCGCGGTCAGCAATCTCACGCCGTTCTTCAGGATGGACAAGGTAAAAATCAACTTTTTCCTTCAATTCCTGCTGTGTTCCAAACGTAACAACTTCTTTCTCGGGCTCAAATAGGTCAGGCAGTGCAGGTTTCCAATCAGCGATCTGAAATGCCCCACAGCCGGCGGCTTCGAATAATCGGCAATTGACTCCTTCAATCTCGCCATAGTGCATGGTGTTAAGGACAATTTTGGCGGCATTGAATGCCTTGGCCTTTTCCTCTTCGGCTACATATTCGTCCTGATAAATCCCTCGCAGGGGCGAGGAGAGCCACAACGGATAACTCTTACCCCAGATTTTCATGTCATAATTCCGGAACATCTCCAGCGATTTTGCCCGGTAGTAGTACATATTGGAGGCAGTGACCAAGTCGCAGCCGTACTTGCGCAGGTCTCCCGGGCTCGAATCAACTCTCCGGTGCCAGAGGCTATTGCATGCTTCAGGAAGATAGAAAGCATTAAGGGCCAGCTTGTCACGCAAGACACGTGCGATATAGGGATCCTTAAAAAACCAAGCATCCAAATCGCTGGCCAGCAGGTATTGGCGGCCAAAATTGACGAGGGCATCCGGATACCATACGACTATTCTGGCTGAACAAGCTCCCCGAAGTTCTCGAACAACGCTCGGTGGCAATTTTCCATGGGTGAGCAGAATCAAATCTGGGGCAAAGTCCTCCGCTGTCCGGACAAGTTTGCGTTGTCGTCTCTGTTCGAGCTGCGGGAAGAGCCTGGGGACAACCGTCCAGAACCCTGCCCATAGAACGTTCAAATGCCGGTGAATCGGGGTTTCCTCAACCACCGTGACCTCATGCCCCATGCGGCGGGCGGTCACGGCGATATTTCGGGCGAAGGAATCCGGATAGAACTGGCCTGAGACTAATATCTTCAAGCTGGTAGTCCTCCCGTCTCATGTTCGAGAGCTTTGAGAATTCCCTCAACGCACTGGTCGTAACCGAAGCCGCTGATGATCTCTTGCGAGCGCGCGGCCATTCGTTCGCGCAGGCCAGGCTCAGTTACCAACCTCTGGAGGGCTTGGCCAAGGGCCCCTACGTTGCCGCAGGGGTAAACAAACCCATTTTCGCCGTCTTGTACCAGATCTCCATGTCCCCACACGCCCGTGCGATCGCTGACAACTATGGGAAGGCTGCACGCCATGGCTTCGTTGATCACCAAGCCTCTTTGGTCATACGACGAAGGGAGCACGAAGACATCGGAGATTCCGTAAACCTCGGGCAGCTCACTTTGATTCTTAAAGCCCAACAAATGGACATTCTTAAGATTAAGCCGTGCGATCTCCGACTCAAGAAAGGGTCTGAAT
Organism: uncultured Acidobacteriota bacterium; assembly: GCA_963810005.1. GTDB lineage: Bacteria > Acidobacteriota > Terriglobia > UBA7540 > UBA7540 > Bog-366. The sequence goes on from CAWELY010000033.1 coordinate 311,771, forward strand.
TCCCCTTCCCCCGCGAAGGCGACAGCAATATGGGGAACTCTCTCACGCAAGGAAACTGCCGCGTAGAGCAGATCCTGCGGGCGTTTCAGAGGAAGGAGCTTGCCGACGAAAAGTAAAACCACCACCCCGGGTGCAATCCCTAAGCGGGCACGGAATTCATCGCGCCGGCTCTTTACCAACGCTGATTTGGCTGCGAAGTAATCATTGTCCACCGCTAAGGGGACATGGAAGTACTTCTCCGGTGGGACTCCGAAGGATTCGTAAAACTTCCGGTTAAATGTGCCACTCACCAAGAAAGCCGCAACCCTTCGGAACAGGCGCGTCAGGAGCGTTCGCCGGATAGTTTGGAGAAACCATGACTTAGAAGACTCGTGCAGGACGTTGGTGTCGCCATACATCATCACGGGCACCCTGCCGAGCCACGCGCCGAGGAATGCAAGCCAGCAAGTGAACTGCCCCCAGCCAAATATGATCGCAGCATCATAGCCGCCTTTCGACAACTCGGCTACGACTTGGGGGGAGGTGCAGCTAAAGAAGTTCCGGAGGTTCGCTAAGAAATACCCCGGCATAACCTTATAGCGATAACCCTCAAGTAATGGGATGTCCCACTTGACCGTCAAACCGAATCCGGGGTCGGTATACGCCTGAGAGCCCATGAGACTGCTGTAGAGGACGGTGCAGTCAACCCTAGGCTCCTGCGCAAGACGCCTGAAAAGCGGAACGAAATACTGGGTAGGGTGGGTGATCACGACGGCGATCTTGTAGACACTTCTGGGACCCGAATCTTGGCGAAGCGGGTAGTAGGGGCAGGCCTCGTGCCTGCCCTCTGCATGGGCACCCACGAGGGGTGCCCCTACGGATTCTTGTTTTTCGCGAATTAAGGACATCAGGTCGAGAACGTCGTAGGGCCGAACGGCGTTCGGCCCGGGGCCAGCGCCGCTGGCCCCTACAAATATGGTTGCGGCTCCGCCGTGCTGTGCTACCCCCTTGCGCCGAGCCAGATTTCTTGCAAGGGGAAGCGGAGCCGGAGGCGATAGAGCGCCAGGGTAAAGACAAGACTGCTGGTATAGGCCAGCGTCGAAGCGATGGCGGCGCCAAGAAATCCGAATCGCGGGAGCAACAAATACAAGCCAAAACAGGTTAAAACGGCTGCCAGTCCTTCCGAGTACGAAGGCAGGGCGGGATCGTTGAGCGAGCGAGCTCCCTCGTAGAGCACCTGATTTAGCCCTAAAGCGATGCTCCCCGGAAGGAGGACTCTACAAGCGAGTCCCGAATCCGCGAATTTCGAGCCAAAGACCAGCGTGATCAGCGCCGGCGCGACGACAAAGAGCGCCGAGCAACCCACCACCAGCCAGATGAGAGAGGTGCGGAAGGAATTGGCGATCAGCGCCTTGGCGCTCTCCCGCGGCAGGTTCGACCCGCCCGCGAGCGTAACGATCGCGGCGGCTTGGGGGAGAAAGCCCAACGCCAGTGAAACGGTGACCGCCACAACGTAAAGGCCCAACTCCCGCGGGCCCACAAGAAGTGATAGCAAGAGCTGATCGACACGCTGGTTGATATATGAAGTGACGCTGGCCAACTGAGTTTTCCACCCAAAGCTCAGCAACGAGTTCATCACTCGCGTTTTCAAGGAAAACCGCAATTTCTCTTTTCGCAGGAGGATCGAACAGCCACCCACCACCCCCACCACATATCCCAGAATCTGGGCGGTCACCACGTCTTGCAAGTGCGCTTTCCTAAGGAGGAGAACCACCAATCCCACGGCATAAACCACGGGAGGGATCGCTCTGATGACGTTGAAAGATAAGAAATCGAGCCTTCCTTGCAGGAGATTTGCGGGATACCCGCTGAACATCAAAAAAGGGGTGCTGAATAGAAAGATCAAGGCCAGATGCCTTACTTCCGGGGAATACCCCCGCAGGGCCAGGGGAACCACCAGCAGTCCCACTAGAACCACGCCAAGGGATTGCGCGAGAGCAATCAGCGTCGAGGCCGTGGCGACCTCCGAAATGCTATCGCGCTTTTGCCCGGTATGGAAAACGATGGCTTGGTTGATTCCCAGCGAAAACAGCATGACCAGCACCGACGGCCACAGGATCAGCGCCGCGAGCTCTCCCCGTCCCTGCGGGCCCAGGAGTCTTGCCGCAGCCACACCGGTGAAGGTCCCTAGTCCGAGCAAGACCACTTGGGCCAGGAGCGTGGTCCCGAACCCGCCGGCAAAGTGCCCTGCCACCATACTTCTCAGGGTTGACTTCAACCCGATGGGGCGCGGGATTTCTAAAGTTGAGCTTGCCATTGCAATTGGGTGCTCTCCGCCCGCTGCTTACTGCCGGCTGCCTACTGCCTACTGCTTACTGCCTACTGTCTCCCGCCGCACTGGTCGCCATGGCCGCGCACACGGCAAACCACGCGGCGTTGGCGGGGATGTGAAGGTTGAAGTCCGCGAAGCTATGGACCAGCAGGCCGCAGCAGCCCAGGGCGGCGGCGAACTGCATCCATCCGGCGGGGTGCCGGAGCCGTTCGCGCAGGTTGCGGAAGGCCAGCCAGAAGAACAATCCGAGAGCGCACAAGATGGCCGCTCCGCCCGCCAGGCCGGTTTCCGCCAGGGCCTCCGCGTAGTCGTTGTGGGCGTGGTCCCAAAGGAAGTCGCTGGGGAAGCTCTGGTAGCGGGGGAAGGCCGTCTCAAAACTGCCCAGTCCCGCGCCCAGCCAGGGATGATCGCGGAGAATCCCAAGAGAGTCTCGGGCGGCCACCAACCGGTCGCGCAATTCCACTTCCGGTGGATGGGTGCCGTCCCCCATCCTCGCCAGGCGCTCGGCGATGTGGCGCGGCGCCATCCAGAAGAACAGCAGCGCGGCGGCAAGGAGCGCGGCCCCTCCCACCAGAGCCGTGAGCCTTGCGCGCGCGCCGGGGTCCGCACCAGAAAACCAGCACCGCCGCCAGAAGGACCTCCACCAGCAGGGAGATAAAGCCTCCGCGCGAACCCGAGAGCAGCAGCGAGGCGATCGGGATCAGAATGACGCAAGCCGAGCACCGCCGCCGAGGAGCTGCTTGCGCAGCGCCGGCAAAGCGCTCGCCACCGAGAGCGGAATCAGCATCTCCATCAGGCCGGCGTAATGGTTGTGGTTGACGTAGGGACCAAATGTCCAACCGGGGCTTTTCACCATCCAGTAAATCAGCCCTTGGCTCGAAAAGAACTGGAAGATGGCAAAAAGCGCCAGCAGAAACGTGTAGACGACGAGGGTCCAACGCAGGGCGGGAAGCGGACAGAATGTCGCTCCTGTCTCGTCTCCACTCGCGCCGTGCCGCGCCGCGTCCCACTTTTTGAGGGAGTTGCGCGAGCGGAAGCCGGTGCGCAAAAAAACTGTCCCGCCAGGAAGAAAAGAATCAGGTCGGTCGAGAGCTTCAGCAGCGCTTCCCGCGTGGCGATGGGATCCATCGTGAGGTGACCGGCGAATTGGATCATCCCCAAGAGGAAGAAAAGCCCGGCGGGCAGGTAGAGCGGCGACCAGAGAATCTTCAGACTGCCTTGCCGCGCGCCGGCAATCGACCAGAAAAGGAGCAGAAGAAATGCCACCACCGCCAGCGCTCCCCAGGCCCATGCCTGGACGGCGCCAAAAGCCAGCGGCGCCGCCAGCAACGTGGCCATCAGCGAAGTGCGCACCAGGGCAAATGACGGCGACCGCGGCGCGAGCCTCTCCCAGGCTGGCCGAGCGGGCAGGGAAAATTGTGGTTCAATGTGAGTGGCGACGCCATGATGTGTAGAGCGGCCGCGCTACTGCTGCTCCGCGCGGACGGAAACGGCATCAAGCCAGAAACGTTCCCGAAATTTCCATGGGGAAAACTCGGCTGCGGGGGCGCCAAACGGAAACCCGCACCGCCTGCGTTTGTGGGCCGGCAGAGAACTTCAGCGTGACCGTGTGCCAGGGCGTGCTGCCCACCGTGGTGTCGGTCGAGGCATCCAGGCAGCTCGGGCAGTCCGGATCGGTCACTCGCAAGCGCGGCCCGCTGTCGGAAGTGATGTCCCTGCTGCGGACGTAAGCCGCGAGCGTGTAGGCCTGGTTAGGGACCACAGGAAGGATCTGGTAAACCGGCTCGAATTCATCATTTTGGCCGACCGGGAAATCGACGCGAAGGCAATGCGCCCCTTCGTAAGGCGACGCGTCGGCGAAATCAACGGAAACATAGGACGACGGCTGTGAGCGCCAATCGAATCCCGCGCCTAAGGGCGGTTGTTCAAAGCCGCCGTTGAACACCAAATTGCCCTGCTCGCTATCCGCAGGTTTGGCGATGACGCCCCGCCCCTCGAGATGCAACCAAACGGCTTGAGCTTCCTGATACCGCCCGTGACCCAATAAGCGCTCGAGGTAGGGCTGTACGGCCGCAAAGGGGAACGACGCGCCCCCACCGGCGATCTCGGGTCCAAGCTTGATGCGCAGCGTCGAACTCGTTATTCGCGCTCATGAAGTCCGCAAAGGCCAACTCCAGCCGGGGATCTTTCTCATCACCCACGATCTTTTCGAGAATCATCTTCGGGTCGCCGTAAGCGCGCAGGGTGAGATCGAAGGTTGGCGCGGCATAGTCAGGGCTCAGCTCGAGCAGGCGGTGGAAGCAGGGCAAAGCGGCCTCCGGCTGGTCCGTGCGCAAATAGTGGTTGCCGGCGGCCCACCAAACCTGCGGCACCATGGGGGAAAGATCGAGCGCGCGCTCGAAGCGCTTGGTCCGCGCAAGCGTTGTCACGGACGGATTCACAAGCGGAGGCGAGGGTCAGCCAGTAGTCGGATTTGTTGGGATTCAGCGCCGTGGCTCGGCGCGCCTCCCGAACGGCCTCGGCGAGATTCGACAGTTCCAGAGAATCGCCATAGAGCTGGCTAAGCCGGCTATGAAGGACCGGGTTGCCGGGATCCAAGGCAAGCGCCTTCTGAACATCAGAAACCTCGGCCGATTTCCCGAGCGCCGTGACCGCCGCAATCTTGATTGCTTCAGCGCTCCCCACCAGCGTCACCAGCGCCGCCAGGGAAAGAAACAATCCTGAACGCCGGCGAGACTTCAGCGAGAACTCAACATAATTCGCGGAGAGAGGGCGCACGGGCAGTAGAACTGGCTGACAGAATCTTGGATTTAGCGGGTAGCGATGATCAGGGTTCTTCTAGCCGCGGAGGTTTCCTTCGTCAATCCCCGGAGTAGGAATCCAGGAAGCAAGCAAGCTGCAACGTCCGCGGTTCCGTTACCAGGGAAGGTGCGAACTGGCCACTTCGGAATTCAGCCGTTCGCTCTTTGTCATCCGAACGGTAATAGTAATGACCATAATCGCCATAATATCCGTCATGGCGCACGTCCACCTTATTGAGGACGATGCCCAGAACGTTGGCTCCGACATTTTGCAGAATCTTGCGGGCCCGCGTCACCGCTCCTCGGACGGTTGCTCCACTTTCTACGACAAAGACCACTCCGTCCACCAAGGTCGAGAGGATCATCGCATCCGTGACGGGAAGCACGGGAGGGGAATCAATCACCACGAACTTGAACCGCTTGCGTAATTCTCGGAGCATTGATTCCATGGCGGAGGAGGAAAGCAGTTGCGCCGGATTGGGGGGCGTGGGACCGGCGGGGAGCGCCCAAAGAGTGGGCACGGGAGGAAACTCCCGCAGCGCCGTCTCGATGCCGTGCGCTCCCGTGAGGTAGGTTGCGAGGCCTGTTCCATTAACCAGATTGAGCGACTTGCCGATACTGGGATGGCGAAGGTCCGCATCGATGAGCAGGGTTGGCTCTCCCCTCTGAGCGAGTGCGATCGCCAGGTTGAGAGAGGTGACCGTCTTCCCCTCGCCCGCCGTAGAGCTGGTCATCAATAACACCTGGGGCGGCTGCGGGGCCGTCGAGAGCACCACCGAGGTCAGGAGAGTTCGGAAGGATTCCGCCACGGCCGAAGAGGGTTGACTCAAAAGCGCTAATCCCTGCGTTGCGGCCGACTTGCCGTTGTTTCCCGGAAGCGATGGAGTTGGCCGCCGATGCGTATCACGGGCGAGCGGGACAACCGCCAACGCCGGAGCGTTCGCCAATCTCTCCGCCTCATCGACGCTCTTGATGGAAGTGTCCACAGCTTCTCTTACAAAGGCGAGCGCCAGACCGAGAACCAGTCCAACCATCAGGCCGATGAGGATATTAAGAAGCTTTTGAGGACGAACCGGCGACCTGGGAGGTTTTGCCGGGTCAATCACATGGATATTCGTTGCGCGCAGACCCGCCGAAACCGTCGCATCCTTGAGCCGCTGCAGCAGGTTGTCATAAAGCTGTTGATTCGTGTCAGACTCACGCTTCAGGAGATTGTGCTGGATCAGAAGCTGGTTGAGTGCCCCTACCTCGACCTTTTCTTTGGCGACGGCAGCCGCGAGGAGCCTCTCCCGCCCCAAGGCGGCCATGTAGTCATTCCGCATCCTCTCCACGATCCGTTTTCGCTCTTTCTCGATCAGCGACTGAATCTCATCCACCTGACTCTGTAGCCGCTCAGCTTTGGGGTGTTTCGGCCCGGATTGCTCCAGGGCATCAACGTATTGCGACTTCAGGTCAGCATACTTTTCTTCCAGATGCTGCAAGAGGTCGTTTTGCGCCACGAAGGCAACTTGCGATTCGTTCGAGCGCACCAGTTCATAGACCGACTCCTTTTGCAGCCGATCGCTTTGGGCGTTCGTCAGGTCGCGACTCAGATCAGCCATTCTCTGCTCGACGACACTTTCTTTGTCGCTGATATTGACAATCGCGTTTTGTCGCTCGTAATCGACCAGCGCCTGCTGGGACTTCTCGACTTTGGCTTTCAATTCATCGAGTTGCTGTTCCATCCACCCGGACGCCTGACGAGTGGCATCGTACTTCTGCCGAAAGTTGTATTCGATGTAGTTGTCCGCCAGCGAGTTTGCGACTTTGGCGGAGAGATTGGGGTCCGCGCTCTCGAAACTGACATTGACCACGTGACTGTCGCGCACTTTCTGGACGTGCAGACAGCGCCGGAATGGCCCGACAAGCCCGTCCGGCGAGGTCGGGAGCTTAGATGAAAACGGGCCGCTGCTCTGCTGGATGGCTGCGACCCACTTCGGGTCTTTCAGCAGGCCGACTTGCTCAATGGTGCGCTCTGCCAGGCTAACGCCCTCGAGAACCTGGATTTGCGTCCCAATGAAGGCCTCGTCGGTCGGGATCTGGCGAAAGAAGTCGTTCAGGGATTGAATCTGAAGCGTGTCGGCCTCGATGTCCAGGCGTACCGTGGCTTCATAGATCGGCGTCATCTTAAAAGAGGCAATCGCGACCAGCAGGGTCACGATGAAGGCGACGCTGATGATGGTCCAGCGACGCTTGTTGATGATGTTCCAATAAGTTCGCAGATAGCTGAAGCTGTCGAACTCTTGCGCCTCGATATCGAAGACTTGGCCGGCGGGGGAGTGTGCCGCTTCTGGCAACCTTGGCCCGCGCGGCGAGAGAGCTTGATTTTCAGGCATGTCCTTCACCCCAGAAACTGATGATCGTCGACGAGAGTCGGATGGGCATTGCGCATTCTCACTAATGATAGATAAGTCCCCAGGTAGCGGCGGTGATGGCGGCCTCGGCGCCCCGGCGCAAGGCTCTTTTCCCGGCACTGTCGGGAACAAAAAGGATGTCATTGGCCTGCAGTTGGGTATCATGTTCGTGGCCTGCCAGCACCTTCGTCAGGTTTACCGCAATTTCTTCGCGTCCGTCCGTCGCCGCCGGGTTTTTCCGAATAATCATGGCTTTCTTTTGGGCGGCGGTGGGCTTCAGATCCTCGGCTAACGCCAGCGCCTGAATGACCGTCATGTTCTCCTGACCGGTCTTCAAGGGGAACCCTCCCGGCCGATTCACGGCGCCCACCACATAAACGATCCCGGCGCGTTGCACGGTGACTCTGTCGCCAGGGTACAGGTCGACGTTGAGAAGCGGGTCGCCCGTCTCCGTCAGCCGGCTGAGGTCCACACTGAAGGTGCTCTCGCAAGAGGCCGGCTTGCTTGCGGCCCCACAGGCTTCGGGTGACTTGAGGATCTGCATGGCGATCGCCCCTCGGGTTACAATGGCCAAACTGCCGGCGTCATCCGCAAGGCCTTCTGCCTGTGACAAGAGATCCAATAACGTGGTCTTTCCAAATACGGGATAGATTTGGGGCTTCTTCACCGCCCCGGCTATGGTGATGGCATGGACGCGGGATTCCTTGATGGCCACGGTCACCCGAGGATGGGTGTAGATTTCTGCCTTGCGGTATTTCTCGCTGATCAGCTCAGAAAGCTGGGCAGGCGTCCGCCCTGCGGCTACGATAGGTGCAGTGAGCAGGGGGAGCTCGATTTGGCCGGTGGGGCTGACACGGTACTCTCCGGTAACATCCGGAGCATCATAGACGCTGATGGTCAGGACATCGTCCGGACTAATGATGCAGTCAGGGAGTGCCAGGGAGGAAGCCGCCGGCGGGGTTGTTGCCGAGACAACTTCTGATTGATGGACGATGCCCGCAGAGGTCTGCGCGGCCAAGAGCGGACAGCAGGCCAAGACAAGTGCACAGGCGGCCACAAGCCTGCCTCCCTGAGCCTTCTCAGGGGGCTTCGCGCCATGCCAGCCGACTCGATCATTTCAGGTCTCCTGATCATTTCGAATTACGAGAAGAGAAGATTCACCACAGAGGCACAGAGAGCACAGAGAAAAACACTCCTGATTGCGCGGGTAGAGGTCACGCTCTCTTGGTTATGGACCCAAAGGTTTTTCTTCGTTTACTCTCTGTGGCCTCTGTGCCTCTGTGGTAAATGCCTTTTTGGGTTTCTGGGGGGGGGCCATTGCCAGTCAACGTAAAGCTCCGCCCTGTGACTCCCAGGTGCCTTTCCCTTCCGGAGCCGCGTCTTACTTACACCACCGCCGTTCTGGGGAGAAAATTGCCCGCCGCCTTACGGCCCATCGCCTCAAGTCATCCCCGCCGGCAGTTGATTCTTTTCTTCCCCTCAACTCTGGCTTAACCTGCGCCTTCGGCCTTGGCAACCTTCAGCTCATAGAGATCGCTGATCTGATTTTGCAGGAACCGCCCCGTCCCTTGGAAGCTCACCGCAACTTCAAATTGTGGCATTTCATGGAGGCGCTGAACGGTGCCTTCAAAGCAAATCGTGGTAACTTCCTTCTTCGGTGCCCGAAAGTGGGCAAAAAGAGTGATCTTTGTGCCGGGCGGAACGGGTTGCTCGAGCGCCAGCCGGGCCCCCCCCACTCCGATGTTGTAGAGCACTCCTTTTACTTTCACCTTGTGGTTCGGTCCATTCGAGACTTCGACGGTGACAGGACATCGAATCTCAAATCGCTTGGCTTCACGCATAGGGGATAGCCCTTCTAATTTCATTGAGGGAGTCACGCCAACTCACGATTACGAATGAGGGTCCGTTTTATATGTTGGAAGCAGGAAAGGCAATCACCTGTCCGCATGAGAGGGCAGCCTAATTGGTGTGAGGTGAGCCGCCTATCACATCCCCCGATCACCCTAGATATTTGCCGGGCAAACACCCGGGCAAACGCCGAAATGGATTAGGAGGTTTGGACGTCACCTTGCCCTAATTTCCTAACCCATTGTGATGAGGCAGATCTTGGGGGCCTTGATTTCCGTTTGCGAAGTGTCAACAGCCGAAGGGTCGAGTGCCCCGTTCTTGAAGAAGCCGTGAAAAATCCCTGGAAGGAGCAAAAGCATTTCACGCAAAGTCGCAAAGTCGCAGAAGGCGCAAAGAAAACAAAGCAGTTGTTCTTTGCGAGTCTTTGCGCCTTGGCGTCTTTGCGTGAGATTGTTTATTTTTTCACAGCGTTTAAGGGAGCGCAGACCTTAAATGCGAGACGTTTGTTCCTGACTCGAAGGACTGGTAACGGGTCAGCTTAAGTTGTTCCCGAACAGTGCCTTAATTCCGAGCAGGGACCCGGGGTGCGCTGTAAGTGTGCCGTGATCCAGGAGTGACGGAAGTGCTGGCAGAGTTCGCTACAATCCTGTCAAGTCGCTCCGGTGCGTGGCAAGAGTGGAATACCTAGCCCCCATAAGTTGAATGGCACTAGTACAACTCCGCACTGCTTAAGTAACCGACGGGATCGTCATAACCTGCCGCCAGCAGCACCATGCCGTTGTTCAGCAGCGTCGCCGTGTGGCCCCAGCGCGCCGTGTTCAGGTTGCCGGCGGGGGTGAAGGTCCCGGTCGCGGGATTGTACAGTTCCGCACTGGCTAAAGGGTAGAAACCATTGTGCCCCATATCCTGCCTCCCGCGATCAGCACCATGCCGTTGTTCAGCAGCGTCGCCGTGTGCAAGTAGCGCGCGCGTGTTCAGGTTGCCGGTGAGTGGTAAAGGTGCCGGTGGCGGGATTGTACAGCTCCGCGCTGGCTAAGAGCGCGGGCAGAGCTATTACCGCCTCCCGCGATCAGCACCATGCCGTTGTTCAGTAGCGTCGCCGTGTGCAAGTATCGCGCGGTGTTCAGGCTGCCGGTGGTGTAGAGAAGGTCCCGTAGGCGGGATTGTACAGCTCCGCACTGGTTAACGCAACAGCTGGAGTCATAGCCGCCGGCCATAAGCACCATGCCGTTGTTCAGCAGCGTCGCCGTGTGAAAGTAGCGCGCGGTGTTCAGGCTCCCGGTGGTGTACGAGAAGGTCCCGGTGGCAGGATTGTACAGCTCCGCACTGGCTAAGTAACCGCTGGCATCATGCCGCCGGCAATCAGCACCATGCCGTTGTTCAGCAGCGTCGCCGTGTGTGATACGCGCGCGGTGTTCAGGCTTCCGGTGGCGGTGAAGGTCCCGGTGGCGGGATTATAAAGCTCCGCACTGGCTAAGGGGCCGCTGGAGTTCTCGCCGCCCGCTATCAGCACCAGGCCGTTGTTCAGCAGCGTCGCCGTGTGATCGTAGCGCCCGGTGTTCAGACTGCTGGTGAGGGTGAAGGTCCCGGTGGCGGGATTGTACACCTCTGCTTCGGCTAAGTAGTTGGGAGAGTTTGGGTTAAATCCCCCCGCGATCAGGACCATGCCGTTGTTCAGCAGTGTCGCGGTGAAAATGTAACGCGCGGCGTTCAGGCTGCCGGTGTCAACAAAGCCGGTGGGGCGCACGGTGAGCGTCGCCGTGCCCAGACGCTCCCAGCCGTGGCCGTTATGGTAACGGCAGTACTGGTGGCGGATCCTGGGGCGATGGCAAGGCTCAGTCCGTGATTGCTCGCATCGTTGGTGATCTGCGCCAAAGTGGTGTTCGACGAACTCCACGTCACCGAAGCAAGCTGCTCCGTGCTGGTGTCGCTGAAGGTGCCCGTGGCGATGAACTGCTGGGTGGTCCCCGGCGACAGCGTGGGGGTTGCGGGGGTTATGGCAATCGACTCGAGATCCGGCGGCGTCAGCGTGGCCGGTTCGTACAGCTCCGCACTGGCCAGGGCGCCGCCGGAGCCTTCGCCGCCTGCAATCAGCACCATGCCGTTGTTCAGCAGGGTCGCCGTGTGATAGTGCGCGCGCGGTGTTCAGGCTGCCGGTGCGGGTGAAGGTCTCGGTCGCGGGATTGTACAGCTCCGCACTGGCTAGGATACCGCTGGAGGGTTGTAGCCGCCCGCCATCAGCACCATGCCGTTGTTCAGCAGCGTCGCCGTGTGGTAGTCGCGCGCGGTGTTCAGGCTGCCGGTTAGGGTGAAGGTCCCGGTGGCGGGATTGTACAGCTCCGCACTGGCTATGGATAGCTGCGGCGTTGTAGTTCCAGCCGCCCGCCATCAGCACCATGCCGTTGTTCAGCAGCGTCGCCGTGTGCCAGTCGCGCGCGGTGTTCAGGCTGCCGGTGGGGGTGAAGGTCCCGGTGGCGGGATTGTACAGCTCCGCACTGGCTAAGGGGGACACAGCGGAGTTCCCAGCCTCCCGCCATCAGCACCATGCCGTTGTTCAGCAGCGTCGCCGTGTGAGACCAACGCGCGGTGTTCAGGCTGCCGGTGGGGGTGAAGGTGCCGGTGGTGGGATTGTACAGCTCGGCACCGGTTAGGGCATCACCGCTGGAGTTCGTACCGCCCGCAATCAGCACCATGCCGTTGTTCAGCAGCGTCGCCGTGTGCAAGCTGCGCGCCGTATTCAGGCTGCCGGTGGGGGTGAAGGTCCCGGTGGCGGGATTGTACAACTCCGCACTGGCTAAGGGACCGCTGGAGCCAGTAGCCGCCCGCCATCAGCACCATGCCGTTGTTCAGCAGCGTCGCGGTGTGACGGTAGCGCGCGGTGTTCAGGCTGCCGGTGAGGGTGAAGGTCCCGGTGGCGGGATTGTACAGCTCCGCACTGGCTAAGTAACCGCTGGAGCTGTTATAGCCTCCCGCCATCAGCACCATGCCGTTGTTCAGCAGCGTCGCCGTGTGATAGTCGCGTGCGGTGTTCAGGCTGCCGGTCAATACAAAGCCCGGGGTGACGGTCAAGCGTGGTCGAGCCGCTAATCGGGCTCATCGGCAGGCGGGTTAATAATCGGGATGCCCGGTGTCACACCCGTCGCCAGACCTAACCGGGTTATCGGCACCCAGGTGGCGGTGATCGTCGTACTGCCCTGTGAGACGCCGCTCACCAGCCCCGGCCCGTTGATCGTGGCCACGCCCGGCGCCGATGAACCCCAGGCGACCGAGGCGGTCAGATTTTGTGTGCTGCCGTCTCTAAAATGACCTGTTGCGGTAAATTGCTGCGTTCCTCCCAAGACGATCGAGAGATTCGCCGGGGTCACGACAATGGAAATGAGTTCATTGGCGTTGCCGATGCCGCTCAGGGCGACCACGCTGGGGCTGCCGGCGGCGCGGTAAGGAAGGGTGAGGGCGCCCGTTCGGGGTCCCACCACCGTAGGCGTAAACGTAACTTCGACGGTGCAACTCCGTCCTGGGCCCAAGCTGACGCCACAGGTGTTGCTGGCCACCGCGAAATCTCCCGTGGCGGCCGCCGGCGAGACGGGCAGGGTGGTATTCAGATGATTCGTCAGCGTCACCGTCTGCGCGCCGCTCGTCGTGCCCACGGCGCCGCTGGCGAACGTCAGGCTCGCGGGGGAAACGGTGAGGGGCGAGGTGAGTGTTCCTGCCCGGCTGACGGCTGGGAGGCGATTTGTCGAAGGGAATCAACGTGATCTGGGCAAACGCCGACGGGCCCAGGACGAGGAGAGAGAGCAAGAGGATAGTCCCGCCAAAAAACCGCTTTGTTCCATGCCTCGCGGCCCTTGAACTGTCACCATGGAAATAACGGAAAGGTAGAGAATTGGCAGGAACGTTCATCTTGACACCCTCCTCGCGAGTCACTTCGGGCTTGACCGTATTTTCGTCCACCAAGCCGCAGATTCAGTCGGCCGGCGAATTCTCGTCTTGATCAGAACCGCCATCCTCCTTCTTCGTCAGCTTCGCCGGGGGCGCGGCAAGTTTGTGCGGGTATTCTCCGTCCGACTTTACATGTTGGAAATAGTAAAGCGTGGCCGCGAGCCGGCAGTCCACTTTGATCTTCCGGTAGATGGTGTAAAGGTGGGTCTTTACCGTATTCTCGGAAACGGAAAGGCGGTTGGCAATTTCCTTGTTACGGGAACCGCTGGCAAGCAGCCCCAGGACCTTCCATTCCCGGCGCGTGAGCCCGTTCGAGGTTGCGCTGTCCGCGGCTCTCCGACTGCGCGAGCTTATTGATGAGCCGCGTCGCCACCTGGCGGCTTGACCCAGATTTCGCCCCGTCCGACAACGCCTATCGCCTTGAGTAAGGTGTCCAGGTCGGAGGCATTGGAGACGCATCCGCAGCCCCCCGCCCGGATCGCCTGAAACTCGATATCCTCGTCGGCCGTGTCGAGAAAGAGCAGGATTTTGATTTCGGGCATGAGACTACGCAGTCGGGAGACGATTTCGAAATCCGATGCCCCGCCGCTGGAGTGAAAGAGCAGCACCTCCGGCTGTGCCTTGCGGAGGATATCGACATCCTCGGGAATGGTTGGAAGCTCCAAGACAATGGAGCATTTCTTGCTCGAGTCGAGCAGGGCACACAGTCCCTTTCTCGACAACGAAAGGCGGCTGATGACTCCCAACCTCATGCGACCTGTACCTCAATAATTAACTGGACCGGCCAGTGTCTGGCTATTCTGCCACTAGCCGACTTCCTTGTCGACTTAAAAACACCAAAGTCACGTTTCCGGGAAGGGAAAACAAGGCCATGGGATGCACCCTGTGGCGGGAGCGCAGAGGGAACCGTGATTAATGATCCGGTATCTGCCCCGGCCTTTCCCCGGGCAAGCTTCCGGAAGTACCTGCCACCCGCAAGATAGCAAGACTTAGCAAACCGAAAAAGGCGATGGTCAGAAGAATCAGTCCATGACAGAGGAGTCCGACGGGGAGCACGTCGTCTTTGGGCGCCACGTGTAGGCCTGCGAACACGAGCAGCCACACGCCTTCATATTGCCCAACATATGCCGGAGTCAACGGTATCGCCATGCCGAAGGAAAAAACCGTGAAGCCAAACAAAACCACGGCCAGAGACGCCACGTGTCCATTTACAGCCCAAAAAATCAGCGCCACGCCGGCCGCATGAACACCCCAAACCGCCACGCTGCACAATAGCGCGTAAAAGAGGCTGAGCGGGGACAAGGCCCCACCCGCCCCCTGCAGAAACATCCTTGCCATGCCCGTTATCCGATCGTTGATGGAGGGCGGGAGGCGCAACCGGGAGAGCACCTTCGAGACTATCCGCAAGATCCCACCCGCCCAGCGACTGCTGAGCGCGAGAATCAGGAAACCTAGTCCACACAGCAGCCCCCCGGCCTTCAAACTTGCCACAATCCAGGCGGGCCCCAGGGCATGACGGGGCAGGGCAAACATCGCGGCCACCCCCAGGAGAAAAAGCGTCGCCACATCCAGCAATCGTTCGACGGCCACGGAGGCAGCGGTGGCGAAGTAGGGAAGCCCGTGGCGCGCTTGCACCAGGGCGGGCTTCACGAGTTCCCCTGCTTGCGCGGGCGCGACGGAGCTGACCAGGTAACCGATGGAGGAGTACATGAAAAGCGCTAAGAAGCCAACCTTCCCTTTGAGAATAATTACCCACCGCGCGGCACGCAGAATGTAGAACGTAAAGATCGCGGCTACGGAAAGTCCTAGAAGGGGAAGGGAAGTATGCGTGAGAAGTGCGAAGGTCGCCCTGAATTCCAGTCGGCGGCAGAGCAATGCCACCAAAGCCAATCCCGCGGCGAAGGTCACAAGGCTGCGAACCCAGGATTTGCCGGACATGCCGGCCAAGCTGAAAACAGTCGTTGGCAAAGGAATCTTAGCCTTACCCGGCGCTGAGCAAGAATTGGCGGGCGAGTTCATGGGCTCGTGGTTCTTTCTCCGACGATGAATCCGGCCAGCCGCCCGGCATAGGTTCTGGTGTCCGTAACGCTAGCGGGGACAAAAACCGGCAACGCTGGGCGCCAACCTCTTCGATCACCACGTTCCAACACGATAGCCCGCGCGGCATCTCTGATTCTATCTCAAAAACCTCGACTTGGGGCAGCTCCGGCACGACCATGTGAGAACACCTAACCAGTTTCCTAATGTGCCCAGCCTGTAGGTAAGTCAATGTTCCGAAGCGCTATCGCACCATGGCGGTTCAGGCGGTAGTGGACCGAGTATGTGCTATGGGGCGGGTCGTCTCGTCTCCGCGCGGGGAGTGTCGCTTGCGACGCCGCTAGGTGCTAACCAGTTCCCCGGCGTGCTTCTGAATCTTCCGGATAGCTTCCGCGATCTGGTCCATATCGCGGCGAGGGCCGAGAAACATCTCTTGGAAGAACCACACGGCTTCTTCGCACAGCTTATCGTTCTCCGGGCACTCATTGCGCTCTTCCCACCCCGTAATCTCCCGTTCGGAATAGATCATCCGGTAGACGCGGGAATTGAGCCTCGCTTTTATGAAGGGCTCTTTGTTCAGCGGGGTGTAGCCGCTCGCGCAGGGTATCCCTTCCTTCGCCAAAGCCGCAAGAAAGCGCGCCCGCGGGAGATCGGCAAAGTGCGCCGGATCGTAGCGGAGCATGTAGAGGTGGTAGCCGTTGCGGGTGGTGCCCTCGTACATGCGGGCCGGGGAGGTTCCCGGAATCTCGCGCAGCAGGCTGGTCAGATACGCGGCATTCTGCTCGCGCACCTGTGATTGCTCTTCCAGGCGAGTCAATTGCTGCAACAGCAGGGCGGCTTGGAACTCCGTCATGCGCAGGTTCGCGCCATGCCGTGCATAGGCGAAGGCCGCGCCCGCCGGGCCGCGGCCCTGGTCCTGGAAACTCTTGCAAAACTCGTGCAGCCCCAGGTCAGAGGTCAGGATTGCCCCACCCTCGCCCGAATTCAGATTCTTGGACGCCTGGAAGCTGAAGCAGCCCAGATCTCCCAGAGTGCTGACCCGCCGATTGCGCCACGCGCCGGTATGAGCCTGGCAGGCATCCTCGATAACCGGCAGCTTGTGCTTTTTGGCGACGGCGAGAACTACGTCCAAGTCCACAGGGTTTCCCCCCAGGTGTACCGGCAGGATGCAGCGCGTCCGCGGCGTGAGCTTCGCCTCGATCTTGTGGGCATCGATCTGGGAGCTTTCCCGATCGGAATCAACAAACACCGGCAGAGCGTGTTGCATCAGAATGACGTTGAGCGTGGCGACAAAAGTATAAGGCGGGAGAATGACCTCATCGCCGGGACCAACTCCCAAAGCGTTGAGAGAGGTGTAAAGGGCGGTGGTGCCGCACGACGTCGCCACGCAATATTTCGCCCCTAAGGTTTTTGCCCAAGTCTCCTCGAAGCGCGTCGCATAGTGACCGTCGGACGCCCGGCACCAGTTCTTGCTGTGCAGCACTTCCATCCAGCCCTTTTCGTCGTTCTCCTGGATGACAGGCCAGGAAGGAAAAGGATCGGTCTTGACCGGTTTGCCGCCGAGAAGAGCTGGTTTCTCTCCTTCCGAACTTGCGCGATGCGGCAAGCGGCGAGCCTGCCCTCGCGGCCAATCCAAACCCTGTCGCCCCGGCGGAAACGGTGTGAAGAAAATGACGTCGCGTGAGACGATGATTCATATATCCTCCCCCAATGCACTCGCCCGTGGCCGCCCTACCCACAAGGATTTCGCGTCAAGAAGTTTAGCCGCGGACCTGACGGACGAGATCGTGTACCTTTCCAATGATCGTTTCCTCAATGGTGGGGGCAAACGGGCCGGGTTGGCCGTAATACACCATGGCGCCCCCACCCTCGTAGCCGCCTTCCATTAAAACGCGCAACGACGGGATATAGGCAAATACATCATTGCAGTAAGCCGCCACCCAGAGCTTTTCCGCGCCCAGTTCTCTTTTCAGACGCAAGTCGTAATCCACCACCACCTCGCCCCCCAGGGCAATGAGCGTGAGATCCTGGCCGAATTGCCAGATTTCGAGAGGGTAAGGATAATCGGTGGGCAGATGGCCGCTTGCGGTCCAGAGTCTTGAGCATTGCGCCGGCCCAGTTCCGGTGGTACACGTCCTTACTCTGGAGTTGGGCCTGCAACTCCTCGCGGCCAGGCGGCGTCGCAAAGGCGACAGGGAATTCTTCATAAGCTGTTTTCAACGGCCCGCGTACCGGGGGCAGATCCCGGACCAAAACCTTCTCCACCGACGCCGCCAAGCTCCTCGCCGTGTTGGCGGGCAAGCTCGATCGTCCCGCGTGGATACGGGTTAGCGTCACCACCGCAGCCGGCAAGGAAGAGGGCCGTGGCGCCCGGGATGGTGGACTTCGAGCCAAGCTTGGGCGAAACCCGCGTAATCGCCGTGGAACTGGAGGAGATCCCGCTGCCGTGGTGTTGTGACAAGCGTAACCGAAAACGACCGCCCGAAGCTTTCCATGCGGGTCATCGACGCGCAGTACCGGGACGTCATGGTCCACGGGCCCTTCTTTGTTGACCCCTATGAATTATCCCCTCATTCGTTCGCTCGCGGCGATTCATCGCAAAGCCGGCTTCGCCGTGGCCAAAGCTCAGACGGGCAGGGCGCAGGGACTTCAGAGATGCTCCGACAAGATTGACAATCTTGTCCTCAAGTTCGCTTGTGTAGGCGTCCACGTCGGCCCGCTGCTGCGAATTCATCGGATACATCAGCCCCAGCATCTTGCCGATGACTGGGCCGCTATGCGTGTGCGAGGAACTCAGGAGCAACTGGTTGCGGGTCAGATGATGTTTTTGCTCCACCCGCACGGCGATGTTATGGCTAACCTCCGCGGGAAAACCCAGCAAGTCACTCGTCACCAAGACGGCTCGCTTGCCCGTGGGGTCTTCCAAGGCCAAGGCTTTGGCGTAGAGATCCTGAGCTACCCCTTCCGACGGCCTGGTGCGACTGGCGTATCCGGCCATCCAGAGAGGCTTCTGCGGCGTAATGAGCACCTGAGCGAGTCCGGCTTTCCACGGCAGGTGCGCGGCAAGGGCGTCGGAAGAAAACTGGGTGGCAAGCTCCCACCCCGTTACCCCCGCCGAGAGGTTGCGGAGAAAATGCCGTCGGGATATTTGCTCGCTCATAGACCTACCTGCACACGGAGTTGTACATGATTCAGCTCCTCGCGGTTCGCAGCTATCTTGGCAGATTCTGTTCCCCCGCAATCTCCAGCTTCGCCCGGATGCCTTTTGCTGTCTCCGCCGGTTGGGCGCCACCCACGAAAATGGTGTAATCGCCCGGCGCCACGATGTGTTCCCCGTTGTCATTGACCATGCTCAGGTCGCGAGGCTTGAGCGTGAAGGTCACGTGGCGGGTTTCCGCCGGCGCGAGATGCACGCGCTGGAATCCTCGCAAGGCGCGTGCCGGGGCGCCCGGCGCCGGTGGGAATTCCAGGTAAAGCTCCGCCACCTCATCACCGCCCGGTCCCGAGGTGTTGCGGACATCAACCTCAACGGTAAGGTCATCTCCCGCCTTAAGCTGCGCGGACGAAAGCTTCAGGTTGCTGTACTCGAACGTGGAGTAGCTCAATCCATAACCGAAACCGTAGAGGGGCTTCCCTTGGAAGTAGCGGTACGTGCGGTTCTGCATGGAGTAATCTTCGAAGGGCGGCAGTTGGTCAAGGGAAGCGTAAAAAGTAATCGGCAGACGGCCGCCGGGATTGTTGATGCCCGCCAGGGTCTCGGCGATCGCCGTGCCGCCTTCTTCGCCGGGGTACCAAGCTTCCAGAACGGCCGCCGGCATGTTCCTGCGCCCAATTCACCGCCAGCGCGCTGCCGCTCATCAAAACGACCACCAGCGGCTTGCCGGTAGCCGCCAGCGCTTCCAGCAGTTGTTGCTGCGCTTGCGGCAGGCCAATGTCGGTGCGGTCGCCGCCCGCGGAAGCCCGGCACCTGGATGGGCATCTCTTCGCCCTCGAGATCGGGCGAGAGTCCCACGAAGGCCACCACCGCATCTGCCTGCTGCGCCGCCTTCACGGCCTCATTGCGGAGGACCTCAACGGGGGGCTGCCAGTCCAGCGTGACGTCGCCTTCGGAGAATTCGGAGACGTGCGACATATTCAAGCCGGAAAGCATGGGGTTTCATGTCCTCGAAGTGCATCTGAAACGTGGTTTTTGGCTCTTTCCCTCCCTCGACCCAGTGGAAGGAACGGTCAGCGTCGTGTCGAGAACCAGTTGGCCGTCAAGATAGACGCGGAAAGCCTCTTTGCCACCGCTGGGATGCCAACCCGGCTTCGGGACGCTAAAGGTGTAGTCGCCCGCTCCGGGCGGAGTGAGCGTGCCGGTCCAGCGGACGGCGAAGGCTTTCTGGGAACATCCGGGAGCGGGCGCGGCCGCATCCCAATCAAACTGGATTTGTGGGTCCACGCGCGTCAGCACGGGCTTTCCGGAGAAGTCGGTGTTGGAGAAGTATTCGCCTTTCAATCCCCGGCTCCCGCCGCGCCCTGCTGCATGAAAGACACTGGAGGGCACGGGAACCGGCAACTGCTCCACATAGGGAGAACCCTGGGCATAAACAACTTTGGCCTTGCCGGCAAAAACTTTGCGGATGCCCTCCAAGGGATAAACCGGATGAGACGGCGTGCCGTTGTAATTTCCCTCGAGCGCCGGCAAAGACTCCGCGTTGGGTCCGATTACTGCCAGGGTCTTGACGTTCGCTTTGAGCGGCAGGACGCCATCCTGGTTCTTCAACAGCACAATCGACTCCCGCGCCGCGCGCAGGGCCAGTTGCCGGTGCTGCGGCGGAGTCATCTTCGGAGAAGGGAATCTGGTTGAAGGCCACCGCGTTCGGCGGGTCGAACATTCCCAAGCGGAATCGCGCCGATGAAGAGGCGCTTCAAGGCCGTATCGATTTCGCTCTCTTTGATCAGCCATCATGCACCGCCTGCACCAGCGCCAGATATTCGTCGCCGCAGGTGGTGTCCGTCCCGGCCTGGACGGCCACGGCCGCGCCGTGCTCATTGTCGGGCGTGAATTTGTGACCCGTCGGTGATGTCGCCCACGGCGCCGCAATCGGAAGTTACATAGCCTTGGAACTTCCAGGTGTCACGCAGGGTCTCTTGCAGCAGAAATTTGCTGGCGCACGCCGGCGCGCCGTCCACGGCGTTGTAAGCGCACATCACCGAATCCGCGTGGCCCTCCACCACGGTGGCGCGAAAGGCGGGCAGGTAAGTGTCCTCCAGGTCGTGGGGTGAGGCGTTGACGTTGAATCCGTGCCGCAGCGGCTCCGGTCCGCTATGTACGGCGTAATGCTTGGGCGTCGCGATCGCCTTGAAGTATTTGGGATCGTTGCCCTGCAAGCCGGTCACGAAGGCCACGCCCAGCTTCGCCGGTGAGGAAAGGATCTTCGCCCAGTAGGTTTCCTGGCCGCGCCCCCAGCGCGGATCGCGGAAAATGTTGATGTTGGGCGACCAGAAATCGAGACCAAAGTAGATGCTGTGGTTTCCTTCGCGCTGCGCCTGGTTGTACTTGGCGCGAGCTTCGGTGGCGATCGTTTCGCCCTCGCGGTGAACCAGGTTGAAATCCCAGGTGGCGGCCATGCCGATGGCTTGTGGGAACACCGTGGCATAACCGGAACGCGCCACGCCGTGCAGCGCTTCGCTCCACCAGTCGTAGGAAGGAACGCCGAGCCGGGGGATGGCCGGCGCCGTGTGCTGCATTTGCCGGACTTTCTCTTCCAGCGTCATGCGCGAAATGAGATCGTCAACGCGCTTTTCCACCGGCAGGGAAGTATTCAGATAAGCCGGGGAGGGATTCTCGGGCTTGGTTTGGGCACTTCCGAGTACAGCATCAGCCCGCAAGTCATGATCAAGGCAAAGAGCGCGCGTGCCAGATAACGAACCGCCGTCGGTTATGGGTCTCGTTCATAAGGATTACTCCTTAGGGAAATTCAAGAAGGATTTCACCCCGGAGCACAGAGGCCACGGAGAACGGACGCCGAAAAGGCTGCGGGTCAACAAACCAAGGAGCCGTAATCTCTACCCGCGCAAGCAAGAATGCTTTTCTCTGTGGTCTCTGTGCGCTCCGTGGTGAAATCCTTCTTGCGCTGCGGCCGGCAGCCGCGCTGTGCCCTCCGTGGTAACCGCTTTTGCTTCGGACGCGGGAGAAAAGCTCAAGATTATTTGTGCAGGCAAAACGCCGCTGCGCCGTCGCGGTCATAGTGGCTGAAATAACCGCGATGCGTCAACTGGAATCAGGGCCACCGAGCGTCCCCAGTATTTGACCCCCTCACCCACCGCCTTGCGGTCCCCCCTCTCCCCAAGGGGGCGAGGGAAGAAGAATTCTTAGTATTGGCGTGTTAGTTTGAATTTACTGCCCTCGCCCCCTTGGGGGAGAGGGGGGACCGCAAGGCGGTGGGTGAGGGGAGCAAATCACCCGATCCTCAGACCTGTTCCAGAATGGCGAAGTCGCCAGGATTCCAAGCCAGCGCGAAGATGTAAAACTTGCTCCCGATTTTTCGTATCGCAGCGTTGTGGATGTGCACGAAGTTGGGCAGCCCGAGGTCTTCCTTGATCATGATGGTCGAAACCAGTTTTTCATTTTCCAGGATGTAGATAGGCGCGCCCTTGGACTTATCCGGGCCTTCCAGCGCGGGCACCACGCTGTACTGCGGGTCCAGGTAATTGATGTCGCAGGGCAATGAACCCGAAGGCATCGGCAGGCTGGAAAGGTAGTGGCCGTAACGGGTGAAACGTTCGAAGCGCGAGTGGGGCCGGTCCGCGACGTCGAGCCGCACTTTCCCGGGGGGCTTGGTAATTCCATGCCCGGTGCCGAACTGGCCGATTCCGTCACCTTTCCGCCCCAAGCCAGGTCGTTCCAGACCGCTTCGAAGTGCTGCTCGGGGGTGACGCGCGCGGTTAACACGTAATCGAGATTGCAATATCCGGTTGTGACGTAATACAGGCCTTCCAAATACTCCACCGCCGTGGGCGAGAAATTCCCCCCTCCCAGAAAGTAGTCGTGAACTTCCGGCTGCTCGAAGTTGTCGGCGGCGGTGGGAGCATCGAGCTTATGAACCAGTTTGCCGTCAAGGCTGGTGGTGAAGATCTTGCCCTCGTTATTGGCAGGAAAAACCAGGTAAGGCGTTCCATCCTTGTCGTACCAGATGTTGGTGTCGTGCAGGTTCACTTTCCGCATTTCATCCGGAGTGTCGAGCAGGTTGATGGTTTTCAAATCCGAACTGATCTGGAGAATGCCTGCGCCCGGAAGCGCGAAATAGGTTTCGTCCTTCCCGGGCCGGCGGTCGACGGCAAATCCGCCATGCGCGTTCACCAGCACCTTCTGGGCCTCGGGAGGAAGGTGGTCGGATGTGTACAGGACTTTGAATTTCAAGTTCTCCCTGGCCGCTGACGCCGGGAGCGTTCTCGGCCATCGCGCCGGATGCGGCGGGAGATGCTTGCAGGGCACGCTTGCCAAAGCGCGGAGCGTGATGGTGAGCGTGAAGGGCCGTAAGGTTCCGGGTCATGCCTGCCAAGCCGACCAGGCCGTACATCATCCGTCTTCGCGAAAGACTCATGGGTTTTCTCCCTGCGGGAAATTTTGAAGTTGAGTTGCGGGTGTGCGCCCTAACATTCTAGCGGGAATTCACAAAGTGAAATCCCGTCTGATTGGTAACATACCCTGAACCGGTTCGTAGCGCAATGGCCGGTTGGGGTGCGGGTGCGCGACATAGAAGTTAACAGGCGGACGTAGCGCGGGCGTCTCGCCCGCTGTCGCGGGAGCGTCCCGCTCCCGCCAAGAACGCGCGGGCAGGATGCCCACGCCCCAGCGGGCGGGACGCCCACGCTACAAGCATCTAGTCCCGCTCTACACGAGAAGCCTAGCCTTCAACTTTTATGTCGCGCACCCTTGAGGTGGGTGCTGGCGTCATTTGGAGGGTAGATTCTTTCCAAACACAAGCCATTTCCGCCTTGGCGCGAATGACTCCGGAGTTTCTATATTTATGTTGGCCCTACCCTGACGCCCGCAAGCCGACAGCGCAGGGTACATGTACGGTTTGGCGACCCGCCATGTGGCAGCGAGGTGCGGATTACGTCAGAACAATTCGTTTGACGTAGTTACATAATGTAGCTACACTGCTTCTATGCGATATGAATGGGATGAAGCCAAACGGCAATCCAACATTCAGAAGCACGGGATCGACTTCGTGGGGATCGAAAAGGTGTTCGCCGGCAAAACGGTCACGATCTTGGATGACCGGTTTGATTATGGCGAATCCCGGTTCATCACTTTCGGAGCTTACTCAGCGGTCGCGTGGTGGTTATCGCGCATACCGAGACCCAGGAGGTTATCCGAATCATTTCTGACTTCGAAAGGCCACTAAAAATGAAGAAGCCAGTTACTTCAAGGAAATCACGGACTGATTGGAAGCGAGTCGACGCGCTGAGAGACGACAAAATCGATTTCTCGGATGCTCCGGAATTGACGCCGGAGATGTTTGCTCGCGCCGTCGTGCGGCGGGGTCTGAAGCCGGTGGCGCGGAAAAAGCTGCTCACGCTACGGATCGATAGCGATGTGGTGGAATGGTATAGAAGCCAGGGGTCAGGCTATCAAACCCGCATCAACGCTCTGCTCCGCGCCTATATGGAGGAACGAAGGAACGCGTAAAGCGCGCCTTCGGCCTGCACCTTTGACATTTTTGTTCGGCGCGCCGGCACTAACCCCTCAAGCCTGCGGACGCAGGCCACATCCGAGGGTCGGCGACTAGAACGTCCAAGTAGTCGCAGATTGTAGCGCGCCTGCACTCCAAGGTCTGCGGCCTTTCTGGAAATGGTCGAGCCTGCCGGAATACGGGGGGTTAGCGGGGAGGACCAAGAACGGTCTTGCGGACTGCGGATCGACCGCGTTCCGCTTCCCTTCGATGTGCATACGCCCATTTGAAGCCAAAAAAACCGCGGACCTTGGGGAGCAGGCCGCGCTACGATTTCAATGTGCCCACTTGGATTTAAACCTGCTTGGGTCATTCCGGATGAAAAGCCGCGGACCTTGAACCGCAGGTCCGCGCTACTTGCTTGCTCAGGAAGTTGAACTACTGCGGCGGTCTTTGGCATACAACATCCTTTCCCGGGTTAATGCCCGAAGTTGAAAGTTGAGATTTAATACAGAGGATTGGTCAACCCTTTGACACTTCGAAATACTTCATCGGGGCATTATGACTCTGAAGTGGTGGGACAAGCCAGACGCGGAGATACGAGAAGGGTGGCAGCCAGCGTTGGTCGGCAGTTGCGTCTGCAGTCGAAATGTGGGTAAGGAATCGGACCTTAGTTGTTGAGCAGCCGCCGGCAAATACATTTTCGCACCAATGAAGAAGGTACCCTACTTGATAGACAAGAGCGAATTGCTCCCTACCCTTTTGTCTTCAGCTTCTGGAGATCACTGTAGAAAACTTCCAGTCGCTGCACCAAGCGCTCCACTGGGGTTGTCCCCTGGGGTGAGACAAACAGCTAAGGCCATAACGGTCAGATCGTTTTGTGGAGTTGAGATCTGAGAGAAAGTTCAGAGTATCCGTTTCCCGGCCGAGGAGGAATATACGCCTTGTTGACTCTGAATGCAATGGCCTAGAAACTGATCAGGTTCCTCGGGGCTCGGCGCCGGGCAATTGGAGATTTCAGATTCAAGAAACGCGGAGTTATCAGTCGGCTCCCCGCTACCTGCTGGCAGGCGCGGGAGATAACCCCTCACCCCGAAGTAATCCACTTGGCCGTATAATGGCCATGCTTGTGTGCGGCGTCCCCTGCCAGCGTGACGATTTGTCACCATCGGCGGCGAGTCTCGTAGCCCATTTCCTACGGGCAGGAAATGGCAGGCAGAAATTGTAAAATCTCTTCCTGCCGGTAGGGAAATGGATTAGAATCCCCTTGACAAGATACCTGGGCTCCGGCGTAGCCTGGGAGGGGAGAGACGGGGGCGGAACGCGGCAGCCCCACCGGGTCGCCCGGAGGAAAGGACAAATTCCCAGACCGACGCGCAAAATGCAGGACAAATTATCCGAAGCAAGGGAGTTTCCATCATCGCGGCGGAGGGGAAAAGTCGCGTGGGGAGCGAGCACTAAAAAAAAAGATGTTAATAAATGACGAACGAAGCCGGAATGTGTATGAAAACAAACAAAAAGATGACAATTTTACCGAGAAAAAAGGCGACATTTCTACACAACGGAGCGACATTTTCTACCGAAGCACACGTATTTTGCTGAAACCGTCGGCATTTTTGTCACGCTTCGAGCGCTGGGGAACGAACCCCGCGATTCAAAATGTAGAAACTCCAGGTAGTGGTGCAGTTTGACGTAGGGGCGGCTTTACGCCGCCATTTGGCGAGGTAAACTCGCCGCTACCGCCTCAAACTGCACCACTACCCACAAGTACCGAAAATCGAAAACGTATTGAAACCCGGCGGGCACTCAAGTACGATGCACGCCTAACTTTATTCGGGGGACTGACAACATGGAATGGATAAAGCACCTCCTTTGCCTCGCGGCCGGGGCGCCGCTGGTTTTCGGAGCCCTTTGTGGCGATGGCCGATGCCGCGGGGCAATCCGGTTGGAAGCAGATCAACGCCGCCAGGATTCTGGAGAACATCAAGGTTCTCTCGTCGGACGAATACGAGGGCCGCGCGCCCGCTTCCAAGGGTGAGACGCTCGCCACCGCATACATCGAGGACCAATTCAAGAAAGTGGGGCTGAAGCCCGGGAATCCTGATGGAACCTACTTTCAGAGCGTGCCGATGGTGGGCATCAAAGCCGATCCCAGCGCGCAGTTGGTGTTCACGGACGATGCCAGCGGAAAGCAGCGAGACGCTCAAATTCGCCGATGACTTCGTGGCCTGGACCAAACGCCTGGAGCCGGCGATCAACCTTGAGGCTGACGTGGTTTTTGTGGGTTACGGCGTGGTGGCCCCGGAGTACCAGCTGGGATGATTTCAAGGGCGTGGACGTCAAGGGCAAGATTATCGTGGTGCTGATCAATGATCCGCCGGTGCCTGACCCCCAGCGATCCTTCCAAGCTGGACGAGAACACCTTCAAGGGCAAGGCGATGACCTACTACGGCCGCTGGACTTACAAGTTTGAGGAGGCGGCGGCGAAGGGTGCTCTGGGGTGCTTGATCGTACACCAGACCGGTCCGGCGGGCTATCCCTGGGGCGTGGTCCGAAGCAGCAATACGGGCGAGCAGTTCAGCCTGGTGACCGCCGACCATGGAATGTCGCGGTGCGCCGCGGAAGGTTGGATAACTTACGAGAAGGCGAAGGCGCTGTTTGCTTTGGCGGGCAAGGATTTCGACGCGCTGGAGAAGTCTGCGGTCAGCCGCGATTTCCACCCCGTGGACCTGCACGTAAAAGCTTCTCTCGGGCTGCGGAACACCATCCGCACCATCAGATTCCAAGAACGTGGTGGGCAAAGTGGTGGGCTCTGACCCCGAACTCGCGCGACGAGTATGTGATTTACACCGCGCACTGGGACCACCTGGGGATCGGTCCGGAAGTGAACGGTGACAAGATCTATCATGGGGCGGCGGATAATGCCTCCGGGGTGGCGGGTTTGGTGGAACTTGGCCGACGCCTTTGCGCACGCTGCAACCGCCGCCGCGCCGCTCGATCCTGTTTCTCTCCGTGACGGCGGAGGAAAAAGGCCTGCTGGGCTCGCAGTACTATTCCGAGCATCCCCTCTATCCATTGTCCAAGACCCTGGCGGAAATCAATATGGATGGACTGAACATGCTCGGGCGCACCAGGGACATCGAGGTCATCGGGTTGGGCCAGTCAACGCTGGATGATGTGGTGGAAGCCGTGGCGGCGGAGCAGGGAAGGGTGGTCAAGCCCGATGCCGAACCGGAAAAGGGCTTCTATTTTCGCTCCGACCACTTCAATTTTGCCAAGCAGGGAGTGCCGGCGCTCGACCCGGACACGTGGCGTGGATTACATCGGCAAGCCGGAAGGCTGGGGACTCCAGATGCGCGAGAAGTACACCCGCGAGGATTACCACAAGCCCTCCGACAAAATAAAACCTTACTGGGATCTGAGCGGGACGGTGGAGGATTTGCGCCTTCTGGGAGAAGTCGGCTACCGTGTCGCCAATGCCCCGACTTTTCCGGTTTGGAAAGCAGGATCGGAATTTAAGGCGAAAAGGGATGCCAGCTGAAGTAAGGCAGGAGATGTAAATATCTCGTCTGAGATCAAAGGAGGTGCCATGTCTGCGGAAACCTCAGGAACTACTGGGAAGCCGTTTACTCATTTGATGCTTAGGGGCGATGGCCGTGCTGGCGGTGTTGGTCATCGCGCGTCTGGTTTTGGAACTCGCGGGCGTGCCGCAAAATATCGCTCGCTACGTTTCCAGCACGGTGGCGCTGCCCTTGGTGGCGATTTACGTTGCGGCGGTGGGGCCATTGCGCGGTGGCTTGCGCAAGTTCTCACAACTTTTGCTGCCAGCCTTGATCCTGGCGGCATGGACCGAGGGGTGGATTATTCTGGTGACGGTCATTTCCGCGGTCCTGCGTCTCTCGCGGTCACATTATGCCGAGAAGGAGGATTACGGCAATTGGAGTCATCTGGGCCGGCACGTGCTGGGGCACACCGTGGAAATCGGCGTGTTGTTTGTGACCATTCTGCTGCTGATGACGGTGATTCACATCCTCTGGCGTTGGCCGGTGACCGTGGCTCCCGGCGCCATGCTGGGAGTGTTCGTGATCATGCGTTTTTGGACCGAGGCCATGGGGCTTGAACCTTTTCGCACCGCTGCCTGGAGTTCCACCATACTGGTCCTTTTGAGCGCATTTTACCTGGGCGCGGTGGGGGCGTGGATGGGACTGACGGAGGCCCGCCAACTCCTGGCTCCTTCCCTGGTGCTGGGATGGGTGTGGCGTGTTGTGGGTCTACCTGGCCACGTTGTTTGCCGCCGCCGTGCCTTATTTCAAGACCCACTTTTTCGATCCGTCGCGGCGGCGATGTTCCTCTGCGCTTGCTGGGAGCGCTGGCGGCAAGCGTGGTCGAGGGTTTCATCGCCGGGTTAATCGTGTGGGGCATTGCCGTGTGGATTGCGTGCGCAACGCAGCCGGACAGCACAAGTTCCCCAGGTAATGCCTGAAAAGGAGGGTAGCGCGGACCTGTTCTGTAGGTCCGCGGCTTTTCCTTGCCCATAAGGGACTTCCCTCGCCCCCTTGGGGGAACCGCAAGGCGGAGGGGGCCCCACGTTGTGCAGGTCGTGGGGGTGAGGGGGTCAGCGCGGCCATGAAAGCACTGGGGCAGGTTTGAATTAGGCCTTACGGTTTAGACCCCCTCACCCGTCCCGCCCCCGCTGGAGAAAGCGCCGGCGGCGGTCCACCCTCTCCCCCAAGGGGGCGAGGGCCAGGGTGAGGGGGTTAGAGAGCCGCACAGGGAAAAGTCTTCCTGTTTAGGCTTTGGTGAACAGCAGCGCTGCTAAAACATGTTCCACAGGTATTGCGTATAGACCTCGTGGTGGAACTGGACCTCCGGCGCTTTCACTGCCGTCCCCAGCAATCGCGGACAGCGGTCGGCGGAAGCCTTCTTCAAGTCAGCATAGCGGCCTTTCACGTCTTCACCCAGCAGCCTCGTCGTCCACTCGGCATCATGGAAGTTCTTAATGGCATCGTAGATGTTGTCGGGCAAGTAGCGGTGAGCATTGCGGAGATTCTCCACTTGGGCGATATCACCCTCGATGCCGGTTTTGAAGATCGAGTACAGCAACAAATAGGGGTTGGCATCGGGAGCGACGGCGCGAATTTCCAAGCGGGCGCTGCGCGAATTGCCCAGGGGAATTCGGACCATCGAGCCGCGGTCCACGGCCGAGGCTTTAAGCTGGTTCGGCGCCTCGAAATGCGGGTCGAGACGACGGTAGGCATTCACGCTGGAGTTCATGATCAAGCACAGGTCATTGCCGTGGGTGAGGATGCGGTCAACGAACTGCCAGGCGAACGGGCTCATTTTTTCCAGTCCCTGCGGGTCCCAGAACAGGTTCTTGTTGTCCTTCATAATCGACACGTTGGAGTGCATGCCACTGCCATTCACGCCCACAATCGGCTTGGGCAGGAAACACGCGCTGAGTCCCATCTTGGTGGCGATCTGCCGGCAGATCAGTTTGTAAATCTGGATCTGGTCGGCGGCGGCCACCACTTCGGCATAGCCGTAGTTGATTTCGAACTGCGAGGGAGCGACTTCCGGGTGGTCCTTCTCGTTTTGGAAGCCCATCGCCCGCTGCACTTCGGCGCTGTGATCGATGAAAGTGCGCAGCGTGTCGCCAGGAAGGGAGTGATAATAGCCGCCCGCGCTGACGTACTCGAACTTGCCGGTTTCGTGATAGTTCCGTTCGGCGTCAACACCTTTGAAGATAAAGCCTTCGATTTCGTTGGCGGCGTTTAAGGTAAAGCCATCCTTCTCAAAAAGGCTCTTGGCGTAGGCCTTCAAGACGGCGCGCAGGTCAGCGGGGTAAGGCTTCCCATCTTTATCGATGACCTCGCCGAAGACCATGACCTTGCCGGGCCCAAAGATGTCGGAAGGTCCCCAGTAAAAAGCCGACCAATCGATTCCCAGCCGCAAATCGCTCTCGCGTTGAGCCGCAAAGCCCCGAATCGAAGAACCATCGAAAGTGAGGTTATCCCAACTCTTGATGAAGAATTTCTTGTCGTAATCGAGCATGTGCAGCCGGCCTTCGAGGTCGCTGAAAAGCACGGTCACCGCTTTAATCCGTTTCTCATCGGTCAGGTACTTGAGGCGGTCGGCTTGAATTTGTTCCAGGGGCACGCGCTTCTGCCGCTGCTCCTTGGCGCGGAGATTCAACTCTTCCAATTCGCTGTAGGGGAGTTCTAAATGGTCTTGCAGTTCGTTGCTCATGCATCTCCTTGAGGCCGGGAATCCCGGAAAGATTGGTTCAAACTGAACTCCGCGAAGACGTCGACACGGTTCGCGTGGAAACGCCGCTTCGGTCCCGGATTCAGATTTGAACTGGGTGAAAGCCCAACCCTTCCATTGTTAGCAACACTCCCCGGTTCTGGCAATGGTTTTACCCATAGATTATCTTTATGGTGAGGATTGGCGTGACCTTGTGCGGGGACTTCTGCCTCACGGGCGCTTGGGCAGGCAGCTCTTGGGGATTCTCAGGCCCACCGAGCCGGCCACGGTGATGACGTCATACTTGCTTTGAAACGCCAGCAGGACCTGCGCGACCCAGGAATCCATCTTGTATTCCTCGGTCAACCAGCGAACCATGTCCGTGGTGGCGATTTGCAGCCCATGATTCAGATCGCTCGAGAACTCCGGCTGCGCGCCCACACTGATCAGGTAGTCGGACGTCTCCAGGCGCGGTCCCGTGAGGTGAGCATTTTTGACGATGTCCACGCTGAAGGCGACGTCGAGCGAAGTTTCGATGCCGTTGCCCGTGGGCTCGCCGTCACCTTGCAACGCGTGCCCATCTCCGATGTAAAGCAGCGCGCCCGGGTGATAGACCGGCAGGAGAACCGTGGCGCCTTCGCGGACCTCGTTGTAGTCCAGGTTTCCGCCGTAGGGACCGGCGGGCTCCGAGGTCGGCGCGAATTCACCCTCCGCCGCCACGCCAATGCACCCCAGCATGGGGCGCGCCGCAAACTCCAACTTCTGCTGTCCGCTCGCGGGGTCACGCAGCCGCACCTTGTTTTGCGCCAGGTCGATGTCCCAACGCACGAGGTTGGAGGATCCTTTAATCACGCGATCCGGATAGAGGTTATTGGGAGGCATGGTTTCGATGAATTCCGGGGTCACGGCGAACAAGCCCAGACGGTAACAGGAGGATCCCCAGTTCCGGTTCAATTGCAGCTTGCGGAGATGCACCCGCAGGGCGTCTCCCTCTTCCGCGCCTTCCACGAAGAAGGGCCCCGTTAAGGGGTTTCCAAGAGCAGTGCGAACCTCCCCGTGCTCATCATACCCCGAGCAATCCAGGGTCTTGGTGGCCACCACGTCGCCCGGCTTAATCCGCAGGAGCACGGGATGGGTGGCGGAAAACGTTCCGTAGTATTCTTTGGCCACAACAGGGTGGTCTTCGGCGCCCACCATCGCCGGGAGCAGGAGCACAACAAGCAGACATAAGCTTGGAAAACAGGATGCTGCACCTTTCCACCCGCCGCGTGGTTTCGCCGCATTTAACGAATTCGCGAGGAACGGATGGACCGCTGGATTCGCTGCACTCACAGTCAACCTCCCCACCTTCTTCCCCCATCCGGCGCCCAAGGCAAAAGCATATACGGAAAAGGGTTGAAAAATGCTGAACCCCCGAGGATCGAATGCAGAGTAGCACCGCTTCCCCCCGAGCAAATACATCGAAACAACGGGTAGCAAGGCGAAAGCTGACAACTCGTCACGGGCCTTGATTCCTTAGCCCCCACCCCTGATCCTTCGCCCTTTCCGCCTGGGATTGCCGTATTCCCGTGCATCTTAAAGGAAAAGCCCACGGTCTGGAGGGCAGAGACTGGGGCGGCCCGGTGGCAACATCTGTCCCCCGGCGCGCTTTTTTGTGCTCGCGTGCATCGCATGGTTAGGGCATTCGAAAGGCCGGTTCGTCACGCCTGCCGTGCCACACGTGAAGAATCTCGACGCTGTGGGACTCTTCGCTGGCATCGTAGAAGATGCGGTGAGAACGAAAGACGATCTCGCGCCAGGTTCCTCGCGCGCCACGCGGATAGGTGGGGCCAATAAAGGGAAAAGACGCCAGAACGCGAACGTGGTCCAGTATGCCCCTCCCGAGGCTAACGGCTGCCTGCGGGTCATCTTGGGCGACCTAGGAGCAAGCCTCCTGGAGGTCCGAAATCGCCGCGTCTGACCAAACTATTTAGAAGTCCATGCTGTGGCCCATGACTCATGCAAATGTTCCGCTTCCGCCTGAGTCTTGGTGCGGCCCGCGGCAATGTCCGCCCGCCCGCGCCGGATGGACGACATGATGCGCAACTCCTCGCTGATTTCCTCGAGCGAGGCGTCCTCGGGGAGCCTCTGGAGAGCGTCGATCACCGCCTACTTATCCGTCATAATCTCGATACTACCGTTTCCCTTGGCCCAGCGCAAGAGGTCGGAAATTGCCATGTCGGAAATTGCCAACAGCTCACAGACGACAGCTAACCCGAAATTCCAAAGGCTTTAGCTCTTCGTCAACGGGGCACCCACTCCTGGGCAGCAGCACCTATCGCCGTGCGAGTCTCATTGAGATCCGAGGAGAATCATCGAAACCGGTTTAGATAACTTTCATCACCAAGGAGATTGGCAGCGGTTGCGCTTCTTGCTAGGTTTGACCGGAGCTTGCTGGCGCGAGTAGCGTGCCGCTTCGAGTCTGGTGGAAACGGCCAGCAACTCAGCCATGGTGCTGGGCGGATTTCCGGCATTCAGCATCGCGCGGAAGACAGCATAGGGATCGGTTCTTGATCCGGCCTTGCGCAGCGTGTTCTCGTCGTTCACCCAAGCATAGACGATCACTTTCTCTTGGCTGGAAAAGCGAAAGAAAAGGCGATAACGCTCGTGGAATTTCGCCCGGAACCATTGGCGATTGTCCGCGCCCAGCGTATTGCCCTGACGGAACTCCGCCGCATCGGGATCGCGCGGAATGATCTCGCGCATATAACGGTTGATCGTGGCAAGGAGCTTCGTGGCCGAATGTTCCTTGTAGTGCAGCGGGTCTTTCGCTTGCAGAGTTTCCACCTGGGCGGTTAATTTCTCCAATTGCTGCTGAAAGAGCGGATGCAGGTAGAGCGTCCAGCCATGGGCCTCCATCAGAGCAGGCTTTCCTCTTCGAGAGATTCATTCGAGGAGACGGAAACTTCCTCAACCAAGCGGTCAATGCGCCGCGCCAGCTCGGGGCTCATCGGCTTGATCCCTTCAGGCGCCTTGGCAATATCGTTCGCGAGGAAGGCAAGGAACGATTGCATCACGGGATCGCGGCGTTCGGTGACCGGCTCGGCAACGGATACCAGCATCCGGCCGGGCGCGATCACGTGGGCCTTGACCTCTCCGGCAAATTCGGGATGGCTTTTGAAGAGAGCACGATCAAAGCGAAAACCGTTTCCCGTGCGCGTCCGCTTGCCACGGTACTCGTTTTCAGTGGAAGCTTCAGGTCTGCGGACGGACTTGATTTTGGTGGCTGGCATAATTCCCCTCCAAAAGATGTTATCACATTTGTGCTTACGTTACAGGACGCTGTTGGCAGCGCGCAACTCCGCGCTTCCACGTGCTATGTAAGCGGCGGTCCTTCCCACTCACAAACGCCATTCTGCGCCCGAACAGCTCCAACTCCCGGCTCCCTGCGGGCGGCCGCGGCCCTCTCACTAGAAAACCAACCTCAGTGCCTCAGTGGTTCAATCCTCCCTTCTTCTACAGCACCATGCGTTTGATCCCTTGACGCAGTGCTGGTACGTTGAAATTTAGGATGAGTCCGGTATGGATCCCGGCGAGACGCAGATAGGTGAGCAATTGCGCGTCGTGGATTGGCAAGAGGTGGTCGACAGTTTTCAGTTCAACAATCACTCGCCCTTCCACCACCACGTCCAGTCGATAACCGCAGTCCAGGTGCACACCCTTATAGACCACCGGCAAAGGTTGTTGCCGCACAAAAGCGATTCCCCCCAGGCGAAGCTCGTGGCACAAGCACTCTTCGTATGCGGATTCGAGCAGACCCGGCCCGAGCGCCCGGTGCACCTCAATCGCCGCGCCAATGATCTTTTCCGTCAACGGATCATTTTCAATCACATGTTTTTCCTTTCACCACTGAGGCACTGAGACACTGAGGGAAAAAGCTCTTTTAACCTCTATTCTTCTCAGTGCCTCAGTGTCTCTGCGGTTTCATTCCTTTTACGAATCTCCTAACAGCGCTTTCACCGAATCCGGCCGTCAATCATCGCCCAACACCGACTCAATTCCAATGATTTTTCACCACTGAGGCACTGAGACACTGAGGGAAAAAATGCCATGTGCTTCTTTATCCTCTGTGTCTCAGTGCCTCAGTGGTTCAATGCCTTTACCCTAACACAGCTAGACACATTCTCACATCGTTCTCTATAATGAACGTTTATCCTCACGACGGAGGACGCATGCAAGAACCCCTGGAACTGAAGAAGACCATCAACCTTCCCAAAACCTCATTTTCCATGAAAGCCAACTTGCCCCAGAACGAGCCCAAGTGGCTCGCGCAGTGGAGCAAGGAGAATCTCTACGGGCAAATTCGCGAGTCGCGCAAGGGACGCCCCGATTTTCACCCTGCACGACGGCCCCCCGTATGCCAACGGGCGCATCCATCTGGGGACGGCGCTCAACAAGATTCTGAAAGACTTCATCGTGAAGATGAAGACGCTGGAAGGTTTCAACACCCCGTACCTTCCGGGTTGGGACTGCCACGGCTTGCCCATTGAGATCAACGTGGACAAGGAGCTGGGCCCGCGCAAGGCCCAGATGAGCGCGGTGGAAGTGCGCCGCGAGTGCCGCAAGTTCGCGCAGAAATTCGTGGACATTCAGCGCCAGGACTTCATGCGCCTGGGAGTTTTCGGCGAGTGGGATAAGCCCTACCTGACGATGGGTTTTGAATACGAAGCGCGCATTGCCGAAGCGTTTCTGGAATTTCTCGCGCGGCGGCTATGTTTACCGCGGGCGCAAGGCGGTTTACTGGTGCATTTCCTGCAAAACGGCGCTGGCGGAAGCGGAAGTGGAATACGAAAACGACCGCAGCCCGTCGATCTACGTGCGCTATCCGGTAACGTCGGACCCGGCGGCGCTCGATCCGGCGCTGGCAGGGCGCAAACTTTGGGTCATCATCTGGACCACCACGCCTTGGACTTTGCCCGCCAGCATGGCCGTGGCCTTCCATCCGGATTTTGAATACGTGGTGGTGGGCGATGACGACCCGCACGGCGACGCCTACATCATCGAGAGCCGCCGCATGGGGCCGGTGGTGGAAGCGACGGGACTGAATGGCGCCGTAAAGATTCTGGCGCGCATTCCCGCCAAGGCGCTGGAGAAGATTCAAGTCCGCCATCCTTTTCTCGACCGCGCCATTGTGCCGGTGATGGCGAATTATGTGACCGCCGAGGATGGCACGGGCATCGTCCACACCGCTCCCGGCCACGGCCGCGAGGACTACCTGACCGGCGTGCAGTACGGCATCGATATCTACTGCCCGGTGGATGAGGCGGGGAAGATCACCGAGGGCCTGCCCGAATATGTGGGCAAGCGGGTTTTCGACGCCAACGCGCCCATCATCGAATTGCTGAAGGCGCGCGGAGTGCTGATGGGGCCGGCGGGCTACGCTCGACCACTCCTATCCCCACTGCTGGCGCTGCCACAATCCCATCATCTTCCGCGCGGCGGAGCAGTGGTTCATCGACATGGATCACAAGGAGCTGCGCCAGCGCGCCTTGGAGGAAATCAAGAAGACCCGATGGGTTCCCTCCTGGGGCGAAGAGCGCATTTCCAACATGATCGCCGAGCGCCCGGACTGGTGCATCTCGCGCCAGCGCGTTTGGGGTGTGCCGCTCACCGTGTTCCATTGCGTTGATTGCAAGAAGCCGATTCTGGACGCGGAGTCTGGCCACAGCACGCCCTGGAGCTTTTCCGCAAGGAAGGCGCCGACGCCTGGTACGCGCACACGGAAGCGGAACTGCTTGCCGCCCGGCGCTCACTGCCCGGAATGCGGCGGGAACGAATCTGCGCCGCGAGACCGATATTCTCGACGTCTGGTTTGACTCCGGGTCAAGCCACTATGCGGTTCTGGGCCATCGGCCGGATTTGCCCTGGCCTTCCGATATTTATCTCGAAGCGGGCGACCAATACCGCGGCTGGTTCCACAGTTCGCTGCTGGTGGCCTTGGGAACGAACGGCGCGGCGCCCTACCGCCAGGTGCTGACGCACGGCTGGGTGCTCGACGCGCAGGGCCGCGCCATGTCGAAATCCATCGGCAACGTGATCGAGCCGCAGGAGGTCATCAAAACGCACGGGGCGGAGGTTCTGCGCCTGTGGGCGGCCTCGGTGGAGTTTGGCGAGGACGTTTCCATCTCGCCGGAGATGCTCACCCGCCTTTCCGAAGCTTATCGCAAGCTGCGCAATACCTTCCGCTATTGCCTGGGCAACCTCTACGATTTCGATCCGGCCAAGGACTGCGTGGAGGCGAGCCAACTCGAGGAGATCGATACCTGGGCGCTGGTGCGCACGGCGGAATTGCTGGAGCGCGTGCAGGCCGCGTACAACGAATATGCCTTTCACAAGGTCTATCGCGGCGTGTATGACTTCGCCACCGTGGACTTGAGCGCGTTCTATTTCGATATCCTGAAGGACCGCCTCTACACCGCGCCCGCGGGTTCCGTTCGCCGGAGGGCCGCGCAAACCACGCTTTATCGCATCGCCGACGCCCTGGTGCGCGTCGTGGCGCCGCTGCTGAGCTTCACCGCGGACGAGGTTTGGACGCACCTTCCCGCTCCGCACTTGCGGGAAAAGAGCGTTCACCTGGCCAAGTATGTTTCCCCCGCCGACCTGCGCGCGGGACTTTCCGCCGAGCACTTGCAGCGGCTGGAAAACTGGCCGCGCCTGATTGCCCTGCGCGAAGAAGTGCTGAAGGCGCTGGAAGTGGCGCGCCAGGAGAAATTCATCGGCGGGTCGCTGGAAGCCCGCGTGGTCCTGGTGCGTCGGTCCGGCGACCTTCAGCCGCTGGTGGAGGAGTATCGCGATTTCCTCCGCTATCTTTTCATCGTGTCGCAGGTCGAGATTACGCCACAAGCCGTGGAGGGCGCGGCCGCCACGGGACTCGCCGGCCTGAGCGTGAAAATCGAAAAAGCCGCTGGCCAGAAATGCGATCGCTGCTGGAATTATTCCGAACAGGTCGGGAAGGATCAACGCTATCCCACGGTGTGCGAACGATGCTCGGCGGCGCTGAAGGAGATCGAGGCGGCAAGGTAGTGGCGGGAGTAGCCGGTCCGTACGGTCATTTTCGGGGGCCGCAGGTGGTCCTCAACAAAAGTATTTCACCACGGAGACACAGAGGTCACGGAGTGCACACGGAGAAGGAGCTACGGCTCAAAAAACCATGCCCGCGATCGCTGCCAGTACATATCGAAGTGCTTTTCTCTGTGATCTCTGTGCCTCTGTGGTGAATTCTTTTTACGGACACAGGAAGCGAAAATCCAAAATCGAAAATCCAAAATCGAAACGCCCACGGCCATGACTCCACGGGCCAAAATCATCTCGCGAATCCTCATGGCCGCGATCGCCGTGGCGGTGTTTGCGGCAGACCAGGTGACCAAGGCCATGGTGGAAAGCCGCATTCCCGAGCGCGCCGTCGTTCCCGTGGTGCCGGGATTTTTCAACCTGACCAACACCAAGAACTCCGGGGCGGTGTTTGGAATCTTCTCCGATTCGCCGGTCTGGTGGAAGACGCCCCTGCTGATTGTCATTTCCGCTGCGCTGCTGATTGCGGTGGTGATCCTGGTGGTCAGAACCCAGAACCTGCGATGGGAAACGCAGCATCGGGCTGTCGCTGATTCTGGGCGGCGCGCTCTCCAATCTCTTCGACCGCATGCGCTCGGGCCTGGTCGAGGATTTTCTCGATTTCTACTTCCGCAGTTATCACTGGGCCACATTCAATTTGGCGGATAGCGCCATCGTGGTGGGCACGGGATTCATCATCGTTGCAGGTGCTGTTTGGGGAGTAGGGGCTAGGAGCTAGAAGTTAGGAGCTAGAAGTCAGAAGCTAGGAGCTAGAAGTTAGAATGGCGCGGCTTTCGTCCTGCGATCAGGGCTTTGAATCGCTGGGCCAACGGCCATTTAGCGATTTTCAATGGCCCAATGGCCCGATGACATAATGACTCAATCTCCTGACTCCTAGCTCCTGACTCCTGACTCCTCGGGTGCCCATGGCGGAAACGCGACAATTCGTCGTTCCGGCGGAAGTCAGCCGGCGACCGTCTGGACCTTTTCCTGGTGCGGCAGATGCCGGACTGGAGCCGCAGCCAGATTCAGCGCTTGATTCGCGAAGGGTTGGTGACGGTCGGCTCGGCCCCGGCGAAGAAATCCGGCGAAGTGATCGAAGCCGGAGCGCCGAATCAGCGTCCGCGCCGAGCATGAGGAGTTGCGAGCCACGCCGGAAGACTTGCCGCTGGCCGATCGTTTACGAGGATTCGGACATTTTGGTGGTAAACAAAGCCGCCGGCATGGTGGTGCACGTCGGCTCGGGCATAAAGTCCGGTACCCTCGTTAACGCTCTTTTGTCCCGATTCAGCCCCCATTAGTGGTTTATCCACAATGGGCGGCGAGCTGCGGCCGGGAATCGTGCATCGGTTGGATAAAATGACTTCCGGCCTGGTGGTGGTGGCCAAGAATGACGCCGCGCACCGCCGCCTGAGCGAACAGTTCAAGTCGCGGGAAGTGCACAAGACCTACGTGGCGCTGGTCCACGGGCGCGTGGCCGCCGACAGCGGGGAAATCTCGAGGCCGGTGGGCCGCGACCCGCGGCGGCGCACGCGCATGAAGGCGGGGGGAATTGCTCCGCGCGAAGCTTTGACGAAATACCGCGTGCTGCGGCGCTTCGGCCATTTCACGCTGGTCGAAGCCATGCCCCAAACCGGGCGCACGCACCAAATCCGCGTGCATCTGGCCAGCCTCGGCCATCCCGTGGTGGGCGATACCACTTACGGCGCGCCCGCCAAGCTGCGATTCGGGGAAAGCGAGGAGCCCACATTGCCGCGCACATTTCTGCACGCCGCAAAGTTGGCTTTCGCTCATCCCCTCACCGGCGCGCCGCTGGAGTTTGAAGCGCCGCTGCCGGAGGAACTTGCGGCGTTCCTCGCTCACGTGGAAAGCGCGTGGGCAGTGGGTCAATTTGATGTAGAGGCGGCTTTACGTCGCCATTTGGTCTGTCAGTTGAAGGATAAACTCGCTGCTACAGCCTC
This sequence comes from uncultured Acidobacteriota bacterium, assembly GCA_963810005.1. Lineage (GTDB taxonomy): Bacteria > Acidobacteriota > Terriglobia > UBA7540 > UBA7540 > Bog-366. The sequence goes on from CAWELY010000033.1 coordinate 351,056, forward strand.
GAATTGACGTATAACGCCGCGAGGGCTAACTTGGAAAGGCCAGGCGATACACCATGACGATTCTCGATCGTTTCAAGTTAGACGGTAAGGTTGCGGTTGTGACCGGGTGCAGGCGCGGCATCGGCAAGGCGCTGGCCGTGGCGCTGGCCGAAGCCGGCGCCGATATTGTGGGCGTCAGCAAATCACTCGAACCGAGCGGCAGCGACGTGGAAAAAGCGGTCGTGCAAGCGGGCCGCAAGTTTCGATCCTATCAATGCGATTTTCGCGAGCGCAAGGCCGTCCACGAATTCACCGCCCGCGTGATGGCGGATTTCCCCGTTATCGATATTCTTGTTGCCAACGCCGGGACCACCCGGCGCACGCCCGCGGCAGAGCATCCCGGACGAATATTGGGACGAGGTCATCGAGGTGAATCTCAATTCCCAATTTGTCCTCAGCCGCGACTTGGGCAAGCGGATGGTGGAGCGCGGCGCCGGCAAGATTATCTTCATTGCCTCCCTGGCGTCTTTCCAGGGCGGAATTCTGATTCCCAGTTATGCCGCGAGTAAAGGGGGCGTTGCTCAACTCACCAAAGCGTTGGCCAACGAATGGGCGGGCAAGGGCGTGCAGGTGAATGCCATCGCTCCCGGATATATCGCCACGGATATCAACGTAGCTTTGCGGACCGACCCGGAAAGGAATCCTGCGATAGTCTCGCGGATTCCCGCTGGCCGCTGGGGCGCCCCGGAGGATTTGCAGGGCGCGGTGGTTTTTCTGGCCTCCACAGCTTCTGATTACGTGAATGGAACGCTTCTCACCGTGGATGGCGGCTGGATGGCGCGGTAGGAAAAATATCGCCATCAGCGATCAGCAATCAGTGTACGGATGGCCGGGCGACACTACAACTTGTTCAGGCGTGCGAAGCTTTGGAGTGGGCAGCTTGCCGCCGCTTTCCTCCGTGAGCTTGCGCAGGAGATTCAATCGCGAGCGCAATTCCCAGCCAGCAAGCTGGCTGGTACCAAAAGCGGCAGCAAGCTGCCGCACTTCAAAGCTTCGCATCCAGGCCCGATGGGAGTAAAGTATGTTCCTCAGGAGGAAATTCACCGTGCCTAAGAGACTTTTCGCATTCTTGTTCGCTCTGATGTTATCCAGCCCCGCTGTTTATCCGGCCAGTTTGCCTCTCACTCCTTACCCCAATCAGCTTGAGCTCGGTCAGGGAGTGTTCCAAGTGGGAACACGCGTCAGCATCGACGTCACCGGCAACTCAGAAGAGGATCGCTTTGCCGCGTCGCTTCTTTCCGGGGACCTGAGTTCTCTCGACGGAGTGGCTGCCGGTAAGGGGAAGGGTTCTTCGCGCATTGTCCTGGCGCGCGCCGACAGCGCGGCGGGCAAGCAAATTCTGGAGAAGTCGGGGTTGCAAATCCCCGCTCAGGCCGACGAGGAAGGTTACATCCTGGTGGTCACTTCCCATGAAGCCTCCATTGTGAGCAAGACGGCAGCGGGCATTTTCTATGGGGTGCAAACGTTGCGGCAATTGCTCCATCCGGTAAAGGGCGGCGGGGCCGAGGCGCCGGAGGTTCGGATTGTCGATTGGCCGGCCATCCGCTGGCGCGGCGTGAGCCTGGACATCAGCCGCGGTCCCATTCCCACCTTGGCTTCCTTCAAGCGCGACATCGCGCTTGCTGGCGGAATATAAAATCAACGTCGATCTCTCCCTACATGGAGAACGCTTTTGCTTACCCCAGCCTGCCGAACGTCGCCGCTCCGGGCGGGGCCATCACTCCGGAAGAAGCGAAGGAACTGGTGCAGTACGCCGCGCAGTATCACGTGATGATCATCCCCGAGCAGGAGTCCTTCGGGCACCTGCACCTGGCGCTCCAGAATGAGCGGTTCCAGGATTTGGCTGAGGTGCCTTACGGCCACGTGCTCACGCCCACCGCGCCGGGGTCCTTTACTTTTATTGGCAAGATGTTCGGGGACCTGGCGGCGGTTTTCCCCGGTCCCTTCTTCCATATCGGGGCCGATGAAACCCAGGAATTGGGCGAGGGACGCACCAAGGCGGAAGTCGAGGCGGAGGGTTACAGCAAGGTCTACATCGATTACCTCCGTAAGATCGACGAGACTTTGAGCCCTTATCATCGCAAGATTTTGTTCTGGGGCGACATGGGCGTTCAGCACCCCGAGCATCTCAAGGATTTGCCGCACGATATGATCGCGGTGCCTTGGGACTACGACGCCAGGCCGTCTTTTGTAAAACTGATCAAGCCCTTCCGCGATGTGGGCCTGGAAACATGGGTGGCGCCGGGCGTGAGCAACTGGAGCCGCATTTATCCCGACTTCAACACGGCGCTCGCCAACATCCGGCAATTTGTGACCGATGGAAAAGCCCTCGGCGCCACCGGCGTCTTGAATACGACCTGGATGGACGATGGCGAGGGCATGGTGAATTTCACCTGGTACGGCCTTGCTTATGGAGCGGCGCACAGTTGGCAGAAAACCGTGGACGACGAGCAGTTCAACGACGAGTTGGGACTGGACGTTTTATCGCGCCGACGAACATCACTTTGTGGGCGAAGTCAAAAGTCTTTCGGAAATCCACAATATGCTGCGCCAGGCAGTCAATTCCGACGGCGAAGATTCTTTGACCTGGCATGATGCTTTGACTCCGGAAGGGCAGAGCTTCTACCTCCGGATGGAGCCCGCCGCGCATCAGATTCGGCTGACCGCGGAAGACGTGGTGGCCGACCTCCTGACGAATTCTCACCTCGCGCGCCGCAATGGGGATTTGCTGGATTACACGGAGTTCGCCGCGCGGCGGTTCGACTTCCTCGGCCAAAAGGCCATTTACGCAAAATACATTGCCGATCTCTATTCCCAGGCGCAAGCCCAATCCTCTGACCCTGCTGCTGTTGAGCAACATCCTGGGCCGCATCAACGGCAGCAATGGTTTAATCCAGGACATGCGCGACCAAACAACCTTGTTGCGCGATATGTACCAGAAACTCTGGTTGGGAGAAAATCTGCCCTACTTCCTGGGAAACATCCTGGCTCGCTACGACGAAGAGTTGGGACGCTGGGAAGGAGCTTCCAACCGAATCGGCCGCAGCGGGAGAATCTATGACCAGCACGCGCTGCCGCCCCTCATTGAATCGGCGGAGCCCGCGGCGAAGTAAGCGAGGCCTCAGCATGATGAAACAGACTCGATTTTTTTTCGCAGTGATGTGTCTTGTTCTCGTTTCTTCGGGGCTTCAGGCTTGGGCGCAGGAGAAGACGGTAATCGACCAACCCGCGGTAGAACCGCTTCATATAAGCCTTGATGGTGAATGGAAGCTGTTTTACTTTCCTCAAGGCAAGTATCAAATTACCCACCCCGACCAACTCAAGGCGCAAGGACTTACCTCGATCGAGGCGTCTGTGCCTGGTAATGTCGAACTCGATCTTTCGCGCAAAGGCGAGCTGCCCGCTGACTTGCTTTATGGCGATAACATCCTGAAGCTGAAACCCTACGAATTGTATGAATGGTGGTACCAGCGGGACTTTCCGACACCACCTGGAATTACCGGGCGGCGGGTGGAACTTCATTTCGGTGGCGTGGACTGTCTTGCCACTTATTGGCTAAACGGGAAGGAATTGGGGGAGACGGCGAATGCCCTCATCGAGCAGCACTTCGACGTGACGGGAAAGTTGAATTCCTCCGGGTCCAATGTTCTCACTGTCAGGCTAAGGTCGCCCATCATCGAGGCAGCCAGCAAACGGTATGACCCCGGCAACGATATTGCCCTTACCACCAATGCGGAGCAAATCTGGATCAGGAAGGCGCCGCACTCGTTCGGGTGGAACATCATGCCGCGAGCGGTTTCGGCCGGTCTGTGGCGTCCCGTGGAGCTCATCGTCCATGCCCCCCATGAGGTCGCGGACATGTATTTCACGACCCTATCTGTTGATTCCGGCCACGCCGCTCTGGCGGTCTCATACGAACTCACCACCGACCTCGCGCTGCTTCCCCAGCTCCGGCTGCGCATCCAGGGCCGCTGCGGTGATTCCACCTTCACCCATATCCACAAAGTGGAGTTCACCGCGGGAAGGTTTACCATCGACGTGGCTAACCCCCGGTTGTGGTGGCCCAGGGGCTATGGCAGTCCCAACCTCTATCAAGTGACCACGCAGCTCCTAGAGAATGACAAGGTGCTTGCATCCCGCCAGGACTCGGTGGGAATCCGCAAGCTGGAATTGATCCGCACCGAGACGACCAGCATTGAGAAGCCCGGCCAGTTCCTTTTCCAAGTCAACGGGGTTCCGATCCTCGTCAAGGGGTCCAACTGGGTGCCCGTAGATGCGTTTCACAGCCGCGATTCAGCGCGCTACGAGAAGATCCTGGCGCTAGTCTCTGACCTCGAGTGCAACATGCTCAGATGTTGGGGAGGGAACGTATACGAAGACAACGCGTTCTTCGATATCTGCGACCGCAAGGGGATCATGGTGTGGCAAGACTTTGCCATGGCCTGCGCGATTTATCCCCAGACACCGGAGTTTTTGGAGGTGATGCGGGCCGAGGCGATATCCGTGGTGAGAAAGCTGCGCAACCATCCTTCCCTGGCTCTCTGGTCCGGCGACAACGAAGTCGATATGTTCTACCAAATCTCGGGTTTGGATCCCGCCCACAACAAGATCACGCGCGAGGTGCTTCCGCAGGTGATTTTCCAATGTGATCCTTACCGGCCATATCTTCCCAGCTCTCCCTACATGTCACCGGAAGTGATTGCCACGGGAGACCTGAAGCTCATGCCCGAAGAACATCTGTGGGGTCCGCGAGATTACTTCAAGAGCCGCTATTATACCGAGCACACGGCGCACTTCGTGAGTGAGGCTGGCTACGATGGCTGCCCGGGTCTCTCCTCCCTGAAACGATTCCTGGACGAGAAGCACCTTTGGCCCTGGCAGGACAATTCCTGGTGGGCACTACACTCCACGGATACGACCCTCGATCCCTACGAAAACCGCATGCTGGCCAATGAGGAAAAGGAATTCTTCGGGGTGACTCCGGATAAACTCGAGGACTTCATTCTTTCTACCCAGATTACCGAGGCGGAAGCGACCAAGTTTTTCGTGGAGATGACGCGCCTGAACAAGTGGCGGAGGACCGGGGTGATCTGGTGGAACGTCATGGACGGCTGGCCGCAATTGAATGACTCGGTCGTAGACTATTATTTCAACAAGAAGCTCGCCTATTACTATATTCGCCGTGTGCAGCAACCTGTCTGTGTGATGGTGGATGAGCCCAAGGACTGGCACTGCCGGGTGGTGGTGGGAAACGATTCCCGCGAGGATGCCAGCGGCCATTACCGCGTTTGGGACGCCGACTCCGGCGAGACTCTGCTCGACGGAGACTATGCGACCCAGGCGAACGAGAACCTCGAAGTGGGCACGATTCCGGTGTTCCATTCCGGCAAGCGGCTTTTCCTGATCGAATGGACGGCCAACGGCGAGAGGCATACAAATCACTATCTCCAAGGCATGCCACCTTTCTCACTCGAACAATACCGATCATGGCTGCCCAAGATCGCCGGCTTACAGAGCGATTTTGACGCTGCGACTGTCGGGAAATGATCCCTCGGTGAGATATGCAGGCTACGGCCGCAAGTCCAATTCCAGCAAAGTGATGGTGAGCGGACTGAATGTGAACTCGAACTGTGTCCCGTGGATTTCCGCCGGGCGCGAACGGAGGGAAACCCGCTCGGGATCATCGCGGCTGTTCATGACCTCGGAAGTCCCGGCGTGCGCGTGGTCTTCAAGGGTAAGAACGGCGCCGCCCGATATGCCCGCCTTGAAGCCGTCCAGTTGAAACTTTCGTGGGAGCGGGTCGAGCGTCGAGTTGACGGCATAGATCCGCAGCTTCTTTCCGTCCGTGCTGAGGCTTGCGCTCAGGTCCGGTTCTTGCAGGTGCCAGGGGAGCTTCGAGGAGCGCTCGAGGTGGAGAGGGTAGGCGCCGGCGGCGCGCCCGTACATCTCCTGCGCGTAATAGGCGGGTGACTCGTAAATCCAGCCGGGGCCGGTCACAACGAAGCCCGAGCCGAAACTGTCCGCGAAATTGGAGCGGTTGGCGATTTCCACCAGGTCGGCGTAGCGCTGCAAGAGGTTCAGGTAGCGCGAAATGCTCAGCGCGTTGCCGAGCGTTTGGAGCATGCCCCGCGTCAGGCCGAAATCTCCTGCCGTGGTGTTCCACTCCGTCACCCCAAGGCGAATGTCCTTGCCGCCACCGTTGGCCGCGATCCATTCCTGGAGTTCCCGGAAACTGCGCTCCTCGCCGGGGAGGTTAGCGACCTCATAATGGTGGGGACAGAGATAGTCGAAAATAGTTCCGGCGGCGTCGAGCAGACCCTTGGTGGGGAACGAGGACATCAGCTTGATGCTGGGATCGGCCTTCTTCATGGCCGCGGCGAACGCGCGCACGGAATTGCCATAGTCAGAGACGTCAACCTCATTGCCGATCTGCCAGTACTTCACATGGTAGGGCGCGGGGTGGCCGTTCTTGGCGCGCAGGGCGCCCCAGCGTGTCTCGATGCTGCCGTTGGCGTATTCCACTTCCGCCGCAGCATCCTCAGGCTTCTTGCCGGTCCAGCGCACACAGATAAGCGGCTCTGCTCCGATGTACTCGCATAGCCGCACGAACTCATCGAGGCCGACGAAGTTCTCCTCCCAGCCACCCCATACGGTAGTGAAGGTCAGCCGGTCATCCCACGACCCGATGGCGCGATCCCATTCGTATTGTTCCGTGGTGCTGCCGCCGAAACGAATGATTCCCGGGTGCATGGCCTGGAGCGCGGCCACCACGTCCGGCCGCCAGATTCCCAGAACCGCGTCGGAGCCAATCAGGTACACGCGGTCGAGCCACAGAGTGCCTGGGCCCTCAAAGTCGATGGTCAGCGTGGCATTGTGGGTGGTTTGATCGGCACGCAAATCGGCTTCCGCGGCTGCCCATTTTTCGCCGGCGTGGCCCAGCAGAACCGGCCCGGCGATCACTCGGCCGCCACCGTGGAGGGAAGCCCAAACCGGAGCGTTGCCCTCACCGCGCATGTGCAAGCGTAACTTGTAGGTGATTCCCTGCTTGAGGTAGAAGCCGTCCTGCGAAATCCCGGCGCGGGCATGCGCTGCGGGCAAGACAATTTTCTCCGAGCGCGCACCGCTGAAGGGGTTCGCGGTGTCGTAGGAATATTGCGCCACCTCGACCGCGCCTTCCGGGTACCAGGGGCGGTAAGGCTCGTCCACCTCCTTCTTGTAGGCAACCTGACAAGGTGGCGCGTCCTCAAAGCTCGTCGAGACCACCTGCTGCGCGATAATGGAGGGGATCAGATTGCAGAGCAGCTCGATGAACTGCCCTTGCTGCTTGGCGTCGATCGGCCGCTTGCTGGTGTGATCGGCGAAGATGTGGACGTCCTCGCGCGCGTCGGAAGGCAGGGCTTCCAACGTGACATCGTCAAACCAGGTTCTCCCCGTGCCACCGCGTGTTCCCACCAGCGCTAAATCAATGTAGCCGGGGGAGGGAACACGGAAGACCACTTCTTCGTCGTCCCAGGGAGTGGTGCCCGAGCGTCCCCCACTCGAGGCGATTTCCGCGCCCGGCGTCTCGATGCCGATGATACCCTCGGCGTCACCGTCCCCGGCCGCCGCCAGGTTTTCCGTTTTGATCCAAACGCGCGCGCGCCACAAAGAACCGACCGGGAGGAAAATCCTCTGCCGGGCGTAGGCGTCCGCCGGATCCAGTGCCTCAATCAGCAGGGATTGAGCACCTTCCTTCGCATTGCGCTGGTCTACGGTGAGCGTGGGCATGCGCCCGTGCTCTTGCCGGAGGCGAGCCTTCACCTCCCACCCCGTTAGAGCCGGCGCGAATTCGAAGCCGGGATTCTGCACTGCGGATTGGCTCCCCAACGAGGGAAGTAACGTGAAAAACGCAAGGGCGATGGAAAGCATGGACCCTCCTGCGGCGATGTGATCAACGAAATTTGCCGGATGGCAAAGGCGGCATCATATCACGCCCGGACGGCCCCGCCAGCAAGTATGACCGGCACGGTGCTGTCCTAATTTCGGGTGTGGCGGTGGGCTTCAGCCCGGCACGTGCCGCTCTAAAGGGCGGCGCTACGTTCAAATTGGGACAGCACCGAGCGGCGCTTGAGGGTTGAAAAATAATCCGCAAAAGTGAGCAATATTGAACAGACAATCAATAATCGGAAACTGAAAATGGGCGTGCATGCGAAGCGCCGGCCGGCTATGACTGGACACACAAGCGACGGTGTTCTGTCGGTCGGCGACATGCCTCTCATGGGGAGGTCCCTTACAGGCGCCCTAAGGGCTGCGGGGTGTGTGTCTCGTCGGTCTGTTGAAGGCCTTGAGCCGTAGGGAAACTCAGGGGGGGACCTCCTGACCTCATTGTTTCCGACATCGGAATGTGCCGCATGTCAGGGGTCGAGTACCTCGCCTTAGCGCCGCGCTGCTGCCTTCAATTTCATGCACCGTAGGCGATCATCGTTGGGAGTGCCCCCGTCTTATGATCCCCGTTCAGTACGGGCGGTTCGCGAACCGCCCGTACTCACGCGCAGAAATCCTTGATCCCGCGCCTTGCTGGCGGGCGCAGCCCGCCCTGAAGCCCTGCCACGCCGCGTGTTCGAGTTGCCGGTTGAGCGCGTCCATTAGCGGAGCTGAATTACTTTCCGCAAGCCGTCGAATACTTCATAGCCGCTGGTAATCCAGAGCATGTCGAAGCCGCGAAGCGCGTCGATCGAGGCGGTGCGGTCGGAAACCCGTGACCTGCGGGTTGATGCGTCTGCCCAATGGTTTTCCTAGGGCTAGGCAATGAGGGCAAGAACATCCGCGCCTGCCAGCTCTGGACTATAGACAATTTTGGCGCGCTTCCAACCCAAGTTACATTCTTAAATAGCATTCTTAAATAGCTTGACACCTTACGCTGTGGTGGTGTATGCCGTCCGATGCGGAGCGAAGGACACAGATGACCATAAAGAGGGGTAAGGCACAATTACAACTAATCGCCGTAACAACTTTGTAACGCTGTCACTCAGTATGCCTACCTGGGAATCCCGGTATAAATGGGAGGTGAAAAATGATGGACAATCCAGTGCGGTCCATTCGAGGCTTGCGGATTTTAGGGATTACACTCATAGCCATTTTACTAGCAGTTGGTCAGGCGGTCGGTCAAAGCCGGCAAAGCGGTGAGATCCGAGGGACGGTGACGGATCCATCAGGAGCGGTGATTCCGGGGGTCGTCATCACGATCACGAACATTTCGACGGGCGTGGTCCAGCGGGAGACAACGGATGCGACGGGTTTGTACGACGCGCCATTCGTGCCGTTGGGAATGTATTCCGTTTCTTTCGTCAAGGAGGGCTTCAAGCAATTTATTCGCAGCAATATCGAGATGCGCTTGGAGACCATCACGCTGAACGCCGAGTTGCAGGTGGGGATAACATCCCAGTCCATCACGGTGACCGCCCCGGTCGCACTGGTGGAAACGGAAAATGCCGAGCAGAGCACCTCGCTGGGATCATCAGCGGTGACCCAGCTTCCTAATGTCGGAGCGAGTTGGTACAACCTCCTGGCGTTGATACCTGGCGTAAACCAGGGCGGCGCCGCGGGGGGCTACGGGGGTGCCTACGGATCGAACGTGGGCGTCAACGGCATGGGAGGGTTGAACTCGAACTGGCAGATCGACGGCGGACGAGCCTTTCTCGTCGAGGATGTGAATCCCGACTGGATGCAGCCTCCCTTGGATGACATTCAGGAGGTGAAGTTCCTCACCGCCAACTTCGGCGCCGAATACGGCAACGGCACTTCCGTTTTTAATGTGATCACGAAGAGCGGCACCAACCATTTTCACGGGGATCTGTTTGAGTATGCGGAGAATGACAAGTTGGATGCCACCAACTTCTTTGCCCAGGGCAAACTGCCGCTGCGCTGGAACAAGTTTGGCGGGTCGGTGGGTGGACCGATCAAGCGGGACAAACTGTTCTTTTACTTCAACTACCAGCAAAACATCAATATCACGGACATCGCGTCCTACGCCACCTTCCCCACAGCAGCGATGCTCGAGGGCAATTTCACCGATCCGGCATTCCAGACGATCTACGACCCCTCCACCCTCGCCCTGGTGAATGGCTCCTACGTCCGTCAACCCTTCCAGGGTAACACGATCCCGAACACCGACTTTGACCCTGTGAGTGCCAAAATCGCGCAGAACTTCCCTCTGCCCAACCTGCCTGGGCTTTACAACAACTACTATTGGGTGGATCGCCAGACGCAGCCGGGCAAATGGTTCAACGGAAAGATAGACTACAACATTACGTCGTCCCAGCGGCTTACCGGCAATCTGGAGGTGGTGCCCGCGGGCCTGGGTTATCCTGCTGCGGATCCTTTAATTGACAACAACGGGTGGGATATCAAAGAGTACCAGTCGGAGATTACCGACGTTTGGACCATCAGCCCACGCTTGGTGGGCGAATTTCGCATTTCCATAGCCCGCGAGCATGGGGCGTATTGGAACGCGAATTTCGACAAGGGCTGGCCCGCGAAGCTGGGGCTGAACAACCCCGTTTCGAATATGTTCCCGGATATTTCCATTGAAGGCACACTGGGCACGTCGATTGGATGGTCGGGGTCAGGCCTCGATACGGAGGTGGGCTATGGCCCGTCCGCGGATTTCACCTGGATCAAGGGGAGCCACGTCATCAAATGGGGAGGCGAGGTTACCAAGGATTGGTATAACTGGAATGGCGGATCAGGAAGGCTACTTCGACTTTGACGGCATTTTCTCGCGGAATCCCTCCGATTCCATCAACCACGGGCGAGGGGTTCGCGGATTTCCTCCTGGGCTTACCGGACACTTGGTCGGTCAGCGCCAGTCCTACCACCGGCGAACGGATGTGGACCGCGCAGCCCTTTGTCCAGGACGAGTATCAAGATCCGCCCCAACCTTACGCTTTCGGCGCGGAGTGCGATGGATCATTCAGTCAGGTTACGGAGAGGCGTTCAATCGTATCTCCAACTTCGATCCCACGTTGATCAATGCTGGCTACGCGGACACCTGGCGCCATGACCTATGCCGGTGGGCAAAGCGGCTGGACACACTTACAGGACACCCACTATCACTTCTTCGCGCCCAGGTTGGGATTCGCCTGGGCACCCAAAAACAACTGGTCGATCCGGGGCGGGTACGGCATCTTTAGCATCCTTTGGTCGCAGTTCAATTACGGTAACAATGTGGCGCAGGGTTGGGGGATCACGGGTTACGACACTTCCTCCGACCTGATCCATTCTATTTTCACCATGGAGCAGGGTCCGCCGCCGGCCCTCTATCCGACCAACGCCACGCGCACCAACGCCTTCCTGAACGGGCAGTCGGTGGGCTATAACCCCCCGGCCATGCCGATGGGCTATTCTCAGGAATACCGGCTGGATATTCAGCACCAGTTGAAAGGCGGTGTTTTGCTGGACGCAGCCTATGTCGGGAATAGGTCGTTGCACATGCCGAATTCCGGGGGTGGCAGAGACTTGAATCAGGTGCCGGTGGATCTCCTCGGGCCCGGTAATGCCCAATTGATGCGGCCTTACCCGCAGTTTGCGACGATCACCGATTACAACCCGGTTGATTTTGGGGAGTACAATGCTCTTCAGGTGACGGCAAAAAAAGATATGGGCAACGGGCTGATGTTTTCGGCCAATTACAGTTTTTCCCATGCCCTGGACTCTATGACCGCTAACGGCGGGACCAATGCCCCAGTAGTCTGGCAGGATGCGTATACCCCACAAGCAGATTACGGAAATGCGGCTACGGATGCGCGGAGCACGTTCAACGGGAGTTTCATGTACCTCTTGCCAGTCGGGCGCGGACGCCATTTTTTGAACCGTGGTGGTTGGGGGAACGCCATTTGGGGCGGCTGGGAACTCACTTCCATGTTCACGGCACGCAATGGAACGCCGTTTACGCCGTATATCCTGAATCCGGCGCATTCTCTCTGTTCGAAAGAGCAGCGGATGCGCTATTGACGGCCTCTTGAGTTAGGTAGTACAACTCTGACGAATTCCTAACCAAAGGTTAGCAATTCGCGGAATGCGATATTCGCCTAGAAACATCAGAATTGCCTGTAATCATAAGGGCTTGACGCACTTCGGTGGAGTGTACTTTTTCCATCGAATTTCTTCGAGTGCTGCAGCTCCGGCATTTCCTTGCCCGTCATTTGGCCTATCCTCGGCGCAACAGCCGCTACCCTCTGTCGCAGATGATCTTGGCCTTAGTCTATCCCCTCGTGCTAGGCCTGGATCGCATCGAGACCGCGTCATTCCTACGTTCCAACGGCACCTTCCAATATCTCACGGGCCTCCAGAGCTTTCCCGATCCGCAGACTTTGCGGCGCTTCTTACTCCAGGCTCCGCCCCGCTTCTGGGAACAGCTGCATGGTGTCAACGATCGACTGCTGCAACACTTTATCCATTTACCCGACCACCGCTCCCGCCTCATCTTTGATCTCGACAGCACCGTGGTCACGGTCTTCGGACATCAGGATGGCGCTGAGGTCGGCTACAATCCCCGCTATCGCGGCAAGCGCTCCTATAACCCGCTGCTCTGCATCGAGGCCAACTCTTCCTACCTATGGGACACCGAATTGCGCCCCGGTAATGCCGGCACCTGGGAAGGCAGCGCCGAGTTACTCGACACCTGCTTCGCCAACGTGCCTCCTGACATCCGGGAGGTTCGCGTGCGGGCCGATGCCGGCTTCGGTTTCAATCCGGTTTTCGAAGCTCTCGAATCCCGGCCCACGCAATATGCGGTGGTGGCGCGCTTGACCCAAGCTTTCCGGCGATTGCTTCCCGGCTTGAGGTATGAATTCGTCAACCGGGATTGGGAGATGACTGACTTTGAGCATCGCCCGCACGGCTGGCCCCAAGCCCGTCGTTTCGTGGTCGCCAGGCGGTTTATCCCCGAGGAGGAAGCACAGACTACCCTCTTTGCTTTGGGCCGCTACGCTTATCGCGCTTGGGTCACAAACTTGCCCCTGACTCCCGCGGGCGTTTGGCATTTCTATGATGACCGCGCCACCATGGAAATCCGTATCGCCGAGTTGCGCGAGGACTACGCCCTGCGAAAAATCCCCACCCGCTCCTTCCCGGCCAACGCTCTCTACCTTGAGATCATCCGCCTCGCCTATAACCTCGTCACCGCTTTCCAGCGAACCTGCCTGGATCCAGCTTGGCAGGCATTGACCTTGCAGAAACTCCGTTTCAAGCTCTTCCTACTTCCCGGCGAGATTACCCGCCCCCAAAACCGGCCGGTGCTCCGCCTGAAGGACTCTCCGTTTATTCAAAAGACTGCCGATCAAATTCTTGCCAGGATCGATAAGCTCTCACCATTGCCACGATAGAAATCAGCGTCTTCACGCCGGATTCAGGTATATGGGCACCGCCAATCTCAGCGGGGCCTTGTCGGGGAGTTGGCGGCCTAACCGGATTGCCAGCGGAACGGTAGCGAGTCCGACAATCAATGAATGGTTCAATCCTGCGGCTTTCGTGGAGCCGTCGCCCTATACTTTCGGGAACTCGGGAAGAGACATTCTCTACGGGCCGCCGTTTGATGACATGGATTTCGCCTTGAGCAAGGACTTCCCGATTAAGAAACTCGGCGAGGCGGGGAACCTGACATTCAAGGCTGAGACGTACGATACCTTTAATAGTCCGAATTTCAATTTACCGGCCGCGGGGATTGGAGTGGCCGGCGCTGGGACCATCAATTCGGCTCTTGACAACCGATTGATCCAGCTTGGGATGACCCTTCACTTCTAACCAATCGTAGCATGAGGGATCGTGTACGGCAGCTTGGGGACTGAGACGCTGCCACCTTGCCGCTAAACACGCTTGCCGGTGACGAGGATTCCAAAATGGAAATCCGTGCGCCGGATTCTGTTCCTGGAAACGCAGCGCGACCGCTCACTTGATCGAGAAATTGTCGAATTGCGCCGTGTTCCAACCCGTGCCGATTCCTGCCATTCCTTTCGTGTGGCTTGTATCCGTAACGTTCGCAACCGAGGCGCCGTCGATGCTTGCCTGGATGGAGGCTCCCTTGAAGGCCAGTGCGAGGTGGTGCCAGGCTTTCAGTTGCAAGGGGACTTTCCCCGATGCGAGCTTGCTCGGTGGGTGTCTTGAATTTTGCCGTTTCAAGTTCCCACGTTCCGTCATGCTGGACAGAAAGCACGTAGCCGCTGGGCCAACGCGCCTTACCGTCCTGGAACCAGTCGGCGGAATCAATACGCCCGGCCAGCGTTGCGCTCCCGGGCTCCTCGATCATCGCATCCGTGCTGACTTCGTAGTCTGACCAATCGGCGCTGCCCAGAAAAGTAAACGGATCGGGGCTGATGCCTCCCCACGGAATCGGATGGTGATCGACGACTTGCCGGAGGCATTTGCCGGGCTGCCGCGTGCAAGCTGCCACCTCAAATGCCCCGTCCTGGTCGGCGAGGTACTTGGGAGCTTTGCCGGCAGTTGCGCTCTCGAAGTCATCCGAATAGGGAAACGGAAACGGGGCCGGCGGGGGAGGCGTGGCGGTTCCTTTGCCTTGGCCCACCGTGGTCGTCAGAGAATAAATCGCATCGGGCTCGAGCGTGATGCGGAACGAACCATTCTGCGGTGTAATGTCGCTGAGCTTTTCAAAGGATTTGCTGGCGTTGGTTTCCCAGACGTGGATCGTGCCAGTCGAAAGGCCGCCGGAGATTTGAAATTCAGCTTCTTGCGGTTCCGCGGCGGCAATCGTTTCCACAATGACGCTGTAATCGCTGCCGGAGGGGGCTTTGAGCGTCACATAACTTCCGCTCCCCTTGAGATACCCGCAGGCGTTGTCAAGGTACTGCCAGCCCGGCTGGGCGAACTGCGTCGTGTGGGCCGTGACCCAGATGGCGGACTGCACGTTGTAATACCCCGACCATGGCGTGTTGGCGTACATCAAGCCGGAATTGGCGGCCGCCAGGTTATCGTAGTAAGAGGTCACGGGGCTCCAAGTCTCCGTCTTGGTCACCTTGCCGTCGATGTAGTTGGTGTTGAGGACCTTGGCCCAGATCCTTGCCCCAGGCTTCCAATCGCGTTGCAGGATGACTCCGGTTTCGTCAAAGGGCTGATCTTCGCTGGACCACAAGGGCTTTCCGGAGCCTAACGCTCCTCCGGTAACATAGAAATTTCCTTTCACCCGCGCGTAGTGCACGGTGATCGCGTAGACGTCGTTCTTCAGTTCCGGATCCAGCTTGAAGTCATCCGTGATTTTCCATTGATTCTCATAGAGGTCCGCGGCCACCACGTTGGTCGCGAGGCCGTTAGCCAGAAGAGTCTTCTTCAGCATCTTGATATATCCAACATCGTAGTTCGTCTCGTTCCAAATGCCGACGTACTCGATATCCAGACCGAGCTGCTTCTTGGCGCCCTGGATGAACTTGACGATATAGTTCGCCATGTCCTGGGAATAGTACTTCCCATTGCCAATCCAGCCGGGCGCACCCCAGGGCAGGATGTCCAGAATGATCTTGGGGTTTCTGGCCTTGGCTTCCTTCATCAGCCACCACTCATAGCCCCGGTCATAGTTCTCATCGGTGCGGGTGCGCATATGACTGGGTTCAGACCCGTCGGTGGAATTCGTGTCCCCTCCCACTTCCACCTTCAAGTGCTGGAGGGACGCGCCGTAATTGGGCTTGAACAGGTAATCCAGGATCTGGCTTCGCTGCGGCTCGGGGTAGTCGATCAGCAGTCGCGAAGACGCTCCGGCGCTGACCCCGCCGATCCCTTCAAATATCCTTCCGCTTCCAGAACCGTCGACCTTGACTTCAGTCCGCTGCAATGGTTTTTGGCAGGATCCGAAGGAAACGAGCAAAAGCAATGTTGTTAGCGTTAAGGCCGATCTTCGCTTCATAAGAACCCCTCCGGGTTTAGGTACATACCATGATTTTCGTCTTGCCATCCACGTCGGCAAGCATTCTACGCGCAACCGCCGCCGTTGAAACTATTTCTTTCGGCCCGCTTGCGATCATTGAAGTTTCCCTGGGTTTTTTTTGGCCGGCATGAGCGGGCATACTCCATGGTGGGACATGCCATAGCTTACCGTCAGGAGAAAAAATTCAGCGGGGAGCCCGTCGTATAGCGCACGCGGGACGGCTTTTGGGGCTATAATAAAATTCGTTCCTTAGCAATAATAGGCATCCCTGAAAAGAACGCCTGAGCGAGCAAGCCTCGAGGCAAAGTGAGTCATGGCCAATGTTCCCTGGCGGGATGCGCTTCGGGAACCGGAAAGGATCAAATGAAAATCACGGAAATCAAACTCTACGCGATTCGCGCCGGGAATACGGGTGAACGGGGCGCGCAGTTTGGAGAGTCACAGTACTGGGGCGGCGGGTGGCAGACCAATTCGCTGATTGCCAACCCCATGTCAGTTTACCCGCAGTATGCGCGGATTCGCACGCAGTGGATGGGGCCAGGCCAGGACCCGTACGCGATCGAAATAACCACCGACGAGGGCGTGAGCGGCGTGGCCACCAACTATGGCGGTGGGCCTTTTGCCTGTGGTGTCATCCAAAAGCATTTCAGCCGCTTCCTGATTGGGCAGGATCCCTTCAACATCGAGCTGATCTGGGACCAGATGTACCGCTCGGTGATGCCGTACGGGCTGGGTGGAGTTACCGCGATGGCGATGAGCGGCGTTGACCTGGCGCTCTGGGATTTGATGGGGAAGGCGCTTGGCCAACCGGTGTACCGCCTGGCGGGCGGCAAGACTAAGGACAGCATTCCCTGTTACATCACCACCCACCCGGATTGCGTGAAGCCCTGGAAAGACCGCGGGTTCCTGGGAGTGAAGATCGCCGCGCCGTGGGGCGCTGCCGACGGACGCGATGGCCTGAACAAGATGCAAAAGTGCGTCGAGCAAACGCGCGCGGAACTCGGCAACGACATGGAAATTATGATTGATTGCTACATGTCGTGGGACATGGAGTTTTCCTCGCGCCTGTCGCAGCGCGTTCGTGACTGCGACGTGAAGTGGTTTGAAGACCCGCTGCCCAATGGTTGGGCGGAGGGATTGAATGCCGAACTGCGGAGCCGGGTCAATCCTATCCTGGTGGCGATTGGAAACCTGGAGTTTGATTACAAGGCGTATTACTCGATTCTCTCCCGGCGCGCCTGCGACATTATCCAGCCCGAGCTCCAGTGGTGCGGAGGCCTGACTGCCGTGCGTCGCATTGCCGCGATGGCGCGGCCGTATGACATCCCGGTGATTCCCCATGGGTCGGGCGTTTACAACTATCATTTCGTCATGTCGAATATCAACTCCCCGTATGCGGAGTACCTCAGTGTGGGAAGCGGCACGGAGGTGCGTCCCATCTTCGATGCCGTGATCGGCGAGCCGGTGCCGGTCAATGGACGGGTGACGCTCAGTGACAAACCGGGCTTCGGGATTGAGCTGAACCCGGACTATCTACAACCGTACAAGTAGGTGTCAGATATCAGGTGCCAGGTGTCAGGAAAGGACGACAATCGAGAATTGAATTCGAAACTCGCCAGCAAGGCATCGAATTTCGAGCTTGGATTTTCGCGTTTCGACTCTGACACCTAACACCTGACACCTAACGCCTAACACCTATATGGAAGAGAACGGTACTCGCAAAGTCGTCTGTGGTGTGATTGGGGCGGGTTGGTGGGGAACCTACGCTCATCTTCCGGCGCTGATTTCCCACCCGCGCGCCAAGCTGGTCGCTATTCAAACTCGCGACCGGGATTCCGCCGCCAAGATTGCCCGCGATTTCAATATCCCGCGTACTTTCACCTCTGCCGATGAACTGATCGCGCAGGAGGATTTGGAAGCGGTGGTCATCAGCAGTGTTCCCCACCTGCATTTTCCCCAAGCCATGGCGGCCTTGCGGCGAGGACTGCATGTCCTGCTGGAAAAGCCCATGACCTTTACGGCCGCCGAAGCCTGCCAACTCGTGGAGCTTGCCCAGGCCAACCAGCGGCAATTGCTCGTCTGTTTTCCCTGGCATCACACGCGGCATGGGCAGGAAGCGCGGCGGTTGATCGCCCAGGGGGAACTCGGGGAAGTTCGCATGATCAGCGTGCTGATGACGAACCCGGTGGACCACCTGATCCGCGGCGCTTCCACTTTCGCCACCCATGGCCGGCCCTACATTGAGCCGCAGGCGGGGACCTACAGCGACCCGGCAGTCGCCGGCGGCGGCCAGATCTACGCGCAGGTGGCGCATGTGGCGGGCTACCTCACGTTCCTTACCGGCGCGCGCCCGGCCCAGGTTTTTGCGCGCTTCCACAATGACGGCTGCCCCCTCGACATCTTCGACGTGCTGAATGTGGAGTTGGAGAATGGCTGCATCGCTTCGATCGCCAGCACGGGAGCCACT
Source organism: uncultured Acidobacteriota bacterium (assembly GCA_963810005.1). Classification (GTDB taxonomy): domain Bacteria; phylum Acidobacteriota; class Terriglobia; order UBA7540; family UBA7540; genus Bog-366. The sequence continues at coordinate 369,472 of CAWELY010000033.1, forward strand.
CCGCTGGAAAACCGGCTTTATGAAGTCCGCATTTATGGGACCAAGGCAATCCTTTTCATGGAACTGTGGTCGGGAACCATGACGATGATGCAGCGCGACGGCGGCGGTGAAACCCGCTATCCGGACCTGGCGCCGGCGGAGATTTATCCGGAACGCGCTCCGGCACAAAACCTCGTGGACTCGATTCTGGGTTTGGCGGAAAAGGTTTCGCCGGGAACTTTGGGCTTGGCGTCGATGGAGGTCGTCGAGGCCGCCTGCAAGTCCGCCCGGACGGGACAAAATATTAGCCTGCGCGAATCGCATCGATGAACCATCACCAGTCACCCTTCGTGGAATTACCTGGAATCATAGTCGTGCGCTACCGCCCCTGGTGGCGGCGGGGCAACGCTTTGAAGAATTGCACCCCGGCATCACCATCCACTGGGAGAAGCGCAGCCTGCACGAGTTTGGGCACGCGGGCCTCGAACCGCTCTGCCGGGAGAACGATCTTCTGGTGATTGACCATCCCATGCTCGGCGCGGCCATCAGGTCCGGGTTGTTTCTCGACTTGCAACCGCTCCTGCCGCCGGCATTCATCGAGGACTTGCGAGCCAACTCCGTGGGCTTGTCCTTCCCCAGCTACAAATTGGAAGGGCAACTGCTCGCCGCTCCCATCGACGCCGCGACTCCCACGGCCAGCTACCGTCCCGATCTTCTGAGCCGGAGAGGCGTGGATTTGCCCCGCACGTGGTCCGAGGTTTTGGACCTTGCGCGCCGGGGTCAGGTCGTGATGCCGGGATTTCATGCGGACATTTTTCTCAACTTTCTGGCTCTTGGTGCATCGCTGGGAAGCGCGGTTCCCGCGAGCCCGGAACATCTGGTGGAGCCCGAGGCCGGTCTCCGCGCCCTCGAGCATATGCGCGAACTCGCGTGCCTGATGCCGGCGGCCATCTACGATTGGAACCCCATCGCCGTCTATGAAATCCTCGCCGCCCGCGATGATTACTCCTATTGTCCTTTCGCTTACTGTTACAGCAACTATGCGCGGCCCGGCTTTGGCGCGCACGTGGTACGATTTGCCAGTACCGTAACCCTGGGAGTAGGGAAGCCGCTGCGCACGGTGCTGGGAGGAACGGGCCTGGCGATTTCCGCCCCGTGCCCCAGCGTGAACGCCGCCCTTGACTACCTGATGTACGTGGCGGGTGAGGAGTGCCAGCGAACCCTTTATGGACTGAGCGGCGGGCAGCCTGCCCATCGCCAGGCATGGTTGGATGAGACGTTGAATCGTGTTACCAACGAGTTCTTTCGTGACACGCTTGCCTGCCTTGACGCCGCCCTCATGCGCCCCCGCTATGACGGCTACATCGGCCTCCAGGGCCAAGCCGGCCATCCCATCGTGAGTTTCCTCAAAGGCGGCTGCTCCGCCCCGTCCGTGCTCGACACGATCGATGCGCTGTACCGCCAATCGAAGGGAGAGAGGTTAAACTGATGAATCCGGACGCTCCCCCCTCGGGAGATTTACGGACCCGGCTCGAATCCAACGACACGGAAGGGAGAATTCACTACTTTGAAACTAGCCGCATGTGATTACACTTTTCCTAAACTGCAATGGGAGCAAACCCTGCGCATCGCCCGGGAACTGGGCGTGGAGGCCGTGGACCTGGCCCTGTTCGCGGGGCGATCTCATCTCGACATTCAGAATGTTTTCACGGACCTGCCGCGCGCGGCCCGGCGCGTGAACGAGGCGCTGAATGCCAACAGCCTGCGCATTGCCGACGCCTTTGGCCAGCCGGGCAAGGTTTTTGAAGAGAACGCCGTGAACCATCCCGATGCCACCGTCCGCCGGGCGGCGACGGAATTCTTCTATCGCCTCCTGGAGTTCGCGCTGCGCTGCAATGGCGGCCACATGAGCCTGCTGCCGGGTGTCCATTTCCCCGAGGAAAGTGAAGAGGATTCCCTGCGGCGGAGCGCGGATGAGCTCGCCTGGCGCGTGGAGGCGGCGGCCAAGGTGGGCGTGACCTTGGGCGTCGAGCCGCATCTCGGGTCCCTTGTTCCTACGCCCCGGGCTGCTGCCCGGCTGCTGCAAATGACCCCCGGTCTTACCCTGACGCTCGATTATGGCCACTTCACTTATCAGGGGATTCCCGACGCGGAAGTCGAGCCGCTGCTGGCTCGGACCTCCCACTTTCACGCCCGCGGCGCCTGCAAGGGAAAGCTCCAGTCGACTATGGGGGAAAACACCATCGATTTCGACGGCGTCCTGCGCGCCATGGAGAAGGTGAATTACCGCGGCTTCGTGGTGCTGGAGTACGTTTGGGTGGAGTGGATGGACCTTAACCGTGTCGATAACCTGAGCGAAAGCGTAATCCTGCGTGACCTCTTGCGTAGGTTGGAAACGGCGTCCCCGGCGCCGGCGCAGTAGGTTTTAGGAGACAAGCAATGACCCAAGTGGGCGAGGTGGTGACAGCAGCGGAGCTACAACGAAATGTTGAGGAGGCCGTCCAGCGGACTCCGGTGATTGATGTTCACACGCACCTTTACCCGGCCAGCTTCGCGAGGCCTGTGTTTGTGGGGAATCGATGAGCTGGTGAACTACCACTATCTGGTGGCGGAGTTGTTCCGGTCATCGCCGGTGACCCCGCAGCAATTCTGGGCGCTGACAAAATCCCAGCAGGCCGACCTGATTTGGGACGCGCTCTTCGTCAAGAACACGCCGCTTTCCGAGGCCACCGCCGGCGTGGTGGCGGTCATGGTGAAGCTGGGGCTTGATCCCTGCCAGCCGAACCTGAAACAGGCGCGCGAGTATTTTGCCTCGGTCACCGTTGAACAGTACATTGACCAGGTTCTGGAGCTCGCCCACGTTTCGGAACTGGTGATGACGAACGATCCCTTCAACCCCGCGGAAAGGGCGGCGTGGGAGCGCAACGAACCTTGCCCGGAGCGTTTCCATCGCGCCTTGCGGATGGACCCGGTGCTCAATGACTGGGAAACCGCGCACGCGGTGATGGCGGCGGCAGGTTTCAAAACCAGCGCGGATTTGACCCCGCAGACCGTCGAGCGAGGCGCGCCGCTTCCTGGACCCGTGGATTGCCCGCCTGCGCCCCGTTTACCTCGCGGTTTCGATGCCCTTCACGTTTACTTATCCGGATGACTCTCCGCGCACCCGCTTGATCCGCGAGGTCGTCCTTCCCACGTGCCTTCAGCACAACATTCCTTTCGCCCTGATGATCGGCGTGTCGCGGCAGGTGAACCCTGCCCTGAAGGATGCCGGCGATAGCGTGGGGTATGCGGACACGGCCTCGGTGGAGCGAATCTGCGCGGAGAACCCGGGCGTGCGTTTCCTGGTCACCATGCTGTCGCGGGAGAATCAGCACGCGCTGTGCGTTGCCGCGCGGAAGTTCAGCAACCTGATGCCCTTCGGGTGCTGGTGGTTCCTCAACAACCCCTCGATTGTGGAGGAAATCACGGCGGAACGCCTGGAATTGCTCGGCGCGACGATGATCCCGCAGCACTCCGACGCGCGGATTCTGGATCAGTTGATCTACAAGTGGGCGCATTCCCGCCGCACCATTTCCCGCGCCCTCTACGAATCCTATTCCCGCCTGGTTGCCGATGGTTATCCCCTCACGCGGAAGCAAATCGACCGCGATGTGGCGCGGATGTTCTCCGGCAATTTCCGGCGATGGGTGGGGCTCGAACCTTGATTGCACAGCGTGGTTGCCGTCCGCAACTTAAACAGGCTTTCACCACAGAGCCACAGAGGTCACGAAGAACAGACGCATATAAGAACTGTGGGTCAACTAACTGAGGAACCGGTATTCCTACTCGCGCGAGCAGAAGTAGTTTTCTCTGTGCTCTCTGTGCTCTCTGTGCCTCTGTGGTGAAAGCCGCGTCCTTTCCCACGGCTGGAGCATATAATGCGGGACATGCACCTCAATCGGCGGAGATTCTTGCAGACAGCAGGTGCGTTGCTCGCTGGGTCCGCCGCCAATTCCAGTTTGCCTGCGGGGCGGGCGGCAGAGCCGGAATGCGGTTCCGAGGCCGCGCGAGAAATGGTCGAACCTATGGGAGACCCTGACTTCGTGAGACTCATCACGCTTGATCCCGCCCACTTCCACGCGGCTCTGGTGCAAAAGCAGATGCTGCCGGGAATTGCCAAGCGCGTTTCCATCTACGCGCCGCTCGGGCCGGACCTGCTGGCGCACTTGAAGCTGATCGAACAATTCAACAGCCGGGCCGACAATCCCACGAGTTGGGAACTGGATATTCACTGTAGCCCGCGGTCGCTGGAAGAGATGATCGCGGCGCGGCCGGGCAATGTGGTGGTGCTGGCGGGCCGCAATCGCATCAAAATCGGCAAGATCAAAGCCTCGCTCGATGCGGGATTGAATGTGTTGTCCGACAAGCCCTGGATTATCCGCGCCGAGGATATGCCCGCGCTGGAAACTGCCCTCTCCCTGGCCGACCAGAAGGGGCTGGTGGCGTACGATATGATGACCGAGCGCCACGAAATCACCACCATCCTTCAGCGCGAACTGGTGAATGACCCGGCCGTCTTTGGCACGGTGATTCCCGCTGACCCGGACCATCCGGGTGTTTTCATGGAGAGCACCCATCACATTCTCAAGACGGTGGCCGGCGCCCCCAACCCGCGTCCCCCGTTTTTCTTCGACATCCTGGATCAGGGGGAGGGCCTCACCGACGTCGGCACGCACTTGGTGGACCTGGTGCAGTGGACGCTCTTTCCCGATCAAGCCCTCGATTATCGCCAGGACATCCAAGTCCAGGGCGGCAAGCGTTGGGCGACCCCCATCACGGCAGCGCAGTTTCGGCAGGTCACCGGCGCGGCGGCTTTTCCCGCCGAGCTTGCCCCTTACGTTCACGGCGACCAATTCGATTACTACTGCAACAATCAGGTGGATTACAAAATTCGCGGGGCCCAGGTGCGGCTGAAAGTGCTGTGGAATTGGGAGTCACCGGCGGGCGTGGATTTTCATCATGCCATCTACCGGGGAACGAACGCCAGCGTCGAGGTCCGCCAGACGGCGAAGGAGAAGTACCGGCCGGAATTGTTCGTCGCGCCAAACGGAGCGGAGCGTCAGAGCGCCGTCGCCGCGGCCGTGCGCGCCCGCATCGAGCGCCTCCAGGGGACTTATCCGGGGGTCGGGTGTGAAACCGCCGGCGACGAATTGCACATCACCATTCCGGACCGCTACCGCGTGGGCCACGAAGCGCACTTTGCCCAGGTGGTGGAGGAGTTCCTGAAGTATCTGAAATCGCCGCAATCCATGCCCGCGTGGGAGCGGCCCAATATGCTGGCGAAATACTTCGTCACCACCGCGGGCGTGCAAGTATCTTCACCGCCGAGGCACTGAGGGAAATAGGTGTCAGGTATCAGGTGTCAGGTGCCCTAACACTGACCCCTGGCACCTTACCCTGACACCTTTTTATTGTTTGCAAACCCGAACCGGTGTATAGTTGCCCGGCCTGAAGACTAAGCTGCCTATCGCAGCTTACGCACCAATCGCGCCAATTCGAGCCCACAAATATCTACGGTGTGAGTCTCACTCCTAAGATGCTCCACGTGCGGACCGGCCAAAGTGGTTTCCTTTCCTGAGGGCAGGGACGGCAGTAGCGAAAGACCTACTGCGTCCATTTCTTCTTAACGGCTGCCCAGGGTGGAGATCCACGTGAAAGGATCCCCTATGATCCCCACGGCCGCTCTGATCGCAGGATGCAGCACCAACCTTTCCTCCTCTCGGCAAGAAAATCAAGGCTCTCCTGGTCTGGCCCAAAATTCCCAATTCCTTCTGGGCATTCGGCGGAATGTTGGAATTGCTTCCGGAGAAAGTGGTGATGCCGCCGCTGGGGCTCATCACGGTTGCGGCGCTTTGTCCCCCGGAATGGACGCTGCGCCTGGTGGATGAGGCGGTGGAGGACCTGACGGACGACGACCTGCACTGGGCCGACCTGGTCATGGTGGGGGGGATGGAAGTTCAGAAGGCGGGGATGCACGAGATTCTGGTCGCGCGCTCGCCGCCTGGGCCGGCGGACCATCGTCGGCGGCCCCTACGCGAGCAGCGAACCGGAGCGCATGCTGGCGCTCGCCGATCATGTGGTGGTGGGCGAGCCGGACGAGGTGTTTGCCGAGATCGCCGCCGCTCTGGAAGCGGGCACGGCGAAAAGGCACTATGAAATCACCGATAAACCGGACGTCACCCACACGCCGATTCCCCGGTTCGACCTGCTCAAGCTCGACGAGTTACGCTTCCATGTCGATTCAGTTTTCCCGCGGCTGTCCGTTTCAATGTGAATTCTGCGACATCATCATTCTTTACGGACGAAAGCCCCGCACCAAACTCCCGCAGCAAGTCACGGCGGAACTGGACGCGCTTCTGAGCCTGGGATGGATGAAGCAGGTCTTCATCGTCGATGACAACTTCATCGGCAATCACCAGCGCGCGCTGGAGCTGTGCGTGGAGCTGGAAAAATGGCAGCAGGCGCATGGATTCCCGGTGATGTTCTACACCGAAGCTTCCATGGACCTGGCCCGAAAAACCGCCCTGGTCGATGCCATGGTGAAGGCCAACTTCTTCTACGTTTTCCTCGGCATTGAGAGCCCTTCCAAAGAATCCTTGCAGGAGACCAAGAAATTCCAGAATCTGGCGGTGGATCCGGTGAGTTGCATCGACCTTCTTCACGAGAAGGGGTTGTGGGTGACGGGTGGATTCATCGTCGGCTTCGACTCCGATACGGAAGACATCTTTGACCGCCAGATTGAGTTTATCGAGCGCACCGCCATCCCCTGGGCGTTGCTGAATTCCCTGCACGCCATGCCGCGCACCGCCCTTTACGAGCGCATGCAGAAAGAAGGACGCCTGCTGGACGGAGTCCCCGCACTCGAGCGGCGACACCAATCCTCCCAACTTTCGCACCAAATTGGCGCCGGCGGTTCTGCTGCGCGGGCAGGCGAAAACGCTCGCGGCCATTTACGAACCGAAGGCGTTTTACGAGCGCGCGTGGCGGTCAATGCAATGTTGGAAGATCAAGAAGAATCAGCGGGCCGCCCAGCAGCCGAACGCCGCCGGCATCGTGGCCATCGTCGCGCGGTCGGTTTGGCATCAGGGCATCAAATCATCCTACCGAAGAGCTTACTGGAAATACGCGTTGAGGATTCTCAGCCACTACGCACTGAACCCACCGAAGATCTGGATGGCCGCAACCCTCATGATCTCCGGCCACCACTTTATTCCTTATTCCCGCGAAGTCGTGGCGAAGATCGAGCGGGAAATCCAGAGAGTCGAGACCCTCCAGGAACTGGTCCCCGCGTCGGCGGGGGAATAGCCTGAATCTTTCCCAGCGGCGAAAAAATCCCCTGAAACCGTTCTCACCGCCGAGGCGCGGCGGCCCAGAGAAAAATAGCGCGGACCTGTTCTGTAAGTCCGCGGCTCGTTCCCCATGGGCAAGCAAAAGCCGCGGACCTACAGAACAGGTCCGCGTTACGGTTGCTTCGCCAATCAACGCTACGACCTTCCATACGCTAACGGGAAAATGTCTGCCAAAAAGACAAGAATTCACAACCTTGCATTGCAGAGTTAGCCCAAGTTCGTCACGGTGGGGGCGGTTTTGATGATTTTCGCGACCAGGTGATAGGGTAAGGATTTTGTTTTCAGTCCCGCCGCTTTCAAAAGTCGATGTAGTGTAGACCAACCCCCTTGCGGTGGCGGAGCGCAGCATGGCACGATCGCCTCGATGTATTTGCGACCCAATCTGCGGCACAAAGACGGCAAGGATCATACTTACTGGTCTCTGGTAGAAACGGTTCGAACACCCGACGGGCCGCGCCAGCGCACATTGTGTTACTTGGGCGAGCTGAATGCCTCAGCCCAGGCGCGCTGGCTGAAGACGATCGAGGTTTTCAACGCCCAGGGGGAGAGTCAGCAACTGAAGCTGTTTCCCTCCGACGTGGCAGCGCCCGAAGATGATGCGTCGGTGGCGCGGGTGCGCCTCGACCAGGTACGCTTGGAGCGGTCGCGGCAATTTGGGGATGGGTTCCTGGCGCTGGAGTTGTGGAAGCGTTTGGAGTTGGACCGCTTCTGGGCGGGGCTGCTGGACGGGCCGGAAAATGCCGCCGCCGTACCTTGGTCGCGGATCGCGGCGTTGTTGGCGATCAACCGGCTGTGTGCACCGGGCAGCGAGTTGGCAATCGAAGAGCGCTGGTATCCGGCCACGGCGCTGGACGACGTGCTGGGGATCGAGGCTGGCAAGATCAACGACACGCGTTTGTATCGGTGTCTGGACCGCCTGCTGCCGCACAAGACGCAACTGGAGCGTCATCTGGCGCGTCGCTACGGGGAGTTGTTCGCGGTGGAGTTCGACGTGCTGCTTTACGATTTGACCAGCAGCTACGTGGAGGGGGCGGCGGCGAAAGATCCCATGATGCAGCGCGGCTACTCGCGCGACCATCGGCCCGACTGCAAGCAGGTGGTGATGGCGCTGATTGTCAACGCCGAGGGTTTCCCGCTCAGCTACGAAACCTTCGATGGCAACCGCAGCGACGTGACGACGGTGGAAGCGGTGCTGCGCATGGTGGAGCGCAAGTATGGGAAGGCGCGACGGGTGTGGGTTTTTGACCGCGGCATCGTGAGTGAAGAAAATCTGGAGGCGTTGCGGCGGCGGGGCGGTCAGTATCTGGTGGGCACGCCGCGGGCGAAGCTGAAGCAGTTTGAGCAGGAGTTGTTGGCCGGGGGTTGGGAGCAGGTGCGGCCCGATGTGGAAGTGAAGCTGGTGCCGACGCCGCAGGGAGAGGAGATCTACATCCTCTGCCGCTCGCAGGCGCGGCGGGCGAAAGAACAGGCAATGCGCAGCCGCTTTTCCACGCGGATGGAAAAGGCGCTCGCGGCGCTGGAGAAACGGGTGGGGGCGGGACAGTTGAAAGACCGCCATAAAATCGAGCGCGGCCTGGGGAAAATTCAGGCCCGCCACCCGCAAGTCGCCGATCTGTACGACGTGCAGGTCACCGAAAAGGATGGTGCCGTGACGCTGCAATGGCAAGCCCGCCAGGACCGGCAGAGTTGGCAACAGGCCCGCGAGGGCGCCTACCTGTTGCGGAGTAATCTGCCGCCGGAAAAGCCGGAAGCACTGTGGAAAAGTTACATTCAGCTCACGGAAGCGGAAGCGGCGTTTCGGGTGTTGAAGAGTCCGCTGTCGATCCGGCCCATCTTCCACCAACTGGAGCGGCGGGCCAAAGCCCACATCCTGGTGGCGTTTCTCGGCTATGCCCTCTGGGTCACGCTGAAACACTTGTTGCGAAGGAAAGGCTCGACCCTCTCGCCGAGCAAGGCGCTGGCGTTGCTCGCTACCCTGGTCAGTGCCGACATTGTGCTGCCCACGACCGACGGGCGGGAAATCCGGCTGCGCCGCGTCACCACGCCCGACGCCAAACAGAAAGAACTCCTTGACCAACTCGGGATCACGGTGCCGGACCGCCTCAGCTTTGATCGCCAATGTAGTGTAGACTTGGCAACAGCCTGAACTGATTCCACTCTACTTAGCTAATTTTTCGATGCTCTCGTGACGAACTTGGGTTAGGTGCGGAGCGGCTCACTCTGCGGTTCTGAACACGATGAATGTCAACCTATTTTTCCATACCCAAGAAAGAAGGCCGGTAGAGTAGGAGAGTGGATCGCTCCACTCGCGGGGCCCCCCTCTCTCCTCTTCTGCTGGCTTTAGATCCGCGGGTTTTTGGCAAACGTGTCGAGGGGAGGAGGCTTGACCGCGGGGGTAGGATCAAAGCAATGGATAGATGCTCAGTTCCTTCATCGGGTAGTGTTTAAGATTATCGCTGACGAGAGTAAGTTGGTGGTGGATGGCGATCGCTGCGATGGTAGCGTCGGTGGTCGCCAGAGTAATGCCTTTGCGAGCATAGTCACGCTTCAACAGGCCCGCCAAACGTGCAACTGGCCAAACAATCGGAAAGTATTGCAAGCTCTCGAGCAGCTCTCTCGTGCGAGGTTCCTCGTGGGAGCGGAGACCGGCGTAGACCTCGGTTACGTTGATCGGACAGCAGGCCAGCAGGTGGCCTTGTTGTAAGAGTTCTTTGAAGATCTGGTCGCGATTCCGCTTGCCGTTCAAAGCGTCAATAATGACACTGGTATCGAGAAGGTAGGTGGCCATGTTAGCGGGCTACCACTTTCCGAAAGCGTTTTTCGTCTTCCCGGCGCAGCTTGTCCACCAACTTCGCGGCTCCGTGTTTCAATTCGGGATGATCTTCGTCTTTCCAGGAACCGGCGGCGGCTTCAATAGCCTTGAGCTGACGGAGCCGCATGAGCTCTTTTTCCGCGGCTTGGGTCAGGAATTTGCTACGGCCTCGTTTGCCCACGATGATGTCAATTCGAGCCACCAACTGCTGAGGAATGACAATGTGAGTTCGTTTTGTATTCACGGTCCTCTCCCTCGGAAACTTCTAAATCCCACTTTAAGTTTAACCAGGAGTGGGATTATGTCAATGAGCGATGAGCTGCGGCAGCAGATTCAGGGTCTCCAAAGTGATAACACATGATGAGTCAAATACTCCGGCGGGCTTTCTCAAAGGCACCTTCCGGTCATTCCTAAGAGGCAAATAACCTAAGTCCCAACGCTAATGACATTGGACCTCTTCGAGGTCCCCCCATGACAGTCACTATCGCAAACTGCGCCATAACCCCAGCCGGCGGTCTTTTGGGTAGTGGTTCAGTTGGATGTTGTAGCGGCGAGTTTATCTCGCCATATGGCGGCGTAAAGCCGCCGCTACATCGAATCGGCCCACTACCGTCTTTTTGGTTTCGGGAGCGCAAGTCTCGGGAAGAACTGCCCCCCAGCGCCGAGTCCCGTGTCCCGAATCCCGCGTCCCGCCCCTGTAACCTGTAACCTATGACCTGTCACCTGTTCTTTGCCCTTGGATCGCAGGTTAATAAGTTGTTTAATGTACCCATCTTTTCGCCAACGCGGGAACCCCTGCGAGGTTAGACGCCGTGAATTATTCCCTGAATGATCGTAAATCACAGATACTGCCGTTCGCCGACACCCGAAAGGAACCCTTGAGTGGCAAAGTCTCCGACGGGGAAATGCGAATCGAACCTCCGGGTCCCGTGGGCATAAGTCACCGAGCAGCCGTGAGCGGCTCCATGTGTACATTGGCGTGGGAGGGGCAAGCGGCCAACCGCTCCCCGTGTCCCGATCGGAGAAACATGGATGCTTACTGTGATAGCAGAGAATGACGGTGGCCAGCGGCAACACCGGCACAGACTCCGTGACTTGTTGGAGACAACGAATGGTCCCGTGCGGATTGCAAGCGCCTATGTTACCGATACAGCTCTTCTAACCAGCACCAAAAACCGAAAGGTCCAACTTCTCACATCACTATCGCCGATGGATATCGTGTCTGGCGCGCCGTCGCTGGAGTCCTTGGCCTTGCTCCTTAAAAGTGGAGTGTATTGCCGTTGCGTGTCGGGCGGTCCGAGACTTCATGCCAAGGTTTACATATTTGGGGATGAATCTGCCGTCGTAACATCCGCCAATCTCACGCGGAACGCTTTGAACTCGAATATCGAGGTCGGCATCCAGCTCACTGGGAGCCTCAGGGATCACCCAAAAGCGGCCATATATGATCACCTGAAAACCGGCCATACGGAGACCTACTCCGGGACATTGACTGCGGCATGAGGCGTTATAGCCTCAGCCGATATGGCCAATGTCTTGAGTGATGAAAAGAAACAGCAAGTTATAGCTTTAGGGCGGCTCGGATGGACGCTGCGGCGTATCCAGGGAGCCACCGGTGTGCGCCGGGAGACGGCGGCGGGATATTTGAAGGCCGCGGGGATCCCGGTGCGACCTCCGGGCTGGGAGCGAAGGGCGGGTTCAAAACCGGCCATAAAGGTGATCACCGACTTTGGCGCGGGAAAACCGGTCTCTGGGGTTTCCCCTGATCTCGCCCCCTCGCCTGAATCTGCTCCTCTACCACCCTGCGACCCTGCCACGGCAAAACCGGCCAATGGGGTGATCGCCGACTCAGAGGTGCCCCCACCCCCGGCGGAAGCGTCCGCTCCGTTGGGTCCACCGCCCGCCGCTGACGAGGTGATCACCGACCCGGCCGCCGAACCCGCGCCGGTGCCTGCTGTGCCTCCCACGCGCAGTCCCTCCGCCAGTGCCTGTGAGCCGTATCGCGAGCTGATCGAACTGGGTTTGGCCCGTGGCCGCAATGCCGTGGCCATCTGGCAAGATCTGGTGTCGGAGGCCGGCTTCACCAGCGGTTATCAGAGCGTGCGGCGCTTTGTGGGCAAGCTCCGCGGCGCACCGATCCCGCAGGCTCATCCCGTGATCGTCACCGCGCCCGGGGAAGAGGCCCAGGTGGATTACGGCACTGGCCCCATGGTGCGCGACCCGCAGAGTGGCAAGTACCGCCGCACCCGCCTGTTCGTGCTGACCCTGGGCTACAGCCGCAAGTCGGTCCGTCTGCTCGTCTTCCAATCCAGCTCCCGCACTTGGGCGGAACTGCATGAAAAGGCCTTCCGCCGGCTGGGCGGGGTGGTTCGACTCATCGTGCTCGATAACTTACGCGAAGGCGTGCTGGTCCCCGACATCTACGATCCCACCCTCAATCCCCTCTACCGCGACATGCTCGCGCACTACGGCGCGGTGGGCATGCCGTGCCGGGTTCAGCATCCTGATCGCAAAGGCAAAGTCGAGGCGGGAGTCGGACATGCCCAAAAGACGCCGCTCAAAGGGCTGCGCTTCGAAAGCCTGGAGCAAGCCCAAGCCTACCTCGATCGTTGGGAGACGCACTGGGCAGACACGCGCATTCACGGCACCACCAAGCGGCAAGTGGCCGCCATGTTCGCGGAAGAAAAACCGGCGCTGCAACCGCTGCCACTTGAACCCTTCCGCTATTACCAGTACGGCCAGCGCACCGTGCATCTGGACGGCTGCGTGGAAGTCGAAGCCGCCTACTATGGCACGCCACCAGGCTGGATTGGGCGGTTGGTCAACGTGCAGTGGGACGACCTCTTCGTGCGTCTGCTCGATCCTGGCACCGGTCAACTGCTGCGCGAGCATGTCCGCCAGAAACGCGGTTGCTACCGCATCAAGCCGGAGGATTACCCCAAGCGGGCGCCGCTCGGCACCCTGCAGTTGCTGGCGCGAGCCGAACGCGCCGGCCCTCACATCGGCGCCCTCTGCCAGGCCCTCCATCGCGCCGAAGGAGAACTGGGAGTACGCCGCATTCTGGGCGTACTGGCCTTGGCCAAGAAGTTCGGACTGGCGGCGGTCGAGGAAGCCTGCACCGCCGCGCTCGAACTCCAGGTTCACGAATATCGCTTCGTGCGCCGCTATCTGGAACGGCATCCGCAAGCCCCCTTGAGCTTACAGCAGGTCGATCCCTTGATCCGCGAACTGGTGCATTACCGCGACATCATCCAGCAGCGCATGCAGCAACAGGAACAACAGCGGTCGCTCTTTGAGACGGTCCCGGAAGCACCGCCCCGGACTTCCCCGGAGGTCCAGCCGTGAACGTGCCGAGACCCAACGCCGCTCTCCGTCTCCGTCCTCATGGTGATCGTCAACCCCGTGAGCCCACGGAACCGGGCCCGGAGAAAAATTCTGACCAGTCTCGGGAAAGGTGCTGAAGAGTGGAGAGAAATATCGCCAGAGGCAACTTCTGGGGGCTTCGCCCCCAAGACCCCCAGGATTTATCGCTTTCTTGCCAGGATGGCGGGGAACAGCGGGAGCGAGGTCCTCTCGCCCCCTCCATCCCGGCCCCGAGGTCGGCGCTCAGGTCGCATCCCTGCGTAGCCCTATCCTCCGCCCCGGCCATCAGAAAGTTTAGCTTAACTTCGCGAGAGGAGACGCAATGAATCTGATCGAACTGAATCGTGCTTTACGGCAGTTACGCCTGGGAGGGATGGCGGCGGTACTGGAGACCCGTCTGCGTCAGGCCCAGGCTGAATCCATGGCCCCGTTGGATCTGATCTCTTGCCTGGTGACGGATGAACTCACGCGCCGCGCCGACCGCATGCTGGAACGCCGGCGCAAGCAGGCCGAGTTTCGCGACCCGCTCAGGACCCTCGACAACTTTGATTTCACCTTCAATAAGAAGATGAATCGCAGCCTGGTCTTTGATCTGGCCACAGGCACTTTCATCGCCCGGCATGAGGACGCCCTTTTTCTCGGCCCGCCCGGGAGCGGCAAAAGCCACTTGGCCCAAGCCATCGGCCAAGCGGTCATCCAACAGGGGTATCGCGTCTTCTATCGTGAAACTCACGGCCTGCTGGAGGAGATCGCCGACGCTACGCTCGATGGCACCCGCAAAGAATGTCTGGAGTCGCTGACCACCGTGCCGCTGCTCATCATCGACAACTTCGGCATGCGCAAGTTGCCCTTGACCGCCGCCGAAGAATTACTCGAACTCATCATGCGCCGCTACGAACGCGCCAGTACGCTGGTGACTTCCAATCGACCGGTGGAAGACTGGGGCAAGTTACTGGGAGATGCAGCGGCCGTCAGCGCCATGCTCGACCGCCTCCTCCACCACGGACACCTGCTGAAGTGCGGCCCACGAAGCTGGCGAACGAAAACGGACTTGCCAGCCGAGCCTGCGGCAGGGTAAAAGAACTTAGTCCCGGACGGCCTCACATGGCCGGTTTTGACCCGATCATGCATGGCCGGTTTTGAGGTGATCACCGAGGCTGGGAGCGCTACCCAGGAACTTATCTTTTGGTTCGACACATTATGGGAGAAGGCAGACCGGCTCGATTTGCCGAAAGTCTCCAAATGGCAGCAAGAAACCGCGGACTTACGCCGGGAGTACGCAGCCCTGCGAGAGAAGGCCGCCGCAAAACCGACGCTTCCTAACGAAGCACGACCGTCCGTCCGTTCAGCAAATGGGTTACGAGAGTTGGTCGACAACGCGAATCGGTTTTTTGTATGCAACACGAACCGAAAATATTCCCCCGACTCGGAGGAGCATATGCGCCAGCGGGGGTATGCTGCGGCGTGGGAAGAGTTCAGGTATCCAACTCACATGGACAAGGTTGAACAGGGAGATACGATGTTCATGTTTGCAAAGGGCGTAGGAATTATTGGTATCGGTCGCGCAAAAGCTCCGCGCGAGGTGCTGGAAAAGGGCAACCCCGACAGGATCGAGGATTGGGACACGCCTGAGTGGCGAGTACCCGTCGACTGGTTGGCTTGGGTGGAGGACGATTCAGATTCTTTTCCGTGGCATGGTCCAAATGCAACGTTTTTTGACGTGAGCGGAGATAAATATAGGGGGCTGCGGGACGATGTTAGAAAGCACTTTCTCGGCCACTCGTAAGGAGGAAAGGCTGGCACACACGCGTGTTTCTCGGAGTCTGCGCCCGGCTGCAAGAAAGCCGATGCCGTCTTACTTGCTGATTGGAATTCCTACTGCCCCAGCCAAGCGTGCTTGAAACGCTTCCCAATCATCTCCCTTACGCGCAAGCAGGGTAGTGACATCGAACCATTCCGTCGTGGTCTGCGACTCCTGCCGGAGTTTGGCCAGTTCCAAGCCGTGTTTGGAGATGATTGTCCAAAAATCCCTGAAACCTTTCTCCTTCGCCTTCAGGTGCGATTTTTCTGCCTCTCCCGCACGATTGTGAGCATTACTTACATCCGTCCCACCCTTCACTTCAATTGCCACTTTTCTGTGCATTTGATCGCCCATCATTTCATAGATGCTTACGTCGGGGTCGTGGGCACGATCGATATAGACGATTCGACCCGAAGAATTCTTCAGCGTCAGCCGATTGGGCTCGATTTTGACGACATATTTGGCGACAATTGCTTTGATGGTGCCGAAAACATCCTGCATTGCCTTCTTTCCAATTTGAGTGTTGTTGAAACCCTGCAACTGGGCTCCGAACGTGAGCAGGGGAAGTTCGCGGAGATCTCGCTCTGTAAGCGTCGAAATCTGGCATACCATTTCCGCCATCGGCACTGCCATAGCTTTACAGAATTCCGGAAGCTTCGCCGCCTGCTTATCGTTAATCGTGCCCGTTTCCTCCATGCTTTTGAATGCGCTCATATGAGTGGAGCCTTGGTAGAAAGCTTTCTGGGAGGCCCCAAGAAGCAGCCGATAATAACCCACCAAGGATGGTTTCGCTCCCAGCACAACTGGTAAAGGGAAAACATGCTCGTCCCTCAGACCAGCGACAGCCAAAGCCTTCTGAGCCGCTGTTGGCACATATTCGCCAATCTGGGCCTTAACTGTTGCTGGCTCAAGTTGTCCAAGGGCCTCGCTCAAAGCGTCCAAGAACCACTTTTTCCGGGCAGCGACGAGCAATTGGTAGAAAGCGACCTGACGGGTTGAAGCAGGCGGATTTAACGGAACGCCGGTGTCGGGTCTTCGTACTGGACCTGCTTGGTGTTGAACGGTCTTGGCCTTTTTTGTCACGGCGGCTCTATTCGCACTTGTTGGATTTACGGAAGACTAGCCAGTAAGAGTGTTGACGGCGCGAATGATGGGCCGTCTTCCACCTCGGGTCGATAATCGGCCCCTTACGAATCTTGATGATGCAGTCACAGGGTTTGAATCCGGCTTCCTTAGCTGCAAGGATAAATTCAACATGCGCCCACTGGTAGCGATGATGGTGAACGTAGTCTGTAATCTTACAAAGAAGAATACCCTCGGGCTTCAAAACTCGATAAGCTTCCTGAACGAACGGCGGGTAGGTGTGTGAAAAAGTGTATCCCATCTCTTTTGGCGACCGAGGCCCTAACCCAAATCTGACAGTGAAATCCTTTTGCTGGTCTCTGCCCTGATTAGGGATATGAGGGGGATCGTAAACGACCACGTCAAAAAAATCGCCCCTGAACGGCATATGGGTGTTGTCAGCGATAACGCTTGGCTTGTAGGAGGGCTCTATGTCCAGACCAATAATCTTGCGCTTGGTTCCTCGCCAGAATCTACCGCCGTTAACCGTGGCGTCCAGTATACGCTTAGGGTCCTGGCGCGGATAGAACTGGAGCAACCTCTCGATCAGGTCAGCGTCTTCTCCGGTCCAGACCGAGGGGAGAGGCGCGTACGCTCTCGGCTTCGCCTGGCGTGTCATCAATGCGGTAGCCATCGGTTTTTCTAGCTTCGTGATATTCTAGCCCTAATTGGTCCGGCATCACCAATATTATCGGCGGAAGGAAACATCGGCAGGAGAAAAGTCTTGCTCTCCAGCCAGTTTCATAACGGATCGCTGGCGCAGACCCTTGTTCTTTGGCGTAGGCGATTTCCGGATCAGCCCGGTTCGGAAAGCGGAGAGAATCTAGGGTGTCGATGCGCTACGATGACAAAGTTGTCCCAGATTTCGAGCAGTTGGTCAAATTGCTCCCCCCCCAGCGCCGTTGCGTCCCCGCAGCGTTCAACGGTGCCTTTGGTCGACTATTGGCGAACGCCAGAGCGGGTAGCCAGGGACAGTGCTTTCCTGTCCGTGGGCTTTTCGGCGCAGGACGAACCCATGGTCAATCAAAGGCAGATTGACCGTGGCTACAACTACTTTCACAACGCCGAGGCACGAGGATGGTCAGACTTTTCGCACGGGACCCCGGTAGCGTGCCACCACCGGATCGACAGTCAGCAGAACCATGCCCTCAACCGTTGCCTGCGCGATAAGAATCCGGTCGAAGGGATCCTTATGAAGGGGAGGCAGGCTGTCGATGGCGAGGGCATGTTCGCTCGAAACGGGTAGTTCGAGATAGCCGTTATCCCGCAATCCGCGCCGCAGCAGCCGCGGGTCAACCCGAAAATCATTTCTCCCCAGTTGGCGTTTAATGGCGATTTCCCACAGGCTGGCCGCACTGAAAATCAACTCATTGGCGGGGTCGTCGATCAAGGCGCGGGCAGGGGCAGGCAACTGGCCGGGCTCACCCGCAGCCCAGAGCAGCAGATGGGTATCGAGCAGCAGCTTCATTCGACGCCGCCAAAAAGCTTTTCGATCTCTGCCCTTCCCATCCGGTCAAAATCCGCAGGCACCGCGATCTGTCCGGCCAAAAATCCCAGCCGGCGGATCTGTGCCCCGGACGGTGTGTCCAGTGCCATCACTTTGACTAACGGCTTGCCCGCCTTGGCGATGATGAACGGCTCGCCTTTGGCAGCTTCGTCGACCAAGCGCGAGAGATAAGTTTTGGCTTCATGGATATTGACCGTGCGCATGAAAACCTCATTAAACTAAGTCCACTTAGTTTAGCTTAACCTGAAAGTTGTGGCAAGAGGGCGTGGCAAAATGGTGAGCGTGCTCTTACCATCGTAGGGCCGACGCTTGTGTCGGTATGGGGGGACTGGCGCAGCGTGGCGTAGCCGCAACCTAAAAAGGATTCACCACCGAGGCACAGAGGTCACGGAGTGCGGACGCGGATAAAAGCTGTGAGTCAACAAACGTAGGAGCCGTAATTCCTACCAGCCTCTGCAAGAGTATCTTTCTCCGTGCGCTTTGTGCCTCGGTGGTGAATATTTCTTGGGGCGGGCATCCGGGGCTATGGTGCGCGATGGCGCTTCGGCAACGTCCCCCTCTACGTCCGCTCTTCCCGCCCGCCACAGCTTGAGTTTATCGCCAGCGGCGCTGAACGGCCCGACAAGGCGCTATGCAGACCGGTGTATACTGGCAAGGTTGGAAATGGGGTGCCGGCATTGTCCACTACCGCATCCAGGGGGGAAAAGCTTTGCGCCGCGCGGCAGTTAAAATCCTGGTTCTGATTTCTGTGCTCACATCCTTGGCCCTCAGTTTGCCGAATGACCCGCCGGCGCTTCAGCCTTATCCCGGGACAGGGATGTTCCTGATGCTCTCCGACATTCACTTCGACCCTTACGCCGATCCTGCAATCATGGAACAACTTGGGGCAAAGCCGACGGCGGCGTGCCGGACTCCCGGTTCCTCGACGTTTTCGAGATTTGGCAGCGATACGAATTATCCCCTCCTCAAGTCGATGCTCGACCATGTGGCGGCGACGGCCAGCGAGAATCATTTCCACTACGATTACGTCATCGTGACCGGCGACTTCCTGGCGCACGGTTTCGACACGCGTTATCGCCAATGTGTGGGAGGCGGGGATGAAGCCTATCGGCAGTTTTCAAGCGGGACGATAAAGTTTGTCGACGGCATGATGGCGAAAGCCCTTCCGGGAGTTCCGGTGTTCGCCGCGCTGGGAAATAACGACTCGGACCAGGGGGATTACGCGGAACCCAGTGCCGGTTTCCTCCAGAGCGTCGGGCAGGATTGGAGCCGCGGGTGGGGGAACCTGCCGACAGCGGCGCGGGCAGCGGCATTGGCGTCCTTTGGTAGGGCAGGGAATTATGCGGTGCCCGATCCCACCGCGCCGAACCATGCGTTCGTCATCTTGAACAGCAACCTCTGGGCGGCCCATAACACGCAAGCGTGTAGTGAAACGGAACCTGATCCCGGCGGGCAGTTCCATTGGCTGGGAGAAGTTCTGGGCCGAGCCCAGCGCGCCGGGGGCACGGCCACTTTGATCATGCACATTCTTCCCGGCATCGACGCCATGAGATCCTCGGGTGCCGCGCCCAAATCGTTCTGGACCGATCGCTGCACACAGAAGTTGATCGCGGGATTGACAGATTTTCGTGGAGTGGTCCGCGAGATGTACGTGGGCCATATCCATCGGGATGATTTCCGGCTCCTTCCGGATCGGGAGGGACGCCCGCTTTTGGCGATTCACATTGTTCCGGCGGTTAGCCCCGTATACTTTGATAACCCGGCGGTGGAAATCGGCTGGTACGACAAGAGCAACGGCGAGCTGAGGGATTACGCGCCTCTCTATCTTGATCTCGGCAACCCCAAGGCCGCCTGGGCGACAGAGTATGTCTTCACGCGGGCGTACGGGCGTCCCCGGCCCAACCTGGTTGAGCTGGAGGAATTGGGCCGCGAGATTCACGAGGGCAACCCCAATTCCGGCGTGGGTAAACTGTATGCGAAATACTATGCGGTGGGAGTGGGCCTGTTTCTGACTCCGGATAACTGGTCAAATTATTCTTGCGCGCAAACGGAAATCACCGCTTTCCGCTTCGCCCAGTGCAAAAGCGCCGGAGCCCGCCCGAAACCTTGACTCGCCGGGTGGGTAATTATGTCCATAAGGGCCTTTTCCGCGGATGAATAGAGGGGGCATCTAGTCTGAAAAATCTTGAGCGTCCCCCCGCGTGCGCAGCGTGGCGCACGGCATCCCACTCTAATACCGCGTTCGCCGCAGTTTGTAGTGAAGCCCTTTGGCTTAAGATTCTAACCTGGCGTTCTCGTTCTTGCTGCTACGAACCAGGCGCCGGAGAGAAAAGTCACCGGCAACAAATTCGAGGCCCTCATGCTTGATGCGTTACTTGTTCATCGATTGCAATTTGCTTACACCGTCACCTTCCACTACTTGTTCCCGCAGCTCACCATGGGCTTGGCGCTGCTGATGGTGATTTTGAAAACCCTGGCGCTGCGAACCGGTAACGAACATTACAACGAAGCGGCGCGCTTCTGGGCGCACATCTTCGGCATCAACTTCGCCATGGGCGTGGTGACGGGGATTCCCATGGAATTTCAGTTCGGCACCAACTGGGCGCAATTCTCCCGCGCCGCCGGCGGAGTGATTGGCCAAACGCTGGCTATGGAAGGCGTGTTTTCCTTCTTCCTGGAATCGAGTTTCCTGGGACTCTTTCTCTTCGGCGAGAAGCGCCTGGGCCCGCGCGGCCACTGGTGGGCCGCCTTCATGGTGTTCCTGGGATCGTGGCTCTCGGGCTACCTCATCGTGGCCACGGATGCCTGGATGCAATACCCAGTGGCTTACCGGCTGGGCCCGCACGGCGAAATCATGCTCGCCAGTTTCTGGGGGCTGCTGCTCAATCCCTGGGCACTCTGGCAGTACGCCCATAACATGAGCGGCGCGGTCATTACCGGGGCGTTCGTCGTGGCCTCTGTAGGGGCGTTCTATTTGTTGACAAAACAATTCCCCACTCATGCCCAAACCTTCGTGCGAGTGGGCGTGATCGCCGGCCTTGCGGCCTCGCTCTTTCAGATTGCTCCCTCGGGCGACGCGCAAGGCCGCATGTTGGCTGCACACCAGCCGGTCACGCTGGCCGCCATGGAAGGCATGTTTGCGACGCAGCGGGGCGCGCCGATTGCCCTCATCGGGCAGCCCGACCTCCAGAACCAGCGTCTGGATAATCCCCTCGAGGTGCCGCGGGCGCTCAGCTTTCTCACTTACCGGCGATGGATGTCGGAGGTAAGGGGTTTGGACGCCTTCCCGCCGCAGGATTGGCCGGATAATATTCCGTTGCTCTATTACAGCTACCACATCATGGTGGGGCTCGGAACCATCTTCATCGCCATCATGTTGCTGGCGGCGTGGAAACTGTGGCGCGGGACCCTCTATGATTCGCGGGGCATGCTCTGGGCGCTCATGCTCTCGCTGCCGTTTCCTTACATTGCCAACACGGCCGGTTGGATGACGGCGGAATTCGGCCGCCAGCCGTGGCTGATTTACGGGCTCATGCGCACGCAAGCCGGCATCTCGCCGCAAGTTTCCTCGGGCAATGTTTGGTTTACCCTGATTGGCTTCATGGGCATGTACACCGTGCTGAGCATTTTGTTTTTATTTCTGGTTTATCGCGTCATCGAGAAGGGGCCGGAGGCGGCAGTAGGCAGTAGGCACTAGGCAGTAAGCAGAAGCCAGTAGGCACCAGGCAGAAAGCAGTAGGCAAAAGGCGGAAGGTAGAATGCAGTAAGGAGAGGGTGCAGGCTGAAGAAAGATTTGCCGCTCTAACTTCGGGATGGGGGAGTACGGTTCCGGTATCTCAGTACGCGCTGATAGCGCTTTCTGCCTACTGCTTTCTGCTACTGCCTACTGTTCTTAGGAGGCGCTTTCATGCAAACGGTTTGGTTTTGTCTCATGGCAATCATGATCGCGATGTACGTGGTGCTGGATGGATTCGACCTCGGCGCCGGCGCAATTCATCTTCTGGGTGGCGAAGGATGACGGCGAGCGGCAGCAGGTGATCCGCTCCATTGGCCCGGTGTGGGACGGCAACGAAGTGTGGCTGCTGGCGGCAGGCGGAACGTTGTACTTCGCCTTCCCGGCTCTCTACGCCTCCGGCTTCAGCGGCTTCTACTTGCCCCTGATGATCGTCCTGTGGCTGCTCATTCTGCGGGGCATTGCGGTGGAATTCCGCGGGCACCTGGCAAGCGCCGTCTGGCTGAGGTTTTGGGACGTGGTTTTTGCCGGGGCAAGTCTTCTGCTGGCGGTCTTCTATGGAGCGGCGCTGGGCAACGTCGTGCGCGGCGTGCCCTTGAACGACCAAGGTTATTTCTTCGAGGCGCTGTGGACCAACTTCCGCCTGGGCCCGAATACCGGCATTCTGGACTGGTACACGATCATTGTCGGCGTGGCGGCTCTAGTCACCTTGGTGCTGCACGGCGCCCTGTGGGTGGCCCTGAAGACCGAAGGCGCCGTGCACGATCGCTCCCAGCGTTTGGCGCGCGGCGCGTGGTGGGTTGTTCTGGTTCTGACGATCGTGCTCACCGCGATCACCTTCAAAGTCCAGCCGGCGGTTCCCGCGAATCTGACCGCCCACCCCTGGGGTTACATTTTCCCCGCGCTGGCGCTCGTCCGGACTGGCAGGGATGGCATGGTTCATGCGAAAGCACGATGATCTGAAGAGCTTCCTGGCGTCTTGCGCGTACATCGTGGGCATGTTAACCAGCGTGGTTTTTGGATTGTATCCGCTGGTTCTGCCCGCCAGCACCAATCCTGCTTACTCGCTTACCGTCGATAACGCCAAAGCCGGCGATTACGGTCTGCGCATCGGTCTGGCGTGGTGGATTGTCGGCATGATCCTGGTTACCGGCTACACGATCCATGTCTATCGCAGTTTTGCCGGCAAGGTAAAAATCGGGGACACCGAAAAAGGGTACTAAGAATTTAGTAGTGGATACCCCGCGAATAACCAAGGGCTTCCGGTCTTAACCAAACATCCCTGCTGGAAAAGTCGGGCACATTGTCGCTATGAGCGGATTTCCCCAAGCCTTTCCCCAACTTTTTTCCCAATCTTTTCCCCTTGACATTCTACAGGGCAAAATGTAAGTTCTCCTTGTCGAGGGTCTAGGGGAGCGATTGTCTGCGGTCCGGCACCTGACCGCGAAACAACGGTAGCGTGGATTATAGAAGGTCGGCAGCTCTTGATTGCCCATGGGGGGCGAGCCGCAGACCTTCAGGACCGGTTGCGCTACACCGCTAACGATATTGGACCGGTTCGAGGCTCATTCCCAGCCCCGGAAGGGGCGGCATATTGTGGCCCACGGCGAGCCAGGCGCGGGAAATAATGTAGTCCTAAGGAGTGCAGAGCCCCGCCCGGGGCGACATCTCATCATCGTTGGACGAGTTGCGCGACAGCGCGGGATCGAGGTTTTGCCTGGCGATGCCCGGATGCCGCCCCTGCCGGGGCGGGAGAATCTCGTGGGCCGTCCGCAACCCACGGCCGGCTCGCCGTGGGCCACATTATGTCGCCCTCCAAGGGGGGCTTTCGAAGGCTCGGTTCGTTATCGCGAAAGCAAAGGTAGGTTGCCATGAAATTCTTCCGTCGTTTGCGCGCGCTCTTCCGGAAAGAGGAACTAAACCAGCAGCTCTCTGATGAGATGAGGTTTCATCTCGAGAAGCAGATCGAGCAGAACATCGCGGCGGGAATGAGCGCGGACGAAGCTCGCTACGCCGCGCTGCGCAAATTCGGCGGGGTCGAGCAGGTCAAGGAAGAATGCCGGGACACCTGGGGCATGCGCTTCATCGACACTCTGCTTCAGGACGTCCGCTTCGGCCTGCGCATGTTAGCGAAGAACCCGGGCTTCTCGGCGGTGGCGATTCTGACGTTGGCCATTGGCATTGGGGCCAACACAGCGATTTTCAGTGTGGTGAATGGAGTTTTGTTTCGTCCTTTGCCGTACAAAGACCCGGGCCGGATTGTCCAGCTCTGGGCCACGTACACTACGTCGAGCGCCTTACAAATAATTTTATCACCCGCTGATTTCTTCAACCTCGCGGACGAGAACCGAGTCTTCGAGGAAGCCGCGATTTACAGGCGAGGGTACATGAACCTTAGCGGGGGCGGGGAACCGGAGCGTGTGTGGTCGGCTCGTGCCTCGACGAACCTGTTTCGATTACTGGGTGTGGGACCATCTCTCGGGCGGGCCTTTTTGCCCGACGAAGGCCGGCCGGGCAAAGGCCAAGTTGCCATTCTCAGCCATGGACTTTGGCAGCGCCGCTACTGTGCGGACCGGGCCATCCTCGGCAAGCCGGTGACCTTGGACACAAACCCATACGTGGTCGTCGGGGTCATGCCACCCGGCTTCGCTTTTCCGAGCGCCACTACGGACGTATGGGTTCCATTCGTGCCCACGGCCGAAGACCTCGAGAGCCACGGTACCCAGAGCGCCTATGCGGTTGCCAGGCTCAAACCGGCGGTCAGGTTGGAACAGGCGCAGGCTGACATGGACGCGATCGCCGCGCGCCTAGCCAACACATACCCCGAGACGAACAAAGGTCGTGGCTTTCGGCTTGTGCCCCTGCAAGAACAGATCGTGGGAGGCGTCCGACAGGTGCTGCTCATACTTTTTGGGGCCGTTGGGTTGGTGCTGCTGATCGCGTGCGCAAACGTCGCAAACCTGTCGTTGGCACGCGGCACGGGGCGACAAAGGGAAATCGCGATTCGAGAAGCACTCGGCGCGGACCGACTGCGTGTCGTCCGCCAGTTGTTGACGGAATCCTTGCTCGTCGCCCTGATCGGCGGGGGCTTAGGGCTTCTAATCGCTCCCGGGGCAATCGCCCTGCTGAGGACGATTGGTCCGACTGACTTCCCAAGGCTGGACGGCGTCAGTGTCGATCATTGGGTGCTGTGGTTTACATTCGGGGTGTCAGTCGTTTCAGCAATCCTGTTTGGGCTGATGCCGGCCTTCCAGGTGTCGAAACCCAATCTGAACGGTTCTCTGAAAGAAGCCGCGATGGCCTCACAGGCGGGTTTCACAATCTTTGGCCGCCATCGCATGCGCAGTATGCTGGTGATTTCGCAGGTTGCCCTGGCGTTGGTGCTCCTGGCTGGTTCGGGCCTGATGATTCGCAGCTTCTGGCGGCTTGTCACGGTCGATCCCGGCTTTGACCCGCGCAACGTCTTAATGGTGTCGCTATCCCTCCCGGCAACGAAATATCCGACAACGCAAGCCTGTAACGCCTTTTTCGAGGAGGTACTCAAGCGCGTCGCGTCGCTGCCGGGCGTGACGGCTGCCGGCGCCGTCAACGTGTCTCCAGTAAGTGGCGGCGGCATCACAAACAGTTTCCAGATCGAAGGCCGCCCGCCTGCACGGCAAGGAGAGTCTCCCGAGGCGGAGTTTGAGATTATCAGCCCGGGCTATTTCCGGGCGATGGGTGTCAAACTTCTCCGTGGCCGCTATTTTACAAATTACGATAGGAGGAGTGCGCCGGGAGTGGGCATCATTAGCCAAGCCTTGGCTCGCCGGTACTGGCCCAATGATGACCCCGTGGGGAAACGCATCCACGTGGATTGGGGCGGTGGCGGGTTCGAAGCTGAAATTGTAGGCGTGGTGGGCGACACGAGAGATATGGCCCTGGCGGTCCCACCGATGCCCCAGTTGTACTTGTCCTATTTGCAGTTTGAGAACTACGGTGAAATGACCCTGGCCGTGCGGACGTCCTCCGACCCGCTGGATCTGGCCCATGCGATTGAGCGCCAAGTGTGGACAGTGGACAAGGATCAACCGGTGGCGGATGTAATGACGCTGGAGGGGGTGCTCTTTAAGTCCGTGGCTGAGCCACGGTTCCGTACTCTTCTGTTAGGAATCTTCGCGGGCTTGGCATTGTCTCTGGCTGCGGTGGGCATTTACGGCGTGATGTCATACACGGTTGCCCAGCGGACGCATGAAATCGGCATCCGGATGGCACTGGGTGCGCAGCGAAATACTGTGTTGAAGCTCGTGATCGGGAATGGACTCAGGCTGGCGCTTATTGGTGTGGGGACGGGAATTCTCAGCGCGCTGGCGCTCACGCGGTTTCTCGCCAGCTTGCTGTACGGCGTGAAGCCCACTGACCCGCTGACGTTTGCCGTGGTCTCGCTGATTTTGACGGCCATCGCGCTGCTCGCTTCTTATATTCCCGCGCGTCGAGCGACGAAGGTGGACCCCATGGTGGCGTTGCGGTACGAATGATTGGCGATTTTCGATTGACGATTGTCGATTGCCCGAAAAACGAAATTGGACGGAGGAAGCGTGAATTTCGGTCACTGTGAGTTAATTGGGGCACGATCCGCACAGACGCTCAGGTGCTTGCAGCGCACCACCAAAGATGAAAAGGCACGAAGCGCTTTGGATTGCGGTAGCAGCAGCTACCGCCTTCCGCCTTCGGTTCATGCGGCAAATGTGCAAGGGGTGGAGGGAAAGGCGGTAGCTGCTGCTGCCGCACTCCAAGGCGGGCTGCGCCCGCTAGGTTTAAGGTAGGTCGCTATGAAACTTTTTCATCATCTGGCCATCCTAGGGTGTGGCAAACGGGTTGAGGATCTTCAGCCCGGCAAACCGGCTGAAGTCGCGGTCCCCCGTGATGAGCTCCGCAACGCCGTGCTCGAGGCAAAGGGCGACAATGTGAGCGTCGTGAATCAAATTGCCCGTGGCGCCTGCCTGGCGAAGGACCTGGTCGAGCACGGGAGCGTGCCGTGGCGTTTCGGCAAGCAGCAAGAGCGAAGGTGAGGCCAGCACATTTTGCAGATCCTCCAAGACAATGTTCAGCGGCACCGGAGGATGAAAGACGCGAGGATGAGTGACCACTCGGAGGAACTCGTAAAGGCAAGGCCAGGGTATCGCCCAAGGCAGCGCGCCTTCTGCCAGCCCTTGGAGAATCTTGAGCGCGGGAGCGTGGCGTTGGCTCGACTCAACTTCGGCGTGAATGAGGATGTTGGTGTCAATCGCTTGCACGGGCTAGCGCCCATCCATGAGGTCGAACAGGGCGTCGCGGTCGAGCAGATCGACCCCCGGTTGTTCCGCCGCCTTCCAGCCCCGCAGCCGGAATTGGTAGGGTTTCGACGGGCGGGGCGCCAAGGAACGTCGAAGAAGGTCGTTCGTCACGGCCTGCAACGTCCGGCCCTCTTCGGAGGCTTTCTTTTTCAGCTCACGGAAAAGCTGATCGCCAATCGTCAAAGTGGTTCTAGCCATATGCAAAAACATATCGCCAAAGCATCAAGATGTCAAGCCCTCCGACTTGGCAAAGGTAGATCGCTATGAAACTTCTTCACCGTCTGCGCGGGCTGTTCCGGAAAGAGGAACTAAATCAGCAGCTCTCCGCTGAGCTAGGGTTTCATCTGGAGAAACAGATCGAGCAGAACGTCGCGGCGGGGATGACGCCGGAGGAGGCTCGCTACGCCGCGCTGTGCAAATTTGGTGGGGTCGAGCAAGTCAAGGAAGAATGCCGGGACGCCTGGGGCGTGCGGTTCATTGACACGCTGCTTCAGGACATCCGCTTCGGCCTGCGCATGGTGGTGAAGAACCCTGGTTTCACGTTATTGGTCACTGGGCTTCTTGCTCTGGGGATCGGGGGCGTGGTGGCCCTGTTCAGCCCGCTCTATTGGCTGGTGCTTGCGCCGCTTCCTTATCCTGATTCGGACCGTTTGGTGCGCATCGGCGGCAACATTCCGCTATTCGATACCTCCACCCATGCCTTCGAAAGGCGGGAGCAGCTCGCGCCGATTTTTTCGGACGTCACTGCGTACGCCCCCGTCTTTTTCCCCAAGCGAGCCCAACTCTCCCAATCGGGGCCTTTTAAGGAAGTGGAGGTCCAGGCGGTCTCACCAGAATTTTTCGAAACAATGGGGGTGACGCCCCAGATGGGCCACGGCTTGGAGAGAGAGTCCGTGAATGCCTCGGTAGTTGTGTTGAGCGACCGCTTGTGGCGCACCGAACTGCAAGGTGCGCGCGACGTAATCGGGCGCTCGCTCCGGTTCGAAGGACATCCCTATGTCGTGGCCGGAGTGATGCCCAAGGGTTTTGACTTTCCCGCGAAAACTGACGTTTGGGCGCCCTTGGGAGCGGTCTTCTATGACGTTCAAAATATCGAATCTGTTGGCCGTTTGCGCCCAGGAATTTCCTTGCGTCAGGCCGCCACGCGATTGAAGGGTAGCGGTTATCAGCACGGAGCTTACAAACGAGGAAAAGACGGGCCCGTGCTGCAATCGCTGCAGACTTTTTTGCGCGGCGACCGGCGGCCGCTGCTGTGGATACTTTCCACGGTTTCCATGCTGTTTCTTCTGCTGGCGTGCGCGGGAGCCGCCAATCTGCTTTTAGCCCAGGGCGTGCGGCGTCGGCCGGCAATGGTCATACGGTTGGTGCTCGGAGCGGGGCGCTGGCGCCTCATTCGCCAGCTTCTGACGGAAACGCTGCTGCTGGCGGCGGCGGGCGGGCTGCTCGGGATATGGCTTTCCATCATCGCGGGCCGGTGGCTGGAGACGCAGCTACCGGAGTTGCGAGTGGGTCAGGCGTTTGTTCCCGCCGCGGTTCTGCTCGTCG
The DNA here is from genome assembly GCA_963810005.1 of uncultured Acidobacteriota bacterium. Lineage (GTDB taxonomy): Bacteria > Acidobacteriota > Terriglobia > UBA7540 > UBA7540 > Bog-366. Next base: position 398,034 of record CAWELY010000033.1, read on the forward strand.
TCGGCCTGGCTCTGGCGGTGACCATTCTCTGTGGCCTGGCTCCTGCGCTACACGCCACGGGCACGGACCTAAACTCGTCACTCAAGCTCGGCTCCAGTGGCATTAAGGTATCCAAGGCGGGACGCCGTTCTTTTACCTCCTATGAGTTCCTGGCCGGGGTGCAATTGGCGCTGGCAATGGCTCTGCTGATCGCGACGGGCTTGTTGCTGCGGAGCCTGACCGCTATGCTCAACCTACCGCTCGGATTGCAGCCTCAAAATGTGGCCGTGTTCCGGACCGCCCTTCCCTTTCTGCCGGAGGTGACTGATGTGGAGGAGAATTACCGTCAGCAGCACCATCTCGATTCACTAATGAGGATTTCTCGCCAGGATGCCGAGGCCATTGAGCGCGCGGAGGCGCCCGCGAGAAAAGCTGAAAGCACACGCAACTTGCTGTTCAACCGCGAGGCTCAGCACCGTTTGGCGGCGCTGCCGGAGGTGGTCTCCGTGGGCGTTCTGAGTCCTGCGCCACTTACGTTGGATTCCGAGAAATTCCACCAGATGCTCCGTGTCTGCACTAAAGTCAGCCCGGCTGTCGACTCCTGGGCGTCCGGTGTGAGTTGCCTGCCAGGCTACGCAAGTGCTAACGCCTTCGATGTGCTCGGCATCCACGTGCTGGCCGGACGAACCTTCTCGCCGGAAGATGTGGCTGCTGAATTGGCCAAGCAGGTGGCTGACCAAGACAATGGCCGCACGCCGTCCGTGGTCGCGACGCAGTCCGTTGTCGCCATCATCAACGAAGCCTTGGCGCGGAGGTATTGGCCGAATGAGAACGCTGTGGGGAAGCAGTTTTACTATGGTCTGACGCCGCGCACGGTCGTCGGGGTTGTCTCAGACTTTCATCAGAGTCTCTCCGAATCGAACATCACGCCGGCGGCATATTTTCCCAGTACGGGTATCTGGGAGGAGAACTCCTTTGTGGTGAAGCTCCGGCCTGGCGTTTCCCTGAGGCAGTTCGACGAGGATGCCTACCGCGCGCTTTTGGCGCTGGCGCCGGACCTGCCGCATCCGATCTTCAACAGCATGCAGGAGCTGAACCGGAGTGCGTCAGCCAATCTGCGTTTGGCGCTGGTGTTGCTGAGCTGCTTCTCGCTGTTGGGGACTACCGTGGCGGGCCTGGGCGTCTATGCTGCCGGGGCGTTGATGGCTGCGGCTCGAACACGAGAGATGGGCATACGGATGGCGTTCGGCGCAACCCCGGAGCAGGTTCGTCGCCTTACCCTGTGGCGGAGCGTGCGGCTGGCCCTGGTGGCGCTGCCCTGCGGCCTGTTGGCGGGCTGGGGTTTGGCGCACACCCTGTCCCACTTCCTCTTCCAGGTCAAACCTTCCGACCCCATCACGTATATTGCGAGTGGAGCGCTCATGGGTGTGATGGTCCTGATGGCGGGGCTCCAGCCGGCGCTGCGTATTGCCGCGACCGATCCCGCCCAAACCCTTCGCTATGAATGAAACGAAGCGAGGGTGAAGAGGATTCCCATGATAGGGGGTAGCGCGGACCTGTTATAGAAGGTCCGCGGCTTTTCCTTGCCCCCAGGGGACTCGGCCCACGCGATGCCGGAACCATGGTCGCGGCAGTCGTGGTGCTATCGGTCGTCGCCCTGATCGCCGGTTACCTTCCGGCTCGAAGGGCAACAAAGGTCGATCCCATGGTGGCGCTGAGGAATGAGTAGGTGTCGGGTGTCAGGTGTAAGGAGGTAGCGCGGGCGTCTCGCCCGCTGTGGCACGGGCGTCCCGCCCGTGCGCCGTCAGGGCGGGAGCGGGACGCTCCCGGTACAGCGGGCGGGACGCCCGCGCTACACCTACTGATGCGGACAAACTCCCATAATTCGAACACAGGGTTAAGTCGCGGTGGGATCCATAATCGTCAGGCGTTTGAAGTACGTGCGGTAGAACCCGTGGTCGCGCGTCAGCAGCCGGTCCGCTTGGAAAAGGGCATGTGCTCCGATCAGAAAATCCGCCGCTACGCGCGTCCGGGGGCCGCCGCGCCGCCGATAGATCTTCCAGGCGATTCCCGCCTCGAAAGCGGCCTCAGACTGGATCGGGCTGAACTCGATCTCCAGATCTCGAGCGTGTCGCGACAGGCGGAAATCGACGGAAAGCAGCCCAGCAATCTCCGCCCACACTACGTCGCAGGCGAGCAGTGGGCCTTCCCCAGCGGCAGAACGCAACGCGTCCCGGGAAGCGGTCCCGAACTCGGGATCGTGATTCAAGAAATCAAGCAGCACGTTAGTATCAACGGCGGTAATCACTTCAGCGGGTACTCGCCCCGAAGCTCCTTCATGATCTCGTCCGTGCGGCGGCCAAGTTTCAAAATGCCGAAGCATTTATCAAACGGCTCCCGGGGTACGCGCTTGGTCATCACCAGTCGGCCGCGTTCCTCCTGACCTCCAGAACTTGGCCAACCCGGATTCCCAATCGCACCCGCAGAGGCTTCGGAATGGTGATTTGCCCCTTTTCAGAAACCGTGGTTTTCATACCCTTATGGTATGAATTCCTACTTGAAAAGTCAAATCCGAGAGCAGGAGTCAGGTCCTGGCTATCGTGTTTTTGTCTCAGGGGGATTTCGGAACTGTGAATTTTGAATTGAGGAGAACTATGGGAAAGTCTATCGATTTACTGCAAGGCACTTTGGACTTGCTGATCTTGAAAACGCTGGCCCTTGAGCCCATGCACGGATGGGGGATTTCACAGCGCATTCAGCAAATCTCGCAGGACTCGCTCCAGGTGCAACAAGGGTCGCTCTATCCGGCGCTCCATCGCCTCGAGCAGCAGGAATGGATCGCTTCCGAATGGGGCGCGTCGGAAAATAATCGTAAGGCCAAGTACTACCGCCTGACGGATTCCGGGCGCAAACAATTGGAAGTCGAGACCGCCAAGTGGGAGCGCCTGTCCGCCGCCGTCGGGCAAATTCTGGCGACGGCCTATTGAGCGCTGCACAAGTGAGTGACAAGACCCCCTCACCCACCGCCTTGCGGTCCCCCCTCTCCCCCAAGGGGGAGAGGGAATAAGAATCCTCAGTTTTAGCGCTGCAATCGTGATTTTCTCTGCCCTCTCCCCCAAGGGGGAGAGGGAATAAGAATCCTCAGTTTTAGCGCTGCAATCGTGATTTTCTCAGCCCTCTCCCCCTTGGGGGAGAGGGGGGACCGCAAGGCGGTGGGTGAGGGGGTTCATCTGTCACCTTATTATGCATCAGTCAGTAGGGCGCGGGTCAAATCATGGCCATGCCACGGTGGGGGATTGCCGGTCCAGGCGTTCGAAAAATCGATCCAAAAAGCGCGCCAAAATCTTCAAGACACGGCGGCTTTGCCGTGCGAGGCGGAGGAAATCCGGGAGGAGTTGGGGCCGGCGGGCCAACTGGGCCAGGATTCGCGTGATCCGCACCTGCCCGTGCGCGTCCATGGCCGCTTCAAAATCGCAGGTCATGGGCATTTCCACCGGGTCGAGAATCACGCGCAGGGCGAGCGAGGGGATGCCGCGGGCTGACCATTGCTTCATCAAGGGCAAGCTTTCCATATCTGCCGCGTCGGCCAAGCTTGCCAGGCGTACCTTTTCCGCGGTCGTGCGGGCAATGCGCGGCAACGTAATCAGCGTGGGCACCGGCTTCGCTCCGCATTGCACGGCGAGATCGATAAGGTCGCGGGTCGCCGGGAATTCCCGCGTCGCCGTCAGGGCCAGACACCGATTGCGCCACCAGCAGGTCCCCCGGCCGCCACTCCGGTTTAAGGCCGGCGGCAACCCCCGTTACGATTCCCAGTGAGGGTGTGAGTCGCGCCGTCAATTCATGGAAGTGGTGGGCGTCGGGCGCGCCCGCTCCGGCAAGCGCCACATACACTTCGATGTTGCCGAAAGAGGTCACCGAGACGGGGTACTGTCAAACCGGGAACCGGGTGAAAGTGATGCCTGCGCCGCCAGGGAGCAAACTCCTCCTTCAGGGCAAAGGCGACCAGGACTTTGTTCATCATGATTCAGCAAGTACAAGGAGGTGTTGTAGCGCTGAGCTTTGGGTCAGCACGTGCCGACTCACCAAAAATGCCGACCTAAAGGTCGGCGCTACATCCAGCTCAGCTTAGGCGGCGCGCTCATGGGCGCGTGCGGTCTGCCAAGGGGCTGCTTAACGTAACCATTCTCACTGTACCAGCGAATGGCGCGCTCCAAGGCTGCTTCCAGCGGGCTGGGTTGGAATCCCAATTCGCGTTTGGCCTTGGAGCTATCCACAAACATCTTGTGCCGGGCCAAGCGCACCCCTTCCAGGGGAATGCGCGGCGGGCGCCGAAGAAGGCGCGCGGCCAGCGAGTCCGCCAGCGAGGCCAAATAGGGTACGGCATGGGGCAAGCGCAGGCGCGGCATGGGCCGGCCGCTGAGGGCGGAAAGGATTTCGAGCAATTGTTTCAGCGTCAGATTGCGGTCGCCCAGGATGTACCGCGTCCCGACTTGCCCGCGCTCGGCAGCCAGCCAGTGTCCCTTGGCCACATCCTCGACGGCAACGAAGTTCAGGCCGGTATCGACGTAAGCGGGCATTTGGCCGTTGAGAAAGTCAAGAATGATGCGGCCCGTGGGAGTGGGCTTCCAATCGCCCGGGCCCACCGGGGTGGTGGGATTGACGATGACCACGGGTTGGCCGCTGCCGGGCCGCTTCCAAAGCCTCTTGCTCAGCAAGGTATTTCGAGCGCTTGTAATGCCCGATCATGTCCTTCAGCCGCAAGTGGGTTTGTTCGTCAGGCAATGTGCCGGGGTGAGGCGGGACGAGTGGTTCCCACGCTGCTGGTGTAAATGAAGCGGTCAATTCCGGCCTGGCGGGCTGCGGCGAGCAGGTTGCGCGTGCCGGTGACGTTACTCTCGTAGATTTCCTGGGGGTTTTTCGCCCAAAGCCGGTAGTCGGCGGCGACATGGTAGACGCGCTGCACGCCTGCTCAACGCGGGGGGAGGGAATTGGCGTCGCGCAAATCCGCGTAAGCGAACTCTACGCGGAAGCCCTCCAGCGAGCGCACGTCACTTTGCGGGCGAACCAGCACCCGAACCTGTTCACCCTGCTCGACCAAAAAGCGCGTTAGGTGGCTTCCGATGAATCCGTTCGCGCCGGTAATAAGGGAGAACATTTTTCCGCCTCATCGCCATTCGCCCGATGGCGGCCATTGTTTCCCCCGGAAAGTTGCCACTTGAGCAGTCTCCAGGTATCGCGGAGTCTGCCGATTCGCCCCCAACACGGCGGAGGGCTCATATCCCACGTGCACCATGCAGTGTTCGCAGCGGGGGTCACGCCCGCGGCCATACTTATCCCAGTTCGTTTTTTCGATGAAGTCCTTGAACGTGGCGTGATGGCCGTCGGTGATCAGATAACACGGCGCTTTCCAACCCCGTGGGTTGTAGGTGGGATTTCCCCAAGCGGTGCACAGCAAGTCTTCGCGTTCGCCGCGCAGGTAGTCCAGGTAAATCGGCGAGGTCATCAGGGCGTAATTCTCCAGGAGCTTCGTCGCTTGGCGGAACTTTTCATGAATCTCCTGCCGCGACATGAAAATCTCTTTGTTCTGCACGGCCGCATAGGAGTAACTGGGAGCGATGGTGTGGCCATCCACTCCCAATTCCTTGCAGATACTCGAAGAGTTCGGCGATTTCCTTCAGATCGGTTTGCTTGTAAATCGTCGTGTTGGTGCAAACCATAAACCCCGCGTCTTTAGCGGCGCGGATGCCGTCGATGGCCTGCCGGAACACCCCTTTGCGCTCGACGCAAAGATCGTGGGTTGCCTCCATGCCGTCCAGGTGCACGTTGAAGAAGAAATGCGAGGTGGGTTTGAACTCTTTCAAGCGCTTCTTGATAAACATGCCGTGGGTGCAAAGGTAGATATGCTTGCCGCGGTCCAGGATTTCCGTCACCAGTTGCCCCAACGGGCGGTAGATCATGGGCTCGCCGCCGCAGATGGAGACAATGGGAGAGCCGCATTCATCCACCGCCTTCAGGCACTGCTCCACGGTGATCTGTTCCGTGATGGTGTCCTTGTATTCGCGGATGCGCCCGCAACCCGTGCACGTCAGGTTGCAGGCGTGCAGCGGTTCCAGCATCATCACCAGGGGAAACTTCTCCACCCGCCGCAAGCGCTTTCCGGCGATATACTTGCTCAATTTGGTGGTCATGCTCAGCGGAAACCTCATCGACTCCTCCTGTTTCCGTTCCTGCGGCGGGGAACTCTTCCGGGGAGAAACGCAGGGCCTCAAATTCGGACGCGCCGCTCCAGCAAATTCCGGTACCGTGCCAACGCATAAAGCGGGAAAACATTCCGATAGAGGTGGTACTTCAGATAGAAAACCCGCGGGAACCCGGTTCCGGTGAAGGCGGCTTCCGCCCAGGTTCCGTTCTCGCGCTGTTGATCCAATAGGTAGCTCACGCGCCTGCTTCACGGCAGGTCTCGGAGATTTCCCCGGCTGCCAGCAAGCCAATCAGAGCCCACGCCGTTTGCGAAGCCGTGCTGTGGCCGCGCGCTTTCAACTCCGGATCATCGTAAGACGCGCAGGATTCGCCAAAGCCCCCATCGGGATTCTGCACGGCGCGGAGCCAGGCGACCGCCCGCTGGCTTTCCGCTTCCTTTTGCAGGCCCAGTGTCTCCAGCGCTCGCAACGCCCCGCTGGTTCCGTAGAGGTAATTGACTCCCCACCGGCCATACCAGGGGCCTTCGGGGGTCTGATCCCGCTGGAGGAAGCGCACCGCTCGCTGAATTCTGGGATCGGAAGCGGGCCATTTGAGCCGGCCCAAGTATTCCAAAACGCGGGCCGTCAGATCCCCGGTGGAGGGGTCGATCATGGCGTTGTGATCGGCGAAAGGGAACGCGCGTCAGGAAGGTGGAATCGTTGTCGCGGTCAAACGCTCCCCACCCGCCATCGCGGTTCTGCATGCTGAGCACCCAGGCGGTGCCGCGGCGCAAGGCTTGTTCCAGCCGGGCGGGATCCGGGTAGGCGACGCGCTGAAGCGCCATCAGGACAAAGCCGGTGTCATCCACGTCGGGATAGAAGTCATTGCGAAACTCAAATGCCCATCCACCCGGGTCGACGCCGGGATTGTTGACCTGCCAATCGCCACCTCCCAACACCTGGCGGTCGAGCAGCCAACTGGCGGCTTTGACCAAGGCGGGGTGGTCGGGCGGCAATCCGGCCTCCTGAAGGGAAAACATCGTCACCGCCGTATCCCAAACCGGAGATACACACGGTTGCATGCGCAGAGTGTCGCCTTCTTCGATTTCAAATTGCGCAAGATGCCCGATTTCCCGTGCCGTGAGGGGGTCATCGGCACGAGTAGCCCAAGGGCCCGCAAGGCAAATACCGAGTTGACCATGGCGGGATAGATCGCGCCCAGCCCCTCGGTGCGCTCCAGGTGTTCGAGGAGCCACTGCTTGGCTCGGCGGAGCGCCCGCTTGCGGAGGGGCTTCCAGGGGAGCTTCTCGTGCCATTTGAAGAGCCGGTCCAGCACCAGGAAGAAATTACGCCAGCTCACCAGCCGGCGATCCCATTCGAAAGCGGGAATGCGCCCGGAAGCGTCGCGAAAGAGTTCCTCCACCCCGGCATTGGGGGGCAAATCCCAATGCGGCTTGCTGCGCGTAAACGAGCATCAAGGGCACCACGATGGCGCGCGTCCAGGATGACATCGAGTAAATATTCAGAAAGAACCAAGAGGGCAGAAGAATCAGCTCCGGCGGTATCGCCGGCACGTAAGACCAAGGCAGCACTCCGCCCAAGGCCAAATAGAGGCGGGTGTAAGAATTGGTGGCCTCAACTCCGCCTAACTCATGAATCTGGCAGCGAGCGCGCGCCATGTGGGGGGCGGCAGGGGAGTCCCCGGCCAGTTTGAGGGCGACGTACGCCTTGACGGTGGCGTTGAGCTCCGACGGGCCGCCGGCGTAAATATTCCATCCCCCATCGGGGAGTTGCCGGCGGCGAATGTAATTTGCCAGCTTGACGCACCGGCGGTCATCCAGTTTTCCCAAAACATGAAGAAAGAAGATGTAATCCGATTCCAGGGTGGTGTCGGCTTCGAGTTCTCCTACCCAGTATCCTTCCGGGGCCTGCAAGGAGAGCAGGTGATCCACGGCTCGCTGGATGACCTCCTGGAGGTTTTCGTCGAAGCGGATTTCCGCGTAAGTCAGCCTTTGCGCTCCCCGTCGCGTATCCGATTCGGCCTGGTTTCGTTGTGTCATGAAGTGCTCAGGTTCTCCCTATGAGTGAATTTTCAGCTTGTCAATTCTGCCGGCAAGTCGGTGGTGGGTCAGTTTGATGTAGAGGCGGCTTTACGCCGCCAGGTGGCGAGGTAAACTCGCCGCTACAACATCAAATTGACCCACGACCGGCAAGACAAATCGGACATCTCCCTGAGTGCGTGCTACTTCTACTCGGATGCAGGCGTTCGGCCCTCCGGTTGGTTCACCCGTGGCTCGACGAGGAAATCGGGCGTCTAAGCTCCGGCCGGAATTCCCCAATTCCGTCGTCCGCCGACGCAATGAGGTTCGCTGCCGGAAGCGTAACCGATCCGGTTCACAGCCATTTCGATCACCCAAACCACGCCGGCACGGAACCCTCTCGGCGGGTACAGCAGGGAAGTTCCTTGATCGGCAGCGGGCAAGTCTTCTCCTTCAGCGCACATCGCTGCCCTCTGGATATTGCTTGCTGGAGGTTCTTTTCAGCCCCGCCCCCAGTCAACCCGCCCAAGAAGAACGTTGCGGGAGAACTGGCCCACGAAAAGTTTACCGTTTGCTCCCAAATATTTCAAGCTTTCTGCCGTAAGTCAATTTCTGCTATGACGCCAAAGCGGCTTGCAGCATCGCCCGCGTATAGCCCACGTTGTAGGCATAGCCGACGTAAGACCCCCCGCCCGGGTAGAAGGATTTGAAGCCGCCGACTTCGCGGTCGGCATCGAGCCCGCGAGGATGCTCCGGGTAGATCAAGCGCGGGTACTTCTGCCGGGTAAGCTCCTTCATCACCGCGAACATATCCACCTGGCCCTCGTCCAGAAAGACTTCCGTGTATTTCTCGCGGGGCGTCTCGACGCGGACGTTGCGGAAGTGGACGTGATTGATACGGTCGCGGCTTCCGAAATAGCGGCACACTTCCACCGGATCTTCCCCCAATTCCCGGGTTACGCCGCAATCAAACGTGATCCCGTTCGACGTGCTGGGAACGATCTCAATCAGGCGCTTCCAGCCCGCCAGGTTCCCCATGATCTGTTCCGAGCCGCGGCTGAGGGGCGCCGGCGGATCGTTGGGATGCAAAGCCAGCCGCACTCCGGACTGTTCCGCCACCGGCACGACAGCTTTGAGGAAGTAAGCGATGTTTTCCCACATTTCTTCCAGGTGGTGGGCGCCCTCGTCGGGAAGTGGCGGCAGGTCTTTAACCCGGCCGTAATCAAACGCCGTCAGGCCCGCGCCCGCCCTCCCGCTTTCCGCGTAGTAGCCCTCCACCAATCGGTGGGCATAGAAGTTGTACTCCACCACCGGCACTCCTGCCGCTCCTGCCGCTCGGATGGACTGCTGGACCTTTTGAATTTCCTCGTCGCGACCAGGCTTGCCATAGAGCGTGTGGGTGAATCCCGAGATCATCATGTTGCCCAAGGCCAGGCCCCCAGATTTCAGGCGGTCCACAAGGGCGCGGAGTTGGGTTTCCTCCCACGGGATCTCCGGCCCTCCCATGGCCACATGATTTACTCCCAGTTGCTTCACCCGGCGCATGCCCGTGTCGTCCATATTCCCGGCGGCGAGCTTGCCGTTGATATCCAGACAGATCTTGGGGGTATCGGGGCCCTCCTGTGGTAACACCGGCAGGCCTGCCCCGCGAGCGAACGGGCTCAGCAGGGCCGCTGCGCCCACGGTTTTCAGTATGTTTCTGCGGGAGATTGCAAAGCTCATGATTTTTTCCTTTCCCGGTAGTGGATTAGGCCTCCGCAGGGGCCAAGATACGCGGAGAATGTTCGAATCCTGCGGGGAGATTCTACAACTTCTCCCGGCCTTGAAGGAAGGTGTTGGGAATGATGGCAGCGGCCGTTCGGAGGTAAGGCTCCAAACGGAAGGGTGAGTCATGACTTAAAGAAGGGAGGGGAATTCGTGGACAAGTACGAATGCCGGGGAGGTCTGGTTTCATTCTTCAAAGGGAAGTCGGAGCGGTAGTGAGCGCCGCGGCTCTCCTCGCGCGCCAAGGCACAGCGCGCAATCGCCGCGCAACGGTAAGGATATTACCGGCTTCGTGGGCTTGGCGCGAAGGAGAAGGAATCTCCGGCAGCGCAAGTTCCGCCAGGCGTTTGACCGCCGCGGAGAGGTGCTTGCCGTTGCGAATGATGGCGACCTTGTCCCACAGAATCGCGCGCGCTTCCTCGACCGCTTTCTGGAAGTCGGCGGGCGGAAATGTTGCCGGCAAAAAGGCCGCCGGGGTTGAGCCTTCCGCGCGCGGCTTCGGCGGGGGAGAGGGGAAGTCTGCCGGAGTATGCTTGTTCAGCATGGCCGCAGCGGATCGCGCGCCGAAGACTAAACCTTCCAGCAGGGAATTACTGGCCAGGCGGTTGGCGCCATGGACACCGGTGGAGGCGACTTCTCCCGCGGCAAAAAGGCCAGGCAGCGAAGTCGCGCCGTGCAGATCGGTGGCGACGCCGCCCATGGCGTAGTGGGCTGCCGGGTGAATGGGAACCAAGTCCGCGGTGATATCGATATTGTACTTCAGGCAAGTGGAGAAGATCCGGGGGAACCGTTTCTTGACATGCTCGGGGTCGAGGCTGGTCAGATCCAGATAGACAAAATCCGCGCGCGTCTTCTGCATTTCCATGATGATGGCGCGCGCCACCACGTCCCGCGGCGCCAATTCGGCAGCCTCGTGATAGCGCGGCATAAAGCGCTCCAGCAGCATGTTGCGCAGGTAAGCTCCCTCGCCGCGCAGCGCCTCCGAGAGCAGAAACCGGGGCGCTCCCTTCACGAACAACGCGGTGGGATGAAACTGCACAAACTCCATGTCACTCAGCAGCGCGCCGGCCCGGTAAGCCATGGCCACGCCGTCACCGCAGGCCACGGAAGGGTTGGTGGTTTCCTTGTAGACGTGACCCAATCCGCCGGTGGCCAGCAATACGCCGTGAGCCGGAAGGCGCTTGGGGGGAGAGCTTGGGGCCTCGAGGTAGGTCACCCCGCACACCTTGCCGTCCTGCTGCACCAGTTCGGTGGCAAAAGCGTGGGGCTGCAACTGGATGGAAGGAAGCGTCCGGGCCTTGGCCATCAGCGCCCGCAGGATTTCGCTGCCGGTGGAATCTCCATGCGCGTGGAGAATGCGCGAGCGGCTGTGGGCGCCTTCGCGCGTGAACGCCAGCTTGGTGCCATTGCGGTCGAAGCGCGTGCCCCAATCGATGAGCTGCTGGATTTGCTGCGGGCCTTCCTCCACCAGCACGCGCACGGCTTCTTCACGGCAAAGCCCGTCGCCGGCCAGCAGCGTGTCGTGCAGGTGAAGCGTTACTTCATCGTCTTCGCCGAGCGCCGCGGCAATCCCTCCCTGGGCGTACTCGGTGCTGGATTCATATAGATCATCTTTGGTGAGGACAAGAACCCGGCCGCCCCGGGCCAGTTCAATGGCGGCCCGCATCCCGGCAATTCCCCCGCCGAGAACGACAAAATCCACTCCACTGTCCTTGCGCGTCACCATGGATAATTCCATCATAGCGATGGCGGGTCGGCTCCGCAACAACTACCACGCGGATTTCTCATCGCGCGGGCGTGAATGCGAAGCTTTGGAGTGCGGCAGCTTGCTTCCGCTTTTGCACCAGCCAGCTTGCTGGCTGGGAACTGTGCTCTCGGCGGAGATCCCCGCGAGCAAGCTCGCGGGAGGAAAAGCGGCAGCGAGCTGCCGCACTCCAAAGCTTCGCACGCCTGCACAACTTTGGTCCGGGTAAGCGCCGGCGACGCGGAACGACGTTCGGCAGTTTCTCCTGTTGCCGCCCTCGGGGCTGCGTGGTATTTGTAAGAATGGGTTTCGGTCGGGCACAACCCGGGGAGGCTTATGCGGCGACTGCAAGTGAAATCGAGTGCTGGTGAATACACGGTAATCGTTGGGCGGGGAGCGTGGCGCGCCTTGCGCCGCATGAAGGGGTATTCATCCGTCTTCGTGCTCACCGAACCCATCCTGTGGGAGAGATGGGGCAATAAGTTTGCGCGCGATACGGGTTGGGCCGGGATGCGCCCCATTCTGGTGCCTTCGGGCGAGAGTTCCAAGAGCCTCACCATGGCGGGGCACGTTGCCTCCGAACTCCTGGAACGCGGCGCTGACCGGCGATCATTGTTGGTGGCGTTGGGAGGCGGCGTGGTGGGAGACTTGGGCGGGTTCGTGGCTTCAACTTACATGCGCGGGATTGATTACGTGCAGGCGCCGACCACCGTTCTGGCGCAAGTGGACAGCGCCCTGGGGGGGAAGACCGCCGTCAATGTCCGCGCCATGAAAAACCTGGTGGGGACATTCTATGCGCCACGTTTGGTGGTCTCGGAACCCGCGGTGCTGGCTTCGCTTCCGCCGCGCGCGTTTCAATCGGGCTTATATGAAGCGGTCAAACACGCGATTCTGTCGGGCCCGGCGCTGTTTGGTTGGCTGGAGGAGAAAGTCGCCGGGCTGCGGCCGGGCGACACGGCGCTGCTGGAAATCCTCGTGGCGCGCGCCGCGCAAGTGAAAGTTGACGTGGTGAGCCGCGACGAGCGCGAAGCGGCCCTGCGGCGCGTCCTGAATCTGGGCCACACTTACGGCCACGCGCTGGAAGAGGCCACGGGGTATCGGCGCTTTCTGCACGGCGAGGCCGTGGCGTGGGGGATGCTGATGGCCACTCGACTGGCGGAACTTGTCGGGGTGCTTGATCCCGCCATCGGCAAACGCATCGCCCACCTGGTGCGGGCGGTGGGCCCTCTGCCGCCGATTCGCGGCCTTCGGGAAGAAAAGGTTTTGGGACTTCTGCCTCGCGATAAGAAAGCGGTGGGAGGGAAAATCCATTGGGTTTTGCCGGAAGGCATTGGCAAAGTGCGGGTGACGCCGGACGTCCCTGACGGGGCGGTCGCGACGGCTTTCCGCGATGTGCAGCGCGGAGTGTGGAATGATTAGCGCCGCGCGCGCGCCCGGGCAGGGAAGCCCCCTGGGTTCGGGCGGCGATGAAGCCTCCACCAGCGCCGCGGTGCGCAGCATGTTTGCCGCGGTTGCGCATCGCTACGATTTTCTAAATCACTTCCTTTCCCTGGGACGCGATATCGCCTGGCGCCGGGCCACCGCGCGCGCGCTGAAGGATATCCTGGCGCGCCCCGGTTCGCGCGTTGCCGACCTTTGCTGCGGAACGGGCGATTTGAGTTTTTGCCTTGGCCGCCATTCCCAAGGGTTGGTGATGGGAGCGGATTTTTGCCATCCCATGCTGGCCATCGCGCGTGGCAAAGGCGGCGCGCAAGCCGGGCGGGTCCATTCCTGGAAGCCGACGCGCTCCACTTGCCTTTTGGCGATGCTTCGCTGGACGCGGTCACGTCCGCTTTCGGATTTCGCAATTTGGCCAATTACCCGCCGGGAATGGAAGAAATGCGCCGGGTCTTGAAGAGCGGCGGGCGCCTCGCCATCCTGGAATTCTCGCAGGTTCGCTGGCCGATTTTCGGGCCGCTTTTTCGCTTCTATTTTCGCCGCGTCCTGCCGCGCCTCGGTGCGTGGATCTCAGGAGTCGAAGGTCCATACAGTTATCTGCCCGACTCGGTGGCGCAGTTTCCGGAGCAAGAAGCTCTGGCGGAAATGCTGCGCGGCGCGGGCTTCCACAACGTGAGCTACGTGAATTTTACGGGAGGCGTTGCCGCCCTGCATGTTGGCGAGAAAATATGACGGAGTAAGTCATCAGTTCTCAGTTTTCAGTAACCCGTCTCCCCAAATGGTGCTGGTGTCTCGGATCACGTTTGGGACTTAGAGGAAATATCCGAGGAAGCCCTTTAACCGTCAAACTGAGACGCTACCAAATTGGTGAGGAACTGGACAGCCTGTTGGCTTTCGGCTGTTAGCTGTGGGCTGTCGGCCTCTCCCTCGTCCTACTCCGTCTGGCTCCAATCGTCGGGAGCCCCGCTGTCCTCGAAGACCATTTCCAGATCATCAAGATTCTTCTGCGCGGCATCCGTCGCGGCCTTATTCACCTCAACCTCTGATTGCTTGGCCTGCACTTTGGTGGTGAGGCCCGCTTGGGTGATGGGATTTATCTCCCGCACCTGCTGGATTTGCAGCAGATTCAATTCATCTTCCGAGAGTTGTTGCAGCTCTTTGGCCTTGGCCAGTTCCCGGCGGGCCGCCCTGAACTTCTCCTGCCAGTAATCGCGTGTTTTGATTTTGTCGTCCGGAGACTCGGGTTGCTTGCCGCTGGTCTCCTCGGAGGGCGGGGGAGTGGCGGGTTTGGAAGTGGTTGGCGCGGGAGTTGAAGGATTCTCCGGGGCGGGCGGTGATGAAGATACGGCCTCCCCGGGGCTAGGCGCCGGCAGGTTATCGTTGGTAAAGACTTTGGTGGCCTTCTTGGCGTCCTTGTCGTGTTGCTGGCGGAGTTGCCGCGCCAAGTCCCCCAGCGATTCCTGCTGCTGAGTCTGGGCGACGAGTGGCAAGGCGGCACTCAACAGAAGAATCGTGAACAGCAGCGGAGTCCTACGCATGTGTCCCTCGCTTAGCGCAGCCAACCGGGATCACCGCCCTCATGGCGGAGCTGGTCGCGCAAATCATCGATGGCCTTCTCGTCGTTGGCGATCTGCTGTTTCTTGGCATCGATGTCCGCGGCAAGCTTGTTGATATCGCCACGCGAGTACTCTTGCTGGAGGGCCTTGCTAGGGTCAGGGTAGTATTGCACCTGATTCTGCCCGAGCTTTTGTTGCAGCACGTCGAGTTCGCGCTTGTGGGTATTGAGATTCTCTTGTAGTTCGCTCAGGCGCGAGCGGAAGTACTTCTCATCATGACCTTGGGCGGGCACCTTCGGTATTTCCGGAGTGGCCTCGGTGGCGCTCTTTGCCGGCGAGGTGGCGGCAGTTCCCGATGCATCATCCTTTGGAGCAGCGATGTTGTCGTTGGTGAACACCTTTGCCGGCTTGGGCTCTTTCGCCTTCTGCGCTTTGAGCCCGCGGGCAATGTCGCCCAGCGAGGTGTCGTTGGTATCAGATTTCTGTTGGGCGTAACCACTCACGGTGAGTAGACAGAGGAGCACCATCCCCAGGGCGAAATCCTTCACACGTATCCTCATAATACCCTTCTTCCTTGAGGGGCGGCGCGGTCGATCCCTAAGGAGAATTTACGCTCTTTTCAGATTGAAATCAACCCCTCTGTGATCGAAAAGACGCCGTTATTAACGGCGCCCGGGACCCGGTGGGGACGACAAGACCCGTGCTCACCTAATTTGAACGTAGCGCCGCCCTTTAGGGCGGAAGGTGCTGGGCTGAAGCCCGGCGCCACAACCCAAATTAGGACAGCGCCAGCACGTTGGTAGTGTCTCAGTCTGAAATTTTGTCCCGACGGTTTCGAGCATACAATTGCCCTCTCTGTTATGATTGAAGAAGAGAAGGAGAAGGTTTATGACAGAACAAGTGCTTCCCGATTGGGTACAGAAGAAGAAGCGTGAGAAGGAAGATCTCGCCCGGAAGAGTCAGGAAGCAGAGGAATACCGTCTAAAAACTGCGAAGACCCTTCAACTTGGTGGCCCAGAATTTTGGAAACAGTTTTCTAAGCATCTTGAACTTAATGTAATAGCCTGCAAAGAACTAGGAGTGGAGGCAAAACTAAGTCCGATCGGCAAGGAAGAAAGCGGGAGGGAAGGTTTCCAGATTTATTGTTTCTTAGCGTCGTTAACGCCAAGGAGAAACTACTTGAATGTGTATTACAGTCCCGGCTCCAATCAGTTGGAGTTTATCCCTGCACCCAATGCCGAACCCTATCGAATTGACCTCGTCGTTCGTCAAGGGGATATTTTAGCTTCCTCAAAACGTCGCCGTGTTTATGTCAATGCCGAGCAATTGGCGGAGGATGTAATACAAGAACTTGTGGAGTCCGTCGGTGGATAGACAAGCCATTTGCAAGGAAGCGCCTTTTCAGGCCCACCGTATTAAGCATCTCTTCGTTGGTCCACATGTAGTCCGAGTACGCAAATATCTTTCAACTTGCTTACTGAAAGCATTCGTCAATCGGGTGAAACGACGCAAACTCATACGCAGGGTGAGATTCTGGCGGACACCCGTTGCCGAGCTTGCCTTTTCCTGACGCCTAAAGTACGATGGCGAAACCTTCAGGTCATCCTATGTCATCAGACGATTCGATCAAGATAGATTTGTTCCTGACCTTGGGTTTCGGTGTGGGATTGGGCTGCTTCTACCAGGGTTTTCGCACTTTTCGTGAGTACCGGGTGCTGATGGACACTCCCGAAATCCCGATTCGCAGTGTCGCCATGGGCTTGGTGGAAATCCACGGCAAGGCCACGGGCACCCCGCTCATACCCAGTCCTGTCACCCATACCCCCTGCCATTTCTACCGGGTGTATATCGAGCATTGGGTCAAGGATAAAGACGGCGGTCACTGGAGTCACCTTCTCACCGATGTCGACGGATGGCGGTTCTATCTTGCGGATGCCACGGGCAAAGTTCTCGTGGACGCGCACGACGCGGAATACGACCTGATCCAAACCGCCAAGGTTGAGACGGGACCAAGCTCCGGATTGGGCTTGAGGAGCCTGCTTTCGGGCAGCGGTGGCTCGCCCCATGCGGCGGGGCCCCCGCTGCCCAGCGCCGACCTCTGGTCCTACGCTTCTTCGGCGGTCTCTCGTCGGCAAGGCGCAGGCATTTTGGGATCTCATGCGGGTGCGGGGGAGCGCTACCGGTTGACCGAATGGTTGGTCATTCCTGAGCACTGGTACGACATCACGGGAACCTGCGTGGAGAATCCCGCGCCTCAGGACGAGCACGACCGCAATATGATCGTGAAGGGGACGAACGAGCCAACCTTTCTTATTACCTGGCGAAGTGAGAAGGAGATTAGACGAACCCTGCGCAGTCGCGCCGCTCAGCAAATTGTCGGTGGGGCAATTCTGGCCGTCGTTTGCCTGGGTATCTTCCTGGCAAAACACGGATGGTTGTTCTAAAGCTCACGGAGAAACCCAACGATGGTCATACTCATGAAGCTCCAGCAACACATCTCGGAGTTGGAAGAAAAAATTGCCTGCCGGCGCGAGTTCTACAACTTCAAAGCAAAAGGCTCGGCTGCCAACGCCACCGAGCCTTTGTGAGATTAACCCTGGGGATGATTGCCGGCGAATCCCCGGGGGACAAGTTAATTTACTTCCACTCATACAGTTTGGACTGGGTGTTTCCATCCGCGTCCACTTCAAACTCGAACACGGCGGCGATTCCGTTGAGCCGGGCGAGCTTGGGAGTCGAGGTGCTGTAATAAATGGCGCCCCGATAGCTCACCGCGCCACCCGCCCCGAACTTTCCGACGCCGGCGCCCTTCCAGGTGGCCATCCCCCCATCCATTGTCAACACCACCCCCTCGGCTTCTCCATACAAGCTGCCATCGGGCCGCGGCACCGACCAATACGTTCCGATTTCGTGCGTATCCACCCCCACTAATTTTCCCTTGCTTTCGAACGAAACCTCCACCTTAAATGTGCCCCCATCCACCGAGAGCACGCGCCTTGCCGACCGCTTTCCTTGCCCTTCACCAATCTGCTCACCGAGCATAGTTAGCCCTCTCCTGTAATTCTAGATTTACTGGAATCAGTGTTTTGGGTTTGCCCCGCATTTGAGTATATACCGCAACCGGGACGTGTCAACAAAAACGGCGAGACGCAAAGCCCGACTCATCACAGTTCAGACACCGGCAGCGCCCGGAATCCCTTGGCGAGGGGAAAACTGTTGGGCGTGCGAGAGACGACCGCGCCGCTCACCACCCTCGTTTGGCCCACCACTTTGCGTACAAAATCAAGGTTCACCGCGTCACTCGCGGCCGGCAATTCGGTCCACTTCGCTTCGAAGAGCTCCAATTGTCCGCCGACATCAACCACAAAGTCCACCTCGCGCGTGCGATCACGCCAGAAGAACAGACTACCGGCGCGTCCGGCTCGGCGTTCACGACCGCGCAGTTGAGCGAAGACAAAGGTTTCCCAGATCGCGCCCGCCGCCGGTGAATCGCGGAGGGCGTCTTCCGAACGGATATTCAATAAAGCGCAAAGGAGTCCGGTATCGGCCAGATAGAGTTTGGGGCTCTTGACGATGGACTTGGTGCGGTTCGAGAACCACGGCTCAAGCAGCACGACCTGCCCGGAAGCCTCCAGCGTGGACAGCCATTGGTTAGCTGTGGAAGGAGCGATACCAACGTCACGCGCCAGATCAGCCTTGTTCAACAGGTTCGCAGAACGTAAGGCGCAGGCGCGCAAAAAGCGCTCGAAATCCCGCAGATTGCCAACGTTGGCCAACGATCGCACGTCACGTTCCAGGTAGGTGGCCAGATAAGAGTTGTAAAAGGCCACGTGGTCAATGTCCGGGTTGGCGTGCAGCTCCGGAAAGCCGCCCCGCACGATGGCCGTCTCGAGCCCGGTTTGCGGCAGCGCAGCCCGGATCTCGGCCCACGAAAGCGTTTCCAGTTCCACAATGTCCGCCCGTCCCGCCAAGGATTCGGAGACGCTCTTCATCAAGGTAAACTTCTGTGAACCCGTGAGCAGGAACTGCCCGTTGCGGGTGCGACTGGCGTCAACGGTTACCTTCAGATGCCGGAATAGCCCGGGCGCGTATTGCACTTCATCGATAATCATCGGCGAGCGGGTGGCGACGAAGAAAATTGTGCGGTTCTTTTTCGGCCTGTTCCGCTTCGGTGGGGAGGTCAAGAGAGACAAACCCATGATGCGGAAACAGCCTTAGCAAGGTAGATGTCTTGCCGGTCTGGCGGGCCCCGGTCAGCACCACCACGCGGCCGGGTCCGCGCCGATCGTTGCAGCCGAGGTTCAATGTCACGTTGTATCCACATGTGTATAATATGCGATAGAAATCGTATATATTGCAAGCGCTACGCCCCTCGACCACCGCCCGAAGCACCCACGGTCAGAACTGCATTGGCCGTGGCTACGCCACTTGCGATTGTTTCGGGAAAGGGATATATAGCAATTCAGCGGCGGAAGTGTCTCGAGGCAAAGACGGTAAAGCGAGCCTGCGCTTGTCTTCAGGCGGCCACGATGAGACGATTGATATTGGCGCTCCGGTGCTGGCGCCAAGCGCAGCAGGGGGTTCGGGGAGGAATCAAGCGAGGGATATAAGCCATGAGAATCAAGACATCGATTAGGTTTGCGGCGCTGGTATTGGGTGTGGCGGCCATGGTAGGTGCGGGCCCAGCGGTGCGGGCCCAGACGGCTCCCGTGATGGCGGGCAGCAATAAGTCGTACGAAATCGACGTGGCCGGGACAAAAGTCTGGGTGGACACGAACATCGATCTGCGCGGGGGGGCGAAGCTGCGCTTCACTGCCACCGGGAAAATCACGTATCCGTCTGACACATCGGTCACCGGAAAATCGCGAACGGTGGGGACGTTTGGTCCGGACGGACTCACGCGAGGATGGGCTGACCTGATCCACCAATATGCGGTAAAGGACGCCGGCCACGGCGCGTTGATCGGCCGAATCGGTTCTGATGTTTATGCGCAGCCGTTTTTGGTGGGCGCAAGCAAGGAATACGACGTGCCCGTGGCCGGGCGACTGGTCCTGGGGATCAATCAGAGCATGAGCGAAGCTTCGACCGCGGACGGAAGTTTCCACGTGAAGATCGAAGTTCTGAACCAGGGTTCAGCGGATGCCACCAACGTGGGCGGTCCCGTGGAGACCCGCCTTCGCGGCATCACTCCCGATTTGCTGAGCAAAATCCCGCGACGCAACTCCGATCCCAATGGCAAACCCGGCGACATGGTCAACGTCTTGATCGTGGGAACAGAGGATCAGGTGGTTCAGGCATTCACGACAGCCGGCTGGGTCAAGGTGGACAAGTCGGTGGGGAGTGCGATGCTGAATGCCATGATGGGAACCATGGAGAAGAAGGACTACCTGACCATGCCGATGAGCACGCTCTTTCTTTTCAACCGGCCACAAGACTATGGCTTCGCGCACGGCGAGCCGGTGAAGGTGGCCATGTCACGGCATCACCTGCGTCTCTGGAAATCACCGTACGAGGTCGACCGGCGGCCGCTGTGGTGCGTGGCGGCTACCCACGACATTGGATTCGAGCGGGACCAGCGGAATAATGGGGTGACGCACAAGATCGATCCGTCCATCGACGGTGAACGCGAGTACGTGAATGGCACGCTTTCGGGAACAGGGCTCGTCGCCCAGCGGGATCACGTTACCCCCGCCGATCCCCTAACCACGGCCAAGACCGCGACGGGCGGCGAGTTTCACTCCGACGGGCGCATCGTCGTGCTCGTGCTCAAGGACGCGAAGAGTACGAGCTCGACAATATGGGTATACACGAAGCTCAGTGTTCTGGGAGGTTGAGTTGATGCGGTCTATCGGGCTCGGGCTGAACCGGCTAGTGATATTGCTACTGGCACTATTTGTTACGATGCCGGCGGCCGATGGAAAGAAAACAACAAAGGCAGTTCAAGCGCATTGGAGCACGGAGAAAGCCTGGAAGTGGTACACAAGCCTCAGGCCTATTCGAGGGTGTAATTACCTGCCTCGTACCGCGGTGAATGACACAGAGATGTGGCAGTCGGAGACCTTCGACCCCAAGACCATAGATCAAGAACTGGGCTGGGCGGAGGAGACCGGCTATAACAGCCTGCGCGTTTTCTTGCAGTATCTCGTATGGGAGCACGATCCCGATGCCTTCAAGAAGCGAATTGATGAATTCCTCGCCATCGCCAATAAGCATGGTCTGACTGTCACCTTCGTTCTCTTTGATGACTGCGCCTTCGCCGGAAGGGAACCTTACTTGGGTAAACAAGAGGACCCGGTCCCGGGCGTGCACAATAGCGGCTGGGTTCCGAGTCCGGGACACAACCGCGTAATTGATAAGCGATACTGGCCAAAGCTGAACGGCTACGTGACGGACCTCGTTGGTTCATACGGGGGGGACCCACGCGTGCTAGCGTGGGATCTCTACAACGAGCCCGCAAACTCTGGCACGAACCAAGAAAGCATGCCGCTCGTGGAAGCAGCCTTTAACTGGGCACGACTCGCTCGTCCATTGCAGCCACTCACGGTTGGCGTGTTGGAGTGGGATAGCAGTATGTCGGAGCTTATCATGAAGCTATCTGACATTGTATCATTCCATTGTGTACGACCCCCCAGAAAGCATGACGGCCAAGATTGAATTTTGCCGGAAAACCCAGAGACCGGTAGTGTGCACTGAGTGGTTGCGTCGGCAGGGAGGGTGCACTTTCGCCGCGATCCTGCCAATTCTCGCGGAATACAACATTGGCTGGTATAACTGGGGTCTGGTGGCGGGGAGGACACAGACTTATTTGGGTTGGGGATCCAAGAAGGGCGATCCCATGCCGAAAGTTTGGCAACACGATATTTTCCATCCAGACGGGACGCCGTACGATCCAGCGGAAATCAATTTGATACGAAACTGGCAACCACGATAGCGCGGCCCGCGAGTTATCAAGGTGGCGACAAGCGGGGCAGCCACGGTCAGTGTCGTTCTGACCGTGGGCTTTTCTCAGGCGCAATGCCCCAAGGGCAATCGCACGCAACCAATCTGAATTGGGCGCGCCGCCACTGTTGGCTTGTCCAAGGCAAAATTGTTGTGGCTCGACCACCGCCCGAAGAACCCACGGTCAGAACTGCACTGACCGTGGTTACGCCACTGGATGAAATTGGCTGCGACCCACATTCATCGAAAAGTCCAAACCTAGACCTTTGCCGTTTGGCCCCTCAATGCCACCTTCATATCCTGTGGTCGAGTCGATTTTGACCTACAGGACCACAACTCGTTCATGTCGCAACGCCATAATTGGGTCTAAGCGTGAGGCTTTTCTAGGTCCCAAAGAACAAGCCAACACTCACGGCCAGCTTTCGG
Organism: uncultured Acidobacteriota bacterium; assembly: GCA_963810005.1. GTDB lineage: Bacteria > Acidobacteriota > Terriglobia > UBA7540 > UBA7540 > Bog-366. The sequence goes on from CAWELY010000033.1 coordinate 420,097, forward strand.
CCAGCACCGAATGGCCCGGATTCGTGACCACGGTCGGAGTGGGGCCAAACCTGTGGGGCCAACCTGATCGTAATGCGGGTTAGTCGAGCAGGTAAGGAACACGAGCATCCTGACGTGGAGAGGCGGCCCTGCAAGGGAGAACCTACTCCCTCGTGGGCCGCCCACTCCCAATGCAAAGATCCATTCCGGTTAATGCCGCATGAGTTGGCCTGAAGCCTGGCCACCGACGGCGCGCGACTCTCTTACCACTTTGCTATCAGTTCCTGGGACGACCGACCGATTTACCACCCGCCCCAGAACCACCACCCGGGGAGGAAGAAGGCAGATCGCCCCGCCCGCCTTCCACTTCCACGTGGTCCTGCCCCCAGTGCGGTGGCCCCATGATCATCCTGGAGCGAGTAAGCCCGGCGGAAATGCGCCGGCGTTCTCCACCGCCCACTCTCCCCAGGCTCTCATGAAATACGCCATTCCGATTCGATCACACCGCGTCCGCCCACCACGCGCCCGCTCTCGTGTGCCTGGTCACATGCGGTCAATCCATCCCTCCTCACCCGATCCCTTCACACTATCTCCAAGGGGTCACGGGTTGACGGGTAGCACACGCGTTCTCGCCCGCAGACAGCCATTCCACTTTTCTCTCCATCCAACGGCGGGGCCGCTGAACCCCATTCAAAACCCATAATTTGCCCGCGTCCGCCGCAAACACGGGCGGCTCCGTTCAAGTCGCTGTATCGAAAGCGCGCCGGGCAGCGTCTCTGCCACTCCGGAGACTGGTCCCGCCGGCGCGCTTCCGATACAGCCCTAAGACATCAGGACAACAAACGGACCGATGACCACGAACGAACTTACCGCAGATGGTTTTGGGTTCAATCCCCGGTTTGCGGGATGATCTCTTTCCAACGGCTTTCGGGCGGCATTCTTGCTCAGTATTTATGCGGGTCTAAACGCGGTGAAGGCGCAGCCTAGGCAGCCTGTGGCGGCGGCTGGTGCTGCCGAAAAGGAATGCGCCACAAGTGAACGCAAAGGAACTCCAAAGGGCGTGGCCGAAATACCGGAAACACAACGCGCTTGATCTCTACGGCAGGGAATCCAAAGGAGTCGGACCCTCGCTTAGCGTCCGGAAACGATTATCGGACGCAAGGGCTGTTCTCAACATCTACGACTTCCGACCGTCCATGAATGGCTCAACTCATCCTTGGCGACACAGCTTCGCTTACCTGATCGTTTCCCGGGAGTCCTCCGGCATTTTGTGGCAAGATCTTCTTCATGGCATCACGCACGGCGAATTCGGCCTTCGAGGATAAGCAATGAAACTGAGCGATCTACTTTTCGGGAAGCCGCTGCGTTCTGCAGAGGAAGCGGGAGAGAAGCTGGGGCCGGTGGGAGGCCTCTCCGTCTTTGGATTGGACGCACTCAGCTCCGCTGCGTACGGGCCGGAGGCGGCACTCACGCTGCTTATCCCGCTGGCCGCAGCGGGAATTGCTTACATTGTACCGATCACGGCCAGCATCATCATCCTGCTGGTGATCGTCTATTTCTCCTATCGCCAAACCATTGAAGCTTACCCGACCGGCGGCGGCTCCTACACGGTGGCTCGCCAGAACCTGGGAGACTTCTCCGGGCTGCTTGCGGCCGCTGCCCTCATGATCGACTACGTTCTGACTGCTGCTGTAGGAATCTCGGCGGGTGTTGGAGCGCTCGTCTCTGCAGTCCCGTCGCTCGAGCCGCACACCCTGCTGCTCTGTCTCGTGATCCTGCTGATCATCACGATGGTCAACTTGCGAGGTGTTCGCGAGACGGGCGCAGTGTTTATTTTTCCAACCTATCTATTCATAGGAAGCTTGTTCGTCACCTTGATACTGGGACTGGTCAAGATGCTCGCCGCCGGCGGTCATCCCTTACCCGTCGTGGCTCCGCCGCCCTTGCCCCTGCCAACGGCCGCGGTGAGCATTTGGCTCTTGCTCAAGGCTTTTTCCAGCGGTTGCACCGCCATGACCGGCGTGGAGGCGATCAGCAACGGCGTCCAGGCTTTCCGGGAGCCGCTTGTGAAATCCGCACAGCGAGCCCTGACGGCCATCATTGCGATTCTCATGGTGCTGCTGGCGGGAATCGCCTACCTGGTTCGTGCCTACCACATCGGCGCCACCGACCCGGGAAAGGCAGGCTACCAGAGTGTGCTTTCACAGCTCACCGCCGCGGTGGCAGGGCAGGGCGTCTTCTACTACCTCACGATGGGCTCAATCCTGCTCGTGCTGGCGCTCTCGGCCAACACCGCCTTTGCGGACTTTCCGCGACTCTGCCGCGCCGTCGCTGAGGACGGGTATCTTCCTCAGGGCTTCGCCTCGCGCGGAAGGCGTTTGGTGTACTCGCAAGGGATCTGGGTGCTCGCGGTGCTGTGCGGCTCGCTGCTTATCTTGTTTGGCGGGGTCACGGACCGGTTGATTCCTCTGTTCGCCGTAGGTGCCTTCCTAGCGTTCACGCTGTCCCAAGCCGGCATGGTAGCTCACTGGAGGCGAACCGGAGGCAAAGGATCGCGGCGCAGCATCTTTGTCAACGGACTGGGATCTGTGGCGACCGCAATGACCGTCATGGTGGTAACTGTCGCAAAGTTCGCCGAAGGAGCCTGGGTAACGGTGTTGCTCATTCCCGCCATAATGATTCTGATGATTGCTATCCGAAGGCACTATCGTCGCGTTGAGGCCGAGGTCGCGAACCCTGTGCCTCTGGATTTGAGCAACTTGCGGGCACCGCTGGTTGTGGTTCCGATACTTTCTTGGAACAGGGTCGCTCAGAAGGGGCTGCGGTTTGCCCTCAATCTATCTTCCGAGGTACAAGCTCTGCACATCGATTGTGAAAAGGAGAGCGGGAACTTTCGCCAAACATGGGACCGCTACGTGGAGGGACCGGCGAAACGAGCGGGTCTGGTAGTGCCTCGCCTGGTTGTGCTGCAGTCGCCCTATCGCTTCGTGATCACCCCGATTTTGGACTATATTCTGGAACTCGAGCGAAGCAACCCTGACCGGCAACTCGCCGTGTTGATCCCCGAGTTGGTGGAGCGACATTGGTATCACTACTTCCTGCACAATCAACGCGCTGAATGGCTAAGGGCGCTCTTGCTAGCCCAAGGGAACCAGCGGATTATCGTCGTCAATGTGCCGTGGCACACCCGTGCCTGACGGAGACTGCCCCGCCTGACTTTTGCGGACAGTAGAAACGGAGTAGATGTCGCAGGGGAAATTTTGCTCCGGTCGTTGAAAACTAGGGCTAAGTGCATTCACCCTCATCGCCCGGCCCCGCTCACGCCCGTGCAGGAAAGGCGTGCCGGAGTCGGGGTGAGGGTTCTTTTTTCTCAAATCATTCCTGGGTGTGACCCCTCACCCCCGGGCCTAGCTCCCCAGAGGAGAGAGGGGGTAGCGAAGCGCCAAGGGATGGGGTTCGATGGTCGAGTAGATAACAGCTCCTCGACCAATCCTCCGTGACCAATTGCCTATGGGCAACGGAAAGGCGCGGACCTACAAAACCGATCCGCGCCACACATGCTTCCGTTGCTTGAAATAGCGAGCGATCCGCCATACTAGTACATCGTTTCGTTAAAAGGTGTTCACATGGGCCTGCTTTTCTGATATGCGTCACGGCATGGCAGGAAAATCGAGGCGTGTCAAGTTGGTGATGACACAAGCGTAAGTGGAGCAACTCGAACGCCTTCGCCGCTCGCAAACGGCGACACGGCGTGAGGTGCAGCGGGCCAAGATTCTGAGGCGCGATCATGCCGGAGAAACCATCGCGGCGATTGCTCGCAAGGTTTCTATGACGCGGACCAGCGTCGCCAAGTGGGTCGGCAAGGCCCTGAACGTCGGCTTGGCCGCCGGCTTGAAAGACACCTATCACCGGCCGCGGGAGCCGGTGATCACCGACGTTGCCAAGGCTTGGGTGGTGCATTTGGCCTGCTCAAAGCCCCAGGAGTACGGTTACGCGGCGGAATTATGGACGCGGCAGTCGCTGGCCCATCATGTGCGTCGGCACGCTGTGGCGACCGGGTACCCGCCGTTGGCGCGGGCGGCCAAGGCGACCGTACAGCGGATCTTGACCCAACAGGCTTTGCGCCCCGACAAGGTGACTTATTATCGGGAGCGGCGCGATCCGGCCTTCGAGACCAAGATGCGGGATGTGCTGCTGGTGTATCAAGAAGTGTTGTTGCAGAGCCAAGGCGGCAGGACTCCCGAGGCCCCGCCCATCGTGATTACCGTTTCCGTTGATGAGAAGCCGGGCCTGCAAGCCTTGGCGAATACGGCTCCCGATCTGCCGCCGGTAGGGGGCCAGCACCCCACCGTGGCGCGCGACCACGAATATAAGCGTTTGGGCGCAGCTTCGATTCTGGCCGCGCTCGACCTGCAGACAGGACAGGTCACGGCGCGGGTCGAGCGTCGCCATCGGAGTCGCGAGTTCATTGCCCTGCTGCAAGATTTGGACCGCTACTATCCGCCCGAGTGCATCCTCCGCCTGATGCTGGATAATCACTCGGCACACCTTTCCCGGGAGACGCAGGCCTACCTGGCCACTCGTCCCAATCGGTTCAAATACGTGTTGACGCCCACCGCGTCTTCTGGATCGTGGACAACGGCTCGGCGCATCGTGGCGTCAGAGCCGTTCCGCGTCTCCGCCATCTCTACCCCCGCCTGACGCTCGTGCATGCCCCCGTCCGTGCCCGTTGGCTCAACCCGATCGAAATCTACATCTCCATTGTCCAGCGGAACGTCCTAACCCCCAACGATTTTCCTGATCTCAACGCCGTCGCCGGGCGCCTCCTGGATTTTCAATATTATTGGGAAACCACGGCGCGTCCCTTCCAATGGAAGTTCACCCGTCAAGACCTTACCGCACTCCTCGTCAAGCTCGACACCCCTCACCCCAAAATACGTTAGCGAACTTCTGAAGTGGGGGACGAAGTAATCCCGAACCGCTTCCCGGAGGGTGTTCATCGCACGACGTCACGGGCACACAGGTGCGGCAGAGTGACGGGCCCGCCGCCGAAACGATCCTTCAGAAAACTGCGGATGAACGGAACGTAGTTGATGATCGTGGCGAGAGGCCCTTCCGGCGCTCGCGACAGAACTATTCGATTGTCGATGATGAACTTCACCGAAGACGCCTTTCCCCCCTTGTACGGGGCTGAGGAGCCAATACTATGTCGATGCCGCTACGCGCATTCGCCGGAAAACAGTACGCCGCCGAGCAATTACAAGACATAGTCAGGAAGGGTACATAGCGGCTGCCATGTCTCCAGAGACATAGGCACCACGCCAATGCTACATATTTGCTCGCGCCAGGGCTCTCGTTAAAGGAAATTGGCGATCATCTCGGCCACCGCCTTCCAAAAACCACTGCCGTCTATGCGAAAGTGAACCTTACCGGACTTCGGGAAGTTGCGACCCTCAGCTTGGGAGGTTTGCTGTGAGACTCACCCAGTTGATTGCTCAATACGTCACGTTCCGGAAAAGCCTGGCCCAGGACTTTGAAAGCAATGAGTGGCGACTGCGGACCTTCTCCCGTTTTGTGGGTGAAAGCGTGGCCGTCCGCTCTGTGAAACCACGCCAGGTGGCAGCGTTTCTTGCCGGTCGTGGGCCCATCACCCGCTACGGGCATGTGAAGTATGGCGCGTTGCGCGGGTTTTCAACCGATCACCCGATCACCGGATCACCCGATGGTCGAATCACCCGAGGGCAATTTGTCAACGTAGCGACGCGAAATCCTTTCCATTCCAGGGGCACGCTTTCTCGATGTTAACGGAATCGACCGCCTTCTCCCTGCCGAAAACGAAAAACTCCACTTTTCCTTTCCAAACCGGTTCTTGCCCTCTAGCGCCGGGGCGAAACGTTACCTCCCCGGTGGTTACCGTTCCCGGCGCCCCCATGTTTTGTTCCGGCGGCTGGAGGATTTGTATTTTGGAGCTGTACTGCGAAAGGTTTTTGAATTTGATGGGCGCCTGCCATACGACTTGAAATTGGCCGTCCACGATTTTTCTGATGAGGAGGTTGGTGCCATAAGTTTGCGCCTGCTCGCGGAAGGGTTCATTGGTAATCACGCAATCGCTTCCATCGCCCAACAGGTCGCGGATTTCCACGGAAGTAATTCCCGCCCGCATGTCAGCAATAGGAATATTCAAGGCAGCCCCGGGGGAATATTTTCCCTGGTTGGACACGAAGATGGCGAGTTTCGCCATCAACAGCGGCATGGTGACTACATAGCAGAGCATCGCCGGGGGGCCCTGGGCTTGCCGTACTGAGAATCTGGCAATATCCGTGTGCTCGGCGGCAAAATCGTCAAGGTAGGGGCCGCCGAGCAACCGCAATAATTCACTATCCAACGGATAGGATTCCGGGGGCTTTAAGTCAGACGACTTTATTTCCACCCATCCTAATTCCGAGTTCCCCGTATTCAAATTGAGCGCCCCCACTTGGGCAAACTCGGCGCCATTTTTTTCCTTCGTCTTGAAGGCGGGGAGCAGCGCTCCTCGGGGGAGATTACGGATGACTTTTTGCAAGTCGGGCTCGGGGACCGAAAAATTACGAGAGCCAGCCTGGAGATCGAGCCAGCCAATCGGACCAGGGGGGTGAGGTTCCGCGGCCGGTTTCTTTTCCTTTGCTGTCGCGGCCCAAGAAAGGGCAGCGCCAGCCACCATCACCACCAAGAGGATTCGAGTTTTCATAACATTGGTATTGTTGACGAGGCGCGGAAGTTTGACAAACAGAATTTCGCGACTTAGACTATGTCGCGAGGAATTAGCTCCGCCCTCGTCAAGAGCTCGCGGAGCTTTTGTTTTTTCGGGCGCGTGGGGAATGCGGAAGTTCTCTTTGAAAATTCGGAGCGGTCTCGCGGCGGCCTCCGGGTCGAGCGCTGGGTGCAGATGGTTTGTCGAAATGAAGCCCCTCGGAGCTCTTGCCCTGGCGCTCCTCCTTTCTGCGAATGCGATCTCCGCGCGCGTAGCGACGGACCAGACAGGCCGCCGGGTGAATCTGCCCGATCATCCCCGCCGCCTGGTTTCGATTGCGCCCAGCATCACGGAAACCCTGTTCGAGATGGGGCTGGGGGACCGGTTGGTGGGTGATACGGATTATTGTGATTACCCCCTGCAAGCGAAGGGCTTACCGCATGTGGGCGCTCTGCTCAATCCCAATTTGGAGAAAATCGTTGAGCTCAAGCCCGACTTGGTCTTGGGCACCGATGAGGCCAACCGGCGCGAGACCGCTGACCAACTGGAACGCCTCGGCATCCCGCTTTATGGAGTCACGGCGCATACCGTGGAAGGCGCCATTCAATCCCTGGAAGATTTGGGATACGTTCTTGATTGGGACCAGCCTACGCAGAAGCTCGTGTCGAGCCTGCGCGCCCGGGTGGCGGCCGTCGATCGGCAGGTGCAAGGCCACTCCCAGCCGAAGGTGCTTTTTGTGGTTTGGTACCGCCCCCTTATCACGGCGGGAAGCCAAACCTTCATTTCCAATGTCATCCGGCGGGCGGGGGGTGTTTCCATCAGCGACGACCTGAAGGGTGAATGGCCACACATGGGTTTGGAGGAAGTTCTGAATAGGGCTCCGGACGTCATTTTATTTCCCCAGACGGATGCCTTTGCACCGGGACTGGGCGAGTTTAAAAAGCTGCCGGGATGGCGAGATTTGACGGCGGTAAAAGACCACCACTTGTACTTTGTCTCCGAAACCATCATGCGGCCAAGCCCCCGCCTGATCGATGCGCTGGAAGAACTGGCAAGGATTCTCCACCCCGACCGGTAGGAGGCAGATCGTAGGTGGTAGGTGGGGACACCCCGTGCAAATGGGGTCCAGTCTCCCCACCTACGACCTACCGCCTACCGTGACCGAATGCACATGTGAAAGTTGGTACGATGACCCTTTCTCCCACTCGCAGAAATGTAGTGCTCCTGTTGCTGGCGTTGGCTGCGGCGCTCGCCCTGATTGACTTCGGCGCGCTGGCGCTGGGCGGCGTCCATCTTTCTCTGGGCGAAGTATGGTCGGGACTCCTGGGCGCGCATCCGGGATCGGAAGCCGGCGTCATCGTGCGCGACATTCGCCTTCCGCGCATCCTCCTGGCGATGCTGGTGGGCGCGGCGCTGGCGGTTTCGGGAACGGGGCTGCAAGCCCTGCTGCGAAATCCCCTGGCGGACCCCTACGTCCTGGGAGTATCGAGTGGCGCGGCGCTGGGTGCGATTGTGTCCCTGTGGATTGGCGGGCGCATGGCGGCGGCGACTCCGCTCACGGCGTTTGCGGGTGCGGTTCTGACCATGTCGTGGGTCTACATGCTGGGGCGGCGCGCGGGGCGGATGTCAAGTTATACATTGCTATTGGCCGGTGTGGTGACGGCGTCGTTCCTTTCCGCCATGATTCTCTTTGTGCTGACCCTGCTCTCCACCCGCGACGTGCGCGGCATGGCGTTCTGGCTAATGGGCGACTTGAGCGTGGTCACGGACGTGCAGATTCGTTTCCTTTCTCCTGCAATCATCCTTGCTATCCTGGCGCTGTATGCTTTCTCCAAGGATTTGAATGTGCTTCTGCTGGGGGAAGGGGAGGCGGCGCACTTGGGCGTGAACGTGGCGCGCGTGGAAACGGCGGTCTACCTGCTTGCCTCGCTGCTGACGGGCTTGGCGGTTTCGGTGAGCGGAGCAATTGGCTATTTGGGATTGCTGGTGCCGCACCTGGGGCGGATGCTGGTGGGCAACGATCATCGCACCCTCATCCCCACGGCGGCGTTTGGCGGCGCCATCATGCTGGTGCTTTCCGACACCCTGGCGCGCACGCTGGTGTCCCCTGCGGAACTGCCCGTGGGCGCGGTGACCGCCGTGGCGGGGGCGCCGGTGTTCATCTATTTGCTCCGCAGGACTTCCGGCTAGGTGACAGGTGTCAGGTATCAGGTGTAGGGGGAGGGAAAACAAGTCAAAAGTCAAAACGCAAAAGTCAAAAGGCAAAGCCGGAGAAGCGAAGAACCGGGCAAATGGCAAAGCCCATCGACCCACGGTAGTTGTTGGTCCTCAACTTTTGCCTTTTGCGTTTTGCCTTTTGACTTGTTCTTCTCATATGACCGACCCGCATTCAACCACAGAGCGCCCAGCCGAACTGATAGCTGATCGGGTGGCCTTCAGCTTTGCCCAATTTGCCCTTGCGCCGATCAGCCTGAGGGCTCGCGCCGGCGAACTGATGGCCATTATCGGGCCCAACGGGTCGGGGAAGTCCACGCTGCTGGAAATTCTGAGCGGCCACTTGAAGCCCAAGTCCGGTGGAGTTCTTCTTGACGGCCAAAACCTGCACGGCCTTTCTCCCCGCGAGCGCGCCCGGAGAGTGGGCTTGGCGCGGCAGGATACGATTCTGCTGTTTTCGTTCGAGGTGCAGGAATTTGTTCGTCAGGGGCGGCATCCGCACCTGGGCAACAGCCTGTTTGAGAGCCCGGAGGACGACCGCTGGGTGGCGTGGGCTCTGGAGAAAACCTGCCTCCAGGAATTTGCTCACCGCCGCGTGATGGAAATGAGCAGCGGGGAATTCCAGCGCGCGGTTTTGGCCCGAACGCTGGCGCAACGGCCGCGCCTGGTCCTGCTCGATGAGCCCACCGCGAACCTGGACATCGGCTACCAGGTGGAGATGTTCCGCCTGCTCCGCCAACTGGCGAAATCGGAAAACTTCATTGGCATCGTCGTAACCCACGAGCTCAATTTGGCGGCGGAAATGGCGGATTATGTGGTGCTGCTCCAGGGCGGAAACTGCCTTCGCCAGGGAAAGGCGGAGGACGTCTTCCAGGCGGATTTGTTGAGCCGCGCCTTCCGCACCCCCGTCCTTGTTGACAAAAACCCCTCCAGCGGCCGCCCGCGCGTGACCTGGGTCGCGCCCTGACCGTTCTCCGCGACCGCAGCTTGCCTCATGGGCGGATCACGAAGACCTCGGGAGGAATTACAAATACTTCTGCGCAACCTCGCGGAACTGAGCGGCGCGCGCGTCTACCGCGTCGAACCCATCCCGCATCCTCACCCCAAACGCTGAGCCTAACCCCGGGTCGGATACGCCAATGCCGATATTGATGGCGCGCGCCAGCAGGGCGTCAGTTTGCGGCAGCATCCCTTTCCAGTATTTGGGTTCCGGCCCCGTGTACAGCGGGCAATGGAACGGGCAACCCTCCGCAATGGGCGTTCGCTTCTCCAGTATCTGCTCCATGTTCGAATACACGTGCCAGCCCGAATCCGCCATCACGCGCGTGCCTAATTCCTTCGCCATCTGTCGCGCAATCTGCTCGGAGGGGAGAAACACGGTCAGCAAGGTAGCGCATTCGCCTTGGGGGTCAGTGATCTCGCGGAACTCGAGTCCTCGGCAGATCGGCAATCGCCTGCTTGAAGCGCTGCTTGTTCGAGTGCAGGTGGGCTAAGATGGTTTCCAGCTTGTTCAACTGTGCCAGCAGCACGGCCGCCGCCAGTTCGGTCATGCGGAAATCCAGCCCCACAAAGGGCCGCCGTCCCACTTCCACCCCCGTGCGCAGTGGCGAGTGCCCCTGGTCGTGCAGGCCGAAGTACCGGCGGTATGCCTCCTCATCACGCGTCACTACCATGCCCCCGTCGCCCGCCGTGATCGTCTTGTAAATGTTGAAGCTGTAGGTGCCCACATCCCCAATCGAGCCCACGGCGCGACCCTTGTAGCGGGCGCCAAACGCTTGCGCGCAGTCCTCAATCAGCAGGAGTTTGTGCTCGTCCGCAATCGCCTTCAACTCGTCCAGGCGCGCCGGGTTGCCGAGCATATGCACGGCCATGATAGCCTTGGTGCGTGGCGTGATTTTGCGTTTCACGTCGGCGGGATCCAGATTCAGCGTGCGGTCGACCTCCGCCAGGATGGGAACCGCCCGCGCATAGATGATCGACGAGATGCTGGCAATGAAGGTATACCCCGGTACAATGACCTCGTCGCCCGGACCCACCCCCAGCCCGATCAGCGCCACCAGGAGCGCCGAGGTTCCCGAGTTCATCGCCACAGCGTAGGGCACGCCCACTCGCTTGGCCACTTCCTGCTCAAGTCTTGCAGACCTTGGCCTTGAACCCAGGGTCATCGCTGCTCCCGTATCGGTACAAATACCCCGATTCCAAAACCTCCAACAGCTCCTTCTTTTCCTCTTCCCCGATTAATTCCGAACCCGGACCTGGCATTGTCATTCCTCCTTATGAATTCGTTGTCCCTGATCTCATGCCACAGGGATTCTCTCATGCCCGATACATCAGCGGCAACCGCGTGTCGTCAATGGGGATGGGGCACGCCGCCGTCGCCTTGTCCCCAGCAAGATTGTCGTAATCGGCCGAGCGCGGACTTTACCCTTGCCTGGTATAGTCTCGTAATCTATACTCAGTGCGAAAGGAAAAGGACCATGGCCAAGAGGGGAGTCGCCAAATTGTTTCGCAATGGACGAAGCCAGGCCGTTCGGCTTCCCCGGGAGTTCCGTTTTGAGGGGGACCGGGTGCGGGTGCGGAGGGTTTCCGGAGGGGTTCTTCTGGAACCATTAGTCGCCGACACCGCGAAGTGGTTTGAGGAATTGGACCGATGGGCCTTGGAGCCTTTCTTAGTCAGCGGGCGTATGCAGCCCAAGACCCCGCGCCGCGAGATCTTCAAGTGAACTACCTTCTCGATACCAATGCGTGCATCGCCCTGATCAATGGCAAGCCCGCCTCCGTCCGCAACCGATTCCGAAGGGCCACGGCTGCGGGTGGCAAGGTGTTTGTTTCTTCGATCGTGGCTTTTGAACTCTGGTACGGGGTTAGCAAGAGTTCGCAGCCGGAAGCCAATCGCCAACGCCTGGGAGCATTTTTTGCCGGCCCCATTGCACTGTTGGATTTTGACGACGAGGACGCCCAGTCGGCGGGCACGATTCGGGCGGCATTGGAAGTCCTTGGCAAACCTATTGGCGCGTATGATTTGTTGATTGCAGGTCAGGCACTGGCGCGCAATTTTACCTTGGTGACCGCAAATGTTACGGAGTTCGCGAGAGTCAAAGGGTTGGCCTGGCAGGATTGGTCTGGACCGTTCTAGCGGGCGGATGAAAAGGACGTAGCGGCGGGTTTACCCCGCCATCCGGCGTCGAAAACGATGGAGATATGGCGGGGTAAACCCGCCGCTACGTCGCCCCGAACGACTATTTCATCAGCCTGCCAGATTTTTGATCCTTCCCTCCCTTAAGAAAGCGCAGAAGGGGTTTTCCAAGCGCAAATGTTGAGCCGCGCCTTCTGTGTACGCCGACCCTTGAAATCGACGGCGTCGTTGCCAGCCGACTTTAGTCGAGCCTCAGAACGAAGCGATTATCGAAGTTCATCCGTTCGAGAACCCGCTGCGCGGAGCGCAGTTCGCGGCGATCGACCTTCGACACATCCAGTACGTACCGTCTGTGCGTCGTCGCGATAGAAACGACCGGTGGCGCCACCCTGATCCGTTGCAGGCGTTCCCGGCCCTTCTCTACCGGGAAAGACTCGTGCGACACGCTAACGCCCAGCTCCTCAGTCGGCAGGGCGAACTCGAACTTCGGCGTCCGCAGCAAGGTCAGGCTGACGACTTCCCCCGGCTCCTTGGCGGCTATGGCAAACGAAACGACGAGGTCAACACCCTTCTCAATAGTGATGAACTCTACGACTTCGGGAGTTGAGTCGGCGTTCATAATGGCTCCGGTACGAGAAGATCGACCACCCACCAACCATGAGGCACGGATTTTCTCATGCTCGATGCCCCAGCCGCAACCGCACTTCGTCAATCGGGTGCGCGAAACAAAAGTTAAAGAGCGGACGTGGCGCAGGCGTCTCGCCCGCTGTCGCGGGAGCGGGACGCTCCCGCCAGGAACGCGCGGATAGGATGCCCGCGCCCCAGCGGGCGGGACGGCCACGCTACAAGCTCCTCCTCCTGGTCTGCACGAGAAGCCTAGCCTTCAAGTTCTCTGTTTCGCACCCTTGGCAATCAGGACGGAGTACACGGACGTCGTCGCCTTGTCCAAAGCCAAATTGCCGTAATTCGACTCCGGCCCCTCATTCGGCCTCTTCACCAGCCCTTCTTAGGATTCATTTGCCGGTGTTTCGGTTTGGCAGGGAAGGGAAACCCCACCGTCACGTAAGCAGTGTCCTTGGCCCGGTGCGTCAATTCTCAAAATCTCCTGCTGACCTAGCATTACTATGTTAAGTCGTGTCGTTCCAGATTCGCTTGAACTTGGTTCCGCAGCAGGGACCGAGTCCGCTCCATCTCACCCGCCAGGGCTGGATCGCGTGAAGAATCCCTTCCCACGTCGCACCAAAAGTTTTTTTTACGGCGTGAGTAGACGATTAGGATAAATAGGTAAGCCACGGCGGAAAGCACCAGATGATGATGAAAGCCTCGCCAAGAACGGCCTTCGAAGTGGTCCAAACCCAAGTCCGCCTTGGAGCGCTGAAAGTATTGTTCGATGTGCCCGCGGGAACGGCTCAGTTTCAGGCAGCGGGCTTGGGTGGGCGGGCGGTGGAGATGGGCCAAGTAATAGTGATAGGGTTCGGGGTCCCCCGCCGGCCAGTCTACCACCCGCCAGACTTTTTCCAGTTTGCCCCCCGCGTGGCGCAAGTCGGGTTGCAGAAAAACCTGGCGCCAAGCCAGTCGCGTGCGCCGGGGTTGCCCGCCCGCCGTCACCCAACCGCACTCCTTCCACTCGTGCTCCGGGATTCTGCAGGTCAACTCCGCCAAGGTGGCGGCGGGAGGTTCTCCCGCACAGACATGCCGCCGGACCTGCTTTACTTCCGTTCCCACCTTGTGATCCCATCCCTTGAGGGCGTGCCCATCGACTTGCAGAAAAAATTCCAGGTCCAAGGCGCGCACCCCGGCGCGAAATTCCGCGTTGTTGCCGTAGGCGCTATCCCCCAAGACCGGCGCCGGAGGGACGCCGTCGTCCTGCGCTTGGCGAAGCATCTCCAGCGCCAGCGCCGGCTTGGTGGCAAACTCCACTTCCGCCGGGATTCCCGCAGCCAGGCAGCGTTCCCGGTCCTCGGTCCAGCTCTCGGGAAGGTACAGCCGCCCGCCCACCGGCGCGGCGATCCCCCCGTCGCTCACCACCACTTCCACACTCACTTGGCAGTTGGCCTGCTTGCCCACCGCCCCACAATATTGATGCGCGACTCCCACCGAGTGGGAGCCCTGCTTGACCCAGCCGGTCTCGTCCACCACCCAAGCCTCCAGCGGCTCCAAGTGAGGAATGATCTCCTGCCGAATCGCCCGCCACAACCCTTCCTCGCTCCAGGGGCTGTCGGTAACGAACTGTTGCAGACTTTGCGAGTCCACGCCCAGCCGCTCCGCCATGGGGATGATCGATTTGCGCTGCCCCGGCATCAGCAGCCCTTCCACGTATCGCGTCGCCGCCACCCGCCGCTCACTTCGGCCCAGCCCGGCAATCAGGGGACGCAGAAACTCATGCAACTGCGTCACGCTTTCTTTCCAAAGCTTGGCGTTCCAGGCAAGGGGCTTCATGCGCCCATGCTATGCCTTCTGGAGGAGAAAGGCAAAGGAAACTTAACATAGTAATACTAGCAGCCGGTCGGAGATAGATTTCGTCATACGTAGAATCAATAACTTGGCGAGATTCGAGTGTCTGTAAGTTGTTGATTCTTCGTTGACAAATTGTTGTTTCCGACACACTCCTCGAGTTTGTACATTTTGAAGCGAGGGATTCGTTCCCCAGCGCTCGAATAGTGACAAAAAAGCCGACGGTTTCAGCAAAATACCTGTGCTTCGGTAGAAAATGTCGCTCCGTTGTGTAGAAATGTCGCTTTTTTATCGGGCGAATTATCACCTTTTCATTTGTTTTCATACACATTCCGGCTTCGTTCGTCATTTATTAACATCTTTTTTTCAGTGCTCGCTCCCCACGCGACTTTTCCCCTCCGCCCCGACGATGGAACCTCCCCTACGTCAGATAATTTGTCCTGCGTTTTCCGCGTCGGTCTGGGCATTCGTCCTTTCCCCCGGGTGAAGCAGTGGGGGTGGCGCGCTCCCCACCCCTCCCCACCCCCCAAGGTAAGTCAGAGCCCAGGTGTGTTGTCAACAGAAATCCGGGCGGTTTTCCTACCGGTAGGAAAGAATTTTCCAAATGAGCCGCCCTTTTTCCTGCCGGTAGGAAACCCGGAGTGGCGGGCTGCCGATATTCAGCTCCCTTGGCGCCCTCTCACCGCGGTCGGCGCCGTGGGAAAGAGAAACTCCAGGAAGCGAAGCTTCAGGAAATCCATAAGGGCCTCCTGATAGTCCGCGTCGATGGCCACCACTTCGAGCACTGGGTGGCAGGGTTGATGGCGTACAGCCCGATGGTGATTTCGCCTTCGAGGTGGCGGTGAATCGTGTCCAACGCCAGGCCCAGCCCGTGGCCGGTCTTCTTGTCTTTGGGACGGTAATAGGAATGTCGGGTACTTTCGGGGTGCGGTCGGTTAGATTGGAGGGTGTAAGCACGCCGGTTCACGAGCAGGCGGAAGTAATCCGCCACCACACCGGCGGGCGCTTTCAAACGAAGGTTCCACATTCTCTTCTCCCCGAAGTCAGGTGGGCGCCACATGTACATACGGAGTGTAACCTCTGTGTGCGGACGGTGGAGGAGTTGAGCGACTTCGCTCTACTCCACGGCGCTCGCGCCAATCCCAGCGATTGCTATGCGACAAACTTCCTCGAACGGGACTGTCAGGGAGCGGTGGCGCCCCACGCGTAAGGAACCGCGCTTTGGAGTGTTACCCCTTTTCTTCAAGAACCCAGGCTCATAATCCGGTTGTTAGCCCAATGAAAAAGAGGGCTCCAACGGAAGCGGTTGGGTGTAGGATGGAGACCGGCCAGGATAGCAAAGCGGAAATCTTGCCTGAAGGAAGCTATAGGAAACCACAAAGAACGGAAGCAAGTTGTGGCAAGGCCTTCTCAAGGGAGGTGTTCGATGTGTCCGCTGGTTACCCCTACCCGCATCTCACTCCAAAACGTCCTGTTAGCTACTGATTTTTCTGCTTGCTCGGAGACTGCCCTATCGTATGCCATGGGCATGTGCCGGCGTTACGGGGCCATGCTGTACACGCTGAATATAGTCCCTGCGGAGACTAGCAGTGACGTGTATCCACCAGATCCGTTTTATCTCCGGCATTCTGCTGAGAAGAAGATGGCGAACCTTGTAAAGCCCGGCCTCTTCCAGGGAATCAAGCATCACGAATTGGTCAAAGAAGGCTTCATCTTAGACGTGCTCCGGGAGCTGATTGGTAGATTTGAAATTGACTTGATCGTCCTTGGAACGCATGGCCGTGAGGGAATCAAGAGCCTCGTGCTCGGCTCGGTAGCAGAAGAGGTTGCTGACTCTGCATACTGTCCCGTGCTCACAGTAGGGCCACACATCTCTGCGAATTGGGGGCCGGAATTGAAGCTGCGGAAAATCCTGTACGCGACCGACTTGCCGGCCGGTTCGGCTAGAGCGCTTACGTATGCGCTGTGGCTGGCGGAGCACGAGGACGCCCACCTGACTTTGCTTCATGTTCTCAAGATGCGCACCGATGTTCCCTTAGGATGCCGAGAGGCTATGAGGGACGCAGCAATGAAGCGCCTGGTGCAACTGCTTCCGCCCGAGACGGCCCATTCCGTGGAAACGGAATTCATCGTGGAGATCGGGGCCACGGCAGAACACATCCTGAAGGTGGCGGAAGACCAGGGGGCAGATATGATTGTGATGGGACCGCACCGTACCTCCCTCGCTCGGGTATCCGCGCATCTGCCGTGGGTCACGCCTTACCAGGTGCTTTGTCATGCCCAGTGCCCCGTCTTGACGGTGCGGGCTGACTTGAGAACTTGTTCCAGGCAAGCCATTGGAGAGGAAACATCGCAGGATGGGTGATACCCGCAAGGAGACAGAAAAGGAGTTGGTGGAGAACCCCGCTGTTACAGCGGATAGCCTCCCTCCGGCCACGTGAGGATCAGGTATTCCTTGTTCTAACGCTGGCGATCGGTGCCTTGACGGGCCTGGCGGTCGTCGCTTTCATCTTGCTCACTGAACGACTGGGAATGCGGCTCTATCCCGTGGGTAGCGCTGCCTGGCGACGGGTGCTAATTCCGGTTGCGGGCTCGCTGGGCATCGGGTATCTGCTGTTCCGCTACTTTCCGTACGCTCGGGGCAGCGGCGTACCGCAGACCAAAGCTGCGCTGTTCGCCCGCGAAGGCGTGATTACCCTACGCACGGTCCTGGGAAAATTCTTTTGCACCTCGGCCACGCTTGCCAGCGGAATCCCGCTGGGGCGCGAAGGACCTGCCGTCCAAGTTGGCGGTGGCATTGCCTCGGTGCTGGGCCGTCGTCTGGGACTGCGGCCCGAGAAGGTAAAGGCGCTCATACCGGTCGGAGCCGCGGCAGCAATTGCGGCCGCGTTTAATACCCCGCTGGCGGCAGTGCTGTTCGCGCTCGAGGAAGTCATGGGCGATCTCCACGCACCGGTGCTGGGCTCGGTGGTGCTGGCCTCAGCGACTTCCTGGTTGGTGCTGCGCCTGCTTCTCGGCAATAACCCCCTCTTCAAGGTGCCGCAATACCGACTGGTCCATCCCCTGGAGTTCGGGATCTATGCGGTCCTCGGCGTGGCCGGCGGTCTGGTGTCGGTGGCGTTCACCAAGCTCTTGCTGGGCATGCGGGAGCGCTTCCTCCGGCTTCCCGAAGGAGACCGTATGGTTTCAACCCGTGGCGGGCGGGTTGATGGTCGGCCTGATGGGCTGGTTTGTGCCACAGGTCCTGGGCGTGGGTTATGGGTATGTCGGCGACGCCCTGAACGGGAGGATGGCGCTCAAACTGATGGCCCTGCTGGTGGTCCTGAAACTCTTGGGTGCCACCACCAGCTATGCTTCGGGCAACGCCGGCGGGATTTTCGGACCCAGCCTGTTTATCGGGGCCATGCTGGGAGGTACGGTAGGAAGCATAGCGCATCGCTTGTTGCCGACCTATACCGCGACACCCGGGGCCTACGCTCTAGTCGGCATGGGCGCGGCCTTCGCCGGCATCGTGCGTGCTCCCATGACCTCGGTGGTGATGATCTTTGAGACGACGCGCGACTATACCGTCATCGTCCCTCTGATGATTTCGAATCTGGTGAGCTTCTTCATTTCCTCCCGGTTGCAGCGGCAACCCATCTACACTGCCCTGGCGTTTCAGGATGGCATCCACCTGCCCACGGCCGAGACGCGCCAGCGCCATGATCAGCATCAGGTAATCGCAGGCGATGCATGCCGCGGTGGAGGTTCTGCCCGCGCAGGCGACGGTCGGGGAAGCCCTGGAACGGGCTGGAACGAGTGCATTCCGAGCTTGGCTGGTGACCGATCAGCGAGGGGTGATAGGTGTTATCACCCTGGCAAAGCTCGAGCGAGAGCTTGCCGAAGGTGCTGCTGCCAAGCGGTTAGGTGAGCTTGTGGATGCACGCGCTTTTCCGCATGCCCACCCGGATCAGACGCTTGATTTGGTGCTGGAGCGAATGGGCGCGGCCCGGCTCGAACTCTTGCCCGTCGTTAGCCGCGCTGACGTACACAAGCTCGAAGGCGTCATAACCCTGCGCGATGTTCTGAATTCGTTTGGTGTTGGTCCGCACGACCCAGCTTGACACTCCGCATAGGAGTATCCAATCATCAGCGGTTTTCCGACTTTAGAGTCGGATGGCAGGGAGCAGCTTACAAGAAAGGGGAATCAGATGACTTTATCAATCAAATCTCTGGCAATTACCTCGGCATTGCTTTGGGGTGGTGGCGTTCTGTTTGTTGCGCTTGTTAACCTCGCGGTGCCGTCATACGGCACTGCTTTCCTGCAGTGCGTGAGCTCGGGCTATCCCGGTTTTCACAACTCGCGACATTTCCTCGACATTCTGGTGGGCACAGGGTATGCCCTCTTCGACGGAGCAGTGGGCGGGGCACTATTTGGCTGGCTTTACAACTTCTTTAGCCGAGGTTCGCGCGATGCTTGAGGGTGTCGAGATCCTTTGACACCTAACTTGGCCTTGCGAGGATCAGTTGGGAGCGAAATGCGCTCTGCGAGATTTGCTCGCCCCGCTCGGTCCGCCCGCCTCTAGCGATCAGATACGCGGGGAGAGATACAGGCCGGCAGCCTCCCACGAGACTCGGCGAAAGCGTATAGACCGACATCCAGAGGGCTTGGATGAACCAGTTTTGTCGCGCCATGAGCAAGAGCACGAGGCGCCCCGTGGGCTTCAGGATACGCCGGAACTCCCGCAGGACCGTTTGAATGTCACTTTCAAGTAAAAGGTCGAGCATGTAGCAGTTGATGACGACATCGAAGGACTCAGGAGTGAAAGGCGTTTGGCGGGCATCAGCACGGCAAAACGCGGCCGGCTACCAGCTTGAGAAGTGATTTCAGATCCATGGGATGGCTGGCGCTGACCGCTGTTCTCTGGGTCGGCGATTTCTCGAAGGGATTGGTGGGAGCTGACGGGCCATCCCAATCGGTCCATACAGAGGATCGACGCATCCCACACGAAGCATCGGGCTTCGCCTTGGTTCGGATTTCGGCCTCTCCACTGCATTGGACAGCAAGGGTGACAAGAGCCAAATTCTGTTTCTGTCCATGGTGGAAGCAGTCCTCCGCCCAGATCGGGCAGCATTCACCCCGATAAACGCCCTTTCACACCCGAACCCAACCCGTTTCTGCCCACCGACCTTTCTTGCGTGCAAGCCCACTCAACAGAGACAAAGTGGCGCAGACCAGCTTGACTTGCATTTTCGATCTCAATCATCTGCGAAAACCTGGAAGGCAGTGCTCAGCGAAGTCGGTGGGGCTGGAGCGCCGGCAACCGTGCGCCGGTCCAAAACGTGACGGCTGAGCCAGCGCTCCAGGATAGGGGTGGGAGTTGAGGCAGGGGTTCGCGAGCAGTAGGCAGTGAGCGGTAAGCAGAAAGCAACACGCACAAAACGGGCGACGGTATCAGCCAAGTTTCCGCGCAGAAGGAAAACTTTCTCAATCAGCGAGCTGTGCTGGCGACGGCTGACGCCATGAGTTCAGTGGCCGCCCGCAGCTTGGGCACATCGCCCTCCGTCATGCGGCCGACATCTCCGCACTTAAAGCTCCCGCCGCTTGCCTACTCAACCACTTCACCGATAGCTTGCTTCTTGGTCGTGGCAACGCGCCGTGCCGCTGTCAGGAACTCGTTGCGAAGCTGGTTGAATCCCAAACCAGGAGCCGCCCCGTGGGAATGGGATAGGCTCTGAAAAAGGTCTGACATGACATCCTTCTTTGGGATGGGTTCTCATTAAGCCACCTTGGAGGAGGATGTTACGGGTAGTGAAAGCGGATGCTCCGCAAGCCAGCTTTCTCGATCAAAGGCTCGAATGCCCGTGCGCCATATTTGACAATTGTCAAATATGCCCGTGTCCCACCTCATTGACACCGTCAGCGCGTCGGCGTTTACTGTTGTTCCAGAATTGGACCAATTGGGTCCAGTTGGTGGAAATGCCACGATGCAGATTACCCGTGCCACGGACTACGCCACGCGCATCATGATTTACCTGGCCACTCTGCCGCCCGGCGTCAAGGCGCAAAGGGTGGCGATCGCCCAAGCCGCTGACGTTCCCGATAGTTTCCTCTCCAAGCTTTTGCAGCGCCTGGTAAGGGTCGGCCTCGTGGGGTCCTCGCGGGGGTCCGGCGGAGGATTCGAGTTGGCGGTGCAACCCCACAGCGTTTCCTTGCTCAATATTTTGGAGGCGATCGAGGGCGATACGCGGCTCAACCTGTGTTTGGCCGACGGCCCATCTTGTGACCGCAAATCGTGGTGCCCCGCCCATTCGGTTTGGCAGGAAGCGCAGAGAGCTTTAACGAACGTCCTGCGCCGGGCATCGCTCGGCAAACTTGCCAGGGAGGCGACCGCGAGCGCGGTGCAACGCGCCAAGACTCGGGGCCGCCAAGAAAATCAGATTGATGTGCTGACCGCAAACGTAAGGCGCGGCGGCAGACACCTGACGCGAGGGGACAAGGCCCAGAGGCTTTAGATGGAGTTCACCTGGATAACCATCATCGCCAGCCTGTGTATGGGCATTGGGGCAGCACTGATTTTTGTGTTCGCGGTCAAGAAGAACTATTTCCATAACCTGGAAGACGCGAAGTATCAGGTTTTCTGGTCGGACATCGAGGAATTAAAGGACTCACCGCAAGAGGAGCAGAAGGATGGTAAAGAAGAAGCCCAGCACTGACGATCGTCCCGAGCCGCTTACGCGTCGAAAAGTGCTCTCCTGGCTAAGCGGTTTTAGCTTGTGCGGTTCCGCGATCATCACGGTTTTTTCCAATTTCACCTTCATCAAGCCGCGCGCCACCTATGGGCAACCGAACCGGTTCTCCGTCGGGCAGCCGGAGGACTATCCGCCGGGGGCCCGCATCGCGCTCGAGGCCCGGCGCATCTGCATGGTGCGGGAAGGGGACCAGATGGCAGCCATCTCGACCACCTGCACGCATCTCGGCTGCATCGTGGCATCTTCCGAAACCGGTTTTTCCTGCCCTTGTCACGGCTCGCGTTACGACCAGGACGGCAACGTGACGGCCGGGCCTGCTCCCAAGCACTTGCCTTGGTACCAGCTAAGCTTGGCTCCCAATGGAGAGCTGGAAGTGGATAAAGACAGCGAAATCGAAGTGGGGACTTATTTCAAGGTATGAGCAACCAAACTACGACCAGCCCTTGGAAGACACTCACCGCCTTGCCGGAGAACATCTGGCACTCGGTTTTCCGCAACCCCCTGCCCATCTCCGATCTCGGACGAGCGTCCACAACGTTCACCAATTTCTTCCTGCACGTGCACCCCGTGAAGGTACATCGGCACAGTCTGCGGGCCACTTACACTTGGGGACTGGGCCTGATTGCCTTCTTTCTGTTTTTCATCCTCTCGGTCTCAGGCATTCTGCTGATGTTCTACTACGTCCCCTCCACCACCCAAGCCTATGACCGCATGCTGGATCTGCGCGGCACTGTCGCTTTTGGTATTTTTCTGCGCAACATGCATCGCTGGGCGGCGCACGGAATGGTGGCGGTGGTTTTCCTCCACTTATGTCGAGTCTTCCTGACCGGCGCCTACAAACCCCCGCGCGAATTCAACTGGGTACTGGGGGTGGTGCTGTTCCTGCTGACGTTGTTCGCGAGCTTCACGGGCTACCTCTTGCCCTGGGACCAACTGGCTTTCTGGGCGATTACGGTGGGAACCTCGATTGCCGGCTATGCTCCCGTTTTCGGCAAGGAAGTTCGTTTTCTCCTGCTGGGCGACTCCACTGTGGGACAAGAAGCGCTTCTGCGCTTCTACGTTCTCCACGTAGCGGTGTTACCGGTCTTAATGTCCATCCTTGTCGCCGTCCATTTCTGGCGAATCCGCAAAGATGGTGGTCTTTCGCGGCCTCCCGAGGAAGACGACTTTATGCCCGACGCCACCGCCCGGGCGACGCCTGAGCCTGCCCCGGCAGCCCTCGCGGTGGTGGGAGAGCAACCGGCCGCGCGCGTTGAGCCGGCCGAACCCCTGGGCGAGCAGCGCCGTTACGGAATCCAGGGCCTCGTCAAGCGTCCGATCACCAAGGCCGGAAACATCCCGGACCGCTCGCTGTTCAGTTGGCCCAACCTGTTCATGGCGGAGCTCGTGGTGTTTCTGGTGACGGTGGCCGGCGTGCTTCTGGTTTCCGTCTTCTTCAATGCCCCGCTGGAAGAGCCCGTGAACATCATGCACCCGCCCAATCCCGCCAAGGCGCCCTGGTATTTCCTGGGCTTGCAGGAGATGGTGAGCTACTCGGCGTTCTGGGGCGGCGTGGGCATACCCTCCGTCGAGGTTCTGCTGTTGTTGTTCCTGCCTTACGTGGATCGCAAGCCGGGCGGCGTGGGCCGCTGGTTTTCGCGCGAACGCCTGCTGGCCAACTCGCTATTCATAACATTTGCAATACTCAATATAGGGTTAATCATAATTGGTACATTCTTCCGTGGGCCGAACTGGGAATTCGTCTCGCCGTGGTAAGGAGAATCCCGTGAGCACTCGTTGGGTTTTGGCCATCGCCTGTTTTGTGGTGCTGATGGTGCACGGATTGGTCTTCTACGAACAATATTTCAATCTCTGGTCAAAGCACCAGACCGCGTATTTCGAGCAGGCCCGGAGCATGGCGCGCACCGATGCCGAGCGCCAGGCTCTCGACCAACGCCGCCCGCGCATTGAACAGGCGATTGTGACGCAGTTCGGAGAATCGCGCGTCGACCGCTGCACCACCTGCCACATCGCCATTGACGACCCGCGCTTCCAGGGGCACGCGCATCCGCTGCGCTCCCATCCGTACACGGAAGCGCTGGGAGACACGCAGCGCAACGGCCGTTGGGAGCGCCGGCACAAGTTTGCGGACTTCGGTTGCACCATCTGTCACGACGGGCAGGGACGCGGCCTCGAAACTTTCTACGCCCATGGCGAGGACCACTTCTGGCCCGAGCCCCTGCTCGGTTACGTGACCCAGGCCACCTGGCATGCGGAATTCAAGCCCCAACTCCTGGGCAAAGAATATATGCAAGCCAACTGCGCGCAGTGCCACACGGAGGATAACTTTGCCGGCACGCCGCTCGTGCAACGGGGCCGGCAGCTCTTTTTCGACAAGGCCTGCTATGGATGCCATCGCATTGAAGGTCTTGCGAGCGGCATGTTAGCCCCGGATTTGACGGAGGTCGGCAAGAAATATCGGATCGATTACCTCTGGGGGCACACGGTCAATCCCCGCGCCTACCTGGCCACATCCTTCATGCCGAAATTTGACTTGGCGGATGACGAAATCAAGGCCCTCGTGATTTTCCTCAAGAGCCGTCGCGGGATCAATTTCGCGGAAACTTCGCTGGAACAGTATCGCGTGCGATTGCAGGAGGCAAAGACGAGTTCGGCCACGGCGCAGCAGAAGCCGGCCACCGCCGGCGTATCGGCAGCGCGCGGCGAGCAATTGATCGGCCAGCGCGGCTGCACCGCCTGCCATCGAGCTGGGCGAGCACGATGGACACATCGCGCCCGACCTCTCCTTTGAAGGATTGATTCGCGACCCGGACTGGATGATCGATCACTTCCGCGATCCGCGCTCGCGCATCCCGGATTCCATCATGCCATCGTTTGGGTTTCCGGAAGATGACTTCCTCTCCCTGGTTGCTTATCTGAGGGCGCGGAACACGGGGCCGGCGCTCAAGCGTCCCGAGGAAATTTACAAAGGCCTGTGTGCCCGCTGTCACGGTGAAAAGGGCGATGGCAAAGGCATGACCTATCACTATCTGGATCCGGCCCCGCGCGACCTCACCAAGGCGACGTTCATGGTTGACAAGCCCGAGGCGCGCTTCCTGAAATCGCTCCAAGACGGGGTGCCGGGCACTTCCATGCCGCCTTGGGGCCGTGTGCTCGCTGACGATCAGCGTCGCGCCGTGCTGATTTACGCATTCCAGACTTTCGTGCGCGAGCCCCGCGCGGAGGCCAAGGGGCACAAGGTCCCGAACCAGAATCCGGTGGCCCTCAGCGCCGAGTCTGCGGCGCGGGGCGAACAGATTTTCCTGCTGCGTTGCACGGGTTGCCACGGCCGCAAGGCTGACGGCAAAGGACCCAACTCGCTCGACATCAGCCCGCGACCCGCGCAACCTGCGGAATACCGCATTTGTGAACAGCGTGGCTGACCACCGGCTTTTCGATTCGATTCTTTTCGGCGTGCAAGGAACGGCCATGCCGCCCTGGATCGACTACGGGCTTTCGCAAAACGATGCCGGAGATATCATCAATTTCATCCGAAGCTTGAATCAGCACTAGGAGGCACTATGCCAGGAGAAACGCCCACCCATCCGGCGAGCCCAGCCAGCCTCGCTGGCGCTCCCCTTGCGCGGGAGGCAATGCATCAGGACACGACGGCCAAGTGGTTCATGCTCAGCTCGATCAGCTACTTTTTTATTGTCGGAATCATCGCCCTGACGATCGCCGCCAAGTTCTGTCTGGCCGGAACTGCTGGGCACGGTGCCATATTTGACGTACGGCCGCCTGCGCCCGCTGCACGTCAACGGCATGCTGTTCGGCTGGCTGCTCGCCTGCTGACATGGGCCTGACCTATCTACATTGTGCCGCGGCTGTGCGGCGTGAAACTGTGGAGCGAAAAGCTGGGCAGTGGCCACGGCCGATCGTCTGGAACGTCATTGTTCTGGGCGCGGTGGTCGCGCTGCCGGCGGGCTTCAACAAGGGATGGGAATACGCCGAACTGCCTCTGCCGCTGGTCGTGCTGGTGGTGGTCGCCTGGGTGATGTTCGGCATGAACATCTTTGCCACCATCGGCACGCGCCGCTACGAGCAGATGTATGTGAGCTCTCTGGTACATCATGGGCACGCATCCTGTGGACGCGCGTTCGTTTATATCACCGGCAATTTCGCGGTTGACTTCACCACCGGCGTCAACCAGGCCAACCTGAACTGGATGTACGTCCACAACGCGGTCGGGCTCATCTTCACGCCCATCGGGCTTGGCGGTGGCGTACTACTTCATTCCCAAGCTCGTCCAACACGCCGCTGTACAGCCACAAGCTCTCCATGATCGGATTCTGGTCGCTGGCGTTCGTCTATGTGTGGACGGGCGCGCACCACATGCTCCACGGGCCGATTTCGCAGTGGCTGCAGACCATCGCCATCACATTTTCCGTGATGCTGCTGATTCCGGTGTGGACGGTGGTCTACAACTTCTTCGCCACCATGCAGGGGCAGTGGCACCAGCTTCGCGAGAACGTGCCGCTGAAGTTCCTGATGTCGGGCGTGGTGTTCTACCTCCTCACCTGCTTCCAGGGGCCCATGCACAGCCTGCGCTCGCGTGAACGCCATCGTCTCCAAGACCGACTGGATTCCCGGCCACGCGCACATGGCGCTGCTCGGCTGCTTCTCCTTCTTCGCCATCGCCGGTTGCTTATTACGTCGTTCCGCGCACTGTTCCACACCCGGCTGCACTCGACGCGCTGGCCAACTGGAGCTTCTGGTTCTTCATGATCGGCGGCCTGGGCTTCTTCGTGACCCTGTGGCTGGGCGGATTCTGGCAGGGCTGGCAATGGAACAATCCCGTCCATTCCGTTCATCGACACGGTGGTGGCGCTGAAGCCGGTGTGGACGGTGCGCTTCTTCTCCGGCGCGCTGATCTTCTGCGGCATCACCACTTTCCTCTACAACATCATGGCCACGGTGGTGGGCAGCAGTGCACGGGCGCAAGCCCGGCGGCGGGCATTTCCGCTTAAGCGGCATGAGGACGTGGTATGGACATCTTGGCCACGTCTTGACACGGGCGCGACGCCCGTGCCACGTGAGCGGCATCAGGAGGACGACATGTTACCGAAAACCGACAAGAGTGCGATGATGTTCGTGGTGGCCGCGCTGGTTTTCTTCTTCATTGGCGGGCTGCTGACCACCGTGGTTCCGCCGCTGGTGGATAAGAGCTGGTCGCGCCCCTTCGAAAATCAGATCCTTCCATGGGGCCCACCGGCAAGCTGCGGCCTTACACTGAGCAGGAGCTCAAAGGACGCGCCATCTATGTGCGCGAGGGATGCTGGTATTGCCACACGCAGCAGACGCCGCACCCTGCTGGCCGACACCAAGCGCTGCGGCTGGAAAGGCGTGGATTCGCCCGTCTCCACCCCCGACGAATTCGTTTACGACACCCCGCACATGTTCGGAACCAAGCGCACGGGACCGGACCTTTCCCGCGTGGGCGGCAAGTACGACACCCAGTGGCACCGCACGCATCTCCGCAATCCGCGCGACCTGGTGCCGGGTTCGGTGATGCCGCCGTTCCCCTGGATTGTCAATAACCCCGAGCGAATTCTCCGCGCTGGTGGCGTACATCCAGACGCTGGGACGCGCCAAGGACTGGCGGCCTGACAACGATTACAAGAAGTGAGGATGGCGCCATGGGTGATTATGTGTACCCGAGCATTTTCTTCTCCTACTTCCTCTTCTTCCTGTTTCTGGTGGGAGGGATCTTCTTTTTCGTTCGCTCCTTCCGCGACGGCTACTGGGGAAGCAAGGTGAAGACCCCAAGTACCGCATGCTCGAAGACGATGACCCGACAGGCACGAATTCCCGCGGCGGCGGCTTTACGCCGCCATAGAAGTGTAGCGCGGACCTGTTCTTTCGGTCCGCGGCTTTTCCTAATCCATAGGTGACGAACCGCGGACCTAAAGAACCGGCCCGCGCAACACCCGCTGTGAACACGAATTCCAGGAAAGAGAAAGGGGGGAGCCATCATGGCAGAACCGAACGATCCCGAAAAACTCAAGTCCTATGCCGACGGGTGGATTAATGAGCGTAAGGGCACGGACGTGCCGCCATTCCTGAAATTCGCTTACATCGTGATCGCGGCAGGGGCACTTATTTACTTTTTCGTTTACATGAACGGTGAGATTCATAACCGCGAGCGGGGAATGATTGTCCAGCAGTTCAATCGGGTCACCCAATCCTCACCGGCCTTCATGTATGCAGTCGCGGCTCTGATCGTCGTGTTTGTGATCTTGCTCGTCAAATTTGTATTCAGCAAATTCCACGAAGACTAACGCGCCATGGCAAACCGGCTATCAAGATTCGAAGCGATTGAAGGGGCAGACTACTGGATCGAGATGGTGAAGTGCCAGCATGCCTGCCCCGTACACACCAATGCCTGCGGCTACGTGACGGCCATTGCCGAGGGGCGCTACGAAGAGGCCTATCGCCTGGCGCGGGCCACCAATCCCTTCGCTTCCATCTGCGGCCGCGTCTGCGGCGCGCCCTGCGAGGTGAACTGTCGCCGGGGCGACATCGATGACCCGATCGCGATTCGCGCCCTGAAGCGATTCGTCGCGGACCGGTACGGACCCGAAACCGGTGACCCCCGGGTTTACCATTCGGCCTGCGACCAGCGCATGTTGCCTGCCAACCGGGGCGAATATGAGAAAGTCGCGGTAATCGGCGCCGGCGTCTCCGGGCTCACGGTGGCCCACGATCTCATGCAGATTGGGTACAAGGTCACGGTTTTCGAGGCCGACGCCGAGCCCGGCGGCATGCTCACCGTGGGCGTGCCCATCTTCCGCCTCCCGCGCGAACTGGTGAAGAAGGAAATCAATGCCATCCTCGCGCTGGGCGTGGAGCTGAAGTGCAACATGCGCTTGGGACGGGATTTCACCCTCAGCGACCTGCGGCGCGACGGTTACAACGCCATCTTCCTGGGAATTGGCCTGCCCAAGGGTCGCAAGCTGTCCTTGCCGGGAGCGGATCGCCCCATGGTGTACGACGGGATGGATTTCCTGCGCGTCTTTCAACGAAGGCAAGCCGATGCCCCTGGGCCGCCGCGTGGTGGTGATCGGCGGCGGGAACGTCGCCTACGACGTCGCCCGCTCTGCCGTGCGGCCCTTCGAATCCCTGGCCCGCAGTGAAGCCATGTCCGACATGGAACGCGGTGAGCAGGTTGCTTACGATGTGGCGCGCTCGGCCTTGCGCCTGAGCAGTGATAAGGAGGTCCACGTCGTCTGCCTCGAATCCCGCGAAGAGATGCCGGCGGATGAAGTGGAAGTTGTCGAAGGAGAAGACGAGGGCCTGAAACTGCACAATTCTCGCGGCCCCCAAGAGGTCCTCGGCCAGAACGGGACGGTGACCGGCCTGCGCACCATCCGCTGCCAGCGGTTTTCGACGCGAGCGGCCGCTTCAATCCCAGCTTCGATGCGGCCGATATCGAAGACATTCCCGCGGACACGATAATCTTTGCCATCGGGCAGACGTCGGACCTGACGTTCCTTCAGCCCGAAGATGGGGTGGAAACGCAGCGCGGCTTGATCAAGGTAAATCCCGAAACCTACCAGACCACCGCGCCGGATGTTTACGCTTGCGGCGATATCGCGCATGGGCCCCGGCTGTTCATTGACGCGATTGCTTCCGCCCAGGTGGCGGCTCGCTCCATGCACGATTTTCTGCGCGGGACGCGCACCGACGTGGTGGTGCGCAGCCACTGGGCGCCCGCCAATTACACCATGGCAGAAGGCTGGGAGCGGCTCCCTCGCAGTAACCCGCCCGTGCGGGACGCTACCGAGCGTGCCGCCTCGCTCGAAATCATTGAAGAACCCTATCCCCAAGCCGAGGCCCGGCGGCAGGGAGCGCGCTGCCTCCGCTGCAACATCAATACGGTCTTCGACACCTCCATTTGCATCGCCTGCAACGGCTGCGTCGACGTCTGCCCGCAGAACATCATCAAGCTCGTCGGACTCAGCCAACTGTGCCGG
Organism: uncultured Acidobacteriota bacterium; assembly: GCA_963810005.1. GTDB lineage: Bacteria > Acidobacteriota > Terriglobia > UBA7540 > UBA7540 > Bog-366. The sequence goes on from CAWELY010000033.1 coordinate 449,354, forward strand.
ACTGAAGACGGATTGGCGATAGTCGCTTCCACCCTGGGCATGACCCAGGAACAAGTGCGGGGCATGAACAGCAGCGAACTCGATGAGCTCGGTGGCATCATGCTGAAGGATGAGACCACCTGCATCCGCTGCGCCCTGTGCGCGTCGCGCTGCCCCACTCACGCGATTACCATGAAGAAGTTTGAGTACTACCGCCAGTGTGTTACGGTCCCCACCCCCAACCAGAAAATCCTCTACCATTCCGGTAAGCCCTCCGGCCAGCGGAGCACCCCATGAGTGCGGTTGAACTCTGGGTCATGTTCACGCTGGGGCTGGTGAGCAGCCTGCATTGCGTGCAGATGTGCGGCCCCCTCGTGCTCTCTTACAGTCTCGGGTCACACCAACCCGTCGGGTCGAGCGCCGCCGGAAGAGCGCGCTATTTCGTGCTGGGCCATCTCGCCTACAACGCCGGGAGAATCATCACGTACTCGGCGATGGGCGCTTTGGCGGGCTTGGCCGGGGGAACCGTGGGAATGCTGGGGCATTTGGCGGGCGCCAGCAGCGTCGCCGCCATCGTGGGCGGCGGATTGATGATCATTGCCGGCCTCTTCATGTTGGGAATAATTCCCCCGGCAGTATTAGCACGAATTCGTCTATTCCCGCTCAGCTCGGGATTCCTGCGGGGTGTGGGCGGCCTGCTCTCCACCCCCGGGGCGGGAAGGCGGCTTTTTCTGGGACTCGCGTTGGGATTTCTCCCTTGTGGGCTGGTCTACGCCGCCCTGTTGCGGTCGTTCGCTACGGGCGCTCCTCTGTGGGGAGCGGCGGCCATGGCGGCATTCGGCCTGGGTACCGCTGGCGCATTAATGGCCCTCGGGCTTTTCTCTAGCGCGATAAGATGGAGACTCAACCGCTGGGGCAACCGTTTGGCGGCCGCCAGCGTGATTCTGATGGGAATCGTCCTACTATGGCGAGGAGTGATGCCCGGAATGCTGATGGCGGGAATGCAAGCTGGGCATGGATGCCACTGAAGAGCGGTAGGGTAGGTGGTGGGTAGTAGGGGGGAGGCAGAAGGCGGAAGTGTAGCGCGGGCCTGTTCTGTAGGTCCGCGGCTTTCCCTTACCCATAAGCGGCGAGCCGCGGACCAACAGAACAGGACCGCGCATCACTCGTTACGAGTGCCCAAGCATGATGAGAGATGCAGACTAAATCCCCGGAGGCAAACCCGCGCGGTACCATCTCCAACCGCCCTTTGCCGAAGTGTGAACGCTCCACCGAGGCGGCGAAAGCCGCATCCAAGTTCTCCTACCATCGCCTGCGCAAGGCGGTGCACGTCGCCTGTGTGATGGTATTTTTCGCGCTGCCTTTGTCGGACCTGATGCGGTTCGATATTCCCCGGCAGCGATTCTATTTCTTCGGCTACGAGCTCATGATCAGTGAGTTCGCCATCCTTTTTTTCTCGCTCATGTTTTTGATGTTCCTCGTCGCTGCCATGGCCATGCTGTACGGACGCGTGTACTGCGGCTATTTGTGCCCACAGATGATCTTCAGCGAGGCCTCGGTCGCCTTGGAAAGCACGATTCAGCGCTGGGTAATCAAGCACGTTGACTGGGCCCCGAAGGCGCGGAAATTGCTCAGCCGAACGCTGTTTTATGCCGTGGCCGTGGTGGCTTCCGTCATCCTGGCCTTTGTGTTCATTGCCTATTTCGTTCCGCCGCGCGACCTTGCCCACCGGCTTCTCTCCCTGGACGTCAAGACGGCGGGAGGCTTTGCCGGCGCCACGGTCACGCTGGTCACGCTGCTCGATTTCCTGTTCGTGCGCCAGCGCTTCTGCACCACGGCCTGCCCCTATGGATACCTTCAGGGCATGCTCAGCGATGGCGAGACCCTCCTGGTGCAATACCGCGACGAAAATCGCGAATGCATTGAATGTAAGAAGTGCGTGCGGGTGTGCGGAATGGGGATTGATATCCGCACCTCTCCCTACCAAATCGAATGCATTCACTGCGGCGAGTGCATTGATGCCTGCGTGGATGTTCTGGGCCGTCTGGGCAAACAAGGATTGATTCACTACGTTTGGGGAGAGCGCGGCGAAGCCTTGGGGAAAGGCGGCAAAGCGTGGTACGAGCGCGTTGGCCTGCGCGATGCGAAGCGGGTGGTGGTGTTGCTGCTGGTTCTCTGTTATGGGGGCGGCTTATACACCGCCCTGGCCATGCGGCGCACCGTGCTGGTGCGCATCCCTCCCGACCGGACCACCATGTATCGGTTGGGGAACGAGGGGACAGTGTACAACCGCTTTCGCCTTCAGGCGGCAAACCGTGGCCACCAGCCAGCCACCCTGTTCATTACCATCGAGGGCTTGCCGGGGGCCCACCTGGTCTCCATGGAAAATGCCGTGGTGCTCAAACCCGGTCAAACCCTTGAGCGCGAGTTTGAAATTGCTGTCCCCATTTCTGCCGGCGTTGCCCCGGGAGTCAATCATTTTCGTTTGCTGAGCAAAGCCGGTGCGGAGCAGGACGAGTTTGAGGAGACCTTTATTACGCCGTCCGACAATTAGCCCGGTTGGCTCGGAAGCCGGCCTTGGCGGGCGGCGTCATTTAGCCCGCGGCGTCAGCCGTGGGAAAAGGGGGAAGTCGGAGTACTTCGCAAGCCCCGCAAGGGGCGACATCCGGCTACCATTGGCATGAGGCCCGCGATGGCTCATACGTATATAAACATTACGAAACGAGGGGTTAAGTATGACCCGCGCTAGGTTTTTGCGTAACGGGTTCCCGGAGGCCGCCTCTTGCGGGGCGGAGGAGAGTGCAATGTGAATAACGTCACGACCGCCGAAGGCCGGGTCAGAAAACAAGGCTCACCCCTCCTCTACTTTCTCTATTTTGTGATGGCGCTCTTTATCGGCATCCTGATTTTCGCCTATATCATCACCAAGCGCACCCACCCCATTTTCCTGGATGAGCACGGGAAACCCACCAACGCGCAGCCCGCTCCCCAAACCAGTTCGCAGGCAAGGTGAGCGATGACCGGCCGGGCGTGCGATCTGTGCGGGCTCGGGTGCGGCAAGCATCCGTGGACACAGCGCACCGGCGACGTCGAGCGGTGCTTCTGCTGTCTCGGCTGCCAAAACGTTTTCCTTATCCTCGCCGAGAGCGGCATCGTTGCCACGGGACAGGACCTTCGCCAAACGGAGCTGTTCAAGCGTAGCCTGGCGCTGGGGCTGATCTCCCGCGAGAACGGCGAGGTTGCGGGAACCGGGAAACCGGCCCGGCCCGCGGCGCCGGAGGACGTGCCCGCGGCGGAAATACTCTTACAGATCGGGGGGATGTGGTGTACATCCTGCGCCTGGCTGATCGAACATGCTCTGGGTGGTGTTCCCGGGGTCGCCGGCGCCGAGGCGTCGTTCGCCTCCGACCTGGTCAAGGTGAAGTATTATCCGCAATATCTTCCTCCTGAGCATATTATTCAACGTATTAACCAACTGGGGTATACCGCCCGCGCGTATTCCGGTGAAACCGAAGCCGCCGGCCGGGAGGAGCGCGACCTGCTCGTCCGCCTGGGCCTTGCCGCTTTTCTGTGGCTGAACATCATGACCTTCAGCACGGCGCTCTACGTCGGCTACTTCGAGCCCATCGCGGAAAGCGTCCAACGGGGCATGCCCTTTCTGCTCATGGCGCTGGCCACCCCGGTGGTCTTCTATTGTGCCCAGCCGATTTTCCGGCTGGTTTGGCGCGGACTGCTGCATCGCACCCTTCGCATGGAAGCGCTGCTGGGTCTGGGGATCGGCGTGGCCTATGGGTACAGTTGCGTGCAAGCCTGCCGGGGCGGGTCCCACGTGTTTTTTGACACCTCGAGCGGCATCGTCACCGCGGTGCTGGCGGGAAAAGTCATCGAGCGCGGCGCCAAAGCCAAGGCCGCCCGGTGGATCACCCTCCTCCACCGCATGCTCCCCAACAAAGTGCGCTTGCTGGTGGCAGGCCAGGAGCGCTATGTCCGTGTCGCCGCGCTCGAGGCCGGAGAGATGTTTGTGGTGAAGGCCGGTGAGCGCATCGCCGCTGACGGATGCGTGGTGGCGGGCGAATCGCACGCGGACGAGGCCCTGCTGACGGGCGAGTCCTTCCCCGTCGCCAAGCGTCCGGGAGACAAAGTCGCGGCCGGGAGCGTCAACCTGGATGGCGTGCTCGAGGTTCAGGCCACCCGTACCGCTGGTGATTCTACCCTTGCGCGTATTATTGCTCTGGTTAATCAGGCGCTCACCCGCCGCTCGCCGCTGGAAAGGACCGCGGACCGGGTCGCCCGTATTTTCGTGCCCTGCGTCATGTTGCTGGCGAGCCTGACCTTCGGTTTTTGTTATTTCGCGTGGCGGGGCGGGTCTTGCGGTCGCGCTGATGCGCGGCATCACGGTGCTGATCATCGCTTGTCCCTGCGCCTTAGGCCTGGCGACGCCGCTCGCCATCACGGCGGCAATGGGTGCGGCCGCGCGCGCGGGAATTCTGGTAAGCGACAGCCGCGTGCTTGAAACTCTGGGCAAAGTGGACACCGTCATTCTCGACAAAACCGGCACCGTAACGGAGGGGAGGTTTTCGCTTTTGGATGTGGATCTGGGCCCGCGGGAACCTTCGCTCGCAACCGCGGTTGTGCCCGCCCCCATGCGGGACAAGACCCTCTTGCTCCTGGCCTCGCTCGAGCAGTATTCCGAACATCCCTTGGGCAGGGCGCTCGTCGCGTTTGTCCGGCAGAGAGAGACCGCGCTCTTAGACGCGTCGGATGTCCACGTTCACAAAGGGCAAGGCATCACGGGTCTGGTCGAGGGGCGGCGAGGTCTTCGTCGGCAATCGCCGCCTGGCGGCAGGCTTGGGAATCCAAAGCAGATGATTATTCCGAAGCACGGGCAGCCCAATGGGAATCGGAGGGCAAGACGATTACGTTTTTTGGTTGGGACGGACGCCTTCAGGGTCTGCTGGCGTTCGGGGACAAACTGCGGGACGAAGCCGCGGGAGTTGTGGCCGAATTGAAGCGGCGCGGCACCAAGGTCCACCTCGTGTCCGGCGATTCTCCGTCCACCACCCGCTGGATTGCTGCCTGTCTCGAGGCGGATTCCTATCAAGCCGAAGTCCTGCCGGAACAGAAAGCCGCGTTCATCCAACAATTGCAGGGCCAGGGAGCCATTGTCGCCATGGTCGGAGACGGGATCAACGACGCGCCGGCGCTGGCGCAGGCTGACCTTGGCATCGCCATGGGTTCCGGCACCGACATCGCCATGAAAGCCGCCGCGGTGGTGCTGATGACCGGCTCGCTCCGCAAGATCCTGGAGGTCTTCGACCTCGCCGCCAGGACCCTCCGCATCGTGCGCCAGAACCTTTTCTGGGCTTTCCTCTATAATGCCGTCGGCATTACCCTCGCCGTGGCTGGTTTCTTGAATCCCATTTTCGCCGCCGCCGCAATGCTGCTTTCCAGCCTTTCGGTGGTCGGGAACTCCCTGCGCCTCAATTACGGACCAGCGCCGCGGTGAAGGGCCGCCTCCCCGTTTCCTTCAAACCGTACGCTTCTAATTTCATCGCCCCCACAGCTTGCGATCAGGGGTTCACCGTCAGGGTGGCTTCCTGGTTGACACCTCCATAGGAACCCGTGATGATGACGGACTGGGCGGCCGCTAACGCCCAACAATGGCCGCGGGTGGGGTAGCCACGGACAGCGCTTTACTGTCCGTGGGCTTTTCCCTTGAAGCCAAACGTTCTGTCGGTTATGGCGGCGATAATGGCGCTTCACGCGGGCACTTGAAGGCCTCGGGGCGCGGTGGTAATCTGCCAGCGTGTCCAACGTCCACCGGCTGCGCCACACCGACTGCATCTTTTTCGTCAGCGTAAACCTTCGTCCGACGGATTCAGGCGATTCAACGAATCTGAATACGATTTGCTCATTAAGTATTGGAGGCTTCGCGGCGGCGGCTGGGGTTTCTGCTCTGCGGCTATGTTTTGATGCCCGACCACTGGCACGCCCTGATCTGGCCGCAGTATCCGCTTGCGGATCGAGCAGGTGCTGCACGACGCCAAGAAGATCATGACCCTGAGGCTGCACGCCCGGCGCGGGACCTGCGGATCACTTTGGCAACACCAATTTTGGGATCGGTTCGTGCGCCACGAGAACGAATTCGCTGAGCGTCTGGAATATATGCACCTGAATCCAGTCAAGAAGGGGCTGGTGAAGCGGCCGGAGGATTGGCGGTGGTCGAGCTACAACAATTTTGCCTTGGAGAAGGCAACCGTGGCGGCGTGCCCAATTCAGATTGATTACGTACGATTGCCCTTGGGGTATCACGCCTGAGAAAAGCCCACGGTCAGAAAATCACTGACCGTGGCTACGAGCTTATTCGGTCTGCTGCTTGGGTGGAGACGGTAATTCAATAGTGCCGTTTCCCAACCAACGGCCCGCCTTTGATGAGGTTCAAGGCGCCTTATTAAATCGGAGTTGGGCCAGCCCCGAATGGTCGCTGCGGTTGCCCCAGCCGCTTTGAGTGATTGCATGGCAGAACTTAAGCGCTTATTACGGCGGCTACTGCCCCACATTCCGAGGGTTCTTCTGTGTATGGGTTTCCTTTACTTTGTTCCAGTTCTTATCGAAAGCAAAATCGCCCGGGGAATTCCAGGGCACCTCTACCTCCACCTATGGTGCTGCGTGATTGTTTTTGCCATTACAGGATTCGCCCTTCGCATACGGTGGGAAAATGGTTTCTTGGGAAACGGGCGGAAGCAGCCATTCAAGATGGAGCCTGGAGAGGCACTCGTGTTCAGTACCAACTTCGTTGGGGCCTTGCTTTACCGGAGGGCAGAGGCTTACAGCCCGACAGGTCCCAACTGGCTCCTGGCTTGCCAGAAAAGGTTTCTGCGAGACCCGTACCTCATTCTGTGGCTCACAAACAGGCGGCTCCTATTGCGGTCGTGGCGGACAACATGGCGAGTAATCCCCGTCCCCAGCATCGAATGGGTGAAAGAAAGTCCGCGCCGGCTCTTCTATTCACCTGACAGCGTCGTCATCGGCTACCGGCATGAAAGCCGCAGTGAAGTTTTGGTCATTGAAGACAAGTCCGTAATCGGCAGGACCCTCAAGGAAGCGCTGCATGGCCTCAACCTCCTTAGCGCACAATCAGTCGCGGCCACCGGGAAGTCCCGGTAGACTGCGGGGAGATATGATGGATCCCTGGTAGGGCTGGGGGAAACGGCGGGAGCAAATGCTTTTCTTTCTCCGAGGAAACCTGCGACGAGGGCAGTTGCACCGTAGTGTGCTAATAATCCCCATTGAAAGCGTCGAAGATTGTATTAGCACAAGCGGGTAGCGCAGAGTTGGGCGTAGTTTGCCCTACTCTGCGGTACGTAAATTGGTAATAGATTTCTGAGGATGTTGTGAAAAGATGAAAGCCGCAGAGTAGTTCCAAAAGACGGAACAACTCTGCGCTACCCGCTCTTATCAGCTGGGCGAATGAGCGCAGCCCAGAATCCGCCAGGTGGGGGTACGGGCGGCAACACCTCGGCCGGGAGCGGCGGCGCTCCGGCCGCGGTGCAGGGCGGCGGGGACGATGGAGGAGACGATATCGACGGCGGAGGAGACGGGTACGGCGGCGGCGGCGAATTCAATGACTGCGATGTCCTGGACGGTTGCAGCGACAGCGACTGCTGATAATTCCCATTAAAAGCGTGGATGTTTACACTAGCGCGAGCCGGGGGACACCAAGGGCGGAGTGAATCTGCTAACCTGACAGTTCACACCACGAACCCGGACAGGCGAGGCGCCCTGGATTGGTCAGAGGAGAAGAGATGCGCATTATACGTACTCTCATTGGGGTTAATTCGGCGATTATCACTTTTCTAGCTTGGTGGGTCCATGAGGGCATGTCAATGGATCGCGCGATCAATGTGGGGTTCTACGCAGTGGTCCTGGGAAACGCCATCGTTGCTATCCAGTGGTATCGCAGAAGAAAGATGCCAAAGGCTCTGCCCCCGGAACGGCCTCCCTGGCGCAAATGGGGAATTGCTAACGCCAGCGCGCTTGGTTTTCTGGTCTTGATTGCGCTACAAGGGTATGGCACCGCTTACCTCCGCTTCTTTGCGATAATCGTATTCGGCGTGGGAAACGTCTTGACCGTTGGCTTTTGGCTATGGGACAGGCACACATTAAGCCGGGATGACGAATCCGAGCGGTAGTCACCGCAGAGCGAGGGGGCAGCCCTGGTAAACTGCGGGGAGGCATGAGGGGCCCATGCTAGGACTGGGGTAACGACGGAAGCAAATATTTTTCTCCTCCCGAGGCAAAGGGAGGGGGGATGCGATTCGGGACGCAGCCATTGACAATGAACTCGTCGTGATGCGGGATAAAACCATGTGGACGGGTCGCACTCTTCAAGAACGGCAAGGAGATTTCGCCGAGGCCTCCAGGCGCTATCCCGGACCGGACTACTACCAAGTACTTGCCTGGATTCACTCCGCGGTCAAATCCGATGTGTACCTGGAAATCGGCGTGGCGGATGGCCGGTCCCTCATGCTGGCGCAAGCAGGAACGAGATGCATCGCCATCGACCCATACCCACAGATCAGGGAAACGGAAGTGCCCGCAAGCGTTACCCTCCGCCGGGTAACAAGCGACGACTTCTTCCGCACTTATGCGCCGCCGGACTTGCGCGTGGGCCTTGCCTTTCTTGACGGTTTGCATCTCTTCGAGCAAGTTCTTCTGGATTTCCTGAACCTGGAACGATTCTTGACACCTGAATCGGTTGTGGTGGTACACGATTGCCTTCCGCTGGACGCGCGAACGGCGAGCCGCGAACGCCGAACGCGCTTCTGGAGCGGCAATGTCTGGAAGTTAATTCCGTGTCTCATTCGCTTTCGGTCGGAGCTTACGGTGGGTATTGTACCCACCGCGCCATCCGGCCTCGGTATTATTACGGGTTTCCGGTCTCGCGCCCAGCGAGTGCTTCCCCAATACGATGCGATGATCTCGGCGTTCATGGGTAAACCGTTCCAATATTGGGAAGTCTTTCGGCAGGAGTTTACCGGGTATCTTGAAAACGACGAGGAAATTATTCGGACGCACCTGACCGGCCGGTTAGAACGCCTCGCGACGAAGCGGCCAGCGTAACGCGGCAGAGCCGCAAGGGGAAGTAGGGCGCCCCTCGTGGGTGCCCTGAATTTCCGGGTTATACCCGGTGCGGAAAGGGCAGGCACGAGGCCTGCCCCTACGCTGGCTAATCGATTACGCGGCGGCTCATAAGCTGATGACCTTGACATCAGTAGACTACGGGGACATAGGGACCCATGCTAGGACAGGGCAAACAACGGAGGCAACTGCTCTTCTTTTCCCGAGGCAAAGGGCGCGGACATGCGATCCCTGACGCAGCAATAGCGAACGAAGTCGTCAGGCTGGAACCTAAATTGGAGATTACCTTTGTTTCGTACGACGTGGGAGCGGCTACGCTCAAAGAACTTGGGCAGAATGTAATTGACCTGGAGTTGCCGGAGGACAACCCTCTGTGGGAAACGATGCTGCGCGTTACCCCCTTGCTGCAAGAGCAGCGGCCGGCCTTGGTGGTCTCCCATGAAGAATTCTGCGTACCACCCTTATCCCAAGCGTTCGGGTTGCCCGCTGTCTTCCTAACGGACTGGTTCACAAATCCCGACTCGATACAAATGCAGGCTCTAAAATATGCCGACCGGGTCATCTTCCTGGATGACCCGGGCCTTTATGATGAGCCGCCGTACCTCGCGGGCGAGATATCGTATGTCGGCTGCGTTCTTCGTCCCTTGGATGCTGACGGCACTGACAAGGCGCGGTCTCGCTGCTTACTTGGACTTGCCGAGAATTCAACCGTGGTTTTGGTCTCGCCCGGTGGCGCTGAAATGCATTCCGAGGCACGAGCCCCGTTATTTGATCTGGTCTTAGGGGCGTACGATTCGCTCGAGGTTGCGGACAAGAGACTCTTGTGGGTGGTGGGCGAGCCTGACTATAGTTTGCTCGCTGAAAGTTCCCAGCACCGTCGCGACGTGATGATCTTAAAGCCCCACTACAACTTTACCCCGACAATCATGGCCGCCGACTTAGTGATTACCAAGGGAAATCGCCTTCCTCTCCTCGAATGTGAAGCCTTGGGAATTCCGTCAATATCCATCTCCTATGGCCACAACGCTATCGACAATGGCAGAGTCAGCCATATTCGAACCAATATAGCGCTCCGAGCGCGCGGCTTGGACACATTTTCGTTGCGCGACTACATGGTCAAGGCACTCAGTAGAGCCGACGAAATCCAACGAATGCCGCGGCCCGATACTCAAAGCCATTGCTTGGAGGTTGCCAAAGTACTGCAATCTCACTTGTAGGATTCTCCCCACTCGACATGGGGTTGAGTCCGAGAACCTGGAAGAAGCGGGTAGGCGAGGTCAGGGGGGAAAGGACCGTGAAGGTGGCAGAGGTTGAAGGCCGAATGCGCTCGGGATTTGATGAAGGATTCTCGCTTCTAGAGATGATGACGGTGATCGATCGAGAACAGTGACGAGCGACCAGAAACACGGTCCGGGGTCCGAAGTCCGGAGTCCGAGGTCTCAAGAACAGTGACGAGTGGTGAGCGGAAAGACAACTCGCGTGGGTTCTCTCTTCTGGAGATGATGACGGTGATATCGCTCATCCTGATCCTGGCGACTCTCGCCATGCCCATGTACCACACGGTGGTGGTGCGGGCGCGGGAAGTCACCCTGCGCGACGACCTCTTCACCCTGCGCTCCCAAATCGACCGCTTCACCCACGACTACGAGCGCGGCCCATCCTCGCTCGACGAATTGGTGGAAAAGGAATACCTGGGGGCCGTCCCCACCGACCCCTTTACCGGCTCGAACGAAACCTGGCAACTGGAAACCGAAACCGCGTCACTCTCCCTCGATGATTCCGCCCCACTGGGGATCGTGGACGTCCACAGCGGCTCCGAGGACAATTCGCTCGACGGCACGCCCTACAGTAGTTGGTAGCGCAGGACCCGGTCTCCGGTCCTGCGGCTTTTCCCGCGGTCCGGGGTCCGAAGTCCGGAGTCGCAAGAACCGGGGCGAGTGGCAAGCAGGAAAGCCAGGAGAACAGGACCGAGTTCCACGAAAGGGAACTACATCCTTAGCCCGTCAACTGACGGATGAAACCGGAGGAAGCCCGGAAAATTGGGTTCCGGCCCGGAAGGGGCCAAACCGGTGGCACGGGCGTCTCGCCCGCGAAGGGTCACGGCCAGGATGGCCGTGCCACAACATTTCCCCGGTGGCACAGGCGTTCCGCCCGTGAAGGGTCACGGCCAGGGCGGCCGTGGCACAACATTTCCCCGGTGGCACGGGCGTCTCGCCCGTGAAGGGTCATGGCCAGGACGGCCGTGCCACGTCGGGCAGGGCCCGTCACCCGAGGCTCTTACGGTCACGGGCAGAATGCCCGTGCCACTTCCTCCCGCGTGACACACTTCCCCGCGTCGGTTATCGACAGTGCGGGGTGAGGAGATGAATCAATTTGCTGGCTTCGAAAGGTTTTCAATGGCCCAATGACCCGATGAACCGATGGCCCGATCCCCAGACCCGTGACGAGGGGCAAGGGCAGAGGGCAGATTCAAGTCTCTGGCCTGTAGGGCGCTTCGCGTAGCGCCCTCATCACCCCCGGCGCGCATTTTCGCTGAGGCCAAGGTGCGGAAGTTAGCGGGCTTATTGTCAGAGGCTGGAACGCCACGGCTTTACAGGCGCTGCGGAAAAACCCGTCTGCGCCGCCTTTCCGAGCTTTTTCCTGCCAACAGAACCGAAAGCGACTTATTGTCCTTCATCTCAAAAGACCGGCTACTGAGCCCTTATAGGGGATAATATTGACCCGGCCCCGAAGGAATGCTACGCGGCGGCATAGCTCACATCCTGGTGCTGGAAGTAATTCTGGACGCGTTGCGGTTGTTTTTGAATGCTCCGCAAAGCGCGCACAGCGGTTCGCTTGAGAGCCTTTCCGGTTCGGGCCGGAGCGGCCGTGGTGACTCTTTGCTTGAGATCGGCGTTGAGCAATTCGTCCGGATTCAATTCCGGAGAATAGCTGGGCAGATAAAAGACCTCGATCTTGTCGGCGTTCTCTTCCCGCCAGCGCTTGACCAGCTTCGAGTGGTGAACCCGCAAGTTGTCCAGGATCAGAAATATCTTCCTCTGTTGCGGGCGCGTCAGCCGTTCCAGAAAGCCGATCAGTATCTTGGCATTCAGGGCTCCGGAAAAGACCCTCCAGCGCATCTGGCCTTTATTGGTCACCGTCGAAATCACGCTCAGGCCCTCGCGGCAGGCGTTGACCCGCAACACCGGAGTTTGTCCTTTAGGCGCATAGCCGCGTCCGCGCACGTCGTCCGATCTCAACCCCGACTCATCGCCCCATTGGATCTCCGCGCCCTCTTGTTGGGCGCGTGCGGCGATAAGGGGGTACTGCTCGTTAAGCCACCTTCCCACCGCCGCGGGGGACTGCTCGTAGGCCTTCTTCAAGGGCTTCTGCGGCGTGTATCCCCAACGCTTGAGATACTTGCCGACATTCCTGACTTTCAATCGAATCCCGTAACGGGCTTCGATTAACTCCCCGACGGCCTGCCGCGTCCACAAGGCATAACCCATCTTTAACTGGTCCGGCGTCCGGTCCTGAATCAGACCCTGAACTTCCCGCGCTTGCTCCGGCGCCAGCAAACACCCTGAACCCTTGGGACGGTGTCCGTGCTTGACCTTCACCGCCGCCCAGCCGCCACGGCGATAGGCCTGATGCGCTTTCACCACCGTGGTCGCCGACAGTTCGCACTGCCGTGCCGTCTCGCGCACCGAAACTCCCGCCCGACACAGCTTCACAGCTCGCCGCCGCCGCTCGTTCAACGCTGCTTCAGGCAACTTCCGCGAATCGATTCTCTCCATGCGCTGTTAGATGCATGAACACCCGAAAACGTTACATCCGTTTAGGGCCGAATCAGTAATAGAGTTTCAAGCCAAAGATCCGCTCAAGGGGTGATTGGAATCGCACCTTGGAGCACCGTATCCCACTTTTAGGCCTGTACTCGCTGGAACCTCTTAGCACCCTCTGGCCACCATGTTCGGGCATCTGCCCACTGTCCACTTCCTACTTGCCCTCTGAGGGCGCAATGCGCGTTCCTGCCGTCCCAACCCCTTTAGGAAGTCCGTGCGATCCATGACCCAAACGGCACGGGAAGATTTTATATGGGTCGAGAGATCGCGCAAGTCATGCGGGCGGGTGGTCTTTGTCGAGTATCGAAAAGAAGATCCCCTCGTCCCCATTAAAGAAGTGCATAAGATGAGCGTGGAGCAGCTTGCCAAAGAAATGAAAGTGGTGGGGCTGGCGTACGTCCGGGCCGTGGAAACGCTCCCTTCTCAACACCTCGTGATTTTCGAGAAGCGCAACTAGTAAATCAATTTTAGCGAGAACTGAATCTGGCGGGAAGTCCCCGCGGTATGATTGATGACCCCAAAGCCCGAACCGCGCAAGATGTTCACGGGCAGTCCGAAGTTGACCAGGTTGAAGGCGTTGAAGAACTCGGCGCGGAACTCCAGGGTCGCGGGCTCCGAATCCGCACGGGCTGCCGAAGGTGGTGTCTTTGATCAACGGCCATGTCGAGATTGTAGTAATCCGGGCCCCGGAAGGTGTTGCGTCCCAAGGTTCCGAAGAGGCCCTGGTTGGGCCCGGTGCCGCCCGGAACGTCAATGGGGATGGAAAAGAAGGAGGCGTTGTCGTCGCCCCGGCCGAAGTAGTCCTCCCGAACCGTGCGGCGGGTGGAAAAGTCCGGTGCGGCGATCTGATCGGGCCGGTCGGCTCCCGCCGAGCCCACGCCCGTCTGCTGAATCCCGGAATAAACCGAAAACGGCGAGCCGCTGGTGAGGGTGGTGATGTTCAGCACCTGCCAGCCGGAGGTGAGCTTCGTTCCCAGGGGGCGGAGAAAGCTCACGCGGTCGATAGGCAGCGCCTGGATGGCGCTCGTCGTGAATACCTGCGCGATGTCAAAGGTTGAGGGCCCTTTGTCCGCGCCGGGGTTCCACGGGTTCTGCGGAAAGGCCTGGATAGTGGTTCCCGATGCTCCGCCGTAACCCAACACCACGGCACTGGTATCGTCGAGCGATTTGCTAAGGGTGTAGCTGGATTGAAAACCCAGTCCCAGGCGCGGGGAAGTCTTGGAGGCGGAAACCTGGAGGGAGTGATAGGTCGAGTGGGAAGGCGTTCCCATGAGGAATTCCGGACCGTACCCGCCCGTGATCTGGCCGGCGGAATTGAATTGCGTGAAGGGCGCGAATTGGGGCGAGGGCGCCGGTGTAGCTGTTGGGGCCGATGACGCTGGCGAGATGCACACCCACGGTGGCCACATAGGAGGCGCTGAGAACCACGTCTTTGAACGTCTGTTCAATCCCCGCCGTATAGTTGCCGATGTAACCGTTGCGAAAATCTCGGGCAATGCCAAACACGGAAAGTGGCTGCGGCTGGTGGCCGGGGGTGAGCGCGGAGAGATCAGCCTGGAAGCGCGGCACGTCGATGGTCGTATTGGGCGGCACGTCGCTGGTGCGGCCCGTGGCAAACGCCAACTGGCCGGAGGTGGTGTAGACAGGCGGCAATTGCAAGGTGGTCACGGCGTTCGCAAAGGGCACAGGGAGCGCCCGGCAGGGCGGTGAGGGTGGGATTGGCGACGAAAGGGAACCCGCCAGTGAGGAAATTATCGATACCAGAGGTTGGGGAGGATGGTGGTGATTCCGCCTCCCGCGCGCAGCACCGTGTGGTCCGTGGCCCGCCAGTCCGCCGCGAGTCGCGGCCCCCACCCGCGCAGATCCTGGCCATACGGCGGCTGCGGATTGAGCAGCAGGTATTCTGCGGGGCGCCGGGTTCCCAAAACGGCGCCGGATTGCCATTCGGACCCACCGTTTCAGAGGTCGAAGTGCGCCAGCTCGCCTTCGTGAATGCGGCTGTTCACTTCGTAACGCAGGCCATAGTTGAGCGTGAATCGCGGCGTGACCTTCCAGGTGTCCTGAAAATAAAAGTTATAAGCTTCGCGGCGGACGTTGGCCTCGTCAAAGTGCTCGCCGGTCGCTGTGAAGGCCGACGCCACCGTGGTGTTGTACGAGAAGGGGGTGGCGGTGAGGAATCCCGTAAGCGAATCGGGGAGCGGATCGCCCGCCTGAATATCGTGCTGGCCACTCGCTGAGGGAATTTCGGTCGGGGCGTACGCGGCGCCACCGCCAAAGATGTACGTGCCGTCAGGGTTCACTCCGAAGACGGTCGAGTCGCGGTTGAAGCGCATCTCCGCGCCGAATTTCAGCGTGTGAGTCCCGCGCGCGTAAATGAAATTCTGCCGAAACTGAAAGAGGTTTCCGATAGGCGCCCGTGGCGGTCCCGGAAGCCGAGTTGAAGGGCTCGTAAAGGCTGTCGGCGAATATCATGGCGGGCTGGGTGTGATTGGGAGAGAGAAAGAGCGGCGTGCTGCGAATGTAGCCGAGCGAGGTCTCGGAAGTGAAGTGCGGCGAGACCGTGCGAGTGTAGTTCAGCGCCGCGTTGCGCTGGTGGTCATGGAAAGAGACGGCAAAGCTCGGATCGATGGCCGACTGGTCGGGATTAGTCAGGGGACCAGTTCACATTGTCGAGGTTGAAGCGCGCAAAAAGCTGGCCCTGGTCGGAAATACGGTGGTCAATGCGCAGGGAAAACTGGTTGGTGTCCGTCGCGACCTTGGAGGAGGTGGCGTAGGTGCGCGGTCCGAAGGCCCCTTGCAGGATCGTTCGGCGTTGGATAAGCCGCCAGGATCGGCGCCACCTGCGGATTTACCGGCACGAAGAGCGTATCCCCAGGGAACGCCGTCGTGTCCTCTCCCTGGCGCTCGGCCTGGGTGGGCACCGAGAGCACTTGCGTGGTCCCCAGCACCTGGCGGAAACCCTGATACTGCCCGAAGAAAAAGGTGCGATCGCGTCCCCGGTAAATTCCCGGCAGCGTGACCGGCCCCCCGAGGGCAAAGCCGAATTCATTGCGCCGGAAGGGCGGAATGCGGCCGGGGTAGGCGAGGGATCGCTCGTCGAAAAAATTGCGCGCATCGAAGGCCGAGTTGCGCACGAATTCAAAAACCGAGCCGTGCAGCAGATTCGTTCCTGCCTTGGTCTTGATGTTGGTGAAGCCGGCGGCGCCGTGGCCGATTTCCGCAGGCATCACGCCAGAGAGCGACTGGATTTCCTGCACCGCGTCGACGTTGAAATTGGAAAAAGTGGCGCCACCCAATTCCGGGTCGGTCGTGTCCACGCCGTCCATGGCAAACATGGCGGTCGGTGCCGCGCTGGCCATTCACGGCGAATTGTTGGGTGAAATTCGCCGAGCCGTTGGTGTCCGTCATGGTGCCGGCCGCCAGCAGCAGCAGTTGACTGAAGTCGCGCTTGTTCAGGGGCAACGCGGAAACTTGCCGGCTGGAGAGTTTCTCCCCGCCGCTCGCTTTGCGGCTGCTCTCCTGCCTCCGCCGTCTGGAGAACCAGCCCTTCGCCGGCCGCGGCAACCTGCACGGAAGAGGTCAGGTGGTTCCCCTGCCGGATTTTCAGCAACTCTCGCGACGTGGTTGTCTTGTTATGCCAGCGGATGCGCACCGCATAATTCCCGGCAGGCAAGTTGGGAAAAGTGAAAGCGCCTTGCGCGTCCGTGGTGGTTGAAAATGTGCGGCCCGATCCGGTTTCACGCAGCTCAACCTGCGCCTCGGCCACGATGTTTCCCTGGGCGTCGCGCACGGTGCCTTGCCAGGGGGCGGGGGGGGCCTGCGCGGCAGTTGGTACGGAGAGTGCCCACACCGCCACGATGAGACCAACAAAGATGAACCTGTATTTTGAAAGTCTCAAGAGATTTGGACCCCAAGGACCTCACCCGCGCAGAGCAAGCCTGCGGCGGTTCCGCACAAGATTTCCCGTGACCCGATTTTAGGACGGTACAAGATTGCGCCTATGGCCCTAGCTTCGTCAAGTACCAATCAGCCCGAGTGTCAAGCCCGAGAACACGCAGAAAGCAAGCCTGCGGGGACAGGGCAATTTGTCGCCTCCTCTCTTTGGCGCCATCGGTGAAGGTCTTTACTTCGGAGGCTACAGAGGACCTCGCGGGAACCACCAGTGTTCCGAAAGGGATCCCATTCCCAATGACACCCGCACCGGATGAAGTCCGGATTTGAACGTAGCGCCGCCCTTTAGGGCGGCACGTGCCGGGCTGAAGCCCGGAGCTACACGCGAAATCAGGACAGCACCCGCACCAAGACCGGTGACGCAATTGTTGCTGCTGCGTTACTATACGGAAGCAGGGATGGGTTGCCAAGATCGAAGGCGGGGTCAGGAAACAAGGCATGCAGAGGCGAGTCGATCGCAGGCGTGGGCGCCTATTTGTACTGGTTGGGGGCTTGCTCCTCCTCTTCAGCCAGCCGGCGGCGTGGGGGCAAGTGGCCGCCACGATTTCGGGAAAAGTCCAGGATGCCTCCGGAGCCACCGTCGCCGGCGTGACCGTAGCCGTAAGAAGTCTGGAAACCGGGGCGGCGCGCGTGGTGACCACCGACGAGGGGGGCAACTTCAAAGTCCTGTCTCTGGCGGTGGGTGAGTATGAGGTGAAGGCGGAGAAGGCCGGCTTCAAGGCAGCGCTCAGGACGGGAATCCATCTCGTAGCGGGGCAGGAAGCCGTGGTGAATTTGCGTCTCGAAGTTGGCGAAGTGGTGCAGCAGGTGACCGTTTCGGGAGAGCTCCCGCTGGTGAACACCACTACGGCGCCGGTCTCGGGACTGGTGGGCGAGGGCGAAGTGAAGGATTTGCCGCTCAATGGCCGGAGCTTCGATAACCTGATCACGCTGAATCCCGGGGTGGTCAATTACAGCGCGATGAAGACCGCCGACACCAGTACGAGCAATGGAAATACCTTTTCCGTGGAAGGGCGGCGGCCCCTGGAGAACCTTTTCCTGCTAGATGGCATTGAATATACGGGGTCGAGCCAACTCGCGGTAACGCCCGGAGGGGTAAGCGGCAGCCTGCTGGGCATCGAGGCGGTTCGCGAAATTAACGTGCTCACGAATACTTACTCCGCCGAATATGGCAAGCGCGGCGGCGCCCAGGTGAGCATCGTGACCCAGTCGGGCAGCAATGCGCTGCACGGTTCGCTCTTCGAATTCCTCCGCAACAGCGACCTCGATGCGCGGAACTTCTTCGACGTGGGATCCATCCCTCCTTTGCGCCGGAACCAATTCGGAGCCGCCGCGGGGGGGCCCCTTAAGAAAGATCGAGTTTTCGTGTTCGGCAATTATGAAGGGTTTCGGCAACGTTTGGGAGTTTCGAGCGTGAGCGAGGTCCCTGACCCGAGGGCCCGCCAGGGCGACTTGCCGAATGCCTCCGGGGTAGAAACGCCGGTCGCCAACCTGAACCCCGCGATGTTGTCTTACATGCCGATGTGGCCCACTCCCAACGGTCCGGAATTGCTGGTGAAGGGGTTGCCCAGCGGCGTCGCTCTCGCCTACGGGAATCCCCGCCAGTCGGTCCGGGAAGATTTCGGCAATCTGCGGACCGATTACACGCACTCCGCACATGATTCCCTTTCCATTATTTACACCTTGGACGACGGCGCGAACCTGCTGCCCATGGCGGATCCCCTCTTTGCCTCCTTTGTCACCCTTCGCAGCCAGGTAGCCAGCCTCGAGGAAACGCATATCTTCTCCCCGCAAGTCCTTAACACGTTCCGGGCCGGGTTCTCGCGCGCCGGGTTCTCCTATAATTCCGCCCCGCTGAAACCCTTCCCCACCAGCCTTTCTTTTGTGGCCGGAGAGGGCCCGGGGGGAATTGTCATCGGCGGCGGGGTCACTACGACGGGCGTCTCGGCCATAACAGCGGCGGGACCCAACAACGCTGCGAACGTGTGGAATCGCAGGAATCTTTTCACCTATACGGACGATCTCCAAATTAACAAGGGAATTCATCAGATCAGCGTAGGGGGGTGGTTCCAGCGGCTCGAGTCCAACGACGACACGGCTTCGCGAAGGCTGGGCCAGGCTAGTTTCAGCACCTTGCAGTCGTTCCTGCAAGGGAAAGTGAGCACCTTCAACGTGGTCACCAATCCCACGGAACTCGGCTGGCGAAGTCTCTTCGGGGCTTGGTACGTCGAAGACACGATTAAGGCCGGACGCCATCTCACCTTGCGGGCGGGCCTCCGGGATGAATTCAGCAACGGTTGGAACGAAGCCTTCGGAAGAGCCGCCAATTACCTCACCGACTCCCAAGGCGTTCTGGTGACCCATACCCGAGTGGCGGGTTCGGCGTTCACCCAGAATAACGCGCGGTGGCTGCTGAGCCCGCGGGTGGGATTGGCCTGGGACCCCTTCGGGAACGGCAAGACCGCCGTCCACGCGGGTTTCGGGACATACTACACCATGATCGACGCGTTGAGCTTTCTGCTGAATGCCATCCCGCCCTACAACGGCACCCTTTCGTTTGCGGGTGTGCCCTTGACCTCGATTGTGCCGATCGTTCCCGGCGCCGAGGAACCGTCCCCCTGCGGTCCCTCAGTTGCCCTGCCTTGTGCCATCTACGCCCCCCAGGGTGTGCAAAGCAATGCCAAGACTCCCACCGTGGAAGAATGGAATTTCGGAGTGGAGCAGCAACTGACCCCCAGCACCATCCTGCGCCTGGGCTATACCGGGTCCTTTGCCTACCATGGACTTCTCAGCATCGATCCCAATTCCATCCCAACGCAGGTTTGTTCAGACGCGAGCGGCTGTGTGTCGGGCGGCATGAGCACAACCAAGGGTAGCGTGGCTCCGGGAGCCCAGTTCATTCCCGTGGGAACCCGTCCCAATCCCTTCCTCTCCGGCGGCTTTTTCTGGTACACCGAGGGCAATAGCAGTTACCACGCACTGGAAACGGAAGTGGTCCGCCGCCTGGGCCGGGGATTGCAGTTTCGCGCCAACTACACCTGGTCTAAAAACCTGGATATGAACTCCGGCCTCATCGGCGCCCAAGCCAACAATCAGGCGCAAATGGTGCTCGACCGCAACGACCTGCGCCGCGACTGGGGGCCTTCGGCCCTGAACATTACCAATCAATCCAGCATCTCGGCCCTCTATGAACTGCCTTTCGGCAAAGGCAGGCGCTGGCTTGCCCACACTCGCGGATGGGGAGAGAAGCTCGCGAGCGGCTGGCAGTTGAATGGCATCGCCAGCTTGCTCGGGGGTTTTCCCTTTACACCCCAAATCGGTTCCAATTGGTCGGGCGACGGGGACACCCGGAACCCTGATCGGCCCTCGGTGAACCCTGCCTTTAGCGGCCCTATTCTGCTCAAGACGCCTGGCCAATGGTTCAATCCCAACGCCTTTGTCCTGCCGACCTCGGGCACGTATGGAAACCTCGGCAGGGGAACCTTGACCGGACCAGGTCTTACCGAGACAGATATATCCTTAATGAAGAATACCTGCATCTCCGAGCGAATCCACTTGCAGTTCCGGGCGGAATTCTTCAATCTCCTCAATCACCCGAACTTGGGCACACCCAACGCAATTGTGTTTTCAGGCGCTGCCGCGAGCCCCACGGCGGGGTTGATTACCGCCACCGCCACCGCCTCCCGGCAAATTCAGTTCGGATTGAAACTGATCTTTTGATCGGCATACCGGCGCGGAGGCGGAAACAATGGCAAACTGCGCGAAGCGCTTTGGACTGCGGTAGCAGCGGCTCCCGCCTTCCGCATTCGGTTCGTACGGCTGTCGCGGTTCATTTTCCTCTTGACAAGACCAATACTTTAAGCTAGAATAGTAGCTGGGAATCGAGGCCGGTGGGCCACTCGGCGGAACTAGCGGGCCGGCGGCAAGTCCGTTGGTTAACGACGAGGTGGGCCGACAAATTGTAGCAATGGCAGGGCGACATTATTGCCCTTAGAGGACAAAGTGCCCTAAGCTGAGAACTTACTGAAAACAAAGGGTCGGAAAACCGCTTTTTCTCCTTCCAAACCTGACAACATACTGAAAAGAAAGCCACTTACAATCAATCGGACAAAAGCTGAAGATGGGGTGCAAATTGTCCGACGCGGTGGACGCCAAATTGTCGCTAGCCAACGGTAGAAAAGCGGGTGTAGCGCGGACCCGTTTTGCAGGAAAATCCGAACCGTGACCCCGATACCGATGACTCGTAGAAAAGCGGGTGTAGCGCGGACCCGTTTTGCAGGTCCGAGGCTCGTCTCCGATGGGCAAGGAAAAGCCGCGAACCTACAAAACAGGTCCGCGCTATGCTTCCTGTTCTTCTCAGCGGGCGGTTCCCCATTTGACCCCTTCTCCCGCAAGCAGGCATGGGTTGCAATTTAAGTTCACCACATCTTCGCCGCCTTGCCGTACAAAAAACGAAGAGTTGACGAAGCTCCCGTCTCGCGTATCTAATGGGCCAACCTTATGAACGCGAATGCTGCCTGGAGGAAGATCGTCATGAGAGCGCTTTGCCTGTTGGCGTGGACCGTGCTCTACGCCCCCGTGCTGCTGGCCCAGTACTCGGTCAGCAACCTCGCCCAATTGGGCGACTACCAATCCGCGCGCAGCTCGAGTTTCGACCGCACGGGAGGCAATCACGACTACACCAGCATCAAGCCGGGCGAGACCGTCGAGATCTTCAATGAGGATGGGCCGGGAGAGATTCGCCACATCTGGACCACCATTCCGCCCTGGTCGGAAGCCTACCATTTGAAGAAGATCGTTCTGCGCATGTACTGGGACAACGAGACCAGCCCCAGCGTGGAAACGCCCATTGGGGATTTCTTTGGCCTTGGTCTCGGGACCTACACGGTCTTTCAATCCGCGCTGGTGGCCGTGCTGCCGGACCAAGCGCTGAACTCCTACTTCCCCATGCCCTTTCGCCAGCATGGACGAATCACGGTGACCAACGAAGGCAGCAAAGAGGTGACCGACTACTATTGGAACGTCGATTGGGTCAGGCTCCCTGCGCTCGCACCATCCGCCGCCTACTTCCATGCCGAGTATCGCCAGTGCGCGCCCTGCCAGGGTTGGTACAAGGGGAACTTCTATGGCAACGATTTTGCCGAAGCCCGCAAGGACCCGCGCTGGCTGAACAAGTCCGGCGAAAGCAACTATGTGATCCTGGAAGCGAAGGGGGATGGGCAGTTCGTGGGCGTCACTTTCTCTGTCTTCGAGAACCAGTGGGGCGGTTGGAACGAGGGCGACGAGATGATTTGGATCGACGGTGAGAAGGAGCCTCGTATCCACGGTACGGGGGGCGAAGATTACTTTAACTTCGCCTGGGGATTCACCAAGTTGTTTACCACTCCTCTGGTGGGCATGACGGAATTCACGGGATGGGAACCCGGCGCGCGCTTCTCCCTGTATCGCTGGCACCTGGAGGGGCCGATTCGATTCAAACATGACATCAAGGTTACGATCGAAGATGGCCAGGCGAACTTGCGCTCCGACAACCTCTATTCCGTGGCTTACTGGTACCAGATCGAGCCCCACGCACCCTTGCCGGCTTTGCCGCGCATCGAGGACCGCATACCGAAGTTCAAAATTACCGGGGGCCCGGGACAGGACCCAGATATGAAGTAGAGGCGGCTTTATGCCGCCATTTAGTGAGGTAATCTCGCCGCGACAACTCCTTGATCGAAGGGATGAATATGCGACAGCAATTTCTGGTGAGAACAGTTTTGGCGTGTCTGGCTTGGCAAGTTTTGGTTTCAGCATCATTTCTGCGCGCGCAGGGAAGCACCGCCATCTTCAATGTGCGGGATTACGGGGCCACGGGGAGCAAGGCGGACATCTCGACGCAAGCCATTCAGAAGGCCATCGACACTTGCGCCAAGTCGGGTGGAGGCGAAGTTTACCTGCCGCCGGGCGATTACACGTCGGGAACGCTGCACCTGCGCAGCCACGTAAGGCTCTACCTGGAAGCGGGGGCCACCTTGTTAGGATCGAAGTCGGAATCTGATTTCTCCACCGACGCACTGCTGTTGGGCGAGGACCTCGAGAGTATTTCCGTCGAAGGCCGCGGCACCATCAACGGGCAAGCCGAATACGATTGGCGGATGAACGTCATCGATGACGGCTATATCCGCGACAACCAGAAAGCAGCCGAGGCGGCGGGCGTCCGCCTGATGCGCTCCTTTCCCAAAGAGCTGGACCACCGCAAGATTTACCCGCACATGATCAAGCTGGTACGCTGCAAAGACATCCGCGTCGCGGGAATCTCCATTATCAACTCGCCGAGCTGGACCTTCTACCCCTACGACTGCGACCGGCTGAGAATCGACGGCATCTATATCCACACGGACCAAAAATACGGGGTGTGGGCGGATGGGATTGATCCGGACGGTTGCCGCGATGTGATCATCGCCAACAGCACCATTGAGACCGGCGACGACGCCATAGTGTTTTATTCCTCCAGCGCTTCGGGCGGGCCGCCCAAGGCGTGCGAAAACATCACCATCACCAATTGCCGCCTCTCCTCCTCCTCCAGCGCCATCAAGTTCTGCGACGGCAATTCCGTCGCCGTCCGTAATGTGACCATTGGCAACTGCGTCATCACCCATTCCAATCGCGGCATTGCCTTCATGGTTTACGACGGCGGGGTGGTGGAAAACGTGGTGATCTCGAATATCGTAGTCAACACCAACCGCTTCGACTGGTTCTGGTGGGGGAATGGCGATCCCATCTACTTCACCGTGCAAAGACGGAGCGAAAGCCTGGGCTTGCCGCTGAAACCCGATGAGCCACCGGCCGGCGTTATTCGCCACGTCATCCTGCGCAATATCATTGCCCACGGCCAGGGTTCTTGCTTGATTCTGGGACATCCGAATAGTTGGCTCGACGACGTGAGATCTCGAAAACATCAAACTCTACATGGCCACGGACCCCTCGGCGGCGTACGACCGGTCGGTTCACGCCATGTATTTCCAATATGCCCAAAACCTGAAAGTGAAAGACGTCCAAGTGCAGTGGGAGAAGCCCGGATCGCCGAAATGGCAAAGTGCGATGTACTTCCAGGATATCAAGGGACTGAAGCTGGAAGGCTTCTCGGGCGCGCCGGCCAAGGCGGAGTCCGATAATCCGGCGGTGGTTTTGGAGCAAGTCGAGGGCGCCACCATCGCCAGCTCGACGACCGAGCCCGGAACCAAGATTTTCCTCCAAGTGAAGGGCGCCAAGACCCAGGACATTCACCTGAATGGCAATTCCTTGCACGCGGCTCACATCCCCGTGCAAATTGACAAAGATGTAAAAGCCGGAGCGGTGAAGGAAACGAACGATTTCTAGCTCGCCGCCTAAAAGTCGCGCGTCCAGCGGATGGTGAGGAGATTCGCCTGGAAGTTGTTGGCGGTGATGATCTGCTCGATATAGTACGTGCGCTGGAGATCCACGGACAAGCGTCCTGCCTTGGGGAAATTGACATAAACCGTGCCGGTGACCAGCGGCCAAGTGAGGGGCCCGTAGGCGGGCGGTTCGCCGCTGATCTGGCCGAGGCCGGTGGAGCGATCGAAGTTGCCGGTAAGCCGCAGGCCAAAATACTTGCTGGGCTTGGCCTCCACTCCTGCCTGCATCACGCGGTCCGCTTCCTGATCCCGCAGGAAATCATTGAGCGGCGCGGTGCCGCGCGCATACACGATGTTCCCCGCGGCAAAAATGCTGTCGTAGGTGAATCCCGCAAAGATCGAAAACCGGTCATTCAGGGCATAAGACAGGGTCACCGTGTTGGAGTGGACGTTGTCCTGAAAACTGGAGTCGATCAGCTTGTCGTTGGTGAGATTCAGATCGTCTTGCAGCGATACCTTCTTGAACGGCTGGAAGCGAGTGATCAGGTGCCCGGCCACTTCCGTGTGCGGAGTGATCGCCGTATAGGACGAGCCGTTGTCAAAGGCGTGGACGTCACCCCGGACGCTGAAGATCTTCGAGGGTTGATAGCCGAAGCTGAGTTCGGGCCAGGCGGTTTTGGTTCGCAGCGTGATGTCGGGGTCGACCACTCCGTTCTCGAGGGCCTCCACATCCGCCTTGAGCAGCCGAACTCCCGGGCGCAGCGTCAGCGATGGGGTGGGGGTAAAGAGCATGCTGAAATCAAAGTCACTCAGGCCATCCCGCCAGACGTAGGAGTCCGTGCCGGAAGAGGGCGTGCGTGATGGTGGTCGGCGTGGCAGACGTGGGGTTGGTGACGATGCTCTGAATGCTGCCGAAATTCCCCACACTATTGGTGCTAAAGCGGGAGTATCGATAGTCCGCAATGATCTCCCACCAGTCTTTGGGCTTGTAGGTGAAGGTCTGATACACAATGTTGTCCGGTTCCGTCACCGTGTCCCGCGCCGTCTGGCTGACCGTGTAGGGCGCGAGCGCGCCGGAGCTGTTGGGGGCGGTGCCGTTGTAAGACTGGTCGAAAGTGGCGGGCCCCTGGTAGCGGTAGTAGATGTAGCCGCCCCGCCATTCGAACTTGGAAAGCGGCTTTCCCGGTGAAGGAAAACTCGCTGATGGGAGTGGTGAGGCGCCGGTACTCCGACTGGGAAAGGTTGGTGAGCGGTTCCTTGGTCGAGCTCGACACGGGATCGATGCTCAGCTCGGGTGAACTGACATTATTCAGGCTCAGATTTTCCGTGAACGTCTGGTAGCCGAGGTTGTAATGGAAGGTCCAGGCGTGAAACGTGTAGTCGATTCCGCCGGTGAAGCGATTGGTGTTATCGTCGATGGGCGCGTACAGGTAATAGGGATTGGCGCGCGCAAAGGTGCCCCAGTAAGAGGGCGAATCGAAGAAATCCAGAGACTCCGTGGTGAAGGTGGGGCCGCTGTCGCTGGTGCGATAGTAGTCGAAGTTGAAGCGGAGATTGTTGGTGGCGTGCAGGGTGAAGTCCGCAGAACCGAACTTGCGCACCGTTCCCCAGTCGTGATTATCGGTGAGGCCGGTGGAAAGCCCCGAGGCTACCGCGGCGATCGGCAGGATCACGTTGTCGTTGGGATTCGAATAGAAGTAGCTCTGGCGCCAATTCACCCGAAAGTCATAAAGGCGGTTCTTGCTCACGGAAAGCTGCCCCGTTTCGAAAGGCTCGCCTCCCAGCCCGCTGACCGAAAGGGAGTAGCTGTCGGCAAAGGGGTTGGCCCCTTTGGCGCCTCGCCGAACATGTTGAAGTCCATCAGGCGAAACCCCTTCTCGAGGTCGGAGAGCTCCTGAAACATGGGGACGTAGCCCTTCACGTCGTCGAAACGGTAACCGACCGTTGCCGAGCCCTGGGTGTTGAACCCGCCCAGCGTCAACGGGAGTTTCCGCGCTGTCCTGCGCCACCAATACCCCGCCGCAAAGCAGCAGCACCGCCAGGGAGATAATGATAATCGTTTTCCAAGTCTCATGAGATCTCCCTTCACCGCAAGAAATTGGGGTCAAGCTCCGAGCCATGGATCGCTACATGGCAGCGGGTGCACTCGCCACTGGTCTGAAAGCCCAGGCGGCTGTGCGGAGTAGCGGCCTGAGCGTGGAATCCGGTGTGGCATTGCAGGCAGAGTTGCCGGCCTTCCCGCCGCACCAGCATCATGCGATTGGTACTGCCGTGGGGATTGTGGCAGATCACGCAGCCCTCCACCCTCACCGCCGCGTGCTCATAAACATAGGGCCCGCGTTTTTCCACGTGGCACTTGACGCAGGTCTCCCAGTGGGTGGCATTCAGGCTGGCGCGATTGATGCTGCCGTGCGGGTTATGACAGTCCGAGCACTTCATCAGGCCCTCCGGCACCCGGTGGTGCACCGGCAGGGCGAACTGCGCCTGGATGTTGCCATGGCAGGTAAAGCACAAATTCGGCTCGGATTCCTTGAGCAAGCTGCTGTGCAGCCAGCGTACCGTCTCGGGAATCTGCGGCACCTGGAAGAATGCTGCCTGCGCATAACTCAGGCTGCCCTTGCTTTGACCTTTGACCTCTTTTACCAGGTGGGCCGCGTGGCATTCGTTGCAGGAGACGCCCGCCGCCGCGTGCTGCGAGTGGGCAAAGCCTTCCTGTTGCTTGCTGGTAATGTGGCACGCGAGGCAGCGTTCCGAGTTCTCCTTGGGACTGGCGTGGAACGAGAAGATCAGCTTGGCGCCGGCCTTCTCCTTGGCGGGGTCGCCGGCCGCGGCTTGTTGGGCCTCCGCATGGGCTTTGCCCGGGCCGTGGCAGGTCTCACATCCGGTAATGCTGGCGGGCGGCGTCGCGGTGGAGGCAGACGCCGCGCCCGCCGGAGCGTGCGGAGTCTTGGCAAACGATTGCGCCTCCGCAGTATGGCAGCCTGCACAGGTCTGCCACCCGGCATAGTCGCCGGGCTTCCCGACCACGGGAGCGTGTGACGCCACTGACGGTCCCTGGGAAGCCTCGGGCATCCTCTGCCCAAAGGTCGGGCCCGCCAGCGTGCCGTGCGCAATCAGCAACACCATCAACAAATGCAGAGGTCGGAGTTTGCTTTCAGGTTGGGAATTCATTGACCATAGTCCTCCCTCGCCGGGTGTGCCATTCCCTCTGGTATTACGCCCCATACTCGTGCTTGTTTGACGAAAAATGACCATCGCTATGAATTTTCTGATGCAGGAAATCACCCTGCCCAAGTGGGATGACGTGCGCCGCGCCGCGATTTCACGCCGCATGTCGTCACCAGTATAAGAACGACAGTATTAAGATACACCCCATGCACGCATCCGGATATAAAAATAACGACATTTTGACCGCTTCCAAAGATTCCAACCACCAGACCGGCCAAGTGGCGCCGCCTTTAAGTTCATTATCAGCATCGGCAAAATCGCACTCTGACTTTAAAAATTTTGTGGAAGTCTGTATCAGAAGTGAGAGGCTTACCCCAAGCGTGGAACCTAATTGGGATGTCGAATGATTTGCGATTTGTGAAGTCGGCAATTTGATTCATCTTCTCACCGGACACTGCCGATAGCCGATATGAGGGAGTGTCACGCGGGGGGGCAGGCCATCGGCGCTCTACGTTTCTCCCTCTTCAAATTTTGGATAATGGGTCAGTTTGCTATAGCGGCGGTCTCTAATCACCGGAATCTATTGAATCAAATTCCGGCGGCCAGAGACCGCCGCAACAAAAAATCAAACTGCACCACTAGCAGATTTTGGGTGCGGTCCTAATTTCAGATGTAGCGCCGGCTTCCAGCCGGCATGGAGCCGCCAAGATGGCGGCGCTACGTTCAAATTAGTCGGTCATGTCGCTTTGGGACACCCACAAAGCATGAAAATAGACACCCGATCTGGATATGATGGACGCAACCCGCGCGGGACGAAGGCCGATTGTCCTTGGAGCGGCGAGCCCGCAAATTAGTCTGGCCTGGACATCGCTCCGAACCCCAAATTGTCGCCTCGCTTTGGCGAGAGCACGCGGAGCAGATTGTTTCACCTTTCGATGTCCCCCGGCGCGGCGAGAAGGGAGCCCATCATGGACGAGATTTTTGCTTGCTGTGCTGGTTTGGACGTGCATAAGGAATCGGTCGAGGCCTGTGTGCGACGGATGGAGCCGACGGGGCGACTCCATCAACAGACACGACCCTGGCCCACGATGACTCGCGACCTTTTGGCGATGGCGGACTGGATGGCGGCGCAAGGGGTCACGCATGTAGCCATGGAATCCACCGGCGTGTTTTGGAAACCGATCTACAACATCCTGGAGGGCCGGTTCACGGTGCTGCTGGTCAATGCCCGGCATCTGAAGCCGGTTCCAGGACGCAAAAGGGATATCCGGGACTGCCAGTGGATCGCCCAACTGCTGCAGCACGGGCTGTTGAAAGGCAGTTTCATCCCGCCGCGGGCGCAGCGTGAGTTGCGCGACCTGACCCGACACCGAGTGCAACGGGTGGAAGAGAAAGGCCGCACGGTCAACCGCCTGCACAAGGTGCTGGAAGACGCCAACCTCAAGCTGGCTTCGGTGGCGACCGACATTCTGGGGGTCTCGGGGCGGGCCATGCTGCAAGCCTTGATCGAGGGGCAAGAGAACCCGGTGCCGCTGGCCGACCTGGCCCAGCGGCAGTTGCGGGGCAAGATCCCGGAGTTGCAAAAGGCCCTGCAAGGATACCTGACGGAGCACCATCGCTTCCTGCTGCGGCTGCTGTGGAAACAACTGGCCCAGCAGGAGGCGCCTGATCGCGGAGTTGGACGCCCAAATCGAGGAGCACACGCGCCCCTTCGCCGAGGAGATCGAGCGCTTGGACGCCGTACCGGGCGTCGATCGGCGCGTGGCCGAGGTTGTGCTGGCGGAAGTGGGAGCCGACATGAAACCGTTTCCGACTCATCAGCACTTGGCCGCGTGGGCAGGGATGTGTCCGGGCAACGAGGAGAGTGCGGGCAAACGCCGTCGGCGGCGCATCACCCCGGGCAATCGCTGGCTGAAACGAACGCTCGCACAGGCCGCCTGGGCAGCCAGCCACACCAAGAATGCTTACTTGGCCTCCCAGTACCGTCGCCTCGCAGGTCGGCGCGGCAAGAAACGCGCTCTCATCGCCGTGGGACATTCCATCCTGGTAATTGGCTATCTTCTCTTGAAGTCAAAAACCTCCTACACCGACTTGGGTGGTGACTTTTTTGATCGACTTGAACCCCAGCGCCTAACAAGGTATTACGTAAGACGCTTGGAAAGCCTCGGCCATAAGGTCACGCTCGAAACCTGCGCCGCCGCATGACCGAAATTTTCGGAGCAGGACAGCACCAGATTTTGCTATTTCTTGACACTGGCCGCCCGTCACTTATCATCGCCACTTGTTACTGCTCTTATCATCGGGTCGTCTAGCTCAAGGATCGGCGATTTAGAATCTAGCACCCTACTCCCAGGAGCCTGGCGGAGATAGATTTCATCGTACGTAGAATCAATAACTTAGCGAGATTCAAGTGTCTGTAAGTTGTTGATTCTTCGTTGACGAATTGTTATTTTCGACACACTCATGTCAAGTGGAAAAACATGGTTAGAGCCTAGCACTTGCTCACCGCGGGGCGCGGGGGCACAGAGCAGCATGAGAACGTCAAAAGGCAAAACGCCAATGGCAAAGGGCAAAAGTGAACAGCCCTAGTGGCTCATGAGGTACCATTCCCCCAATACTGCGAGGAGATCCAACCGCCTTGGTAAAACCTGGGTTTACAGACGGACGCGGCAGGGAGCGGTCGACCCGCTCCCCGCCGTATCTATAGCGAGATGTGCTCTCTGCGGCAGCATATGATGCGACCCTGATTGCTTGGGTCTGATTGCCCGCGGAAGTAGCGGACTTTATATCCCGAACCCCGTGTCTCGGCCTTCTGTCGGCTGGCAGCACCACGGGGAAGAGGCTGCGGTGGCGACGGCCAGGCGTAAGGCCGAGGCGTCGAATCGTCGCGCGGGGACATGAAAGTTGAAACCAGAGAAAGTCGGCATCTTCCCGCCGCGCTCGCTGAATACCCGACAGGCTGCGGTATACCTTAACTGCAGCGTGAAAACGTTGCGCCGACTGGTAATGGAAAGGGCTGTGGCGTATTGCCAGCGGGCGTACCAAGCTCCCTTGTTCTTTGACATTAACGACCTTGCCGCATATATTCAAAGCATAAGGAAGTGCATGTGGGCTGGTGTTCACCCAGGACTTCAAATCCTGTGGGCCTGCCTATGGTGGGCCGGTCGGTTCGATTCCGACACACTTCCGCCAAAAGAAAAGCAGTGGTTAGTGGATAGTGGCTAGTGGTTAGTCCATTGTCTAGCCGCGAGCCACTAACCCCTAGGCACTTTGGCCATGAGCCGCAAAAAGCCCAAGCCGTTCAAAAGCACAACCGAGGTCAAGCGCCAGGCACGATTGCGCGTGGGTTCGCCGCCTGCGGCTCAAACCCACATGGACAGACGAAAGAAGCTCCCCAAACACAAGAAGCGCGTACAACAGGCAGAGACGGAGGTTTCATAGTCCGAGCATCCCACCACAAGTCGGGAAAGGCGGGGCGGCGGCTATCCCGAGTAGTCAGGAGCCCCGCTGTTACGAGGCGTCACCTGCCATTGTCGTGTCCCGCGCACTGCACAACTTGTGCTGCATCCGGAGCGAAGCTTTGGAGTGCGGCAGCTTGCTGCCGCCTTCGCCCCGCGGGCTTGCTCGCGGGTTTTTGAAATGAGAGTACAAATCCCAACCAGCAAGCTGACACGAACTGGAGTGGGAGACTATCATGTTTCCACCTGACCTTGAGCTAGGCGCATTCAAACTCTCGAACGGCGAATTCGGTTGGACCCGGGACCAGATCCCTCGGGTTGTCACCATCCTTATCGAGCACAACCTGGGGATCCTGGGTGGTGAGCTGTGGTGGATTCCCCCGGGAGCCGATACTTTTTTGACGGTTCCCCAGGCTGATGGTACAAGAGCCTGTTATCCATGGACGGCTGAACAAAAACCTGACGAACCCTGGGCAGCCTTTGTCCGGCGCAGCGCCGCAGAAACCCTTGCGACTGTAGAAAAGTGGCCAGCTCCGGGTGAAATTCCCGCGGACCTGCCGGGACGAATCTTGTACAACTTGACTTGGGTTTCTGAAGAAAGGTATGTACAGCTAAATCATCACGCAGGCTTGAACCAAGCCTAGTTTTTCGACCCTCAACCCGGCTTGTATTCAGGGATTCTTTCGGTCGGAAGGAAAAGGGTTGGCGGAGGGGCGGAAAGCAATTGGGCAAGGGATCTTTGGATGGCCAGAAGGTCGGCTTTCGAGAAGCCTCCGCTGGAAATCTCAACGCGGCCGTCCGGGTTGACCAGCAAGAGCGACGGCACGTGGGTGAGACTGTAAGCTCTTGAAACCTTGTAGGGCGAGTCGTCAACCAAAATGGGGAACGTCACCCCGTAGGTGGCGGCAAATCGCGCGCCGTCCTGAGCCTTGTCCTGTACGATTCCCCAGATTTGTACACCTTGTTCACGCAGTTGCTGATAGATGCGTTCGAGGAAAGGGAAGGTGAACTGGCAGGTGGGGCAGGAAACCTTGAAAAAAGCCAGTAAGACGGGGCCGCCGGCAAGACCCTCCGGTAAGGAGAGGCGCTCGCCCGTGGTTGTGGCAAGTTGAAAGCTTGGTGCGGTCTTCCCCGTGCTCAAAGTCGGCATCGGTTTCTTTTCCAGCAGATTCGCGAAGTATTGTAGCAGAACTCGCAGCGTCATGTCGCACCGGAAGCCACAAGTCAAGTGCCAGGATTTACTGATCGTTGCAGAATTGAGTGACAACGACCCCCTCACCCCCGCCCCTCTCCCCCAAGGGGGCGAGGGGGGCGCGAAGCGCCGGGGAGGGGGGGGATCCGTCACTGTATTCTGCAGGACTCAATAGGAGGCCGCATTCTGTCTCCTGACTCCTGGCTCCTGGCTTCTATTTCCTAGTGGATATGCTTAACTTTCTTCTTCATATAATCCATCAGCAGGTATTGCCCAAGGGTATAGGGAGTGGTGAAGTAGGCCTTGCCGCGGCAGATTTCCGTAACCTTCTGGATGAAGTTAACCAGACCATAATCCTGTGCGAGCATGAAGGTGTTGATCAGGATTCCGTTGCGGCGGCACCGCGCCACCTCGTGCAAGGTTTCTGAGACCACCAGGGGATCAAGCCCAAAGGCGTTCTTGTAAATCCGCCCGTCTTCGAGGGTGAGCGCGGAAGGTTTGCCGTCGGTAATCATCACGATCTGGCGCATATCCTTCTTCTGCCGCGAAAGCAGGCGCTGCGCCAGCCGCAGGCCCTCGCGCGTATTGGTGTAATAGGGTCCCACACGAACGCGCGCCAACTCCGCGAGCGGCATTTCTTCCGCCGAGTCATGGAAAAGGACAAGGTGCAGCGTGTCGCCCGGGTATTGGCTGCGAATGAGGTGGCTGAGGGCCATAGCAACTTTCTTCGCCGGGGTGAAGCGATCCTCCCCGTACAGAATCATGCTGTGGCTGCAATCAAGCATCAACACCGTAGCGCAGGAGCTTTGGTATTCGCACTGGTGAACTTGCAAATCCTGGTAATCGAGATCGAGCGGGGTTTTCAGTCCGTTGCGGCGGATCGCAGAGAGCAGGGTGGCATTGACGTCCAGATTCAGCGTGTCGCCAAACTCATAGCGGCGGCTGGACCCCTCGGATTCGACGCCGGTCGAAAGCTCGCGGGTATCATGCCGGCCAAAACTCGATTTTCCCAGCGAGCCCAGCAAGTCGCGCAGAGTCTTGAACCCCAGAAAATCGAGGGCTTTGTCGGTGACTTCGAACTTGGCTTTGCCCTCCTGCGGCCCGTCGGAACGGTCGCCCTCCCGCTCCATGATCTGACCCTGGGTGGGGTTGGGCTGCTCGACGGAGACGTAACCTTCTTCGGAGAGGCGCTCGAGCAGCTTATTGATTTTCTCCGCCAATTCGGAGTTCTGATAGTCCTCCCAATTCTGAAGCATTTGTTGCAGCAACTCGTCAGGAATCTTTCCCTGATCGCGCAGGGCCTCCAGAAGCGCCTGGTGGAGCTGCTCCATCGTTCCGCTCGGGGTCCATGTCGTAGATGTTTTGGTACTGGTTGTAGAACCCGCTGTCGAGCAGGAAGTCCCCGAGCATCTGGAGCAGGTCTTCGGCGCTGAGGTCGTCGAAGGGGTCCGCGACGTATTTGGAGTACTTGACGTATTTCATGGAAGTTCCAGGTGTCAGGTGTTAGGTGTCAGGTGTCAGGGAAGAACTCGAAGGTGGTCCCTAGCACCTGACACCTGGCACCTGGCACCTCAGTTCAGCGGCCGGCGCCGCGGCGCCATGGGCGTGGGCTCCTCGTCCGGCCGCTCGGTGGGGCGGTGTTCGGTGTGGTAACCCAATTCCTCGTTGCGGCTGATGCGCTTCAGCGCGTAGAGTCCTTCCAAAATGAATTCGCCGCCCGCGGCCAGCAGAGCAGGGTCGTCCTTGGCCTTCAAGCCCAAGCTTTGAGTTTTCTCCAGCAAGTTCTGAATCTTCTTGAACTGCTGGAAAAGCTCCTCGGAGGATGAGTTGGGCGAGTACCTCAGCGTTCCGCCGAGCTCGAACCACTGCACGACGGATTGGAGGGGTACATTATCAAAGTGTTTTTTGAAAACCTTGGCGATGGCCTGGCGAATGACCTCGCGCGCGACGGTATCGGCGCCGCGCAATTCGCCCTCATACTCGAGTTCCAGCTTGCCGGTCAGGGAGGGCAGGGAAGCGTAAATGTCGGAAGGGCGGGGCACGATCTTTGCTTCGTGGTGCTTCAGCGCGCGGCACTCCGCGCTGCTGATGGTGTTTTCCAGGCAGGTGATGGGCATGCGCTGGCTGACGCCGCTGCGTTTGTCCACGCGCTTGTCCGCCCGCGCTTCGAAGGCAATGGCCTCAATAATCTCCCGTATGAACTGCGGGATCACCAGGGGCTTCTCGCCCTTGCGGTCGGTCCAGGCTTCCTGCGCCGTGATCGCCAGGCCGTCGTCCAGCGTCGCCGGATAGTGGGTGCGGATTTCCGAGCCGATGCGATCCTTCAGCGGGGTAATGATCTTGCCGCGGGCGGTGTAGTCCTCCGGATTGGCGGTGAAGACCAGCGCGACGTCGAGGGGCAGGCGTACCGGGTAGCCTTTGATCTGCACGTCCCCTTCCTGCATGATATTGAAAAGTCCCACCTGAATTTTGCCGGAGAGATCGGGCAGCTCATTGATGGCGAAGATTCCGCGGTTCGCACGCGGCAAAAGGCCGTAATGAATCGTCAGTTCGCTGGCCAGGGTGTGCCCGCCGCGAGCGGCCTTAATGGGATCGAGGTCGCCGATGATGTCGGCGATGGTCACGTCAGGCGTGGCCAGCTTTTCAATGTACCGTTGCTCCGGGCGCGAGATAATCGATGGGCGTCGCGTCGCCCATCTCTTGCAGGCGTTCGTGGCATGCCCGGCAAAGGGGATGGAGGGGGTCGTCGTTGATTTCGCAACCGGCAATGATGGGGATCGCCGCATCCAGCAGCGAGACGAGCGAGCGCAGAATGCGGCTCTTGGCTTGGCCGCGAAGCCCCAGCAGAATGAAGTTGTGCTTCGAGAGGATGGCGTTGACGATCTGCGGCGTCACCGTGTCGTCAAATCCGATGATGCCGGGAAAGATGGCTTCTCCCGCCGCGAGCTTGCGGAGAAGATTGGCACGCATTTCGTCCTTGATGCTGACACTCTGATAATGAGACTTCTTCAGCTCGCCCAGCGTTTTTAGTTTTTGCATTTTGCCCCAGCCCCAAGTTCATTATAAGCCAGTATGCAAGCTAACTCAACGAGGAGCGCGCGGTGGTAGTGTCCTAAGTCTGTGTTGATTTCTGGTGGCGGCCTCGGGAGGGTTTCAGGCAGTACCTGAGTTTTCAGCAAGCCGCAGGATCCTCCGCCCGGGCCCTCTCAGCCTTTGAGAAAGAACTCCGTTACGTGCCGGGCAACATCCCGCCGTAGTTGCGCAGCCGCCTCTAAGGAATAAGAGGCAAGATGGGGCGTCAGAATAACATTGTCCATTTTGAGCAGGAGATCATCCGGGGGCAGGGGTTCTTTCTCGAACACGTCGAGGGCGGCACCGGCAAGGTGTCCGCTCGACAACGCGTCCACCAATGCTTGGGTGTCCACCACGGCGCCACGGGAGACATTCACGAAGAAACAACCCTTCTTCATCTTCGCGAACGCCGCGGCATTGAACAGATGATGCGTTTCCTTGGTGAGGGGGCAATGCAGTGAGATATAATCCGATTGCCGCAGCATCGTGTCGAAGTCAGTAAGCTGAACAGGCCCCAGGTTCTTCGGCGGCCGGACGTCATAGGCCAGGATGTGAAATCCCAGCGGCGCCGCCATCTCAGCAAATCTCATTCCTATTCTGCCTACGCCCACCAAGCCCAAAGTCTGTCCCCGGAACCTGTTCAGGGGGCCAATCGTGGGGACCGAACTCCACACCCCCCGGCGTACCAACCGATCCTGCCATACGATCTTCCTGCCCAAAGTCACGAGGAGGCCCAGCGTGTGGGACGCCACCTCTTCGACACAGAAATCCGGGACATTTTCCACCTTGATACCGTGATCCTTTGCCGCATTCAGATCGATCATATCGACACCTACGCCATAGCGGCTGATAAACTGGCAGTGCTTCAACCCCTCAATCACGCGCCGCGTTATGGGAGCCCATTGGACCATCAAGGCATCGGCGTCAGGTGTCACTGCCAAGACGTCATCCTCGGTGCGGCACTGCGCGATGGTAATTTCGGCATCAAGAGGCGCAAGCTCCTTTTCCTCCACTTCCGCATCGGGAAATGCAGAATCAGTGATCACAATATGAAGTTTTGACATTGACCTTCCTCCTCAATCCTCTGGCGTTCTCGTCTAATCTCCATGGTGCGCGGATCCTATTCATCCGGAATCCACGTTGTAAAGACCGTGGAAGCAGCCCCGAAGGGTTTGCCAAGAGTACGGTATGAACGCCGGGGGTCGTGTCATAGGTGGCATGCGTCAGGGAGGCCCCTGTCACAAAACCAAGCTCCACGCGGATTACCGGCCGCGTCGCTGGCTTGCACGACTAGAGGCCCGGCACGTAGCCGATCCCGAAGCGCGCAGAAGACTCGTTGCGGAAGTCCGGTATGAGGGACATGAGCGAGGTCGTGCCCCCATCCGCAACAATCGTCTGGCCCACAATAAAACCTGCATCATCCGAACAAAGAAACGCGGCTAATTTGGCAATATCAAGGGGCAGACCATACCGGGCAACTGGTATCTTCTGGCAGGCTTCTTCTGCCATCGCGCGCTCGTCATACCCTGGAACAGCCTTATGGTAATTCTCGACCGGGACACATCCCGGCGCAATGGCGTTCAGCCGGATGCCTTTATGGGCGAGTTCCACTGCCAGGGAGCGCGTATAGGCTATAATCGCCCCCTTGGTTGCAGCATATACAGAGTGTTCGGGGGCCCCCTGCAACCCGTGAATTGAGGTCAGATTACAGATCGCACCACTGCCGCGTCCCACCATGTGCGCGACCACACATTGAGTCAGAAAGAAGGGAGATCGAAGGTTGACCGCCAAAAGCGTGTCGTATTGTTCCGGCTTCACCTTTAGGAAAGGGCGGTTCATCGTGATGCCGGCGTTGTTCACGAGGCAGTCGATCCCGCCCAGGAACTCCAAAGCTTGCTCCCCGAGGCTCACAGCTTCTTCGGCCTTTCCAAAATCCGCTCGGAGGGCTGTGGAACGTAATCCCATTGCCTGGATCTCTTCGACTGCCGATTCCGCTCCTTTTGAGCTGTGCCCATAATGCAGGACGACATGCGCACCCTGCCGGGCAAACTCCAGAGCGATTTCCCGCCCAATTCCCGTGCCCGATCCTGTCACGAGTGCTCGTTTGCCTGCCAGCCTGCCGTGGTCATCCATGGCATTTACCCCCTTCTTTTTCGCGTCAGTCAGGGATAAGTAATCCGTTCAGTGCTTTCGGAACAAAAGCCGCTCGCCGGGTTTCATCACCAGTGACCGAACCCCCGGCGCCAGTCTTGAACAGTTCTCCAAATAGGCTCCCGGATCTCCGCCGTGCTCAACGAACATCCAGAAATGGGAGGCAATAGCGATGCGAGGATTAGCCTCTCGTGTCAGCAAAGCGGCTTCCTCGGCGTTCATGTTTCCAAACCGTCCGTTGATGCAAGGGATCAGAACATCCGGGTGCATCTCGATCATGGGCTTGAACTTCTCCATCCGGAAGGCTGTGTCACCGGTATGGTAGACCTTGATCCCTCCAAAGTCCAAAAGGATACCGAGAGCATCAGGAGCAAGTTCGCCATGGTCAGCATAGACGCCGTTAATGCCAACGCCCTCAATATCGGTTTCCTTCCCTTCCTCAAGCAGGTGGCAGCGGTCCGGACGGACTCCGAGCCTCTTGAATTCCTTCACGCACTCCGAGGGTCCCGCAAAGTGCGTATCAGGATTCCTGACAATAACTTCCATGGCGTCAATGTCCAAGTGGTCGGGATGCTCATGCGTACAGATCACGATATCGGCCGCTACCTCCTCAGGGGAGATCAGGCTGGGCATCATCCGCTTGAAACCTACCAACCTTTCTACAAGGTCCGTGAGATACGGGTCGATATAGACAACCTTGCCGTTCGAAGACTTGAAGACGAAGCCAGCCTGAGAGATCCAATAGATTCCCAGGCAGTCCTTCTCAATCTGGTCTGCTGTAATTCTCTCGGCAAGACTAGCCATCCGCAACCTCCCCAGGCTCATCGGGATTTCTTCGGCTCCCAGAGCAAACGGTAGGGATTCTCAATAAGCTCAGCAATATTCCCCAGGAATCGCGCTGCGAGTGCCCCATCCGCAACGCGATGGTCAACACTCAGGGTTAACCGCAAGGTGGGAGCTACAGTCAAGACGCCCTTATCCACCCACGGGCGGTTGTCAATCTTCCCGGCGGCCAGCACAAAGCTCTGCCCAGGCGTGATAAGCGCCTGGAATTGGTCGACGCGATATATGCCGAGGTTGCTCAGCGTCCCAATTCCGCCTTCCAGGTCCATCAAGGAAAGCCGCCCGGCACGCGCCTTTTCGGTCGCTTCGTTGCGCCTTCGGGCTACATCAACCAGCTCCAACCCATCCACACCGCGGATGACGGGAGCGACGACACCCTTATCGGTAGCGATCGCCAGCCCGAGGTCGCACCCGCTGTAGGCGCGGGGGATCCCCTTTTCCCAAACCGCCTTCATCCCCGGCGTTTCCTCAAGCGCCAATCCCAGAGCTTTGAGCAGCATGTCCGTCATCGTCAGCTTGAGGTTACTCTGCTGCCCGATGGGGCCCTTCAAGTTCTCGCGGAGGGCGATCAGTTCTTTGGCGTTCACTTCCGCCGCTACCGAAAAATGCGGAATCGTCTGGATACTTAGGGTCAATTTTTCAGCAATCAGTTGACGGCGGCGTAGGTCTTGGCCAAACCCCCGGAAACTACCGGTGCGGGAGAACCACCGCTCCTTGGGCCCGTCGGACGTCCTCTTCCACGATACGCCCATCTCGTCCACTTCCGGCGACTTTGGAAAGGTCAACGCCCAACTGCCGCGCCAATCTCCGGGCCCGAGGGGACACACGTACTTTCTCCTCCTTGGCGGCAGGCTCGTTCGCCACGACGGGAGGTTCTTCGACGCAAGGGCAGGCGTTGCCTTTTCGGAGTGGCAGCAGGCTGGGGCTCAGGAACAGCAGTGGGAGGGGGAAGCCGTTGGGGGAGGCATCGCCGGGTTGAGTGAGATAGGCAATCACGGTGCCCACGGGAACGACGTTGCCGAGTTCGACCACAATTTCAGACAAAACGCCTTCGTCCAGCGATTCGACCTCCATGTCCGCCTTGTCGGTGGAAACAACAAAGAGCATATCCCCTTTGTGGACCGTGATCTCCGATCTTCATCAGCCAGGTGTTGACGCTACCTTCGGTCATGGTCAAACCCAGTTGTGGCATTACCACTGGAACTTTCATGCCCTTCTCTCCCCCTCATTATGCCGGATGGCGGCGTAAACCTGGCGTCTCGTCAATCCTTCATAGGTTCCGTGATTTCATGGACAATGCGTTCCGTAGACGGCTGCAAGTAGCTGTCTAACGATGGACTGAACGCGTGCGGCGCGGGCAAGGCGCAAATACGCCTGACCGGTGCGTCCAATTCATCCAGCGCCTCTTCCGCAGCCATCGCAGCCACTTCCGCCGAGAATCCGCAATTGGAGTAAGCTTCATCTGCAATCGCCAGGCGGCCCGTTTTGGCGATGGACTCAAGGATCGTCTTTTTGTCCAGAGGAACGACCGTCCGCGGATCAATCACCTCCGCCGAGATTCCCTGCTTGGCCAGAATCTCTGCCGCTTCGAGTGCGCGGAGCACCATCAGGCCCACGGCAACCAAGGTGACGTCCTTGCCTTCCCGCCGAACCGCCGCCTGCCCAAAGGGAATGGTGTATTCCTCCTGCGGCACCGGGCCCTTACTGTTGTAAAGCGCCTTGTGTTCGAGGAACATCACCGGATTGTCATCGCGAATCGAGGTCTTGAGCAGCCCTTTGACATCATACGGCAGGGCAGGGACCACTACCTTCAAACCCGGAATATGCATGAAATAGGAATAGAAACTGTGCGAATGGTGCGGACCGGCGCTGCGAATATCTCCCATCGCCGCCCGGATCACCAGGGGCATCTTGAATTTGGCCATTCGAAACGTAGTGAATCAGCGAGGCTTGCTGGATGATCTGGGACATGGCTTCCAGAAGTGAAGTCCAGGAACACGATATCGACAATGGGGCGCCCGCCCGGCCAGCGCCGCGCCGACCCCGATTCCCGTCTGGCCCAGCTCCGAAATCGGAGTATCCCTCAACCTTGCATCTCCGAACTCCGCCCAGAGCCCGCGGGTCTGCTGCCAATTGCCACCGCGCACGCCAATCCCCTGGCCAATGTAAAAGATCATGGGATCGCGCCGCATTTCTTCCCGCAGAGCTTCAATCCCTGCATCCACATAGCTCATCGCGCGCTCGCCCGCCATTTTGCCCTCGATTGCCGGGGCCGCGGTTTTCGTTTCTGCCATATCGATCTCTCCCTCTTTTCAATTCGAGAACACGTGATCCAGCGCCGTTCTCCACCGAAGGCTGGGCGCTCGCCAGAGCAAAAGCCGCCGCTTCGTCGATCACCCGCCGGACCTCCGCGTCAATCGCGTCGAAATCCTTCGCCTCCGCCCATTGGGACGAAATTGCCTGTTCGCGCAGCTTATGGATCGGGATCCCGCGCTTTCCATTTCGCGACTTCTTCCTTGGGCCGATAGGAAGTTCCAGGGTCGCCGACATGGTGGCCAAACCAGCGATAGGTGAGGCATTCAAGAAGCGTCGGACCCTTGCCTTGGCGCGCGCCCTCAATCGCTTCCTTGGCGTTCTCATACACCGCCAGGACGTCCTCCCCGTCCACTTGCACGCCTTTTATTCCATAAGCGGCGGCGCGGCTTGCCACATTCGTGTTTTTGGTCGCTCGGGCAAAGGGCATTTCCGTCGCGTACATGTTGTTCTCACAGACAAAGACCACGGGCAGGTCCCATTCGCCCGCCATGTTAATGCCTTCATGGAAACTCCCGGAATTGACGGCCCCATCTCCAAAAAAGGCGACCGCCACCTGACCCTTTCCTCGCAGCTTCGACGCCAGAGCAGCTCCAGCGGCAATGGGAATTCCCGGCCCCACAACCCCGTTGGTACCTAGGAAGCCTACCGAGGAATCATACAGGTGCATACTTCCGCCGCTTCCCCCACAGCATCCGTCAGCCGCGCCCACCAGTTCGGCCATGGCGGCTTTGGGTGAAATGCCCTTCGCCAAAGCATGGCCGTGCCCCCGATGCGTGCTGGTAACGTAATCATCCGGGCGCAGGTTCGCACAGACTCCGGTAGCGACAGCTTCCTCGCCCACGTAAAGGTGGATGAAACCCGGCATTTTGCCCGAGCGGAAGATCTCATAACCCTTCAGCTCAAATTCCCTGATCTCGGTCATCGTGCGGTAAAATGACAAAACCAACTCCTTCGAAATACTCACAGTTTTGTCCTCCCGTTAGGATACGTGCCAGATTACTCCCGTCTACCATTCACGCGCAAATCCCGCTGTCCACCCGCCATCAACTACAAGAACCGTACCCGTTACGTAGCTGGCTTCATCCGAAGCGAGGTAGAGTGCTGCATGGGCAATATCTCTTGTCTCGCCAGGCCGACCGAGGGGAATGTGGCTTATCAAACTTTGCGCCAACTGCTTCGCCTCCGCATTGTAGAAAAGCTGCGTTGTTCCTGCGGTAACAATGGAACCGGGTGCGATGGCATTCACGCGAATCCCATATTGCCCAACTTCAAGAGCCTGTGACCGCGTAAAGTGTTGCATCCCGGCCTTGGCAGCGGCAAAG
The DNA here is from genome assembly GCA_963810005.1 of uncultured Acidobacteriota bacterium. Taxonomy (GTDB): domain Bacteria; phylum Acidobacteriota; class Terriglobia; order UBA7540; family UBA7540; genus Bog-366. The sequence continues at coordinate 491,129 of CAWELY010000033.1, forward strand.
GCGCATTGCAGACGAATCGGAATGATTCCCATCACCGAGCTGATGTTGATAATGACGCCCTTCCGTCGTTTCACCATCAGGGCAGACACAGCGCGCGAAACGTAGAAGACTCCGTCCAGGTCGACGCGGACAATCCGGTGCCAATCCGCGTCTAGGAACTCGTGGGCGGGGTGCCTCTCTTTCCCCAAATTCACCCCGGCGTTGTTCACCAGAATATCAATGGGTCCCATCTCCCTTTCGACGGCGTCGACCATTTCGTTCACTGACTGAGTCTCACCCACATCACCCCAGAAGAAGCTGGCTTTTCCACCTCGATCGCGAACCTCCACAGCGGTCTGTTCGCCTGCCGCGTTGCAGTCATTTACGGCAACGCTAGCGCCATTCTCCGCAAAGGCATATGCAATGGCTTGGCCGATGCCCTGACCTGCACCGGTTATGAGAGCTAAACGCCCACCCAAATCGACTTTCATGATTGCTCCTCCTCAGGGCCGCAAGGACCGGCAAGTTCAGGCCCTTTGGTCGCTTCCTGTAGCTGACTTCGACCGACGGCCAACTGATTTCGTATTCTTGGCCTTATTCGGGTCTTGTCGCCAACCGGAGAAGTTATGGGCAAATTCCTAGATATCGCAAAAGCGGCCTTGGCGTATATGTTGTGAATCAAACTGGCAAGATCATACGGCGAGCGGCGCTTTCACTTGCCAAAGTAATTCGAAGCGCCAATCGCCAGCACGGCTACGAACAAACACGCAATCCCCGCGGCAAAGGACCTGTAAATGGTTCTATGCATATGGTACCATTCACCCGTAAGAATCGCTGCCAATTGGCCGCAAAGGATCATGGTTATCGTATAGAGCGCAAACCCTACCGAAACCCCCAGAATACCCAGGAAGGTGGTTCCGTTACTGTAGAGGGCAATCCCTCCCATCCACAGGCAACCAGCAAGCACCGGGTTGAACACCTCTTTAGTTCCATGCGCGAAGTTTCCCCAGGTATGGTTCTTCGACAGGAGGTAAACACTGTACGCGATATTCACGATCGAGCCGCCAAGCAACGCGACCGGCCAGACCGCAAAGGGTGCCCACGCCGCTGCCCCTCCAGCTACGCGTACTTTCTCCATGATGTCGCCCCCATAAGCCAGCGCCACATTCAACAGCGCCGAGAGCACCCCGGCACCAAACGCGACACCCACAAACAAGAGATAACTCCAACGGCTGGGCGCTTCCTGGGTCATCGCGCTTTCTTCCTGTGAAAAGCCGGCCCCTCGTCCTTGCCGCTTCGCCTCCTCTTCCCGGTGGTACCCGCTCAACCCGCAAAGGGCTACTCCCGCCAGCATGATCGCCGTGCCCACCACGATGAATAGTCCGTTGGTCTCAAACATCATTGCCCGGTGAAGTAATATGAGAGGCGCCAGAGTGCCCACTGCTGCGCCGGTTCCGTTGAGAACTGCGCTCGAGACAGCAAGCCCTAACTTATGGAAGCATACCCCAGCCCCGAGTTGCGCAAAACCCCACAACGCGCCGAAGAGCAACGGCTTTAGAACTTCGTGGGCGCTAAGCGATGCATAAACCTTCCCCAAGTGAGGCAAGAGCCAATAGGCCATGCCGAACGGGATGATATTGAGCGAAACGATGCAGTATACCAGCCAGTAATTCTCGAATTTCCAAATCCGGGCCCACTTGAGCGACCACAGACAGAAACCAACACTTACACCTCCGAGAAGGGTCACGACGAATCCATGGAGGAGAGCCATACTCGAAGTGAAATCCTGTTCCTCTCTAACTCGATTCTGCAACGCCGCGCCCAGCCTATCGCCGTTGACGGTCGCTTATCGCCTGCGGTCAGGCCCAAACGTCAGCAATCGCACGAGTCACATCATCCGCCGCCCTCCGTTGCATTGACAAAGGCGGAGAAACACTCACAGATACCGGGCACCTCTTCGCATGATGGTCAGATTGAAATCAAGTTCCAATTTCGAATCCTGTCCGTGGGTTCGGAATCGACCAGTCGCTTGCCCCGACGGGACTGCGCCCGTCAAAACAAGTTGACCCAACTGCTTTATCGTTGACGACCGTACTCCTTCTGTAGGCCATTCGAGCCGATTCTCAGGTAGAACGTCCCATCGGGCTGGACGGTCGCGCTTAGTTACTCCGCTTTGCAATCGATCTCCTGGTTGGCGACGTAACGCAAACCTGCATTCACTTCCGCGTTGAAATCGTGGTTGAGCCCTCACTGTATGTAATGCCTGGGGGGCTGTCAAGCGGGTAGCGCATCTCGCCTTTCAGAGACTCTGCGGCTTTTCCGCCGTCTTTCGCCCTGCTGGCCTTGAACTTCCATTCGTTCCACGGATTTCAGATTCGGTCAGATTCCGCCGCGTGGGAAGGACACGGCAGCTTAAGAAGAAAAACCGGTCCGACAAAACCAACCGCCGCAGCCGTGACACGCCCGCGCATTATACCGCCGCCCAGCCCATCCTGAAACGAAAAGCCGCAGAGTCTCTGAACAGCGAGATGCGCTACCCGGATTGGTCAAAGAGGATTACAGCGTATTGTCCGCAAAGGCAGACAAGCGGGTAGCGCACAGGTGCGCGTATTCTGCGTTCCTGTGCGGCTTTTCACTTCGTGTTTGCGACGAGAAACATCGTAACGGTGCTCGAATTTGGGAAGATGCACGGAGGAATCCGTCGGTCGCGAGACCCGACCGCCGACGGGCTGGAGGATACCTTCCCGCTGGTTTTTGGCGTCGGTCCTTCCCCGCGAGCTAAGGGGAAAGCGCCAGGACAGTAAATCCCGCTGAGGCCGCGGCTTGGGATAGCTGCTGATCGCCGGAAACAAAATTGCGGTTCTTGGGTTGTTGGTGACACCAGGTGAGAGCCGCCGCCAGTTGCAAGCTGTCGGCAGCTCGAAGCTGATGAATATCCAACAATTGCCTTGCCAATTCCCGCACCGAATCCGCGGGGAGGATCTCTCTCCATCCCCGGCTCAACAGCTCCAGCCGAGCCAGAGCTCCCTTGCGTTCGCGATCGCTCAAAACGGCCATGCGGTGGAGGCGGGCCACCGCGCTATGGATCTCGACCGGAGTTCCCCACCACACCACCGGCAGGCTCTGTCGCAGGTGGGCCTGAGCTTGGCGGCTGGTGGCCTCCCGAACACAGAGCGGGACCAGCGCACTGGCATCGAAAAATGCCGGTTGCGGTTTCATCTCCCCTCCGCGCGTTCGTCCACCAGGGCCTGGATGGCTTGACTCGCGGCGAACGCGGCCGGTCCGGATCTTGAGTAACTTGTGAATGTCCAAAGGAGCCTGCGGCAAACGCAATTTGCCCGCCGCGACTAAAATCAGCTCTTCCTTGCTGGTTTCGGCGACGGAGAGGGGGACAAGCTTCGCCACGGGCAGATTGCGGTCCCGGACGACGATTTCTTCCCCCTGTTTGGCGTAAGTCAGATACCGACTCAGGGAGTTCTTCAACTCGGCAACATTGACACTGCGCATGCGGTTCCCTCCTGTCATGGCTATTATAGCCATATCGGAAGGGGAAAGGACAACGCTTTTTCCCGAACCCGTGGGCCGGTGGGTCGCGTGCCTGCGAAAGGAGCGCACAGGTATGCGTATTTTGCGTTCCTGTGCGGCTTTTCACTTCGTGTTCGCGACGAGAAACATCGTAACGCTGCATCGAATTTGGAAAGATCCGCGGAGGAATCCGTCAACTGACGGATACTTCCACGCTACCCTTCTTTGCCAAAGTCAATTTGGTGGAGAGTAGTGGCGCCGTTTGACGTCGTAGCGGCGAGTTTACCTCGCCATATGGCGGCGTAAAGCTGCCTCTACGTCAAACTGCACCACTACCCGGTGGAGAGGGCAATTTCGTTGCATGGGATTTCCGACCGTACCACGACCCGAGGGCGGAAGCTCATGCGCGTCGGGGGCTGGGGCAGAACGAAGTTCTGCGATTCCGGTTATGGGGAGATCATTTTGGATGTTTTTGCAGGGATAGCGCGTGACAATCGCGCGCTAAAATCGTAAGCTTAGGGTGAGCGTAGAGCAGGTAAGGCGAAATCTATGATACACAAGGCAAAGGATCTCTCCCCCGACCAGAAGGCTGCCGTCGAGAGCCTGCTCGGACGCCAAATACTTGAAGGCGAGGCCGTGAGTGTACGTGCATTCGAGCCCCCGGTCCTCTCCGACCAACGGCGGCAGGAAATCGTCGATTCGCTTAAGTGTTATTTTGCGCAAGTAGATGCTAACAGCAGATCGGTTTCCGCCGAAGAAGCGGAACAGGCCATTACTGAGGCCATGCGCAGTACGCGGCCGCATTACGCTCCCCACCCGTGAGAGTTGTTCTCGATACCACGATCCTCGTTCGGGCAGGCGCAAGTCCTCATGGGCTGGCTCGTCATCTGTTACTCGCCATCATCACCGCCAAACATCCGTTAATCCTCTCGAACGAAATGCTTCATGAACTTGCCAAGGTGTTGCGCTACCCGCGTGTGATGGCCATCCACAGGTTGCCGGAAACGCAGATATACGATTTCGTCGAATTCCTGCGGGAGACTGCCGAGATAATTCCGCTCAACCCGGTGTTTACAGCGCCCATCCGACGACGTAAACGACCTGATTGTTTTGCAAACAGCCGTTATCGGCGAAGCGGACGTGATTTGCACAACCGACCGGGATTTCTTCCAACCGCCCGCTTCGGTGTTCCTTCATAAGCTCGGAATTGCCGTGATGGACGACACCGCTTTGATTAAGCAGTTGCGCTCTTGATGCATTCTCTCGATGCTCCCACTGAATTTTCGATCCCGCGATACGCCACCCTGCCAGGTAGCGTTAGCGCACAGGGATCCGTCAGCCGACGGATACCTCCACGCCACCTCAGACACGGCCCAGGTCTTCAGGCTATCAATTCGGAGAGTAGTTTAGTTGGATGGCGTTAGATGGCGTTGGATGGCGTTGGATGGATGCGCCCTAAATACAAACACTTACGGGCCATAGTGGCGGGCGCGGCGGAAGTGGCGCGGGGAGAATAGTTTAGAAGTAATTGGGGTTTTGTCCTCTATCTCCATCTGTAAGTTATTGATTCTTCGTTCGCGTGTCCTCTAATTTTGGCGGAGATAGAGGACATACCGGAAATTACTTGTAAGCGCATGAAAACAGACTAGAAAATTAGAGGACAGCACAAGAATTGTGCAATGTTCTATGAAAAAATGGAGGACAATTAGAGGACAGCGTTTTTGAAAGTGGCGGGGCGACCGCGAAAACGATGCGCAAAATGACAACGCTGAAAGCGATGCTAAAAGAGATGCGCACGAGAAGGGTGACAAAAGCGATACTCAAAACAAGCATGAAAAACGATCATGCAAAATGCGTATCAAAACAGGATGCGAAAAGAGCATCCTGACAAGGTGCGAAAAGAGCAGACTGGCAAGACGGCAAGAGAACAAGCTGACAAGGTGAGAAAGCGGCAAGGTGAGGGGCCGGAGGCTGGGCAGGGTGTCCAGCCTCCGGTGAGGGGGCTGCTACGCCGCGCGGTCGTGGGAGTCTTGAGAACTACGGGGATGTTCCTGGCATAGAGAGTATAGACGTTTGCCAGCCAGCCGCATGATATCGAGTTGGAGTTGGATTGCGTCCGCAATAGCCCCGGCTGCGGGGTTCACGAGTCCGCTCCCTTCAGCCATCAAGCCCAACTCTGCATATTCGACGTAACTCAGAAGTGCAGAGGCTTGCCTGTGGGCATTGTGGCTTTCATCCTCACAATCCGTAGCTCCTGGCGCTGGAGTTCGATAGAGCTTTTCGAGGATATTGTTGACCGCAGACAGTCTAGGAAAGTCCTCTAAGTCGATGTCTGGGTGTTCGTCATTCGCCTGCGCCACAGGCAGTTCGGGTGGCTCGACTTTGGGAGATTCGAGCCGTTTACCTTTCTTTGGTATAGTGGATTTAGCCTTCATGGGAAACTAGCCTCCTTTGTGGGTTAGGCGTTGCCCGCTGCCGACAGCAGCGAGCAGCGCCGATTTACAAAACTCATGCCGCTTTGCGAAGCTCGCGCCGGTAATCGCGTATGGCGTTGAACATCCGCCGCAAGTTGACATACGTCCGCTGCTTGCCCTTTTCATCGGGTAGCGGGTCGGTGTCGATGGAGCGCTTTATCAAGAATTCACTTTGCCGGTCAGAGGCAGCGCTACCAAGTTCCTGCCGGGCGATTTCGCGGGCTTCGGACTCGCTGGGGCCATAGACGCGCAACCGTCGCTGCTCGACACGCGAGCGCCACTGACCCATGGACGTGCGCCGTCTCGCTTCAAACAGGTTCACTACCTGCTCATTTCCCGCGACGATCACACCCACCATGCCGCGCGCCAAGTCGCCCAGCCGCCGCAAGCATTCCAGGGTGTCGATCATCGGGTAAAGCAGTTGCCCCTCATCAATCACCACGACCACAGGCACTTTCCGACGCCGTAACTCGCCCAAGACGGCATCGCGCAAGGGCGTGGTGTACTGTGCGTAAGGCGCGGCAATGGCGCGCGCGATGGCTGCCAGCAACATACGCGGGCTCATGCGTTCCACCGCCTCCACCAGGGCGAACCACGGAATAGCCTCGCGGGCTGAATCCGCAAAGACGGTTTGAAAGAGGAAGGTTTTTTGCGCGCCGTAAGGGGCATAGCAGGTTCCCCAAATTCCCTCGCGGGCATCGGCAATGAGTTCACGCATGGCGCGCGTTCCTTCCGTCTCATAAATGCGACCGGGGAAGGCGGGCAACTCGGGCGGATTCTCCGCCATGAAGGCGGCGATTTTCTGCACGGTTTCGCCCGTCTCTGCCGACGTGCCGAATTTGGCGCGCGAAACGAATTGCTGCACGGTCTGTGCCTGATAGCCCGTGCGAGCGGCAATCTCCGGCAGGCTCATTTGCGTCCGAGACATGTAGACGCGCAAATCGGCGCGTACTTGCTCACGAGTTTGGAGCATCTTCCTTCTCCATTCGGGTCATTTCGCGTGCCACTTCCTCAGAGGTTAAAGACCGGGAATAGCCCGCGCGTTTGTGCCGCGTGGCCATGTATTCCACGCTGCCCACTTCGGGATGCTGAGACTCCATCACCGGGGCATCAAAAAACTTCTGTGGCCCGATGATGTCTTTCGCGGGGAGCACCTTTTGCTGCTCAAGCAGCGCTACCGGATTCGCTGCCGCAAGAGCAACCTTGGATGCCTTGACGCCTTGCCGGATGGCGCGATGCACGGCGGCTTTGCAGCGCATGGCGGCGCGGAGTTCATCGCGGTTCTCAGGCAGCCATGCAAGCTGAGGCTTCAGCGTAGCCACGCATGAGGCCGTTCCCCCGGTGATAGGGTAAATCACCGTCACTTGGCGGAAGGTGCGGCGGCTGATGATGACTTCACACTCTTCGCCCTGATGCAAAAAAAGCTCGGGGGCAATGTACTCGACCAGTTGGCCGAAGAAAGTCAGGTTCACTTGGCCGCCGCGCGCAATCTTCACAAAACGGTGTTCGGCGCTGTGGTGGTCAAGCTCTTCAATGGTGATCGTGCGGAAGCCGTCAGCGGGCCGCTTGGCGTTATAGGCTTCGTTCGGAGTCATGCCGCGCCGCATCTTGCCGCACCCGCGCGCCTGAGCATTCCAAGTATTCTCTACCCAGTTAATATAGGCGTGGATGTATTGCGGAATGGAAACAAGCGGCGTGTGGGGCGCGGTGCCTTTTTTATCGGCAAGCCATGCGAGATGCTGCGCTTCTTCAGTGGCGAGCTTCTCAGGCCGCGAATCGGGGCTTGAACCGCAATAGCCGGGGAAGTTACGGTCAAACGCGGGAAGGTTCCGTGCCAGCGTTCGATGGTCTTTGACTGCGGGTTGCGCCCGATGGCTTTTACCGGCTCGACTGCCAGCGATTTCCAGAGTCCC
>CAWELY010000034.1:0-41941 GCA_963810005.1 uncultured Acidobacteriota bacterium
TACCGGCTCAGGGTTTGGCGGAAGGAATCGAGCGAGCGGGGCGAAGGGCGACAATGAACGGCGCGGCGGTAATGCCGAATCCGCTAATCCTAGATTCCGAAATAGTTCGGATGTTGACGGCGGATTACCTGACGCCAGCGCAAGTCGCGGCGGCGCTCAAGACTTCCCGCAAGGCTCTGGCGGATATGCGTCTCAAAAGGCAAGGGCCGCCTTTCATGCGGCGCAAGCGTGGGGTGATCGTGTACCCTCGGGGCGCTTTCGAGGTTTATTTGCGGCAAGGGCAAAATCGGGCGCGGGGTGTGAGCCAGAAATGTGGTTAGACAAAACTTGGATGGACGCAACCGACAGGAGGAATGCAATGGCAGGTTCCAGAGTCGTGACAGCAAATTTGGCCAACTTGGTTGAAGACAAGAAAAAGGAACTGATGGTGCGGGATTCGGCCCTCACAGCTTTCGAGGCTCATAAGATGGCAATTGACGCCATCGTGAACAGAAACCCCGATGTCGTCAAACTCTACCGTGCGGACGCGGGAAGGTAGGCTCAGCATGAAATCACGGAAACAAGCCGAGAACATTTGGAGTCCGCGAAGCCAGAAGTCAATGTTGCGCCAGCTTGAGCTTGAGGCGGCGCAAGAGAAATGCCGCAATCAGATTGCCTTCGCCGAAAAGCGTATCGCGCAAGAGAAAGAGACGGCGGAGCGGCAAACGGCCACGGTTGTCGATGGTAATAACTTCAATATTCGTCAGGCGCTTAATAAGACTCTGGCGGATATCGAAGAGCGAGAGCGGGAGCTTGCCGCGTTCCGCAAGCGGGAAACATCCTTACAGGCGGGAATCAACGCTCTGGCGCTTTCGCCCGCACAGGCGGCGCAACGGGCGAATCAGCAAGGCGAATTGGCGGCGCTGGCGATGGAGCGATTCACCAAAGACGCGGCGATAGATGCGGCGCTGCAAAAATTTCGCAAGGCCCTACAAGAGCGGGCGGCGCTGACTGCCCAAATGGTAGAGCTTGCCGGGCGGCTGGAATTCGCGGCCACAACCGATTTTGACGCGGGCCGGTTCGCGGCGCTCTTAGACTCCCTTCCGGCAGAGTTGGCCGCACAGAGTCACGATTGGGTGAACGCTTTCTTCGGCCAAGTATCCGAGAAAGAGTTCTGTACCATCGGCACCAAAGCTGCGGTCTTGCCGGAAACGCTTGCCTGTGCCGGGGTGTTTCGCCGTGGCGAGTCCGCCTATCTTTCGAAAGCTCAAATTGCAAAGCTGCCCACGGATGAAGCGTCCAAACCCGTGCCCACTCCCGAAGAGATGGAAGCGGGTGCAAAGTTAAAGGCCGAAGTCTTGCCGGGAGCGGCGCGGGGGGCCGATTCAATCGCTGTGTCGGGTTTCCCGGTGAGGTAGTTCTACTGTGAGAAAGACCTATGTTGCAAACGTCACAAGTTTTGTTGGTCAGAGATGGTCTAGATGCTCCTGGGGGCATCTTTGCCGGATGCCCCCGTTTTTTTGCTGTCTCTGACCCGCGCCGGGTTTGGAACCGCGTTCCCCACGCGGCCACTAAGCTCCGCGCGTTGATGAAGGTTCCCCATGTCCGAAATCGCTACTGCGCACCTAGATCAATTCTTGACCAACTACTCCATCGTATATCGCAATCAGGAGTTTGTTGGGGCACGGCTCTTTCCTGATTTCCCGGTTTCAAAGCAATCGAACCGCTACCCGATCTTTGGCTTTGAGCGTTTCAAAGCCTACAACACGGAACGCGCGCCCGGTTCCGAAGCAAACGAGATGCCCGCCTGGCGCATGTCGAATGATGAGTATTACTGCGACGGGAAAGCCCAAAAGCAGCTTATATCGGATGAGTTACGCTCGGAGTGGGAGCTTGGCGTCGGCCCCGAAGTCTTCACCACGGAAACGCTGGCGGACATCATCGACAAGCAACGCGAGATCATGATTTACAACCTCATCATGAACTCGACAGCGATTCCCAACGCCACACTTGCGGGTACTGCGCAATGGAGCGATTTCCAAAACTCTGACCCGGTGGCCGCTATCACGGACGTGCGTTCTACAATCCTTTTGGGTTGCACCAAAGAGCCGAACACGCTGCTGGTCGGTTACCCGGTGTGGCTCCAACTAATTCAACATCCCATCATCATTGACCGCTTTAAATCCACGGCGCTGCCTCTCGGATATCCAAGCGAACAGCAGTTGGCCGGGCTCTTCAACGTGGATAACTTTGTCGTGGCCAAGTCGCTTTATGACACCACGGTTCAAGGCTTGCCAACTAGCCTCAACTACATTTGGGGCAAAAACGTGATTCTCGCCTATGTGCCTCCGGCGCAAGGCCAGATGATGGTGACTCTTGGCACAACTTTCCGCTGGCTCTATGGCGTGCCTCAGAACGGCGGAATGCTGGTCAAGCGTTACCGCGTGGAAGAGCGAAGCGGCGACATGATCGAATACCAAACCTACTATTGCTGCAAGCTCACAGTTCCGGGCGCGGCCTACATCTTCAAGAGCGCTGTGGCGTGAGGCTTCAAGGGTGCCGGAGGCTGCGCAGTAACGCGGCCTCCGGTCCCTTCGCGCGAGCGCATCAAGACGCGCCGGGCTGGCGCAAGAGAGCGAAACACAATTGCGAATCGCTTTCCGGGCGCGCGGGGCCACCTCTCCCCGACCAATAGCAGTTCGGCGCGGCTTGATGTACTCGCAGACAGGCGCTTCTTTCAACGGGCGGCTGAACAAATAGCCGTAGCTCTTGAGCAAAAATCCATCGGCGGATAGCGCGGTTAAGGAGCCTACCTCCTTTGGCTCTGGCCGCCCCTTGAAAGGAACGCAAGGACGCTGAGGCAAAGGTATTGAACCGTTGCTTGGTTCTGAATAGCCCGGAACTGCGCAGCGCTCTTAAGGGTGTCTATGAGGGCGCGGAAACCTTGACGGAGGCAGAGTGGAAAGCCTTACTTGGAGCAAGACGGCAGTTGGAATCAGGCGCGGCAAGGCGGCGCTGTGAATGGCTCCGAGAGGCTACTACCGAATCGGGGTTGCCCCTGTGGGCTCAGTGGAGCATCGTGGACCGGCTCAAGAGCCGGGAATTCACCCCAGAAGAATTAGAAGCGGAGATTCAGGCCGCATGGGAAAAGATGGCAGAGACGGCGCGGGCGCAGATGGAAGCCGCAAAAGGGAAGGTGACAGCCGCATGAGGGCCAAGGCGGCCTTGGGTTGTTATTCTGCGGTCTATCAGATTCCCTGCTTTTCGCGGCCTTACGCGGGATTCCGGGCGGGCGGATCGGCGCGAGCCGGTGCCACTGCCCACGGCGCGAAGTCGCCTTTTCTGCGCTCCATCAAGCCGGTTCTTGATTCGGTGTTCGCGGCTTTGGCCGCTGTTTTCCAGGTCAAGGGGGTTGCTTGGCACGCGTCTGGGGGCATCCTGGACGCGAATTTTAGGCAGTTTTGATGGTCATAGGGAAGTAGCGCTTGTCTGGCGTCTCTGGCGCGTCAGGCAGGCGCGGTTGTGTTTCTGGCGACTTACCTCCGCGCTATTATCCCTCAACCTCCAAACTATTCTCCCCGTACTTCCAAACTATTCTCCCCGCCTACACAGGCGCCCATAGAACTACTGCGGGGCGTGGTAGAATAGCCTGGAGGGAAACCGATGGCGACAAAAGCCGGCATTACCTGGGAAGAGTTTCTCGCCGCAGGCAAAGAAGGGCAGCGGTGGGAGTACGTCGATGGGGAGGTCGTGTTCATGCCGCCGGTTTTTCGACCGCAGGGCAAGACCAACGTAAAACTGGACTATGAGCTTGTGGCTTTCACTCGCGAGCACCCCGAGTGGATTGCTTACGGAACGGATACGGCTTTTACCATGGCGAGCGGCAACTGGCGCTGCCCGGACGCTGCCCTGGTGCGGAAAGAACGCGACAACGCGGCGGACCCCCAAGGACCAACCCCCTTCGCTCCCGACATAGCTTTTGAGATTTTGTCGCCCAGCGACACGGGAAGCGAAATGCCAAGCAAGCGCCAGGATTACTACGAGAGCAAGGTCATGCAGGTGTGGCTTGACCCGCAGCGTAAGACCGCGGAGGTCATCTCGCCCGCCCGGCCTGCCCAGCATTTTCGCGCCACTCAAGTCTTGACTCTTCCAGAGCTTCCGGACTTCCGCTTGGATCTTAACGCTTTGTTTGCCTGAGCCCCGCCCAGAAATACAGCGCGTAGCGACGGTCAGCGCAGTTGTGCGTGGGTTCTTTCCTCAATCGCCAGGGCGTAGTCAGCACCATAGCGACCAGAATCCGTGTATACTGCCCTTACGAAATCTCCTGTTCAGGGGTCTCTGTGCCATGAATCGGTCGGCGCGAAAAAAAACGGAGTCGGCGCCTGACACTCAGCGCATCGTGGTGGCGGTTGCCCAGGCAGCTCCCGTGGTTTTCAATCGGAAGCGCACCCTGGAGAAAGTCCACGCCCTGGCGCGCGATGCCGCTCGCGCCGGCGCCCAATTGGTGTTGTTCCCGGAGGCGTTTGTCTCGGGCTACCCGAGGGGCCTGGACTTCGGCGCGGTGGTGGGTTCGCGGTCGGAGAAAGGGCGGGAAGACTTCCGCCGATATTGGGAGAGCAGCGTGGACGTGCCCGGTCCCGCCGTGGAAGACCTCGGCCGGGCAGCGCGCAAGCATCGCATCTATTTGGTTATCGGCGTGGTCGAGCGGGAGGGCGGCACGCTCTACTGCACCATCTTGTTTTTTGCTCCCGACGGCAGCCTTCTCGGCAAGCACCGGAAGGTCATGCCCACGGGAGCGGAGCGTCTGGTCTGGGGCTTCGGCGATGGTTCCACCCTGCCGGTGTTCGAGACCTCGCTGGGAAGGGTGGGCGCGGTGATTTGCTGGGAAAACTACCTGCCCTTAATGCGCGCGGCGATGTACGCGAAGGGCATCGAAATCTATTGCGCGCCCACCGCCGACAGCCCGCGACTCCTGGGCTGCCTCCATGCGGCACATCGCCATCGAGGGACGCTGTTTCGTTCTCTCCTGCAATCAATTCAACCGCCGGCGTGACTTCCCGGGTGATTACGATGCCGTTTATGGAAATGATCCCGATGCGGTGGTGACCCGCGGCGGCAGTTGTATCGTCGATCCGTTTGGCAATTTTCTCGCCGGGCCGAACCTGGAAGGCGAAGCGATTCTGGTTGCCGAGATCGATCGCGATGCAGATCATCCGTGGCAAATACGATTTGGACGTTGTCGGCCATTACGCGCGGCCGGACATTTTCCAGCTCCACGTCGACGAACAGCCGAAACGCCCCGTAACCACCCACGCCGGCGAGCCCAAAAAACCTGGGCACCTGCGCCAGCGAGTGAACAGGGTGTAGCCACGGTCAGTGCAGATCTGACCGTGGGTTCTTCACTTGATAACCAAAGCACAGCCTGATGAAATAATTGCATCCTCGAAGGTCGTTGCCGTTGAATCGGGGGTTGGGAAGAGCCCACGGTCAGCAAAGCACTGACCGTGGCTACTGCCTTGCGCCCCGAGGCCATCGTATTTACAGCCCTGAAATATCCATGTATGATGTTGTCTTCCACACATTCCTGGGCTTATCCGTAAGCGGAACATGCCATGGCAACGAATATCAGTAATCTGGATATCGGGCTGGTGGTGGGCACTTTTGGCGGAATCGTAGCGTTTTTCCAAGGCTTCCGCGCCTACAGCAAGTCTCGCCTCCTCCAGGACACGCCAAGCACGCCCATCCGCGGCATTGCCATGGGCTTTGTGCGCATTCACGGCAAGGCCAAGAGCGACCAGCTCACCACCAGCCCCGTCACTCACACCCTGTGCTGTTATTATGCGGTGGAAATCGTGAAATGGGAGAGAATCCCGGATAGCCGAACAACTTTCTATGGGAAGGAGGAGGAGACGGAAAGAGGAACGTGGTCGCATTATGGGGCGGAGGCTGACGGCGGCTGGTTCTACCTCGAAGACAGCACGGGACGCGTGCTGGTGAATCCTCATGGGGCACAATATCAGCTGGAGATGACCGGGATGCGTGAGGTCGGGGGCGCGACGGCTTCCAGCTTCGCGGCTGGCGGCGCCACCGACATTGAGTTGCTTGCCTACGTGGCCCGCGTGGGTCTCAGCCCCATGATACCGGGGGTCCTTCCCACCCTCGGAATGGAAGTCGCCGTATCCAAATATAAGAGGCACCAAATCAACTCGAACGAGCTGTTCGAGCAGATGCTCGGGCACCAACTGGCGCAGAGGCGGGCGCAGATGGAACAAGCGCTGGAGGCCGAAGGGCCACAGTCTGATCCCCGCATCGAGGAGGTCCGGCTCGCCCAGATTGAACTCAATAATTATCCCTTCTGGGATCCGAAATACGAGGAGCAGAGAAGACGCATCGTCATAATGCAAGAGCGGAACAAAAAGCTGGGTCTGTCCAGGACCGTTGCCTTGCCCCAGCCGTGCCTGCCGAGTAGCGACGTTGCAACGCCGGTTCCTGACCCGCCAGCGGCCGATCCCCCGCTCGCTGCCGATCCCCCATTCTCCACTGACCACCCCCTCGCCTCCGGCCGGTATCGCTTGATGGAGTGCTGCATCCTGCCCGATCATGAATATGATATCAGCGGCACCTGCGCCGAGAATCTCGGCGGCAAGGATTCGATTGACCGCAATCTGATCAAAAGGGGAGTAAACGAACGCACCTTTATCATTTCCGGCATGGCCCGGGAAGACGTCAACACCATGATGCAGAAGGGATCGCAGTTGATGATTTTCGGAGGTGGGATGGTGGGGGTCTTTTGCCTGGGACTCCTGCTCCTTCGCTTCGGCCTGTTGTGAACGCCAAGGCGGGCGGCCTTGCCGCTACGCGCCGTTGGATGATCGGGCGTTGGCGTCGGCGGTGCGGGCCGGCGAAGCCTTGGCTCGCACCGGCTGATTCCCCAAGCCTTCCTCTTCAATCACCCAGCGCCGGAGGCGCAGGATATCGGCGGCGCGGGCCACTCCGATGGGTTTCATGAGGGTTTCGCCCTCGACCACCACGATATTTTCGACGTCGTGGATCACCATATCGCGCGTGACCTCGTCCACGGTCTCGCCCACGCGGGCGGCGACATATTCCTGGCTCATAATCTCGCGCACTTTCGGATTGCTGTCGAAGCCTTTCAACAGGTCGTGGGCCTCAATGATGCCGGCCAGGCTGCCGTCGCGCTCGATGACGGGGATCACGCCCGCCTGTTCGGGTGAGACTTCGCGCACCACCGCCTGAACGCTGTCATCCGCGTTGATGACGCGGTGAAATTCTTGCGCATGACCTCTTCCACATACGGCCGCGTATGAGCACCGGAACCGTATAATCCTGCCGCACGATCAGCCCACGCTTGATGAGTTTGCCGGTCATGATGGATTCGGCGCTGAAGAGGCGCACGAAGCCGTCGGACACCACGACGCAGGCCACCAGCGGCAGCAGGGCATTGGGATTGCGGCTGAGCTCGAAGAGGAAAACGATGGAGGTGAAGGGCGCGCGCGCGATGCCGCCAAACACCGCGGCCATGGCCACCAGCGCGTAGAGCGCGGGGTCGCTTACGAGGTGCGGGAGGAAGTGATGCCAAACCTGCGCGTACACGGCGCCCACTCCGCCGCCCACAATCAACGAGGGCGCAAACACGCCGCCCGTCGTGCCCGACCCGAGCGAGAGCACCAAAGCCGCGAATTTGGCGGCGGAGATTCCCAGCAGGGCGTGCGTGGTAAGCCGGTCGTTCAGCATGTCGCGAATCGTGTCGTACCCCGTACCGAAAACCTGGGGATAGAAGTAGCCGATCAGGCCCAGCAGGAAGGCTCCCGCTACCGGCGCCCAGATGGCGGTGGGCTTCAGGGGAAAGCGGTCGAAGGCATCTTCCAGAAAGAAAAGCACGCGAATCATGGCGAGCGCGATCAGGCCCATGACGATTCCCATCAAGGCGAAGAGCCAGAGTTCCTGCATGCTGACCAGTGAGAACGCGGGGGTGGGGAATAGCGGCGCCCAACCGCGGAAGTGTACGGCGACGGCGGTGGCCACGGCGGAAGAAATCGCCACGGGGATGAAGGAGCGAGCGCGAAACTCGAAGAGGAGAAGTTCGATGGCCACCAGGATTCCCGCCAGGGGCGCGACAAACGTGGCGGCCATGCCGGCGGCGGCGCCCGCAGCCAACAACACGCGCCGCTGGTAGGGCGTGAGGTGGGTCAACTGCGCGAAAATCGAGCCGAAGGCCGCTCCCGTTTGGATAATGGGGCCTTCCGCGCCGAACGGCCCGCCGGTGCCGATGGCGAACGCCGTGGCCAGAGGTTTGAGAATGCCCACGCGCATGCGCACCTTGCTCTTGCCGATCAGCACGGCCTCCATGGCTTCGGGAATGCCGTGGCCCTTCAGGGTGGGTTCCCAATAGTGAATCATGACGCCCACCAGAAGACCCGCCAATGGGCGGAATCAGGATCACCCACGCGCCCAGATGGTGATGGACCGGGAAGGTCATGGTAAAAGACCACTTCCCATAAAAGAAAATGTTGGTGAAAAGGTAGATCAGTTCCAGCAGGCCCTGCGCCACCAGGCCGCCGATGAATCCCACCAGAAGCGCGTAAGCGGAGGTGGTGAGAATGCTCGGGGTCAAGAGCCTTGCCGAACTCCTGGAACCAGCGGGAAGGGGAGGGCATTGGTGATTTGCGATTGGTGATTGGTGATTGGTCCATTCAGTCCTCGCCTTCGGCCCCCTGGAGCCTGGCCGCTAGAAAACTTCGATCTGTCCATCAGACGATTGGCGCATCGTCCTATCATCGTAGCCCTGCAAGGGGGCATTTCAGCGCGGACCTATAGAGCAGGTCTGCGCTACTTCTGCTCGTCAATCGTCACTTGCCATGTTTTTATGTGCCCTGAGCAGCGGGAATATCGCGCGGGCCGGGGCTGGGGAGTTTTCATGATTTCGAATTGGAGCGCCCGGAGCTCGGCGATATTCATTCGCGAAATCTTGTCGAGAATCGTAAAGCCCTTGCGCGTCAGGTGAACTTTTACGAAGCGGCGATCCTTTTCGCCTTGAACTTTGCGCACCAGCCCGCGTTCGACGGCGCGTTGGACCAGCTCCCACCACGGCGTTGTGGCGTCCCTGCAAGAACTCGGCGAGTTCGGAAATGGTGGCCCAGCCGCGGCCCGTGTAGCCCGCCACTCCCAGCAGGAGTTGGTGCTGTTGGGGAGTGATGCCGCAAGACCGCGACACGCGCTCGCTGAAGCGGAGGAAGCACCGCACCCGGTAGCGAAACCACGCCAAACGCCGCAGCGCCTCGGACCGTGAAGGTGGCGAGCCGTCAGAATGGGCGGCACGTTTCATACCCCATAATTATATCACATTGTGATTTAAATGTCGGGGGGGGGGACACCTGCGGCGACAGGCTTCCCGCAAATTGGACGTCTTCGAGGTCCCCCTTGACAGCCGTGACAGCAAACCGCACCCCTACCAGGATGAGTCACGACCGATCCTGACGGAAAATCCCCACGACCTCCTCAAGTCATGTAGAATTATCTGTTTGTTTACCCAGAAGGAACGGCAAACGGAGGTGGAACGGACATCTTGGCCGTGAGCCCACACGGGCGGGACGCCGGTGCCACTTCGAAGGGAGCCACGATCAGCGCGCGGTTGCGACCGGAGGTAGTACTTTGGTAATGTTCAGGGGGGAATCGCCTTGACAACTTGCCGGGAGTTCCTTAGGATGCGTATAAATATGTGACTTTCAGCCACTTGCCATGAAGTCACAAAGGGCGTGGTACGATTGACGAGAGTGCAGGTCATGCCGGAGAGCATGGGGGTTCGTGAATGTCGGGCAAGCTCGGGGAAATTCTTCTCAAAGAAAACCTGATTACCCCTGATCAGCTCAAGCAGGCGCTTGACCATCAGAAGGCGAACGGGGGAAGGTTAGGGAATTCCCTGGTCAAATTGGGTTTTCTGAACGACGATGAGGTGACGGCGGTCCTCTCCCGCCAGTATGGTGTTCCCTCCATCAATCTTGCCTATTTTGAGGTTGACCCCAACGTTACCAAGCTGATTCCCATGGACACGGCGACCAAGTACCAAGTGTTGCCGCTCAGCCGGGTGGGATCGTCTTTGACGCTCGCCATGGTGGACCCCACCAACGTGTTCGCCATGGACGACATCAAGTTCATGACCGGGTTCAACATTGAACCCGTGGTGGCTTCGGAAGCCGCCATCATGGAAGCCATCAAGAAGCATTACGGCAGCGTCGAGGACCAGGAGCGCAAGAAAGAGCTGGAAGAGATCGTCAGCTTCATTGACGAGGGCCAGACGGAAAGCCTGGAACTGGAAGCGGACGAGGACGGAACGCTGAACCTGGAGCAACTGGAGAAAGCGGCGGAGGAAGCGCCCGTCATCAAACTGGTTAACTACATTCTGACCGATGCGGTGAAGCGCGGGGCCAGCGATATCCACATGGAGCCCTACGAAAAGGAATATCGTATTCGTTACCGCATTGACGGCATTCTCCAGAATATGATGAATCCGCCCTTCAAATTGCGCGACGCGATTATCAGCCGCGTCAAGATCATGTCGAAGCTGGATATTTCGGAAAAGCGGCTGCCGCAAGACGGCCGCATCATGATCAAGATGATGAAGGACGGCAAGAAGAAGCAGCTCGACTTTCGCGTTTCCGTGCTTCCCACCTTGCACGGCGAAAAAATCGTCATGCGGTTGCTGGACAAGGAAAACCTGCGGCTCGACATGACCAAGCTGGGGTTTGAGCAGGAGTCGCTCGACAAGTTTACCAAGGCGATTTTCAAGCCTTACGGCATGGTGCTGGTGACCGGTCCCACGGGCAGCGGAAAAACCAACACCCTCTATTCCTCCATCTCCCAGCTCAATAAGCCGGACACCAACATCATCACCGCGGAAGACCCGGTGGAATTTCAACTGCCGGGCATCAACCAGGTGCAAATGAAGGAGCAGATCGGGCTGAATTTTGCGGCGGCGCTGCGCTCGTTCCTGCGGCAAGATCCCAACATCATCCTGGTGGGCGAAATCCGGGACTTTGAGACGGCGGAAATCGCCATCAAAGCGGCGCTGACCGGCCACTTGGTGCTATCGACCCTGCACACCAATGACGCGCCTTCCACCATTTCGCGCTTGATGAACATGGGCATTGAGCCTTTTCTGGTGGCCACCTCCGTCCACATGATCGTCGCCCAGCGGCTGGTGCGGAAGATTTGCCAGGATTGCAAGACGCCGGAGGATATTTCTCCCCAATTGCTCATTGACGCCGGCTACACGCCGGAAGAGGCCAAGACCGTGAAGGTCTACAAGGGCGCCGGGTGCTCCACCTGCGGCAACAAAGGGTACAAGGGGCGCGTGGGCCTTTACGAGGTGCTGGAAATCACCGACGAGCTTCGCGAGCTGATCCTGGTGGGCGCCTCGGCGTTGGAATTGCGCAAGAAGGCCATCGAGCAGGGAATGATCAGCCTGCGGCGCAGCGGCTTGATCAAGTGCGCCGCGGGGATGACGACTTTGGAAGAAGTCTTTCGTGAGACCGTGCTCTAGGAGGCATATGGCAGACAGTGAACAGCAGACGGGGGAGGCAAGGGAACTGGAAATCCCATCGCAAGATTCTGCGCCCGTCCGCGCCGATGGGGTGCTGTATACCGTCTACCGTTGAAAAAGGAGAGCCAAAGGGATGCCTTTACCGACCCTCAGCGAATTGCTGAAGCGGATGGTGGATTCGGGAGGATCCGACCTCCACATGACCACCAACTCACCGCCGCGCATCCGCGTGCATGGCGAGCTGAAGCCCTTGGAGGATATTCCCCCGCTGGGCCCGGCGGAAACCAAGCAACTCGCCTACAGCATCCTGACCGACGCGCAGAAGCACCGGTTTGAAGAGAACCTGGAACTCGATTTTTCCTTCGGCATTAAGAACATCGCGCGCTTTCGCGGCAACCTGTTCAACCAGCGCGGGGCGACGGCCGGGGTCTTCCGCGTGATCCCGTTCGAGATCAAGACCTTCGACCAACTCAAGCTGCCCCCGGTGCTGCGCAAACTTTGCGAAAAGCCCCGCGGCCTCATCCTGGTGACCGGGCCCACGGGCAGCGGCAAGTCCACCACCCTGGCCACCATGCTCGACTTGATCAACGAGACCCGCTACGAGCACATGCTGACCATCGAAGACCCGATCGAGTTCATCCATCCCCACAAGAAATGCCTGGTGAACCAGCGGGAAGTGCACTCGGACACGCATTCCTTCGCCAACGCCCTGCGCGCCGCCCTGCGCGAGGATCCGGACGTGGTGCTGATCGGTGAAATGCGCGACTTGGAAACCATTGAATCGGCGTTGCGCATTGCGGAAACCGGCCACTTGACGTTTGGCACACTGCACACCAATTCGGCGTCGTCCACCATCAACCGCATTATCGACGTGTTCCCTTCGCACCAGCAATCGCAGATTCGCGCGCAACTTTCCCTGGTTCTGGAGGGCATCCTTTGCCAGGCGCTCCTGCCCAGGGCGGATGGACGGGGCCGGGTCATGGCCATGGAAATCCTGATCCCCAACCCTGCCATTCGCAACCTGATTCGTGAAGATAAAATTCACCAGATTTACTCCTCGATGCAATCGGGCCAGGACAAGTTCGGGATGCAGACGTTTAACCAGTCGCTTTATGTGAATTATATGCAGAAGGCCATTACCCTGGAGACGGCCTTGGCGCGTTCCAGCAACCCGGATGAACTCCAGGATATGATCAACCGTGGCGGTGCGAACGGCGGGGCCCCTCAACGTCCGCCCACTCCTTACGCTCCTGCCAAGCGCTGATGATTTCGCTCGCCACCCGGCCGGCAGAGCGGGGAAGGGCGGGAGGGCGTGGCAGAAGTGAAGCGCAACTGATTGAGGTGAAACGATGCCCGAATTTGAATATCGAGCCACTGGACGCAACGGCGAGACGGTCACGGGGAGGCGCTCCGCCCCCACCCGTGAGGCGCTGGATGCCATCCTCCGCCGCGAGCAACTGACCCCCACCCGCATTGTGGAAAAAGGCAAAGAGATTGCCATCCCCAAGCCGAAAATGGCGGGGAAGGTCTCGCCCAAGGAACTGGCCATTTTTACCCGGCAGTTCTCCGTCATGATTGATGCGGGCTTGCCCCTGGTGCAGTGCCTGGAAATCCTCGTCGGCCAGCAGGAAAACAAGGGCTTCGCCAAGGCCCTGTGCGGAGGTGCGCGCATCCGTGGAAGCGGGTTCCACCCTGGCCAACGGTCTGCGTTTGTATCCCAAGATCTTCGACACCCTTTACTGCAACATGGTGGAAGCGGGCGAGACCGGCGGTATTCTCGACACCATTCTGCAACGCCTCTCGGGCTACATTGAGAAGGCGGTTAAACTCAAGCGCGCCGTGCAGTCGGCGCTGATCTACCCCATCGCCGTGGTGGTCATCGCGGGCGGCGTTATCTTCCTGCTGCTCTGGAAAGTGGTTCCCATTTTTGCCACGTTGTTTGCCGGGCTTGGGCGTGGACTTGCCCCTGCCCACGCGCATCGTGATCGGGCTCAGCCACGCCATTGGGACCTTCGCGGTGCCGATGATTATCGTGGGCGCCGTCGGCGTGTGGGGGTTGAAGAAGTATTACGCAACTCCCAGCGGCCGCATGATGATTGACAAGATCGATTTTGAAGCTCCCGCTGCTGGGAAGTCTGATGAGAAAAATCGGCGTGGCGCGTTTTACCCGCACCCTCGGCACGCTGATCACCAGCGGCGTTCCCATGCTCGAAGCCATGGACATCACCGCCCGCACCTCCGGCAACGCGGTCATTGAAGAAGCCATCCTGACCGTCCGCAAGGCCATCGAGACCGGCCGGACGATTGTGGATCCTTTGCGCGAAACCGGCGTCTTTCCCAACATGGTCGTGCAAATGATCGGCGTCGGCGAGCAGACCGGCGCTTTGGATGCGATGCTGGGCAAGGTGGCGGATTTTTACGAGGATGAAGTGGACGCCGCGGTGGGCGATTTGCTGACCGCCATGGAACCGATGATCATTCTCGTGCTGGGAGTGGTCGTGGGCGGCGTGGTCATTTCCATGTACCTCCCGCTGTTCAGCTTGATCGGAAAACTGGCGGGCTAGCGCATCGAAACTCGAAATTCGAAACGCGAAACTCGTCCAAGCCGGGGGCGAGTTTCGAATTTCGGTCTTCGAGTTTCGGGCTCTTTATGATCTTCACCGATGAAATCAAGGATTGGCTTCCCTGGGTCATCAAGATCCGCTTCGTCATCATCATCTTTGTCTTTGCCATCGATTATTCCATCCATTCCCTGGCGCCCAATCCCGCCAACGCCGCTTCCATCCGTTATCTGGGAATGGCCGTCATTCTCTGGCTGATCCTCGGCCTGTTCTTCCTGATTTACAATCAGATCAGCCAGCGATTATCTTTTGCAAGCCTACCTCCAGATCTTTTCCGACATCGTCATCATCACCGCCATCGTCCATGTGACGGGCGACCTGGAGAGCAATTATTTTTCGCTCTATCTGGTGGCGATTATCCTGGCGAGCATTCTCCTGACGCGGGGGCGCGCGTTTCTGGTGGCGGGCGTCAGTTTTGTGTTCATGGGGGCGATGATCGAGCTGGTTTATCTTCCCGGCGATTACCCCGAGCTGGTAAGCGAAATTCCCGGCGCTGCAATTCCTGGCGACCAACTCCGACGTTGACGCCGGATCTGATGAAAGCGCTCCAGGTGAAAATCGGCGCGAGCTTCTTCGGATTTTTCGCCGTGGCTTACCTTTCCAGTTATTTGGCGGAAAGTTTGCGCAAGACCGGCCGCGAGCTGCGCGACAAGAGCGGGCAGGTGGCGAGCTTGCAAGCCAAGAATGAAAACATCATCCAGAGCATGCGCGAAGGCCTGCTCAGCACGGACTTGGAGGGAGCGATCACGGAGTTGAACCCGGCGGGGGCGGAAATCCTGGGCCGCCAAATCGACGAATTGCGCTGGAGCCCCATCGAAGCCGTCTTCCGCGGTATTGGCCGATGACCATTCCCTCCCATCCGGAAGGCGCTTCCCACTTGGCACGCCAGGAGATAACCTACTGGCATCCGCGCCGGGGACACCGCATCTTAGGCGTTTCCTCGTCCCCGCTGGTGGTGCCGCGAGCTCGGAGCGGTGGGGTACGTTTACAATTTCCAGGACCTTACGGAGGAGAAACGGCGGGAAGCGGAGTACCGGACCAAGGACCGCATGGCGACACTGGGCCGCATGGCGGCGGGCATTGCCCACGAAATCCGCAATCCCCTGGCCTCGATCGCGGGGTCGGTGAAGTTGTTGCAATCGATCAGTCGAACTGGATGAGGATCAAGCGAAGCTGATCACCATCGTCAGCCGCGAGTCCGAGCGGCTGAACAAACTGGCGTCCGATTTCCTTCTTTACTCCCGTGACCAACGCTATGCATTCCATCGCGTGGATGTGGTCACCCTGCTGGAGGAGACTTTGCTGCTGCTCGAGCATCATCCCCTTTTCGGCCCGCAGATTCACATTGAACGTAAGTTTCCCCGCCGCGGGTTGACGATATTGGCTGATGCCGACAAGCTCCGGCAGGTCTTTTGGAATATTTGCGACAACGCCTTGAAAGCCATGCCCGACGGGGGGACGCTCACCGTCCAAGCGGAAGAAGTGGGCAAGCGAATTCGCGTGGTCGTGGGGGACACCGGCATAGGCTTTACCGCGGCGCAACTGGAGAAAGTCTTTGAGCCGTTTCAATCGGGTTTTAATGAGGGGACGGGCTTGGGGTTGGCGTTGGTTTACCAGATCATCCAGGGACATCAGGGTTCCATCCAGGTGGATTCCCAGCCGGGAAAAGGGGCGCGATTCGTGATTGATTTGCCCCGCGAAGCTCTTCCCCCGATGCCCGCCCAAGCGGGAACGGCCCAGGCGCTGAGCGATTTCCGGTGAAATTCTGGTAATGAGGAACATGGAATGGCGCGACTGCTGATCGTCGATGACGAAAGATCCCTTTGCCAGCTTCTGGAGATCGCCTTTCGCAAGAAAGGCCACCTGGTGGAAACGGTCTCGAGCGGCCAGGCCGGCAAGAAGAAGATCGAGTCGCAAGTCTACGACCTGATCATCTCCGATATCCGCATGCCGGACCTGACGGGTATCGAATTGTTGCAGTACGCGCACGAAACCCACAACCCCGCGGGGTTCATCCTGATTACCGCTGTGCCCACCATGACCACGGCCATCCAGGCCTTGAACCTGGGAGCTTACCGCTACGTCGTCAAGACCGACACGCTGGTGGAGGAACTCAACTTGACGGTCGAACGGGCGCTGGAGGAGTTGGCTTTGCGCGAGGAAAATCTTCGCCTCCGCCGCGAACTCTTGCGGGTATTTGCCGCGCAAAACATCGTGGGGCGCAGCCGGCCCATTGAATCCATTCTGGAAATGGTCCGCACCGTGGCGCCCACCACCAGCACGGTGCTGATTACCGGCGAAAGCGGCACGGGCAAGGAGTTGGTGGCCCGCGCCATCCACGAGGCCAGCCTGCGCCGGGAAAAGCCGTTCGTTTCGATCAACTGCGGGGCATTCCCGGAAACCTTGCTGGAGAGCGAGTTGTTTGGATATCTCAAGGGCGCATTTACGGGCGCCGAATCCAACCGCAAGGGGATCATCGAATCGGCGCACGGCGGCACACTCTTTCTGGACGAAATCGGCGAAACCAGCCTGGGCATGCAAGTCAAGCTGCTGCGGGTTCTCCAGGAAAGAAGCGTCCGTCCCCTGGGTGGCGCCATGGACGTGTCCGTCGATGTGCGCTTGATTGCTTCCACCAACCGCGACCTGAAGAAGATGGTCGCGAACGGCCAGTTCCGCGAGGATTTCTATTACCGCGTCAGCGTCATTCCCATTCACGTTCCGCCCTTGCGGGAACGGTCCGAGCGATATCGAACCTCTGGCGCGCCACTTCCTGCGCAAGTTCGCCCTGCAGATGGGAAAGCCCCTGAGCGATTTTGACGCCGGAGGCTATGGAAGCCGTGCGCCGCTGGAGTTGGCCGGGGAACGTGCGCGAGCTCGAAAATGCCGTCGAGCACGCGGTGGCCGTCAGCGATGGACGCGACGGGCTCGTCAAGTTGGCCCACCTTCCCGGATCGGTAACCGGAATTGCTCGCCAGCGGCCAACAGGCGATTCAGATTCCCGCCGAAGGCATCGACTTTGAAAGCCAGGTTTCCCAGGTGGAAAAGCAGTACCTGCAAGCCGCCTTGCACGCCGCCGGGGGAGTGCGCCGTCAAGCCGCCGACCTCCTGAAAATGTCCTACCGCTCATTCCGCCATTACGCCAAGAAATATGGGATCTGAGGGTGACGAAATTGTTGCTCCGTCCTCTTTTGGTCATTGTCGAATCGCCTTTCACCCTGTTTGTTCCGGGGTTTTTCCTGGTGCGGCGTCTCCCCTTGGACCCCTCCGAGAAAGCCGCATGTTCAGTCGGTGCTTCGATTTTTGTTCTCTATTTGTACTCCTTGCTGGTTTTTGTTCTAGGACTGCCCGCCGCGGTTTGCCACGTGTTGTTCACCGCGAGCTGCTTGCTGGCCACTTGGCGGTGCCGGAAGGACTTGCGCCTCTTTTTTTCTTTGCCGGAAGTACAACGTCTCTTCCTCAGCTTTGGCGTCCTGCTGCTTTGGACAGCCGCGCTGCTCGAAATGATCCGGAACTATTCCGGCGCGAATTGGATGGGCGACTGGTACGAGCACTACCATCGGGCGATGTTTTTTGTGCGCCACCTGCCACTCGACACCATCTTTCTTGACCGGTGGGCGCTCCCGGCCCGTCCCCCGCTCTTCAACCTGGTAAGTGGGCACTTTCTGGCCGAATGGGGCGGCGCGTACCCGATATACCAAATCGCCGCCATGCTGCTCAATCTGACTGTTTTCTTCCCCGCCAGTCTCTTCTTCCGCAAGCTGTCCCCCGGCGCGGCGACGGGACCGCTGGCGCTTGCGATCGTTATGGGCCTCAATCCCTCGGTCATGGAGAACGCGACATTGGGCTGGACCAAGCTGCTGACCGTCTCCTATGTGTTGCTGGGGGTTTGGTTTTATTGCCGATTCATGGCGAAACGTGAAACGCTCGCGCTCCACCTCGCCTTTGCCGCCCTCTCGATCGGGTTCCTCACGCACTACTCGGCGGGGCCGTACGTGGTTCTTCTGGCGGCTCATTATTTCTGGTGTACTCTTCCCAAACTCCGCTGGAAAGAGATGGCCGGTCTGCTCGCCGTGAATGTGCTCATACTTTCCACTTGGTTCGGCTGGTCAATCGCTCATTACGGTTCTCAGGTCACCTATGGCTCAAACCTTTCCGTGGCCCTGGACACGCAGCACGGTCCGGTGGAGACATTACAAACCATCGTGGGGAATTTCCGCGACACCCTGGCGCCACCCTTCTTGCGCGCTAATGGCCCGGGGGGCAACCTCAAATTCTCCATGCCGGCCCTGCATGATTATTCCTTCCTGGTTTACGAAACCAATTTTTTCCTCGCGCTGGGATCGGTGGGATGGCTCATTGCGATCATCCAGGCGAGCAAGCTGGCGCGGTGCGGCGTCGAGAAGAGCATGCTCTACTTCTGGGCCTGGTTTGTGCTGGGGGCCGTGGTTCTTGGCGTCGGCGTCGTGGGGGAGCGAAATCCCTGGGGCCTCACGCATTTGGACCTCCAGCCGGTGATATTGCTGGGCCTGGTCCTGGTCGCCAGCGCCTGGCCCACGATTTCGAAGCCGCTCCGCCTCTTGCTGCTCCTTGGGCTCACTGGCGATTTGGCGCTGGGTGTGGTTCTCCATTTTGCCTACCAGCACTGGTTCCTGGCTGTTTTCAGGGCCGGCTATGCCAACTGGCGAGTTAAACAAGATCACCAGTTGGCATTTATTGGCGACTCCTGGCCCGGCCCTCTGTTCATCGCCGAAGCCCTCCTGTTGTGCCTCATCCTATACCGGCTTTACCACACCCGCCCAGACCCGGCGCAGGCGCTCAAGGAGGACGAACATCTCCTTGCATTCCCTTCGGACATGGCATAATACGTGCCGCGGTGGTATGCGTAGGGGCATGCCAAGGCGTGCCCCCACGATCTTCCGGAAGAGGAGCGAAGGTTGGGATCGAAGCGAGAAAACCTGGAAGGTGGCACGGAACAGAATGCCAGCGGCCTTTCCGGCGCCCCCCTGGGCGACCGGGCGACAACCCTGGCGCTGGCGTTAATCCTGGCGGTAGTTTTTTTGGCATACCTTGACACGTTGTGGTTCCAGTTCGTTCACGACGACCGCTTCCAGATTCTGGGAAACACCTGGCTGCGATCATGGAAGTATCTGCCTCGCTATTTCACCGCGGACGTTTGGGCGTTCGAGCATCCGGTTTTTCGCGGCACCTTCTACCGGCCGATTTTTCTGCTTTGGTTCCGGCTGCAATATCTGGTTTTCGGACTGAAGCCGTGGGGATGGCACCTTTGCACGGTCCTTTGCCACGTCGGGGTGACGTTGCTGGTCTACTACACGGCGGCACGGTTGCTGGAGGACCGGCTCGCCGCGCTTTTCGCCACCCTGATTTTCGGCTTGCATCCCACCCACGCCGAGGCCGTAGCCTGGGTCTCGGGCGTCACCGAGCCCCTGTTCGCCCTATTCCTGTTCGCCTCCTATCTCTGTTACCTCAAGAAGCGAACCGAGCCCGCGCACGCGCGGACTTATCTGGTGGCCTCGCTGGGGCTGTATGCGCTGGCCTGCCTTTCCAAAGAAACGGCGGTCATTCTCCCTTTCATCATCTTTGCCTGTGAGCTTCTCTGGAGCGAGCGGACAGCCCCTTCGCGGTGGCGCGCCTGGGTCCGGCGGTCCCTGGGAGCCTTAACGGTCGTTGCCCCTTATTTGGCGCTTTTCGTGATCTACATGGTGGCACGGGTCTTTTCCTTGCAAGGGTTTCAGAACACGAAGGAGGCGCACTCCTTTCTCAGCATGTTCCTGACGTGGCCGTCGGTGCTCTGGTTCTACATTCAACACCTGATATGGCCCACCCGCCTCAGTCCCTTCTACTCCCGGGAGTTTTACTCCCACGTGGATGTTCGGAACGTTCTGCTGCCCGCCATTCCCGTCTTGATTGCGGGCGCGGGCCTGTGGTTTTGGGGCAAACGATCCCCCCAAGGCGGCGGTCGCCACGATCTGGATGGTCGTACCCATTTTGCCCGTGTTGAACCTGCGGGCATTTATTGAAGGGCATCTTGTCCATGACCGTTATTTGTACCTGCCGTCGTTTGGGTTCGCCATGCTGGTGGCCCTGGGCATTGCGGCATTTAAAGCTTGGACCTGGCCAGCTTTTGGGGCAACCCGCTGTCCAGCTTGGACTTGCGGGCATAATCGGGTTGGCCATGGGCATGGGGGTCTACCAGGCCACAGCCTGCTATGCCAACGAGACCACATTCTTCACCTACGTCACCTCCATGTCGCCCGAAGGGCACAGTTCCAAGATGGACTTGGCGGGACTGCTCGGGCAGCCAGGGCCATCTGGATGAGGCCATCAAGATGTACAAGGAAATCTGGCCGGCCCAACCGGACAATTGGGATGTCAACTACAACCTCGGGTATGCCTATTATTTGACCGGCAAACTTCCCGAAGCCGACCGCTACCTGAGCCGCGCTGTGCAGATTGACGCCAGCCGGCCGGATGGCTTTTTCTACCTGGGGCTCACGAAATTGAAGCTGGGTGACATTAACGCTGCCGCCGCCAATGTCCAGCGCGCGGTGATCATTCGGCCCGACGCGGATCATTACCATTTTGCCCTGGGCGTTATCTTCAAGTTGCAGGGAAATCTCCCCGGAGCGCTGTCGGAGTTCCATCAGGAAATGGATTTGGACCCTGATAACACTTCTGCCCGCCAGCAAGCCGAAGAAATTGAAGCGGCGCAGACGGCGGGGCAGAAGGGCACTCCGCCAGGTACGATCCTGCTCCTGAAAGGTCAACTCCCCCATGACTTATCCGCGGCGCGATGGGATTTCCGACCCCTTGCATTGGGGAATCGGCGATTCACATTAGACATGCGGTAACCGTGTTTGACAATATTTGTCAGGTGTTTTGACAAAAATAGGCGGCAACCGCACCATCGAAAGATTTCTAAACAATTCCTTAGATGTCCTGCCGTGGATCCGCCTCAAAATAAATAAGATGGAGATTCTTAGAAATGGCCAATTTACATGCACTTGGCAAGAAATTTGCTCACCTATCTAGAACATGACACCTTGGTAATTCACAAGGAGTCATAATAGCAGAGGAGGACTGAATGAAAAGAGTTCCAAAGGATTTTCACTGATCGAGCTTTTGATTGTGGTGGCGATCATCCTCATCATCGCCGCCATTGCCATCCCCAACCTGTTGCGTTCACGCATTGCGGCAAACCAATCGTCAGCCGTGGGTTCGTTGCGCACACTGAACACTGCTGAAATCACCTATTCTTCCACTTACAACGTTGGCTTTACGCAGAACCTTGGGCTATCTGGCTCCAGATCCCACTGGCAACGCCCCGACTTCGACCGCCGCGGGCCTGATTGACAGCGTTCTGGCCGCGGGAGCAAAGAGCGGATACAGCTTTACCTACTCGCCCGGCGCAAGTGATTCCACCGGCCGCATTCAACACCTATGCCTTCACCGCCATTCCCATCACCAGCTCGACGGGCACGAACTACTATTACACTGACCAGTCCGGCGTGATTCGTCAGAATTCGACGACGACGGCATCTGCCACGGATTCGCCCATCGCTGGCTAAGGTTCCGGGACAAATCAAAAAAGATCGATCGAGGGGAGTCGCGAGACTCCCCTTGCCGTTTTGTAGAGCCGGGGGAATTGGCGTGTGGAAGCCGTCCAATCAATCGACCCTCACCTGATTGAATGCGCGGCGGTTATGTCGGTGCGGTGGGGAATCACTTCAATTTGCAAGGGCTATCCCGCTAAACTGGTCGTGAAACTGCCATGCCAAAATGTCATCAAATGTATTATTGCCAAGCGAAAATGACACGATTTGTCGCTTCGATTCGACAAAAAGGGGCACATCTTCGGCCTGGATTGACCGAGAAAAATCTCTCGTCGCCAAAGCTATCTCTAACCCATTGAAAACAAGGCGAAAGTAAAAATGCCCCAGGGGAACTGGAGTGGCAACTTGGAAGGCAAGTTGCCTTACCCAAGGACGAGTATTACCTGGAAATTTCCAAGTGGTAACTTAAGTAACCTAAAATTATCTGAGGAGGATTGAATGAAAAAGAGCTCCAAGGGTTTCTCGCTCATCGAACTGTTGATCGTCGTGGCGATCATCCTGATCATTGCGGCGATTGCCATCCCCAACCTGCTTCGTTCGCGGATCGCTGCCAACCAAGCCTCAGCCGTGGGTTCATTGCGCACACTGAACACTGCTGAGATTACCTATTCTTCCACCTACAACGTTGGTTTTACGTGGAACCTTGGCCTATCTGGTGCCGACAGCCAGTGCTCAGCCAACCCAACTTCGACCGCTGCTGGCCTGATTGACAGCGTTTTGGCCGGCGGCGCCAAGAGCGGATACAGCTTCACGTATACGCCCGGCGCCAGTGACTCCACCGGCCGCATCAACACCTATGCATTTACCGCCGTTCCCATCAGCAGTTCGACTGGCACGAACTACTACTACACCGACCAGTCCGGCGTGATTCGTCAGAATTCGACGACGACTGCTGCTCCACGGATTCACCGATCGCTGGCTAAGCTTTCCGGGCAGGGAAAGCTTTCCGAAAGGGGAGTCGCATGACTCCCCTTTTTTCGTATAGTATGGGTACGCGGGTGCGAGGTCGTTGAGCAAGTCAGCGATGTCAGAGCTATGCTTGCCATCGAAATCAACGGCCTGACAAAAGAATATCGCGTGGGGTTCTGGAAGACGCGGGTTAAGCGCGCTTTGGATTCCCTGAACCTCCAAGTGGAGTCGGGCGAAGTCTTCGGCTTGCTGGGCCCGAACGGGGCGGGGAAGACCACCACCCTCAAAATCCTCTTCCGCTTGGTTTTTCCGACTTCCGGCACGGCGCGAATTCTGGGCAAGGAACTGAACGACACGAGCATGCACCAGCGTGTCGGTTACCTTCCCGAGCATCCGTATTTTTACGACCACTTGACGCCGGAAGAGTTGCTGCACTACACGGGCAGGCTTTTCGGAGCTGGGGAAAGACGATCTGCGGCGGCGCGTCAATCAACTCCTGGAGCGGGTGGGACTCACCGAGTCACGACATGTCCCGCTGCGGCGGTTTTCCAAAGGGATGGTGCAGAGAGCGGGCATCGCGCAAGCGCTCATCAACGACCCCGACGTGGTTTTCCTGGACGAGCCGATGACCGGCCTCGACCCCATCGGGCGCCGCGAAGTGCGCGATCTGGTTCTGCAATTGCGCGAGGAAAAGAAGACGGTCTTCTTCTCGACGCACATTTTGTCGGATGCGGAAACGCTTTGCGATCGAGTCGCCATCCTGAATCGCGGCCAGCTCCAAGGCTGCGGGGAACTTCGCCAGATCTTGAGTTTGGGGGCTTCCACGACCGAGCTGATTCTTGAGAATCCCCCCGAGGGGGTTTTGGAGGAGTTGCGACCCTTGGTTTTCTCCATGGTTCGGACGGGGGATCGAGTGCGCCTGGAAATCCGCGAGGAGGCCAACATCGAAAAGGTCTTGGCGATTTCGTTGCGCGGCAAGGCGAAAGTGGTTTCCTTGAATCCGGTAAAGATGTCGCTGGAAGATTACTTCCTGGCCAAGGTGTCGCCAGCCGAAATCATGGCAAGTCGGTGACCGTCAAGCCGGTCGGGTCAACTTCATGACGGAGTAGGCTGGAGGATTTATGGGACGGATCGTGACCATCGCGCTTGGGGCCTTCAAGGAATCCGTGCGCGAACGTGTCCTCTACAACCTGATTGTCTTCGCCTTCCTGATGATCGGCGCGGCGATCCTTCTGGGAAGCATTTCGGTGGGCGTGGAGCAGCTCATCCTGGTCAACCTGGGCCTCGGAGCAATTTCCGTATTCGGCCTGCTGATCGCAATCTTTATCGGGATCGGATTGGTTTCAAAGGAGATCGATCGCCGGACGATTTATAACATCCTCTCCAAGCCGGTCACCCGCGCCGAATTCATTCTGGGCAAATATGCTGGGTTGCTGCTGACACTTTTTGTCAATACCGCCATCATGACCGCGGGTTTTTACCTTGCGCTGGCCATCCAGAAGAAGGGGCTTGGCGCTGCAGGATTTCTCCCTTCTGATCGCGGTGTACTTCATTTTGCTCCAATTGGCGATCGTGGTGGGCATCGCGATTTTCTTTTCCTGCATTTCTACGTCGATTCTTTCCGCGGTCTTCACTTTTTGTCTTTTCGTCATCGGCAATTTTTCCAGTGACATTCGCTGGTTCGGCCAGGAGAGTGGCAGCCCCTTTCTGGAAAAGGTGACTGCTGTCCTTTACTACCTCTTGCCCAATTTCGGCGATTTCAATGTCATCGATCAAGTCGCGCACGGGGTGAGAATCCCGGGCTTGTTCATCACCGCGAACACTTGCTACGCCTTGCTTTACATCGCCGTCCTGCTTTCAGCGGCCGTCCTGATCTTCGAGGAGCGGGAGTTTCGATGAAGAGAGTCCGAAGTCCGAAGTCCGGAGTCCGAGGACCAGAGTCCGAAGCCGAAGTTCGGAATTCGGACTCTGGTCCTCAGACACCGGACTCTGGACCCCGGACTCGCCTTATTTTGATTGTGGCTTGCGGTATGCTCGGTCTCTATCCGCTCCAGCGGAGCATCGACAAGCAGCGCCAATCGGCGCAAGGCCAACGCGAGGAACTGATGTTCTTGCCCTCGGAGGCCAAGTTCTCGCGATTAAGCGGCGGATATTCGGGCTTATTGGCCGCCATTTACTGGACCCGCGCCGTGCAATATTATGGACGCCACCGCTTGGCCCACGCCAAGGAGTTTGCGCTTCTCGGGACTTTGCTGGACATTGCGACGAACCTTGACCCGCATCTGTTGATTGCCTACCGGTTTGGCTCTCTCTTCCTGGCGGGAAAGCCGCCGGAAGGCGCGGGAGATCCCCAGCGCGCCATTTACCTGCTGGAACGCGGGATCGTCAACAATCCTGATTATTGGCGTTTGTGGGAGGATTTGGGGTTCATCTATTACTGGGACATGAAGGACTACGCCCACGCGGCCAGGGCATTTCAGACGGGAAGCGAGCGGCCCGGCGCGCTGCCCTGGATGCGCGTGCTCGCCGCCTCGGTTGCGGCGCAGGGTGGCGAGATTCAAACCTCGCGTATCCTTTGGACGGAAATTGCCCGCACGGCCGGGAACGATTCCATCCGCCACAGCGCGGAAATTCACCTCGCCGCCCTGGATGCCCAGGAGGCCTTAAGAAGCTCGACGGTTTGCTCGCCGTTTACCAGCAGAAGGAGGGGCACGAAGCTCGCTCCATGCAGGACTTGGTCGCGGCGGGCTACTTGCGCGGGATTCCGCTTGACCCCTCGGGCGAGCCGTTTGTGGTCGGGTCCGATGGCCGCGCCGCCTTGGGTCCGAAGACGCGAATTGATTTGGGTTTGGTGCAGTAAAGAGGAGTCCGGGACTGGAGTCCGGAGTCAGAAGTCAGGAGCCGGGAGTAAGGAGCCAGGAGGCAGGAGCGTGTAGTAAGGAGTCCGGAGCCAGGAGTCAGAATAAGATCCGTCGGCGCGCCGCGGGCGCTTTTGGAGTGCGGTAGCAGCAGCTACCACCTTTCCGTAATCGTGGTACAAAGTGGTGAATGCTGAGGTATGAGGAGGGCGGTGCCAACCCCTTTACGGGTGGCATCGCAGGGCGGGAAGGGTAGCGTGAGGGGAAGGCGGTAGCTGTTGCCACCGCACTCCAACGCAGGCTGCGCCCGCACCGTTTCACGCGCTCATGTATCGTAGCGCACGGACGGCTGTGTTTTATTCCGACTCCGGACTCCAGACTCCTGACTTCCGATTCCTGGCTCCTACTTCGAAAGGACTCGCGTGGAAATCATACGATTTAGTTTTTGGGAAGCGGTCAAGGTTTGCACTGGTTTTTCTGGGGCTGGTTTCCGCCAAGGCGGTGGCCGCTCTTGCGGTCCGGAAGGGTTGGATAAAGCCCGCTCTCTATGCGCTCATCCTGGCATTGGCAGGACTTGGGGCGTGGTATGCCGGCAACGATGTGGCGGCGGAAGTCTATATGTGGAGCTGCGACAGCAATCTGAGCCACGGGGATCTGGTAAAGGCCTATTCCAACGCCCTCCAGGCCGTCAGCCTTGCGCCCCAACAACCTGAGCTATTGGCGCTCGCTGCATGCAGACCAAAATGCACCTGCAACAGCTCCAGTCGGTGCTGGACGATGAGCCGGCCATGCGGGCCTTGAGCAACGGCGACCTGGATGAGGTGGACGAATACAAGTTCGCGCTCTGCTCACTTTTTCTGGGGCAGTACGACAAAGTCGTGGCCACCACCCTGCGCCTGATTCGCCAGAATCCTTCCTACGCCGCGCCCTATGTTTTGCAGGGTCTTGCTTACACGGCGGAGAAAAAGTATCCCGAGGCGCAGCAGAGTTACCTCGCCGTGCTGCAGATTTTCCCCAACAATCAAGCCGCCGTGGAGGGCCTGGCGCGCGCCTATTATCTGGGCGGCGATCGTCAGCGGGCGCTGGCCGTGCTCGATGAGACGGCGAAATATCCCTTTCCTCCGCCCGTGCGGGAGAGATTCGAGGCGCTGAAAGGGCTCTATGACCAGTAGCTCGCGCCTCACCTTCCGCGTGCGGCTGGAGGACTTGGTCGCCCTCATTTTCTTTCTTCTCAACCTCCTCCTCCGGATCATTTTCCGGGGCCTGGAAGGCGGCAGCTTCAGCCCTGCCGACGTCCTCATCATCATTCCGGCGGTAACGCTGTTGCTCGCCAAGGAACTGGTTCATTACTTTATGGCGGGAAAGACGGACCCCGCGGCCCGGAGCGAGGGGCCATTGGATTTTGTCCGGCCGTTTTGGGAAATCATCCGCGATTGGTTTCCTTTTCTCATCATTCTGCTGATGTATTACTCCCTCTGGGGTGACGCCACGCTGCTGATGGTCACCACGGACCGCGACCAGGCTTTGATGGCGCTCGACCAGCGGCTTTTTGGATTTCAAGCCAGCCTGGTGTTGCAACGGATCATCTCCCCCGGGATGACGGCGTGGATGACCTTTGCCTATTTCTTCCACATCATCAACATTCCCCTCGTCGCCTGCTTTATCTACCTTCGGCGCGAGCGCCCGCGCTTTCGCGAAATGATGAGCGGCCTGATGGTGGTTTCCTTCCTTGGGCTGCTGGGTTATCTTCTGGTTCCCGCCATCGGTCCCATGTATACCTTGCGCAATCAATACACGGTACCCTTGCAGCAATCGCTGTGGCTGTTTAATCGCGAGGTGGATTTCATGGACTTCGCCCGCATTCGCCGCGATGTCTTTCCCAGCATGCACGTGGCAATTTCCTTTGTGGTTTGGCTTTATGCTTACCGGAATTCCAAGAAGCTTTTTTGGATTCTTTCGCCCCTGATCCTGAGCCTTTGGTTGTCCACCCTCTATCTGCGCTACCATTACCTGATTGATGTGGTGGCGGGATTGATTCTGGCGCCGATTTCCTTTCTTCTGGCCAATTGGCTCTTCCGCCGTTTCGGTGAAATCCCGGTTTCGCTGGCCATTCCCGCAGGCTGGGCGGAACGCCTGCCTTGGTTCTTCCATCCGCCCAAGGGGGAACCCGCGCAGAAGGTAGAGGAGCGCCAATGAAAGGCCTTCAAATGTTCAATTGGAGTGCGGCAAGATTTCGGAGTGCGGCGACTCGTCGCCGCTTTCGCTCGCCGCGCCTGGTCGCGGCGATCCGTCACCGCGCCTGGTTGCGGTGAACCACCCACCGGTGACGAGTCAGCGGCAGAAAGAGCGGGAGCAAGCTCCCGCACTCCGAAATGTTGGAGTGCGGCGACTCGTCGCCGCTTTCCCTCCCCGCAATTGGTTGCGGCGATCTGTCACAGCGACTGGTCGCGGCGAAGCACCCACCGCTGACGAGTCAGCGGTAGAAAAAGCGGGAGCAAGCTCCCGCACTCCGAGAAGGTCCGAAATGCGAGATTGGCCACACAGCCCTGTGCATCGATTTACGCCCGGTAAAACTTACATGGTTACGGGGGCAACGTATTCCAAAGAACCCTTCTTCCGGGGGGCGATCGATTGGGCTACCTGTGTGGAATGCTTTTGGATCTCGCCGAGAAATACTCATGGCAGCTTCAAGCTTGGGCGGTGTTTCCTAACCATTATCACATCGTCGCATTATCCCCGCCGGCCGGGGCCACGCTGGTGCAACTCATACGGCATTTTCACGGACTTACTGCAATCGAACTCAATCGCAGGGATAATGCGGTGGGGCGTCAAGTCTGGTATCAATATTGGGACAAGGAATTGACTTTTCAACGGTCTTACCTTGCACGCCTGAGTTATGTGCACAGAAACGCTGTTCATCACGGATTGGTCCGGGAGCCTTCTCTGTATCCATGGTGCTCGGCGGGATGGTTCCAGCGTGAGGCGGAAACGTCGTTGTACAAAACGGTGATGGGAATGAAGATTGACCAAGTTCAGGTGGCGGACGATTACCCCGTCGCCCCCTCGGACATCTGAGTTTGAAGCAATTTCGGAGTGCGGCGACTCGTCGCCGCTTTCCCTCCCCGCAATTGGTTGCGGCGATCCGTCACCGCGCCTGGTCGCGGTGAACCACCCACCGCTGACGAGTCAGCGGCAGAAAAAGCGGGAGCAAGCTCCCGCACTCCAAAAAGTTGGTGTGCGCGACACGAGAATGACAAATGATGCCTGGTAACGGCGGGGCTAAGGCCCCGTCCTTCAAAACTGGTGGTGTGAAAGGCGGGCTAATCGTCCCCCAGGAATCCTCCGCCAGCGCCAGCGAGAAGGGGAGCGCCCCAAAAGTTGAGGAGCGCCGCTGATGGAGCAACAGCCAATCGCCAATCACCAATCACCAATCACCAATCCCAAATCCCCAGATCACCAATTCCGCACGCCGGCCTGGCTGTTCGCCCTGCTGCTCCTTCTCGCCCTCCTCCCTTATGTCAACACGCTGCAAAACGGATTCGTCTATGACGACAACAACGAGGTTTTGACCAATCCTTATATCCGCAGCTTTTCCCACGTGGGAGACATCTTCAGCACCCGAATCCTGGCGCACCTCGGCGCGCGCGGCGCCACCAACTACTACCGCCCCATCAGCATTTTTGGCTTCTTGATTTGTTACAAGTTATTCGGGCTGCTCCCCTACGGATTCCACCTGGCGAATTTGCTGCTGCACGCCCTCATCGTGTGCGTGCTGTTCGGGCTTACCAAACGGCTCTTCCATGATCAGTGGCTGGCCTTCGCCGCCGCGGCGATCTTTGCGCTGCACCCCATTCACACCGAATCGGTGGCGTGGGTTTCAGGAGTGACGGACCTCGAACTGGCCCTGTTTTACCTGGCCACTTTCTGGTTTTTCCTGGCCAGCGCCCGGCCGCAGGGGGCGCGCTCGGAGTGGATGCAGTTGGGCATGGTGGGGAGCTTTATCCTGGCGCTGCTTTCCAAAGAGCAGGCGGTAACGCTGCCGCTCACGGCCATGATTTACGAGCACTTTTACCGCGGCGATCGCGCCGGCACCACCTGGCGGCAGAAAGTGTCGCGCTACGGCTCTCTGTGGCTGCTGGTGGTGGTCTACGTCTTGTTTCGGATTCGCTTTTTTGGCGCTTTTGCGCCGGTGCAGTTGACCCGTAATGTGAGCTGGTACGAGGCCATTCTTTCCGCCGCGCCCCTGGCGGGCCTATACGTGTGGAAGATGATTTGGCCGGTTCACCTCATCGCCTATTATCCCTTCCACAAAAGCGTCACGCCGCTCGACCCTCGGGTCCTGGCAGGAGTCGCGGCGCTGGGCTTGTGCGCGCTGGCTTTTGTGGTCCTCTGGAAACGCCACCACCGCGTTTCCTTCGGCTTTATCTGGTTCTTCATCAACATTGCTCCGGTGCTGAATTCCCGCTGGCTGGGCCCCAACGTTTTCACCGAGAGGTATCTCTACCTTCCTTCCGTGGGTCTTTGCTGGGTGGCTGCTCTGTGGGTCCAGGAAATCTGGATGTGGCACGGGCGTCCCGCCCGTGACCTATCATGGCCAGGATGGCCATGGCACAAGGTCTGGCGCGTGGCATTTGGAACCGCATTAGGTGTGCTCGCGGTACTGGCGTTCGTCCGCATTGTGACCCGCAATCGCGATTGGCGCGATGATGAAACATACTATCGCGTCACGCTGGCGGCGGTGCCCGAAGCCGGAAGTCTCCGTCTGAATCTGGGAGCGGTATACTGGAATCGTATGCAACCCGACGCTGCCGAACGCGAGTGGAAAAAAGCGCTCGAAGTCTCACCCGATAGCGCCCCGCTTCTCAATAACCTGGGGCTGGTTTACGCGGGCAAGAAACAGTACGACGAAGCCATCGCTTACTTTCAACGGTCGATGCGGCTGCGCCCGAATTATACGGACGCTCACCTGAACCTCGGACGTATTTACGAAACGATGGGAAAAACCCTGGAGGCGGAGCTTCAGTTGCGAGCGGCCGTGGCCTTGGCGCCGTTGAGCGTGCAGACGCGGAATGAGCTGGGAAGCCTTTATTTAACCGCCGGCCGTCTGCCGGAAGCCGAAACGCAGTTTCAGGCTTCGGCGGCAAGCATTCCCAACCCCGGCGCTTTCGATTCGCTGGGAGATATCGCCATGCGCCAGGGGCGGCGCGACGCCGCCGAGCAAGACTATCGCCAGGCAATCGGCCTGGATGGATTCGACCCCCGCGGGCACTTTGGACTGGCGGCAATTCTCGAGGCGAAGGGCCGCGGCGCCGAGGCGGCGGACCAATATCGCGCCGGCCTGAGCGTTGACCCGCGCAACCAGGAGGCCCAGGCCGCGCTCCAACGGCTCACCTCAAATTCACCCCATGCCAAAACACCCAAACCATAAGGCCCGCGCGGGCAGCGGGCGCGAAGTTTCGGAGTGCGGCGGCTTGTCGCCGCTTTTCCTCGCCGCGACTGGTCGCGGTGGATTACCCACCGCTGACGAGTCAGCGGTGGATAAAGCGGGAGCAAGCTCCCGCACTCCGAAAGTTCGGAGTGCGGTCCGCCGCGACGGATCACCGCTTTTCCTCGCCGAGGGGGGCCGAGCCGCGGCCCTCCAAAACAGGTCCGCGCTACTCGTACTGGCCTTGCTTATGCTCTTCTGCCTCCCAAGCCCCTTGCCGGCGCAAACTCCCGCCCCCACAACCGCGGCCGCCTACGTCCAGCAATTCGAGTCCAGCTATCGCCAAGTGGAAAGGCTGCGGGCCGAGTTCACCCAGACGTACACCCTGGGAGCAAGGACGCGCGTTGAGGTGGGGCGCGTCAGCTTTGCCCGTGGAGGGCTGATGCGCTGGGACTATCAGCGGCCCACGGAAAAGCTCTTTATCTCTGACGGCAAACACGTGTCGCTCTATATCCCCGAGGAACACCAACTTACACGCACGGACATGAAATCAAGCGAAGACTTTCGCGTGCCCTTTGAGCTGCTACTCACCCGGCTGAATTTGCGTCGGGTCTTTGCGCGAGTCGAGATGGCCGACGCGGCGCTGGACCACGACCCCGGCGATCACGTGTTGCGTGCTTTCTCCAAGAAGGAGTTCGCGGAGGACTACACCGATGTCCTGATCGAATTAAGTCCCCAATTCGATATGCGCAGGCTGGTGGTGAATTATCCCGACCACAGCCGCATGGAATTTGGCTTCGACCACATCGAGCGTAACCCGCCCCTGCCGCGCTCCCTCTTTCAATTCATTCCTCCCGCCGGGACCGAGATCATTGATGAGCATTGAGGCGGGCCCCGGCAGTAAGTCTTCCGTCATTTTCATTTCTGGCCGTCAGCTAGCCTCAATTAAAGCTGGTTTCTGATCCTTTACTCCCTTAATCAAAAGCCACAAACTAAGTGAAAATTCCGCAATAAAACTCTCCGCGAGACATGGGTAAGCTATTACGCCGTAGCTCGGGAAAAGGAAAAACTGAAAAAACCATATCAGGACGGCAAGACAATCAATGATCAACAATATGCCCAAAATTCTGGGAAGGAAGCCCGACTTGAAAACTAAATAACCAAGAGGAAAAAGCCAAGCGCCATAAAATATTTGGGCGATAATAAACCCATTGCTGTGTAAATTAAGAAATAACATTGCCAGAGCTTGCAGTCGATCTACGGGGAATACTTTCAAGTAATCAGCACCGCTCAAAAGCAGTAGGGCAGCAAATTGATTCAGCATATTAATACACTCTATGGCGACACCGCCCAAGTTTAATAACACGAACAGTAAAGCGAGGTTTTTATTAACCGGTTTTAATAACACGTATAAAGCCCAGGCCGACAAAATGAACAACACAGCAGAGAGTAGCTCGGTCAAAAAACCGATACGGAATAGCCACTTACAAGCCATAATATTGCTGGCTGTTGCCACCGCATCCCCGGATACAATAAATTTAGATTGAACAACCACAGCAAAGGCACAAGTTACTATGAAAAGGAGATACAGGAACCCTGCTATTCTTGCGGTCTTTCTGCTTGAATTCATTTTTGACCCCCTCACCCGTCCCGGCTGATGAAGCCGCCGGTGGCGGGCCACGCTCTCCCCCAAAGCGGGGAGGGAAGTAAAGTCAAGAAATTAGCGCCCGGCTCAGTCCTTCAGCACAAACTTTTCAATCGCGCATGGCCACGCCGCTGTCGTCGCAGGCAGACGTTATCGCCCAGCCCGGCCGGTGGAGCCCGTCGATGTGATTTCCCATCACCACCGGAAGGCCCGCGAACTCCAGCATTTCGAGGTCATTGAAGTTGTCGCCGAGGGCCATGACTTCGCTCGCGGGAATTCCACATTGCGTGGCCCAGAATTTCAGCGCCTTTCCTTTGGAGCATCCGCGGTTCATGATGTCGAAGAGGGCGATATTGCGTTCCGGGTACTTCGTCCAAGTGAGGTGGACGCTCGCGCCCGTTTCGGATTGGCGAAGCAGCGTTTCCGCTCCCTCGATGCGCGTCAGGCGGGCCGCCGATCATGATCTGCACGGGGTCGGACTTCACCGCGGCCTGCAGGTCCGGGACCAGCAGCAGGTGATCCAAACTGGTTCGGAGGTACCAGCCGAGCGGGCCCTCGGGGATGGCGCAGTCCTCCATGGTGACTTGCCCGCGCCCCGGCAGATCGAAAATGACGACGGTGTAAGGCCGGTACGCGTGGACGATTTCCAGCACTTTGAGGGCAACGTCGCGGGGCAGAAAGTTTTGGTAGGCCACCTCGCCCGCGGGCGTGCGGACCAGCGCGCCGTTGGAGGTGATGGTGGCGACGGGGAA
The DNA here is from genome assembly GCA_963810005.1 of uncultured Acidobacteriota bacterium. GTDB lineage: Bacteria > Acidobacteriota > Terriglobia > UBA7540 > UBA7540 > Bog-366. The sequence continues at coordinate 33,381 of CAWELY010000034.1, forward strand.
GGGAATTCTTGCCACGTAGGGCGCGGCGGCGCGGGGGCGCCGCCCCGTCACCACGACGATCTGAATCCCCCGTTCCGACGCGGCCGCCAGGGCTTGAAGGTCCTTCTCCGAGATTTCCCATCGACTGTTGACCAGCGTGCCGTCAAGGTCCAGGGCAATGAGGCGAATCGACATGTAAGGAAAATGGTAAAGGGTAAATGATAAATGGTAAAGGCTAGAAGTCAGGAGTCTGGAGTCAGGAGTCAGAATGGCTCTCGCCTTATTCTGTCTTCCGACTCCTGACTTCTGTCTCCTGACTCCTGACTTCTGTCCTTCTAGCTTCTCACTTCTACCTTCTGCTAGACTCGATTGCCATGTCCTTCATGACCCATCTGGAATGCGCGCGGTGCGCTAAGAAATACCCGGCGGGACAAATCCTCAACCTCTGCGAATGCGGCTCGACTCTCTTCGCGCGTTACGACTTGCGGCGAGTGTCCACCAAGCTCGAACCCCAGACGCTGAAGTCTCGCGCCCGGAACTTGTGGCGATACCGGGAGGTTCTGCCGGTTGCGAAGCGAGGCGTCGATCCTATCGCTGGGCGAGGGTTTTACGCCGCTCCTGCGCGCCCGCCGTCTGGGCGACAAGCTCGGCCTGCCCAATCTCTATTTGAAAGACGAGTCGCAGAATCCCACCGGATCCTTCAAGGCTCGCGGCATGGCCGTGGCGGTGAGCAAGGCGCACGAATTGGGAATCCGCAAGCTGGCGGTTCCCTCGGCGGGAAATGCCGGCGGCGCTTTGGCGGCCTATGCCGCGAAGGCGGGGATGGAGGCGGCGATTTTCATGCCGGAAGGGACGCCCCTGGCCAATCGCCTGGAATGCACACTGCACGGCGCCAAGGTGACGCTGGTCCCCGGCAGCATCAAGGATTGCGGCCGCGTGATGCGCGAGAGCCTGCAAGGGGAAGACTGGTTCGACATTTCAACCCTGCGCGAGCCTTATCGCGTCGAGGGCAAGAAGACCATGGCCTACGAGGTCTACGAGCAACTGGGCGGCCGCTTGCCTGACGCCATGATTTATCCCACCGGCGGTGGCACCGGGCTGATCGGCATGTGGAAGGCCTTTGACGAGATGCAGGAAATGGGATGGATTGCGGAGCGCCGCCCGCGCATGTTCGCCGTCCAAGCGCACGGCTGCGCGCCCATGGTGCGGGCTTATGCCGAGGGAACCGAACGCGCGGAGGAGTGGAAGGATCCGCGAAACCCTGGCTTCCGGGCTTGCGCGTCCCCGCCGCCATCGGTGATTTCCTGATTCTCGGCGCCGTGCGCAAGAGTCGCGGCGCCGCGCTGGCGGTTTCCGATGCCGACATGCTGACGGCCGTCCGCGAGATTGCCGAGACGGAAGGATTGATCACCTCGCCGGAAGGCGGAGCCACGCTGGCGGGGCTGAAGAAATTGTTGTGGGATGGATTCTTGGGCGGGCATGAATCCATCGTGCTTTTCCTCACCGGCCACCGGGTACAAGTATTTGGAGGCTCTGGAAAAGCTTAGCGTTTCCGCGAGGGACGCACTCTACAATCATGGCACACACCGAACGCCTCTATTACACCGACTGTTACCTAATGGAATTCAGCGCGCGCGTCATTCGCACCAGTCCCGACCCGCTGGGAGCACGCGTCTACCTTGACCGCACGGCATTCTACCCGGAGTCGGGCGGGCAACCCAGCGACCGCGGCACGCTGGCGGGAATCCCGGTGCTGGACGTCATCGATGAGGGAGATGAGGTTGCCCACATTCTCGCGGGCAGCCCGCCGGACGAAGCCGTCCAGGGCCGCATCGACTGGGAGCGCCGCTTTGACCACATGCAACAGCACACGGGGCAGCACATTCTATCGGCGGCGTTTGAACGCGCGGGTGGTTACAAGACGGTGTCGTTTCATTTGGGCACGGAGAGCGCGACGCATCGATCTCGATTCCGACCGCGTCGGCTCGAAGCAAATCGAAGAAGCGGAAGAACTGGCGAATCGGGTGGTCTTTGAAAACCGGGCCGTGCAGATTTCCTTTCGGCCCGCCGCCGAAGCCCAGCAACTCGACTTGCGAAAACCCACCTTTCGCGAAGGCGACATTCGGCTTGGTGGAAGTCGAGGGATTCGATCTTTCCGCCTGCGGGGGGACCCACGTCAGCCGGACCGGCAGCGTGGGGATCATCAGCATTCGCAAGGTGGAGCGCGCCAAGGGCCTGACGCGCATTGAATTCGTGTGTGGGGGCCGGGCGCTGCGCCGGGCCCGGCAGGATTTTGCCATCCTGAGCGAAGCGGCGCGATTGTTCTCCACCGGCTTGGAAAACGTTCCCGAGCTGATCACCAAACAAGCCCAGGAATTGCGCGACGCGGGCAAATCTGTGCAAAAACTGGTGGAGGATCTGGCGGAATTGGAAGCCGCCCAGTTGTGGCAACAAGCCCCGGAGAAAGGCGGCGTGCGGGTGGTCCGATGCCTGTTTGAATCCACCGAAGGGAAGAAGGCCAAGTTCGTCGCGCACGCCGTGGGGAAGCAAGCCGGCGCCATCGCCCTGATCGGGGTCAAGGGGATGCCCACCGCGCTCTTCTTTTCCCAGACGCCCGGCGGGAAGGCGAACCTGTCGGACGTGATGAAACAGACCCTGGCGAAGTTCGGGGGCAAGGGGGGCGGAACCCGGGATTTCGCCCAGGGTGGCGGGCTGCCGGAGGATCAGCTGGAAGAGGCCTTGGGTTTTGCGGAGAGCCTGTTGTCGGGGAGTGGGTCAATTTGATGATGTAGCGGCGAGTTTACCTCGCCCAATGGCGGCGAAAAGCCGCCTCTACATCAAATTGACACTTGCCTGTTGCCATGAAACTTGGCGGCGCTCCGCCCGCCGTGTTATATTTCCAAGGGTCACGGATCGGATGGGCGCGTAGCTCAGTTGGGAGAGCGCGGCGTTCGCAACGCTGAGGTCGAGGGTTCGAATCCCTTCGCGTCCACCAAAAACTCCTTTCTCATTTCATTCCTGTATAATCTGCCTTGAGCTGGCCGGGCGTGCTTTCCCGTGCCATTTGCCGCCGTGGCTCAGTCCGGCAGGCTACAAGGCTTTCCATGCAATGCCCTAAATGCAAGACGGAGAATTCGGAAACGGTTACCTATTGCGTGCGGTGCCACACGCCGCTGAAGTACACCTGCCCTTCCTGCAAGCACGTGCAATTACAAGGTGGAAAATGCGAGAAGTGCGGCGTGGACTTTGCCAAATACGCGGCGATGCTGGTCTTTCGCGCCAAGGATGATGCCCAGGCGGAGCGCGCAAAAGCCAAGGGGCGCGCCGCCATTTGGAAGCAGATCCTCCTCCTCCCGATTACCGGCGGGCTCTCACTGATCAGGTATTTTGTGGGAAAGGCGCGGGGCGAGTAGTCCGTCCGCGCGCAGGCGGTCGCAAGCCCGGGAAGGGGCTTGTCCCGGGCCTGACGGTGAAATCCTACCTCTGTGTCTTGCTGGCAACATACCGCTTGGCCTTGGCCATCAGTTCCTTGGCCTGCGGCATGTCATCCAGCGCTTTCAGCACCAGAGGATCGTTGGCGATACTGATCCTGTCGGCTTCATTTTCGCCGAAGATCGAGCCCACCAACTGGATGTCGAATGCGGTTCTTGACGAAGTCAAGATTATCTTTCATGTTCTGGTCGGAGAAGGGGATCTTCTCTTTCGCCAGGAACTGCTTGAATTCATCCAGAACGGCGTCATTCACTTCGAAATCCTTGGGAATGGTCTTGTGGACTCCCAGGTAGTACTTGGCGAAGTTGAAGAAGGCGCTGTGCTGGATCAGCATTTCCTGCGCGGGATTCATCTTGGGATCGGCAAACTCGACGTCGGGAGTGATTCCGCCGCCGCCATAAACTTCGCGCCCGCCGTCGGTCAGCCGCACCTCGGCATGGCTCGGGCTTGGTGAGCTCGGGGTGGTAGTAGTAGTCGTACAGCGAAACGTTTTCATATTGGCGCTGGATCAGGCGTCCACTGGGCGTGTAATAGTGCGCCGTGGTCAGAAGCCAAGCCGGTGTGTTCGCTCAACTGATACACCGTTTGCACCAGGCCTTTGCCGAAGCTGGGCTCACCCATCACCAGCGCGCGGTCGTGATCCTGGAGGGCGCCGGTGACGATCTCCGCCGCGCTCGCCGTCATGCGGTTAATGAGAACGACAATGGGATATTCATTGCCATCGTCGCCGCGGGTGGCATAATAGCGTTTCTCCTGGGAATGCCTTCCCGGAGTGGTAAACAATAAGCTGGCTCTTTTCCAGGAAGTGATCGGAAACCTCCACGGCTTCCTGGAGCAATCCGCCGGGGTTGCCGCGCAGGTCAAGAACCAATCCCTGCAAGTTCTTTTCGCCCAGCTTGCGCAGCGCATCGCTGAGCTCATCGTTGGTGTTTTCGTTGAATTTGCTGATGTGGATGTAAGCGATGTTCGGGCCGAATCAGGAAGGCGTCATCCACGCTGCTGTGTGGAGATTTCATCGCGCGTGATGTTGACTTCGATCGGCTGGTCGTATCCTTCGCGAATGATGGTGACGTGAACCTGCGTGCCCTTGGGGCCCTTGAGCATTTCGGCCACCTGCGTCGGTGTTCAATCCGTCGGTGGGTTTGCCATCGACTTTCGCCACGATGTCGCCCGGGCGCAGGCCGGCGCGAAAGGCGGGCGACCCGGGAATCGGCGAATCCACCACGGTCACGAGCTTGCCCATTTTGCCGGGGCGGGCACTGGATCGACATGCCCACGCCGTAGTACTTGCCTTCCTGGTCTTCGCGGAGCAGGGCAAAGGCGCGCGGGTCGAAGAAATTTGAGTGCGGGTCCAGGGTGCGCAACGCGCCGGGAATGGCGCCCGTGTTGCCATTGGGCGGGCCATAAATGGTCGTGTCGGGATCGACGGGGTCGGCGTAATTCGCCTCGACGATATCGTAAACGCGGGTGAAGGCGTTCAAGCTTGCCTTGACGTCCGAGTCATCGCTTCCGGTGGTGGCCTCAACTTGGCGCCCGTACGCCCCTCCCAGAAGCGCACAGAGGAGGACCGTCGACAAGATAAACCAAACCACCCGGCGTGCTTGTTTCATGGATTTGCAGCTCCTCACCCTGCTGAATTGAGTATAACATAGGGCCGCCAGGCCAAAAAGCAGCTTCTACCATCCCCGCTGATTGGATGCGACTTGACGGCACAAGGTTCGATATCCTGGCTGGAACGCTCCGCCAAGATCGCACGGAAAAAGGGGCTTGCCGGCGCGCTACTCGACAAAAAAGCTGGTTTTTCTGCAAAATATCGCGCTTTTCAGCGACAAAACCGAATCACGGCGTGCGGTTCACCTTGACAACACCCAAGGGTTTTCCTATTATCGCAATGGAGGCGCACATTGTTTGGCGGCGGGTTTCTCGAAATCGGTTTCTTCCTGTTCATTGCCTACCTCCTTTTCGGCCCCAAGAAAGTACCGGAGATCGCTCGTACCTTGGGCAAGGGTTTGGGAGAGTTGCGCCGCGCGTCAAATGAACTGAAGAATTCACTGGAAGAGGAAATCAAGAATTTGGACCGCTTACCCGAGAGCGGCTCCGACACGACCTCCACTTATGGGCATCACGATCCAGAACCCACCCCCAAAGACACCGGACCCCGACCCTGAGGAAGCGGAACTGAGCGGCAAGCAGATGTCGTTCCTCGAGCACCTCGAGGAACTCAGGGTCAGGCTGCTGCACAGCATCTACTCCATCATCATCACCACCGGCATCTGCTTCTATTTTCGCAACCACATCTACGCCTACCTGGCAAAGCCCCTAACCGATACGCTGCACGCGCTGCACTTGACGCAGAAGCTCGTTTACACCAATCCCGTTGATCCCTTCAACCTTTACATCAAGCTTTCCATCATGGGGGGGATTTTTCTCGCTTCGCCCTACGTCTTATTTCAGCTCTGGCTGTTTGTCTCGCCCGGACTTTACCGCAACGAGAAGAAATACATTTGGCCCTTTGTCCTGCTCACCAGCGGCCTGTTCATGTCCGGCGGCTTCTTCGCTTACAAGCTGGCATTGCCCAAGGCGTTTCGTTTCCTGCTGGAATTTGCCTGGCAATTTCAGCCCATGATTACCATCAATGAATACTGGGACCTGGCGATTTCCATCATCGTCGCGGTGGGCGTGGTTTTCGAGTTGCCCGTGGTGATTTTGCTGCTCTCGATCTTTGGCATCGTCACGCCCAAGTTCCTCTTGAAGAATTTCCGCTATGCGGTCCTGTTGACGGCGGTCATCGCTGCCGCCATTGTCCCGACCAATGATATGGCCACCATCTTCGTCGTTTGGATTCCGCTGCTGGGCCTTTACGTCCTGAGCATCGGACTTTCCTGGCTCGTTTACCTGAAGAAAAACCGGAAAGCGAAAAATGAGGAAGACTAAGCGTCACACAGATTGGATTGGGCTTGGGGCGTGCAGTTTTCTGGTCCTTTTGGCCGTTCCCTTCCGGCTGAGCGCTCAGGGACCGTCCGAGTCCTTTAACGGTGGGCGGGCCTTTGCGGATTTGAAGCAGTTGGTGAGCTACGGGCCGCGGCCGGCCGGATCACCGGCTTTGGCGGAGGCGCGGCGCTGGATGATCGGGCAACTTAAGGATGCAGGCGCGCAGGTGGAAGAGGATGCGCTTCACCGCCCAGACTCCCGTGGGCGCCATCCCCATGACCAACCTTATCGCCAAGTTTCCGGGCCAGCAACCCAAAATCGTGATGGTGCGGGCCATTACGACACCAAGCTCTTTGAAGATTTCCGTTTTGTCGGCGCGAACGACGGGGCGTCAAGCGCGGCGCTGCTCCTGGAACTGGCGCGCGAATTGCACGGCCGCAAGCATGCCTTCACCTACTGGCTGGTTTTCTTCGACGGGGAAGAGGCCGTGCGCGAATGGACGGATACGGACAGCCTGTACGGCAGCCGGCATTTGGTGCAGAAGCTTTCTTCCGCGGGCGAACTGGGGCGCATCCAGGCGATGATCCTGGTGGATATGATTGGAGACGCCAACTTGGAGATCCATCGCGAGGCAAATTCCACGCCCTGGTTGACGGAACCGTGTTCGCCGCCGCCCACCGCCTGGGATACGCGAAGTATTTCCTGGATTCCCCGAACTGCCGTTGACGACGACCACATTCCTTTTGTGAATGCCGGCGTGGCCGCCGTGGACCTGATCGATTTTAACTACGCCCGACGACGGCTACTGGCACACGGCAAGAGATACGGTTGACCATTGCAGCCCGCTGAGTTTAACGATCGTGGGCCGCGTGGTTCTTGCCACCCTCGCCGACCTTGAGAAATCACCGCACGTAAAGTAACCTCCCCCCTGAACCAAGCCGGTCTAAATTAGGGCAGAGCCTCAAGAAGGTCAAGCTCCGGCCTTGTTCTCCGAAGGGGGACAATATCATTAGCCGTAGGTAAACCCCTTTCCAGCAGCCAATCGCCTTTCCGCAAACTGTCCCGACAGGTCGGGCGCAGCCCGCCCTGCCAAACCCGTGGTGAGAAATCCGAATTACTGCTTCAAGAGCTTCTCAACAGCCGCCACAACCTCGGGAGAGTCCGGCGTTACCGCAGGCTCAAACCGTGCCACGACATGGCCGTTGCGGTCCACCAGGAACTTGGTGAAGTTCCACTTGATCTCGCCGGCCACTGCCGGGTTGGCCTTCTGGGTGAGAAATTGATAGAGCGGTGTGGTGTCATCGCCCTTTACGGAGACCTTGGCAAACATGGGGAAGGACACGTTGTATTTAGTGGAGCAGAAGCTCTTGATCTCTGCATTCGTGCCGGGTTCTTGCGCGCCGAAGTTGTTGGCCGGGAAACCCAGGATCACCAAGTCCCTGATCCTTGTACTTCTCGTAGAGAGATTCCAGAGCGGAATACTGCGGCGTGAAACCACAGCGGCTGGCGACGTTAACGAGGAGAATCACCTTTCCCTTGTAGGTCGAAAGCGGAGTCGGGTCGCCATCGATGGAAGGAAGCGTGAAATTGTAGATGCCAGAGGCGGCCAGCAATGGCGCTGCCCCGAGTGCAACGAGTCCCACCAGCGAGACGAAACCGACGGACATGCGAGAGATCGCAGAAGCATGATGCTCCTCCATTTGAATTGTATTCTGTTTTTCCCCTGAACCGGCCTTGAACTCCCCGACTACCTAAGACTCCAGTTTAGCTTACACGGCGGAATCGACGCAAGACGGAGCGAGCCTGGTAGTAGTGGCGAGGCACCGAGTTCCCCGAGATGGGATGCAACCTTGGTTCGACCCGCCAAGGGTTAACGTGCCCTGGTGGCGGCTCGCAAAATGCCCCTAGCACGCGCTTGCAAATGACCAACCCAGCGCCATGCTTTCCTGCCGGTAGGAAATATTCGACACCATATTTCCTGCCGTAGGAAATCCAAGGATTAGATGCTTGGCGATGAGCCAGCACGGTGCCTGCCATGTTAGAATTCAGGCTAATACCGATTGTTCCTTGGAGGTAAAGGTGATGCAGAAACGACATTTGGCGTGGGTGGTAATGGCATCCGGCACAGCGCTGGCATCAATCTCGATGATCCTCGCGCA
>CAWELY010000035.1:0-207117 GCA_963810005.1 uncultured Acidobacteriota bacterium
AAAGGGCGCGGAATCGCAGACGGCCCCGCGTGCGGGTTTCAACCGACGCGGCGGCTTTATTACATGGCCCTACAACGCGCCCGGAGACGATTTCTGCCGTGGGGACCGTGGGTAAAGGTACTGGGATGGCCCAAAAAGCTTACGCGCGCGGGAAACGTTCCAGGATGCCGATCCGGACGGGGGCAGAGATTCAGTCAGCAGAGTACCTCACCACGCGCGAGCTTGCTGACCTGCTGCACGTCAGTCTTTGGGGTCTTATGCGCTGGAGGCACGATGGCGACGGCCCGCCTTGGTTGCGACTGGGGGCGAAACTCATTCGCTACCCGCGCGCGAGCTTTCAAACCTGGCTGGCGTCACTGCCGCGAAGCTGGGGGAACGGAGAAAGGAATGGGCGTCGAAATTCACACCCCGCTACCGAGCGACCTTCGGGAAGAGCGGCTGCTGACTCCCCAGGAGACGGCCCGGTTGCTCGCGGTGCGGGTTGAAACCTTGGAGCGGTGGAGATACTGGGGGCATCGCGGGCCAGCGTTCGTCAAAGGGGAAGGACGAATCAAGTATCCGCTGCCAGTCATCCGGCACTATCCCGCGGAGCGCACCAGGGCATGGACGCCCGGCGCTCCGTTTTACCGGCGCACACGAATCGAAGAGTTGGGAGAGAAGCATCCGGGCTTGTGCGAGTTTGTGGAGCAAGCCCAGCGCCGCAGAATTCCCAACGGGCAGATTGCGGCGGAAGTCCTGGCACGGTGGGGAGAGAAGGTTTCACTCCAGGTGCTTTCTAACTTTTACCGGCTCAGGGTTTGGCGGAAGGAATCGAGCGAGCGGGGCGAAGGGCGACAATGAACGGCGCGGCGGTAATGCCGAATCCGCTAATCCTAAATATCCGAAATAGTTCGGATGTTGACGGCGGATTACCTGACGCCAGCGCAAGTCGCGGCGGCGCTCAAGACTTCCCGCAAGGCTCTGGCGGATATGCGTCTCAAAAGGCAAGGGCCGCCTTTCATGCGGCGCAAGCGTGGGGTGATCGTGTACCCTCGGGGCGCTTTCGAGGTTTATTTGCGGCAAGGGCAAAATCGGGCGCGGGGTGTGAGCCAGAAATGTGGTTAGACAAAACTTGGATGGACGCAACCGACAGGAGGAATGCAATGGCAGGTTCCAGAGTCGTGACAGCAAATTTGGCCAACTTGGTTGAAGACAAGAAAAAGGAACTGATGGTGCGGGATTCGGCCCTCACAGCTTTCGAGGCTCATAAGATGGCAATTGACGCCATCGTGAACAGAAACCCCGATGTCGTCAAACTCTACCGTGCGGACGCGGGAAGGTAGGCTCAGCATGAAATCACGGAAACAAGCCGAGAACATTTGGAGTCCGCGAAGCCAGAAGTCAATGTTGCGCCAGCTTGAGCTTGAGGCGGCGCAAGAGAAATGCCGCAATCAGATTGCCTTCGCCGAAAAGCGTATCGCGCAAGAGAAAGAGACGGCGGAGCGGCAAACGGCCACGGTTGTCGATGGTAATAACTTCAATATTCGTCAGGCGCTTAATAAGACTCTGGCGGATATCGAAGAGCGAGAGCGGGAGCTTGCCGCGTTCCGCAAGCGGGAAACATCCTTACAGGCGGGAATCAACGCTCTGGCGCTTTCGCCCGCACAGGCGGCGCAACGGGCGAATCAGCAAGGCGAATTGGCGGCGCTGGCGATGGAGCGATTCACCAAAGACGCGGCGATAGATGCGGCGCTGCAAAAATTTCGCAAGGCCCTACAAGAGCGGGCGGCGCTGACTGCCCAAATGGTAGAGCTTGCCGGGCGGCTGGAATTCGCGGCCACAACCGATTTTGACGCGGGCCGGTTCGCGGCGCTCTTAGACTCCCTTCCGGCAGAGTTGGCCGCACAGAGTCACGATTGGGTGAACGCTTTCTTCGGCCAAGTATCCGAGAAAGAGTTCTGTACCATCGGCACCAAAGCTGCGGTCTTGCCGGAAACGCTTGCCTGTGCCGGGGTGTTTCGCCGTGGCGAGTCCGCCTATCTTTCGAAAGCTCAAATTGCAAAGCTGCCCACGGATGAAGCGTCCAAACCCGTGCCCACTCCCGAAGAGATGGAAGCGGGTGCAAAGTTAAAGGCCGAAGTCTTGCCGGGAGCGGCGCGGGGGGCCGATTCAATCGCTGTGTCGGGTTTCCCGGTGAGGTAGTTCTACTGTGAGAAAGACCTATGTTGCAAACGTCACAAGTTTTGTTGGTCAGAGATGGTCTAGATGCTCCTGGGGGCATCTTTGCCGGATGCCCCCGTTTTTTTGCTGTCTCTGACCCGCGCCGGGTTTGGAACCGCGTTCCCCACGCGGCCACTAAGCTCCGCGCGTTGATGAAGGTTCCCCATGTCCGAAATCGCTACTGCGCACCTAGATCAATTCTTGACCAACTACTCCATCGTATATCGCAATCAGGAGTTTGTTGGGGCACGGCTCTTTCCTGATTTCCCGGTTTCAAAGCAATCGAACCGCTACCCGATCTTTGGCTTTGAGCGTTTCAAAGCCTACAACACGGAACGCGCGCCCGGTTCCGAAGCAAACGAGATGCCCGCCTGGCGCATGTCGAATGATGAGTATTACTGCGACGGGAAAGCCCAAAAGCAGCTTATATCGGATGAGTTACGCTCGGAGTGGGAGCTTGGCGTCGGCCCCGAAGTCTTCACCACGGAAACGCTGGCGGACATCATCGACAAGCAACGCGAGATCATGATTTACAACCTCATCATGAACTCGACAGCGATTCCCAACGCCACACTTGCGGGTACTGCGCAATGGAGCGATTTCCAAAACTCTGACCCGGTGGCCGCTATCACGGACGTGCGTTCTACAATCCTTTTGGGTTGCACCAAAGAGCCGAACACGCTGCTGGTCGGTTACCCGGTGTGGCTCCAACTAATTCAACATCCCATCATCATTGACCGCTTTAAATCCACGGCGCTGCCTCTCGGATATCCAAGCGAACAGCAGTTGGCCGGGCTCTTCAACGTGGATAACTTTGTCGTGGCCAAGTCGCTTTATGACACCACGGTTCAAGGCTTGCCAACTAGCCTCAACTACATTTGGGGCAAAAACGTGATTCTCGCCTATGTGCCTCCGGCGCAAGGCCAGATGATGGTGACTCTTGGCACAACTTTCCGCTGGCTCTATGGCGTGCCTCAGAACGGCGGAATGCTGGTCAAGCGTTACCGCGTGGAAGAGCGAAGCGGCGACATGATCGAATACCAAACCTACTATTGCTGCAAGCTCACAGTTCCGGGCGCGGCCTACATCTTCAAGAGCGCTGTGGCGTGAGGCTTCAAGGGTGCCGGAGGCTGCGCAGTAACGCGGCCTCCGGTCCCTTCGCGCGAGCGCATCAAGACGCGCCGGGCTGGCGCAAGAGAGCGAAACACAATTGCGAATCGCTTTCCGGGCGCGCGGGGCCACCTCTCCCCGACCAATAGCAGTTCGGCGCGGCTTGATGTACTCGCAGACAGGCGCTTCTTTCAACGGGCGGCTGAACAAATAGCCGTAGCTCTTGAGCAAAAATCCATCGGCGGATAGCGCGGTTAAGGAGCCTACCTCCTTTGGCTCTGGCCGCCCCTTGAAAGGAACGCAAGGACGCTGAGGCAAAGGTATTGAACCGTTGCTTGGTTCTGAATAGCCCGGAACTGCGCAGCGCTCTTAAGGGTGTCTATGAGGGCGCGGAAACCTTGACGGAGGCAGAGTGGAAAGCCTTACTTGGAGCAAGACGGCAGTTGGAATCAGGCGCGGCAAGGCGGCGCTGTGAATGGCTCCGAGAGGCTACTACCGAATCGGGGTTGCCCCTGTGGGCTCAGTGGAGCATCGTGGACCGGCTCAAGAGCCGGGAATTCACCCCAGAAGAATTAGAAGCGGAGATTCAGGCCGCATGGGAAAAGATGGCAGAGACGGCGCGGGCGCAGATGGAAGCCGCAAAAGGGAAGGTGACAGCCGCATGAGGGCCAAGGCGGCCTTGGGTTGTTATTCTGCGGTCTATCAGATTCCCTGCTTTTCGCGGCCTTACGCGGGATTCCGGGCGGGCGGATCGGCGCGAGCCGGTGCCACTGCCCACGGCGCGAAGTCGCCTTTTCTGCGCTCCATCAAGCCGGTTCTTGATTCGGTGTTCGCGGCTTTGGCCGCTGTTTTCCAGGTCAAGGGGGTTGCTTGGCACGCGTCTGGGGGCATCCTGGACGCGAATTTTAGGCAGTTTTGATGGTCATAGGGAAGTAGCGCTTGTCTGGCGTCTCTGGCGCGTCAGGCAGGCGCGGTTGTGTTTCTGGCGACTTACCTCCGCGCTATTATCCCTCAACCTCCAAACTATTCTCCCCGTACTTCCAAACTATTCTCCCCGCCTACAGGCGGTAAACCCTGTGGTTTTGTTCGAGTGTTATAATGGGCTGGCGCATTAAGGACTTGGCAATATCCACCCTGTTGCTTTCTTTGCTGTTTCTCTTCCCTGCCCCGGCCCAGCAAACCCCAACGCCGAACCCTGCTGACTTGTGCACCATTCAAGGCGTGGTGATTAAGGCGAGCACGGGCGAGCCCTTGCGCAAGGCCACCGTGGAGGCGCGGCCAGATGGCGGTCGTTTCAATGGAGGTACCGCTGTGACGGATGCCATGGGGCGATTCGAGCTGAAGGGCCTTGCCCCAGGCCGATATCGTTTGTCGGCCCAGCACAATGGTTTTGTGACACAGCAGTATGGCCAGCGCACTCCGGAAGGACCCGGCAAGGAGCTGACGCTTTCTCCGGCTCAAAGAGTTTCCGACATTACTTTTCCGATGGTCCCGACCGCGGCCATAACCGGGCATGTGTACGACGAGGACGGTGAGCCCGTTTTGGGTGCGTAGGTTATGGCGATGCACTATATTTATGCGGATGGGCAGCGCCAGCTTGAGAATAACGGTGCGGGGCAGACCAACGACCTCGGCGAGTACCGGCTTTTTGGACTTTCTCCCGGGCAGTACTTCGTGCAGGCCGCCCTCCGAACCGACCCTCGAAAATCTCAATTCCAAACAGGGTGATGTGCCGATCTATTATCCGGGAGTTCCCGATGCCGGCCGTGCCGCACCCATTTCGGTGCGCGGGGGAGATGAACTCTCCGGCGTCGACATCAGCCTGCGACCCGTCCGCACGGTCACGGTCAGCGGGCAGGTCGTCAACGCCGGGTGCGGAGGAACCGCGGCGTTATGGTGATAGTCTTCCTCGGCGGGCAGAACTTCAGCCTAAGTTTCCCGGTGCAGACTTGCGTCTGTTGACGCCAAAGCGCAAGTTCGCCTTCGAACTGCACAACCTCACTCCGGGCTCGTAATACCTTTACGCCGTGCTCCAAGAGGGAGGAAACCCGTGCGTCTGGCCACCAGGCCCTGGAAGTGGGTGACGCCGACATCGACGGCGTCACGCTGACCGCCACGCGCGGGGTGGAAATCAAAGGCCGATTGCGAATCGAGGGGCAACTGGATTCCAACCTCGGCTCTCTCGTGGTCGGCCTGTCTCCCAAAAGGACAGACGAGCCTTCCGGCGGTGCAACCTCTGACTCTGTAAAATCCGATGGGAGTTTCCTGCTCAAGAACGCCTATGACGGCGATTTCGAAATCAACGTTGAAAACCTGCCGGAGAATTACTTCGTAAAGTCCGCGCGCATGGATGGGGTGGATGTGCTCACGGCGGGCGTTACAGTGGACAGCAAGCATAGCTCCGGGCTTGCTCGAAATCGTGGTCAGCCCCAACGGAGCAAGCGTTGACGGCGTGATTTCCAAAGATCAGCAGCCGTTTCCAAGGAGCCACCGTGGTGCTGGTGCCTGACCCGCCCCATCGCGGCGAAAAGCGGTTATTCAAGTCCATCACCACTGACCAAAATGGCCACTTCGTCCTGCAAGGCATTCCTCCCGGCGACTACAAAGTGTTCGCCTGGGAGAACATCGAGCACGGCGCCTACACGATTCCGGAATTCCTCCACCTTACGAGAGCCTCGGCGAATCCGTCCACATCACCGAAGGCGCGCGCAATCGGTGAAACTCGACTTGATCCCCACCAAAGACGCTGGCCAGTAATCAGCGCCCTGTCCTTTCTAAGGGGGAAGGACAAGCCAGAGGTCAAACCGCAGAAGGCAAAAGTAACAAATCCTCTTCCCTCGTCCCTTTGGGGGAGATGGGGGACCGCGACGCGGAGGGGGCCCCACGTTTTGCGGGTTGGGGTGAGGGGGTCAGCACTAATGCTAGCGAGTTTTCACGCACACCCGGCGGGGCCGGTCATTGTGCAAATTCTCCCTCTCGTTATTTCGCATTTTGAGCCATTTGCCCCATCCAATGTACTGAATCGGCGTGCCTTCCTCGCCATAGGGCTCATTCAATTGGAATACTGCACACTTCATCCTGTTTGGCCCCTGGTCATAAACGTGCGAACCAGCCAATTTGGCAGGAGGCAGCTTGCCGCATCGTTTGTGGGGCGTGGGCTCGCAAACCGGGAACTCGTCTGATGCGGAAACTGGCTGTCCGGAACTTATTGTGTTTATAATATACAATACCTCATATGGGGTTCCCGCGTGCATCTCTACCCGTACCTTCGGTTATCCCGGGTAGAGAAGCTGAATGTTACCGAAGGCTAGGAGGAATCCGTCAGAAGCCTTGCGAGGTTTCACCCCGTTGATGTGCCGCCCCTCCCTGCGGGAAGGGGCATACTAGGAGCCTGTCGGAGATAGATTCCGTTGTACATAGAATCAACAAGTTAGCGAGATTTGACTGTCTTCAAGTTATTGATTCTTCGTTGAAAAACTGTGATTTCCGACGCACTCCTAGATACTCGCATCGTCTTCTGGCCGCGAAGACAGAAGTTTCTCACCCCCAATTCGCAGCATACCGGTGCGATTCCCGGCAAAATGCCTGACCCGAATTTCTCATCAGGCATGGACAGTCTGGAGAGGCGGACGGAAGGGCGAGGCTTTGCAGGCTGCGGGAAATTGCTTCACGGGGGACCCACCACCCCGGTGCTCTATGAGCACCGACCGGCGGTCATCGAGCGCCGCGACAGGGCCATGGGCAGGAACCAATGTCGCTGTGCATAGTTTCTGAGGTGCTCAGCACAATCTGGAGGAAAGAAGGCATCATGGAGACCACCAATGGCAAGACGAATGCGCCGGAAAAAGCCCTCGAACCGGAAGCGGCCAAGCCACCGTCCGGGGACGATGCCGCGAGATTCCCCGTTGTCGGCATCGGTGCCTCGGCTGGGGGGCTGGCGGCCTTTGAAGCCTTCTTTTCCGGCATGCCCGTCGACACCGATCCCGGCATGGCCTTTGTCCTCGTGCAGCACCTGGCCCCGGACCACAAGAGCATCCTCACCGACCTCATCCGGCGCTACACGCGCATGCAAGTCTTCGAGGTCGAGGACGGGATGGCGGTGCGCCCCAACTGCGCCTATATCATCCCGCCCAACCGCGATATGGCTTTGCTGAATGGCACGCTCCAATTGATGGAACCGTCTGCGCCCCGCGGTCAGCGACTGCCGATCGACTTCTTCTTCCGGTCACTCGCGCAGGACCAGCACGAGCGGGCCATCGGCATCGTACTTTCGGGCACCGGCAGCGACGGCACCCTGGGGGTGCGGGCCATCAAGGGCGAAGGCGGCATGGCCATGGGCCAGAGCCCCGACTCCGCCGAGTACGACGGCATGCCGCGCAGCGCCATCGACACCGGCCTGGTGGACTACGAGCTTCCGCCGGCCGAGATGCCCGTCCAGCTCATCACCTACGTGGCCCATGCCTTCGGCAGGGCCCCCCAGCCCGCATCCGCCCCGGAGCCCAAGGGCGAGAGCACGCTGAAGAAGATCTTCATCCTGTTGCGCGCCCAGACCGGCCACGACTTTTCCCAGTACAAGCCGAGCACCGTCCACCGGCGCATCGAGCGGCGCATGGCCGTCAACCAGATCGAAACCATGGAGGAATACATCAAGTATCTGCGGCAGACGCCGGCCGAGGGGGAAGCGCTCTTTCGTGACCTGTTGATCGGCGTGACCAGTTTCTTCCGCGACCCGGAGGCCTTCAAGGCGATCGAGGAAAAGGTCATTCCCAAGCTCTTTGCCGGCAAGTCGGGGGGCGACGCGATCCGCGTCTGGTCGCCGGGCTGCTCCACCGGCGAGGAGGCATATTCCCTCGCCATCCTCCTGCGGGAGCGCATGGAGAAGCTGAAGCAAAGCTACCCCGTGCAGATATTCGCCACCGACATCGACAGCCAGGCCATTGCCACGGCCCGCGCCGGCCTCTATCCGGCCAGCATCGCCGCCGACATCTCACCGGAACGGCTGGAGCGCTTTTTCGCGGCGGTGCCCGGCGGCGGCGCCTACCGCATCCACAAAGGCATCCGCGACATGCTGGTCTTTTCCGAGCAGAATGTGATCAAAGACCCGCCGTTCTCCAAACTCGACCTCATCAGTTGCCGCAACCTCCTGATCTATATGGGCGGGGACTTACAGAAGAAGGTCCTTCCCCTGTTCCACTACGCGCTGAACCCGGGCTGTTTTCTGTTCCTGGGCACCTCCGAGACCGTGGGCGAGTTTGGCGACCTGTTTGCCACGCTCGACCGCAAGTTAAAGGTGTATCAGCGCAAAGCGGATATTCACCGCGCCCAGCACGCGGCCTGGGGCTTGTTTCTGCCGCGCAATCCGGCGAAGGAGGAGGCTTTCCCGCGGGCCGGCGTTAAGACGGCAATCCACGGGAAACTGCCACTGCGCGAGCTGACCGAACAGGCGCTCCTGCAACAGGTCGCCCCCGCCGGCGCGCTTGTCAACGGCCAGGGCGACATCCTCTACCTCCACGGCCGCACCGGGATGTACCTGGAGCCGGCCCCGGGCGAGGCCGGCGTCAGCAACATCCTGAAGATGGCCCGCGAAGGGCTGCGGCGCGATCTGAGCACGGCCCTATACAAAGCTGCGGGGACAAAAGAGATCGTGCGCCACCCGGGCCTGCGCGTCAAAACCAACGGCGACTTCACCACGGTCAACCTGAGCGTACGGCCAGTGGCGACCAGCCCTGCCGCCGCGCTTGAGGCGTCCCTGTATTTGGTCATCATGGAGGAAGTGCCACCCTTCGACCCCCAACCGGCGCAGACGGCCGCCGCCTCGCCAGCCGGGGAAGGGGCCAACGCCCCTACGGATGCCGACGCGCACATCGCGGCGCTCAAGCAGGCCTTGCGGACCAAGGAAGAATACCTCCAGACCGCCAATGAGGAGATGGAGACCTCCAATGAAGAGCTTAAATCCTCCAATGAGGAGATGCAGTCAGTCAACGAGGAACTGCAATCCACCAACGAGGAACTGGAGACCTCCAAGGAGGAATTGCAATCGCTCAATGAGGAACTGGCCACGGTCAACGCCGAACTGCAAACCAAGGTGGCGGACATGTCGCGGGCCAACAACGACATGAACAACCTGCTGGCCGGCACCGGCATCGCCACCGTCTTTGTAGACCATCAACTGCGCATCCTGCGCTTCACCCCCTCCGCCACTCAGATCATCAACCTGATCCTGAGCGACGTGGGGCGGCCCGTGGGCCACGTCGTCTCCAACCTCGTAGGCTACGACCGCATTGTGGCGGACACGCAGGCGGTGCTGGACAGCCTGATTCCCAAAGAGGTGGAAGTTCAGACCGTGGCGGGCAAGTGGTACGCGATGCGCGTTCAGCCTTACCGCACCCTCGACAACGTGATCGAGGGCGCGGTGCTTACCTTTGTCGACATCACGGAGATGAAGCGGACAAAGGAGGCGCTGCAGAAAGCCAATGCGCTGCTCCGTCTGGCGGTGGTGGTGCGCGATGCGCACGATGCCATCACCGTGCAGGACTTGGAGGGCCGCATCCTGGCCTGGAACCCGGGCGCGGTGAGGATGTATGGTTGGAGTGAAGACGAGGCGCTGGGGATGAACGTCCGCGACCTGATCCCGGAGGGGGTGCGAGAGGAAGCGTTGGCCAAAGCATACCAGCTTAGCCGGGCGGAAATTCTGGAGCCGTATCTCACCCAACGGATCAGCAAAGATGGGGCTGTCGTGGAGGTCTTGATGACCTCCACCGCTTTGGTGAATGAGACCGGGCAGATCTATGCGATTGCGACCACAGAACGGACGAGAGAATCAAGGACGGGTCGAACCCTAGAGGTGCGCAATGCCCAGCAAGGATAACCGGCCCCAACCAGGCGCCGAACTGCGCCGGCGCGCCGAAGCGATCGCCCTGGGGAAATCCGCCCCGTCGTCGGAAAACCATGAGGCGTTGTCGCCCGAAGAAACACGGCAGACACTCCATGAACTGCTGGTGCACCAGATCGAGCTGGAGATGCAGAATGAGGAATTACGCCGGGCGCAAGTGGAACTGGACGCCGCGCGGGCGCGCTATTTCGACCTCTACGATCTGGCGCCGGTGGGCTATTGCACCATCTCCAAAGAGGGGGTGATCCTGGAGGCCAATCTCACCGCCGCCACCCTGCTGGGCGCGACCCGGAGTGCGCTGGTCAAGCAGCGTGTGACCCGGTTCATCCTCAAGATGGACCAGGACCTCTATTACCTGCACCGTAATCGGCTCTTGGAAACCGGTGAGCCCCAGGCGTTCGACCTGCGGATGGTGAAAATGGACGAAACGGCATTCTGGGCACGGCTGGCGGCCACCGCCACGCCGGGCGCCGAGGGCACGCCCGTGTGCCGCGTCGTACTGAGCGACATCAGCGCGCGCAAGCAAAATGAGGAACTCGAGGAGCGCGTGCGCTCGCGCACGGCGGCGCTGGAAGCGGCCAACCGGGAACTGGAAGCCTTTGCGCACTCCGTTTCGCACGACTTGCGCGCTCCGCTCCGCGGCATCGACGGGTGGAGCCTGGCGCTGCTGGAAGATTATGGCGAGCGTCTCGACGCGCAAGGACACAAGTACCTTGACCGCGTTCGCTCCGAAGCGCAGCGCATGGGAAGGCTGATCGACGACCTTCTGCACCTGTCGCGCGTCAGCCGGGCGGAACTGGTTCCCATGCACCGTTGACCTCACCTCCCTCGCCGAAACCATTGTCGCCCGCCTGAAGGAGGCGCACCCCGGCCGCATCCATCGAATTCATTGTAGCTCCGCAGCTCAAGTGCACGGGAGACGCCCGGCTTCTGGAAATCGCGCTGACCAACCTGCTCGACAACGCGGTGAAGTTCACCGGCCCACGCAACCCGGCGCGGGTGGAGTTTGGCGAGACCGAGTACGAAGGCAAGCCTGCCTTTTTTGTTCGCGATAATGGCGTGGGTTTTGATATGGCCTATGCCGGAATGCTCTTCGCCCCCTTCCAGCGCCTGCACAAAACCAGCGAGTTTCCCGGCACGGGAATTGGCTTGGCCACCGTGCAACGGGTGATTCACCGCCATGGCGGCCGCATTTGGGCCGAGGCGCAGGTGGGCGCGGGGGCAACGCTATATTTCACGCTTGGAGAGAACAAACCATGAAGGACAAGAACCATTCTTCTGATCGAAGACAATCCCAGTGATATCGAACTTACCCAGCGCGCGCTGGCGAAGGGCCACATCCTCAATGAGTTGGTCAGTCGCCTCCGACGGCCAGGAAGCGTTGGATTACCTCTTTGGCACGGGCGCCTACGCGGGCCGCGACACCTCCGATGTGCCCGCCCTCACCTTGCTGGATTTGAAATTGCCGAAGGTGTCGGGCCTGGATGTGCTGCGGAGAATTCGCGCCGAGGCGATCACTCGCCGCATGCCCGTGGTCATTCTCACCTCTTCCCGGGAGGAGCAGGACTATGGCCGCCGGATACGACCTGGGGGTCAATAGCTACATCCGAAACCGGTGGACTTTGAGCAATTTGTCCATTCGGTGGCGCAATTGGGATTATATTGGTTGGTCTTGAATGAGGAGCCCCCCAAGGTGAAGTGAGGGCGAAGAGAAAATGAAAAAAGAATTCTCTTCTTGTACGTTCAAAGCCGGAATGTTATTGAGAACAAACATAGACGAAGATGGTAGGCGTGCGCCGATCTCAACCCTTAGGTTGAGTATCAGGCTGGAGGGCGCCGCGCAGTTCGACGATCGTGAAATTCTTATCAAGCAAGTGAGGCACCATGAGCAAACCCTTGCGGCTGTTACAAATCGAGGATTCGGAAAGCGACGCCGACATGATACTCCGCCTGCTGATGCAGGCCGGATTCGAAGTCTTCTTCCCAGCGGGTGGAAGACGCTGAGGGTTTGCGCCATGCGCTGGAGGATGCCACCTGGGACGTGATCATTGCGGACTACCACCTGCCGGGGTTTGACGCGCCCGGCGCTCTGCGCATTCTCCAGGAGTGCGGCCACGACATTCCCTGCATCGTGGTGTCCGGCAAGATGGGTGAGGACATCGCGGTCGAGATGATGAAATCCGGGGCGCACGATTACCTCACCAAGAACAACCTGACCCGGCTGGTGCCTGCCGTGGAGCGCGAATTGGCGGAAGCCGCGGCGCGGCGAGAGAGCAAGCAAGCGCAGGAAGAATTGCGAGGAAGCGAGGAACGCCTGGCGCTGGCGGTGGATGCCACGCAGCTCGGCACGTTCGATTTCTATCCCCAGACCGGCAAGCTCATCTGGTCAAAGTTTGCCCGGCAACATTTTGGGCTGTCGCCGGAGGCGGAAGTCACCTACGACACCTTCCTGCGCGCTCTCCACCCTGCCGACCGCGACCGCGTGAACGCAGACGTTGCAGGATGCCCTGCGTTACGAGAATGGCGGGGACTACGCGGATGAGTATCGAGCCGCTCGGCATTGAAGATCGGCCAGGAACGCTGGCTTTCCAGCCGTGGGCGGGTGTTTTTCGATGCCGAATCGCAACCGGTGCGCTTCGTGGGGGTGATTCTGAACATTACTGAGCGGAAGCGGCTGGAACAGCAACTTCTGCAATCCCAGAAGCTCGAAAGCATCGGCCGGCTGGCGGGCAGCATCGCGCACGATTTCAACAATCTGTTGACCATCATCAACGGCTATGCCCATTTGGTCCTGGCGGAGATGGGCCCGAAAGACACCCTGCGCGACTCGATGGAAGAACTTTCCAAGGCCGCCATGCAGGCCGCGGCCCTGACGCGCCAGTTGGTGTCATTCAGCCGCCGGCAAGTCGCCGAACCCAAGACCATTGCCGCCAACGAGTTCGTTAAAGATTACGAAAACATGCTGCGGCGGCTGCTGGGTGAGAATATCGAGTTGGTCCTGTCGCTCGACCCGCAAGCGGGAGCTTTTCGCGCCGACCCCGGGCAGATGGGGCAAGTCCTCATGAACCTCGCCGTGAACGCCAAGGATGCCATGCCGTCCGGCGGCAAGCTGATGATCGAAACCTCCTGCATGGTGGTGGACGATCACTTTGCGCGCACCCACCTCTACGTCAGCCCCGGCCAGTACGTCGTGCTGGCGGTCACGGACACGGGCACGGGGATGTCCGCGGAAGTGAAGTCCCACCTTTTTGAACCCTTCTACACGACCAAGGAACAGGGAAAAGGTACGGGCCTGGGGTTGTCAACGGTCTACGGAATCGTCGTCAACCAGAGCGGCGGGTCCATTTGGGTTTCCAGCGAACCCGGCCGGGGCACGACCTTCAAATTGTTCTTCCCCTCTTTCGGCCTGGAAGCCGACTCCGGTTCAGCGCTCAGCGTCGAACGAATCTCTTCGCGAGGAGAAACCATTCTGCTGGCGGAAGATGAGGCGGGAGTGCGGAAATATACGCGGGAGATCCTGGAACGTTACGGCTACATCATCCTGGAAGCGACCAACGGCGTGGAAGCTCTCTCCCTGGCCCGCAACCACCCGGGGCCGATTCATCTGCTGCTGACGGATATCATCATGCCGGCTATGGGCGGGGTGGAATTGACCGAGAAGTTTAACGCCGAGTTCCCCGGCATCCCCGTGCTTTTCATGTCCGGCTATACCGATCAGATCATGCGGCATTGGAACGCCCTCAGCGCTTACATCCAAAAACCCTTCACCCTGTCCGATCTCTTGACCCAGGTGCGTGAACTGCTGGATCGGACCGCGCCCAGTTCCTTGCCGCCGAAGGCCCCCCGGCGGCAGGTTAATCTGGGCGGGTAGGTGGTAGATGGTAGATGGCAGGTGGGAGTCAGTAGGTGGCAGATGTTAGATGTGGGCGGCAATGGTAGGCACAGGTGGTCGGAGGGATGTGGGAGGGCAGTGCCCCATCTACCACCTACCACCTACATTGAGGGATTGCACATGAAAAAAGCCATCGGAGTGAACCGAAGAGAATTCCTGGCGGGGTGCGGCGCGGCCATGGGAGGCGCAACGCTGGCGGCGGGCGCGGGCGAAGCCCCGCTCCCGCCGGGCGGCGTGCGCTTCGGGGTGCGTACTCCCCTGCCCGAAAAAATGACCTTGCGCGAGCGAGCCCAACTGGTCAAGCGGCTGGGCTATGACGGCATTGAACTGGGCAACGAATGGTCCGACAAGCCGGTGGATTTCCTTCAGGAGCAACTCGCCGGCATCGGGATTGCCGTCAGCGCCGTCGTGGGCTCGATCAAACTGTTGGACACGGACCCCCTGGTTCGCGCGCAGGGTGTGGAGATGGACCGCCAGCGCCTGGAGTTGGCTCGCGCCCTCGGGGCCACCGACGTGATTGAAGTCCCCGTCTTTGGACCCAATAAGTTTCAGGACCTTTCTCCCCTCATGACGGCGCGGGAGGTGGAAGAACGATTGTTGGTGGCGGAACTCAAGGAACTGGTTCCGGACGTCCAGCACACGGGCATTAACCTGATGCTCGAGCCGTGCAACCGAAAGGAAACCCACTTCATGTACCTCCAGAGCCAGGCCGCCAAGTTCATCGAAGCCGTGGGCGCTCCCGGCTTCAAGCTGCTGAGCGACTTCTATCATATGCAGTTCGAGGAGCGAGACATCGCCGCCACCTTGCGGGAGTACGGAAAATACACCGTTTACTTTCACCTTGCGGATGGTAAGGCCCGCACCGAGCCGGGTTCCCTGCCCTTCGATTACCGCCCCGGATTCCGAGCGCTCAAGGATTGGGGATTTTCGGGCTGGCTGAATATGGAATGTAACGCCACCGATAATCCCGAAGCCGCCTTGGCGAGAGCGCTTGCCTACATCAAGAAGCAATGGGCCGAGGCGTAACGAACAGCATCAGGGGCTCGGGATTCGGGATTCTGGCCAAGGTTACTTTCCCCCTTGGAAAACATGGCTTATCGAAAACAAATGCGCTAGAATGCGTGCCCATGAAAGCATTTAATTTGCTCACGTAGTGAGGAAGTCGCGCCAAAATAGAGTGAGGAGGTATCCCGCCATGACGTTGCGCACCAAGATTTTGCTAATGGTTTTCGTAGGCGCGGCGGTGAGCCTGGGGACTATTATGGCTCAGGCCCAGAAGAAATCCGCCATCGCCTATCCCGCTTATCCCAACGATCCCCGCCATTGGAGACACGTCAAATCCATGGTGATCTTCAGCAGTGAGAACAAACTGTTTGACCAGTTTGGAGGCCTCCACAATGTTTATGTGAATGACATCGGCTGGCCCTCGTTACAGGCTGGCAAGAAACCCTATCCCGATGGTTCGATATTCGCCCTGGAGGTCTTTAATATCGGATCTTACCAAGGGGCGATCGAGCCGCGTGGACACAAGGCCCTTTATATGATCAAAAAGAGTGCCAAGGATTACCCGGACACGGGAGGCTGGGGCTTTGAACTTTTCCAGGACGGTCAAACCACGGGTTCGGTGAAAGATATGAAGACCTGTTTTAGCTGCCACGTCAAGCAGAAGAACAGGGACTATATTTATTCCGACTATATGCAATAAGTGCAGCACTCCGCCAGCCGGATTGGACGCGGGTTCCGCCGGGGTGGGGAGCGAGTGAACCTATTCCCACCCCGGCACGCGGCCAGCCCCTGGCCCACCTTGATGGAGGCCGGGTACCACGAGTAAGAATCCAGTCTCGGGTATCACCAGTAAGATCCCGCAATAGCCCAACGTTCGTCCCCGTTGCGGCTGAGACGACGGTAACGGCCTGGCTACCGGCCACCGCTGCAAATGGCCGTCGAAGAAATCGGAGGCGGCGTGGTAAGCCGTGAGCCAGTGCTCATGCGTCAGGAAATCGTGCACCTCGTCGGGAAAAACGATTTGCTGAAACTCCACGCCCTGTTTCCGCAGCGCTTCCACGAGTTGCACCATATTGGAGAAGGCCACGTTGCGGTCGTCATCGCCCTGAATCAGCAGCACGGGCGAGCGCCACGTCTTCACATCCGCCAGCGGCGAAGACTCATAGGCCACGCGCGCCCAGTCTTCAAGCTTCTGGGGATTTTCCGCGCTGAGCGTGTGGGGAATCTCCAGATTCCAGTCGTGCACGCCGTGGAAATCAACGCCGCAGGCAAACAGGTCGGAGGCCCGCGCCAGCCCCAATGCCGTCAGGTAACCCCCGTAGGAGCCGCCCCACAGGCCGATGCGTGCGGGGTCAACATCCGGGCGGGAGCGCAAGTACAGGCCCGCTCCCTGCACGTCGTTGAATTCACTGGCCCCGGTGGGGCCGTAGTTCAGCGCTTCGCGGAATTCCATTCCATAGCCAATTCCGCTGCGATAATTCACGGAAAGCACGATGTATCCACGGCTGGCAAGATATTGATTCAGGGCATAGGCATTGTGGTAATACTGCATGTAATGCCAGCCGAGCAGCATTTGCCGGCGCGAGCCCCCGTGGAAAAAGACCACGGCCGGATGCCGCTCCCCGGCCTGCGCGTTGGGGGGAAGAAAAAGCTGGCCGTGCAGCTTCAGCCCATCCGCGGCGGAGAGCATCACCGGCTGCGGCTCCACCAACTGCGTGGCGGGAAAATCCTTGGGCATCGACTCCGGCGCAAGGTCGCGCAGTTACGCCATCTGCCGCCACCAGCGCGGGCCGCGCCGGCCACCGCGCGTCGGAGCGCAACAGGGCGATCTGCTGCCCATCGCTCAGTGACCACGGGCGACCACTCAATGCCCTCGCCCGCTTGTCACCGGCGCGGGCCGGGTCGCGGCCGCCGTTTCTCTCCACAGATGCCGCCGGTCGGTGTCATCCTGATTGGAATTGAAAACGCACCTCGCGGCGGTCGGGCGCGAGCGTTACATCTTCGACTTCAAAATCTCCCGGGGTCATGAGAGTCGCAGCGCCACCGCTGAGCGGGACGGAATAGAGATGCATCCAGCCGTCGCCCTCCCAGGGAAAAATGAGGCGGTCGTCCGCCGCCCAAAGCAGTTGCTGGTCCGCGGCAAGAAAACGAAAGACACTTCCCTGCCCTTCACGCGCTTTCCAAACCTCGCGGCCTGCACCCGTGGTCACGTCGGCAACGCGAATCGACCAGGGCAGGCCCGCGCGCTTGGGACCAAACAGTTGCGGCTCGGGCGTGGCCGGGAGGCGCAGATAGGCGATCTGCTTGCCATCCGGCGACCACACCGGCTCCAGGTCGCGGTCCACGCTCGGGTCAAGATAGTGCAAACTCTTTTGGGCGAAATCGTAAACCCCAATGAAGCTGTGGTCCTCGCGCGAACTCACGAGCGCCAACTGGGAGCCATCCGGAGACCATCGCAGCGACTCGGCCTTCCCTCGCGCGTGGATAAGCTGCGCCGGCTTGTCGCTGCCACTGAGCTTTGCCAACCAAACCTGGTCCTTGAAGACGAATGCCACCTCATCGCCTTTGGGCGAAACGGCGGGAGAATGCCCTTCCCCCAGTTTTCGCGGGGCGCCGCCCGCGAGCGCCACCACCCAAATATCCTGCTCGACGCCCTGCGGATAGCTGCGCGGATTCGGCGCCTCCCGCAGCGTCTCGAAGTCACCCCCGCGCGCATAAACGATGGCGCGGGCGTCGGGCGTCCAGGCAAGTTCGGCGATCTCCTGCCCGTCGTCCGCAGCGTAGGAGGTCAGCGCCCGTGCCTTTGTAATCGGGAGGCTCCGCCACCCAGATATTCCGCACCCCGCGCGCATCGAACACCCACGCGACCTTGCCGCCCGCGGGCGCCGCCACCAATTCGCTGGGGAACGGCGCGCTCATCACCTGTTCGATCGTGAACGGCTCCTGCTGCGCTGCCGCCAGCGCCGAACCAGCCAGCACCGCAATCAACGGCAATATCCAACGACCATCGATGGCGCAATTTCATAGTGTTCAACTCCTCAGGGATAGTTCGATTATACACAGTGAACACCTTTCTCGCGCATTAGGCGGTAGGCGCGGGTGGCCGCCATGTTAGAATCCTCGCCGTTGTGGCACGGCCATCTGGCCATGACTTACACGGGCAGGATGCCCGCGCCTCGGAAGGTCCGGGAGCACACATTGATTCCCCCAATCTCACGCCGAGCCCTGACGCTGGCCACGGTGATGGTTCTCCTGGCCATCATGGAAGCGGCCATGCTCCTCTCCGTGCGCCAAGAGTCGCAAACCTCCGACGAGGCTTACAGCTTGTTGGCAGGTTACCGTCACTTAACGGCGGGCGACTTTTCCATCTGTCCCGGATATCCCCCCTTGGCCAAGGATGTGGGTGCTTTGCCCCTGCTGGTCCTCCGGCCACGTGTCCCGCCGATGACGGACGCGAGAAGCCTCCGACTTCCGCGGCGGCCGCATCTTTCTCTATGCGAATCGTGCCGACCGGCTGCTTTTCGCCGCGCGTGCCGCCATGACGGTGTTTCCCTTGCTGCTGGCCGTCATCGTCTTTCTGGCAACGCGCGAAATGTTCGGCCCCGGCCCGGCGTTTATCGCCCTGGCGTTGATCGTATTCGAGCCCAATATTCTGGCCCATGGTCCGCTGGTGGCGAATGACGTGGCGCTGGCCTGCTGGTTCTTCGCCGCCGTGTACGCCTTCTGGCGTTACGTGGTGAATCCCAACGCCTGGCGTTTGGCCGCTTGCGGGATTGCGGGCGGATTGACGATGGCGGCCAAGCACTCCGGCATCATTCTCTTTCCGATTTTGTTTTTGCTGGCGCTGATCGAATTGCTGATCCCAACTCGGGCCTGCCGAGGGAGCGACTCTGCGGAAGGAAATCCTGCCCCAAGCCGCCGCCGGCTTGCCCTGCGCCTGCTCCTGGCGCTGATCGTCGTGGCGGCCATTTCCGTCGTGGTCCTCTGGGGTTTTTACAGCTTCCGCTATAGCGCCAAGCCCGCCGCCCAGCCCCTTTCACCCCCGTTGGCTTCTTCCTTGGGTGCCAGTGCCGAATCGGGGCGCGGCTGCCGCCATCGGTGTGGCGGCGCGAGTTCCATCTGCTGCCGGAGGCTTATCTGGAGGGGCTGGCATTTTTCTATAGCCACCAACTCGCGCCCCACTTACCTTCTGGGCAAGCTCTATCCGCACGGCGTGTGGTTCTATTTTCCCATGGCATTCGTGATCAAGTCCACGTTGGGGTTTCTTCTCCTGCTCGCTCTCACGACACTGGCTCGAACGGCTGCGCGCGCGCGAGGGGCGCCGCGAGACCTTGTGGATGCTGATTCCTGCCACCGTCTTTCTCGCCGCGAGTATGACCTCAAATCTCAATATCGGGTTGCGACATATTCTTCCGATCTGTCCGTTTCTGAGTGTCCTGGCGGCAGCGGGCGCGTGGAGACTTGGCAATAAAGCGACGGGCATGGGAAATCTTTGTGGGTGCGCTCGTGCTCATCCACGCCGCCTCCTCGCTGCGCGCCTTCCCCAACTACCTGTCCTATTCGAACGAACTGTGGGGTGGTCCCTCCGAGACTTATCGCGTGCTTACGGATTCGAACGTGGATTGGGGACAGGGCCTCCCGGCGGTGAAGCGTTACTTGGAAACCCACGCCGCCACGCCGTGTTGGCTGGCCTATTTCGGCACCGTGGATCCCGCCTATTATGAACTGCCTTGCACGCTCCTCACGGCGTCCTCGGCGGTGATTTGGGAACGTCCGCTCGGCGAAATTCCACCGATCATCCAGGGCACGGTACTGGTGAGCGCGACCGAGATGTCGGGCCAAGCCTGGGGGCCAGGGGAACTCAATCCCTACGAGCAGTTCCGCACGGCGCGACCGGTGGATTGCCTGGCGGGCTCGATTCTCGTTTACAAGGGAAGCTTTCAGGTTCCACTTGCCTCCGCGCTCAGCCGGATTTGGAAAGTGGTGGCGATGGCGAACCAGGGAAAGTTTGACGCGGCCCTCGCCGAAGCGCGCGCGGCAGAGTCGCTGGCGCCGCAGTCCGTGGACGTGCAATTCGTCCTGGGGCGCGTGCTCAGGGCCGCGGGGCGCAACGAAGAATCGCGGCAGGCGTTCGGGAATGCCCTGCGCTTCGCCCGGACCATACACCCCGAGTCGCAAGCCTACTGGATTCCGATCATTGAGGGGGAGATGGGACAACGGTAACCGCCTCACCGAACCTGCGTGCCCTGGCTGGGCGCAGCAGGAACGGGCAGGACCTTTTTGAGGGCTGCTTCCATTTCCGCGGGTTTGAATCCGAAAGGTCCGGGCATGCTCTTGTAAGCCACGCGGCCCTCACAATCGATCACGTAGAGCCGGTCCGGCCACGCCGTGTAAGCCTCTTCTGTTGAGTTCCCGAGATCGTCGATGACGGCGGGAATGCGCAACGCCAACTTGGTGGCGCAAGTTCCCTCCACCGCGCAACGTTCGGCAAGAGTCTTGGGGCTGGTCACCGAAATCTTATCTTTCTGGTTGTCTTCGTCCTGCCAGGCGTCAAGGGCGTGGGCTTCCAGAATATAGACCACATAGAAGGCCGCGCGGTCTTGGTAACGGTCGTAAAGTTGATTGAGCGCGGGAACCTCCCGGCGAAAAGGTGGTCAGGTGTAGCTCCCGAAAATCAGCACCACGGGCCTTTGCCCGCGGAAGGAGGCGAGCGAAATCGACGATTGCTTGTCAGCGGCGGGCAAGTTAAAGCTCGGAGCAGGCTCGCCCACCTTCAGCCTTCCGGCCCGCGCCAGGAACCAAAGCTGCTTGAAGGGAACCACCATCATCAACGGGTCAGGCACATGGCGCATCACTTCACCGAACAAGATGGGCCGATGCATCACGGCCACCAGCGCGGCCGAAAGCCCCACGTAAACAACGGCAATGGCCGCGGCGAATTTGCGCACCTTGCTCATGACAGACTTTTTCCCCATTAAGCCCAAGGGCCAGTATACAACCTGCGGGGGGAATCCGAAAACACTTACAGCTAGCGGGTCGATTTGATGCTGTAGTGGCGAGTTTACCTCGCCCTATCGCGGCGTAAAGCCGCCTCTACTTCCAATTGACCACTTACAGATTCAGGGGGGCGAGCAACTCCTCGACGTTGCCTTCATCCACGAGCAGGTTCAACCAGGCGTCGCGCCGGCCAGCGATCTCGTCGAAGGCCCGAAACAAGCGCATCTTGGCGGCCGCGTACATTTCGTTGGCATCCAGCTCGCGGCCGTGGGTCTGCCGCCAGACTCCCAGGGCGCGTGCGGAAATAAAAACCCGCAGGATAAAGGGCGGCCTTTGATCGGGCGTGACGACAAAAATGTAATCGCTCCCCGCGCCTTGGCCCTCCGGGCGGTTTACACGCCGGCTGTTCGCGAAAAAGTACTGATATGCCGTGCCGGTTTCCGCCGCGTAAACCTTGTAGCGACGCGCCATAAGTGATCGGTAGGCAGTAAGCAGAAGGCAGTAAGCAGCGGGCAGTACTGCCTTCTGCTTTCTGCCTACTGCTTACTGCCTCCTCTCGTTGGGCCCCGCAAGAATGTGGTTTGCCCCGAACCCAGGACAATCTTTGTGACGTGATCGGGATACGCCAAGGGCTTGCTCAAATCGAATTTGTAACGCGGCTGCAAGACATTCTGGATCACATAATCCACCAGCCAGCTTGGCACCGTTATGTTTCCCACCACCACGCTTTCAATCTGCATCCGCACCCCGGCGTTTTCGGATTGGATTTTGGCTGTCACCGTCACGTGCTGTGTCCCATGAAACATCGCCGCCAGGATCTTCGGCCCCATATCATTGGGATTTGGGTAGGAGCGGCTGAGGGCATCGAAGTTTACATCCCCGGAGGCCATTGCGTGCTCCGGTTGAACCCTAAGCGACGGAGTGCCCACGCCCACGGGAAGAAATTCGCCGGAATGAACTTTCATATAGGAGTTCGCTTCGTGCTCGGTAATGATCACTGCCGGGTAGGACGCGGAGGGCTGCGAATCTTGGCTTCCCAGGATTTGCAGCTTCGCTTCCATGGACTTGGACGCCGCCTCGGTGGCGAGGTCGACCGTAGCGCTTGTGCCTTCGAGCGCCGCCCCGCTCAAGAATAGGAGGGCGGCCAGCGTGGCAGCGGCTAGGGCACGGGACTCCGTGGTGCGGCCGGGAATAGGGCGGGCGTTAGCGGGAAATGGTCTTGAGCTTCGCTTCAAGATATTCTCCCATCGTGGTGTGTAAGCTTGCAAGATCGCATCCACTACTGCCTTCCTCCCCCCCGACTCCTCCCCACGCTCGCGACCCCTTCCTGCGGATTAACCACAAGATGGTCAATCGGCCCGCCCAGGCGAACCTCCGCAAGGGGCGCAGGGGGTCGGGGATCATTCTCGCGCAGGAGCCAGCGGCGGCGAAGGCGTCGCAAGTCAGCATGCACATTCAGGTTCAGCGCTCCGGCCCAGGCGTATGTGCCGCTCAGTTGCAAGCTAGCTCCGCTCAGGTCGAGCGCCGTGGTTTTCAGAATCAAGCGGCGATCGCGAATCTCCACATTCAGGGTTGCAGGAGGGGCCGTCACCGGGCCACGCACAGGTTCGAGTTTCCCCCAATGCGCCTGCTGCGCCAAGGTTCCGAGGGGATCGAAATCCCCAAAGGAAACATCCTTGACGCGCAACTCCATCTGGCCGGTCAGGTTTTCCGCCAGATCCTCGCGCGCCAAGCCGCGCGTCTGGAAGTTCCCGGTCGCGTTCACGGAACCGCGCAGGTCACGCACCGGGCCGGGAAGGCGGGCCGTCAAGGACTGCACGGAGACGCCCGCGAGCGAAGCCTTGGCGGAAAGAAGGGGAGGCGAGGTGGTGAAATCCACGGCCCCTTCCGCCTCGCCGTGGCCGCCATCGGCGCGGAACTTCGCCGTCTTCATGCCGAATGGTGCGGCCCGCGACTTCAAAAGTTCCCTGAAAATCCTTCAGCGTCACGCCGCGATAGCTCAAGGCTGGGGTGGCAAATCGCCCTTCGGCATTCAGGCTGCCAAATATTTGCGACGCCGCCTCGCGCCGCGCCGCGAAGGAGGCCAGCCCCGGCAAGCGTTCCAGCAGGGGCAGCGGCCGGCGCAGGCCCAAGCGCATCAAACCAAAGCGCACCCTGTTCCAGCTTCAAGTCGTTCGCGCGCAGGTCAAAATTCCAGGGATTGATCCGCGCGCCATGATGGACAAGCTTGGCGTTAAAGACACTCGTCCCCAGAACCGCCACCACCGGGTCCACGGTGATTTGATCGCCGTTGATTTGCAAGCTGGCGCGAGGAAGGTTGAGCGGTTCCGTCAGCCCCGGGATCAACAGACGCGCGGCCCGTATTTCCGCGCGTGCGGTCAGGACCGGACGCGCCAGGCGGCCAAGCAGACCCGGCCAGACGAATCGGAGGCGGTGGCGGAGCCCGTGGCGTCAATCTCTTGAAAAGCGTGAATGCCCAGCCCGCGCCCGAACGACACGGCGTCGTGCAAGGGGACGCCTTTGGCCGCGAGCTGTACATCATACCGAGGCTCCAGGACGGATGCGGTCAATCGTACCCATGCGCCGACAGGGCAACGCGGGGAGCCAGGGTGATTTGTACCGGCGCCAGAGATGGCCCCGCGGTTGTTGATGCGCACAGCAATCTCGGAAAGGGGGAACGAACCGGAAGGCGTCTCCAGGCTGACCTGCCGCGCGCCCACAAAACCGCCGTACCGCCGCTCCTTCCAGGGGCCCTGGATGGCCAGCATGGCATCAATCCTGCCCTTCAAGTTCCAGGAACTGGCGTTCGGCCACAAGCGGCGGACGACCGCCACCACATCCTCCAGGCGCGAGCGCTCCAGCGACATCACCAGGTCCAGTTGCGGGGCGGATTGCAGGTTGTCCACCGAACCGGAAAGGTGCAAGTGCGAATCCGCGAAGGAAGCCTCCAGGCTTTCCACCTGCACACGTTCACGCCCGCGCACCAGCCGGGCGCGAAAGCGAAAGATCCACGGCATGGGATCAGAAGGCGGGAGTTCCCCCCATCGATGGAGTTGCGTCAGGTGAGTTTCTCCCTCCACGGTAAGATCGGGCAAGGATCCCGTCAGGTGGACGTCGGAATCCATCACGCCATAAACTTGGGGATTTTCGCCGGTGACGACAGGAATCCAATCATAAAGCAAGGCGCCCTGGGTGCGCAGCCGGGCATCGATGGGGCCGCGCAAATCACGCTCCCGGCGTCCAAGTGCCACTGACCTCCACCGGACCGGGGGTGGGAATGGTGAGGTCCGAGCGCACCGGGCTGGCGGTGATTTGGAACTGCACGCCGCCGCTCGGCGGGATTAACTTGCAAGCGCGCCTGGACGTCCGTCAGGGCAAAAGGCTTTTTGTTGGGGCCGACTTGAAAGTTGATGCGGGCGTCATCCACCTCCAGGTCCAGTTGCTCCGCCGCTACGAAAGGCTTCTCCCTCGCCCGGCGCGCGCGGGCGCCGTCACGCCACTTTGCAGCAACAGCCTTTCCACGTTCCACTCCCCGCGGGAGTTCAAGACAATGTTGAAGCTGGGATGGTCCAGGCGAAGGTGGGCAAAATCCATGCGCGAGCGCCAAAGGCTGTGCCAGCGAAGGTCGCAATCAATATGGTCGACGCGGGCAAAGGGCTCAGAACCGAAATCGGGATCCTCGCCAACTTCCGCGTTCTCGATGGAGAATCCGGGGCGCGGCAACAAATGGAACGACAAGGCCCCAAACTTTAACCGGCCGGTGCAACGCTTGCTCCAGCCCGGCCTGGAGGCGGCGGCGATAGCGTTCGGCGCTGAAGTAGGAAGGAACGATCCACGCCGCCAATCCCAGCAGCAGGAGGGCGATCGTAAAATTGCGAACGCGTCGGCGGTTGCGGGAAGGCATCAGCGTACAAAGTTAAACGTGCGCCGCCAGCGGGTCTTGGTCGGGAAATGGATAATCAGGTCAACGATCTGCGAGATGCGGTCGCTGAGAGAGTTATGCAGGTATTCGTCGCGAGCGGTCTCAAAAGACCAGTAGATCAGCACCGGGCGGCCACTGACCACGCTGCGCGAAACGAAACCCCAAAAGCGGCTGTCCCAGCTCTGCTCGCGGTTGTCTCCCATCACGAAATACTTTCCCGGCGGCACAATGAGTTCACCATTCTTGATCCGCGCTGGCAATTTCCGCTTCCCAGGCGGATGTGGCTCCCGACAGATACTCGCCATCCGGTGGGGGAAAATCGTCGCCGGGCCGAAGCTCGTCAGCATAGGCGGGATCATGGCGAACGTACGGTTCATTCTGCGCTTCCCATTCACAAACACCTGCCGATGGAAAATTCGAATATGGTCGCCGGGAAGGCCGATCACGCGCTTCACAAAGTGCTCGCCGGGTTCCGTCTGCTCGTCCGTAGGCGCGAATTTGAACACCACCACGTCGCCCCGGCGCAAATCCCGGTAAGGCAGCAAGTGCGCCAGCACTCCACTCTGAGGGGCGAAGATGAATTTGTTCACCAGCAGGTGGTCTCCGATCAAAAGCGTATTCTCCATCGAGCCGGTGGGAATCTTGAACGCCTGGAGGACGAAGGTGGTGCCGAAGATGGCCAGGATGACGGTGACGACCAAGGACTCAAAGGTGTCGCGCGTTGACGACTTGTTGGATGTTTCATCCATGCGTTTCGGTCTTCCTCCCCAGCTTTTCCAGAATCAACCGGGCCGCTTCCTGCTCCGCGGCTTTCTTGCTGCCGCCCCGCCCACGGGCAATAAGATTGTCGCCTGCCAGGGCCTCCACCGTAAAGGTCTTTTGATGCTCGGGGCCGGATTCCTCCACCACCCGATATTCGGCGGGAGGAGTTCTCTCCGCTTGCAAATGCTCCTGCAGGGCCGATTTGTAATCGATCGAGAACAGCTCGTCGGCCGCCGCCCCCAGATCCTGGGGCACGATGAAGCGGGCAATGAAATCGCGCGCTGCCTCGATGCCCCCGTCACGATAGAGCGCGGCCACCACCGCTTCCAG
Organism: uncultured Acidobacteriota bacterium; assembly: GCA_963810005.1. Lineage (GTDB taxonomy): Bacteria > Acidobacteriota > Terriglobia > UBA7540 > UBA7540 > Bog-366. The sequence goes on from CAWELY010000035.1 coordinate 26,110, forward strand.
CGCATTCACCAGCAGCGCGGGCTTATCGCGCCCGCCGGTTTTCTCCTCCCCCCGCCCCAGGCGCAAATGCTGGCCCAGATTCAAGCGGCTGGCCACGGAGTGCAGGTGCGGCGCCGCCACCAGATGAGCGCGCGCCCGCGTCAGCTTGCCTTCCTCCCAATCCGGAAAGGCATCCGCCAGCATCACGCTGACCACAAACGTCAGCACGGCATCGCCCAGGAACTCCATTTGCTCATTGTCGCGCGGCCGGTCGGCCGACTCTTGCGCAAACGAGGAGTGCGTGAGAGCTTCCAGCAGGAACTGAGGGTTACGAAATTGGTAGCCGACGGTAATCTGAAATCGGTCGGGGTAGTTTTCCGCCATGCTTTTTGGGCGCCGATTCCTCTCGTCACGGGTGAGGCGATGCTCCAGCCTTGTCCGGCAAGTCACCCCGGGGCCGCGTCCCGGAAGAGGTAACAACCCCCGGCCAGAACGCGGTGGGCTGAAAGCCTACGCTCCGAGAGGCGTTGCCCCGGCCATTCCATCGGTTGCCTTCGATGCTCCAGTCTGTTATCCGCAGGCGCAACAAAGCTCCGCCCCCGCAGCGGAAAAAGCTGGTTAGCCCCATGCCCACCGCGCTCCGCCCCTCCCCGTGTCTAGGGCTTGGCGGGAGCCGCCGGCTGGGCCTTCGCCTTTTTCAGCGCTTCGATTTGCTGGTCGGCGTATTGCTTTACCGCCCCTGCCGCCCAGTTCGCTGGCTTTGGTGAAAGCCGCGATGGCGTCGTCGATCTTGCCTTGCAGCCGGCAGGCTTCACCCATCCGGAAGTAGTCACTCGGATCGGGGTTATCGGTCAGAGTAACAGCCTGCTTGTATTCCTGTTCCGCCTTGGCCAGTTCCTCCTTATCCATCCCCATCAGCCCCAGTTGCGCGCGGTCCAGGTGAATCATCCCCAGGTCGGCGTGGACGTTGGAAATGTAGATGGCTTTGCGCTTGGCAAAGTCCTCGTCCGTCTCGTTGGGCTGTTTCTTTAGATCGTTAACCGCCTTGAGAGCGTCCTGGCAATAAGTCTCGGCTTTGGCAAGTTGATCTTCCTCATCCGTGTGGTGCAGGTTCATGAACTGCGGCTGGGGCATGGCATAAGCTGCCAAGAGGAGGCTCATCAGGTTGTCTTTCTTCAGGTCCAGGCTCTTCTCGGCATACTCCACAATCTTGGCGGCGTCACCCTTCGTCTGGTAAGCATTGGCTTCAAATGCAAAGGCGTAACTGAGAACTTCGCTATTGGGATACTTCTGCACGAAAGCTTCCGCCAGGGCGATGGCCTTGTCCGGGTCGAGTTCCGTTGACATGGCCTTGAAATCCGCGTCCTCTGCCGGCGTGAGGATCACCTGGCCATTGGCCATGGCCGCCGCTTTGGCGGCCGCCGCCCTTTCCTTCGGGCCGGCGGAAGTAACGGCTTTGATAATCTCATCGGTCGCTTTGGCTTTGCGCAGTGCTTTCTCGATGTCAGGATCCATTTCAAATGCCACGCCGCGCTTATCGAGGTCTTTCACAAGCTGGTCAGGCCCCGCCTTCTTGAGTTCTGAGATGACTTCCTTCTCCGTCATCGGCGGCTGCGCCGGCCCCATGGTCGGGCGCCCTGCGCCGGGGCACTCGGCGCCTGAGCAAAGAGGGTGCTCACGAGAAGCAAAGCCGGCCCAAGTAAGAATACGGATTTAATTTTCATGTTCTTTCTCGCTCTCCTTTATGAGGTCAATTCGCTCGTCCGTGTTGACGTGTTGAGCGTACAAGATTGTTGAGCGTACAAGATTAAGGATGCGGCTGTCAATCGAGCATGGCAATCGGTTGGTCCCGCACCCACCGATCATCCAATCTTTCCCCCTCCGGGGAATAAGCCGGAGGATCATCCGCCTCAAGATGCGCCACTACCCGCGCGTCATTCGAATTGCTTTTTGAATTGGGCAAACTGTTGTTGCAAGTCGTCAAGTAGCCGCTTCAGTTCCGCCACCTCAACTTCGAGGCGCGGAATGCGGTCGTCGGACGGGTACGAGGCGGCCTCCGCAACCGGCTCCGCGACGGCAGTCCACTCCGGATTGTCACCGGCCAACAACTGCGCGTAGCGCGGTTCCTTGGTGCCGGGCAGACGGGGGAGCTTTTTCACCAGGGGCGGCTCGCGCTCGCTGAGTTTCAGGAGCGCGGCCTCAAGAGTTTCGAGATCGTCGAAACGATACATGCGCTCGGCGTGCGCGCGCAATTCGCCCAGGGTCTGGGGACCGCGCAACATGAGTTCACACAAGAGGGCGGTCTGGCGCCGGTCAAAGTTAAAGACCTCCTGCGCGCGGTGCCCGAACTTGGTGACGCGGCTTTCCGCGGTTGAGGTGGGTCCTGCCAACCACTTCTGACTCAAGGAGTCCAGGGCTTCGCGCACCGCCGCCTCATCCAACGCCATCACCGGATGGCGGTTGGACTTCTGATTGCACGCGTTAGTCAGCGCGTTCAGCGAGAGCGGGTAATAATCCGGCGTGGTGATTTCCTTCTCGATCAGCGCCCCCAGCACGCGCACTTCCCGGTCCGATAAGAGCAAGTCCACAAAGCCATCCTTTCACCGCCACTGCAATCCTCCCGCCCGAGGGGGCAGGGAGATTGGTCACCCATTATAGAGCGCCTTTGCGGCGCCGGCCAAAAAACCGCCGCGCCGGGCTCCACCACTGCTTGCGCGCGCATGCAATGAATCTCTCCCATCAAGGGACGTTTTCACTGGCCCCATCTGCGTCGGGAGTCGAACGCCATGCTTTCTGCCCGACCACGGCCCGGCGTCTGGAGTGCAAAATTGCGGTCGCAAATAAACCGGCAGGGTGTATACTGATGCAGTTCAGGATGCCAAAATAGAAATCTGAATGAAGAGTGCGGCGGCTGGTGGGCCAGCAGTGTGTACGAGGTGGGTAGATGGGGCTCCACGGCGGCGAACTCCGGCCCATCGCCACAGCTCCCCAGGGGGACGACGGTTACCGCCCAAAATGAAAGCGGAACCACCAGGAGGACATCTATGGCAGGGTTCATCACTTTTCTCTTTGTGCTGCTTATCATCTTTGCCATCGGCACGTTTTTTTCCGGACTGTTTACGGTGCCAACGGCCAAGGCGGCAGTCGTGCAACGCTTCGGCAAGTTTGTGCGCGTCGCGGGGGCGGGATTGAACTTCAAGGTGCCCTGGATCGAACAGGTCGTGGCCAAAGTCGACTTGCGCGTTCAGCAACTTGACGTCAAGATGGAAACCAAAACCAAAGACAACGTCTTCGTCGCCATTCCTGTCTCGATTCAATACCACGTATTGCCGGACGCCGTTTACGAGGCCTACTACAAACTTTCCGACCCGAAAGAACAGATTGGCTCGTTCGTCTTCAACGTCATTCTTGGCCACGTGCCCAAGATGAACCTCGACGAGGCCTTCGAGCAACAAAACGCCATTGCCACCGCAGTCAAGCAGGAACTGGATGGCGTCATGGCAGGCTTTGGTTATGGAATCGTCAAAGCGCTGGTGACCGATATCATCCCCGATCCCAAGGTTAAGGCTGCCATGAACGACATCAACGCCGCCCGCCGCGAGCAGGAAGCCGCCAATGCTCGGGGCGAAGCGGAGAAAATCCTGAAGGTGAAACAGGCGGAAGCCGAGGCGATGAGCAAGCAACTCCAGGGACAGGGCATCGCCAATCAACGTAAAGCCATCATTGATGGACTGCGGGAATCGGTGGAAACGTTCAAGGCGGGGGTTGAAGGCACGTCCGCAAAAGACGTCATGATGCTGGTTCTGTTGACGCAGTACTTCGACACACTCAAAGAGATTGGCGCGTCCGCCCACTCCAACACTATCATGATGCCCCATAGTCCCGGCGCCCTGGTGGACTTCTTCGACCAAATCCGCAATGCGGTTGTCCTGGGAGACATCGTTGGCAACACGCAGCAGGGGGCATCGGGATCGGCCAAGCCCGGCACCCCCGCGTGAAGCGCGGGATGGGCCATCCCGCCCCGGGCCTTGACGACCGAGCAGCCAGGGGTGAGGGGGTTCAGGGCCAAAGGGGAGAACGCCTCCTTGGAAAAACTCATATATTGGCAGCATTTGGTCGCGGGACCCGCAAGCTTCACATGGCCGTAACAATTGCTTAATGTTGTCGCGGCCATGATGGGTAACAGGCAAGGCTAATTTGCCTTTACACAACTTTTCCCGGTTCCCCGACGCCCCAAGGAGAAAACCATGGCGATTGAAATCAAAGAAAAAGAGTTGCGCGGGATTATCATCCTGGAGCCGGTGGGCCGATTGGTGCTGGGCCAGGAGAGCATGGACTTTCGCGGCAAGTTCAAAGAGGTGCTGGGAAAGAGCGACTGGATCAAAGAGAAGTGGGGATGGAATACGCGCATTGTGCTCGACTTGGGCAATCTGAGTTTTGTCGATAGCGCCGGCTTGGGCGCTCTGATTGCCGCACGCACGTCCGCCACGAGCCGGGCGCCGGAATCAAACTGGCCAACTTGACCAAGAAAATGCGCGATGCTTTGACCATCACCAAGTTGGTCACGGTCTTCGACGTTTACGACAGCGTGGAAGCTGCGGTCAACGCATATCCCCAGGCCGAGCCCCCCGCCGGGGCAGCTCCCGCCCAATCCTAAGCGCCTTATTTCTTCATCAAGTCCAGCACCGCGCTAGTCATGGACTTAACTCCGGCGCGGAGCGTCGGTTCGGGAACCGGCGCCCACAAACTAGAGTGCAATCCGGGCAAGGGGACGCCGGTGCGCCGGCTCTCCGCAAGCTTCGCTGCATCCACAGCGCCCAAGGTGAACTGGCAGATCGGGATTTGGTGATTTTCAAGACCGAAGCGGCAAAAATCCTCGCTGGCCATGACCGCGGGCAGTTCCATCACGTTTTCCGCCCCCAATGCTTTCTTGAAAACCTCGGCCAAGCGTAGCGTCAGTTGTGGGTCGTTGTAAGTCGACGGCGTGTATTCGCTCGCGCTGGCAGTCACAATGGGGGCGCGTGAGGCCGGAATACCATCGGCGGTGGCGATGCCCTGAGCCATGCGCTCCAGCGCCGCTAAAATGTGCTGACGCACTTCTTCCTTGTACGTCCGGATGGTGAGCTGCAAATGCACTTCATCGGGAATGATGTTGTACCGGGTGCCCCCGTGAATCGAACCGACCGTCACCACGGCAGGGTCGAAAGGCGAATTTTCCCGGCTCACGATGGTTTGTATCGCCAGGATGAACTGCGCTGCTTCCACGATGGGATCTTTGGCCACTTGCGGGGCCGAACCGTGGCCGCCGATGCCGCGCAGGGTAACATCAACGGCAGTCGAGCTGGCCATCGCGTAACCCGGCGTGTATCCGACCTTACCCGCCTCGAGGGAGGGGGCATCGTGCAGCGCCAGGACATAATCGGGCCGCGGAAAGCGCGTGTAGAGGCCGTCATCGAGCATCGCCCTTGCACCGTTGATGGCTTCTTCTGCGGGCTGCGCCAGCATCACCAAGGTGCCGCGCCATTGGTCCTTCAGTTCCGCCAGCATTTTCGCCGTGCCCAAGAATGAGGTGATGTGAATGTCGTGCCCGCAGGCATGCATCACGCCCACATCGCGGCCAGCTTCATCTTTCGCCCGCACTTTGCTCGCGTAAGGCAGTCCCGTCATCTCTTCCACGGGCAGCGCGTCGAGTTCGGTGCGAATGTACACCGTCGGGCCCTCGCCATTCTTCCATTCGCCAATCACGCCATAGCCGACCCATTCCGGGTGTCCGGCGTATTTGCCGATGTGCTCGGTAACCGTGTATCCCAAAGTCGCGGAGTTCGCCCGCCACAAAGGCCGAGGTTTTTTCTTCGTGATGAGAAAGCTCGGGCGCAGCGTGCAGCGACTTGTAAGTGGAAAGAAGCGACGGCATTTCACGGTCAAGCATCCCATCGAGTTGGGCCTGTTGACTGCGCGCGGCCGGGACATTTAGAAACAAGCAGAAAAGGGCGAGGCATATTATAAAAGTGGCATGACGGCTCACAGAGTCCTCCACATCAATGGATGGTTCTTCACAGATGGCCACCGACGGCTTTTCTCGGATCGCGCCAGCAACGGGCCCCAGCCAGTATCCCGGAAGTGGGCAGCGCAAGGCAAGGGAAAGGCGCGCTGTTTTCAAATCGTGCCCGGTTGCGGAGCTTTGGAGCACGGCAGCTTGCTGCCGCTTTCCTCCCCGCGCGCTCGCTCGCGGGAATTTCAAGCGAGGGCATAATTTCCAGCCAGCAAGCTGGCTGGTGCAAAAGCGGCAGCAAGCTGCCGCACTCCAAAGCTTCGCATGCAGTCACAATTCCAGCCGCGCTTGAGGCAAAGTGGTAGGATACTGCCCGGACCGGCCGCCGCGAGGCGCGCCGGCAACTCTCTGCAATCGTAGGAGGAGTCTTAACCATGTCGCGATTTTGCTCGACTATCCTGGCCATCGTTTTCAGCGTGGGGTCGTTACTCGCGCAGGCTCCACCCAAAGTGAAGGTTCTTATTCTCACCGGCGTGAACAATCATGAATGGGCCGCCACCACGCCGGTACTGCGCGAAATCCTGGAGCAGACCGGGCGATTTGAAGTCCGCGTGAACGAAGAAGGGCGCGGCAACGGACCGGAAACTTTTGCACCTTACGACGTGCTGCTGCTCAACTACAACGACATGAAGAATTCCGCCGGCCCCTGGTGGGACGACCGCGCGCGCCAGGCCATGCTCGACTTCGTGCGAAACGGCAAGGGACTGGTGAGCTACCACTCCTCCAACAACGCCTTCTGGGGGTGGGATGAATTCGATAAACTGGTGGGAGGCACTTGGCGGGAGACCGCTGGCCATGCGCCCTATCATGCCTACACGGTCAAAATCGTGGACCCGGAAAATGCCATCACCAAAGGCATGCCCGCAAGTTTTGCGGAGACGGACGAACTCTACCATCAGCTCTCGATGCAGCCAGGTATTCACGTTCTGGCCACCGCCTACGACGATCCGAAAAACTGCTGGAAACCTAACCAGGGTTGCGGCACGGGTAAAGATGAACCACTGATCTGGACGCTCCCATACGGCACGGGACGAGTGTTCCAAACCGCGCTGGGCCACGATGTGAAGGCCATGCAGGGCGCCGGCTTTCGCCTGACCCTCGTGCGCGGCACGGAGTGGGCCGCTACGGGAAAGGTGACCATTCCTGTGCCGGCAGATTTGAAATAACGAGTAGCCGGTTATTCTCTGCATTCTTAGGAGGAATCCTTATCATGTCGCGATTTTGGTTCACTGTCCTGGCCATCGTTTCGAGCGTGGGGTCGTTACTCGCACAATCTCCACCCAAAGTGAAGGTCCTTATTCTGACCGGCGTGAGCAATCACAAATGGGCCGCCACCACACCGGTGTTGCGTGAAATCCTGGAGCAAACCGGGCGCTTTGAAGTCCGCGTGAACGAAGAAGTGCGCGGCAATGGACCGGAGACTTTTGCGCCTTACGACGTACTGCTGCTCAACTACAACGATGCTAACCATACCGCCGGGCCCTGGTGGGACGACCGCGCGCGCCAGGCCATGCTCGACTTCGTGCGGAACGGCAAGGGATTTGTGTGCTACCACCACTCCGACAACGCCTTCTGGGGGTGGGATGAATTCGATAAGCTGGTGGGTGGTACTTGGCGCGAGAGCGGCGGCCATGGGCCCTATCATCCCTTTACCGCCAAAATCTTGGACCCGGAAAACCCCATCACCAAAGGCATGCCCGCGAGCTTCGCGGAAACGGACGAGCTCTATCACGGGCTCTCGCTGCAACCCAATATCCATGTTTTGGCGACGGCCTACGATGATCCGAACAACTGTGGAAATGACGGCAAGAAATGTGGCACGGGAAAAGATGAACCGCTGATGTGGACGCTCAAATACGGTTCGGGACGAGTGTTTCAAACCACCCTCGGCCACGATGTGAAGGCCATGGACAGCCCCGGCTTCCGCTTGACACTCGCGCGCGGCACGGAATGGGCGGCCACCGGAGAGGTGACGATTCCTGTGCCCGCAGATTTGAAATAGCCGGAGACTGTTCCCGGCTCGACCCCCGCCCCTTCGGGCAAAGGTTACGGATCGCTGAAAACTGAGACCTGAAAACTGACTACCCTCACTACCATTGGATCGAGGGCTGCGTTCCCGGTGTTCCATGCCGAATAACTTCGCGTCGTATTACGACGCGGTCATCAACTGGAAAAAGCGCCTGGCGCGGGAAATGCCGCTGCTGGAAGAATTGGCGCGCCAGGGGGGCGGAAGAGTTCTGGTTCCGGCGTGCGGCACGGGTGGACACGTGGTTGCGCTCGCGCAACGGGGCTTCGACGTATTGGGCTTTGACGCTGATGAGGGGATGGTGGAATTCACGCGCCGGAGAATTGAGAGCGCCGCGGGCTCGATCGACGCCGCCCACGGAAAGGCCGAGGTCCGACTGCTCACCATGGAAGGCGCCGCCGGCCTCCCCGCGGAGTTCGCCGCGGCGTTCTGCTTGGGCAATGCCCTTCCCAGTCTTTCCGCCGAGGGCCAGTTGCTCGCCGCGCTACGCGGAGTTGCAAGCGCTCTCGCTCCGGGCGGAATCTTCCTGACGCAAAACCTGAACTACGACTTACGCTGGCAACAAAGGATCAGCCAGTTCCCTCTCCTCACCGGCGAGACTCCTCGGGAGGAGATTCTGCTGGTGAAGGTCGCGGAGTATCACGCGAACTACATCAACTTCCACGCCATATTTCTGGCGCGTGAAAAGCCTACGGGGAAATGGCAAGCCCACGCCCACACGTCCCGGCAAATTCCCCTTTTCCAAAAACTCCTGACGGACCTCGCAACGCAGGCCGGCTTGGGGGACATTAGTTTCTGGGGCGACTTCGCCCACACTCCCTTTGAAGCGGAAGGTTCACACGACCTGATCGTTACCGCGCGCAAGCAGAGGTAACTTGGGCGGGTTTTCCAAGCCCTGGGCTCGTCCGCGATCAGCAAGGAAGAGCCGCCGATCTAAGCCGAAATTCTCACCATGCCGTGGCTTTTCTGGCGTCTGTGATCGACAATTTGTCGTCCCATTCATCGGACAATTTACACCCCATTTTCAGCTTTTGTCCGGTTGATTGTAACTTGATTTATTTTCAATAATGTAGCGGCTTTGGGAGGAGAAAAGCCAACCTTTTGACCGTTTATTTTCAATAAATTGGCGGCTTTGCAAACTTTGTCCATAAAGGGACTTAAAGTCGTAATGCCATTAGTACAATTTGTCGGCCTGCCTCATCGTTGATCATCGGACTTGCCGCCAACTTGCCAGTTCCGCCCAAGGCGCCACCCGCCATTGGTACTAAACTATAATTATAGCCTAAGTAATCGATCTTGTCAAGGAAAATATGAAGCGTGGTAAAGGGGGCGGGGATCCGCTGGAGGCAGTTCACGCAAGCGCCTGAAAAATCCTGCCGGCGGGGGACGATGCTGCCGCGCACTTCCGCTGACGAGGTGATCGTGTCCCGCCCCCCCGCGGGACACCCGGGGCTCGCACTCTCCCCCTCAAGATTGCACTTCATTTACACTTGAAATTCCCTCAAAAAGCTGTTGACAATTCATGAGGTCGGGTGTAGTAAGACACCCTGTGGTAGCCGTAAGCTAATCAGCTCAATTCAGCCAGATCAAGAAATCAGGAGTGAAAGTACAAGTCCAGGGCTGGACCGCAAAAAACCGGAATAGCCGGGCTGTGCTTCACCAAATTTAGATCGATATGAAAACAGGGGCTTCCCCGTTGGCATATAGGATCATGCAACGTACTTTCTTTCATAAGGCAGGATGGGAATTTGGCGAATGAGAGGCCGCGATTTACAGTGCCCCCAGGAGAAAATCGAGTCAAAGACGAAATGGAGGAGAGACGATGAAAAATACTCGCCGGTTTGTGTTAGTCGTGTCGTTGATGGTGTCGTTGCTGATGCCCGTGATGGCAATGGCGCAGAGTACGTTTGGCGGGACGTGGAAGATTGATCCGAAAACGGCGAAATTGCCTGAGAAGCCGGACGTTTATTTGCTGCAAGACGGGATGTATCAGTGCAAGACGTGCGTTCCGCCAGAGGACGTGAAGGCGGATGGGCAGGACCACAAAGTGAGCGGGAATCCGTACGCCGACACTTTGAGCGTCAAGGTGGTGGACGACCGGACGATTGAAGAAACCTACAAGAAAAACGGCAAGGCCGTGACGACTATAAAGACGTGGGTGTCGGCGGATGGAAATACGATGATGAGTGAGTTTACAGACAGCAGCAATACGAACGCTGAACCCGTGACCGGCAAAGTTGAAGCAAAGCGAGTGGCCAAGGGGCCGGTGGGATCGCATGCGATTTCGGGCTCGTGGCGAGCCGCGAAGGTAGATACCATTTCGGATAACAACTTGCTGTTTACCTTCAAGGTTTCCGGCGATAGCTTGAGCTTCAGCGCACCGACCGGACAAACCTATACGGCGAAGCTGGACGGGACGGATGCGCCGTACAAAGGCGATCCGGGGGTGACGAGCGTGTCGGTGAAGCAGGTGGACAAGAACACGATAGTCGAAACGGATAAGCGAGATGGACAGGTGATCTCCGCGTGCCGATATACGGTATCGGCGGACGGCAAGACCATGACCCTCAAAATCGACGACAAGCTGCACGGAACGACCGACCAGTGGACGGCGGCGAAACAGTAGGCGGGTCGGCGCGCTGTCAATCCGGTTAATCGGGCAGGTAAAGCGATTGGACCGGTTCTGGTCCCATAGCTTCGGAGCCGCCGACAGCGACCAGCCTGCGGCCTTTACGCACCAAGACCGGGACCTATTGCTGGCCGTCGCGGCACTCGTCGCGGAAAAAATGGAGCAATAGTCGGCTCATCGGCCCAGCGGATCAACCGACGCCCAAACCGCCTAAATAACTGGGAAGACGTGCGGTGTGAATCAGGCCGGTCCATCATGGGGCACCGGTTGGTGCGATTTACGTCCGTAGACCTTTTCGTAGGCTTGGCAGTTAGGACACACGCTGCCCTCCACCTGCTTGACGAACCAGAAAGCCAGGCCTCGCTGCTGGCGACGGGCCCGAGTGCACACCGGACATTCCACGCAGCGCTGGGCCCTGGCGCGGTCGCGGTCCGTAATCTGTGTTTCAGTCATGAGCAGTTGCCCCAAGCTGAGATGGGCGGGCCTCCTGAAAATCGCGGCCGTGTAACCGACAAGAATCCGGCGCGATGCAGCAATTCGCGGAGTGCGGAATTTCACGTGCCACCGCTTTCCCCTGCAAGGTTGCAACCACACCGGGCCAACCACGATCTGATGGCCGTCATGAATATTCGTTTACCTCACGATGCAGTGTCGATATGATGCTACCGCACAGGGTGTACCCGTGCTTCCAGGAGCCTCATGAGCGAGCCGGAGGGCATTCACAAGCTTCGGAGTGGCGACCCGTGGCTCATCTTCTTGGCGTTTACGACCGTGCTGATTCACCTGCTTTGCAGCAACGGCTATGGATATTTCCGCGACGAACTTTACGCCATCGCCTGTAGCAAACACCTGGCCTGGGGTTATGTCGACCAGCCGCCGTTTTCAGAGTTCATCCTTGCGCTCATGGGAAACTTCTTGGGCTACTCGCTGTTCGCGCTGCGGCTGGTGCCGGCCGTGTGTGGTGGCTCGGTAGCGTTCTTGGTGGGGCTAATTGCCCGGGAATTAGGTGGCGGGCGGTTTGCGCAGGCGCTGGCTGCGACCGCGTACATGGTTGGGGGCGTCTATCTGGCGGTCGCCAATTATTACTCGATGAACTGCTTTGACCACCTGTTCTGGGCCCTGGGAATTTATCTTCTGGTGCGCATACTGAACGGCGGCGACCCCCGGCTGTGGGTGCTATTCGGCCTAGCTGCGGGCTTGGGGCTGGAAAACAAATACTCGATGGGATTCCTCGGCTTGGGGCTGATCGCCGGCTTGGCGCTCACACCGGCGCGAAAGCACTTTCTCGACAAGTGGCTGTGGGTGGGCGGAGCGCTGGCCGCCTCGATTTTCCTGCCCCATGTTCTTTGGGAGGTCCACAACCATTTCCCCACCGCCGAGTTCATCCAGAACGCGACCCTCAAGAAAAACCTCGCTATGACGCCGTGGGCTTTTCTGTTGCAATGCGCATTGTTGGTTCACCCCTTGACGCTCCCGATCTGGCTGGCCGGGCTTGCTTACCTTTTCGCTTCGCCCAAGGGAAGGAAGTTTCAAATGCTGGGCTGGATCTACCTTGCGGTGCTGGCCATTCTGCTCAGTACTCACTCCAAACCTTACTACTTTGCGCCCGCCTTTCTCATCCTTCTACCCGCGGGCGGGGTGGCTATTGAAGCTTTTCTTGCACGACACAATTGGAATTGGCCGAAACCTGCCTACCTCAGCCTGCTGGTTATGGGAGGCGCGATCACCGCGCCGCTGGTCCTTCCCGTGCTACCGGTGGAAACGTTGGTCCAGTATCAAGCCTGGATTGGCATCAAAGCGAGCTCTGGCGAAAGGGGCGAGAAGGCTCTGAAGATCCCGCAATTCCTCGCCGACCGGTTCGGTTGGCCGGAATTGACGGCACAGGTGGCGGGGATTTACAACCACCTTTCCCCGGAAGAGAAGGCGAAGTGCGTAATCGGGGCCAGCAACTATGGAGAAGCCGGCGCCATCGACTTATTCGGGAAGCAGTATGGCCTGCCCAATGCCATCAGCACTCATAACAATTACTGGTTCTGGGGACCGGGCGACAAGCCCGGGAAGGTGTTGTTGGCGATTGGTGGGTCAAGGAAAGGCTATGAGAATCTATACGCAGACGTCCAGCAAGTGACAACCTTCAACCATCCTTACGCGCAGGAATCGAATGTGCCCATTTTCCTCTGCCGCCAGCCCAAGCAAACCCTCCAGGAATATTGGCCGCAGCATCATGACTTCATCTGATTGTCGGGAAAGACAGGCAAATAGACCCATTTAAGGGTCGATTTTTCACCCTTGCAAAGCAATGGCCAAAGGTGTATACTTAACATGCTTGATCAGTTTTTGTGACCGAACGCCACGTTCGTCGGAGGCCGCAAAATTAACGATTTTGCGGCTTTTCTTGTGTTTGGGGAGCGGTTGCGAGACGAGAACAAGTTAAACTCAAACAATCAAAGGAACACTGAAACAATATGGATAGAGAACAAGGTGTAGTGAAGTGGTTCAACAACTCGAAGGGCTATGGATTTATCCAGCGCGCTTCCGGAGATGATGTCTTCGTCCATCACTCCGCCATCCAAGCAGAAGGATACCGATCGCTCGCCGAAGGCGAAGCGGTGGAGTTCGCCGTCACAAAGGGTCCCAAAGGCCTGCAAGCCGAGAGCGTCAAGAAGCTCTAAGAATCACCTTACAATTCGCGCACTGCCCGCGCCTTGCTCTGTCGCAATGGCGCGGGCGGACATCTTTAGTCCCAGGAGGAAACCGTAATGCAAATCCAATATGTCGGATTTCAACTTAAAGCGCATGGGCGGGATTACACCTACCGGGTCATCGATAAACAGACGGAAGACCGCGAGTTTATTTTCAGCATTTCCAACCGCGCCTTTGTGGAAAAGCAATTACCCTTTCAGGACGCGGCCGCCCTCTGCTATCAGAAGCTGCAAAAGGCCCTCGATCTCGAGACCGCGGAGAAACCTCTGCCGCGGCGTACTACTCTGTCTGACCAAGAGCTCGACGTTTACCGCGAGTCGCGTCGCCCCGCGCGTAAGCGCTCATGGTAAGATCCCACGCGGGCAGGATTGCTGGTACCGCGCCGGAAACCAGCTTGCCACTGTGAGCCTCGGCTTCAGCCGCTCGTGGCCCTCCCAAGTAATCTTTTCCCTGCCGCGCTACGGTTTTTATCAAATCCGGTATCACCGCCCCGAGCTATGATGTAGACTCTGACCATGGATCCGAACCCACAACTGCCGGCAAAGGAAAACCCTCCGGAAACGGCCTGGCTTTCAATCGACCGCCGGGACTGGCAACTCTGGCTGCTCTCCTTTCTGCTGATCTTTGTGCTGGGGGTGGGCCTTCTCAGTTTCATGTTCCCGGTCGCATTCTGGGAGCCGGGCGGGATTCTCCAGGCTCCGGAGCGGCCTTTTTATGGATTCTCCCTGCTGCTGGTTTTAACTCTGGCGATACCTGCATCAGAAACAGATCCAATCTGCGCGAGCTAAAGCGCAAACAATGGGAAGAAAAACTCGCTCACACCGCTTTCCACGATCCTCTGACGGATCTGCCCAACCGGTTCTTATTTTTGGACCGGCTGGGACTGTGCGTGACCCGAGCGAAACGCCGCCAGGACTATCTCGTTTGCCGTCCTTTACATGGACCTCGACCGTTTTAAGATGATCAATGACAGCATGGGTCACGTGGTCGGGGATCAACTGCTGGTGCAGGTTGGACAAAGGCTCCAGTCATGTTTGCGCGCTACGGACACGGTGTCGCGTCTGGGAGGAGACGAGTTCGCCATTCTGATGGACGATATCAAGCATCCCATGGATGTGACTCGAGCCATCGAGCGCGTTCGAAATCAATTTCTGTCGCCTTTGAGCCTGGATGGGCGTGAGGTGTTCACGAGCGCCAGCATCGGAATTGCGCTGAGTTCCACCGGCTACCAACACGCTGAGGACGTATTGCGCGATGCCGACACTGCCATGTATCGCGCCAAAGCTCAAGGGGAGGGCCGGCATGAGGTCTTTGACAAATCCATGCACGAGCAAGCAGTAAGGCTGCTCAACCTGGAAACCGATCTGCGGCGGGCCATCGAGCGGAAGGAGCTGCGGCTTCATTACCAGCCCATCATGGCCTTGCACACAGGATTGCTCGCTGGATTCGAGGCCTTGGTGCGGTGGCAGCACCCGGAGTACGGCCTGCTTTCCCCGGCCGAGTTCATTCCCGTGGCCGAACAGTCCCAATTAATTGTTCCCATCACTCAATTGGTCCTTAAGGAGGCCTGCTCGCAGGCTCGAATCTGGAGATCTCAGTTCCCTGCGGGCTTTCCTTTCAGCATCAGTGTGAATTTGCCCGCCAGGTATTTGGCGAAACCGGATTTGTTGCAAGAAATCAGCGCTTTGATCGCGGAAAACGGGCTGCCACCGGAATACCTGCGGCTGGAGGTCACGGAAAGCGAAATCATGGAAGATCCCGCATCCGTTTCCAAAGCTCTCTTACAACTCAACGAACTCGGGGTGAAGGTGTATATCGACGATTTCGGCACGGGATATTCCTCCTTAAGCTACCTGGCCAATCTTCCGGTTCACGCGCTCAAGATCGACCGTGCCTTCGTCTCCAGGCTGGACGTCGACGAGAGAAACTCGGCGATTGTGCGTTCGGTTGTCTCGCTCGCGCATAACTTGGGGCTGCAAGTGATCGCGGAAGGAGTGGAGACGTCACATCAGCTCGACTACCTAAAGGCGCTGAAATGCCAGTACGGGCAGGGATTTCTCTTTTCTCCGCCGTGCGACAGCGAACAAGCTACCGAGATCCTTACGGACATGGTCCGGGATCGGCTACGAGAGAAAGGTGAAACTTGCCAACCTCCGTGCTTTCGAACTGTTTCTGGGCCTGGATGACGACTCTCTCGCTGAAGTCGCCAAAATTTGTGAGGAAATGACTGTCCCGGCCGGCAGCGTCATTATCCGTCAAGGAGCAGGAGGGAGACAAAGTCTATCTTATGCAGGAGGGCTCGGTGGGAATTTACCGCGGTGAAAGCGATCCGCCCCGCTTCCTGGCAGTGCTCCAGGCTCCCACCGTGTTTGGCGAGATGGCCATCGTGAATCAGGGGCGACATTCGAACTGCCAACGTCAAAGCTATGACCAACCTGCGTCTCCTGGCCATGCCCATACCTTCGCTCGATCCCCTTTTGCGCCGCTTCCCTCGGGTCAGAGAAAACTTGCTGAACCTGGTCGACGAGCGCTTGATTGGATAAACCCCGGGCATGGCCCGGGGTTGATTACAGAGTGAATTCGACCTCCTGTAGTGCGACCAAACGGACCGGCCCCAACAATCCCGCGGGGAGGAGATTCTCGGCGCCATACTCTGCCACGTTGGTGTCATACCAGGCGCGACGCTCGTTGTAGTTACCATATTTCTCGATGATTTTTTCCACCCACTCCGGTTTCTTCATTCCCGCCACGGCGTTTATCAAACGGTTGCTGACGCGCACCTCCAGGAAATTCCTCCCAGGTGTAATCCATTGGGTCACATCGTGCTGATGGGGCCGCTTCCAGGTCACTCCCGCCGCATGGCCATTGACAAAGACCTTCGAAGCGTCGTCCACGATGCCTAGATCTAGGACAAGTTTCCGGCCCTTGAGCAGATAGTTGGCAGGCACTTCGAAATCCAGTTCGTAACGCGCCGTGCCGGAGAAATGCCGGGTATCATCGCTATCGATCCAGGACTGGAGTACGGGCATTGGCTTCACCAGCTTGGGGAACTTATAGGCTTCAAAGGTGACTCGCCATTCGCCTGTAATCTCCAAGGGTGCAGGCAAATCTTTCACCTGACTCTGCTGGCGGTGCGATTCTCCTCCCGGAGCTGACGCGCGGATATAACAGATCCCGTTATCCGCCATGTGGCAAGTAACCTTCTGTCCGTCCGCCCGGATCTCATCGGCATTGGTCTCCACAACGTGGTGAGGTTCTGCCGCCTCGCGAAACACATAGAAAGCCGACTCATTGGGGTTCAACCGAAGCGGGATCCGCACTCCCTGCTTCTCGAGGGAATAGACCGGCGCGGGACGGCATTCCCCGGTCTCCGTATTCCAGAGATCGGGAATCTTCCTGCCCACCCGGAACGTGGCGGCATTCTCCTGTGCAGCCAGCGAGTTGTTGGTCACGAAATAAACGTCGGCATCCCCGAGGCGCCGGTGCAAATGCAAAAGGGACTCGGAGGGTTCCGCCAAGGCAAAATCCGGCGGCACGATGGTCCGCAGAATCTTGGGTAGACCGGAAGCCGAACGCAGAAAGATAGCTTCTCCCGTACCGGCGGGGCGCCGGACTACGCCTTCCATTGGACCGATCTCGCCGAACAACTCGTGTACGGTGGTTTGAACTTGCTGGTCATGCTCCTTGTAGCTCTCGAAGCCGGTGGCAAATTCCGGCACACGCCCAATGGCAATGACGATGCCACCCGACTGGCAGAATGCCTTCACTCGCTCCAGCGTGGGCACGGGAATATACGTCATGTTCGGGAGCACGAGGATGGAATGCGCCATTTCGCCGATCAGGAGCTTTCCATCTTCGAGCTTGCTGCGCTCCACCAGCACCTGGTCGTTCACAAAATTAAAGTCGTAGCCACTGTGTACAATCAGCGGCGCCAGATCGCCCCACTGGATGGTCGCATCCGGGGACCAGAAGAGCTCGCGCGGGACGGTAGCCTTGCACCAGGCATCCCGAATGGGAGACAGGACGGCGAGGTCGCCCACGAAGTGCCCCTGGGCCAGGAGCGAGCAGCACCGGCCTATATAGGAGGTAAACTGGTTGTAATACTGCCACCAGGGCTCCGTGTGGCGGATCACCGCCGAGGCGTACATTTCAATGAAGGGTTCCGTCTTATCATCCGGATCGTTATAACTGTACCCGTGGTTGACAATCTGCTGATATCCATCCCGCAGAGAGGGATCGAGGAACCGATTTCATCAGCTCCAGGTTTGACGTGTAGCGATACGAGCCCCGATAACCCGGGGCAGCAATAAAGGTGAAGCTTTCCGCTGAAACCATGGGTTTCCCGTAAATGTGCGCCGCACTGCTGGCGTGCTTCCGGTGGACGGAGACTTGCGGTTCACCGGTGGTCACCTGCTCTCCCTCGGGGATGCTGTTGACTCCGTACCCTTCCAGAAGTTCCGCGACGCTTCCGTGGGACTGCACCCGCGACATCAAATGGTTTTCTTCGCACCACTCGCGCAGGGGCACGAAGAAATTGTCGATGATGAGCCCGGACAACACTTGAATGTAGTCGTGGCGGATGCGCGGCGTTTTATCGCCCACGTTGAACCACATCGCCGGGAGGTGAGGCTGCACATCGTAGCCCTGACGCTTCTTAAACTCCTCCAGAAAATCGTCGGTCCAGTAAAGGGTGTGCATGGGCAGGTGGATTTCAAAGCTGTCGCAAAAAACCGCGCGCACCGTCTTGCCAAACTCGTCGCCGATCGCTTTCTTGAAGCCGCCGCCGCAGACTTCCAGGTGACGGTCCAGGGCTTTTCGTGAAAAGTGATTAAGCACGTATCCCTCATCGCCGAGAGCGGCCGTGCGCACGGCCTGCCGCGTGGCCATTTGCTTTAAGGAGATAATCTTCCAGTTGCCCGAAGGCGCCGACCAGCCTATGGGCGGCCGCACTACCGCCCACAAGTTGGGATCGGTATAGCGAAGGAAGGGCCGAAGATCCAGAAGGGTGCTCGGATCCAGCACGTCGTCAGAGCCCAGCGTTTGGGCGGCGAAGAGCCCAATCAGTTTTTCATGTTCACCCAGTTCGCCGGGGATTCTTGCGCCGTAGTCGCTCGAAGCATCTTCCATCGTCATCTTGATGCACTGCGAGCCGAGCTCAAGGGGAATCCAGGGGCCGCCGTACGGCCAGCCGGTGCCTAAGGTGAAGTCCACGCGGAGGCCGAGCTCCTTGGCTTTTTGCACCGTGAACTTGACGAGTTGCGCCCAGCGGTCCGAGAGGAAATCGAAATTACCTTCCAACTCCAGGGGCGTCATCCATTGCATTTCCACCCCGCCCAGACCTTGCTTGCGCATCTGCTCGAGTTCGTAGGCAATGCCCTGCTCGGTGGCATTGGGGCCAAACCACCACCAGCGCGTCCAATTGTGCGAATCGCTTCCGGGTTGGGTGAAGGCGGACTTGAGCGATTCGTACCCGGCGCCTGATGGCGCTCCACCGGTGGCGGCAAATAGCCGGCCGGGCCGAAGCAAGTTTCCATTCACCAGAGTCTGATCAAGTAGGCCTCCGGAAACCAAGGCCAGTGAGTTTTTCAAGAAATTTCGTCGATACATCGCTGATCTCCTCGCAGACGGGTTGAAGGGGCAAAGGGGAACAATTGTCGGTAATTCTTCCGCATCATTTGCGGGGAGGTTATAACTCACTCTCGCCGCGTTTGCAAATTATTGCCGATGGGGAGAAGGGGTGATTTGAATTTACGACCCTCGCCCCCTTGGGGGAGAGGGTGGACCGCCACCGGCGTTTTCTCCAGCCGGGGCGGGCCGGGTGAGGAGGTCAAGACCGTGGCGCATGATACGAACATGACCCAGGACACTCGAAGCCGTGAGGAAATAAACAATCTCCCGCGGAGGCGCCGAAACTCGAAATCAACAAGTCCTTGGTTTTCTTTTCGGCCTCTGCGCCTTTGCGCCTCTGCGCGAGATGCTTTTGCTCGTTCAGGGATTTTTTCACAGCTTCACTCAGGTTCGTGCTGACCCCCTCACCCCCACAACCTGCAAAACGTGGGGCCCCCTCCGCCTTGCGGTCCCCCCTCTCCCCCAAAGGGGCGAGGGAAGAAGAATTCCTGATTTTGGTTCTGTGTCCACGACCGCAGGCAATTTGGCGAGGTAAACTCGCCGCTGCCGGACCGTGTGGCGAGATAAACTCGCCGCTACAGCGTCAAAAGGCCCACCAACATTTCCCAACATTTCCCCCTTGTACTTCTACAAAAGCAGGAGTATGGTGCCTCCTGTAGAAGCAGAAAGGGAGATGACATGGCTATGGAACGAATCGACCTTCCGCAGGGAACTCTCGACCTCCTCATTCTAAAAACCCTGGCCCTCGAACCACAGCATGGCTGGGCGGTTTCCGAGCGCATCCAGCAGATTTCGAGCGACGTGCTGCGCATTCAACAAGGATCGCTCTACCCGGCCCTGCACCGCCTCGAGCGGCGCGGCTGGATTAAGGCCAAGTGGGGAGCCTCGGAAAACAACCGCCGCGCCAAATACTATGAGCTCACCAAAAGCGGGCGCAAACAGCTCGAAGCGGAGGAGAGCTCGTGGCGGAAATTGACGGTGGCCGTCGGTCAGGTGTTGGAAGAAACGGCGTAGATAAACACGTAGCGCAGGACCCGCTTTCCGGTCCTGCGGCTTTTCCATCGCGTCGTGGTTTTGGCGATGCGGCTTTTCCATCGCGTCGCGGTTTTGGCGATGCGGCGTGACATCATGTGGATCTTGTCTAACGCGGAGGCAAGGGGAGGAGATTTCCCCATATTGCGGATCGGAAAGAACCCGCCCCGCTGGAAAAGCCGCAGGGCCGGAAAGCGGGCCCTGCGCTACCGCCGGCGCTTGGAAAGGTCTTGAAAATTGCTGTGGGGTGCGCGATGCTGAGCGACCTTCTGTATCGTTTGCGGGCATTGTTTCGGCGCAAGTCCATGGAAGCGGAATTGGACGAAGAACTGCGCGCGCACTTCGAGCGCCAGGTCGAGAAGTTTATCCAATCGGGGCTGACACGTCAGGAAGCGGCGCGACGAGTACGCCTGGAGTTCGGTGGGCTCGACCAGGTGAAAGAAGAGTGCCGCGACGCTCGCGGCGTGAACTTCGTTGAAACTCTGATTCAGGACATTCGCTTTGGCCTGCGGATGCTGGCGAAGAATCCCGGCTTCACGGCCGTGGCGGTGCTAACGCTGGCGCTGGGCATCGGCGCTACCACGGCAATGTTCAGCGTAATCGAGGGCGCAATCCTCGACCCCTTGCCCTATGCCAACACCCATCGCCTGGCGGTGGTGGTCGCCTACCATCCGGCTTATGGTCCGGACTACGGCTGGGGATGGTTCCCGGTGCAGGAATTGTCCGACTACCGCAACCAGAACCACGTCTTTGACGAAGTGATCAGTACAAGGCACGACACGTTTGTGCTGACCGGCGTCGATGTGCCGGTAGCTTTCCAAGGGTTGAGGGCGACCGGCAACCTGTTTCAAGTGCTCGGCGTGCCGCCCTTGATGGGCCGGACGTTCACGCCCGCCGACGCCGTGCCGGGAGCGCCCCCTGTGACTGTCCTAAGCCACAAAACCTGGCAAAGCACGTTCGGCGGTGACCCGAAGATCGTGGGGCGAACCCTGCTTTTGAATCGCCGGCCTACCACGGTGATCGGCGTGATGCCGCCAAGCTTCTTCTGGGAGTGGGGGGACATGTGGCTTCCCGAAACCTTCACTGTGGGTAAGCCCACGGACGAGCCGCTATATGTTTGTATGCTCGGCCATTTGAAACCTGGGGTTTCCATCGAGCAGGCGGCGGCAGAAGTGGCGGTTATCTCCGGGAGTTTTGCCGCGCGTTACCCGAAAGACCATCCCAAGGGAGCGGTTTTCAGTGCCAAGCTGCTCGCCGATGCTGCCAACGGGCCGTATCTCGAGCGAATGTTTTATATTCTGTTTGGAGCCGTGGGGTTGCTGTTGGGCATCGCCTGCGTCAACGTCGCGAACCTGCTGTTGGCTCGGGCCACGTCGCGAGAGACTGAGATTGCCATTCGGGCGTCCTTGGGCGCGGGGCGCCTCCGGCTGTTGCGCCAGTTCATGGTGGAGAGCCTGCTGCTGGCGCTGGGAGGGGCTCTCTTCGGCTGCCTGTTGGCCTGGCTGGGGATGAAAGCTATGGTGGCCATTAGCCCCCCCTGGATTTCGGGTGAAAGGGTCATTCGCATCAACGGTCCGGTCTTGCTGTTCACGGTGGTGGTGGCGCTGGCGGGCACCTTGTTGTTCGGGTTGGCGCCCGCGCTGCATGCGGTGCAGCGAGACTTTCAAGCCGATCTGAGGTCGGGCGGGCGCGGAGCCGGCGGGCGCCGCGGCTACAATCGTCTGCGCAACCTGCTGGTGGTGAGTGAGATCATGCTCTCACTGGTGCTGCTGACGGGAGCAGGCCTGCTCATGCGCAGTTTCTTTGCCATTCGCTATGTCAAGGTGGGCTATAACCCGGCTAACGTCCTCGCCGCATTTCTCAGACTGCCGGAGTCGCGGTACAAAACCGCCGAGCAAAGAAACCTGTTCAGCATGGACCTTCTGCGCCGCCTACGGGCCATGCCGGGAGTCGTGTCGGCAGGGCTCGGGCAGCCTCCGCTGGGTTGGGGGGGGGACAGCGTACACATTGAAATCTCCGGCAAACCCAGCGAGGAAAACTGGCGTGCACAAATAATGGACGTAAGTGACGGTTATTTCGCGACACTGCGCATCCCCTTGCTCGCGGGGCGTGACATTTCCGAGGAAGATTTCAAGCTTCCCAGAATGGTGGCCGTCATCAACCAGTCGTTCGTTAGGAAGTACATGGCAGGCGAGAACCCCCTCGGCTGGCAAGTTACGGTGAAGGAATTGACCGCGCCGCCTTATTCGGTCAAGTCTCCGACCTTCGAAATCGTCGGTGTGACGGGTGATGTCCGGAACGCGAGCCTCGACCAGCCGTCACAACCGGCGATCTACATTCCTCACACCGTGCTCGGCGCCCAGTGGGCTACATATCTTCTCCGCACAGCGGCCAAGCCGGGACTGCTGTTGAACTCCCTGCGACGGGAGATTGCCAACGCCGACAAGGAGCTGCCGCTGGAGGACGGCGAACCGTTGCAAGACATCCTGAGTGACAATTTCACCGAGCCGCGCTTCGTGATGACCTTGATGTCCGTGTTCGCCTCGCTGGGTCTGGCGCTGGTCATGATCGGCGTCTATAGCGTTCTTTCCTACTCCGTCACCCGGCGAACGCACGAGATCGGAATCCGCATGGCGCTGGGAGCGGAGGCTGCCGAGGTGCGCTGGATGGTGATCAAGTCAGGCCTTCGCTGGCTACTGGTGGGGATTGGACTCGGAGTGCCGGCGAGTATGGGGCTGGCCAAAGTTCTCGCGCACCGAATCTGGGGACTCAAGTCCGCCGACCCGCTGACCCTCGCTGCGGTCGCTGTGCTGCTAACGGCCGTGGGCCTCGCCGCCTGTTACTTTCCTGCCCGCCGGGCGACCAAGGTCGATCCCATGGTGGCGCTGAGGTATGAATAGGGGGTAGGTCGTAGGTGGTAAGTGCGGGTGCTAATGTCGCGTAACTTCTAACCCTGACCTTGGGCCTGCGGCTCTGCCTCCCTGAAAATGGCTGTGCCGAAGGCACCTTGGACTGCGGCGGCTCGACGCCGCCTTACAATGAATAATACCAACGACGAAAACCAAGGCTATGGCTAGACCCGGCTGGGATTAACACCTAGGAGGAAGGAAAAGGCGGCGTCGAGCCGCCGCAGTCCAAGACGCTGCGCGCATTTTCATTCACAGAGGCGAGACGCAAGTTCATGGGAATCTGGCAAGAATTGGATGTTACAACACACTGGCGAAATTGAAAGACCACGGAGGTGCCCGTGATTAGCGACCTTCTATATCGTTTGCGGGCTTTGTTCCGGCGCAAGTCGATGGAAGCGGAATTGGACGAAGAACTGCGCGCGCACTTCGAGCGCCAGGTAGAAAAATATATCCAATCGGGGCTGACGCGCCAGGAAGCGGCGCGCCGCGTGCGCCTGGAATTTGGCGGTCTCGACCAAGTGAAAGAAGAGTGCCGCGACGCTTGGGGAGTGACCCTCATCGAGACGATGCTTCAGGATCTCAGCTACGGCGTGCGGGTGCTCCGCAAGAACCTCGGCGTCACTACAGTGGCGGTTCTCTCTCTCGCCCTGGGTATCGGCGCCAACATCGCCCTATTCAGTGTTATGAATGTCATGCTGCTCAGGGCGCTGCCGGTGAGGAATCCGCAGGAACTCGTAGAGTTTGTCAGGTTGGCCCCGGACGGGAGCATGATGACCAACCTCGAATATGCGATGTTCGAGCATCTGCGCCAGAACAACTCCGTGCTCTCCGGCACCTTTGCTTTTACGTCGGACACTCGCGTCGTACGTTCCCGCGGTGGGTCGGAACGTGTCTCAGTTCATAAGGTGTCAGGCTCGTTTTTTCCCACGCTTGGAGTCAACGCGCTATTAGGGCGCGCGATCGATCCCACGGACGACCGTCCTAATACCGACCACGAGGTGGTGGTGCTGAGCTACCGTTTCTGGAGCAGCCACTTCGGGCGCGACCCCTCCGTGGTGGGTACAAGGGTGCGCGTGAACGGCGCGCCCTGTACGGTGATCGGGGTGATGCCTGCGGATTTCTTTGGCGTGGACCCAAGCCAATATCCAAACATGTGGGTTCCTCTGGCCTCCGATCCCAATCCCGGTCAGGTCTGGGTGCTGGGGCGTCTCAAGCCCGGAGTTTCAATTCCGCAAGCGCGCGCACAGCTACAGCCGCTATTCCAACAAACGCTGGAATCATTCCGGGGCAGCATGAAGAATTGGACGGAGCACGAACGACAAGAATTCCTGGGGGAGAAACTGCTGTTGAACCGCGCCACCACCGGTACCTCCGGCCTGCGTTGGAATTACTGGGAATACTCCAACACCCTGAAGATTCTCATCGGGATGACGGGACTGGTGCTGCTGATCACGTGCGTGAACGTTGCCAACGTACTGATGGCCCGCTCCGCCGCCCGCTCGCGAGAGATCAACATCCGCCTGGCAATCGGAGCGGGCCGGTTGCGCATCTTTCGCCAATTGCTGACCGAGAATCTCCTCCTGGCACTGCTGGGGGGGGGGTTGGCCTGCTGGTGGCGGCCTGGGCACACCGGGTTCTGGTTGTCTTGTTGGTGGGCAGCACGCAAGATGTGGCGCTCGACTTCCGGCTGGACGAGCGGGTCCTCGGCTTCAGCCTCGCCCTATCGATCCTCACCGGACTCCTTTCCGGTGTGTTACCCGCGCTACGCGCCGGGTATGGGGGTCGCGTTACGGCCACCGGTGACTCCCTACAGCTCCGGGGCGCCACCCGCCTGCCGTTCGCGAGAAACCTGCTCGCCTTACAAGTGGCGCTCTCCTTAACGCTGCTTATTGCCGCCGGCCTGTTTGTGCGCACGCTGAGGAACCTTGCCAGCACGGATCTGGGCCTCGCGCGCGAAAATTTGGTCTTGATGACTGTAGACCCATCCCCGAGCAAATCGATCCAGGACCGGCGAAAATTCTGGAGGCAGTTGGCCGAGCGCCTCGCCCCTCTGCCCGGGGTACTCTCCGTAAGCCTCGGGGGGGACGCCGTCTTCGGCAACGGCGGTTGGAACGATGGGATTTGGGTCCGGCAGCCTGATGGAACGGAGCACCATTCTCAAGCAGCGTTCAACCTGGTAGGCCCCGGCTTCTTTTATACCGTGGGGATTCCCCTCCTCACAGGTCGCGAATTTGGAGCGCTGGACCAAGAGAACTCTTCACCCGTCGCCGTGGTGAACCGGGCTTTTGCCCGGAAATTCTTTGGTGAGGATAACCCGGTCGGTAAACGCTTCGGCGCTGCGGGGGCAGGGTCAAGCAGGCAAATCGAAATCGTCGGCGTCATCGCGGACGCTAAATACGGCGGTCTTCGCGAACAGCCGAGGCCCATGTTCTACCTGCCCTTCTTCCAGCACTTCGAAGACGTTCCATACAATGTTCATGCCCGTATGATAGGGAACCCCGCGGCGGTGATCGCGGCCATGCGGCGCGAAATCCAGTCCATGGACCCGGACATCTCTGTTTATGGTGTTCGAACCATCAACGAAGTCATCGACCGCTTGCTTCAGCCCGATCGCATGTTTGCGGTCCTGGCGAGCGTGTTTGGGCTGCTGGCCCTGTTGCTGACCTCGATCGGAATTTATGGCGTGGTGGCGTACCAGATTACGCGTCGCACCGGTGAAGTGGGCATTCGCATGGCGCTCGGTGCGCAGCGCCGGGACGTGCTCTGGATGTTCATGCGGGAGACCCTGCTGGTGGTGGCAGTGGGCGCCGCCATCGGGCTGCCCGCAGCCGTCGCGGCGGCATATGCCTTGAGAAGCCTGCTCTTCGGCCTGGAACCGTCCGATCCGGTGACGATCGTCGGGGCGATCGTGACTTTGGCCGGGGCGGGCGCACTCGCGGGTTTCCTGCCGGCGCGCCGAGCGGCGTCGCTCCTGCCCATGGACGCCTTGCGGCATGAATAGAGCTATCAGCTATCAGCTTTCAGCTAAAGGCCAAGTAGGGCGAGCGGTAGCTGAAAGCTGAACGCTGATAGCTGACGGCTCAGGCTCTGATGGAGCGACATTTTGTAGGCTCTAATTCTTGTATTTAGTACTTGACTACGGTGTCGTGATGGTATACATTGGACGGGTGTTAGAATTGAGGCGGTGCTATGTCGCTGCGTAAGTCTCCCACCCTGACCACTGCTCTGCTAGCCTCCAATCGCCGCAACGCGAAGCAATCCACCGGCCCCCGGACGGCGCAAGGCAAAGCTTGGTCGCGGCTGAACCGCCTGAAGGAAGGATGGCATTCGCCGGCGTATATCAATTTTCTCAAGGCCTTGCTGGATGCGCCACCCGGCCAGGTGAGCCTGACCGCGAAAGCTCTCCTCAAATCGCAACCTGTGCGTCACCCCTTGTTTCTAGAGGTGGCGGAGCTGAGCGTCCAAGCGGAAATTGCGATCTGCGAGGAAAACCGTTTGCGGCGTACCAGAGTTAATGAAAAAAAGAATTCTTTTTTCCCCCGTTCGAAGCCGGAATGTTATTGAAAACAAATACCGCAGCGCCATACCTCTGGATGAACTCATGAAAACAAACGAGCTAATAAAAAAAGAATTCTTTTTTCCTCCGTTCGAAGCCGGAATCTTATTGAAAACAAATAGCGCAGCGCGATACCTCTGGATGAATTCATGAAAACAAACGAGTTATCTCAAAATGTCGATGAGTTATTGAAAATGCAGGAGATGGAATCCATTTGGCGCCGTGATATCACGGCGCCTCTGGCTGATTTCCGTTGCCACCGAATACCGCGCTCTCCATCTGCCTCGTGCTATACTGCGCGCCGTTAAAATGCCTCGCTTGCGAGGAAAATGTCAGTGCGGGTTTGGACGGATGCCATGACTTCTAAACAACGAATGCTCGCGGCGCTCGAGCGGCGCATTGCCGACCGCCTGCCTGTGACCACGCATCACGTCATGCAGTATTATCTCGACAAGTATGAGGGCGGAATTTCCTTCCAGGAGTTCTTCGATCGATATGGCCTCGACCCCATCACCTGGATCGTGATGCACAAGCCCGCTCCCGGCTCGGGCGATTACTTCGATCCCATGCAAGGTGAGCCGGGCTTTCTGGAAGCGCGCCGCATCTGGTCCAACCAATGGCAGACGGAGTGGGAGGACATTCCGGACGAAACTTATAAGACCCGGCGCTACCGATTTGTGACCCCCAAGGGCACGCTCATCATGGTGACGCAATCGAACGATCAGACCACCTGGGTCACGGAACATCCCATCAAAAACAAGCGTGACATTGACCTGATCGGTGAATTCGTCACCACCGCGTGGTGCGACGTGGAGGCCGTGAATCGCGCCGTCGAGGAATACGGCGAACGCGGCCTGGTGCGCAGCCACATTCCCTGCTTTGACGTGTACGGGCAACCGGGCACGTGGCAAGACGCTTGCTGCCTCTATCCCACCGAGCAGCTCATCCTGGCCACCTACGACGATCCCGCCTGGGTACACGAGTTTCTGCGCATCCTGCACCGGCGCAAGAAGGTCTATATCCAATCGATGGCAGGGGCGAAGATCGATTTGGTGGAACTGGGCGGCGGTTCAGCCTCGTCCACGGTCATCTCACCTAAACTCTTTGACGAATACGTGGCGCCCTACGATACGGAGCTGATCGCACTCGCACATCAGGCCGGCCAGCGGATCGTCTACCACACCTGCGGCGGCATGATGCCGATCCTCGAAAAAATCGCCGACATGAAACCGGATGCCATGGAAACCTTCACCCCCGCCGGCATGGGCGGTGACGTCGTTCTGGCGGAGGCTAAGCGGCGCATCGGCGACCGCGTCTGCTTGGTCGGGGGCTTCGACCAGTTTCATTCCCTGATCGATTGCACGCCGGAGGCAACGCGCGCCGCCGTGCGAGCATGCTTTGAAGCGGCAGGTAAAGGGGGCGGCTACATTCTCTCCCCCTCCGACCACTTCTTCGACGCCGACCCGCGCTTGATTCGCGCTTACGCCGAGGAAGGCCGCCAGTGCGTGTACAAAGGGTGAGGAATCCGAGTCAGGTAAGATGGGCCACAACATGAGCGAAGGGAGGTAGCTGGCGCTGTAGTACTCCAGGGCAAGCTCCACCCTTACTATTTCACCCGCTCATTAGCACAGACAACTAGGCCTGAGGCTGAGGGGGGGCGATGGCTTTTTTCCGGCGTCTGGCAGGCGTAGGTTTGGGCGGGGGTGCTTCATCGGAAAGCTCCACCACCATGAGCTTGGTGACAAATTTCTTTGCCCCATGGAGGTGGAAATCAATGGAGGTACGTTCGGCGTCCGACTGGGTCACTACACCAAGTCCGTACTGAAAGTGCCTGACGCACCGGCCTTCGGGGAGAGACTGCATACAAACCTCCTTTTTGATTAGAGAATCGGAAAATTAAGACCTTAAAGGACAGCGCCCGCGAGTTTTTCTGCAATCTGCAAAGCTATGCCCTTCCCAACCCGCAGTGAAAAATCCGCCCTAGGCGCTAACGGACTGCGCCCGGCGCAGACTCAGAACATGCTCCACCGCGCACTTCATCACGTGCGTGAGTTCGCTGGTAGAGAGGGGAGGTACGATGAAGTCATACGCGCCCCCTTCCATGGTATCCACATAGAGGCTGACATCGGCCAGACGCGACACCACGATGACCTTCACGGGCTGGCACGCCCCGGTGGCCTGCTTCACCACGTCCGCCCAGGTGCCATCCGGCAGCTTGGCCTCGGTAAAGACCAAGTGGGGCGGATTCGCCGCATGCAGCAGGGGCCCAATTTCCTGGACAGTGGTCAGCCAATGGATCTGAATCGATTGATTTTCCAGAGCCAGTTTCAGCAGAGCCATCGCGTCCCCAGCTTTGTGTACCAGGATCGCCGCAACCACATCCTTCCGAGGATCAGTTCCGGATTCTGGAAGCCCTCGCCCGGCTACTGGCGAGGGCGCAATTGTCGGCGCGTTGAAAGGCGGAGCGGGAAACCCGGGCAGATCTTTGCGCCCGAACTCCTTTACCGGCGGGTAGTGGCGCGCCTGAAATTCGTGGATGTCCTGCTCGCTAATGCGCAGGTTGAGCTCCGCGCAGGCAGCGGGAGTTTCGCGACCCAATTCCCGCTCCAATCGCTCAAAACAGATGCCCGGGCCGTCCTGGAGCTTCAACGTAGTCCACAGATTCGTATCGGAATGAATTCTGACCGTGAATTCGCGTGGCTCCTTGGTCGCGTCGAGCACTTTAAAGCTGTAAATTCGAGAATTCACGGCCACTTTGAAGCCGGTGTACTGAATATACATGCCGCTACTTTCTTGCTGACTGTGAGCGCTGACCCTTCA
The DNA here is from genome assembly GCA_963810005.1 of uncultured Acidobacteriota bacterium. GTDB lineage: Bacteria > Acidobacteriota > Terriglobia > UBA7540 > UBA7540 > Bog-366. Next base: position 55,444 of record CAWELY010000035.1, read on the forward strand.
AGCTAGAGCTGATTATAGGGCCGGCTCGCTCGTTGCTTCTGTTCCCGTACGGCGCGCGATGGGGGCCGGCGAGCCGTATCGCGTCGCCTTACTTGCCGGCGACGATGGCGGGCTCCGGCGTTTTGCCCGTCAGTGCCCTGCGCAATTCTCGCATCTGCTTCCGCAGGAGAGTCTTGCGGCACCGCTGCCGCCCGAATCTTGCTTTGTCACCGTTTCTTTGCGACATGGTTCCCTCCGGGCAATCTCTGGAGACATGGGTGGGGCAACTGCTACTCTGTCTCCTCAATTCGGCTGGCCGCCACGCTGCGGGGGAGTGGCCCGCCCGGGGTCTAGCCCCAGCAGGGCGGTTTTCAGATAACCTGAAGCAGTTCAGATAACCTGGAAGGAGAGAGGAGAAGGCTCAACTTCTTAACCATTTTAGGTGAATTAACTTGAATTGTCAACCGAAATCTGCCACTGTCAGAAATAGCATTAATCCATGGGTTAAGTCCAGGAGAAACCTCATGGATCTGGCTCTCGTCCTCCGCCAGCGCCTCGAACAGTTGGACCTCGAACAACGGAATCTGGCGGCTGCCGCGCAAGTTACGGAATCTTACATCTCCCAATTGCTCTCGGGGAGAAAGGCGCCTCCCGCACCTGCCCGGACGGATATTTATGACAAGCTGGAACCCTTGCTGAAGTTCCCCAAAGGCGAACTCGCGCGCATGGCGGAACTCCAGCGCCAGGAAGAAATAAAAAGAAAGCTGGTCGCTTCACCCGCGCCGCTGTTCAAAGAGGTTCGCGAATTGGTTCTTTCCAAATGCCAACCCGACAAGAAGAAGCAGGTGCGCACGATTTTTGAGCAGCAACCCTTCGGCGAACTTGAACGCCTGGTGACGCAGAAGCTCTTGGAGGTGGTGAAGGAAGTCGCCAAGAAAGAACTTGTCAACGAAAAATGGTTGCGGCAGTTGGCTCGACTCGGCCATCGAAGCTACGAACAAATGCGCGTCACCGATTCTGGAGTTTCTGGATGAAGATGTCTTTAACCTGTCACCCAAGAATTGTGTGGCCTTTTTGCAGCCGCTCATTCAATCGTGGGATATCGACCTGACAACTTTTGGTATGGACATCATCCTGAACCACCGCGTGGCCCCGGGACGCGCGAAGAAATTCGAGTATGTGGAAAAGGAGCCTGAAACCACCGACCCAGAAGAACCAGGGCTCAGCAGCATTTCCTTCAGAATACCTCCCTAAGCCGCAGTGCCACCGCGGAAGAGATCGAGTTTCTTAGAAAGCTGCGCTTCAACGGGAGAAAGGCCTACGGCACTCTATTATTACCGGGAGATCCAGAACCTGAGGGACCCCCTCCATTTCCAGGCTCCCTAACAGGCCGGGGCGAGTGGGTGGGAGCGGTGGCGAGAGGTGCCCGTGGCGAGGGAATCGCCCGCAAGGTTTTTGGGCTACGAGCTTCGGCTACGTTCTTCGACCCGGATTTCACCCGGATTTCACGCTTCCCTTCCTTGTTTATTTGTGGATAATGTCCCGGTCGGCGTTTGGATTCTCCGGTTCAGCGCCCAATTTAGAAAATGAGGTCTTTATGGGTAACGAAACCCAACCGCAGACGTTCATTCAGAAGCGCATTGCTTCCATCGACGCGCTGCGCGGATTCGACATGTTTTGGATCGCGGGGGGAGAAAGCATCATCCACGCGATTTACAAGGTGTGGCCCGGCTCCGCCACCCAGTCGCTCGATGCGCAATTTGAGCACATGCCTTGGGCGGGCTTCCATTTCTACGATCTGATTTTTCCCCTCTTCCTCTTCGTGGTGGGTGTGGTGCTGCCCTTTTCACTCACCCGGCGCATGGAAGAAGGAGCGGATCGCCCGCAGCTTTACCGCCACATCGTACAGCGCTTCGTCCTGCTCTTCTTGTTTGGCTTGGTTTACAACGGGGTGCTCGACTTTAACATTCAAACCATGCGCATCCCGGGCGTCCTGCAACGAATCGCCATTTGCTACTTCATTGCCGCGCTGGTGGTCATGAACACCAAAATTCGCGGCCAGGCGATTGTGGCGGGCAGCATTCTGATCGTCTACTGGCTGATCATGAAACTCGTCCCTGTCCCCGGCATCGGAGCTGGCGTGATCACCCCGGAAGGCAACCTGGCAGGTTACCTGGACCGCCTCATCATTCCCTTTCGCTTTTGTTGTTACACGTTCGGCGACAATGAAGGTTTGCTCTCGACCCTGCCGGCAATCTCCACCTGCCTGCTGGGCGTACTGGCCGGACATTGGCTGCGTTCCGGCAAATACACACCGAATCAGAAGGTGCTCGGGCTGGCAGCGGCAGGTGTCGCGAGCCTGCTCGTGGCGTGGGTGTGGAGCTTCAACTTCCCCATCATCAAGAATATCTGGACGAGTTCCTTTGTGCTGTGCGCTGGCGGCTGGAGCCTGCTGCTGCTCGCGCTCTTCTATTGGATCATCGACGTGCGGGGCTATCAGCGTTGGTCGTTCTTCTTCAAAGTGATTGGCATGAACGCCATCACCCTCTATCTGGCCGACCGAATTATTGATTTTGAGAGCATCACCCGGTTCTTCCTGCAAGGCACTCTGCCAGTTTTTGGCCAACTCCAACCTCTGGTCTGGAGCTGCAGCGTGATCTTCACCGCCTGGCTGTTCGTGTATTTTCTCTATCGGCAGAAGATCTTCCTCCGGGTGTGACAGCAGACATCGTCACGCCAACCACAAAACCTGATAGGGTCGGAGTATTGCGTGGCCCGTCACGCTTGCTCCCGTCAGGCGATCGGTGCCGGAGCGCGCAAGCTGAAAGGGCATTTCCTGTCCCTCGGTGTTGACAACGAACAGGCTGTTATCCGCATGTGGAACCGCCACCACCCCTTGCGGCGCCGGCGCGGCAAGAAAGCTCCCGCGTTCCGGGACGAGCTGTTTGATCAGACGCAACAAGCTGTCGTCCCCTGGCCAGAAGCCTAGCTTGACGATCACGCCACGGCCGAGTTTCCTCTGCGTTACCGCGGGGCGCCCGTCGAGAATAGCCTGGCCGCTCTTGAAAGTGGCAATGGTCTCTGCCGTGGGGTCCACTTCCATGAACTCGCAGTAACCTTCGAGAGCCACCGGCGAGAGACCGCTCAGTCCCCCGCTCTTCCAGTCGACCTCGGGGTCCATTCTTAGCGGTCATGGACGACGAACCCAATCCGTCCGCAAGTCCGGCTCGAGGTCCAGACGCCAGACCCATCCACCGGATGGTGCGTACCAAGCTTCCAGTCAACTCCCGCAGGTTCGCGGCAAACCCGTCACCGCGGAATATTCCATCCTTGTCCGTGTAGGAAGTGAACGGCGTGATGATCACCACGCCCCCGCCCTGCGCGAAATCCTGGAGAGATGCCGTTACCTGCGCGTCGTCCAAGGCCGTCGCAGCAGGTATCAACACCAGCGAGTACTTTTTCAGATTCGCTGGCTCCGCGGCGGTCGCCAGATTCATGCTGTCCACGCCAATTCCCAGCCGGTGCAGCGAGTCGAAGCATTCCGGCAGCACCTTTAGGCTTGATTTGAGGTGCGGGTAGATTTCCAAGGCCGCCCGCTGGTCAAAGTCGGTGAGAACCACCGCCGTGGCCTTCACCGGGTTGTCGATGAGATGCTTCCCCCATTGGGTATAGATCTTCCCCAACTCGACCGCCCAATCAAAATCGGGCTCGGGACGTCCCGACCAGTCGAGGAGCCCGCCCCATTGCGGCCAATGGCCTCCCCGCCAGCGGTTGCCGGTCCAGTAAAGCAGCCCGCAAGTTCCAAAGGCCGCGGCTTCCATTCCCCACATCAGAAACTGCTCGCGCGTTGGGGATGGATCGGAAATGTGCGTGTCCCCCGTAACTCCAAAGCGGTTCTCCGTGGTGACGAAATGTGTACGTCCATAAGCCGCGCGGTGCATATCTTGATGCCAGGTAAAATTCATCCAGAACTTTGGATTGTCGTCCCGGGGTTGATATTCATTCAAACCAGCCATGTCCATGCACTTGGCGGCCAGGGGATCGTCCGCCACAGCGTCCCATCCGGTGTTCCCATCCGTCAGAATCCACTGCTCAACTCCGGCTTCCCGGAGCGCTTCGGCTTGCATCATGAAAAAATTCAGAAGGACGTCTCGCCGGAAGTGGCGGTGCGCCAAGGTCAGCGCCGCGATCTGCTCCCCGCCTTCTTCCACCCCTTCCCCGGGTTGGGGCACCTCGTCGAGCGAGTCAACTTTCATACCCCAACTCACTAGATCAAGCCGTCGGTTGAACTCTTCCGCGGTGTAATAGGTTTTCCTCAGCCAGTCCTTCCAAGCGCGTTCGCAAGCGGGGTTGTAACAGATCCGATTGATGCTGCCTTCTTGCTCATTTCCCAACTGCCAGCCGATGACCGTGGGATGGTCTTTGAATTCCTTGCCGAAGGCGAGAATATATTTGCGCAGGGCGTCGCGATATCGAGGATGGTTCAGGCAGGGCGAATGTCGCGCCATCGGATGCGCTTTCACTCCGGGGTGAAGTTGGACGAGTACCTCCGGGCTCCCCGCCGCTAGCCACTGCGGAGGAACATAGGAGCCGGTTCCCAACATGGCTCGCATTTTCCGCTTTTCCAGGTCATCCAGGAAATGCTGTAGCCAACCGAAAGCATATACCCCGGAAGCCGTCTCGAGGTTTCCCCACGACGACTCCGAAACGCGCACACAATTCATTTGCGCCTGTTGCAGGTGATCCAGCATGGCGTTCCATTCGTCGCGGGTTTGCAGTTCCGGGTAGACGCTGGCGCCAAAAAGGAATTCGCTGATCGCTTGCCGCGACTTCGCCACACCCTTCGTCGCGCTGGCGGGGAACTCCCGGGGGAATTCGGTAACGGCAACCGCTGGAACCGAGAGGAGCGCTTCTCCCATTACAAGCTTCCCCGTGTTGGACAGAAATTCTCTCCGCGATGGGTCAGAGGTCTTCGGCATGGGCAGGATTTACTCCGTCACGCGGTTCCAGTCGTCCGCGAGCAGGCCGTAAACTTCGATATCAAGGAAGCGGTCATCGAAGGCTTGGGCCTGGCGCAGCACGCCTTCTTTCGAGAAGCCGAGCCGTTTGGGGACAGCACAGCTCTTGGCATTACCGATGGCGCATCGGATCTCAACTCGGTGAAGCTTGAGTTCGGAGAACAGGTAATCGACCAGGGTGCGGCAAGCGCCGGTCATCAAGCCTTTTCCCTGGTAGCTTTCACCCAACCAATAGCCAATCATGGTCGAGCGGTTTTCCCAATCGATATTGCCCGCGCCAATGACTCCCGCCAGGTGGCCTTCGCACCACACGCCCAGAGTAAATCCGCCGTTCCCTGCCAATTGTTCGAGCGACGCCTTGACAACTCTTTTGCAATCGTCGAGGGATTTTTGCACGTCCCACTCCGGCAGCCATCGGCGCAGGTAGGAGCGGTTGTGTTCGATCAGCGCAAACAGTTCGTCGGCGTGATGGTGCTCGAGCAGCCGTAATTCCGCGCCTTCGGCGAAGGAACAGGTCAACATCTTCGGCCTCAGGCCACGGCTTCGGCTTCAATTTCCACCAGCATCTCGGGATCGATCAGGCGAGCCACGCCGACCAGGGTGGTGGCGGGGTGAACCTCGCCGAAGAATTCCACGTGGGCTTTGGCAACTTCCTCCCACCGATCGATTTGGGTCACATAGATGCGCGTGCGGACCACGTGTTCCAGACCCAATCCCAACCGCTTCAGGGCGTTTTCGATGTTGCGGATGGTCTGCACGGTCTGCGCGTACATATCACCGGGGGCCAGCACTTTGCCGGAGGGATCGGTGCCCGTGGTGCCGGAAACGTGCACGACGTCGCCCACTTGCACGGCCCGCGCGTATCCCACTTTGGGTTCCCAGGGGGTGCCGGAGAAAGTCTTGTTCCGCTTGATTTTCATCTGTAGGCCTCCGAATTCAACTTCGCAGTGATCAGCGAATCACTGCGGGGTGCGTGCGTTTGCTAAGCCTTTTCAAAGTAGCGCCGATGGGCTCGCGCGGCGAGGGCCAGGCGTTGCCGGCGTCTTTCGAGCGCCTCGCGATAACGCCGTTTTTCTTCCTTGGTGCGAGGAATCAGGGGAGGGACTTCTTGCGGCTTTCCCGGTGGGATCAAGGGCCACATAGGTGACAAAGGCCGAACTGGTCTGTTGCCTCTCGCCCGTCAAGTAATCCTCCCGGTACACTCTAACTTCCACTTCCATGGACGTCCGAAATGTGCGGGTGATGTGGGCGCGGAGAACCACGAGTTCACCCACGCGGATAGGATAAAGGAAATCGAGATTGTCCACCGCCACCGTCACCACCTGGGAACGCGCGTGGCGATGCGCCGAGATCGCTCCGGCAATATCGATCAGGTGCATCACCTTGCCGCCCAGCATGTTTCCCAGGGGATTGGCGTCGTTGGGAAGCACCATTTCCACCATCTCGGCGGCAGATTCAGCAACGGTTTTCCCTGGAAGTTTTGCCATGTGTGTCAATCTTCAAAACATTTAGTCGCGGTGCGACACAAGGCCGCGTGATGGAGCACTCAGAGGAAGAGCGAGCCGATTCGGGTTCTGATTCGTTCCGGGACAGGCCCACTCTCGTTCGAAGTCTCGGAACCAGAGCAAGATCGGAACCGTTCCGCACTCGTCACCAACGACACGCGCCGCCCGTCGGAAAAGTTTTGCCTTGCCTGGTTCGTCCGCCTATACTATGCGAGCCGGTGGGGCGTTGCAACTGGAATCAATAGTAGCTTCAGGGGAACCGCTCCGGCGGCCCTCAGGGGAACACCTGGGAAGGGCAAGGATCGAGCCGCAGCAGAGGATAAGAATATGTCTCCGGAAGCCGAGAAGACCCGGCGCGAGTTCCTGGAAGAGGCCTGCGCCAAGATCCCCATAATACTTTCGCACGCTACGGACTGGCGCTGGAGCTGGCGAACAGCGAACCCGCTGCCGCCTGGACCCACTTCGAGTACCTGCTCCTGCACCATTCCGAATACTCGGCCACTTATTTCCAGGCTGGCTCCTTCCTCCTGAAGCAGGGGCGGATTGATGAGGCACGCAAGGTCCTGGCCACGGGGGTGGAGGTCACCGGCCGCCAAGGGAAGCAGCATGCCCAGGCAGAACTCCAAGCTGCCCTGGATGACCTCAACAACAGGAATTGAGTCATTGATTCATCGGGTCATCGGGCCATTGAAGGAATTGAGTCATTGAGCCATCGGGTCATTGGGTCATTTAAGAGCCAGTCACTCAAGGGCCACACGATCCAATGGCCAGATAGCCAAATGACCCGATGATTCAATTGCTTCAATGAATGCTCAATGACCCGATGAATCAATGACTCAATTCCTCCGATGACTCAATCCACCAATTCGGACACCAGCACGCTGAGTAATTACAGCCGGGAGAAGCAGACTGTGGCCTTGACTTCCGTCGGGGCGGCGGTGTTGCTAACCACCCTGAAATTGACGGTCGGAATTTGGACCGGCAGCCTGGGGATTCTTTCCGAGGCCATGCACTCCAGCCTGGACCTGGTAGCGGCGGCGATCACCTACATTTCGGTGCGCGTTTCGGATAAACCCGCGGACTCTCAGCACCCCTTTGGGCACGGCAAAGTCGAGCACCTTTCCGCCTTCATCGAGACCGGCCTGCTCATCGCCACCTGTGCGTGGATCGTCTGGGAAGCGGTGCGGCGGCTCTTTTTCCGCGACGTGCACGTGGAACCTTCCCTCTGGGCCTTCGGAGTGATGTTCATCTCCATTACCATCGATACCTTCCGCTCGCGCGCCCTTTTCCGCGTCGCGCGCAAATACAATAGCCAGGCTCTGGAAGCCGACGCTCTGCACTTCTCCACCGACGTTTATAGTTCGACCGTGGTTATCTTGGGATTGATCCTGGTGTACGTTTCCGAACAGCGCAACCTCCACTGGCTGCGAAGCGCCGATCCGGCCGCGGCGCTGGTGGTGGCGGGGATCGTGGTTTACATCACGCTGCGCTTGGGGAAAAGGACCGTCGACGCGCTGGTCGATGCCGCGCCCACGGGAACCAGCACGTTGATCGCGGAAACCGTGTCGCGGGTCTCCGGGGTGCTCAGCCTCGACCGCATTCGGACGCGCGAGAGCGGCAGCCGGTTGTTTGTGGATTTGCGGCTCACGCTCGCCAGCAACATTTCTCTCGAGCACGCGAAGTCCGTCGCCGACGTGGTGGAAGGAGAGGTTCACCGCTTGTTTCCCACGGCGGACGTGGTCATCCATACGACGCCTAAGGAACCTTCCTCCGGCGACCTGGTGGCAAAAATCCGCGCCGTGGCGCACCGGCGGAACTTCCTGGTCCACGAGGTGTCGGCCTACGAGGTGAACGGCCGGATCAACGTCCACCTCGATTTGGAAGTTGACCCCCAGTTGCGTTTGGCGGAAGCTCACGACCGGTCAACCCAGCTCGAAAGCGAGATCAAGGCGAACCTGCCGGAAGTAAACGAAGTGAACGTGCATCTCGAGCCCCTCCTCGTGGCGGTGGAAACCGGAAACGAGGCTCGCATGGACGTTTGGCGGTGGAGCGCGAGCTGGAGGAACTGGCGCGCGACACTGCCGGGGTGCTGGATTGCCATTCCGTCGAAGCCCACCAAGTCGGAGGCAACGTCGTGGTCCGGCTTCATTGCACGCTCGCGCCCGATCTCCCCATCGCCAAGGTCCACGACATTACTGAAACGTGGAATTCAAATTCCGCCAAGCTTTCCCGCAAATATCCAAAATCACGATCCATGCCGAGCCCCTGGGCAAGGCATGAGTGATGGCTATTTGGGCTTAGGCGTAGACGCCGGCGCGGCCGAAGGGGTTGCGGGTTTGGCCGGCGTCCCGGCATCCGCCACGGGATTCGCAGCGTCATACCGCTTGACGATCTCTTCCGTAATTTCGATATCCTTGGAGGCGAAATAAATAGGAATTTGTGCGTCATCCATGACCAACGTGAAGCCATTCTGCTGAGGCATAATCCGATTGATGACACCGACCATTTTTGGCCGATTTGATTAATGGCCTCGTCGCGGTCATGGGTGAAATCGTTCTGGGCATCCTCGGCAGAACGCTTCAACTACTTTTGCTTGTCTTCCGCCTCCCGATTCAGACGCCCCTGCTCCTCGTCACTCAGCGTGGCGGCCTGCTTGGTCAATTGGTCTTGAATGGCCTGGATTTCCTGTTGCAGGCGTTGCAGCTCCTGTTGGCGGGGTTGGTATTTCTTCTGCAAATCGGCAATAACCTTCTTGCCTTCGGCAGTGCTGAGAATCGCGCCCTGCATATTGATTACCCCAATTTTGCTTTGGGCAGGTGCGGGACTCTGGGCGTGTAGGGAGAGGGGCCTCCCAGCACCCCCATCAGTGCGGTAAGTGCGATCAATCGGTTCTTCATTCGAACTCCTTCAAGATTCTAACGTTCCAAATCCAATTCGTTTTCTGAACTCCCCAGCTCGCACGGAGAATTCTCCTCGCCGTCGTTCCTCTCCATCGTGAGGAGGGACAACAATATATTGGCGAGGCGCGACGGAACATCCTATTTGGGTTTCGTCGTGGGGGTCGCCGAGGCCGGATGCGCCGCGGGTTTGGGAGTTGCTCCTGCATCCGCAACCGGGTTCGCCGCGTCGTAGCGTTTCACAATTTCCTCCGTGATATCGATGTCTTTGGTGGCGTAATAAACGGGAATCTGGGCGCCATCGATGACCAGGGTAAAGCCGTTCTGTGGAGCGTAATCGCTAATAATGCGAACTACCTTCTGGCCGATCCGGCGGATGGCCTCGTCGCGGTCGGCGTTATAATCAGTCTGAGCGTCGTCGGTCGACCGCTTCAAGAGTTTCTGTTTGTCTTCCAGATCCCGCGTCAGTCTCCGCTGTTCCTCATCGCTCAACGCGGGTGGCTGCTTGCTCAACTGATCTTGGATGCCTTGAATTTCCTGTCCTAGACGCTGCAGTTCCTGCTGGCGTGGCTGATATTTCTTTTGCAAGTCCGCAATCGCCTTCTTGCCTTCTTCGGTGCTCCCAATCGCCGCATTAATGTTGATGAGGCCGATCTTGCCCTGGGCGTGCGCCGCCAGTGGAAATACCGTGAGGGCCAGGAATACGGTAAGAGTGGTCAATCGGTTCTTCATTCAAGCTCCTTCAAAAAGTAAAGGTTCCAAATCGAACTCTCATTCTAACTCATTTCCCTCGCGCCTAAAACGTGCGCTGCACCGTAAATCCAACGCGGCCGGAACGCTCCTTCAGGCGGAAGGGAACAAAATTCCGCAAGGCGTCGAGATAGGTTGCCTCATTCGGAAACAGCGACTCGGGCGGCAGATTCTGCGGCGGCGTAATCACATCGTTCACTCGCACTAAATTGTACCCATAAAAGATATGGAGCGGAGCGTTGACGACGGGAAGAAGAATCTGCAAGTCGAGTCCCACTGAGCTGCGGGGCTGGAAATTGGTCGTGGCAATGGGCTTCAATTCCCAGGGAATGGGGAAATAGGTGTATTGGCTCTCAATCGAGCTCAAGGATCCGGTGGCCAACTTGAGCTGGTTAGGCCACAAAACAAAGTTACCCCCAGCGTCAACAAAGAAAGCCATGCTGGCGGTCGATCCGACGATGGGAAAACGGTATTCGAAGTTAAAAATCGCCTCCGTATCGCCGCCGGGGAAAATCGGAGAATTGATGGGGAAGCTGGTGGAAGAACCGCACGCTCCTGTGCTTGCTCCGGTTTGGGTGGTCCCGGTAATCGGCTGGCCATTGATATTGCGATTGCACACGGAAACCACGTGGGATAAAACGCCACCGGGCTGACGGTGCGGATATCAAAACCCCGCACATCTTCCTCGCCACCAATGTAGAAGCGGGAGAAGGGTGGAACCACCCGGCCGCCGTACCCGATGACGCTGGAGACCAGGAACCGCATCCCGATGGCGGTGGGGTGGTCGGAGCGAACGTTCCGAACCGGGTGGAAATACTTGGCTTCGATCACCGGCGGGATCGTGTTCACGTTCCCGCCGATGGCGCTTCCCGAAAAGCCAATGGCCGCATAAAGGTATTTGCCCCGTGTCGGGGTCCAGGAGCTGTTGACCGTGCTGTAAAGGTACGTCGGCATGATCTGGCTGGAAATAATCCCCGTCAGGGCGTTGGGGCCCGTCAAGCCGCTGAAATTGATGGCCTGGAAATAAGACTCGGACGCCGCACTAAATGCCTGCAAGCTGCTGCGGGAAAAGCTATAGGTCAGACCGACGCGCGCAAAACTGCGCCGCAAGGGGTAGGTGGCAAACATCGTGAACCCGTCGGAATTCTGGGTGAAGTTTTGCCCGTAATATTGGCCGTACTGCGACTGCGCCAAAAGATTGGGATTGATGCCGCTGTAAATCGCCAGTTGGCGGATCTGGTTGTAGTTATAGTCGCTCTTGAACACGGTAAAGCCGGCGGTGATGGGGCGATCAAAAAAATAAGGTTCGGTGAAACCGAACGAATACATTTTTTGGAAAGTGCCCCATTGAAACGCCAGACTCAGGGTCCCGCCCAGGCCCAGAAAATTGTTGGTGGCGTAATTGAGGCCAATAAAGTTCCCTGACATTCCGCTGACGCCACCGGATAGCCCGATGGAGTTCTTTCCCTTCTCCTTGACCTTCACCAGGACATCAACGTCTTTGTCCTTCGCGTTCTGCTTGATGTCGTAATCCTCTTTCTTGATCTCATCAAAAAAGCCCAATTGGTTCATTTTCAAAACGCTATAATCCCACATCTGGGAGCTGAAAACGCCGCCCTCGTCCAACAACAATTCCCGGCGGATGACCTTGTCGCGCGTCTTGGTATTTCCCGAAAACTCGATGCGGTGGACCCGGAACTGATTGTCTTCCTCAAAATCCAGGGCCAGGTTGATGATTTTCTTCCGGTTATCCGGCTCGATATCCGGCGATGCCGTAAAATTGATGTACCCGAACTGACCGTACAGCTTGGTGTAATTCTCAATCGCCTTGCGAACCTTGGAGAGAGCAAAGATATCACCCGGCTTCATCCCCAAGATAGGGGCCAGTTGCTCTTCCTTGAAAAGCTTGTTGCCGACGAATGTGGAAGGTGCCCAATCGGTATTGCACGCCCTCTTCGACGGCGATCTTGATGTCCACCCGCTTGCCGCGCCCCCAGCTCCAAAAAAAGAAGGGCCAGCGCCGTCCCGTGTCCACCATCTTGGTGTCGGGCTCTTTCGGCAAGGCGTAGAAGTAGCCGTGGTCGCGGTAGAGGTCGCGAATGTTTTCCAGGTCCGCCTCGATGCGCTCCTTATCGTAAGTCTTGTGGAACCAGTAAAACCAGGGCGGCGCACCGGAGGGGCGCGAATACTTCATCGAGCGCACCAGTTGACGGTCGGAAAAAACCGTGTTGCCCGAAAAGGCGATGTCCCCGAGCTTCACCTTGGGACCTTCCACCACAATAAAGGTCAGCGCCACGGAGTTCGGCGGAATATTGCGCGTGCGATGACGAACCGTGGCGAACATCTTGCCGTGCGAAGCCAGCATTTCTTGCAGCACGACCTCCGCGTGTTTGATGACCACCGGATCATATTGGGATTGGATACTGAGCCCGACTTTTTCCTTCTTGAAAGCATCCAGGACGTCGGACTGCTGCACACTGTTCAACCCTTTATAATCGATGCTGCGGACCAGCTTCTTTTCTCGCACATAGAAGGTGACAATCTTATTACCATTGGGCGCGTCGGCAACTTCCAGGCGCACATCGTCGAGGAAGCCGGTATTCCACAGCGCCATGAAGTCGCGCTCCAGGGCGCCTTCGTCGTAAACGTCCCCGGCGCGCGTCGATGATGCGCGCACGCAACGTGCTGGCAGGAATGCGCCGGTTGCCGCGGAAAATAGATGCCCCTTCGATGGTGGGCTTGTGTTCCTCCTGAGGGGCCGTCGGCGGCGCCGAGGGATTCGTCAATTGGGGGGGCTGTTGGGGCTGTTCCCCGGGCTTGGGCGCGGGTGGCTGGGGCGTCGCAGGAGTTTCCAATTGAAGCTGTCCCGGTGCCGGCTCTGGCGCTTTCTTTTCCGGAGGCTTTGGCGGAGTCGAAGCTGGCTTTTCCGTGGCCGGGGGAGGATTCTGCGTTTTTTGATCCGTTGGGGGGTTCTGCGCGGTAGTCAACAGAGGCAACCACAGAATCAGTGCCAGGGCGCGAGCTCCCAGCCAATACCGCGTCCCTCGAGGTCCAGGCACAAACAAGTTCATCTTTTTCAAGAGAAAGCAATCCCCCCCTCGTACACGCGAAAACTAAGACAATCCGATGCCTGTATCCCGCCAGGAGTTGGCCGGAAATGTTTTTGCACCAAAAAGCCTCTTGCCCCCCTCCCGGAGATTCCAGCTTCCCAGGAGCGGGGCGTGTGGATGGTCCGCTTAGCGGCCGGGATTACGATAGCGACTCGCCCTAGTGGGAGAGCGGTGTGGCACCGACCAGTTTGTCGTTGACGGAACGATAGTAGAGCGCCTCGTTCTCGACGATAACTTCCAAGACCGCTGGAGGATGAATCTCCCCTTGGATTAATGCCTCCGAGAGCGGATCTTCAACGTACTTCTGCAAAGCGCGACGCAGCGGCCGAGCGCCGTAGGAACGGTCCGCACAGGTCTTGTCCAAAAGCCAACGGGCGGCTTCCGGCGATAGCGTCAATGAAATATTCTTCTGGGTGAGATTTTGGTTCATCTGCCCGACCAGCAGGTCCATGATCTGGATGAGGTCATTATCCGTCAAGGCATTAAACACAATGATCTCATCCAGACGGTTCAGGAACTCGGGATTGAAAAGCCGCTTAACCTCGCTCATCACCAGTTCTTCGGCCTTTTTCTCCGTGGCGCCTTCCGCACCCGACTGGAATCCCATGTGCGACTTACGTTCCAGATAGCGCGCGCCGATGTTCGAGGTCATGATGATGATGGCGTTCTTGAAGTCCACCGTGTTACCGAGACCATCCGTCAACTGGCCATCCTCGAAGACCTGCAAGAGGATGTTGAACACATCCGGGTGGGCCTTCTCGATCTCGTCCAGCAGGATCGTGGAATAGGGAGCACGCCGCACCCGCTCGGTAAGCTGGCCGCCCTCTTCGTAACCCACATACCCCGGCGGGGAGCCGATTAACTTGGAGACCGAGTGCTTCTCCATGAATTCCGACATGTCAAAGCGCACCAGGGCGCGCTCCGAGCCGAACAAGAAGGCGGCGAGGGAGCGGGCCATTTCCGTCTTGCCCACGCCGGTCGGGCCCAGGAACAAGAACGATCCCACCGGGCGGCCGGGCAGCTTCAATCCCGCCCGCGAGCGGCGGATGGCGCGCGCCAAGGCGGAAATTGCCCGATCCTGGCTGATGATGCGCTTGTGCAGTTCTTCCTCAATGCGCAGCAGCTTGGCGCTTTCCTCTTCCTTGATGGCGGTAACGGGAACGCCGGTCCAGCGGGCGACCACTTCTTCTATGTCTTCGTGCGTTACCACCCCCATGGCGGTCTCATCAATATTGTACTTCTCGCGCAGCAGGCGGAGGTTCTCACGTTCCTTACGTTCTTCGTCCGAGTAGAAGCGCGCCTTCTCAAATTCATGGTTGGCAATGGCGTTCTCCATGCGATGCACCACAAACTTAATGCGCTTCTGCACATCGATCATTTCCTCGGGCAAGGAACTCTGTCGCAGCTTTACGCGCGCGCCGGCTTCGTCGATCAAGTCCACGGCCTTATCGGGCAGGAAACGGTCGGGAATATAACGATTGGAATGGTACACGGCCCCATTCAGCGCCTCGTCCGTGTAGGTCACCGCATGAAATTTCTCGTAACGGTCCTTGATGCCAAACAGGATCTTGATGCCTTCGCCTTCCGTGGGCGGCGGAACCTTGACCGCCTGGAAGCGCCGCTCCAGCGAACGGTCTTTTTCGATGGACTTGCGATATTCCGCGGGAGTGGTGGCGCCGATGCACTGGATTTCCCCGCGCGAGAGGGCGGGCTTCAAGATATTGGCGGCGTCCAACGACCCTTCCGCCGAGCCCGCGCCCACTAGCGTGTGCAGTTCGTCGATGAAAATGATGGCGTTCTGCGCCTCCATCAATTCCTTCATGATGGTTTTCAGGCGCTCTTCAAACTGGCCGCGATACTTGGTGCCCGCCACAATCAGCGAGAGATCCAAGGCCAAGATCCGCTTGTCGGCCAGGAATGACGGCACGTCGCCGTCGGCAATCCGTTGCGCCAAACCTTCCACAATGGCGGTTTTTCCCACTCCCGGTTCACCGATCAGCACGGGATTGTTCTTGGTGCGGCGGCAGAGGATCTGGACGACGCGCTCCAATTCCCCTTCCCGGCCAATCAGCGGATCCAATTGGTTTTCCATGGCCGCCTGCGTCAGGTCGCGGCTGAATTCACCCAGCAGAGAAGTTTCCTTGTTGGGGCGGGCGGCGGCAGTCTTATCGTTCTGAACGCGGCTCAGTTCTTCCCGCAGGGTGGAGAGCCGCAAGCCCCGCTCGTGGAGGATTTCCGCCGCGAACGACTTGTCTTCGCGCAGCAGACCCAACAGCAGGTGCTCCGTGCCAATGTGCTTGTGCGCCAGACGTTCCGCTTCTTCCGCGGCATAGGCCAGCACGCGCTTGCACTCCTGGCTAAGCGGCAGGTCCACGGAGGTGGAAACCTTCTCGCGGATGGGGGTCCGGCCCTCGATCTGTTTGCGAATGGATTCAATCGAGGCGTGCGACCGCAGAAAACGGTTCGTGAGCGCCTTGTCCTCGCGCAGAAGCCCCAGCAAAAGGTGCTCCGTCTCAATGAAGGGGCTGCCGAATTGACTGGCTTCGTAGCGCGCGAAGAATATTACACGCCGGGCCTTTTCCGTATACCTCTCGAACATAGCTCCTCAGTTCTTCGTGGAGCCCCAACTTCCCAGCAACCCGTCGTGCCCCAGGAAGTACGGGGGTCATGGAACAATTGGAACTACCCATTCCGTCAGCTTTCCCTTCGCCAAGCGCAGGGTCCGATTGGCGCGACGGGCCAAGTCCAGGTTGTGCGTCGCCAGCACCGAGGTTAGATGATGCGCCCGGTGCAGGTTTTCGAGCAGGTCGATTACGCGCTCCGCCGTACGGTGGTCCAAGCTTCCCGTGGGCTCATCCGCCAATAAGAGGGCGGGCTGATTGGCCAGCGCGCGGGCCAGGGCCACTCTCTGTTGCTCGCCGCCTGATAGTTCACCCACGCGGCGTTGTGATGCGTTGGCAAGCCCGACTTCGCCCAGTAATTCTCGGGCGCGCGCCCGTGCATCACTCATGCCACACCCGCGAATCAACTGCGGGATCACGACATTCTCCAGCGCGCTGAATTCCGGCAGAAGGTAGTGCATCTGCCAGACAAAACCTATCCTCTCATTGCGATACAGAGCGCGTTCGTCTTCGCGAAACTCACTCAACCGCTTTCCCTGAAAGTATACCTCACCCTTCGTCGGAGTGTCCAGCGCGGCCAACAAATGCAACAGCGTGGTCTTCCCAGAGCCGGATTCTCCCACCAAGCGCTACGAACTCCCCCGCTTGCACCTCCAAGCTCAGGTCATCAAGAACCAGGACTTCTTCACTGCCGGAGTGGAAGGATTTGGTCAGGCCGGCGGCACGCAAGAGCTGAAACTCGAAACTCGAAACTCGAAACTCGCCCGACATGTGATTAATCTCTCCGCTCACCAACTTCACCCCACACAAAAATGAAACACGGAAATCGAAACTCGCCCATCACGATGAGTCCTTCCAGCACTTACCTCTTGTGCCACAAAACGGAACTTCGAAGGTCAGCATTGAGCCGAAGGCTATCCGTTCAGCCATCACCCTGCGTTTTGGGCGATTCGCTCCACCCGGCGCCATTCCGGAAGCGGCTGCATATCCCGCGTCGACCGCAGGTACCCGTTCAGCAATTGCGTAACGCGTTGCGCGATCCTCGTCCAGTCGGCAAAATTGAGCATTCTCTTGATAGCCAAATCGCCCAAACCCTTCGGCGACATTTGCCGTAACAGAGATCGCAGCCCGCCGAAGTTGATTTGCCAAGCCAAATCTCTCCGAACTCCGGCAGACTTTTGGCGAGCTTGTAAATCTCCTGGCTCAAGTTCGCGAGCGGCCTTCCAAACTTCCAGGTCTTTGAAGTCCCGGAACGCCGATTTGACTGTGAACTTGACGGTGCCCCGCCGAGTTTCGAGTTTCGAATTTCGAGTTTCGATCTTCCATTTTCGATTTTCGAGTTTCGATTTTCGATTCTCATTCGTATCGAAGAATCTCAACCGGATTGAGTCTGGCCGCAGCCAGCGACGGATATAGTGTTGCCAGAAAGCTGATGGTGAGGGCCGCGGCGGCAATCCACACTCCATCCAGCGGGTGGGCGTGGAAGGGCACCGACGACAGCGCGTACACATCCGCCTGAAGTGGAATCAGCTTGTAGGTATTACCCAGCCACGAAATCCCATAGCCCAAGATCAGCCCGAGGAGGGTACCCAAGCCTCCGATCGCCACACCGTGGAGCGTGAATACGGCCCAAACCTGCCGCTGCCGCGCGCCCATGGACATCAGCACCGCGATGTCGCGGTTCTTTTCCATCACCATCATCACCAGGGCGATGAAAATATTCAGCGCCGCCACCACCACAATGAGGCCGATGGTCAGGACGGTGACCAGCCGCTCCAGGCGCAGGGCGCTGAACAGCGAATGGTTCTGCTCAATCCAGGTCGTGGTGTCAAACCCCTTTCCCGCCTCGCGGCGAATCTCTTCCGCGACCTGCGGGGCGCGGTAAATATCATCAATCTTGAACTCGATCACGGAGGCCACATCGGCAAGATCAAACAGGCGCTGGGCGGCGGCGAGATTCGTGAACGCCCAAGTGGCGTCAAAATCGTAAAAGCCCGAATCAAAAACTCCCACCACGCGAAAGTGGCGGAACTTGGGCACCACCTCCAGGGGAGTCAGGTAGCCTTGCGGGCTGGTGACCAGCACCGTGTCACCCACGTACACTCCCAAAGCTGTCGCCAGATCCTTGCCGACGATCATAGGGTCGGCGTTGGGAAAGGTCTCGGACAAACCCTCGAGCGAGCCCTCGCGCAAATGCCGCAGCAAGGGTGCCCACCTTCACTTCCTGTCCGGGCTCGACGCCCTTCAGAAACACTCCCTGCGCGCGCGAGCCGTTGGAGACCAGGACTTCCTCATAGAGCGAAGGCGCGGTGGCCACCACGTGCGGCACGTGCGCCAGGCGGCTCGCAAGCTGATCGAAGTTCCGGATGCCATCGTTCTCCTTGCGCACCAGATTGATGTCGGCCGTGGCGCCGAGCAAGCGGCTCTCCAGCTCTTCGCGGAAGCCGTTGTTGATGGCGAGGGAAATCACCAGCGCGCAAACGCCCGCCGTCACCCCCAGCACGGAGATCACGGTGATAATCGAAATCGCCGCCTGCCGCCGCTTGGCCTTGAGGTAGCGGAGCGCCATAAAGAATTCAAAATTCATACGCGCCAACATTATCAACGAGCCGGCTGCGATGCGCCAAGCAGAATCAGACCGGATTCTTCAGCACGGGTTGGGAAGGACGGTGCCGAACGGTGTTCGGCCCCCTTGGCCTGTAGCGGCGGGTTTATCCCGCCATTGGCCCGTACCCTTGGGGTGGCGGCGTAAAGCCGCCGTCACGACAAAGCTCGTGAGCCCCAACGGGGCTAAAAACGGTGGCTGTTCCATTCGACGCCCCCTTGCCTGACAATCTTGAGGTGTTCTGGATTGGCCATGGTTTGAAGCTCGGGAATGGTCCGGGGTAAGTCGTCAGTTATCAGTCATCAGTAAGAGTAGATTTACCCACATATAAGAACGGGGGTGAAATGTGTGGGAAAAGCGGATCAGTCACCCGGGCCTCAACAAGTTCCGTGTTGTAAGAGGAGTGGCAAAGGATGAGGCCCAACTCTCTGCGGTGAAATCCTTTTGAGGCTGCGGCTCGGGGCAATGGCGTAGGGCCGAATGCCGGCCGATCCGGGCGCGCGGGCGTTGTCTACTGCCTCATTCGACGTGTTTCTCGGGGCGCAGCAGGGGGAACAGGATCACGTCGCGGATGGAGCGCGAGTCGGTGAGCAGCATGGTGAGGCGGTCGATGCCGATGCCCTCCCCGCCGGTGGGCGGCATGCCGTAGCTGAGGGCGCGAATGTAATCCTCGTCAATGGCGTGCGCGGTCAAATCACCTTTTTCGCGCAGGTTCTGTTGGTATTGGAAGCGGTTGCGCTGTTCCTCCGGATCATTCAGCTCGCTGAAGGCATTGGCGATTTCCATTCCCCCGATATAAAGCTCGAAGCGCTCGACGAAGTTGGGATTGTCGGGCTTCTGCTTGGAGAGCGGCGAAACCTCCAGCGGGTAATCCACAATGAAGGTGGGCTGAATCAGGTGCTCCTCCGCCACCAGCTCAAAGAATAGAGCCAGGAGTTCGCCCGAGCGCTTGTCTTGCACGACCTGCGCGGTGATGGGCGCCACGCCGCGCTGCAGCAACCACTGGTTAAGGCCGGGAACACGGTCCGCCATGGCTTGGTGGTCATCCAATTGGGCTAGGGTCAGTCCCTCCACTTCGCTGGGCCAATAGCGCAGCACCGCCTCTTTCATCGTGAGCTGCTCAAACTTCGCAAATGAGATGCGCTGGCCGACATAATCAAACTCCACGCTCCCCAGCACCGCTTCCGCCGCGCGGCGCAGCAGGCGCTCGGTGAGAGCGATCATGTCGTGGTAGTCCGCGTAGGCCTGGTAGAACTCCAGCATGGTGAACTCAGGGTTGTGCTGCGTGGAAATGCCCTCGTTGCGGAAGTTGCGGTTGATCTCATAAACGCGGTCGAGCCCCCCCACGATGAGGCGCTTCAGGTAGAGCTCCGGGGCGATGCGCAAATAGAGGTCGATGTCGAGCGCGTTGTGATGGGTGTTGAAAGGCCGGGCCATGGCTCCACCCGCCAGAGGCTGCATCATGGGCGTTTCGACTTCCAGATATCCTTCCGCCTCCAGGAAATCACGGATGGCGCGCACCAGTTTGCCGCGGCGCTCAAAGACCGTGCGAACTTCGTCATTGACCATCAGGTCAAGATAGCGTTGGCGATAGCGGATTTCCACGTCGGTCAGGCCGTGCCATTTTTCCGGCAGCGGCAGCACCGCCTTGGCGAGAAATTGCAGGCGCTCCGCATGAATGCTGAGCTCGCCCGTCCGGGTGCGGAACAGGTACCCCTCAACCCCGATCAAGTCCCCGACATCGAGCAGTTTGTAAAGCTCGAAGTCGCGCTCCCCCACGGCGTCCAGCCGGACGTAGATTTGCAGGCGCTTCCCTCCTCCTGCCAGGTGCGCAAATCCCGCTTTGCCATGCGGACGGATGGTCATGACGCGACCCGCAACCCGCACGGAAATCCTGCGCGCGGCAAGCTCTTCCGCCGAAACTGCGGCGTATTCCGCCACGATTTGCGGGATCGCGTGCGTCGCGTCGTACTTGCGCGGGTAGGCCTCAAAGCCCAGGTCGACAATCGCCTGGAGTTTCTTCTTACGTTGCTGGATCAAGTCGGAAATTTCATTTTCGGGCAAGGAGATTACCTACCATCGGCGGAGAGTCTTGAAGCACGGATTAAACGGGCATTATAGGGGGCAGTCGAAAATAGTGTCAAGGTAAGGGTGACGAATCATACGTGCCTTTCCCATAACCTAAAACCCGTTTCAATTTATGACTTGAAGTGAGGGTGGCAATTTCCTATTATTAGAAGGATGCGCTGGCTGATTGGCGTTCTAATACTCGCGGTCGTCGCCATGCTGTTGCGACGGATCCTGCACATGGGGGCCAGGGGAAAGACCCGGGCAGGCGGGTTGGGATCACTGCGCACAGATCGGCAAGCCATCTATGAGCTTTTCGCGCAAGAGATTGAAGCCCGTACGGCCATCCTGGGCATCACCCTAAATGACGCCTTCGGCGAGCGCGAGGGAAACCGGCACGAGATGGCCTGGCACGTTGTGCGCCTTGCCATGGGAGAATGGGACCGCCTTAAGGAGCTCGTGGTAGGCCTGCAAAGTATACTTTCCAAGTTCTTGCCCGGCACCAACGGAATCGTTCCTGTGCGCCGCGTCGCCGTGGGCCACTTCAAGTCACGCCCCGTGATGGACACCGTTGGGCTGCACGAGTTTCTGGACCAAATCCTGTTCCGATCCAAAAGCCGCTTTGCGCTCCAATTGCGGTTGTTGTCCCGGACCAGCGCCATTCTGAATAAGGAGTTCAAACGCGCTTGCCGCGAGGGCGCAATCACGCTCGACTCTTCGGAAGAGTTGTGGACCCGATTGGATTACTATTTCCACGATTTCGACTTGATCGCCAAGGAGACGTTGCTGGCTTTCCGCATCCTCTTGCGTTGTCAGTCGCCGGAGCGTGCGCGAGAGCTCGCCGTGGATCTCCAGAGCCTTTTCGAACGGAGCACTCGCGTTTCCGTTTCTGCCTCAAATCAGTAAGCTCCTTGCTATCCCCTTCCCGCTTTTGATATTGACCTACCCGGGAGGTTCATCATCAAGCGCAGAATTGGTGCAGTTCAAACTCTGCGGCTGTTATTTTGATGAACGTCCACTCAAGAGAATGGAAGGTTTTGGCTTCTGCCAACTTTGGGCCTCGCGAGCCGGATCACGAGGAAGAAACGCCAAGAGTGTCAGAGGGACGGCTTAGAGTAAGGGTGATAAGAAACAGGGTCGCGGCTTCTCACGATTTACTAGAAAATAAGGGGGTAAGAGGTTGAAAGTCAAAATCCCTTATTCAATCACCCGATGGCCCGATAAGCCGATCTCCCGATCCCCCCTCGACTTGCTTGGCAATCCCGGTTAGCATCATGGAAAGTTTGGAAAGAGGTCGAATCATGAACCGATTGTGGACAAGGGTCGTGTGCGGATTGATCAGCGTTTACTTCCTCGCGGGGCTCCCAGCCCGAGGGCAGCAGACGCCGGCGGGGAAGCCTTTCGATTTGATCGAATGGAACGGCGGGAAGTTTATTTATGGCGCGGATTACTATCCCGAGGCCTGGGACGAGAGCCAGTGGGAGAAGGACGCAACCATGATGCAGGAGGCCGGCATCAACTTCGTCCGCATGGGGGAATTCGCCTGGGTGAAGATGGAGCCCGCGGAGGGCCACTTCGATTTCGCCTGGCTCGATCGCGCCCTCAAGGTGCTGAACGCCCACGGCATCCGGGCGGTCCTGGGAACCCCCACCGCCTCGCCGCCCGCCTGGCTGTATGCGAAGTACCCCGACATCGCGGCAATGGACACGAATGGGGTCCGCTATCGCTACGGTTCACGCCGTAATTATTGCATCCACAACTCCGATTTCCTTGCCGCCACCACCCGGATCGTTACCGCCATGGCGGAACATTTCAAGGATCATCCGGGAGTGATCGGCTGGCAAATCGACAACGAGTTGGGAGATCCCAAGTGCTACGATCCCGCCAGCCGCGCCGCCTTCCAAGCCTGGTGCCAGCGCAAGTACCACACCCTGGACGCGTTGAACGCTGCCTGGGGCACTATTTTCTGGGGCCACACCTATCACACCTGGGGGGAAATCCCTTTGCCCTGGAATACGCTCTACAACACCTCCAACCCCAGCTTGGCCCTCGATTTCAACCGTTTCTGGAGCGACTCCACGCACGCGTATCTCGATGTCCAGACAGCGATCTTGCGCAAGATTGCTCCCCACCAAGCCATTACCCACAACGAAATGGGGATGTATTCAGACGTTGATTATTACGACTTGAACCGGTCGCTCGACTTCGTCGCCTGGGACAACTATCCGATGCTCCAAAAAGATTACTCGCAGTACACCGGGCAGGGGTTGGCCCACGACCTGATGCGGGGATCGAAGGACAACCAGAATTACATGATCATGGAACAGCAAGGCGGTGTGGGCGGCTGGTCGGCGTTTATGGGACGGCAGGCGCCGCCCGCCCTCTATCGCGTTTGGGCCTACCAATCCGTCGCCCACGGCGCCGATGGCGTCTGCTATTTCCGTTGGAGGACTTCCCGCTACGGCACGGAACAGTATTGGCAGGGAATTCTCGACCAGGATAGCTACCGCAATTCCCGCTATGCCGTCGTGGCCCAAACCGGAAAGGAATTGCCGCAGCTCACACCCCTGCTCCATGGATCGACGGTGGTGTCGCCGGTCGCCATGCTGGTGTCCCCCGATTCCCGCTGGGCACAGCAAATTCAGCCGGGAGTGGAGGACTTCCAGTACGACCGGCAGCTCCAAGACTTCTACGACGCCTTTCGCCGCGCCGGGGTGAGCGTAGACGTCGCCTTTCCGCCCAGCGACTTATCCGCCTATCGCCTCGTCGTGGCGCCCGCACTGTATGTGGCCGATGAAGGTCTCGTCGACAAACTCACCGCCTTCGTAAGAAACGGCGGGACGCTGATCCTCACCTTCCGCTCCGGCGTCAAAGATGAACACAACGTGGTGACGGACCGGACGCTTCCCGGCCCATTCGCGGACATCGCCGGCGTGGCCATTCACGAATTTGATCCCCAGATCAATGAGGAGCAAGAGATCGTGGGTCCCGGCGAATCGCAATTCCCCGCCCGCACCTGGTCCGACATCCTCGACCCCTCCACGGCGAAGGTTGTGGCGACTTACGGCAAGGGCTACTACGCCGGCAAAGCCGGCCGTGACCGAGAACAACGCAGGAAAAGGTTGGGTCTACTACGTCGGCACCGAATCCAAATCACCGTTCTTTTACGACCGCCTGATTTCGCTCGCCGCCAGGAAAAGCCTGGTGGCGCTGAATGAAAAGATTCCTCCCGGCGTCGAGGTGGCGGTTCGCCAAAAGGCGAGGCAAGAAAATCATCTTCGTGTTGAATTACACCAGCATGGATCAGACCGTGCCGCTCGATCAGGCTTACCAGAACGCCTTGACCGGCAAGACGGAACCGATGGATGTGCAGATTCCCGCGTATGAGGTGAAGGTGCTGACGGGGCAGTAAAGGGCAGGTGTCAGGTGTCAGAACCGAAATTCGAAAATCGAAATTCGCAACCCAGGCGGCAAATTTCGAACTTCGATTTTCGAGTTTTGTACTCCGAGTTTCGAGCTTCGAAGTTCAAGTCTTGCCTCTGGCACCTGACACCTGGCACCTCTACCGCCCTATCGCCCCAGGTAAGCGCGGACGAGGTAGGAAATTCCCATCAGCAAGAGCAGGAGGTTTGCTGCCAGGAAGAGATGCTGCTTAAACCGCTTGTGCAGGCCGGCGCCCCAGGCCAGCAAGCACAATGAAAAAACCGCCGCGCCGTAATAACCTATGAGCCCTCCCAGGAAAAACGGAACCACGTGCCCATAACCGGTCTGGCGGCCTTCGGCCAGAATTGGGCCGGCAACGGTAAGCCAATAGACCCAGGTGCCCGGCGAGCCCACTTCCGCCAGCAAGGCGACCGATACGCTGGCATAGGTCAGCGCGGTGGAATCCGCCATTTCGTGTTGGGATTTGCCCCGCAGTTCCCAAAGGGAATAACTGGCGAAACCGATCAGGGCCGTGCCCCCAACGTACGCCACGTAATGCGCGATTCCGGTAGGGATGAAACGATAAAAGAAGCCGGTAACCAGCAACAGGCAACCGTCAACCATCAGCGGCGCGCCAATCAGCACGTAAATGGCGCGTACCCAGCGGCCCAATGCCACTTGCGAGAGCGCAATCATGTGCAACGGACTGGGAACCAAGCCTCCCACAATTCCCATCCCCGCGCCAAGTATAAGCAGGTCCATAAGTGTGTCCCGCGATGTTATGCGGTCGAGCCGGGAATGTAAAGGGGTGCGCGAGAAGGGTGCGCGAGAAGTGAAAGCCGATCCCTCGGACGTAGCGCGGGCGTCTCGCCCGCTGTGGCACGGGCGTCCCGCCCGTGTGCCGTCACGGCCAAGATGGCCGGGCCACGAGCGCGGGCATCCTGCCCGTGCGTTCCTGTCATTTGACCCCGGTTTCATATGATGCTCCTTCAGGCTCCGGGTTTTGTTGTAGGGCGGGAGCGGGACGCTCCCGCCACAGCGGGCGAGACGCCCGCGCTACCTCCCCGCCTTCGGCTTTCTGGCCTGGCGCTGCCACTACGCTAGGACGAACGTGATGGATCATGGACAAAGTTCCACCCTCAACTTTTGTGTCCCGCACCCGCAAACACAGTTGCGTTGGCGGGCCGATTGACCTCAGAATACCTTGGGTTACCCCGGAGCTTGATCCGTTCGGGGCCCGACAATCTGTGGACGCTGCAATCGAAAATTCTGATCCTGTCCATGTCCCATGGCGCCGCGCATCAACGCGCCGCCAAGGCTTTGCGGGAAGCTTTCGCCGCCCTTCGCCCCGACGCGCGGGTGGAAGTGATTGACACCCTTCAGCACTGCGCCGCGTGGTTCAGGGCTTATTACAACTCCTACCTGATTCCGCTGGCGATTTGGCCCGGTCTGTGGCGCTGGATTGAAAACCGGCAGCACCAGTCAGAGTCCACCAGCCCCGGATGGATCTACCGGCGGGGCGCCCAACCCCTTTTCCGCTATCTGCGTGATTTCGCTCCCGATGTGGTCATCGCCACCGAGGTGGGCACGTGCGAGCTCGCGGCGATGTACAAGCGCGAATCGCATGCCGACTTTTTGCTGGTGGGCCTGGAGTTGATGGATTTCAATCGCGCCTGGATTCAGCCGGAGGTCGATCTTTTCCTGACCACGCATGTTGATCTCGCCGCGGAACTGGTGGCCGAGGGCGCTTCCGCTGCCAAGGTGGTGACCACCGGCCAGCCCATCGACCCGGCGTTTTCGCTTCCCTTCCCGACCGCCGCACCGCGCGCGACAAGTTGGGAATCAAGCAGGACGCTGTTCAAATCTTGATTCTCTTTGGCGGCACGGGACACGGAAACCCGGAGCGCATTCTGGCCGAAGTCGCCAAGGTGCAGCACCCGCATGAGATTGTCCTGGTCACGGGCCGCAACCAGCGCCTGGAGAAGCGGCTGCGCGAGCGCTATGGGAGCTTGCCCCATGTGCGCGTGTTGGGGTGGGTCGACAACATGCAAGAGTGGATGGTGGCTTCTGACCTGATGATCAGCAAGCCCGGGGGGGCACGCTGAATGAAGGCTTTGCCTGCGGCCTGCCCATGCTGGCCTTTGATCCCCTGCCCGGAAATGAGGAGCGCACCTGCCGCTGGATCGAAAAATGGGGAGCGGGAATTTGGATCGAAAAACCGGAGGACCTCGCGCCCAAGATTCAATCCTGCTGGCGGATCCCGCCCAGCTTGCCGCCCTTCGCCACCAGGCCGGCGCGTTGGCGCCGCCTCAATGCGGCTCGCGATGGGGCGCTGGCTACCCTTGAGTTTTTGTCCCGAAAGGTCCAGCCCGCCCCGAGACCCTGAGATGAATATCCGATCGGCATTCGCGCTCAAGTTCGCGCGCCGTACACGACGTCAAAGTTGCGTTCCTGAAGCTTTGTCCGTTAATCAAACCAGAACCAGGTTGGGATGGTAGATGGCGCCGGAAACGTGCCGCGCTACGGCAATCAGGCGGCGCTCCGCGCCGAGGATTTTGAGGAGACTCGCGGCGGGCGCGTAGCCCGGGCGCCTCGCCCCGGCCCGGCCGCAGGGCTTGGGCCAGTTCAAACGCGTGGCCGTGCCGCACCGAGGTTTCCTCGCGGCCCCGCACCACCAATTCCGGGCAATCGGGAAGCAGGGCTTCCAGCCGGACGAGGCAGGATTCCAAGTTGCCCTGCTTGCACGGCTTCTTGCAGGCGTTCAAGCGTGACCGCGCGGTTCTCCTTGAACTCCGCCACGGCGGTGCGCCGCAGGCCGGCCAGGTGCGCTCCGCAGCCCAACTTCTGCCCGAGATCGTGGGCCAGGGAGCGGACGTACGTCCCGCCGGAGCATTCCACCGCGAACTGCACCTGCTCGCCTTCGATAGCTCAGCAATTCCAGGGCGTAGATTTCCACTTCCACCGGCGTCAAGTTTACCGGCTTGTGCTGCCGCGCCAGTTCGTAAGCGCGCACTCCCCCCACGCGCTTGGCGGAATAAGGCGGAGGAGTTTGCAGCAGCCGCCCCGTGAATTGGCGAAAGTGGCCTTCCAACACCGATGCTTCCAGAGTCACGGGGACCGCTTCCGACGTGGGTTCGCCGGTGGCGTCGTAGGTGTCGGTGGAGAAACCGAAACGGATCGTGCCCTCGTAAGCCTTGCGGGACTTCAAATAGAATTGCGCGAATCGCGTCGCCTTGCCCACGGAGACCGGCAGCACACCCGTGGCGAAAGGATCGAGCGTCCCGAAGTGGCCCACTTGGCGCTGGTGCAGAATCTTGCGGACGCGCGCCACAACGTCATGGGAAGTGATGCCCGCAGGCTTGTCAATGACCAGCACTCCGTTAATTTCGGGTTTGGGGAGTGTGGTTGCTGTCATCTTAGAAGGTCTAAAAGGGTAAAGGCTAAAGGATAAAGGATGAAGGGTAAAGGATGAAGTCGTGAAAGCTGGTCGGCTGGAGGATTCGATTGCTATGTGTCTTATCATTTACCTTCATTCACCCTTTACTGCCTTCACCCTTCATCCTTCAGCCTTCATCCTTTGCATTTTCGTGGATTTCCTGCAGGAGCATTTCGATCTTTTCGCCCGCTTCGGCGCCGTGGTCCAGGATAAAGGCCAGCTCCGGAACCCGTCGCAGCGCCAGCCGGTGGCCGATTTCGTGGCGAAGAAATCCCGCCGCCGAGGACAACCCTTCGATGCTGCTCTGCTGCTCCTCCGGGCTTCCCAACACCGAGACAAAAACTCGGGCATGATGCAGGTCAGCGGTCAACTCCACGCGCGTCACCGTGGCGAACCCGATTCGCGGGTCTTTCACCTGGCGCGAAATCAGTTCCGCCAACTCCACGCGAATCTGATGTCCCAACCGGTCTGTCCGGCGTCCTGGCACGCTCATGAGCTCACTAGAAAGCAGTGACAAGTGACGAGTGACGAGCAAGGGAAAGAAGAAGCGAAACGCGAAATCGAACGCGCCGCGATTTCCGAGCTTCGAATCTCCTTTCAACTTTCGTCCCTTTTCGTCACTGCTAGAAGAATTCCAGCACGTGGTCGGCCACGTCATCACCCAGGATGTTCTCCGATTCCGCCAGGACCTGGCGAAAAACCGATTCCAACAGGGTTTGGCTGTCGGAAATCGAAACCACCCCCAGCGTGGCGCGCTGCCACACGTCCTGATGGTCAAGCTCCGCCACGGCCACGTTAAATCGGGCCCGGAGGCGGTCCTTCATTTTTCGCAGGACCGCACGCTTTTCTTTGAGTGAATGCGCGTAGGGAATCTGAATTTCCAGGGTTAATACGCCAACCGGCATCGCGTTAGCCCCTCTTGGGGGCTGGGAAGCTAGGTAGCTGAAGGGTTAGGGAAACTCGAACACTGGAAGCTTGGCAAACTGAGCACGTGACTTCCAGTTTCTAGCTTTACCAGTTTCGTGTCTTTTCATCCCCATCAGGCCATGGCAGGCTCGGACACCCTCTCCTTCACGTAGGCTTCAATGACGTCACCGACCTTGACGTCATTATAGTTTTCGAGCGAAATTCCGCACTCCATTCCCGACTTCACTTCCGCCACATCATCCTTGAAGCGGCGCAAGGATCGGATTTTGCCCTCGTGGACCACCACGTGGTCGCGCACCAGCCGGATCTGCGAATCCCGCGAGATTTTGCCGTCCTGGATATAACATCCAGCCACGGTTCCGACTTTGGTAATGCGGAAAGTGTCGCGAACGTCCGCTCGTCCCAGAGACGTTTCTTTGTAAGTGATGGCCAGCAACCCCACCATGGCTTTCTTGATTTCATCGGTGACGTTGTAAATGATGGTGTGCAAGCGGATGTCGACATTCTCAAGCTGTGCCAGTTCCGTCGCTTTCCGCTCCGGCCGGACGTTGAAACCGATGATGACGGCGTTGGAAGCCGAAGCCAGCAGCACGTCCGACTCCGTAATGGCGCCCGCTCCCGCGTGGATGACCTTGATCTTCACCCGGTCGGTGCTCAGCTTGATCAAGGTTTCAGAGAGGACCTCCACCGAACCTTGCACGTCCGCCTTGATAATGAGCGGCAGCTCCTTCACATCCCCCGCCGCCAATTGTTCGTGCAATTGCTCGAGCGTAAGGCGCGCCGACTTGGCCAGCGCCGCGTCGCGGAGCTTTCCCTGCCGGTGCAGGGCAATTTGCCGCGCCTTGAGCGTATCCTCGATCACCTGGAGGCGATCGCCGGCCTGGGGAACATCCTCCAGCCCGAGGACTTCGGCGGGGGTCGAAGGGGGAGCCTCCAACACCGGCCGTCCGTGGTCGTCAAACAAGGCTCGCACCTTGCCGTAAATCGCGCCCACAATGAACGAATCGCCGATTTGCAAGGTCCCGTTCTGGATCAGCACCGTCGCCACCGGACCGCGTCCGCGGTCAAGTTTGGCTTCCAAAACCGTCCCGTTCGCCAGGCGCTTGGGATTGGCCTTCAAGGCTTGCAGGTCGGCGACCAGCAAAATCATTTCCAGCAGCAGATCCAGGTTCTTGCGCTGCTTGGCCGAAACTTCCACCGTCACGGTCTGCCCGCCCCATTCTTCCGGCATCAGGTCATGGTCGGCCAACTGCCGCTTGACGCGTTCCGGCTGGGCGTCGGGCTTATCGATCTTGTTGATGGCCACGACGATCGGCACCTTGGCGGCCCGCGCGTGATTGATGGCTTCCAGCGTTTGCGGCATGATGCCATCATCCGCGGCAACCACCAGCACCACGATATCCGTCACCCGAGCGCCACGCGCACGCATCAAAGTGAAGGCTTCGTGGCCGGGAGTATCGATAAAGGTCACCTTTCGTCCCTGCCCCACCACTTGATATGCGCCGATGCTTTGCGTAATGCCACCCGCTTCGTGCGCGGCCACATTGGTCTCGCGCAACGCATCCAGAAGCGAGGTCTTGCCGTGATCGACGTGGCCCATCACCGTGACCACCGGAGCTCGCGGGCGTAGATCTTCCGGGCGATCTGACTCTTCCACTTCCTGAAGGACTTCTTCCTCGTAACTGACAATGGCCGCTTCCGCGCCAAAGCTGCGAGCGATTTCCACGGCCGTGGGGCCGTCGAGGGTCTGGTTGATGGTGGCGAAAATTCCTTTGTCCAGCAGCCGCTTGATCACGTCTTTCGCGCGCGCTTCGAGCTTTTCGGAAAGCTCCTTGATCGCGATTCCTTCGCTGATGGTAATCTTTCGCGTGATCGGGACTTCTTCCGGAACCAGCGGCCTGGGGGGCGCCATCGAAGGCCCCGGGCCGCGCCGCATCATCGGCGGCTGGGGCCGGCCAAACTGCGGGCGGGCTGGCGGAGGTCCTCCCGCCGCCACTTGCCCGCCCGCGGCTGGACGCGCCGAGGTCGGATGCATGGGGCGAGGCTCACCGGGACGCCGAGTAGGAGCCGGCCGCGCTGGCGCAGGTTTCGGCATAACCGCATGTGGATAGATCGGCTGGTTGGAAGTTGGCCCTCCGGGCCGACCAGGCCGTTGCGGACGCATTCCCCCTCTTGGTTGCGAACCCGGTGCGGCGGAGGGGGGGCATATCCGGCGGCCTGCTGGGGATGGATACCTCGGTTGCGGCACTGGCACGCGCCACGGAGCGGAGGAGCTTCTGCCCCGCCCTTCACCGGGAACACCGCTGGTCCAGGCCGGGCCGGCGTCGGGTGCCCATGGGGTGGAACAGGTGAGGGAGCAGGAATCCGTACCGGGGCCGAGGGCCCAGCGGCGGCGCCGTTGATCACGGCGGGCGCGACGGGAGCTGGCCGCTCAAGCGGACGCTCCACCGAGGGCGCGGGCTTAGGTGCAACAGGCGTAGTAACCGGTCCAGCGGCAGCAGGTGGGACAACGGGCTTCGGCGGGGGCGGCGGCGAGACACACGGCCTTGCGCGCGGTCGCCTTAATGTCCGCAATCGAGCGGGTCAGCGGGTGGATGTCTAAGTCGACTTAAAGTCGTGCAGCTTCTTCAGGTCCAGCCCTGTGGGCACATGCGGCGCTTCGACGGGAGCAGCGGGTGGCACGGGCGCTGCAGGAGCCACCTCCACCTTTTCAGTGGCGGGTTCTCCATCGGCACGGAAATGCGCCCGGACTTTGTCCGCGAGGTCGTCATCGAGTGCACTGGAGTGAGATTTCTTGTCCGGAATGCCCAGCTCGGCCAAGTACTCTATAACCACATTGCTCTTCACTTCCAGTTCACGTGCCAGTTCGTTGATCCTAATCTTCCCCATGCGTAAGTCTCTTCTCCCTGACCACTGCCCAGACGTTGGGCGTTGGAAATCTGCCGGCCGGTTCGATAAAAGCTCTGGCAGCCTTATTTATTTTTCTTCACCTCCTGTTCCAGCCGGGCCAGGCTCATCCGGCTCTTGGGTTTCACCTTCTCCTGACGACTCAATTTTGTTGCTTTCCTCCGCCGACGCGTTCTCTTCGACCGTTTCCGGCCCGGCAGCTTCAGCCGCGCCAGCAGGTTCCTCAGGGGCAGCGGGCTCTGCTGTGGCCGAACTCGGGGGCGCCGCCTCGGCAGCTGGGGTTTCCGACGTTTCTGCCGTCTCGCCTTCCTCCGCCACACTTGGAGCTTCCGCCCCTTCCGGAGCCGACTCTGCGCCCGACTGGTCGCGCTCAAAGTAATCCGTCACCACGCGGCGGATGCGCTCCACGGTTTTCTCTCCCACGCCCTGAATCTGCATCAGGTCTTCGGGAGTCATTTGCGCCAACTGCTCGACGGTTTCGATGCCGTGCTCGCGCAGCTTTTCCGAGGGTCTTATCGCCCAACCCCGCCAACTCGGAAATGGGCGCGCCGCGCAGGGCCATGGCGGCCATCTGCGATTCGATTTCCTGCCGCTTCTCTTCTTCGCTCTTGATGTCGATGTGCCAAACCAGCAGCTTGGCGGCCAGCCGCACGTTCTGGCCTTTCTTGCCGATGGCGAGCGACAACTGGGAATCATCCACGATGACTTCCAGGTGTTTCTCCCCCATGTCGAGGACGGAAACGTGATTGATTTTCGCCGGGCTCAGGGCGTTGGCGGCGAACACCAGCGGGATCTTCGTTGTACTCGATGATGTCGATTTTTTCCCCGCGCAGTTCGCGGATGATCGACTGCACGCGCATGCCCTTCATGCCGACGCACGCGCCCACGCAATCGACGTCCGGATCCTTGGAGTAAACCGCCACCTTGGTTCGCTCTCCCGCCTCGCGAGCGATGGCCTTGATCACCACCGTGGTGTCGTAGATTTCCGGGACTTCCATTTCGAAGAGCTTTTGCACCAGCAGGGCGTCCGCGCGCGAAACCATCACCTGCGGCCCGCGCGCGGCGCGATCGACTTCCTTGATCACGGCGCGAATGCGGTCGCCAATCTGGTAGGTTTCCAGGCGCGATTGCTCCTTGCGCGGCATGCGCGCTTCCGTGCGTCCCAAATCCACAATGACGTCCGGCCCTTCCATGCGCTTCACGGTGCAGTTCACCAGTTCGCCCACGCGCTGGTTGTATTCCGCGTAGACGGTATCGCGCTCGGCCTCCCGCACCTTCTGAAAGATCACTTGCTTGGCCGCCTGGGCGGCGATGCGGCCGAGCACGTCGGTGGGCTTGGGAATTCGCACCTCGCCCTCGACGGCCACCTCGGCATTATATTTCTGCGCATCCTTCAGGCTGATCTCGTGGTCAGGGTCCTGGACGTCCTCCACAACCTTCTTCACGGCGTGGACTTCCACCACGCCGGTTTCTTTATTGAAATGCGACTGAAGGTCCTCGGAAGTCTTGTAATACTTCCGCGCCGCCACCAGAATGGCATCTTCCACCGCAGAGATAATAATCTGCGCGTCAATACCCTTCTCGCGGCTCAACTGATCGATCGTTTGAAACAAAAGACTTGTCGTCACTATCTTTCCCTCAATCGGCTCGACAGCCGACAGCTAACAGCTCACAGTTATCAATCACTGTCAGCGGTTAGCTGTTGGCTGTTAGCGGTGTCATTCTTTGGCTGACCGCCGACAACTCAAGCTCACAGTTATCACTCACTGTAAGCGGTTAGCTGTCGGCTGTTAGTCGGTGTCATTCATTGGCTGACCGCCGACAACTCAAGCTCACAGTTATCACTCACTGTAAGCGGTTAGCTGTCGGCTGTTAGCTGTTTCAGCTACAGCTCAACCACCAACTGGGCTTTCCGAATATTGGCGAGATCAAGTTCCTGCAGGCCGTGCTCACCCAGGTCCAATCGAACCCGGCCATTTTCAAACCCCGCCAGGCGCCCTTCCAAAACCTTCTGCTCCCCAATCGCTTCCTTCAGCACCAGGCGAGCCCGCCGTCCCACGAAATAAGTAAAGTCACTCGGCTTGGTAAGCTTCCTGTCCAACCCCGGGGAAGAAACTTCCAGCACATACCTTCCCGGGAAAGGGTCTTCCACATCCAGCATGGCGCTCAGTTGCTCGCTTACCAATGCGCAGTCGGCGTGTGAAACCCCCGCCGCCTTGTCGATATAAACGCGCAACAGAGCGTTCGAGTTGCCCCCCTTGAGTTCGACATCCACCAGGTGCAAACCCTCGGAAGTCGCGACCCGCTCCGCCATCTCCCGGATTTTTTCCAGATCGACCATCAAGCGCGGCGACTGCGCACTCTACACCGGTGGCGAGTCCGCGCTCAGGCGAACCCGACCCGCAGCCTAACAAAAAAGTGGGCTTTCGCCCACTCTGTGCGTTCGCCAAATAAAGTATAGCCCCTGCATACCGATAATTGCAAGGAGTTCGGAGCATTTGTCATTTTCTTGAAGAATCACCGCCGAGGCGCAGAGAAGAGCAGGTGTCAGGTATCAGGTGTCAGGTGCCAGATGTTTGGGTTTTGTCGGCACCTGATACCTGACCCCTGGTTCTTTCCCCCTGGCACCTGACACCGGGCACCTAACACCTGCTCTTTTCATGTTATATTGGAATTTCGTCAGGGCTCACGTTTAAAGGAGTTCGCGTCTTGAGTGAACATAAACACCCGGAAGCAGCAGCAAGCGGCGACGACCGCCGTCAATATGTGAATTTCGGATTCTACAAAGTCGACCCCGCCTGGCGCCGGCTGCCGGCGGAAGACCGCAAGCGCGGCAAGTGCCAGTTCATCGACGTGGTCAAAAGCTACGAGCAGGATGTGATGACCATCGCCTACTCGATGATCGGCGTTCGCGGCGATTGCGACTTCATGCTTTGGCGCATCGGCTTCGACCTGCTGAAGTTTCAGGAAATGATGGCGAAGCTGCTCGAGACCGATTTGGGCAAATACCTCACCACTCCCTATTCGTTCTTGTCCATGACCAAGCGCTCCGTTTACGTGGACAAGCATACCCACGCCGGGCAGGAAGGCACGCGGCTGAAGCTGATCCCCGGACAGTTCCGCTATCTCTTCGTCTACCCCTTTGTCAAAAGCAAGGCGTGGTATCGCCTCACCAAGCACGCGCGGCAAGGCATGATGGACGAGCACATTGAGATCGGCCACCGCTACCCCACCGTGCGCTTGAACACCACTTACTCCTTCGGCTTGGATGACCAGGAATTCGTGGTGGCGTTCGAGAGCGATAAGCCCGAACACTTCGTCGATCTGGTCATGGAACTGCGCCATAGCGAGGCCACCAGCTACACCGTTCGCGACACCCCCACGCTCACCTGCATCCACCGCGAACTGGATGAGGTGCTGGATTTGCTGGGAGGGTGAAGTTCATTTTCGATTGCCGATTGCCGATTTTCGATTGCAGACCATAACCGCCAATTTGGGATTTTGGACGGTATGCGCACTCTCCGTGACCTCTGTGCGCACTGGATTGAGATCGTCTTTGGCTCGCCTCTCCGTGACCTCTGTGTCTAATCTTTTCTCAAGAGTGCTACAATAAGTTTCCATGCCAGCCAAAACCAAATCTCCCAAACGAAGCTCGAATCCAAAATCGAAAACCCAAAATCGAAAGTCCTACACCTCGCCCGCCCGCTTGCAGAAGATCTTCGCGGCGCTCGATGCGCTCTTCCCGCAAGCCGAATGCGCGCTGCGGCACGAGAACGCTTTCCAACTTCTCGTCGCCACCATCCTCTCCGCCCAGTGTACCGACGAGCGGGTGAACAAAGTCACGCCGGAGCTTTTCCGCAAATACCCCACCCCCCAGGATTTCGTCGCCTTGCCGCAAGAGGAATTGGAGCGGGAGATTCATTCCACGGGCTTCTTCCGCAACAAGGCGAAAAGCATCATCGGCGCCGCCACCAAGATCGTGCAGGACTTCGGCGGAAAGGTTCCGCAAACCATGGAGGAACTGCTCACCCTGCCCGGCGTCGCGCGAAAAACCGCCAACGTGGTTCTGGGAACGGCCTTCGGCATCGCCAGCGGCGTGGTGGTGGATACGCATGTCTTCCGCATTACCCACCGCCTGAAACTGACCAAGCAAAAGACGCCGGAAAAAGTCGAACAGGATTTGATGAAGCTGGTGCCGCAAAACCGGTGGGTTTCCTTCAGCTCATCAGTTGATCTGGTTCGGCAGAAAAATCTGCGCCGCGCGCAACCCCCTCTGCGCCGGAGTGCCCCCTGGCAATCCCTCTGCGACTCACCGGATAAAACGATCTGACCTGAAAGGCTGCGAAGCTGTGAAATAATACCTGGAAGAGCAAAAGCATTTCACGCCAAGGCGCAAAGTCGTAGAAGACGCAAAGAAAACAAAACAGTTGTTCTTTGCGAGTCTTTGCGCCTTGGCGTCTTTGCGTGAGATTGTTTATTTTTTCACAGCTTCTTGCGCCTTTCCGTTCCGCTAGAACCCCACTAAACCTCATTGACAAGCCTCCTGACTACATGTCTAATATTCCAGTTCAAGGGTGACTTGTTAACAACTTTGTAGGGCCGAACGGCGTTCGGCTCGGGGCCAGCGCCGCTGGCCCCTACAGAGATCGGCCAAGCAGGAGCAGTTTGCGCCGCGCGCAATCCGCGGGATTGGAGATAAAGCATGGCAGTACTCCTCTTAGGATCATCCGGGGCGAGCGTCACCGCGCTACAGCAATGGCTGCAACAGCGGGGCTTCGATCCGGCGCCATCAACGGACAGTTTGGGGCCGCGACGGAAGCGGCCGTGCGCGCATTCCAAACGAGCGTCGGCTTGAGCGCGGACGGTCAGGCGGGTCCGAACACCATCGCCGCCCTGACCATGCCCTCCATCACCTCGAATGTCACCCTCGAAATCGTTGCCCCCATGTTTCCGGGAACGCCGCAAGCAAACATCCAGTTTCACCTCCCGTTTGTATTAAAAGCCCTGCTTGATGCCGCGCTCGCCGACAAGAGCATGGTGCTCATGGCGCTCGGGACCATTCGAGCGGAGACGGCGAGCTTTCTGCCCATCGACAAGTATGAATCCCGATTCAACACGACTCCCGGCGGGCCCCACCCGTTCGACAAGTACGATTACATGACGGAACTAGGCAACCAGGGGCCGCCCGACGGCGCGAATTTCAAGGGCCGCGGCTTCGTTCAGCTTACCGGCCGCGCCAACTATACCCAGTTTTCTGCCGCCATCGGTCTGGGCGACCAGCTTGTTCAGAACCCTGAACTGGCCGGCGATCCCGATATCGCCGCCAAACTCCTGGCCGCTTTCCTCAGCGCCAAGGCCAGCCGCATTCGGCAGGCTTTGCTGAATAACGATCTGGCCACCGCCCGAAAACTCGTGAACGGCGGCGCCAACGGCCTGCCGGACTTCGAGAATGCCTATCACCGCGGCCAGGGCCTAATCCCTGATCCCGTGCAAGTGAGTGCCGTCTAAGCGTAAGGGAATCCACCTCCTCTTCCTCATTTGAAATCTGCCATCTCGAATCTGGGATCTGGGATGGCCCCCTGTCGCCTCTTTCCGGAATGTGGAATCTGGAATCCAGAATCCCCATGCCCAATTTTCATCAAACCTTCAATCTCAAATCTGAGTCCCCGAACAGGCCCCTGCCCCCCGCAAGACACCCGCAGCGGCAATTCCCAGTGGGCACGACGCCAACTTTCCTTGATCGATGCCAAATTATTTTCTGCGCCATGTCAAATTATTATTCGAATTGTTACGTCAGCTTTAAATTACGATATCAACCGAAGAAAAGTATTGACAACCTTACTGACTGCGTGTTTAATAGCCGCGTTTAGGGACAACTTGTTCACCGATACAGTTGATTTGTGTAGAGAATATAAACGCCCTGCGCAGATTTCGCGAGGGCAAGACCCCAGGGTTCACTACACCACAAACTACTTTTCCAGCCCCGGCCCTTGCGCTGCACGCTAGCGGTTAGCAGGGAATAAATGATCTCATATATGGCTACAGGCTTCTGTATATGTAAGAATCTCCTGATGCCTTCGGGAATGACCTTGCTACATCGGCCCAGCCGCGGGCTCAGGGCCGATGTTGAACCGGGGACGCGTCGCGTCGAAAGCGGGTAGCCACGGTCAGCGTTTTTCTGACCGTGGGTTCTTCCACCGGATCTACGAATCCACGGTCAATTCCCATTGCGAATTGACCGTCGCCCCCCGCTTTTCCTCTGCCCCCCCATCTCGTTCATAGATGCGCCGGCCAACTCAGCTTGAAATTTCTGTTGCCGTGTTGATAATCAATGGGCGATAGTTGTTCCGAGAAACGGAATGCCGCCCTTAAGCTACCGCCAACACGAGGTCAGTTTTTGCGCTGATGTTTCAAAGTGGTCCGACAAAATCTTTGAAACCCATCTCGAACATACCCTTTGGTTCATCTGAGATTGAACGATTTGGACGCGGCAGCCTGAAGAGGCAAGACTTCCGTGTTTACGAACGAAAAGAGGGCGGGCGCGGGAGATTAGCGCTTTGCGGGGAGGTGAAGCTTCCCGGCGCCGCGCAGGGAAGTTCCCCGTTCGGCATGGCCCTGATGGAGGATGCGTTCCTAAAGGCCACGCGTGAAGGGTGTCGTTACTTTTTCACGTGGCGGGTGCTACCACATAATGGACCTTCGGCCAGGAAGGCGCAAGCATGGTGAATTGCAGATTCCACACGATTGGCTACTCGGCTATCATCACTTTGCAGGCTCTGCCGACGGATAGGGTCCAAGGAACTTTGGACCGTTAAAGTGAATCATGTGTTCGGGATTATCGGCCACCCAAACTTCCGTTTCCCAAGCAATATCGGCCGCGTACCTTCGAAAATCGCCCATCCGCAGGAATGCGGTGACATAAATGCGTTGGACGGTGCAGTTCTTGAGGAATTTTTCGATCTCGCGGTGGCGTTTG
This sequence comes from uncultured Acidobacteriota bacterium, assembly GCA_963810005.1. GTDB lineage: Bacteria > Acidobacteriota > Terriglobia > UBA7540 > UBA7540 > Bog-366. Next base: position 93,665 of record CAWELY010000035.1, read on the forward strand.
GGCGATACCGGTCCGTGGGAAGTCACGGCCTCTATGAGAAACAACCACTGACGCTCTTCTGAATAGAGGAGAACATCAGGCAATTTATCATGTTCGGTAATGATGATTCCCAGACGAGCCAGTTTTTCCGTCTCACAAACTACATGCTTGAGTGCAGTGTCGCCGACATACAATACGTCAGCGCCAGGAGCATAACGCGGTCCGAACTCCTCGATAACTGCGACTTGAAGGCGATTGTGTTTGCCGGGTGATAAATAAATCGTTTTTCCCTGGGGCAATTTTAATGGGACGCGGTGACTTGCGCGGGAACTGTTGTAGGCCTTTTCAAGCGAGCCGAATTCTTTGACAAAGGCAGCGACAGTCTTCTCAAAATCCGTCGTGCCATAACTCTTAAGAACTTGGGCCGCACTCGGCGTAAGGGTATAAACCGTTTTTCCGCTGTTCGTTGGACGGTCAGGATCATCGAGATTTCGATCCACAATCCTGGCTTGTTCGAATTGATGGATCGTCTGGCGGCGGATGGTTTCTCGTGAGTTCGCTGCGTAGTCCTTCCCGTAGCGGCTCCGCATGAATTCCATGAGGTCCCAGATGCGCAGGGACGGCTGCTTGGTTTCTATCCATGAAGTCCTCGGCCCCACGTCAGCCAAGGCCAATAGGGTGAGGCCAGACCGCTCATTCTGCTGGCCGCTCGGCAGTCCCATAGCGCGGAGGATCTCAATTGCTTCTTCGGTTTTCGCCACTTGTGAGCCTCAGCTAGAGCAGCATGCCGTCAATCAGATGACTTTCCACTGACTCAGCAACGCCTAACTTTTTCAGTACAATCCGCTCAATTTGGGTGCTGCTGGCCCCTTCCAGAATAGGCTGAATTTCTTTCCCTATTGACGCCAAAGTTTTCAAGTCTGGAAAATTCATGGTGCGAAGCTCGGTCGCATTCACCTGCGTGTTGCCGCTGATGGTGCGAAAATACCGATCCAACAGAGCCGAGTTGAAGAGCGCGGCAAGTCCGTACGTCTCGTTTACGGTCAGTTCGCGTTCCGCGTGGTAGACATAGTTCAGGTGATTCTCCAATGCGACATAAGGACGTTCTTGATCCGACTTTAAGAAGCAACTCGCAGTAAGTCTCCGAGGTTCCTCTTTGGCGCTAAATCGGCGAAGCAAAACATAATTCCGGGTCGGGTAAGAGCAGACGCATCGAAGCAGGGCACACTTGCAAAGCCGCCGGATGTTTCTTGTTCGGATTTGGCCAAACGGTCTTGAATGGTCTGACGCTGAAAATCGATATCAGTGGCGCCGTGGTATTGCCGTTGGCGTCATCCAGAAGGAATTGCTGTGGCGCGAAAAGAGACCACCGGCCCAGTCGAAACTCTAAGCCCCAAGTCCTCGAAGTGATGAGGCCAAGACTCAACGGTTGCCATAATCTGGGAGTCTTCCGTGCTTGCCGGAATCCTTACAACCTGATCGACTGAAGATTTATCCAAAATCACTTGCGCGGGCAACTCACGAGTAATCGGCCGCGTGAGTTCGGGGCCGTAGCTGGTGCTTATGATGACGCTGGACTTCTGCTCGCCTCGATGGGAAACAGTGATCAGGCTTTCCTGAAGCACGTCGCGGAAATTCCCTGTTCGGGATTCAAATAGATGGATACGGTCAAGTGACATGCGGTCGAAAAAGGATCGTCTGAAATCCCGAAAATAGAGCCCATTGCAAAAGCTCCGAGGCGTGATTGCTACCATTTCACCGCCGGGACGAAGCAATTGGGCGGCAGCCGCTAGGAAGAATGCGTAAATATTGGGCTGTCCATGGACCACCTCTTTCATTACCCGTGCGTATTCCGAGTCCTTGTTGAGCTTGAAATACGGCGGATTCATAATCACGCCGTCAAACTCTCCGAGAGCGCCCTTCGGCGAAAACAGCGAGGGTTCTCCGAATACTTCCGCGGCGGCGTCGATGATAAAGTCCTTGCCCTCGTGGATGGAGTAAAACAGGGAATGACCCGCTGCCGCGAGCAGTTGCTTGCTGTGCTCCATTGATCGACGGAGCGACGGCAGCAGTCCTTCATCACTCTCAAAAAGGTGGATCTCTAGCCGGCGACTCGTGCGGAGCTGGCTCACACGCTCGCAGAACGCAGATGACAATGCACCAATTCCAGCGCCAGGATCGAGCAGCCTGAAAGTCTTTGATATCGGTACGTCTGAACAGTCCTGCCATGAAGTGGGCTATTTCGGGAGGTGTAAAAAACTGCCCCTTCAGCTTCCGCTGTTCCAGTGAGGTCGTAGTCTCAAATTGTTTTTGCAGCTCAAGGAGGTTATTCATCAACTTGCTTTGCCTCGACGATCTCGGAACGCGCTCCGTCCATTATCTCACATCAGAGATGAAACAGGTGCGGTCACCAACAGTCAGTATATCGGCCGGAAAGGGGCCGGGAATGAGAGTGGGAAAGCTCGAAAATGGCGGGGTCCCGATCTGATCGAGATAGATTCCACGCCGCCACGGGTGGAAACCCGATGAATCGGGGCAGGGTGCCTTGCCGCATTCAGACGGTTGCCTACGGAGACCTCAGCATTGAGAATCCAGCCACAATCACACCCGAGTGTGAGCGGCAGGCGGACACGGTGATCGAACTTCCGTTGCGGAAGGCCGTGCGAGGCTCGCCTACCTGTTGGACTCGAATTTAACCCTGAAGGCAGCGGGCGATTTATTGCGGGCCGCGCCATGCTATTGTGGGAGGCTGTCTGCTTGCGTAAAATACATACTTCCGCTCCATCCGCATCGTGGAAGTCCAAAAGATGGAGCAACGCCGGCATGGCGGCGGCAAAGACGACGTTTCCCAGACGGAACTCTCGCTGGACGCCTGGAACCACACAGACCCTGGGTTCCAAGAACCGCTTCCCACCTGGGTGGAGGACGAAAATGGGTAATCCCAAAAAAAAGGTGGAGATACCGGAGGGAGACGTCAGGCTTCCGGCGGCGGAACACATGTTCGAAGCCACCACGACTTTATTTCGGCAAGAATCCTGCCGTGTGCATGGTGTGTGACAGCCGGGCCGAGGCAGAACTGCCTGGCGGCGATTGCAGAGACGGGCTACCGCGGCCCCATTTCCATTCCCACCACGGAGGAAGGATGCCGCATCCTTCACCAAAAGCTCCAGGACCGCCTCACCCGCGCCCGGGCCCAATTCGAGCAATTAGCCCGGGAGCGCGCCGGAAGCGAGAGGTTGCAAGCCCAAATTGTAGAAATTCTCTGGCGTTGGTTCATCCACGGCCACCCCGCATCATCCGCGCGGGAATCCAAGCAAGCGTAGCGGGTAGCCGCAGTAAGCGCATTGCTGACCGTGGGCGCCGCTGGCAAGCTTAGGCCTAAATTCAGAATTCAAAATTACAGCAGCTTCATTGCCTCCAGATCCCAGCGGGCGGGGTTGCCGCTTTCGTAGCTCACGTTGCTGAGCAGGGCGGCGCCGGCGGCGCGGAAGCCGAAGACGGGGTCTTCCGCGTTGGGCTGGCAGGGTACTGTGACCCCCCTGTCCGGCTGGCAGCTCCCAAGCTTGACAGGAGCGGTAGAAAAGATGCGTGACGATTGGGACGTGTCGCCGGCGGCGAGCAACCATGACGGGGACCAGCGGCGTGCTAATCAGTAGCACTCTTACCGTCGTTCGCTCGAAGGCCTCCGGGCGGCAGGAGGTTAGAGTACCCCTTTATGTCCAGAGGCAGACACAATGTCGCCAAGCTGCTTCAACCCGGACATTTTGTCCCCCCGGCCACCCCTAGCCCAATGCCCTTACGAATGCCTATTGGTGGGCATTCTTGGTTTATCCACAATCAAACCGCCCAAAGGCCCCTCGAAAACAGCGCGCTGCTCGAACCCTCACACCAGCTTCATTCCCTCCGCATCCCAATGTGCGGCTTTGCCGCTGTCGTAGCTCACGTTGCTGAGCAGGGCGGCGCCGGCGGCGCGGAAGCCGAAGACGGGGTCTTCCACACGGGCTGGCGGGTGCGGATGGCTTCGATCCAGTTCTTCACGTGGTCGTATTGGTCACTGTAGCCCTTGGGGGCAACGTATTTTTCTTCCCCCAGCAGGGCTGGCCCGGTGGGATGGCTGACCGGATATTTCTCGTGATAGATTTCGAGCATGCGCTTCTGAATGGGCGGCGAAAACAGGTCGACGCGATAACCCGGCTCCTTCTCTCGCGGCACACGGGTGACGGTGACGCTGTCGCCGGCGATCACCATCGAGCCTTCCGAACCGGTAAAGACGAACCCTTCACTTTCCGAGCCGCCATCGACGAAATTCGTGCGCACACTCAGATTGAAGCCCTTCTCGTAATCGTAAAGCGCCATCATCACATCCGGCACATCCCGGCCGTCTTTCCAAAAGCGCAGGCCGCCGGTGGCCTGGGCGCGAGTGGGACCGTGCGTATCGGTGATCAGGTGTACGCCGCTGAACAAGTGGACGAACAAATCGCCCGCCACGCCGCTGCCGTAATCCTTATACTTGCGCCATTGGAAAAAGCGCTCACCGTCCCAGGGAACCTTGGGCGCCGTGCCCAGCCAGCGCGGCCAATCGCAAGTCTCGGTGTTGGCATCGTAGGGAACCGTATATTCCCACGCGCCTTGCGCCGAATTGCGGTCGTACCACACCGTCACCATGTTGAGCGTGCCGATGGCGCCCGCGGCCAGCAATTCTTTCGCCTTCTTGTAAACGATCGAGCTCACCCGCTGGCTGCCCACCTGCATAATCCGGTTGGTCTTACGCCAGGTGTCAATGATTTTGGGCCCATCGGAGTAAAAGTGGATCATGGGCTTTTCGCAATAAACGTCTTTGCCCGCGTTCATGGCATCACATGACGCCTGCATGTGCCAATGATCGGGAGTGCCGATAATGACCGCGTCGATGTCCTTGCGCGCGAGGATCTCGTTGTAGTCGCGCGTGGCCAAGATATCTTTCCCCCACAGTTCCTTGGCGTGTTCCAGACAGCCGTCGTAACAGTCGGCCGCCGCCACCACCTTGACGCCCGGCACCATCGCCGCCTGCTTCGTGTCACCCTGGCCTTGCCCACCCGCCCCAATCAGGGCGATTTGAATGTTGTCGTTCGCGGCGATGGGCTTGGCCGGCTCCGCCACCGGCGCCGCCATCAAATGCGTCTTCGTCGATCCGACAAAATAGGTTCCGGCAATGCTTCCTGCCTTAAGAAAGTCCCTGCGATCCATCATGAATACCCTCCTCGATTGAGAAAATTGCCCGCTCAACTCTCCCCGCCCACCCCATGCGCCGCCGGGCGACGGTGTCCGGAGAATCGAGCGGGATGATTGTATTCCAAATTCGGGGCACGGGACACGGGATTCGGGACAGGGGGCTCGGGGTTAGGGGTTAGGGATTCGAGACGCGCGCGGCGGGATTACGGATTGAGGGTTCGATCGCAAGAACGAGGGGACCGCCCGTCGGACGCTACTCCCTATTCCCGACTCCCGAATCCCTAAACCCTAATCCCTAACCCCGAATCCCGTGCCCCGGACTTCAGTCTTGATTCTTCAACGGCCTTACCCAGATATTTCGATAGCGCACGAAGTCGTCATGATCCTGGAGGCGGATGGGACCTTGCGAGCCGCGATCGGTGTAGCGCGGAAAAATGCGATGCCCGGTTTCACCCATGATCGCAGTGTGATTTTGAATCACCACGCCATTCTGAAAAGCCGTGATGTACGCGGGAGTTTCAAGTTTTCCGTCCTTGAACCGCGCCGGGTTGAAGATGATGTCATAAACCTGCCACTCGCCGGGGTCGCGGGAAGGGTTCACGAGCGGCGGGTATTGGCCGTAAATCGCTCCTGCCTGGCCGTCAGCATAGATCAGGTTCCGGCTGCTCTCAAAGACCTGAAGCTCGTAAACGCCAAACAGAAAGACTCCGCTGTTCCCCTGCCACACGTTTCCCGGCTTGAGGGGAGCGGGAGTCCGCCACTCGACGTGAAGTTGAATGTCCCCAAACTCCTCACGCGTGTAAATGTCGCCGGTCTTGGGCGCCACCTCCAGATAGCCGTCACGCACCGTCCAATTGGCGGGACCACCTTGGGCATTTTTCCATTGGGCGAGATCCTTGCCGTCGAAGAGAACCTCCGCATCGGAAGGCGGAAGCCCCGCGCGCTCTTGCGAGCTGTAAGTCCCCGCCGTGACCTTTGCCGGTTGCGGACGCTTGGCGTCGTGGACGTGCCACTTGCCGCCCGGTAGCATGGGCGTGTCCTCATAGCCCAATCCGGAATCGTGTTGCGCGCTTTGCGCCGGGCCGAGCAGAAAAATGCCGCTGATAATGTACGCAACGATAAGAAGAATGCGACCGTTCCAGGTTTTCATCGAATTTACCTCTCTGATCGTTTGTCAACTTGCTCTTGGTGAAACCGGGCTTGCTATATCCCGGTCTCGGAAAGGCGCTAGTGTACGCCTTAGCATCGCATTTTGGAACTTGGGATTTGCATCGCTTCCCCGCCGCGTACCGCAGGCGCCTTGGAATGCGGCGGTGAAGCTGCCGCTTTTTCCCGATCGCGCTTTAATTGCACTTTGGCTGCCGTGCGAGTGGAAGGCGGTAGCTGGCGCTACCGCAAGAGCGTCTTCAGCTTATCTGGGTCAAGCCGCGCGCGCCCATCTCGCGGATAAGTTCAGGGGGAAGGACGAAGGTAACCTTCTCTTCGATGGCCATGACTTCTTCCACATGCTCGACGCCCAGTGAGCGAAAATAGGCCACGACTTGTTGAACAAGATATTCCGGCGCGGACGCGCCTGCCGTGATGGCCACGCATTCGACGCCCTCTAACCATGCCGGGTTAATCTCCATGGCATCATCGATGAGGTGGGCCTTCGCCCCGGCGCCCTCAGCGACTTCGCGCAGGCGGCGGGAGTTAGAACTGTTGCCCGAACCCAGAACCAGCACCAGGTCGGCATCCTCCGCTAGAATCTTGACCGCCGTCTGCCGGTTTTGGGTGGCGTAACAGATGTCGTCACTCGTGGGCGTAGCCAGTTTCGGGAATCGGCGGCGAAGAACCTCGATGATCACGTTGGCGTCATCAACCCCCAAGGTAGTTTGGGTGGTCACCGCAACGCGGTCAGGGTTGGGGACCTGCACCTTTTCCGCCTCGGCGACACTGCCGACCAGTTGAATCTGACCCGGGACTTCCCCCATCGTACCGATCACTTCGTCGTGCCCGGCATGGCCCACAAGAATGATGGAGCAATCCTCGTTGGCGTAACGAACCGCTTCCATATGCACCTTGGTGACCAGCGGGCAAGTGGCGTCAATGACCCTCAGGTTTTTCGCGCTGGCAATGGCTCGGACCTCAGGGGAGACACCATGGGCGCTGAAAATTGCTACGGCGCCATCCGGGACATCGTCGAGTTCATCAACAAAAATCGCACCCTTGGCGGCAAGGGAATGGATAACGTACTTGTTGTGGACAATTTCCTTGCGCACATACACGGGGGAACCATAGAGCTGAAGCGCCATATTTACAACATCGATGGCACGGTCGACGCCGGCGCAGAATCCTCGCGGTTTTGCTAGAACCACTTTCTTGATTGGCATCTTAGTCTCTTTACTTAGCCCTCAACTTGGAGAGGGTAGCCCCAAGAGTGATTCTATAGGAATGGGGCGGGTTCGTCAAAATCTGACCTCTACGTCACGATATCTTCACCGCCATCGACGCGAATGACATTTCCCGTCAGCCAGTGGGTTTTGTCGCTCATCAGGGCGGCGATAGCCTGGGCAACGTCCTCGGGGGTGGTTAGCCGCCCACCGGGATTGCGCAGGCGTGCGAATTCCGCGAGCTTTTCGATTCCCGGAATCTTGCTGGAACCGGGCGTAACCGTGACTCCGGCCTGAATGGCGTTGGCGGTAATGCCAAAGGGCATAAGTTCATAGGCAAGCTGGCGAATGTGCGATTCCATGACCGCCTTGGCGGCCGAAACCGCGCCATAATTGGGAATCACGCTGTGTCCGCCGGCGCTGGTCATGGCATAAATGCGGCTTCCGTGGCCGAGCATTTTTCTGCGGAAAAGATCCTGCACCCAATAGACCAGGTTGTTCCCCATCACATCCACGGTCATGTCCATCTGCTGTTGCGTTAGTTCCTCGTCGGAGGATTCCCCCAGATAGGGTTTCAGCGAACCGAACGCCACGGAATGCAGGAAAACCTTGACGAAGTGCTCGCCGCCGGTTTTTTTCCAATGCTCCTGCATCTGGTTCAAAGCCTCGGTCCGTTTCCCGGGATCGGCAGCATTGATATTAAAGAAGAGGACGTCGCGGCCGGTTTCACGAATGCGCGCGATGACCTGCTCAACCTGCGGCATATTCGAGCGGCGATCAAAATGCACGCCCAGGATATTGAGTCCGGAGCGCGCCAATTCCAGGCTGGCGGCGGCGCCGAAACCGCTCGACGAACCAACAATCAAGCCCCACGGAGTGGGGCTTACATTTTCCGTCATAATCAGAGTTTCTCCGCTGAACTGATTGCTAACAGCCAACAGCCGACAGCTTACAGTTACCTTTAGCTGTTGGCTTCAGCTGTTAGCTGTTAGCTTCCTTCTGTCACTTGCCACTGCTTTTAAAATCCTGTTCGACCTGCGTGATGAGGCCCGGAATCATGTCACGCAGAGCTTGGGCGCAAGAGGCATTCAACGCGCTGGCGACGCCCTCAACGCCGCGCTCCGAAAGAGGCGTTTCCAGGCGCTGTTCGCCCGACCACACGAGTTTATGATCGCTGGTTCGCACCAGCGAGAGCGCCAAGGCCAGGCGGACCTTGGGGCCTCCTTCGGAATCGACTTCCTCAAAGCTGAGGACGCTTCCCCCCAGCGTGTAATCCACGCGCTCGCGCACGGGAAGCATTTTCACCTGCGTAAAGACCCCGCTGGCTTCCAACCATTGGGCGGTGAACTCGGAGAGCAGCGTGGCAGGGTCTGAGCCCCAGCGATGATACTGATAGAAGTTCATCTGGGTGGGGGACACGTAATAGACGATGCGATCGTCGCGCAGGATTTCCGGCGCGCGGAAGTGTTCTACACCCAGAACGTAGTTCGTCTTGGGATCGCTCGGCGCCGGTGCGGCGGGCACTTGCAAAGTGTAGAAGTAGGTCTTGGGAACGCCGACCGCACCCCGCGGCGAAGACGGCCGCCAGGAGTCCGAGAACCGCACACGCTCGGGCTTGAAAGCTACGCTTCCACACGTTCGATGAGGATTCGACGGTCGTCACTTCCCAGATGCTCCATTCGGATTTTGACGCAAGGTATGGGAGCATTATCTCCAAGCTTCTCGCCCCATTCAACAAGAACCGTAGCCGCCTGACTTGATAAGTCTTCCAGCCCCAGGGTGGCAAGGTCGCGCGCGCCTTCGATGCGGTAGAGGTCCGCGTGATAGACCCTGCCGGCGGAGCCGTATTCATGCACTAAAGTAAATGAAGGGCTGGTGACCTCATCTTCGCTTGCCGCGCCCAGGCCGGCGACAATCCCTTTAACCAGCGTGGTTTTGCCCGCGCCCAAATCACCTTCCAGCAGCACCAGGCAAGGCGGCTGGAGATGCACCGCTATTTCCCGCCCAAAGAGCACGGTTTCCTCCGGCGAATGCGTCACGCGCTCAGCCAGAATTGATGATTGTCGATTGCCGATTGTCGATTGCCGATTGACCATTAATTATTGTCGATTGATGATTGGCGATTGAGAGCAAAAAATACTGCCTTGTTTTTAATCGTCAATCCTCAATCGGCAATGGTCAATTTTCAATCGACCTTCCTCAATCGGCAATCCTCAATCGACAATCGTCAATTTCTTATAGGCTTGCGGGATCTTTTCCAGAAGATCCCCTGCCAACATGGAATGCTGCCCCAGTTCTTCGGCTGCAAGGTCGCCCGCCAGACCATGCAAGTATACCGCAGCCGTGGCGACTTCGCCCACTGGATGAGCAGGAAATTGTGCCAGGAGGCCAGCCATCATACCCGTCAGCACATCGCCGGTGCCGCCCTTGGCCATTCCGGGATTGCCCGTGGGATTCACCTCGACCTGTCCGTCCGGAGAGGCAATCAAGGTTCGAAATCCCTTCAGCACCAGGGTGACGCCAAATCTGTTGCGAGAATTCGCGCGCCACGGCCACGCGCTGGGCTTGGATTTCCGCTGTCGTCTTCCCCGTCAGTCGCGCCATTTCGCCGGGGTGAGGCGTGAAGACCGTCGTGCCGGCGGGCCGGACGTCTTGGCGAAAAGAATCCATGCGGCCGGCAAAGGCATTCAGGCCATCCGCATCCAGGACCAAGGGCAGCGAATACTTATTGACGACGGTGCGCACGAACTCCGCGGTCTCGGGGTGCCCGCCGATTCCCGGCCCCACGGCCAGCACGGTTTTCCCCGCCACCAGCTTATCCAAACGCTGGCCCTCGAGGGCGCGAAGGGAGATGGCGCCGTCCTCGGTTTCGGGCAGCGCCTCCGTCATGAATTCCATGCCCAACGTTGCGACGATGGGCAGCGCGCTCTTGGCGGTGGCCACCGTCACCAGCCCCGCACCCGCCCGCAATGCGGCGCGCGCGGCCATGGCGGCGGCGCCCGTCTTGCCCATCGAACCGGCCAGGATCAGCACATGCCCGAAATTGCCCTTATTCGCAGCCGCGGCCCTCGGCTTCGCGATCCACGCCACGTCCTGCCGGCCCGCATAATTCAGGGAGAGGCTGGGGTCGCTCTCCAGGGCTTCAGGCGGAGTTCCAATCTGTTTCACCACCCACTCGCCCATGCGTTCGCAAGCAGGGGGAAACACATGGGCAATCTTTGGGGGCCGTGAAGGTGACGGAGAAATCCGCGCGCATGTGTTCGCCGATGAGGTCGCCGGAATCCGCCGAAATCCCTGAAGGCAAATCCACTGCCAGCACGCGTGCGGTGGGGAATCTCCGTATTGATGTGGCGCACAACTTCCAGCAGGAATCCTTCCAGCGGCTTCGCCAGTCCGGTGCCCAGCAAAGCATCTACAAACAGGGCTGTGTTGGTGAGAGAGGCGCGATGGCTCGCCACGCCTCGCGGTTCGCGATGATCTCCGGCGGGCCGGAAGGGAGAAGCCGCGCATAATTCACGGCGGCATCTCCACGCAAGCCTTCGGGGTCCGCAAACAGCAAGCACGCGCGGGTGCTAATCCCTGCTCGCGAAGCAGGCGCGCCACCACCAAGCCATCACCGCCGTTATTGCCTTTCCCGCAGAGGATCACGATGCGGTGGGATGCGAGGGGCGCGAGGCGCGCAACAAGAAACTCCACCACGCCACGGCCGGCGTTCTCCATCAGCGTCAGGCTGGGAACGCCATATCGTTCCGTGGTCAGACGATCAATTCGCTGCATCTCGGAGGCAGTGAGAATTTTCATGTTGAAAAAAGCTGACAGCTTACAGCCGACAGCTTACAGTTAACAGCTCACAGTAACTGTCGGCCTTGGGCTGTCGGCTGTTAGCTGTGAGCTGTGAGCTTCTTCACAGCATCCACCCGCCGCTTACGTTGAGCACCTGGCCGGTGATGAAGCCGGCCTCTTCCGAGGCAAAGAATTTCACCGCTTCACTAATATCACGGCCGGTGGCGGGCCGACCCACGGGAAAGCGCACGTCGGTCAGGCGCTGTGCTTCCTCCAGGGATAGTTCCTTCTCGTCGATCACGGGTGGGTTCACGACGTTGGCGGTAATCCCATTGCGCGCCTCCTCCAGCGCCACCGAGCGCGTGAAGGCCACGATGCCGGCTTTGGCGGCGGAATAGGCGGAGATTTTCGCCTGCCCAAACGCCCGTTCCGCGCCCACCGCGCCCAGGTTGATGATGCGCCCCCAGCGCTGCCGGCGCATCATAGGCAAGGCAAACTTGGTGGTGTAGAAAACACTATAGAGGTTTGACGTAATGATGGAGCTCCAACCTTCCACCGTCGATTCCACCACCGGCTTCCACTCAAAGTCGCCAACGTTGTTGACCAGGACGTCCAGCCGGCCGAAATGTTTGGCGACGGCCTCAATTAATTCTTTGACGCGCGCGGGATCGGTCACATCCGTGGCCAAAGCCAAGCCTTCTGCTCCCGCCGCCCGCAAGTCCGCCAAAACCTTTTGCGCGCCCAATTTATTAGTGCGAAAGGCCACCGCCACACGCAGGCCGGCACGCCCCAACGCCAAGGCGATTTCCTTGCCGATTCCGCGCGAGGCTCCAGTTACCAAGGCAACGCGATTACGGAGAGCCACACCCCACTCCTTGATCCAGGAATTAACCCCAAAGTCTACCGGAGTTCCCCTCTAACAGCAACCGTTGCCAAAGCGCCCTACCACGCCCGTGCCAGAAGCATGGTCATATCATCCTGAAGTTCCGGGCTGCCCGTCCATTCGTTCACACTCCGGTAGATTTCCGTCACCAGCACTTCCGGCGAAGCATTCAGCATGCCCCGCATCACCTCGAGAAGGCGGGATTCCCCGAACTCTTCTCCGTAAGTATTCTCCGGCTCGGTAATGCCATCCGTATAGGCCAGCAAGAGGTCATTGGGTTCCAGACGGATTTCTCCCACCTCGTAGGTGGCGGAGGGAAACAATCCCACCACCGTTCCCCCGGTGCGGAGGCGCTCGATCTTGCCGTCGCGGAAGAGGAGGGGCGGCAGGTGGCCGGCGTTGGTGTAGGAAAGATTGCGGGTTCGGGCGTCGTAGACCGCGAAGAAAAATGTCACATATTTTTCCAGCGGCGTGTTCGCGTAGATCTGGCGATTCAATCGATCGACGACGCGGGCCGTGGAAAACTGGGTGAGGGTGGAGTTCCTGGCCGCTGCAAGGCCATCGTAAAACTGCGCGCGCAGGGCCGATTGAATGGCCGCCATCAAAAGCGCCGCGGAGATTCCCTTGCCGCTCACATCCCCCAGGACCAATCCCACGCGATGCTCATCCAATTTCAAGAAGTCGTAGTAGTCGCCGCTCACCGAGCGCGCCGCTTTGCAAACACCGTAGAGATCCAGGCCCGGCACTCTCGGCACCGACTGCGGGAAGAGTTGGCGTTGCACTTCGCGCGCAATGTCCAGCTCGCTCTGCAACCGCAAGCGTTCCTGCGATTCCTGCATCAGCCGCTCCACCGAGGCCGTCATGCTGTCAAAAGCTTCGCCCAGAGCGGTCAACTGATCGTGGGGAGGAAAATGCGTCCGATAGGAGAAATCTCCCGCCTTAACCCGCTCCGTGGCATCGTAAAGAGTATCCACGGTGCGCGTCATCGAGCGCGTCATGCGGATGCCGATCAGCAGCGCCGCCGCCTTCAATGACCAGAAAAATGATGGCCACCGCCTTTAAAGATGAAAACATAGATCTGCGAATAGTCGCCCAGCGTGGCCAGCAGCCGGCTGTTCAGCGCGAAGATGCGGGATGACACATAAACAAATGCGGGGGCGCGGGCTTTCTCCTCTTTGTCTCCGCCCCAAAGAATCGGATCGAGCGAGGAGGCGCCAAAGACTTCAAAATCGAAGGAATTCACAGGGTCCGGAAGCTTCACGGACTGGGAGTGAATCGAGTTACCCGGGACATAGGTCCCCCCCGGCGAGTCCACGACGATCTTTGCATTCGTCGCCGCGCGTGTGATCAACCTGCTCGTATAAGACCACACCCACAGGGCCAATTCCGTCCCCCACCAAATCCAGCAGTTCCGGAAGTGAAGGGCTGCGAGAGCACGAGGGTCAAATCACCGGCGGGGGTCTCGGTCCGCTCCACGGAGCGCAAGGCGAGTTGGCCATGGTCGGCAACGATATTCGCGAATTCCGCACCTTTCACCCAGCTCGGCACGGTGGCGGGATTTTCCGCGGGCTTGCCATCCAAGAAGAAGGAGCGAGTCACGTTTCCCAGGTGCAGGGTAATCACCAGTCCCGGGTAGCTTTTCGTATAGTTGATCAACTCAGTGACGTAAAAGGTTCGAATCCCCTCCAGCATAGGCGGGCGGCGATTTTTGACCGCCGTAACGCGCCTCATGGAGCACCACGCGGTTGACTTGCTCAATTTCATCGAAGTGGTCGCGCAGCCGCAGAACCACCAGAAAGGCCGCGAATTGCCCATTGATGATGAAAGCTCCCAAGAAGACCAGCACCAGGATGAGGGAGATGGGGACGACGCCGATAAGAATGTATGCCACTACTAAGCGCCGTCGGAGTCGCCAGAGCAAGCGGGTGCGGATGAACCGCAACAGGCGAACCAGGTAGTAGACGCCGGAAACCAGCGCGCAAACCCAGAAGACAAACCAGAGGAGTCCGGGCACGCCACCCGCGGCACGAGTGAAGCGATCTGCAACACCCAGGGCGGCGCCGTAGGCCAAGACCCACGCCGTGAATCGCGCCAAGCGGCGCGTCCGGTATTCGTGGAGCAGGAGTTCCAGCCCTTTGGTGAGCATATCCGTAATTCGGGGTTAGGGGTTAGGGGTTCTGTCTCTTCGTTGGTCCCCTTAAACCCGAAGCCCGCGTCCCGTGTCCTCAATTACTAATCCCGAATCCCTAACCCCTAATCCCTAATCCCGTTTCCCGTCCCGCTTCCCCTCCGCAATATTCAGCACACTGTGCCGGCGGCTATAGCTGAAGTAAATAACGAGACCGATGGCCATCCACACGAACAAACGAATCCAGGTGTCGCGCGGCAAGCCCAACATTTGTCCCCCGCAGATAACGATAGCGAGGGGACCCACCAGCCACACCCAGGGGGTGCGAAAGGGGCGGCGAATTTCCGGGTGGTGCTTGCGCATCACCATCACGGAGGCGCTGACAATCACGAACGCCAGCAAGGTTCCGATGCTCACCAGTTCCCCCACAATCCGCAGGGGGAGCAGGCCACCGGCAATGGCCACGCAAGCACCGGTCAGGGCGGTGCTGATGTAAGGGGTGCGGAAGCGCGGGTGAATGCGGCCAAAAGCCTTGGGGAGAAGGCCATCGTGCGCCATGGAATAAAACACCCGCGTTTGTCCCAGCATCATTACCAGGATAACCGCCGTAGTTCCGAGCAGGCGCGCCGAGTTTGACGATCGGCGAAAGCCACGCGCGAGCCGGGGTGGAGTCGATGGCGATCGCCAGTGGGTCCGCCACATTGAGGTGCCGGTACGGCTCCAATCCCGTCAGCACCATAACCGCCAAAATGTAAAGTACCGTGCAAACCGCCAAGGAACCGAGGATGCCAATGGGCATATCACGTTCGGGGTTCCGAGCCTCCTGTGCCGCCGTGGAGACAGCGTCAAACCCAATATAGGCAAAGAAAATTATTCCCGCCCCGCGCAGCACCCCGGAAAATCCGAATTCGCCGAAGACGCCCTGGTTAGGCGGGAAAAAGGGATGCCAGTTCGCCCGATGCACATAGAGGGCGCCGACAATGATGAACAGAATGACGACGCCTACTTTCACCAAAACGATGAAGTTGTTGAAATTCGCCGATTCGCGAATGCCAATAATCAGCAGGGTGGTAATGAGCAGAATGATGAAGGCAGCGGGTAGATTGAAAAACGCGTGGACCGTTGTGCCGTCGGCAAGGTGTATCGGTTCCCAGGGACTCCGGCTCAACTCCGCGGGGAATGGAAGGTGCAGAGTTCTTTGCAGGAAGGAAACGAAATAACCCGACCAGCCGATGGAAACCGTCGTGGCGCCCACCGCATACTCGAGAATCAAGTCCCAGCCAATTATCCAAGCGAGAAATTCCCCGATGGTGGCATAGGAATAGGTGTAGGCGCTTCCCGCCACGGGAATCATGGCGGCAAACTCGGCGTAGCAAAGTCCCGCGAAAGCACATCCCACACCGGTAAGGACCACAGACAGCACCAGCGCCGGCCCCGTATGCTGCGCCGCGACACCACTGAGAACGAAGATGCCGGCGCCCACGATGGCTCCGATGCCCAGCGACATCAGCGCCAAAGGGCCCAGGGTGCGCCGCAAACCATGTTCAGATTCCGCGGCCTCCGCGCGCAAGAGATCCAGACTTTTCTTCTTCCACAAACCCGGCATGAAAACCTCCAGTGAAGAGTGACCAGTGACGAGTGACGAGCACACCCGGACAGATCGCTGTCCGCTTTTTGCTCGTCACTCGTCACTTGTCACTCGTCACTTCTGTATCCCCGCCTTCGCCACAAATAATAAACCGGAATGCCGATGGCGACGATACTCAAACCGGCAAAACTTCGCAAGGTTTTATGAGTCAGCAGAGCCAACTCCACAAACGAGGCGAAAGCGATGTACAGCAGCGGGAGGACAGGGTAACCCCAGGCCCGATAGGGCCGCGGCGCCTCCGGGCGCGTCCGTCGCAGCCGGAAGATGCCCGCGATGGTCAGAATATAGAAAAGCACGACGGCAAAAATCACATAGTCCAGCAGTTCGTTGTAACTGCCCGTGAGGGTCAGGATCGCCGCCCAAACCGCCTGAGACCATCAGCGAAACGGCGGGAGTGTGATACTTGGGATGGACCTTTCCCACCGAGCGAAAAGAACAAGCCGTCCTTCGCCATGGCGTAATACACGCGCGCGCCCGCCAGCACCAATCCGTTGGTGCAGCCGAAGGTGGAAATCATGATGGCCGCGGCCATCAGTCCGGCGCCTCGTCCCCCCAGCATGACCTGCACGGCGGCCGTAGCCACGCGGTCCTCCGCCGCGTATTGGATTCCCTGCTCCAGCAGCCCGCCATGTGGGCACTCCAAAGAAAGGCAGAGCGCGGTAATAGGCCCAGTTGCAGGCAAAATAGATGACGCAGACCGCCGTGGTGCCCATAAAAAGCGCCAGGGGCAGGTTGCGCTTGGGATTGATCACTTCACTGCCCGTAAAAGTGACGTTGTTCCACGCGTCGGAGGAAAACAACGGCCCCACCAGCGCCACGGAAACCAGCGTCAACGTGGCCAAATCCCAGTGCGCGCCCTGCCAGAATCCCTGTGCGGAGGAGGCCGGTACGGGATGGCCAAAAGCCCACCAGATACCGAGCACCACCACTCCCAGAAGGGCTGCGACTTTTAGAACCGTGAAGACATTTTGAACCCCCGCGCCGACACGCAATCCGAAAATGTTCAGCACACTCAGGAAAAACACCACCAGGATGGCAATCAGTTGTTGCGATGAAACCGTAAGCGCAATGGGGTGGCCGAAGACCGCGACAGTCCCGAGATTGAGCAGAATGGTTTTGGCCGAAACCCAAGGAGCAAATACGCCCAGGAATTTTCCGAAAGCCACCGCCACCGCAGCCACGGTTCCGGTTTGAATCACCAGGAAGAGCGTCCAGCCGTAGAGGAAACCGAAGAGCGGGCCAAAGGCTTCACGCAGGTAGACATACTGGCCGCCGGCCTTCGGCATCATGCCCGCCAGTTCACCATAGCTGATGGCCGCGATGACGGTCATCAATCCACTGATGACCCAGGTGAGAAAAAACAAGCCCGGCGACCTGAACCTGGCGGCTGACGTCAGCCGCCACAATGAAAATCCCCGAGCCAATCATCGAGCCCATGACCAGGGTGGTGGAATCAAACAGGCCGAGGCCCTTGACGAGCCCGGAGGATTGCGGATTGGACATGGTGTTTGGGTTCTGCCATACCGGATGTGAAGGATGAAGGGTGAAGGCTGAACTAAGAAGCTGAAGGCTAAAGGATGATTCATCACCCTGTCGATCCTTCATACTTCATCCTTTATACTTCATACTTTACTACTTACCCTGCCCTCATTCTGGCACTTGACAGCTGATCGAGAAACTCCTCGGCGCGCTTGCGAATGTCCGGCGCGCCCACCAAGCCGCGAATGACCGCTACCGAATCCGCCCCGGCCTCGATCACCGCGCGCGCGTTTTCGAGGGTTATTCCCCCGATGGCCACCAGCGGCTTGCGCGTGGCCTTCCGCGCTTCACGCGAGACCCTCAAGGCCCACCACCGCGTCCGGATTCTCCTTGCTGGCGGTGGGAAAGATGGGGCCGAAAGCGATGTAATCGGCCGTGGAACGGTCCGCCTCCCTCACCTGCTCCAGAACGTGGGTGGAATAACCGATCAGTTTGCCCGGACCCACAAGCGCGCGGGCGGACTCCACCGGCAGATCGTCCTGCCCCACATGCACTCCATCGGCATCCACGGCGCGGGCGACGTCGGCGCGGTCGTTGACGATGAAGATTCCGCCCGCCTTGCGCACGCATTCGCCCACCCGCTGCGCACTCGCGTAGAGTTCGCCGGAAGACGCGTGCTTATCTCGAAGTTGAATAAGCCGGACGCCCGCCGCCAGAAGAGCCGCCGCCACCTCGACCGGGGTGACGGCCGCCGCTCTGAGCAGGGTCAATTATGGCATAGAGACGTGGGAAGTACAAGAGCATCGGGTGATCGGGTGATCGGGTGATCGGGTGATCGAGTCATCGAGTTCATCGTGGCCATCGGCGACATTGAAGAAGCGATGACCCAATGAGTTCACTGGCTCACTGAATCAGTGATTCACTGACTCAATCTGCGCCTCCGACGTCTCAGCGATCACGTGATTGTCGCCGTTGCGGGCAAATCGGCTCAGGAAATGGGTGTCGAAATTCCCCGCCTGGAAGTCCGGGTCGGCCATGATCTTCTGGTGAACGGGAACAGAAGTGGAGATGCCCTCGATGATGAACATTTCCAGAGCCCGGCTCATGCGGCGGATGGCCTCGTGGCGGTCCTTGCCGTGCACGACGAGCTTGGCGATGAGGGAATCGTAATAGGGCGGGATCACCGACTCCGCATAAGCGGCCGTATCAACCCGCACGCCGGTGCCGCCGGGTTCGTGGAAGACGGTGATCTTCCCCGCGGAGGGGGCAAAGGTCTGCGGATTCTCGGCGCAGATGCGGCACTCGATGGCATGCCCGCGCAGTCCCAGCGTCTCGCCCTCGAAGGGCACATGCCCACCCGCCGCAATCAGGATCTGATGCTTCACCAGGTCCAACCCCGTCACCATTTCCGTTACCGGATGCTCCACCTGAATGCGCGTGTTCATTTCCAGGAAGTAGAGATTGCGCTTCTCATCCATCAGCAACTCGACCGTGCCCGCGCTGGTGTAGCCGATTTCCTGGAGCGCCGTCGATGATCTGATGGCCGACGCGCTGGCGGGTCTCCTCATCAATTTGGGTGGACGGGGATTCCTCCACGAGCTTCTGATGACGGCGCTGAATGGTGCACTCGCGCTCGCCCAGGTGGACCACCCTCCCGTGCTGGTCGCCCAGAACCTGAAACTCGATGTGGCGGGGAGAGGCGATGTATTTTTCCACATAGACATCGGGGGTTCCAAAGGACGCCGCCGCCTCATTCTGCGCGGTCTGAAAAAGGTGGGGAAGGTCGTCCGGCTGAGGGCACAATCCGCATTCCCCGGCCGCCGCCGCCGGCTGCGGCCTTGACCATGACGGGGTAGCCGATGCGTTCCGCTTCCCGCAAGGCCTCTTCCTGCGACGAGATCACTTCCGAGCCCGGCAACACCGGCAGGCCCAATTCCTTCATTCTCGCCCGCGCGCGATTCTTGTCGCCCATCAGGCTGATGACTTCCGGGCGGGGGCCGATATAGGTGAGATTGGAAGCCTCGCAAACGTCGGCAAAATAGGCGCTCTCCGCCAGGAAACCATAGCCGGGATGAATGGCTTCCGCGCCGGTAATTTCCGCCGCGGAAATAATGCTGGCCACGTTCAAATAACTGTCGGCGCTGCGCGGCGGGCCGATGCAAACCGCCTCATCGGCAAAACGCACGTGCAGAGAGTAGCGGTCGGCTTCCGAATACACCGCGACGGTGGGAATTCCCAATTCCTTGCAGGCGCAAATCACCCGCAAAGCAATTTCCCCGCGGTTGGCAACCAGGATTTTTTTGAACATGTGTCGAAGGCAGAAGCGAGGAGTTAGAAGTGAGAAGCTGGAAGGGGGGAGCCAGGAGTCTTAAAGCAGAATATAAGCGCTCGGCTTCCAGTTCCTAACTACTAACTTCCTCCCGCTTCTTCCTCGCCGAAAATAGAAGCGACAAGGTAAGAGTGAGAAGCCAGGGGTAGAAGCGCAAAGGCAAATTCGAATCGTGAGTCTCCTAGCTTCTAGCTTCTCACTTCTAGCTTCTAGCTTCTAACTCCTATTTCTTCCGCGCCGGCTCGATGGCAAACAGGGATTGCCCGTATTCCACCGGCTGGCCGTTTTCGACGTAGGTGCGGACAATCTTCCCAGCCACTTCTGCTTCCAGTTCGTTCATCAACTTCATGGCTTCGATGATGCAAATGACTTGACCGACCTGCACGGTATCACCCACTTTGACAAAAGGCGGTGCGTTGGGAGCGGGCGAGGAGTAAAAGGTCCCAACGATCGGCGATTTCATGATGAAAAGGCCCTCGGTGGAATCCCCGGCCGGTTCGGGCCCCGCCGTAGCGGGCGAGGGCGATGGAGGGGCCGTCGCCACCGGGATCACCGGGGCAGGAGGCGGAGCAGCCACGGAGGGGGCGGACCCAGGGACAATGACATATCCATTGGTATTTCCCGCGTTCAGAGGCTGGGAATTGCCGCGCCGGACGCGAATCTTGACGCCCTGCTGCTCCATTTCAAATTCGGTGATTTCCTTCACCGCCAGGAGGTCCAGCAACTCCTGGATGTCGTCCAGGTTCCAGACCCGCCCGGGCTCAGGAACGTTGCGTGTGGAATTCTTACCGGGCATTCGTTTGCTCCCCCAAAAGTAGGATCAAGGATTTAGGAGTTAGAATGTTTGATCTAGGATTCAATCCGAAGTCCGGGCTTCATGAATCAGGCTTAAATCCTGAATCCTGCCTTTGATCAACCCAATTCTCTCCCGATTATGGGTCAGTCCCAAATCCTGATTACTAAACCCCCAATCCTAAATCCCGTCTCTAAACAATCCAATTCTCTTTGGATGCCGGGGTAAGGACCTCAGGGCCGTCGGGCCCCACCAGCACGGTATCCTCAATGCGGATGCCGCCGAACCCTTCCAAGTAGACGCCCGGTTCCACCGTGACCACCGAGCCGGACCTCAGCCAGGTGGTTTCCCCTTTGCCCAGGCGCGGCCTCTCGTGAATCTCCAGGCCCACCCCATGGCCGGTGCTGTGCGTAAAGTACCGGGCAAACCCGTATTTCGCCAGGATGCGGCGTGCTGCGGAGTCAATTTTCCCCGCGGGGGTCGTGTCCTGGACTGACTGGACGGCTCCCGCTTGGGCTTTCAGCACCGCGGAGTAAAGGTTCCGAACACGGCGAGTCGGTTCACCCAGAAAGACCGTCCGCGTCATGTCAGCGGCATAACCGGCAAGTATAGCACCGAGGTCGAAGATTACCAACTCACTTTCTTGCAGTGCTTTAGAGGAAGGGCGCGCATGGGGGTAGGCGGAGCGGGGGCCGGAGGCCACAATCGTCTCAAAGGCCGCGCCTTCTGCTCCTTTCTTGCGCATCCGGTACTCGATTTCCGCCGCCAAGTCCTGTTCGATCACTCCCGGGCCGGACCAGGCGGCAGGATCTCGGCGAAAACCTCCGCCGTCAATCTTCCGGCTCGGCGAATGGCCTCAATCTCACCGCGGTCCTTGACCACGCGGAGTTCCTCAATCAGGTCGCCGGCAGGTTTCAGCCGAAGACTTTGGCCAGCTTCCTGGCGAAGCTGCTCGAATTGCGCGCAGGTAAGGTTTGAGGCCTCGAAGGTGGACTCCCGCACCCCATTCTTCCGCAACCAGCTTGCCGCCGCCTTGAGGATTCCCTTCTTTTCCTCGATCACCTCCACGCCTTCCGCCTGCTCCTGCGCCTGGAGCGTGTAACGGGGATCAACCCACAAGATTCCTTGCCGCGGGCCCAACAGTACGATCCCGGCGCTGCCGGTGAATCCCGTCAGGTATCGAATGTTGACCAGATGGGTGACCAGGATGAGGGGAACACGGCGGGTTTCCATCAGAGCTCGCAGCCGCTCCTGGCGGGCTCGGAAAGGAGAAGAGGATGGTGTTCTGGGCACATGGGCAGAAGACAAAAAGGAGGAGACCGAGGCTCTTCCAGGTCTCCTCCCTAAAATCGGCAATCGACCGAGTCCGCTTAGCGTCGTGAAAGGCTAAGTCGGGAGTAATCTTCGGCGATACGAAGAAGAGCAACTCCTGGTCTTGGTCCGTAACGTTGCTCTGTTTTGAACAAATGCCCCAGGATGGGAATGTTTCCCAGC
Organism: uncultured Acidobacteriota bacterium; assembly: GCA_963810005.1. GTDB lineage: Bacteria > Acidobacteriota > Terriglobia > UBA7540 > UBA7540 > Bog-366. The sequence continues at coordinate 115,764 of CAWELY010000035.1, forward strand.
AAGGGGATATAGGTTGCAGACTTGCTCCGGCTGGTCACCGTAATGCCGCCGAAGACCACCGTGCCGCCGTCGGGAACCAGCACGGAGGTGGTTGCTTCCTGAGTGGTAATTTCCGGTCCAACTGCCCGAAATTGACGCGCCGACGGAGTTATTGATCACGATGGATAATCATGAAGATATGGTTGTCATCAGTCACTTGCGGCGTAACCGTGAGCTGCAAGGTGGCGTTGTACGTACTGAACGGAGATGGTGTTGTTGATCGTGGTCTGGATGGGAACTTGCACGCCTTGTTGGACCATTCCCTGCACATTGTTTTGCGTCACGATAGTGGGACGGGAAATGGTCTTCGCCTGATCGCGCTCCTCTGCCGCGGATATGGTCAGCATTGATAAAGTAACGCGCACCAGACGTTGGTAATCGAAGCAACGCCGAATCCGGTTGATGTGGCGGGCGTGATGGTAGTAAGCGGGAAGGGTTGCGCCGCGGTCGGAGGCGGGATCGTATACTGAGCTGCCCGAGCCCGTGCCACCCGGCGGTACGGTGTGATTGTTCACGTAACCTCCGAGCAGGGACGATGCCAGAGTGCGAGTGAAGTCAGCGTTCGCCAGCACCACTCGCGCTTCGATGGAAACCTGCTTCGCTTTCTTATCAATCTTGGAAACGATGTTCTCAATGATGGGGATCTGCGACTGCACATCGGAAATGATCAGCGTGTTGCCGCGGATATCCACCAGCACCGTGCCACGGCGGCTGAGGGCGCCGCCTCCCGCCCAGGTTTTGAGCAAGGTGGCGATATCCGCAGCCTTGGCGTAATTGATGGGCCGGAAGACCGTTACCAGCGGGGCCGCATCCATGCGCGCAGCGGCAAGTTTGGTTTGCCCTTCCTGCTCCGCCGTCAGCGTTTCCACTTTGGCAATCCGCAGGACGTTGCCTTCCAGGACTTTTCCCAGGCCGTTGTTCTTCAAAACGATGTCCAGGGCCTGGTCCCAGGGAACAGAATCCAGCACCAGCGTGACGCTGCCGGACACATTGGGATCGATGATGATGTTCAGTCCGCTGATTTCATGAATCAAGCGGAAGAAGTCTTTGAGGTCAACATCCTTTAAATTCAGTGAGATCGGCTCACCGGTGTAAACTGGTTTGCTTCCTCGGCGGGGTCGGAGGGGGTGGCCGGAGGAGTTTGCGGGCGGCCGCGGGCGAAGCATCCTTGCCCAGGGTCAGCATTTGGGCAGCATGCTCAGCACGCAACGCTTCCGGCGTGGAACGCGCTGGAGGCGGAAGCGGCGCCGCCGCCGCCTGCTTGGAAGTGGCGATAGCGGGCAACGTGCTCTGGACGTCCGGTTTCAACGCGTCCTGGGTCTCCGCCTGGAGCGGGGGGGCCACTGCGGGTTTCCGGTCAATCACTTCCGTCGCGGGCGCAGGCGCAGCCACTTGAGGAGCGGCCACGGGAGGCGGCGCGACAGCAACAGTCTCAACAATCTTGGTTTCCTCGGGCTTCGTTTGCGGAACTGGAGCCAGCATGGGCGCAGGCGCGGCCACCGGAGGAGCGGCCACGGGAGGCGGCGCGACAGCAACAGCCTCAACAATCTTGGTTTCCGCAGGCTTCGCTTGCGGAACCGGAGCCTGCGTAGCGAGAGGAGCAGATTTCGCCACTCCGCGCGGACGCAGCTCGATGCGAACGCCCGCGGGTGTGGCGTGAACGTCAAAGGCGGGATTTCCGTTCAAGTCTGCCACCACCCGCACAATGGAGCGGGTCGTTTGCGCGGAATTGTCCGATGCGAACAGTCTTCAGAACCGCCGTGTCGGCGGGATAGTTATTCCGAGCGGAAGTATTCTGAGCGCCCTCAATATCGACCACCAAGCGCGCCGGGTTGGGCAACATCGTCACCCGATAGGTGGCACTCCGGGAAGTGGAGACATCCACAAAAGTCTCACCGGACTCATGCTTGTCGAAGGTTACTTTCGAAACAAGCAGGGGCCCGCTGGAGGGGGTGGGAAGTGGGACGACGTGCGCCAAGGCGGGAACGAGGGGGCAGCCGGAGCGGGGGCAGCCGCGGCACCGACAGAATGACTCCTTCCAAAGATCAGCCGCAGCTTTGAGCCGTCCTTTTGCACAACAAAAGGTCCGGCTTCCTTCATGTCCACCTGGACGCGGACGACCGGCTGGCCGGAAGCATCCTGATAGGGCAGAAGCTTATAGCCAGAGAACACCGGGTTCGCCCATTGTTGGCTGCGGGCAAGACCCTCGGCCTTGGCGCCCGCCAGGTCGATGAAAAGGGTATCGGGGCTGGCTTGGACGGTTTTATAGGAATAGATGCCGTCCACTCGCAGGACCAGTTCCGTGCCCGTGGGGCGGGCGGACAGGGTGACCGATTTTAAGGTCGCCGCCTCCGAAGCCGCCCATGCGCGGCCTCCGGGGGCAGGAGTTATCCCCAGCATCAGCCATGTCATCGTCAGCAGAACAATCGCTTGTCGTCTCATCTTCCTTCTCCCGGAGCCGAACCCAGTCGCTTCACCACTTCACGAGTCGTCACTCGGCCACTGCTGTCGAGGACGTTCTCCTTGAAGTAAACTGCGTCCGGCGTGATCTTGCTGACTACGCCGTTGTACACCGATTCGTTCTCATGCAAGAAATAGGCATACTTCCGTTCGTCGATGACCACGGCGGTCATCTTATTGGCGGTCTGCTCCCGAACCACCCCTTCGAGCATTAAGTGCGCGATGAGCAAGCCCCGCTTCCCTCGCGGCAAAACCCCGCCCCCCGCGGATTCCATAATATTCTCTCCTCCGCCCTTACCGCTGGAAACCTCCGGAAGCTTGAAGGGGTCGCGTTTGCCTGCCTCCAGCGTGGAGATGCTCGCGTTCGCTGTCGGACTCTTGCGTTGGGCTGAGGTCTTGGCAGATTTTGCCGGTATGGTCTTTTCCCTCTTCTGCCCCGATGTCGGCGCGGGCTTGGGGCTGGGCGCGGAGCGCGGCGAAGCTTGCTGGTCCGCCCCCCTCAGGGAGACTCCCACCACCAGCACGAGAGCCGCGAAGAGCAAAAGCCGCGGGTGCTGACCAAATTTGAATGTAGCGCCGCCCGTTAGGGCGGCACGTTCCGGCCTCGAGCCCGGCGCTACACCCGAAATTAGGACAGCACCAAGCCGCGTTTCCTGTACCCATCCATTGCGTTGAAACCTATGCTTAGCCATAGTCCTCATCCTGCTCACTATCGCTTTTTAGGAAGTGGTGGCGCCGCTGCGGCCAGAGGCTTATTGTAATAAGTCGTCAGCACGCAATTTGCCCCCACCGTCTCGGTGGATTGAACCTTGTAGGCCCCCATGCCGCCGCCCTCCGGAGTGCCCAGCGAGAGGCCCGAAACACTCGTGATCCGTTGTTCATGCGCGAGCCGATCAAAAAAGCTCAGCAAGCTGTAATAGGTTCCATCCAGGCGCACGGCAAAAGGAATTTCCACGTAGAAATCTTTCACCACCTGCGGTCGAGGAACAAAGGTCCGGATCTCGGTGCCCGTACTCGCCCCGTCTGCAAACACCGTCTTCATGAACTCATCGGTGGCCTGTTCGTCGGGAACAATCGAGCGGAGCGTTTCCAACTGGCTTTCCAATTGCTTGATGCGGTTCAGATACTCCGTCTGTTGTTGCCGGAAGGCTTCGTCCCTGTCGTTTTCCGCCTTGAGTTTGGCCACTTCTTTTTGCAAGCTGTCGCGCTGGTCATTCAAGGGCAAGACGAAGTACCAGAACGTGCCGCCCGCCAGGGCGACTGCCACCGCCACCAAAATCACTCCCTGAATCGAAGCCGGAAGATCATTAAAGGTCTTGGCCATCTTCTTTACCCTCTCCTACATTCCTCGCTTTAGGGTCTGCTGAATTTGCGCCGGTACCCCCACCATCCCCCCGGGTCTACCGGATGGTCCCGTTCCCCGGGCCGCCGGCGCGCCTTGGGCGGGGGCGGAGGTTCCCCCGGTGGGCGATTTGAACAGGCAATTCAGCGTGAACTTGTAAGTCAGGCGATCGTGTTGATCATCCTGATAGAACTGCTCCAACTGCACGTCATCAAAGGACCCGGAATTCTTCAGGAAGGCCAGGAAATTCGCCATGGAATCGACCGTGCTTGACTGTCCCTTGAGCTGTAACCGGTCACCCGCGGGGGCCATGGTGTAAAGATAAACATCGTTGGTTTTGTTGACGACGTTTCCCAAAGCGCTCATCAATTCGACGGGGCCGACGCGGCTGTTCTGCAACGCCTGAATGGTATTAATGCGGGTCTCGAGGTCGCTCAGCCGTTGCTGGTATTTCTCGTTCTGGGCCTTCACCACGGCCAGTTCCGTTTGCCGGAGCTTTTCCTGACTCCGCCGCTTCTCCAGATCCGCGATTTGGTTGGTCCAGATCTTATAAATGACGCCCACGATCCCGAAGCAGATAATCAGCGCCCCCACAAACATCACCACCTGCGTGGCCCTCGGCGCCGGTGGTCCTCCCACGGACGAGACCCGGGGAGGCGGTGCGACTCCTAGAAGGTTGATCTTAATCATGGCTAGTCAAAGCTCCTCAAAGCCAGCCCCACCGCAACGCTCATACGGGGAGCAATTTCGTCCACGTAACCCACATCAAACTTCTTGCCATCCACCACCACCCTTTGGAAGGGGTTGATGGCCTCCACGGGAATGTTGAACTCCGCTTTGAGCTGATCCAGAAGACCTTCGATTTTGGCGGTCCCGCCGGAAACATAGATGTGCTGGATGTTCTCGGTCGAAGTGGTCTGCCGGAAGAAATCGAAAGTCTTCTGGATTTCCAGCATGAGGATTTCGGTCACCGACCGCAGGTGGGGAAGTTTCTGGTCCTGCGTCACGTTGGGAACCTCAAACCCTTGCTTCAGCCTTTCCGCATCCTCGAAGCTCAAGTCGAGTTCCTTCTGCAGCGTGTCGGTATACTGGTTTCCCCCCACCGAGACGTCGCGGGTGAACAGCGGATTGCCGCCCCGCCCGATCACGATGTTCATGATGCTGGCGCCGATGTTCAGCAGCGCGGCCATCTGATCGGGGGGCACTTCATAGTTCGCCTCGAAAGCGTTGTAAACCGCGAACCCATCGTAATCGACGACGGTGGGGATCTTGCCGGCCTGGCTCAGCACGTTGGTGTGATTCAGAATCTTTTCCCGCTTTACCGCCACCAGCATGACGTCCGTTCCGTTTCCCGCCGGGGCCGGGCCCAGCGACTGGTAGCTCAGGTTCACATCCGTCATGTCAAAGGGAATGTGTTGCTGCGCCTCGTAAGGGATGGCGTTGTAAAGCTCCTCATCGGTGTTGGCGGCCACCGTGACGCGCTTGACGATAACCGAGTGGCCGGAAACCGAAGTGGCCACGTTCCTGGTCTTGATGCGATTATCGGTAAAGATCTTCTCGATGGCGGAAGATACCGAGAGAGCATCCATGATGGCGCCATCCACCACCGTATCCTGGCCCAGAGGCTCAATCCCCAGGTTCAGGAGCTCATAGGAGTTGCCCTTCTTCCGCAATTCGACCGCCTTGACGGCGCTCGACCCGATATCCAGTCCCACCAGGCTTCTTGGATTTTCCTAACCCAAACATTGGCGATGCTCCCTACCGAGCGGTGGCGCGCAACCTGCGAGCCGCTCGCTGTTCGAACTGCGCGCTTTGCTTCTCCATCCAGCGGTCCAGGACGGTCTTCTTGAATTTCCAGCGGTTACCAAGTTTGAACGCTGGGATCGTTTCTTCGTAGACATACTTGTAAAGGGTTTCGCGCGAGACTCCGAGATACTCCGACGCTTCCCGGATGTCCATGACCTCTCTGGTCTCTGCCATGCTCATAACCTTCCGCCGAAATCGTGCGCTCGTACGCGCTGCCAATCAAGAAAATGAGAGTCGTTCTCGACTATCCACACTTGATGCGCTTATACGTCCGTGGCATTTTCCGTGTCAAGAAGTATTTTGTTAGTTTTATGGGTTTCTTCGTATTTTGTAGGTGGTTTCTTGGGGTATTGAGGGGAATTTGTAGAATATGTAGTGCGGTTGTATGAACCCACCACTAGATATGTGCCCGCAACATTTTCCATCTTTTTAGGCCTTTTTGTCGTGTTTGAGGGGCGTTCAGGGGGGGATTGCAGTATGGATGGCCGGGCCTATGCGGGTTTCTTAGGGGTTCTTTCGGAATGTCAATACGTCCCGCGTTTTTCGCTCCCCCTTCTTCCCGCGCCCATGTGAAGATGTAAATGAGTATTAATATATTACAAAAAGATGCCTGATTTGATGTTTTCATTATTGGAATCGCTCGCGGTGGGGCGGCCGCCGTGTGTGTAGGGGCACCCCTTGGGGTGCCCTGGGGCAGGGCAAGCCCAGCCCCTTCAAAGAGGGGAGACAGACGCAGGCATGGTTTGCCTTCGTCTGCGGCTTTTCGGTCTTTCGCATGGATAGACATGTGAAGGCGCTTCTCATTAAGAGCCGCTCAATATGACCGCAGGGGTAGCCCGCCCGCGCCGCAATCCAAAAAGGATTTCACCACAGAGAGGCACAGAGAGCACAGAGAAAAGCACTTCTGTTTGCGCCGGCCCAGATCACGGTCGTTGGTTTTAACCCATAGTTCCCGAGCTCTGATGATAGGGCAGATGCTATTCCTCCGGAAGTTTGTCTTCGAGTTCACTGGCCAGCTTGGACACATCCGTTGTTTTACTAAATGACTGAACCTCTTGCTTGGAGGAATCCACGTTCACGCCCATGTGTTGGCAGAGTTTTTGCAACATTTGAAGGACTGATGTCATACGAAGGTGCAATCAAAGAGATACTTACTTATGCTTGATTTGCTCTCGGCACAGGAGATGGCTTCCGCCATCTGTCCGCCTTGCAGCTTAAGCATTATTTCGCTGCACGAGGTTCTGCAACGAGGAGTTGGACCGGCCCAAGCAAACCGGACGGCAGCAGGTGCGAGGCCTGGGTGAAATGATGCATATTGGTTCTTGTGAGCTGTTGCGCCGGAGGCAGGAAAGCGTCGCCGATCAGCCGATTGGGCCACAAGTTGACGACTTTTATTTCCAAGTCGTTGCCGGTGGGTTTGACGGCGGAGGTGATATCGACGCGGGCCGGATGGTTCCAAATGACGCCCAGGTCCTGTCCGTTCAGGCGCACCGTAGCGACTTCGTGCACCTCGCCGAGATCGAGGAAAAGGCGCTGGCCGGCGGGAACGGCCGCGGGCAAGTCAAACTTCTTGGTGTAGACAGCGGTGCCGGAGAAATACTTGATGCCGGTTTCCGGCCGCGTTGTCCAATCGACCAAATGGTCGAAAGTGACGGGGCCAGCGGGACCCTCCCATTTGGCGTCGAACGCCACGGTCCACGGGCCGCCAAGGGTACCCAGAGGCTGCATTGTCGGGTAATTGGATTCCGTGGTGCCCGCGACCTTCGAGCCAATATGCTTGCGGAACACCACAAAGACCGAGCCGCAGGGATCGAACTCGAGCGGGACAATCGTCTGGCCGTTCTGTTGCTGAAAGGCGGTGGCCTCGCGAATTTCGCCCGTGACCGGGTCCCACAGTTCGGGCCGTTTGCCGGTGATCCGAAACTTGCAGATCAGTTTTTCCGGTGAAAACCAGCGGCTGGTGACGTAGTACCAATCGGCGTCAGTCGAATGGCGATGAATCCAAGCGACCTCACCATGAGGGCTGAGCCCCTCGAATTCGAAATCGGGTCCGACGCCCTCTTCCTGGAGGACTTGCTGAGCCGTTTTTCCCGAGACCACGCGGCCCCGGCCAACCTTGAGGTCGGATGCGGCGTCCGGTTTGGCACCCCAGAGATGCGCGGCCAAATCATCGAACTGTTTTTCGTCGTCGGGATGAACGGGCAAACCCGCCAATCCGGTCGGCCGAGGTCCGACGATCGTGGCGCCGGCCTGGGCCAGGCTCGAGATTTTCCGCAACGCTTCCAGCGTCATGCCCTGGCCTTGCGGCATAATCAGGACCCGGTAACTCATCCCGGAGGGCGTCACGAGGCGTCGCTGCTTGACGCTGGCAAGCTCGATCAGCGCGTCGTTGCTGGCACGATCGTAATCGTAACCGGGGCCCAGCTCGGGGGAAACCACCTTCATGGGCTGCGCCTGGTTGATGCCATCCCCGGTGTCGAAAAGGCCGTCGGCGACGAAATCTCCGTCTTGCAGCAGGGCGTCACAGCGGGCCAGATAAGCAAAGAATGCGGGTACCTCCTCCCACCAGGTGATATTGCGATTGATATGCGTCCCGGCGAAATAGACATTGCCCGGTTTCGCCTCGAGGTCCGGCGAGTGGCTGTAGTTATGAATGCAGGTACGGTTGGTTCCATCGCAATAGGCCTGATCAACACAAGCCTTCATCGAGAAGGGCGATTCCTCCCACTGCGGTCCCGCCGAGGTGAAGGCTTCACACATGGTTATCCTTTTCCCGTAGAGGTGATTGGAAGTCGCCGCGTCGCGGGTGAGAAAGCGATTCGGGGGATTGGGCCGATGGGGTGAGGGCATCCAAAATTCCGCCATGTCATGGTCGACCTTCGCTCCCGTTAGGGTGAAGTCGGCCAGCTTGAGCCAAGGCCCATTTGCTTCGTCGTAAAGCGTGAGGCCGTTCTGGTGGCAGAGCGCTTTCATGTGCGCGTAGTAGTTGTTGACAATCAGGTCGCTGATGGTCTGTTTGTAATCTTGCTTGACCCTTTGGGTGGTGGTGGCGTCGACCATGGTCACGCCTGCCAAAGCGGGAAGGTAAGCCATGAGGTTGTAGCCGCGGCGTTTCTGAAATTCTTCCGCGAAGGTCCTGGTCCAGGAAGGATTGCCCGATTCCCAACTGTCGTCCTCGACCAACTTGAGCCCTGCCCGCTCCTCGGGAGTCATCTCTTTAAGGAGAGGAGCCATGGTGAGGGCCCAATTGTGATCGAGACCGGCGGTACTGAGCGTGTCGCAAAAAAACCCCCAAGGGCTCGATGCGCCTGTCGGTCGCTGGACAAAGCGAAGAATGCGCCACTGGCCGACCGGCGCCTTCCAGCGTAAGTGACCCGAGGCATCCATTTGGGTGGAAAGGTCCCGGACTTCAGAAATCTGAACCTCGTCTTTGACCGGCATGGCGAGGACGGCGATATCCCGATGAATGGGCGCGTGGTCTTTGTTCAGCACTTCGTTATTCTCGGGCAGCGCGAGGACCGCGTCGAAGGTCGCAGGGCCGGTAACATTCTGGCTGGTCCATTTCAATTCTTGTTGGGCATACTGCGGATCGAGACCGGGCGCGGAAGATCCCGACAAGCCGTGGGCCAAACAGAAATCGAGGCCGAGCCGTTTGGATTCGCGTGCGACATGGCGAATCTCTGTTCTCCACTCGGGAGACCAGGTCTCGAGCAAGGGCAACGGCGTGGCGTACTCACCCTTGTATTCGTCGGTCGGCGCCACGTTGAACGCCTTGTCGCCGGCCACCATTTTGGCGTTGGTCTTCTCCATGTCGCCCGCTCCACAATCGTAGAGGATGAATCCCACGATCCCCTTGGCTTTCATCTCCTCCAGATCGCGGGTCATCGCGACGGGAGAAGTTGGGGTGCGAAGCCACACCCAGTAAACCCAGGTCGAGGCTTCGCGGGGAGGATGGTGAAAATCTTCCTCGAGCGAATCGGCCATCCCCAACGACGCGAGGTAACCGAGAGCAAATAAGCATGCAACGATGGGAAGGTAAGTGAACTTCCTGAAACGGGATGAAGTGGGCCGCTCTGGGCGGCGAAAGCTTGGAACCGAATGCCTTGGGCTTAGCATGGATCTCCCTACCTCATTCATTTCTTTCTTGGACGATGAACGGACGCATTGCCACTCTTAACCCCGAGGTCTTTACCGGAATTAACTTTTTGGGTCTCGCCGGTGGAAAATATACCTTCATTTGCGTCTAACGGAGCTCAATTTTTTCTTCAATCGGTATCCTCGGCTCCGAACTGCCCATCCAGAAGTCCTGCAAACCCGTTTTCGCCGCTTCTGGAACCGGATTTTTCAGACACCGCGCCCTTCGCTGTCTTTCCTGGGATCGATTTCTTGGGTGCCTCGCCACTTCGAGGGCGATGGTTCCGTGGTTTTTGTTGGCGCGCCCCTTCCGGGATTAAACCTGTGACCGCTCCCGGATCCCAGGGCGTTGCCCTGGGCTAGATTGGGTCGCCCTTTTGGGGCTCAGGCGGGTTGCGCATCGTGCAATTCGTATAGTTCCCGGAACCAATTAACAAAAGGGGTTGCGCTCGCAGAATGGGGATCAAGGGTCTTCTTGGTTATGGCAACGCCGGGCGATTGGCCTGGAGGGTTCTGCCATGCCAGCCAGGTATAAAGATGAGCTTTCGACACGTGGGAGTCGTGATAAGGTGCGCCTGCGGCCCTGGCGTTTGCCGCGCACTCTGTAGCGTATTTCCAAACGGGCTCGGATGACTCTGGGACTAAACACCTTAAAAAAATCTCTAAGTCTCCGGCGGAAACATTGTCGGGCATCATCCAAACGCCAAAACGCTTTCGTTCGTCGTTATCAACGATGAGACCAGAAGCGGGCATATCCTCCGGTAGCTTCGGAAAAAACTCTAAGCATGCACTTCGAATCTGTTGGTAGCGCCCCTCCGGCGTGCTGTCGGCATCCAGCATGATTCCTATGATCCTAAGTCCTCTCGTTTTCAAGAGAGTCGTAAGATATTCGGTCTTCACTATCTTCTCGGCCCCGCCGCCAGTATCAATGTAAACTGGGCCCTCATCTGGATTCTGAGGCCATTGGAGACGCGAACGGGCCAGGTTCAGCACGGATTGCGGGTCGTCATGCCCTTCGACCACGAGCCTTTTCGGAGTGTCTTTTGGTGGGGCCAATTCTTAGCGTATCTCCAAGCCGCGCTCAACAGCAGTCTTAATTTCCGCTTCATTGTACGGGATGGCCTTGGACTTCCCCGCTTCGACGCGCTGGACCGTAATGCTATGACCGTCTCCACTGGAGTGGCACATGGGGGCCAGACTACAGACGCAATCGTAGCTGTGCGTGGTCGCAAAAACCTGGACATTGAATTCCTCAGCCGCCCTGTAAATCAGCTTCCACATGTCGGCCATAACGGTGTAATGCAGTCCGGCGTCAATCTCGTCAACCAACAAGAATCCGCCTTTGCATTGGGTGATGGCAATCGCCATCGCCAGTATCCGCCACATGCCGTCGCCCATGCTGCCGATGGGAATCGGCTGCTCAAGCCCTTTGATCTTCGCGATAAAGCCTCCTCGTGTGAATGACCCGTAATATTGCGGCTGAGTGGTCTGGACCGCCACGCGCTCAATATCGCGATCAAGAAACTGGAGGGCCCTTAACACCAATTCTTCATCCGGCCTTAGGGAGATGCGATCCCCCCACAAACTTGAAAGTTCTTCCCCAGTCAGAGACTCTGGTGTAACAAATTGAGCTGGGGTTACAGGACCAGACCTTCGACGCGTTCGCCGAAGCGATGGCGTCTCTAGCACATCTGTCGATACCCCGCCGCTGCGACTAATCGGAAGTACTGAGACAGCAGGCGCAGGCGTTCCCTTGATCTGGAGTACAAGCCGAGACGGAATCGCACCATCCTCAGCAGAACCGAACAACTCCGTCCGCTCCTTCACCGACATCTCGGAAATTGCGAACGAGATCGTGTGCTCTGGCGCCTGATTCTTGGACGATATCGTGAACTTGGCTCCAACTGGAAGCTCGTGCCCTCTGAATAGGTGGTGGATATCAAGTTCATGCTGCGGACGCCTTACCACGGGAATAATTCCGGGATCTCGCTCTACAATCACGCGCTCGCCGCGTCGCCACACGATTTGCCAGAGTGCCCACGGATCACCTCGCAACGCCAAGAGATACAAAGCCTCCAGCACTGAAGTCTTGCCGCAGTTGTTCGTGCCGACCAGCAGCGTGACACGTCCAAGGCCGCTCATCTCGAATCGCTCGAAGCCTCGGTATCCTTGTATTTGTAGCGAGGTAATCATTCCCTCTACGCCTTCTGTCACGCCTTCGACTGCTTCATGTTGGAGTGGCATCATAACACACCTCATATCATCGTGCCCCGCTCCCCCCGCACGCGGTTACAGGACTTGTCAAGGCCTGAGTGTGGCACAGGCGCACGGAAAATCAAGCGCAAAAAGACTCGAAATAAGCCCACTACAATAAAGTTAACAACGTTTTTTTGGGTAATTACGTTGCCCCTCAAATTTCGAATGACCCCACTTCCCAACCGCCCCGCGGGTAGTAACTCCTTTCGAGGTGGCACGGGCGTCCCGCCCGTGAGCGGCCACGGCCAAGATGCCCGTGCCACCAAAGTGCGTCCCCAACCACTGCACGGTTCGACCCCTCTTTACGCGAAGGCTCCTCGGTAGTAGACTCCCTCCACATGGCCGAACAACAGTCGCGACAGGTAATATTGGCCTGGAAATGACAATCGTGCAGTTCCCCCTAAGGGAGCCATCCTAAATGTTACCCTTTAACCTCCCTTATTTGCTTTGGTGGGAATGGCTGGAGCGTGCTGCCGGATTCGCAATCGTTGGGATCGTTTCTTATGCTCTCTCCATGACCGGAGATGCGCGCGGTCGCGGCTGGGCTAAATCAGGGATTATAGTCCTCGTGTTTGGAATTATTTTTCGGAAGTATGTACTTTACGCAAGAGGGCACCCTTTCAGATTATCCTACCACGGCCCGCTCTTACTTCGGCCATCCTTCGGGCGGCTTCTTTTTCATCAAGGATTTCTTCATAAGCGCTTGCCAGTTGCCGTGAAGCTTCAAAACCTGGGGCTTAGGACCGGGAGCCGCTTTCGGCTTCTTCGTTGTACTAGGAGGCTGGCTTTTAATCATCGCGCAATCGCTCCTTGGCTTACAAAGATTGGTAGGCATCGGCAACCATCCTTGCTTTTGCAAATTTTCGAGAGGTCTTCGTTCGGGCTGGAGATCGGCGTCAAATCCTTCTGACGGCAAGCCTCGCAGGTTTCGGAATCTAAAAGGGCAGAGCGCAGCCACGTCCTCGGAGTCGATACCTTTGAAACGATTTCTTTAGGGTCAGGCATAGTCGGCTCCTGCTACCATGAGCGGGCGCGGCGTACCCGCCAAGGAAACACCGCGCCATAATCTTGATTGGAGGATGCCCATGGACAAAGCCGAATTATTGGCGATCTGGAAAGAACTCAAAAGCATAAGAGAAGTCATGTTCAAAATTGCGATGCACGGCGAGGGTATCCGACGTGCGCTAGAAGAGTCTACACCCGGATTTCTAGACCAACGCCTTAAGCATGAAAAAGAAGCGGCTAGATTTTACTCCGAAAGTCTTCGCGACGGTACTCGCGTAATCGACGTCGCAATTCAGCGATTGGAATCCGCTTAAGCTGTTCATCGCTGTACGCATATTTGAAATGCTCTCGGACCTCGGCGTCAGTTTCCTTTTTGCGGTGCTTCGCGGAAGTTGTACGCATCGGGCACACTCCTATGCTATGCTGTATTTCCTGATGCGTTAATCAAGAAAGGCCCGCCTGCCAGCGGGCTTTTTCTTTTGCTCTACGCAGCCTCCGAGCTCTTGTACATAAGCCGCTTTCCTTCGGCCAATTTGATAGCCAGGATTGTGCGCTCGCCATCGTTCATCTTGCGACCGTTCCACATGAAGTCGAACTGCCACAAGTAGCGGTGCAAATATTCCTTGCTGACGCTGTGATAGATGCCCATGATGCCGCGCTTGACAAGGGCGAAGGAACTCTCCGCCGTGTTCGTATGGATGTCGCCGCGAACATACTCTTGCGTGCTGTGGGCTACGGCATCATGCCCGCCAGCAAATTCATTCCCGATGCCATTATAGGACAGGAAATCATCCGTCATGATGCGGGCTTGCTGGTCAACCATTTCGCGGATTGCGCCTTTCAGGGTTTTGCCGCTCACATCCGCTACAACCTGACGGCGAATCCTGCCATGCCGCTCGACCGCCGCGAATACCGGAGTCTTCTTCGTTCCGCGTCCGCGCTTGTGATCGCCAGTGCCAGGGCGGGGTTTGCCACCGACATAGGTTTCATCGCATTCGACCGTGCCAGTCAAGTTTCGGGTTGTCGGTGTCGGGAGCCATCGCAAACCGGATGCGGTTCATGAGGAACAGGGCCGACTTGTAGCTGATTTGGCAGTGGCGCTGAATCTCCAAAGCCGCAACGCCTTTCTTGGAAGTAGAGGCACGCCAGAAAGCATAGCACCAATGGCGAAGGTCAATCCGGCTCTCTTCGTAAACCGTGCCGATGCGGACCGTGTATTGCTTCTGGCAATCATGGCAGCGCCACAGATACCGCTTGTTGCGCTTCACGGTTTCACCGACGTGCGCGCCGTCCGTCATCTTGTAGACGTTCGCGCTTCCGCAGTGGACGCAGGCGGGATTCTTTCCCCAGCGCAGAGCCTCTAGCAGTTCCACCGCTGCCAGTTCATCAGAGCAAGCCAGCGGAATCTCTTCGATCATGGCCGACTTCGTTAGGTTGTGCTGTTCTTCGTTTTTCATGAAACAATATTATACTTAACGCAACTGATTTGTCAAGTAAAAAGTTAGGATTCCAACAGATTTCTTTTTCGAGACCGGCTAACCAAGCTCTCGCAGTTTCTTTAATTGGTAAAGGAATTGTCCCGCCTCGGCATCCAGTTCGCTTTCTTTGAGACTGGTGTCTAGTCCCGCTTTAATTAACTTACCAAATGAGTGCTCAAGGAATTCCAGCTCCCTTTCATAAGCCAGCGCAATCACATCTCCTAGATGGATGTATCCATCTGGCTTGAGCGTGATCATATTCATCTCGCCACCGCATCCCACAACATATACCTTTGCCTTGGCAACCATGTAAGTCCCAAGCTTCTCCGCCATGTTGACGTTAAGCTCACAATCCCCGATGAGCATGGGTGACAGATAACGCAGAAGCGAGGAATCCCCAACGCCGACAAAGGCGAATCTCGGTACCGGCCTGATATTGTTGTCCTGAGTCCTATGTAGTGAAAACTGGCCACCCTTTTGGGCTATTCCGCATAAAATGCTCAAGCCGCCCTTGTCTGGGGTAATCACATCTTTGTTGTCACGAAGAATGGATTCCAGTGAATCCTTGATACTCTCGGGGGTCGGGTTATAGGACGGACATTCAACGGTAACCAAAAACTTGTCCCAGACCATCTCCATAAGCTCTGGACTTCCAGAATAGGTCAATCCGATGGTACAATCACCAGCCGATCCCTTTATAATTCGATAATGGATTTTTCGCTCGGTGTACTTCATGGAGTCGTCCGATATTTCGGTGTCGGAACACAAAACGATTCCATCAACACATCGGAATCCTATACCGATTGTCATGAGTTTACTCCTTGGAAGCCGCTGGTTCCTTGGAGGTAAAATAGGGTGCGGCTTCGGGGGAATCATCTTACACCCCCGCCTTGCGTAAAGTACATACTTCCGTTATTTTTTTGGCCTCGATCATTGCATCTTTTCTGTGTGCCCTTGTGGGAATCATGAAAGTTGCCAATTTTAACTTCTTAGGTTAAGACCTCATCGCAAGCAACGCACAAACATCACACTACCAACTCTGGGGTGCTGCCCGAATTTGAACGTAGCGCCGCCATCTTGGCGGCTCAAATGCCGGCTGGAAGCCGGCGCTACACCCAAATTAGGACAGCACCAACTCTTGCCCACAAAAGCGCGGCTCGATGGTATAATCGGAACTTCGGGGTTCACGACTAATTCAGAAAGATCGAAGGGCGCCAGGCGGCGCCGCTTCGGCAATCGCTATTACTAACACTTTAGCTCAATCACTCGAGGAGCCCAATATGCGAAGGAAGAAGAGAAACTTACCTCCCCCGGAAGGTTTTTCGCGACGCGACTTCCTAAAGGGCGCCAGCATGGCGGTATCCACCGGTTTGCTGGCCGCGCCGGAAGCCGCAACAGCGGCGCCGGAACATTCACCCGGCGTGCTGGGGCCGGGGGCAGTGCCGATTACTCTCCAGATCAACGGCAAAGCGCACAGCTTGAAGGTTGAGCCGCGCGTGACCTTGCTGGATGCTCTGCGCAATCAACTGGACCTGACCGGCGCCAAGAAAGTGTGCGACCGCGGAGTCTGTGGCGCCTGCACGGTGATCCTGGATGGACGCCCGGTGTACGCGTGCAATGTGCTCGCCATCGAAGCGGAAGGCCACCGCATCGAAACCATCGAGGGAATGGGGACGGAGGATCATCTCCACCCGGTGATGGCGGCGTTCGTCGAGCACGACGCGCAACAGTGCGGATTCTGCACGCCCGGCTTTGTGGTCGCCTGCAAGGCCTTCCTGGACAAACATCCCGATCCGACACGAGAAGACGTGGAACATGGCCTGGGCGGCAACCTCTGCCGTTGCGGCACCTACGCAGGGGTTCGCGAAGCCGTTCTGGAAGCAGCCAAAACCCTGAAGGGAGGACGCGCCAATGGATAAGTGCAAATATGAATGGCCGGCGGCCGGTGAACGCAGCCTCATCGGAAAGCGCATCAAGCGCATTGATGGGCCCGCCAAATCGAGCGGCCGCGCGAAATACACCTACGACATTAACCCGCCCGGGCTCCTGATCGGCAAAATCTATCGCTCGCCTTACGCCCACGCGAAGATCACCGCCATTGACACTTCCGAGGCGGAAAAGCTGCCCGGGGTGAAAACCGTGCAGGTGATTATGGGCGTGGGGAAAGAAACCAACTGGGTCGGCGATGAAATTGTGGCCCTCGCCGCCGAGAGCGAAGATATCGCCGAGGATGCCCTCCGCAAAATCAAAGTGGAATTCGAGGAGCTTCCCCACCTGGTCCTGGAAGAAAATCTGGAACAAGCCGGCGACTACGCCAAGACCGCGGGGGGCAAGACCGCCGGTGATCCCGCCAAGGCGTTCAGCGACCCCGACGTGGTGATTTCCGAGGGCTATTACGGCATCGCGACCATCACCCATTGTTGCCTGGAGTCCCATGGAAACGTGGCGGAGTGGACGGGCGAGAAACTGCTCACCTATTCCTCCACGCAGAATGTTTCCGGCCTCCCCGGCCAAATCGGACAGTCGCTGCGCGAGCAAGGAGTGAACGTTCCGGATAAGAATATTGAGACCATTTGCAATTACATCGGGGGAGGATTCGGCAGCAAGTTCTCTCCCGACGAATGGGGCATCCATGTCGCGCAATTGGCGAAGGCCACCGGCAAGCCCGTCAAGCTGATGCTCGATCGCAACATGGAAATGGAAGCGGCCGGGGCGCGGCCCTCCAGCTTATGCCCAAATCAAGGTGGCGGCGAAGAAAGATGGAACGCTGGTGGCGTGGGATTCCCACTCCTGGGGCACGGGTGGTCCCGACGGGCGCGGGGATGCCGCCCCTTCCTTACGTGCTGCAGATACCCAACATCTCCACCCAGCATACCTCCATCAGCACGAACACCGGACCCGCCCGCGCCTGGCGCGCGCCGGATCATCCTCAGGCGGCGGCGCTGACCATGTGCGCGCTGGAAGATTTGGCCGCCAAGCTCAACATGGACCCCATCGAGTTTTTCTCCAAGAACGCGGACCTTTCGGCGGGACGGGGGAAAGTCTACCGGGAAGAACTTCAGAAAGCCGCCGAGCTCGCCGATTGGAAAAAGAACTGGCACCCGCGGGGAGACAAAACCTCCGGCCACATCAAGCGCGGCATGGGGGTGAGCATGCACACCTGGGGCGGACGCGGCCACAACAGCATGTGCATGGTCAGCATCCACCCCGACGGCTCCGTGGAAGCGACCCTGGGAAGCCAGGACCTGGGCACGGGCACGCGGACGGTCATTGCCATGGTGGCGGCGGAAACCTTGGGGCTGCCGGTGGAAGCCATCACGGTCAACATCGGGGACAGCAAATACCCCTCCTCGGGCAGCTTCGGGCGGCAGCACGACGATCGGCGGCGTTTCGGCCTCCACGCGCCGCGCGGTCGGTGGATGCCCGGGACCAACTCTTCGCCGTCGTCGCTCCCAGTTCTGGGCGTTCCGGCCGACCAACTGGTGGCCGTGGGCGGAAAAATTCAGGCCAAAGGCGATGCCTCGAAGCAACTCTCCTGGAAGGAAGCCTGCGCCAAACTCCAGGTGAAAACCATTCAGGCCACGGGCAAGAATCCCGATGCCAGCAAGTGCAAGCTGGGGGATAGCGGCGTGGGCGGCGTGCAGATTGCCGACGTCTCCGTGGATACGGAAACCGGCCTGATTAAGATCAACAAGATGGTCGCCGTGCAGGACTGCGGCCTCATCATCGACATGAAAACCGCGGAAAGCCAGTGCTACGGCGCCCTGATCATGGGCATTACCTACGCGCTGTTCGAAGAAAAGATCATGGACCAGATCACCGGGCGCATGCTGAATAACAACATGGAGTTTTACAAGCTGGCCGGCATCGGGGACATCGGCGAACTGGTGGTCCACATGATGACGGGCCCCGGCTACGACGAGCGCGGGACGATTGGCCTGGGCGAGCCTCCGGTGATTTCTCCCGGCGCCGCCATTTCCAATGCCGTGGCCAACGCCATCGGCGTGCGCGTGCCGACCATCCCGCTGACTCCCGACAAAGTTCTGGCCGCACTCGCGTAGGGCCGAACGGCGTTCGGCCTGGGCGACCCGCTCGCCCCACGATAAAAGGAGGGGTTGCCTAATGGAAGCCTTTGAATATGCTCGGCCGAAGTCAGCCCAGGAAGCCATCAAGTTGCTCGCCGGTGCGGAGGGTGAAGCCCTGGCGCTGGCCGGGGGCACCGACCTCATCAGCTTGATGAAGGATGGCGTCGCCACCCCCAAGCGTCTGGTGAGCTTGCAACACGTCAGCGAACTCAAGGGAATTTCCTTCCGTAGTGAGTCGGGGCTGCGCCTGGGCGCCGGCGTGACCTTGGAAGAGTTGATGGAAAACGCCGAAGTCCGCGAGCACTACCCCGCCTTGGTGCAGGCGGCGGAAGGCGTCAGCAGCCCGCAAGTCCGCAGCACGGGAACGGTGGGGGGCGACCTCTGCCAGCGCCCGCGCTGCTGGTACTATCGCGCCGGGTATGGATTGCTGGCGGTCTACAAGGGCAAGCCGCTGGTTCCCGATGGCGACAACCGCTACCACGCCATCCTGGGAAATTCCGGGCCGGCTTATTTCGTAAGCCCGTCCAGCCTGGCGCCCATTCTGATTGCTTTGGACGCCAAGGTGAAACTCCACGGCCCGCAAGGCGCGCGGGAACTTTCCGTGCAAGAATTCTTCGTAACCCCCAAGAGCGACGAGAGAGCTGAACACGCGCTGCGTCCGGGCGAAATCGTCACGGAAATCCTGGTGCCGCATCCCGGGGACGTGAAGATGGCGGTCTACGAGGTGCGCGCAGAAGGAAGCTCTGGATTGGCCACTCGCCGCGGCGGCGGTAGTCCTGAAGCTCGATGGCGGCAGCGTGCAGAGCGCCCGCGTGGTGCTGGGACACGTCGCGCCCGTGCCTTGGCCTTCGCCGGAAGCGGAAGAAGCGCTGAAGGGCAAATCGGTGAGATGAAGATGCGGCTTGGGAAGCGGGCAAAGCTGCGCTCAGCAAGGCGACGCCGCTTTCCAGGAACGCTTACAAAGTTCAACTGGCCCGCGTGGCCGTGAAGCGCGCCATCCTGCGTGCCGCGATGTAGGGCCGAACGGTCGCCGACGCGCCAAAGCCGCTATGGCGACGGCGAGCGTTCGGCCGGGGCGAGCGCCGCTCGCCCCTACATTGAAAGGAGAGGCCTGATGATCACTGAACCTGTTCGTCAAATTGCCGAGCCCAAGGTGCAGTGCCGCATGATCCGCTCCAAGTGGATGTTCATTGAGGCGGAACCTGACCCCACGGTTCCCCGCTCCGGCGCGAGTATCTGCTGGTGCGTGCACACCCAGAAGTGCATGGGCCCGGATGGCCAGGTCGTAACGCCGGAGGCTTGCAATTCCGAGCGGGCTTGCTTCGAAGCTCTTTAGCGGAGATTGGGCTTGGGCGCCGATTTCCTGGCGGCGCAAAGTGGATACCCCAAGGAATAACGCTACTGCTAGAGGCAGTTGGCACAGCGATTCCGCATGCGTGCTTTTTCACCTGATTTAACCCTCTGAAATTGCAACTACTTTGCCCCCGTCCCCGCTCACCGAGCAGATTCGCATTCGCTTTTTGCTTGACAACGCGGGTTCTGCCTGATATACTATTAATGTATCAGATGAAGAACCCTCCACTATCCCGCTCCCGTCTTCCGGCAGGCGAGCGAAAACGCCGTTCGCGCCTGACGCAGATGGTCTCTAGCCAGCGCTTTCTCCGCGGCACCTTGGCGCCTCGTCTGCGCCGGTGCGGGAAACCGAATTGTCGCTGTGCCCACGGCGAACTGCACGCGTCGCTGTACCTCGTGCAGAGCCGGGGAGGCAAGCCGCGCCAGGGGTTCGTGCCTAAGGAGTGGGAAGCGCGCATCCGCCAGAGCGTTCAGGGCTATCAGGAAATCCAGCAACTGCTGGAGGAACTCTCGGAGATCGAGTGGCAGCGGCTGCTCGATCGCAAGGGGTGATGCCGTTCTCCGACGCCTGATCCGGTATGGCGAGACCGTCTACGGTCTTTCGGAACGGATCGTCGCGGCGGTCCATGATCCCCGACGACAACCCCGTATCCCGGTGGCCGTTCTCCTGAAAGCCAGCCTGGTGATGTTCTGGTCCCGCTTGGGCAGCCTGCACGCGCTGGAAGAGCACCGCCTCGCGCGGTTCTGGAAACGGTGGCTGGGACGTTCGCCCGGCAGTAGCGACACCCTGGGGCGCGTCCACGCTGGTCTCGCCGCCCAGGAACTGCGCGAGGGGCTGCATCATGTCTACTCCCGCCTGAAGCGGAACAAAGCCTTGCCGGGCATCGGCGGACTGAGCGTGGCGGTTCTCGACGGTCACGAGACCCACGCCAGCTATCGCCGTCGTTGCTCGGGATGCTTGCAGCGGACGATTCACACCGAGCAAGGCGAGAGGATTCAGTACTACCATCGGAACGTCACGCTGCAGTTGTTGACGGGTTCGGAGTTGCGCATCCTGCTCGATCTGGAACCCCAACGGCCCGGCGAAGA
This sequence comes from uncultured Acidobacteriota bacterium, assembly GCA_963810005.1. Lineage (GTDB taxonomy): Bacteria > Acidobacteriota > Terriglobia > UBA7540 > UBA7540 > Bog-366. The sequence continues at coordinate 136,811 of CAWELY010000035.1, forward strand.
CGAGGTGACCACGGCCCGCCGCTTGCTGGAGCGCGTCCTGGCCCGTTACCCCCGCGCCTTTCAGTTGCTGTTGGCCGATGGTCTCTATGCCCAGGCCCCCTTCTTCAATCTTCTGCTCGCCCACGGTAAGCACGCACTGGTGGTTCTCAAGGACGAGCGGCGGGACCTTTACCAGGATGCCTGCGGTTTGTTTGCGCTGACTCCGCCCGAAGCGGGAAAGTATCGGTCGCGCCACTGCCAGTGGTGGGACGTATCGGACTTCACCACTTGGCCCCAAGTCCACGCTCCGCTGCGGGTCATCCGTTCGCGAGAAACCTACTCGGTGCGCCGCCAGATTACCATGCAGGTTGAGTCGATGACGACCGAGTGGGTTTGGGCCACGACGCTACCGGCCGCGCAGGCCTCGACGGAACAAGCCGTCGGCTTCGGGCATCGTCGCTGGGACATCGAGAACTATGGGTTCAACGAACTCGCCAACGAGTGGCACTCCGACCATGTGTATAAACACCACCCGCAGGCCATCGAGTCGTTTCTGCTCGTCGCCTTCCTGGCCTACAACCTCTTTCATGCTTTCTGGGTTCTCAATCTGAAACCGGCCGTCCGGCGCGGCAGAACACTCCGCTACTGGGCACGCCTCATGGCCCGCGAACTCTGCCAGGACCCCGGCTTCGCCGAGGGTTCATCCCCCTAAAAGTCTTCCCCTCCCCTCCCGGAATTCCGCCCTGCGCTTCGGCCCCATATCCCTGTGGCGTGCGGCGGGTTGCGCCCATCTCACCATAGTGTCGACCCCACCGGGCGTATTTTCCCGCCCTGCCCCCGCCAACAATGCCAATGCGAATCTGCCCGACCGCCTCCCCTGCGCCCGGACTAACTATTTCGCCCACCTCCAACCTCGCATGCGGAATCGCTGCAGTTGGCATCGTCGGCTTGAATGCCAGGGCGAAATGGGATAAAATGTCCATGTGGCGTTAGGCGAAAATTTGCCCCGTGGAGGGTCGGGTCATGAGAAAAATCATTTTATCTCTTGGCATTGGTCTGTTTCTGCTTTCGGCTTGGGCAGTTCCCGGAAGCGCCGCTTTGAAGGGCGATTACATCGAAGCCCGTACTGCGGACGTTTACACGGGCCCCTGCTTCGCCATGTCGGAAGTGGGTTTAACCGGCCAGGAAGCCATTTTGGCCTGGAAAGTTCAGGAGGGCGACTGGAACGGCGTGCCCCTGAGCGGACTTAGCGTAGTGGCCGTGGTCAGGGCCAATGCCACGCTGGGCGATCCTTATCACAACCCTTATCCGGCGCAGTCCGTGCTGATCGTGGATTCCCGCGCCAGTCAAGCCAGCAGCGGACGGCGCTCGCACGCGTTTGCCGCATCCATGGCGGGCAATCTTGCTGGACCACGTGGTGCGAGTGGAGACGGCGCCCATCCAAATGACGGTGGAGCATGGCGATCTTCACGGCGCGGCCAAGGTGGTGGCCGGGAAATTTGCCCGAATCGAGACGCGCAGCCTTTGCCAGGGCGACCACCTGTGCGGCAACGAATCGGTTTATTACCCGCCGCTGGTGGCCCTCACCCACTCCATGCCAGCCTTCACGCTGGACAGCTCGTTCTCCGGACAGGGCCTGGGCGAAGTCTGGAAGAACGTGGACAAGCGCAGCGCCTTTGTGGGCAGCTTCTAGCCCACACGACATTAAGCCTGAAAACGGGAAACTTCTGACGGGAAACTTCCGTAAAGGAGTTTCCCGTTTCGTGTTTATATCATCTAATATCTTGTGTGCTGAGTCAGAAGTTCGTTGCAGAAACATCATAGTGGAAACGGAATTTCCGGAGCCCCGTTAGGGGCGATATCATGTAGCCCATGGCGTAAGCCATGGGATTCGGGCCCTCTCCCCCTTTGGTCCCCCCTCTCCCGCCTGGGCGGGAGGGGGGAGGGGGTAAGGGTGGGCGCTCTGACCCACGGCTTGCGCCATGGGCTACATTATGTCGCCCGCTACGCGGGCTGATTTCATCAACGAACTTCTGACTCAGGATACTAGGGCAACTATCAATGGTAAGGAGGGTTTGTCAATGAAACTGCACCGCGTACTCGGACTGGTCCTGGCGATTCAACTCTGCGCGGCCTTAAGCGCATTCGGCCAGGGTAGTTACAAGGCGGAAGCCATTGGCGCTGCGCCGGCGGATGTTCCCGCCCCCATCCAGAGCACTCTCGATTCCCAGGGAGTTCGCGTTACGACCGACCAGGGCGCGACGCTCTGCGAAGTATGGTTGCGCAAGACTCTCCCCACCAGCGCGAACCCCAACACCTCATCGGACGTCCTTTATGGGGCGTTGCCCGAGGGAGGCTTTCTGGGCGTTATGCACTTCCCCAATGCCACCCCGGATTTTCGCAGCCAGACTATCAAGCCGGGATTTTACACCCTGCGCTACGGCCTGATCCCCCAGGACGGAAACCATATGGGCGTGAATCCTACTCGCGACGCTTTCGTGCTGGCGCCCGTCTCCGCCGACACCGACCCGGACAAGATCTTGTCATTCGAAGACCTGGTGAAGTTGAGCGAGCAGGCTTCCGGCACGCCCCATCCCGGATTTCTGGTGGGCGCGCAAGTTAGCGGCACCAGCTTTCCCTCCGTCGCCAAGGATGACTCGGGCAACTGGAATGTGCAAATGAAAGGACACGGGCAAGGCGCTGACCTGCCCCTGGCGTTCACCGTGGTCGGCCATTGGCAGGGGTAAAGGCATTTTGCATTTTCGATTTTGGATTTTGGATTGGGCGCGCAACACAGTTTCCAGCGCGGCCGAGCCGCAACCCAAAAGGGATTTCACCACAGAGGCACAGAGTTCATAGAGAAAAGACGCGAATAAAAAGGGTGGGTCAACCTACTAAGCAACCGTAGCTGCTACCAGCGCAATCAGAAGGACTTTTCTCCGTGATCTCTGTGTCTCTGTGGTGAATCTCTTCTTCGCGGCACTCGAAAAGGACTTCACCACAGAGGCACAGAGTTCACAGAGAAAAGACGCGGATAAAAGGGGTGGGGCAACGCACGAAGCAACCCTAGCCGCCACCAGCGCAATCAGAAGGACTTTTCTCCGTGATCTCTGTGTCTCTGTGGTGAGTCTCTTCTTTGCGGCGCTCGAAAATGTTGGCCTTTGGTACTACAAGTAAAAGTATGAAACCATCAGCAGCAAATCAGTGGCAACGAAGTCGAACCGAAAGGGCGCTGACCCTTTCGCGAGGTACGATCTGGGTTCTCGCCCTAGTGCTCGCTTCCCTTCTTGCCTCAAGCCTCTGGGCCGCCCAAGCCAAGCCTCTGACGGTGCTTGAGGGCACACTGCTGACCACCCGGGGAGACTGTCCCCTGCTGAAGATCAATGGCCGGGAAGAGGCGCTTTCAGCCGATACCCCCCACCTTTTTCATACGTTGGAGGACAAGCGTCTGGACGGCCGCCAGGTGCGACTGGAAGGGATCCCGCAGCCCGGTGGCTCCTTTGAGGTTCACTGGCTCTACACGATTCAGAATGGCAAGCTTTTTAAGGTGCGTTATTTCTGCGCCACCTGCAACATCGTGGCGCTGGAGCCTGGCAACTGCGTCTGCTGCCAACAGCCCACCGAACTCCAGGAAATTCCCGCGGAGAAATCGGAAAAATAGCCTGCCTTCGCGCCACGCCATTCTCCTGAGTAGCGATTCGGATAAGCGGGAGAGAGCGCACGAACTGTTCGGCACTGTCTGAAATGTGCGTTGAAGGCCGCCAAACAAACCTTGCTTCTCATCCAATTCTAGAGTAGCTGGTAGCCACGGACAGTGCTTTCCTGTCCGTGGGCTTCTCCCTTGATGCCAAACCCGCGTTCAATTATGGCTGCAGCCTTGTTTGCTTGAAGGCGATTGGGCAGGGTGTTAATCTGCCGGCGTGTCCAACGTCCATCGTTTACGCCACACGGACTGCATCTTCTTTGTCACGGTAAACCTGCGCGACGTAAGCGTTCGGTCTGGGCCGTCTCGACGAATCGAGAATAGGCGGGCATTCTTCCAAGTGGACACTTCGATGTGTCCACTTGGAGAAACAGATGGACACTTCTGGTCCCGCAGTGATTGATGCTATTTCCTCGCGTAAGGCACTTCCCACAGCCAAGCGACAGTACCGCAGTGCGGAGCTGAAGCGCCAGATTGTAGAAGAGACCATGGCGCCGGGTGCATCGGTGGCCCGGGTGGCGCGGGCGCATGGCGTGAACGCCAACCAAGTATTCGCCTGGCGCCGCCAGTACCAGCGAGGGCTATTGAAACCCCGGAACCGTGCGCTGTCGGGCTTGTTGGCGGTTCGCCTGGCAGAGGGGGGAGCGGACCCGAGCGGTGCGCCGATGCCGCGCAGCCTCTCCGGCGTGATTCAGGTGGAACTTCCCAAGGGACAGTTGCGACTGACGGGTGCGGTGGATCCCGAAGCGCTGCGGTTGGTACTGAAAGAGTTGCTGGCATGATGGGGCTGGCGGCGGGGACGAGAATCTGGATCGTGGCGGGCGTGACGGACATGCGGCGCGGGTTTGTGGGACTGAGCGGCATGGTACAGACGGCGCTGCAGGAGAATCCCTTTTCGGGGCAGGTCTTTATTTTTCGTGGGCGACGCGGCGACCTGCTCAAAGTGCTCTGGTGGGATGGCGACGGCCTGTGTCTTTTTGCCAAGCGGCTGGAGCGTGGGCGTTTCATCTGGCCGCAGGCCACCGGGGGCGTGGTTTCGCTCACGCCGGCGCAGCTTTCGATGCTGCTGGAAGGGATCGACTGGCGACGTCCCATCCGCACCGCGGCGCCGCAGATGGCCGTGTAAGCCGGGAAATTCCTCGCCCTCGGATATTCTTATAATAGATATTGCATTATCGTGTGTTTTCTTCTTGCATATCACAGAATATCTGCCATACTAAGGTCGTGATGGTTGCGCGCCCCGCCCTGCCGAATCTCGACACGCTCCCCCCGGAAGCCTTAAAGGCTCTCCTCCACGCCCAGCATCAAACGCTCGCCGTGCAGGCGGAAAGAATTCAGGTGCAGGACGAACAACTGGCGGGGCGGCAGGCCGAGATCGAACGCTTGCAACTGCTGATCGCCAAGTTGCGACGAATGCAGTTCGGCGCCGGTCGGAGAAGTTGCAAGGGCAGATCGAGCAATTGGAGCTACAACTGGACGAACTGGCCACCGCTCAGGCGGAGCCCCCGGCGGCTTCCCCTACGCCGGAGGCGACGGCACCCGCGGCTCCTGGCCGCATGCCGGCGCGGCGGCCGCTGCCGGGTCATCTGCGGCGCGAGAAGCGGACGATTCTGCCCAAGGAAACGGCCTGTCCGGACTGCGGCGGCGCGTTGAAAGCTTTGGGCGAAGATGTCTCCGAGATCCTGGAGTACGTTCCGGCCCACTTCCACGTGATCCAGCAGGTGCGGCCGAAGCTGGCCTGCACGCACTGCGACAAGATTGTGCAGGCGGAAGCGCCCAGCCGCCCGATCGCCCGGGGTCTGGCGGGACCCGGCTTGCTGGCGCACGTGCTGGTATCGAAATACTGCGACCATCTCCCGTTGTACCGCCAGGAAGAGATTTATGCGCGGGTGGGCGTGGAACTGGAGCGCACCACGCTGGCGGACTGGGTGGGTGGCGCGAGCCAGTTGCTGGCGCCCTTGGTCGAGGAGCTTCGCCGTCACGTGATGGCGGCGGCAAAGTTACACGCTGACGACACGCCGGTGCCGGTCCTGGCGCCCGGCCTGGGCAGAACGAAAACGGGGCGACTGTGGACCTATGTTCGGGATGACCGGCCCGCCGGGGACACCACGCCGCCCGGGGTGTGGTTCGCGTACTCGCCCGATCGCAAGGGCGAGCATCCCCAAGGCCACTTGCGCCACTTCGCGGGCACGCTGCAGGCCGACGGGTACGCGGGATTCGACCAAGTCTATGCGACCGGGCGCATTCGCGAGGCCGCTTGCTGGGCGCACGTTAGAAGGAAATTCTACGATCTTCAGGTTGCTCATAAGTCACCGATTGCCCAGGAAGCTCTGGAACGGATCGGGGCTCTGTACGCGATTGAAAAGGAGATCCGCGGCCGCCCACCGGACGAGCGGCGGGAGATCCGGCAAGCCCGCGCTCGGCCCCTCCTGGAATCGTTACACGCGTGGCTGGAAAGCTGCTTGCCCAAGCTGTCGCAGAAATCGGATACGACCGCGGCCGTGAAGTATGCGCTGGGACGCTGGGAAGCGCTGACGCGCTACGCGGAGGACGGTAGCCTGGAAATCGACAACAACGCCGCCGAACGGGCTCTGCGTGCCGTCGCTCTCGGACGCAAGAATTACCTTTTTGCCGGTTCGGATAAGGGCGGCGAACGCGCCGCCGTGCTCTATAGCCTGATCGGCACCGCCAAACTGAACGGCCTCGATCCGGAAGAGCTACTTCCGCGACGTGCTCTCCCGCCTCCCCGACCATCCCATCAACCACATCGAAGAACTGCTGCCCTGGAATGTCGTTCCATTCGCCACTGCCCCACCCTCCGACCAGTAGTAGCACAATCCGCCAAGTGTCCACGAATCCGCCCGTGGACATATCCCCCCATGCCTGTCAACACGGCCAACTTCGGACGCTTACTGCGCGACTGAAGAAAGGACTGGTGAAACGGCAGGAAGATTGGCGGTGGTCCAGTTACAACAATTTCGCATTGGACAAGGGGACGGTGGCGGCCTGCCCCATTCAGATTGATTACGTAAGATTGCCCTTGGGATATCGCGCCTGAGAAAAGCCCACGGTCAGAAAAGCACTGACCGTGGCTACCCGCTGGCGCTGTATTTCGCGTGGTACAACTTCTGCCGCGTGCATCAGACCTTGCGAGTGACACCGGCGATGGAGGCAGGAATATCGGATCACATTTGGACTATCTATGACTTGATATCTTGAGTTTAAGCCTTTCGATATATCTGCCCTCTGGGTCCGATGTCAGAACCTCTAAAACCTTATCATCTATCTGAAAAAGAATCCTATACCCACCCACGCGGGAGCTTCTCTTGGTACTTGAGACAAGGGGATACGATAGCCGAGGGTTGAGTGGGTCGTCAGCAATTTCTCGAAGCTTTTCGACGATCCTCGTCCTGGTTGGCTTGTCTAAGGATTTTAAGTATCTGAATGGCGTGCCAGTGATCTTGACTTGGAGTGCCACGTATCACACTTCGCTTAGATCGAAGATTTCTCCGCGTTCCCTTTCTTGCTTTGACCGTTTGTACAGTGAGTTAACGATTTTCGGCTGCAAACTTAATTCCAGAAGTTGAATCAACTCCTCTATTTCTTCATTATACTTTCCGATACTATGTATATATCCTGCCATTAACGAATGATTGGTTAATCTGGCGAGCTTGCAGGCCTGTTGAAACTTATGAAGAAGACCGTGCAGCTTGCGCAAGGCTTGTATAGCTTCAGCTGCCTTTTCTGGGTCCGCAAGGTCGTTGATTCGTACCCCTTTCTCCATCGCTTTATGGAGTTCCTTGAAGAGTTTGGAGAGTGTGGCATCTAGATTTCGGAGGTGGTACGTAATTTTGACAGCCGTAGTACGGTTCTTGATGAGAGCCGATAGCCGGTAAGCTAACGACATCGCCCCATATAGATCGGCATACCACTGATCAATGTTTCCGATGACTGCTACCCCTACTCCCACAGTCCGTTCCCTCCAAGAATTTTGATGCGATAGAATACACGTTGGGTTCGTAATGGTCAATGGTGCCGAAGGGAAAAGGAGAAATTGCTAGCAACGCAAGAATATCACACTATCTGATTTGTGTCTTCGCGTAGCTTCCGCTTGGCGGTCTTCTTTGCCTTCGTCGCTGGCTTGTTTTTCATGGCCCCAGTGTGCCATGGGATGGACTGGAGCGCACGGGGTAAGAAATTCATAATGAGCCGGAAACGGCTCTAGGGCGGAAGAGGGGAAGGGAATAAGGTTAGGCCCGCAGTAGATCTTTGGCAAGAGCATTGAAGGGGACGCCACCTACTTCTGGAATCTCAATCTTACCCTTTCTAAATCGTTCCATAAAAAATGGGATTGTGCAGCCAACAACGCTTCCATTCTTTTTATTAAGCTTGAGGATGTCGCCAGTTTCATTCTCAACAACAAGGTAGTCCTGGGGCGGCAACGCCTCAAAGCTTATGTACAGAACATCGGCCCTCTTATCGTATGAGAAAGTCATCTTTTCTTTCGATAGATCGGTCGCCGTAGGTTGATCTTTGGCCTGGCGTACCTCACCACATCAACTGGATATGCCGTTGTAACTGTGCCCGAGGTTGATCCTTTCTCAAATTCCGTGTTCCTATAATCAACAAGAACCCTTATGCCCTCTGGCCTCGGCCCAACTCCGCGATCAGATATGTAAGCCAAGCCGGTCTTGCTTTCGGTACTCGGGCATATCTCATATGGGTCTTGAAGCACGTCTTGGACCAAACCTTGATAGCCAGCCATCTCTGGATGGCCAAAAACAGGGTCAATGATGTGCGTATCCCATGTGTCGGACCAGAGCCCAACCAAATTGCCAAAATAGTCAGTCGTGTTGAATATTAGAACCGCTTTATTCTTAGGCACTTACTTATTTTGTGCGGAGGTCAATAGTTTCTGCTGTTCAACCTGTTTATTGATCTTTTGGAATTGGTCATTAAGAACCGCAACCACAGCCGCAAAATGTTGGAATGACATGACGACACTTGCCCGACGTTCGACTGTCACTGTTTGGCCGCTGGGAATGACGTGGTTGAAAAATAGACACACATCGAGGGATGATGCGGTCGTTTCCATGTTGTTGGAGTAAACTGTCCTAATGCCGTCCGGATTGATTGCTGGCGGCAACTTGATTGGTTGAATTTTCTTGGACTTTGCCATTCCTGCTTGATTATGACCTATTGGGTTATGGCCGTCAATAGATTTTTTTATACGGTGTATACTTTTGGTTACGGCGATTTTAAAGGTTATCCTCGAAAAAAATCAAACTAAGTTGACTACACTAAATAATGCTCTTAATTGGTGGCGACCGTGGAATTCAGTTCCGCCAATGCCTTGGCGCACGTTATCGACCAACTCGTCGAGGGAGTTAAACAGGAAGTTGGAGGCATGGCTGGCCTTGAGCCGTCTCCAGGTGCGCTCGATGTCGTTCAGGTCGGGGCAGTACGGAGGCAGCCATTTGATCTCCAAACGGTCGCGGTGGTCCTTCACGAAGGCGTCCACTTTCAGCGTATGATGGAAGCTGCCGTTGTCGGCGATCATGAGGATCTTCTGGTCGGGATAATCATGCAAGAGCGTTTCCAGATATTCGACAAAATGCGCACCGCTTTTCGTCGCCGCCCAGTGGCTGGTGAGGTGTCCGGTTTTCAGGTTCAGGCCTCCATACAAGACGCGCTTCTGATTCTTCCCCGGCGTGCGCACTTCCGGTTGGGGACTGCCCACCACCGACCAGATCGCCACCAGGTAAGGGTAAAGATGAAATTCGGTTTCGTCCTGGCTGATCACGACGGTCCTTTTCCGCCGCCCCAGATGCTTCTTGAGGGCTTGCAACTCAGTTTTGGCGCGGTCATGGGCGGCCTCATCGCGTTTGCCTTCCAGCACCCGCTTGGGACGTTTCCGGGCAATGCCCATGCGGTGCAGCAGCCGTCCCAGGTAGTGCGGTTGCACCGTTACCCCCGTCTGCCGCTGCAAGAACTCCGCCAGCCTCGGCAAGGTCCAGGCGGTGAAAGCATAACCCAATTTCCGGGGCGAGGTAAGAACCGTTTGCCGCAGCCATTGCAAATGCTCCACCTGCAAGCGGCGCGGTCGTCCGCGGCCATCGTGCTCCGGGCCCCGAAGCCCGGCGAGCCCCCGCTGGCGATAGCGCGCCGCCCAACGCCCGACCGTGGCCGGATGCACGCGCAACTGCTCCCCCACCTGCGGGCGCGTCGCCCCTCGGGCCAGGCTCAGAACGGCGCGACAGGCATCACGAAAATCTGCATCAGGAGAGTCGGCCGCGGCTTCCCGCAACTGGCGCTCGTCCGCTTCGGACAGCTTGAGCAAACTCGGTCGGGCCATACAAGGGATGGTATACCCAAACCGAATTACGCGCAATATTTAGTGTAGTCAACTTAGGGACACTACCGGATTTGCCGCCGCCCTGGGAACGGCGTTAGACTTAGAAATCCGGCAAGAGCTTTGCCAACGCGCTACGTCGAAGGTAGAATACCGGGCGGTGGGGACTGCGAGGTCGCCAGAGTAGCCCATCTCCCCCATCGAGACCGACACCACGCTGGTTTCCAGCAGGCTGCGGAAAAAGGCGTAGCGGCGGCTTTATGCCGCCAGCTGCGTGTTGCAGCGGTTGAAGTTATGGCGACGTAAAGTCGCCGCTACCTCACTAACCAAGGGTTTTTCCGCAGCCTGCTAGATACTGCACTTGGAGGAAAACCTTGAGAAATAGGACTTGGAATGGTCTCGCCAGTTTTCTCGTCATTTCCCTGGTAGCGATCTTCCCTTTCGTTCCGGCCTACGCGCAGTCCAGCTCTGCTCCGAAAGCAAAGGCCCCGGCGGTCGCATTCACGCGAGCACGAAAATCCCCATCCCGGACATCCCTTACACCAAATTCGTGCTCGACGAATGGCCTGACCGTGCTCGTTCACGAGGACCACAAGGCCCCGATCGTGGCCGTGAACACGTGGTACCACGTCGGATCGAAGAACGAGAAGCCGGGGAAAACCGGCTTTGCCCACCTGTTTGAGCACTTGATGTTCAGCGGCAGTGACAACTTCAATTACACCTACATCAACGCGCATCGAACGGATCGGCGCCACCAACCTGAACGGCACGACCAACAGCGACCGCACGAACTATTTTGAAAATGTGCCGACCTCCATGCTCGACTACGTGCTGTTCGCGGAAAGCGACCGCATGGGTCATTTGCTCGGCGTCTTGGACCAGAAAAAACTCGACCTCCAGCGCGGCGTGGTGCAAAACGAAAAGCGCCAGGGAGAAAACCAACCTTACGGCGTGACCCGGCAACTCCTGGCGGAAAACACCTATCCGGTCGGCCATCCTTATTCATGGACCACCATCGGTTCAATGAAGGACCTGGATGCGGCTTCCATGAGTGACGTCCAGGAGTGGTTTAAGACCTACTACGGCCCGAACAACGTCACGCTCGTCATCGCCGGCGACATTACTCCGGAAGTCGCCCGCGAGAAAGTCGAAAAGTATTACGGCGGGATCCCGCCCGGTCCCCCATCGCCAAGCCGGAAGTATGGGTGGCCAAACGGACGGGCACCCACCGTGACTAGGTACAGGATCGCGTCCCCCAGGCCCGCCTCTATCGCGTATGGAACGTGCCCCAGACATCTTCACCGGGGGAGGCGTTGCTGGATCTGGCGGCCCAAGTTCTCGGCCAGGGTAAGACGTCGCGGCTCTACAAGCGCCTGGTTTACAAAGATCAGACGGCCACCAGCGCCACCGCATTTGATTGGAGCAACGAGATCGCCGGGCAGTTCTATCTCACCCTTACCGCGAAGCCGGGCGGGGACCTGAAAAACGTGGAAAAGGCCGCGGATGAGGAGTTGCAGAATTTCCTCAAGAACGGACCGAGCGAAGCCGAGTTGCAACTTGCCAAAACGCAGATCTTCGGCGAATACGCCCGAATCATGGAGCGCATCGGCGGCTTCGGGGGCAAGAGTGACATCCTCGCCACCTGCCAGACGTTCACGGGGAATCCGGCTTGTTACAAGGACTATCTCCAGCGGATCCAGGCCGCCACCCCCGCCACGGTGAAGAAGGCCGCCAACGACTGGCTAACCGACGGCGATTACGTTTTGGAAGTGTACCCGTATCCCACCAACCTGAAAGCAACTTCCCCCATCGATCGCTCCCAGGCGCCCGCGCCCGGCTCTGCCATGTCGCTCCATCTTCCTCCCATGCAGAAGGCTACGCTCGCCAACGGTTTGAAAATCGTCCTGGCGGAGCGCCACACCGCGCCGGTGGTGAATTTTTCACTGCTGGTGGAAAGTGGTTACGCCGCCGACCCCGCCGATGCTCTCGGCACTTGTAGCTTCGCTCAGCGCATGCTGGAAGAGGGCACCCCCACCCGCGATTCGCTCAAGATCGGGGAGGAGTTGGAATCGCTCAGCGCCGAGTTCTCGGCCGGGGCCAATCTGGATTACGCCTCCGTCAGATCTCAACGCCCTCAAAATCAATATGGACAAGGCCCTGGAAATTTATGCCGACTTCATTCTCCATCCCGCCTTCCCGCAGAAGGAGTTCGCGCGCTTGCAGAAGGACCGCCTGGCCGCCATTCAGCGCGAGAAGGTCACGCCCAACTCCATGGCTCTGCGCGTAGTGCCTATTTTGCTTTACGGCAAAGGACATCCCTACGCCGGGGCTTTCGTCGGCACGGGCACCGAATCCAGCGTGAGCAAGATGACCCGCGAGGACCTCGCCAAATTCCACGACACCTGGTACAAGCCCAATAACGCCACCTTGCTCATCGTGGGCGATACCACCTTGGCCGAGATCACGCCCAAGCTGGAAAAGCTCTTCGGTTCATGGAAGCCGGGCGAGGTGGCCGCGAGGACCATCCCGCCGGTTCCCCAGCCGGAAAAGGATGTGGTCTATCTCCTCGACCGCCCCGGCTCCGGGCAGAGTTTGATTGTCGCCGCGCAACTGGCGCCGCCGTACAACGATCCTGACCAAGTGTCGCTGGAAATGGTGAATGACATCTTCGGAGGGAACTTCAGTTCCCGCATCAACATGAATCTGCGCGAAACAAGCACTGGTCTTACGGCGTGCGCTCCCGCCTGCTGCCGGCCCGCGGCGAACGTCCCTACTACAGCCTTTCTCCCGTGCAGACCGACAAGACCAAAGAGTCCTTGGCCGAACTGGTAGCGGAGTACAAGAACATCGTCGGCGGCAAACCGATTTTGGAAGCTGAACTCAAGGACGAGCAGTCCAACGCCACGCTCGGTTTGCCGGGAACCTTTGAGACGGTCCAGCAGCTTTCCGGCGCCTACGGCACCATCCTCCAGTACAACTTGCCGGAAGACTATTACAATACCTACACGGAGAAAGTGTTGGCGGTTACACCCGACAGCGCCAACGAAATCGCCAGGAAATACATTCTGCCCAGCCACCTCATCTGGGTGGTAGTGGGCGACATGAGCAAGGTCGAAGCGGGGATCCGCGAACTGAACATCGGCGAAGTCCATAAGATCGACGCCGATGGCAACCCCATCCGCTGAGCGCGGGTAGTGTCCTAATTTAAATGTAGCGCCGCCATCCTGGCGGCTCAAGCCGGCTGGAAGCCGGCGCTACGACTGCAAATTAGGACACTACTGAGCGCGTAGCCAGTTGACACCCTTCGCCGCCGGATGTTACAAAAGGGATAGTGCGGTTTTCAGCGCAGCCCGCCGATACGGTGGGTGTAGCTCAGCTGGTAGAGCGCCAGACTGTGGATCTGGACGTCGCGGGTTCGAATCCCGTCACCCACCCCAAGCTTGGTTAGCGCGTGTCTGGGCACTCCGGTTATCATCCGCCCAGCAATATTTTCCGGCCGCATATCCACAAACAAAAACGCGATGATTTTCGTAGGGGCGGTTCGCGAACCGCCCTTGTCAATAATCGCGCAAGTTTTATTATGGGCGCCGCGCGGGCGCAACTCGTCCTGCCGTGGCCTTCCAAAATTGTGCTGCGAAATCCTGGCGAGCCAGTCCACCACCACCACGACTGCGCGGTAGTGTCTCAGTTTGACGATGTAGCGGCGAGTTTACCTCGCCACATGGCGGCGTAAAGCCGCCGCTACAGCAAACTGAGACATTACCGACTGCGCCCCCAGACAGCGGAAAATACGTGGTATCCTGTCAAGAGGGCTAAAAATGCGGCGCGGTGGATGAACGCCCGAAACCAGCGCCGGCAAAATCAAAGGACGTTTTCCGGGCCGATTCGGCCGGAAATCAGGAGGAAACCTTCTTCAGAATGGATGACGCAAGTCCCACCTCAAACTCGCTTGTCGAGACGCTGAACGCCGCATCGTGATTATCGACGGCGCCATGGGCACGATGATTCAGGCCCATAAGCTGGAGGAAGCCGACTATCGCGGCAAGGAATTCGCGCGTCATGGGCGGGATTTGCGCCAGTGCAATGATGTGCTGAACATCACTCAGCCCGCGATTATTGAGGACATCCATCGGCAATATCTCGACGCCGGCGCGGACATCATTGAGACCAATACCTTCAACTCCACCGCCATTTCCATGGCGGATTACGAGCTGCAAGGGTTCATTTACGACCTGAACCGCGCCGGAGCGCAGGTGGCCCGCCGCGCGGCCGACAGGTTCATGAGCGAGAATCCCGCGCGCCCGTGCTGGGTGGCGGGATCGCTCGGACCCACCAGCCGCACCGCCTCGGCCTCGCAGGATATCGCCAGCCCCGCCGCGCGCGCCGTGACCTTCGACCAATTGCGGGACGCCTACTACGAGCAAATCCGCGGCCTCGTGGACGGCGGCGTTGACCTGCTGCTGGTGGAAACCATCTTCGACACGCTCAACGGCAAAGCCGCGCTGTTTGCCGCCCAGCAGTATTTCGAGGACACGGGAAAACGCCTGCCCCTGCTGGCTTCCGTCACCATCGTCGACCTGAGCGGCCGCACGCTCTCGGGCCAGACCATCGAAGCCTTCTGGATTTCCGTTTCGAGCGCGCCGCTGCTGAGCGTGGGCATCAACTGCGCGCTGGGCGCCAAGCAAATGCGCGCGCACATCGAGGAGCTTTCCCGCCTCGCGCCGATTTTCACAAGCTGCTATCCCAACGCCGGCCTGCCCAATTCCTTCGGCGGGTTCGACGAAACGCCGGAAATCATGTCGGCGGATCTGCGCGAGTTTGCCGCGAACGGCTGGGTGAATATCGTCGGCGGGTGCTGCGGGTCCACGCCCGCGCATATTCGCGCCATCCGCGAGGCGGTGAAGGATTTCCCGCCGCGCGTGCCCCCGCAGGTCGAACGCTACTCGCGCTTCAGCGGCCTGGAACCGCTGGTGATTCGGCCGGAAACCAATTTCGTCAACATCGGCGAACGCACCAACGTGACCGGCTCGCCCAAATTCGCCAAGCTGATTTTGAGCGGCCAATTCGAGGAGGGCTTGACCGTCGCCAAGCAGCAAGTCGAGGGCGGCGCGCAGATCATCGACGTCAACATGGACGAAGCCATGCTCGATTCCGAGCAGGCGATGACCACCTTCTTGAACTACATCGCTTCGGAGCCGGACATCGCCCGCGTCCCCATCATGATCGACAGCTCGAAGTGGAGCGTCATCGAGGCGGGGCTGAAGTGCCTTCAAGGCAAGGGCATCGTGAATTCCATCAGCCTCAAGGAGGGCGAAGAGGTTTTCAAGCAGCGCGCCCGGCTGATCAAGCGCTACGGCGCCGGCATGGTGGTGATGGCCTTTGACGAGGCCGGGCAGGCGGACTCCACGGAGCGCCGCGTCGAAATCTGCACGCGCTCTTACCGCATCCTCACCGAGGAAGTGGGCGTGGATCCGTGCGACATCATCTTTGACCCCAACGTCCTCACCGTGGCTACCGGAATGGATGAGCACCGGAATTACGCGGTGAGCTACATCGAAGCCACGCGCCAGATCAAGGCCACGCTTCCTCACTGCAAAGTGAGCGGCGGCGTCAGCAATATTTCCTTTTCGTTTCGCGGCAACAACACCATCCGCGAAGCCATCCACTCCGCCTTCCTGTATCACGCCATCCGCGCCGGCATGGACATGGGGATTGTGAACGCCGGGCAACTCGCCGTTTACGAGGAACTGCCGCGCGACCTGCTGGAACTGGTGGAAGACGTGCTGCTGAATCGCCGCGCCGACGCCACGGAAAGGCTGCTGGCATTCTCGGAATCGGTCAAGCAGCGCGGACGGGCGGAAGTTCAGGAAGACGAATGGCGACAGGGGACCGTGGAGGAGCGGCTGAAACACGCCCTGGTGAAAGGCGTGGCCGACTATATCGAGAGCGACACCGAGGAAGCCCGGCAGAAGCTCGGCCGGCCGCTGAGCGTGATCGAAGGCCCGCTGATGGCCGGGATGAGCGTGGTGGGCGACCTGTTCGGCTCCGGGAAGATGTTTCTGCCCCAGGTGGTCAAGAGCGCGCGCGTGATGAAGAAAGCCGTCGCCTATTTGCTTCCCTTCATGGAGGCGGAAAAGGAAGCGGGCGGCAAAGCTCGCGCCGAAGGCCGCATCGTGATGGCCACGGTGAAGGGCGACGTGCACGACATCGGCAAGAACATCGTGGGCGTCGTCCTGGGCTGTAACAACTATGAGATTATCGACCTGGGCGTTATGGTTCCGTGTGAGAAGATTCTGCAAACCGCGCGGGACACGCACGCCGACATGATCGGTTTGAGCGGGCTGATCACACCCTCGCTCGATGAAATGGTCCACGTCGCCAAGGAAATGGAACGCGAGGGATTCACCATCCCGCTGCTCATCGGCGGCGCCACCACCAGCCGCGTACACACGGCGGTGAAGATCGCTCCCCACTTCCGCCAGCCGGTGGTTCATGTGATCGACGCTTCGCGCGCCGTCGGCATGGTGAGCAAGCTCAAGAACCCGCAAACGCGGCCGGCATTCCAGGAACAGAACCTTAAAGAGCAACACAAGCTCCGGGCCGCGCACAAGCCCGCGGCGCAGAAACTGCTGACCCTGGAGGAGGCGCGGCGGCGCAAGCCGCCCATCGATTGGAGCGCCGCCCCTCCCGCCCGCCCCGCCTTCACCGGAGTGCGAGTATTTCCTGCGTTGCCGCTGGCGGAGATTGTCCCCTACATCGATTGGACGCCCTTTTTTCAAGCCTGGGAGCTGCGCGGAACGTATCCGAAAATTTTGGATGACGCGACCGTGGGCAGCAAGGCGCGCGAATTGTTAGAAGATGCGCAAAAGCTGTTGGCCCGCATCGTGGCGGAAAAGCTCCTCACTGCTAACGCCGTGATGGGCTTTTTCCCCGCCAACAGCATCGGCGACGATATCGAAGTGTATGCGGATGCCTCGCGCTCCTCCGTGCGGACCGTCTTCCACACCTTGCGGCAGCAAATGGAAAAGGCCCCCGGCCATTACAACTGGGCGCTCGCGGACCTGATCGCGCCCAGGCAAACCGGCAACGTAGCGCAGGGCCCGCACTCCGGCCCTGCGGCTTTTCCCCGTGATTTTCAAGCCTACGGAGATTATCTCGGCGCTTTCGCCGTGACCGCCGGCGCCGACATCGAACCCCTGCTGGCGCGCTTCCAGCAGGATCACGACGACTACAATTCCATCATGGCCAAAGCGCTGGCCGACCGCCTGGCCGAAGCCTTGGCGGAGTTAATGCACAAACGGGCCAGAGAGTTTTGGGGTTATGGCCAGGATGAAAACCTGGCGGTCGATGATTTGATTCAAGAGCGTTACCGCGGTATCCGCCCGGCGCCCGGCTATCCCGCCTGCCCTGACCACACCGAGAAGCGCGAGCTTTTCGACCTCTTGCAGGCGGAGAAGAATGCCGGCATTTTTCTTACGGAAAACTACGCCATGTCGCCGGCGGCTTCCGTATGCGGGTTCTATTTCTCCCACCCGGCGGCCAAGTATTTCGCCGTGGGAAAGATCGACCGCGATCAGGTGGACGATTACCATCGGCGCAAAGGCATGGACCTGCGCGCCGTCGAGCGCTGGCTCCGCCCCAACTTGAATTACGACCCCGACCTGCTGGAATCGTCTTGAGGTTCGGGCCACATTAAGGAACTTGGAGACGGCGTGGCTGAAACCGCAGCCCGGGAAGCTCCCGGCGCCAGTGGAACCGAGCTCATCTACGGCCTGGAAGACAAACCGCCATTCCGCGAAACGCTCTTCGTGGCGCTCCAGCATGTGTTTGCGGTCTTCGTGGGGATCATCACGCCGCCCCTGATCATTTGTAATGCGCTGAAGCTGGATCGGCCGAACACCGTTTTCCTGGTGAGCATGTCGCTGTTCATTTCCGGGCTGGCCACGCTGCTCCAGTCGCGCGGCATGGGGCCCATCGGATCGCGCCTCCTGAGCATCCAAGGTACCAGCTTCGTCTTCCTGGGTCCCATCATTTCCACCGCCAGCCTGAGCCTGACCGCCGGAGCATCCCCCCAGACCGCGCTCGGAATCATTTTCGGCCTGTGTCTGGCGGGGTCGGCGGTGCCAATCCTGATCAGCCCATCCGTGCGCCTCGCCAGCCGGATCATCACGCCCCTGGTCACCGGCACGGTGGTCACGTTGATCGGCCTCACCCTGATCGAGGTTGGAATCACCACAATGGGGGGCGGGTTTGACGCCCAGCGCGACGGCTCCTTTGGCAGTCCGGTCAATCTGGCATTATCAGGTATGGTGTTAGCCACGATTGTTATACTCAACTGTAGCCGCATCCCGCAGTTGCGGATGACCTCGGTGGTTGTGGGACTGGCCGTGGGCTACCTGGCCGCCTTTCTCCTCGGCAAGGTCGATCTCCGCGGGCTGCGCGGACTCCCCCTGGTCACAATTCCTCTTCCCCTGCATTACGGCTTGGGCTTCAATGCCGGCGCCTTCATTCCCTTCGCGTTTCTGTATCTCATCACGGTGATTGAATCCATCGGCGACCTGACCGCCACCTCCTCGCTGACCAACCAGCCGATCACTGGCGACCTCTACTTCCGGCGGCTGCGCTCCGGCATCCTGGCGGACGGCATCAATTCCACCCTCGCCGCCATTTTCAATTCCTTCCCCAGCACGACCTTCGCTCAAAACAATGGAGTCATCCAGTTGACCGGCGTGGGCAGCCGTTACGTGGGCACTTTCATCGCGGTGATCCTCATGGCGCTGGGCTTGTTCCCCGCCGTGGGCGGGCTGGTCCAAGCGCTTCCCCAAGCGGTCCTGGGAGGCGCGACCATCATCATGTTTGGCACCGTGGCCGTCGCCGGCATCAAGATTCTGGCGGGCGTGCGCATTGACCGCCGCGCTTCCCTCATCATTGCCGTCTCGATCGGTTTGGGCCTAGGCGTCACGTTTGTCCCGGACATTCTCCGCTCCCTGCCGGAGCTGCTCCGCCACACCCTATCCTCCGGAATCGCCACGGGCGGCATGTGCGCGCTGCTCCTCAATTCGGTCCTCCCGGGCGAAAGATGCTGAGATGGACGGCCGGTTTGATCATGCCTTAGGTCTTTGTTGCAATCTTTCAAGTGCGGGCGGCCGCAGTGGAATATAATCTCGCCTTCGTCTTTTTATAAATAGATAATGAGGCACATGAAACGGAATCTTTCTAAATCAAAACCCGGAATCTTAACCAGCTTGGTTGTTTTCCTCGCAATGCTTGCGCTGCTCGGCGCCTGGCGAGGGACGGCACTCGCTCAGCAAGGGCAATCGACGGAATCGCAACCTCCGGCCGCTCCCTCTTCGCAGGACAAGAACGCTAACCCGCAAGACCAGAAACCCGCCGAACCGCCAGCCGCCCCCGAAGCGAAGTCGAGCGGTGGCGAGCACCTGTCGAAAAAAGAAGTGTCGACGCTCCCGCTCAATAAGCGTGACTTCAGCCAATTGATCTTGCTGGCCGCCGGCACCATGACCGACACCAACGGCGCCGCGAATTTTACCCAGCAGTTCGCGGTAAACGGCCAGCGGGGTGTGACCACCGTTTTCGCCATGGATGGAATCGACACCACTGACCCGGAGCTGGGCGGGGCGACCTTCTCCAATTTCAACGTCGACGCCGTTCAGGAGGTCCGCTCCAGTTCCGGCGTCATGCCGGCGGAAATCGGCCACGGCGCCGCGGGTTTTACCGATATTATTACCCGGTCGGGAACCGACGACATCCACGGCTCCGTGTTTGAGTTCCTGCGCAACTCGGCGCTCGACGCGCGCAACTTCTTTGACGAGCGCAGCCCGGTGAGTCCCGGCCGCATTCCGCACTTTGTGCGCAACGAATTTGGCTTTTCGGTGGGCGGTCCCTTCGTCATCCCGGGACTCTACAACGGCCACAAGCGGACTTATTTCTTCGGCCAGTACCAGGGATTCCGCCAGGTGCTCGGGACCACGCAGATCCTTTCGGTTCCTTCCATGCAGGAACGCCAGGGCGTGGATACCACCGCGTTCCTGGGCGATACCTTGCTGGTCCCCGTCAACCCGCAGATCAGCTCCGTGCTTGCACGTTATCCGGCGCCCGATGATCCCCACGGGCCGTTTGGCGACCGCACCTACGCAACCTCCGCCCCCGTCGCGACGGTGACCGACCAGTTCTCGTTCCGGATCGACCATCGCCTCTCCGACCAATCGCAGTTCTATGCGCGTTTCAGCTTGAACCAGGTCAATGGTCCCTTGACCAATCCGGATCAGACCGCCATTGATCCCACTTTTGCCACGCGCTTTTTCGATCACCAACGCAATGGCGGTTTTCGCTACACGCGTACGGTGAGCCCGCATCTCACTTCCGAGACCACCGTGGGAGTGGAACGAAGCACGCCGTTCTTCCCCACCATCAACACCACGCAGCCGGGCCTGGCATTTGGCGATGGCCTGTTCGAACCCTTTAACAGCGCGGCCGGGACCAACATCGGCGCATTTACGTCATTGCTACAAGCACGGCAATCCTTCTCCTTCGTACACGGATCCCATGCGATGAAGTGGGGGGTTGAAACCCGCTTCAACCGTGACACCACGGTCTTTGACTCGAACCCGGACGGTCTCTACACGTTTGGTGGAGGAACGGCCTATGCGCAGGCCGCTATTCCTTCCGTGAGTGGGCAGCACGATATCCCGGCCGGTGCCCCGCTCCCGGATACGCTTAGCGCCTTTCTGACGGGGACCCCTTTCAGCTATACGGTCTCTGCCGCGCCCCAGTATTTTCCCCAAGGGAACCGGGTGGGAGAGGCCGCAGAACGGCGTGCCGCTTACAATTTCTACTTTCAGGACGCGTGGAAGGTGACTCCTCGATTGAGCCTCAATTACGGATTGCGCTACGAAGTCAACTCGCGCCTTGGCGAAGCTCACCACCTCACCGCGGACGCTCGTATCGTCACCCCGGAGGGTACCCCGGCGGTTCCCTGGGAGACGGGGGCGACGATACAGTACCTGGTCAATCCCCAGCCTCCGTACGGCATGGACTGGGGAGGATGGGGGCCGCGCCTCGGTCTCGACTGGCAGGTTTCGAAGCACACCGTCTGGCATTCAGGCGCCGCCATTTCCACGATCTTGCCTGATATCTGGCAGGACAACTTCCTCATGGGCGGTCTCCCTTATACCGTGGGGCCGTTGGTCACGGCTCAGCCGAACGTCACCGTGCCCTTTGCCAATTCTGTCTCCCGGGTCGCTTTGCCTCCTATCTATACCATGGGTGGCCAGCAAATCTACGCGCAGGGCCCGACCACTGCCGTCCCACCGAATACCCAGCTCGATATGATGCGATTCCAGAGCGACTTAACGGCGCTCACGCCCGGCCACGAGCTCCAGTTGTTGGGCGGCGGAGGGATTTCCCCGGATTTCCGCAATGGGTACATCGGCACCTACACGGCCGGCTTCGACCATTCTTTCGGCAATGTGACGCTGAGCGCTTCCTACGTGGCAACGGCGGGAATTCATTTGACCGCCATGCAGTCGTTCAACGGATACGCGGGCGCCGACCCGGCATTTGCCCCCTTTTTGCAAACCGATTCCAGCGGCACGGTGATCGGTGGGTACGGGCCTTCTTATCTGATCGCCACGCGATCGCATTCCACCTACCACGCGCTGCAGACCGGCGTGGCAAAGACTTCGCTGCGCGCGGGATTGGGCTTTCAAGCCAACTACACCTACAGCAAATCGCTCGACAATACCAGCGCGGTTCTGGGCGGCTTTTTCGGGAGTACAGGTCCGGTTCTGCAAACCCTTCCCCAGGACCCGCGCCATCCAGCTCTCGAAAAAGGCCCTTCCACGTTTGACACCACGCATGTCTTCGCCCTCAGCTTGATTCAAGCCCTGCCCTTCGACCGCGCCGGCTTCCTGCGGCCCGTGAGCAAGAAGGTGACCTCCGGCTGGCAAATCCTGAATATCACCACGCTCACCAGCGGTCCTCCCTTCGGCGTGTACTCCGGTATCCAGCAGACCGGCATGGGATCGGGAGGCGCCGATCGTCCCGACCAGATTGGCCGGCCCGTCTTTTCCACCAGCCGCCCGGTGCGCGAGGATTACTTCGGAGAAGGCGGCAATAACGCCAACTTCTTCCAGATTCCCATCGGCGTTCCCGGCGGCACGGGGCCCAACCAAGGGGTATTCGGAAGCCTCGGGCGAAACACCTTCCGCGCCCCGGGATTCCGCGATTTGGATTTCTCCTTGACCAAAGACACGAGCTTCGGTACCCGCGGGAACACCGAAGCCGCGGTCCTGCAATTTCGCGCCGAGTTTTTCAACCTCTTCAATCTCGTCGATTTTGGTCTTCCCGAGAACGTCATTCGCGGAACCGGCTTCGGGATCATCAACAAGACCGCCGGCACCTCCCGCCAGATCCAGTTCGCGCTCAGGCTGATTTTTTAGCAAGGAGATGGTGAAATGAGACCGGTCGTCATGGGTGTTTTCATCATAATATTGCTCGCCCCGGCGGGCCGCGTTGCCTTCGGCGAGACTGCCTTGTCCGTAGAAGGGCTGCGCTGTGAGTACCTGGTAAACCCGTTGGGCATGGACGTGGAAAAACCGCGGCTGAGCTGGACGCTCGCGCCCGGCCCGCGCGGCCGGCGGCAGAGTGCCTATCAGGTGCTGGTGGCCGGCAGCCCGGCGAACCTCCAGCGAAACCTGAGCGACCTCTGGGATTCCGGTAAGATCATCTCTGATCAGACGGCCTTTGTACCCTATGCCGGGCAGCCCCTGGCCTCGGGAACGCAGGCGTGGTGGAAAGTGCGTCTCTGGGATCAAGAGGGCCACGTGACGCCGTGGAGCGCCCCGGCCCATTGGTCGATGGGCTTGCTCCACGACTCGGAGTGGTACGGTCGTTGGATTGGCCTGGCGCGGCCCGCTGAGGTCAAAGAAGGCACTCCACTTCCCTTCCCCTGGCTGCGTAAGACCATCACGCTGGCGAAGAAGCCGCAGCGCGCCACCGCCTATGTGAACGCGCTGGGCTACTACGAACTCTACGTCAACGGGAAGAAAGTCGACGATTATGTTCTGGCCCCGGCGGTGGTGGATTATTCCCATCGCAACTGGTATTTGACGCACGACATCACCGGCTATCTGGTGGAAGGCCGCAACACGGTGGCGCTATGGCTGGGCCGCGGTTGGTACGTCCGGGGCCATCCGGGCGTGGTTTACGACGGGCCGATGGTGCGGGCGCAGTTTGACATCGTGTTGCCGGATGGCAAGACGCTGGCGGTGGGAACCGACGGCACGTGGAAGGCGAAAGCCAGCCCCATCACCCCTCTCGGCCGGGGCACAGCGTTCGGCGATTACGGTGGGGAACACGATGACGCCCGGCTGGAGGTTCCAGACTGGAACGGCGCCAAGTTGGACGATTCCGCCTGGGAGGCAGCCGCGACCTTTGACCCGCCGAAGGTAACCACGTCGGCGCAGATGGTTGAGCCCAACCGCATCCTGGAAACGCTCCATCCGGTAAAGATTGAGGCGACGGCCGCCGGCGGCTGGCTGATCGACATGGGCAAGAACTTTACCGGCTGGCTGGAATTGCGCCTGCCCTCCGGGATGACGGCGGGAAAAAACCTCAAGATTGAGTATGCCGACAATCCTCCGGCCGGTGGCCGTTACGGCACGTATAACCAGCGCGACGAATACGTGACCCGCGCCGGGGCGGACCAGGCGGTGTGCTCGCGATTCAACTACCACGCGTTCCGTTTCGCTCATGTCACCGGCCTCGCCCAGGCGCCCAGCGCCGGGAGCATCCGCGGATATTTCATGCGCACCAGCTACGGGCGCGCCGGTGATTTCGAGTCGTCCGACGATCTGCTCAACCGCATCTACCGCCTCGTGACCTGGACCTACCAATGCCTCTCGCTCAACGGCTACGTGGTGGACTGCCCCACGCGCGAACGCCTCGGCTACGGCGGCGACGCCGGAACCTCGATTGAAACGGGCCTGTTCAACTTCGATACCGGGGGCCTCTACAATCGCTGGGCCGCCAATTGGCGCGATGCGCAGGATCCCCAATCCGGCGACCTGCCCTACACTGCCCCGAATTACCCTGACCAGGGGGGAGGCGGTCCCATGTGGAGCGACTTCGTGGTCACCATGCCCTGGCAGGTTTACCTGAATTACGGCGACAAGGGGATTCTGGAAACCAACTATCCGATGATCCAAAAGTGGTTGGCCTTCGCCGACTCGAAGACTCGGGACAACCTCCTGGAGCCTTACAACAGCATCGGCATGAGCATTCCGAAATGGAACTACCTCGGCGACTGGGTTACGCCGCAACAAACGGAGCAGGGGGCCGGCAACGACCCCTCGCGGGACCCCATCAGCGCGCATTTCATCAACAACGCGCACTACCTCTACACCCTGCAACTGGCCGCCAAGATCGCGGCCGTCCTCGACAAACCCGCCGAAGCCGCGATGTACACGGAAAGGGCGGCCACGCTGCGCCGCGCGTTGCACGAACGTTATTTCGTCGCCCCCAACAGCTACGCCACCGGCCAGCAGCCCTACTTGGCGCTGGCGCTGCTGCTCGGAATCGTTCCGCCGGAGTCACGCGCGGCGGTAGCCAAGAACCTCGAAGACACCGTCCTAATCAAGAACGGAGGCCACTTCGACTCCGGTATGCACGGCACCTACTTCCTGCTCAAGGAACTCATGGAGGATGACCGCAACGATCTGATTTACCAGATGGCCAGCAAGAAGGACTTCCCAAGTTGGGGCTATATGCTCGAACAGGTCGCCACCACAAGTTGGGAAAGCTGGTTCGGTGAATCCCACATTCATGACACGCTGATCTCCATCGGCGCATGGTTCATCGAAGGCATCGGGGGTATCCGCTTGGACGAGAATGCGCCGGGCTTCCGGCATTTCTTCCTCAAGCCGGCGCTGGTGGGTGACCTGACCTTCGCGCGAACGCGCTACCGGTGCGCTCACGGGACGATCGCAAGTGACTGGCGTATTGAAAACGGTACGCTCCAGATGGACGCGACCGTTCCGCCCGGGACCGGCGCCACGCTGTACCTACCCGCCAGCGCGCCCGAGACCGTGACCGAAGGCGGACGGCCGGCGGCCCAGGCCACGGGAGTCCGCTCGAACGGGGTGGAAAAAGGCAAGGCCGTCTTCGAACTCGAATCCGGCAGTTATCATTTCATTTCGAAACTGCCGCAATAAATGTTGGTGCAAATGCGCACCGGGCCCAGCAGTCCCGACTCCAGTAGCGGATCATCCTTGGACCAATGCTTCCAGGTGGTAAAGGTCAAACGTCCCGTGGGGCTGGGCTTGTCTTCCAAAAGCCATTGCGGCCAATGGTCCAACACCGCGCCCCAGGTGTGGGGTGTAGGATTGCGGGGAGTGGAGGGCAGCACCCACTCGCAGTCTGCGGGCAGATGGTCATCGCCAATCAAGCGGTTGGGCCAAAGGTTGACGACGCTCACGGCCAAATCATTCATCCCGGCCTGAATAATCTCGGTGATGTCTGCACGGAACGGCGGCTTCCACAAAACACCGAGGTCGTGGCCATTCAATTTTGCTTGGGCAATCACCGCGACGTGTCCCAAGTCGAGGTAAAGGCGGCGATCGCGACCTAATATGCTCGCCGGCAAATCGAAGCGCCGCCGGTAAGTCGCCGTCCCGGAGAAGTACTTGACGCCGGAATCAGGATGCTCCGTCCAGGAAATGAGCCGCGCCAGAGTGACACGTGGCGGCGCGCCCCAACCTTCCGGAAATTCCAGCTCCCAGGGCCCTTCGATCTCGATGGCGTGCGGCACCTCGGGGACTGTTGCTTTAAGCGTAGGGCCCGCAGCGGTCTTAAACTCATAGCTCCCCGGCTGGGCAACTTCGATGAGGTATTCTCCGGTCGCGGCCCGGTGCACGGTAATCGCACCCTCCTCCTGCAAGAGCTGGATTTCAGGGACAACGGCAGGCGCGAGCCCGGAAAGCTCCACGCCGTCATGCCGAAGGGAAACCACGCGGTCCGCGAACGGTGGGGCGGCGCCCCGGAAAAACACGAACACGGACCCGCAGGGATCGAGCGTCAGGGGAATGAGAGTGCGGCCGTCGCGCTCGTCCCAGACAGCGACAGGCTCAATTCGCCCGGTGTCAGGCCACCACAGTTCCGGCCGCATTCCCGTGACCCGGAACATACACAAAAAGCTGCGGGCTTCCGGCATGGCGTTGGCGACGAAATAAAGATCGTCTCCATCGATTTGGCGGTGAACGTAACGAATCTGCTCGCCCACAGTCAAATCATGGCAAGCAAAGTCCGGTGGCGCGCCCATCCCCGCGAGTACGTCGGCGAGCGGCCTGCCCCACACCACGCGGCCCTGGCCGCAGCGATTTTCGGTAACGCTCGCGCCATCGCAGTTTCCCCAGAGTTCGGCGGCCAATCCTTGCACCTGGGCGTCGCCATGAGGGTAGTCGGCGAGGCTGGGCGAGCGCGTTGGACGTGGTCCCACTGCGGTTAAGCCCGCTTCCACCAGGTCCTTGATTTTTCCCAGCAAGGCAGGCGTCATCGCGCGCCCGGGCGGCAGGACCAGCAGCCGATAACACATGCCGGTCGCCAAGACCAGCCGGCCATCGCGCACCGTCGCATACCTGAATAGAGCTTCGGGAGGAATAACATCAAAGTCGTATCCCGCGGGTATGGCGGGATCGAGCCACTCGCGCCGGGAATAAGACTGGGGCACGTTCTCACTGCCGAGGTAAGCCACATCGGCCACAAACTGCCCGCGCTGCAACAGGTGCTGGCAGCGAGCGAGGTAGGTGTGCCAGGGCCGGGTATGCTCCCACCAAGTATTGGTGCGCTCATACTGAATGCCAAACGGCCCCATCGTCATGCCGGGCTTGCGGTCTAACCAGGGCTGCATGGAATAGCAGGTAATGGCGATGCGGTTGACCCCGAGGGAAAAAACCAGGTCGGCAATGGGTTTCAGACGAAATGGATGGTTTTGCCACTTGGCATTTTCCGGCTCGGCGGTGAAAGTCTCCGAGGCAAGGATCGGCCGGCCATACACGTGTGCCGAGGAGGCCATTTCCTTGCAATAGGTCAGCAACTGGTCCCACCACTGCGGCACTCCGGTCCACATTTCGCACATCGGCACATCCGCGCAGGCGCCGTAGGCAACGTCATCATAGGGTCCGGAGCCATAACCCTCGATCGACAACGTCAGGCCGTGCTGGTGGCTGAGCTCGCGCAGATGTCCGGCGTAGTTCTCCAGCAGTAAATCACCTATCGTCCGGCGCAGGTCCCACAAGAAGCGCTCCGAGACCTCCGAGCTTTCTACCGCTCGACCGGTAAGGACCGGCAAAAAGGTGAGTGCGTCGTACCCGCGCCGTTTATGGAATTCTCTCCGGAACTCTGGCGTCCAGTTTTGCGAGCCCGTTTCCCAACTGTCGACGTGGGCCATCTTCAAAGCCTTGCCTCCGACGGCCGATTGGTCCGCGACAAGTTTTTCGAGGAAGTTCGCGAAGTGAACTTCGATGGCTTTCTTGCTCAGCTTGTCGCATTCGAGGCCCAAGCTTTCCACCGGCGCGGGGTGATTGGTTTTACCGGTAGAAGTGTGACCCATGCGCAGGACGGTCCACTTGCCGGAAGGGACGTCCCA
This sequence comes from uncultured Acidobacteriota bacterium, assembly GCA_963810005.1. Taxonomy (GTDB): domain Bacteria; phylum Acidobacteriota; class Terriglobia; order UBA7540; family UBA7540; genus Bog-366. The sequence goes on from CAWELY010000035.1 coordinate 164,507, forward strand.
ATCGAGCCGGCCATCCCGGTCCATCTTGCCGCTCAGATCCAGAATCTGGTCACGGCGAAGAACCATCTCCGGCGGCATCTCGGGCTCCCCGGAAAATCCTTCCTGGCGGATGTAGGCAGCTTTGCCGGGAATGTCCTCGATTCTCGGGCCGGAGTGAAGTTGCACCTCGCCGAGCGGAATGCCCTTACTAAAGGCTCGAAAGAGCCAATTAAACTCTTCGTCGCCCGTCCGCAGCAGCAGGCGGTAATGGCGGGACGTTACTCTGGGAAAATTCACCGAGGAGCGCGGCCAGCGCAGCGGGAACTCGCGAATCGTCCGGTAGCGCTCGCCATCCTCGGAAACTTCCAGCGCTCCGTCAATTTGGGAATTCCAAGGTTCAAGCGCCACGCTCAGGGCCTGCGCAGTGAAGGGTTCGGGAAAATCAATGTTGAGGTATTGGGGCTGGCCGGCTGCCGCCCGGGGCACCGAAGAGACCGCGCCCGGATTTCCGCCTACCAGGGCAGCGGAGTCGAAGCTCTTGCGTTCAAGGCCGGACGTCAGCGTGGGATGCTGTTCGGCCATCTGCACGCGGTCCGCGGCAAGCGTGGGAAAGGCCAAAACCACAATGTCTTCGTAATAATTCTGGATCTTGAGGGGTTGGGGAAGGGTTCCCGCAAAATGCCTTGGCCCCTCCAGGGTGGTCTCGCTCGAAACCACCATCTGCATCGACAATTCCGGGGTGATCCATGGGCCGCCGCTGCCGGTGTATCCCCCATCATTTTGCACGGCCATGGTGATTCCGAGGCGCGTTGCCTCCTTTCCCGCATGCTGGATCAACTCCCGCCACTGGGCAGTCATGAATCCCACCGGGCCCTTGGGCACGAACAGGTTCACCTCATAAAAAAAGACGCCACGAATTCCCACCCGGTGCATCGCCTCCAGGTCAGCCGTAATACCTTCACGGGTCAGAGTCCCGTCCGAGGCTATCCAGAGCACCCATGGGCGAAAAGCATCCGAGGGCTCAAGAAACCCGCCCTCCAGCGTTTCGGGCTGCGCGCCTGCCTCTCCGGGAGTTTGAAGGCCGGGGGGCGCGCCGCCGAGGCCGGGTAGAGCGGGCGACGCAGTGATCCAGAACGCGGAGTTTTTCAGGAATGTCCGCCGATTGACTATGAATGCCATAGGAGCAGCCTCTTCCGCCTTAATAGGGACCGGCTTTGCAGATCCGCAGTTCTTCGCCCCCGCCCATGGCGCCGGCAAGACATGGATCGGAAGCGGGTCAGGCGGCGGTGGCGGTTTCGAACTCCTCCGGCCGGTGCTCCGTGAATACCGAACCATGGCGTGCAGATTTTCGGGCGGCGTCGTGGGCGGAACTTCGCAGCCCGTGCCCACAATGTGGAACTTCCCGCAGGTCTGGTGGCACCGCCGGGACGCCTCGTAGACCTGCTCCGGGGTTCCCTCCAGCATGTCGGTAATCGTCGAAACATTGCCCAGAATCACCCGGTCCGGTCCCAGGCAGGCCCGCGCCGCCGCCAGGTTGGTCGGCGAATCCAACTCGAAGATTTGCACGGGCAGTTGCTTCATTTGCGGAATCAAGGGATCGGTGTTTCCGCACATGTGCAGCCGGACGATGACCTCCGGATGCGCCTGGCGGATGGATTCCACCACGCGCAGTTGCCGGGGGAACAGAAACTCGCGGTAATATTTTGGGCCCATCATGCTGGCCGCGGCGTCGCTCATGCCGATGGTATCGGCGCCGGACTGAATTTCCGCCTCGGCATAGACCACGGCCACTTCCGCCGTAAAATCGAGCAGGTCCTTCATGAAAGCGGGATCGTCCAGGAAATCCGTCATGCTGCGAGTCAAGCCGCGCAGTTCGGCGGCCCAGTGCCAGCGGGCCTTCCACCCATCCGACGATCGAGACCTCACCCCCGAACTCCTGGTGCATGATTTCAATCCCTTTGATCCGATCGTGCATGCGGCCGCCGCCCAGCGGGTCGGGGATGCGGAAGGTTTTCAGCCGCGACTTGTCGAGCAGGGCCGCGCGTTCCTCGCAAATGGCGGGGCCCTGGTCCTCGTACCAGTTGACGCTTCCCTCCCCCGCAATGTCGATCACCTCGCGCGCCGGGTCGGAACACGTCAGCAGGCAATCGATGCCAAAGTCGTGCACAAGCTTGCTCTGCGCGGCGGCCATCTTCCGCCCATCCCGGGTGTAGTCAATGAAGGGAATACCCAGATGCTTGGCGGCAAACATCATGATCACAGGCTGGACAGGAAGGTGGTCAACGGGTTGGCCCGCGATCAAGCGCGCGGACTCTCTCAAGAGAACGCATGAAAAGCCTCCGGATAGGTTTTTACGGTCATCTACAACCCAAATAACATGGGCAACCTAAATTCCAATTGATGCTCGGGTCATCGGCTCACCGGGGAATCCGGTGATCGGGTGATTGGAGATTTGCGATTTTCGAAGTCGGCAAATTGATTCATCCTCTCACCCGGCACTGCCGATAACCGAAGTGGGGTAGTGTATCATGCCGGGGACGCGGCACGGCCATTCCTTTTTCGTGCATCACTCTACGCTACTGCCGTCAATATAATTCTACAAGATCTAGAGGCTATGAAATGTCGCTGGGGAAGTCACCAAGGCGCGGGCCAGAAGATCTCCTCCGACTTAAGGAACGATTCCAGGTATTCGCGCATGCGGAGATTGGTGGCGCCAGCCAGATGCGAGCCATGGGCGGCGATGGCCTGCCGTTTCGCCGCGATCTCCGCCGGACGGAGCGGCACGCGCCGGGGCGGCGGCCAAGGCACGCCGGGGGAACCCACTGGCCCCCCACCCGGTGCCGCGCAAATCGCAACCTCGGAGTCATGCCGCGCGGCCAGGGCCAATCCTCCTCCCGGCCGACATGCACCAGGAAGGTGTAAAACTCACCTCGGTAAGCGGCGGCGCGCGCGGCATCGCGCAGGAAGCGGAAGGCGGCGCGATGATCGGGGTGGTCGTCAGCCTCGCTGGTGACGTAGATCTCGCCCGGCTCGAGCGCGCGCAGGATATCCAACATGTCGCTCAGCACCGCGGCGCGCGTGTAGGGAGCCGGATGGCCATGCCGCGCGGTGTGATAATCGGGCTGCACGAGCCCGTAGGTCTCGCTCCGGCGCGTGTACTGCTGGCGGAACGGCAGGGCGCCGGCGCGCTCGTAAATGGCCCCCAGCCCCCCATCAGGATAGCCTAGAAGCAGGAGATCCCGGGCTCCCAGGCCCAGCGCGCTGAGCGCCACCAGCACCTGGCTCTGGCGCAGGCGGGCAAGTTCCAAATAATCCGCCGCCGCCAGGCGGCCCACGGACTGGCGGGTGACCAGGGAGGCCCAAGCGGGGAAGCCGTCGCCACTCGTCAACATCACCACCTTGACGCGCTTCCTCTGCGCCACCGCCCTGGCGATGATCCCTCCGCAATTCAGGGCCTCATCATCGGGATGCGGCGCGAACACCACCAGATCGGCATGTTCGCGGCTGCCACCCGCGGCGTAGCGCGCCGTGCGCTTCAATTTTCGCCGCATCAACACCCCCCCTTAAGATAAGCCACGGGCGCGAGCTTATCAGGGGGCTGGGATACACGCAAGGGGTCCTGCGCAGGACCCCACGGCCATTCGAGCCGGGCCGGTCCAAGTGCTTTCGCTACCCGGCCATCGTGATATGATTTGCGAGCAACGAGTCTCGATCCAGCAGTCGGGGATCCAGGAGGAAAGTTATGGAGATTAATCGGCGGGACTTTTTAAGGACGGGAGCGTTCGCCGCTTTGGCTGGCGCAACGGCTCAAGCTCAGGCGAGGAACTATGAGGTTGGAGCATACTACTTCCCCAACTGGGCTCCCGATCCCAGACTCGAGCGGATCCATGGAAAAGGCTGGACAGAATGGGAATTGCTCAAGCGCGGTGAACCGAAATTCGCCGGTCACCTGCAACCCAAGCGGCCTGCCTGGGGATACGAGGACGAGTCAGATCCGCAGGTGTTCGAAAAGAAAATTGCCGCGGCTCATGCCGCAGGCCTATCCCACTTCATCTTTGATTGGTATTGGTACGAGGGCAAACCCTTTTTGGAGCGGGGCTTGGAACACGGGTACCTGAACGCCGGAAACAAAGCGGACGTCCGTTTCTGTTTGATGTGGGCCAATCATGACTGGCTTGACCTCATGCCTGCCCGTCTGGACAAGGATACGCGGCTCATCTTTAAGGGCACCTATGATGCTCCCGCCTTCGAACGCGCCGTTGATTACGTCATCTCGCGCTACTTCCGCGAGCCCTCATATTATCGGATCGATGGCGCACCGTACTTTTCGATCTATATGCTCCAACAGATGATCGAACGGATGGGAGGCCTCGAAATTGCCAGCGTCGCCCTCGACCGGTTCCGGCAAAAAACCCGCAGCGCCGGCTTTCGTGACCTGCACCTGAATGCGGTTGCCTGGGGGGTATCCGATATGGAGGATGTGCGCCGACAGTTGCCGGCGCTCGGGGTTAATAGCGTAACTTCATATACCTGGGCGCATCACTATTCGTTCCCTACCTTCCCCGCCGCTCGATACCAAGATGCGGCAGAACAGGCTCCGGTCTACTGGAGTAAGGCGAAGGACCTGTTCGGGGTGCCTTATCACCTCGATATCAGCATGGGTTGGGATCCGAGCCCACGCACTTGCCAATCGGATATCTTCGCAGACGTCGGCTATCCCTATACGTCGGCTTTGACCGATAACACTCCGGAGATTTTTGAGCGCTGCCTGCTGAATGCGAAGTCATACCTTGATCAACATAGTGAACAGCCGAAGATCCTAACGATCAACGCCTGGAATGAGTGGACCGAGGGTAGCTATCTCGAGCCGGATTCTGTTCATGGAATGGGTTATCTGAACGCAATTCGTAAAGTGTTCGGCTCTTGATTGCTCCCTCGCCCGGATTTCTGACCGCTCAACGAGGATCGGTGGTGTTGGGATAAACGCCGCCCGGCTATTGATCGGGACCGGCGGCCCTTCGCTCGCGCGCCTCCAAATGGTCCCGGCCGGCCTTGACAAAGCCCAGGAACCGGCGGGCCAGTTCGCCAATCCGGTCCTGCTGGCGACGGTTGATCGCCTCAGGAGGGATCAGTTCCCGGCCAACTCCGAGTGCTATGGCCCCCGCAATGATGAAATTGGACGCATTCTGTTGATTCACGCCGCCGGAGGCGACGAGCGGAATCTGCGGGAACATTTGGTGCAGGGATCCGATGTAGGCTGCACCCCCAATCTGCGCGCAGGGCACGACCTTGACGAAATCGGATTTCGCTTCCCACGCGGTGATGACTTCCGTCGGGGTCAGCGCGCCGGGGATGACCACCACATCTTGTTTGGAGGCAAACTCGATCACGGGGGGATGCAGACCATCGCTGGTTAAGAAACTGCGCTCCGGCATCAAGGCAGGACTTTGCGCGTCTCCGGATTCGTCACCCCTCCCGCCCCGACAACAATGCCGGGAACAGTTTTGACCAAGTGGGTGATGACCTTGAAAGCGAGGGGAACGGTCAGCGGGATTTCGATGACGACGATTCCTCCATCGGCGACCGCCTGGGCGGCAAACAGGGCGTCGTCCGACGACTTGACCCGAACCGCAGCGACAATACCGGTTTCCTCAAACCAGCCCCGCACCTCGTATTTCTTCACCTCGTCGTCTCCTTTGGCGCGCACCTTGCCAATCGGCATTGTGGATTGTCCAATGATGCCCGAGAATCTTAGCCATTGCCAAGGTGTGGCACGGCGTCAAAATGTCGCTTTTCCAGCCTCCGCATAGTTCTTTCGCTCCCCGCAACGATCTCCGCCCGTTTGGCCGCCAACGTGCCCGGCCGAAACCCGCTCCCCGTTTCTGCCTTCTTACGGCAGGTTGCGGGTACCCACGGCCTCGCGCAACTGCTCCACCGCCAGAAGCCACGAAGCCAGCGCCTGCCGATAGGCAAGCTGGGTGGCGCGATAGCTGCGCTCGGCGTCGAGAAAATCCAGCAGGCTGACGGCGCCGCGCTGGTAGGCGTATTCACTGATGTCGCGGTCTTTCTGCGCCCGGTCGAGGTACCCCGAACGATAGAGCCCCACAATCTTGTCGCTGGTCTGGAGATTCTCGTAGGCGTCGCGCACATCGGTCATCACTTGGTTGTTCGCGGCCTTTTCCTGCTCCTGGGATTGCGCGATGACCGACTTGGTCCGGGCGATCTCGCCTTGATTGCGGTTAAAGATCGGGAGCGGAATGCTGGCATAAACCGAGGCGCCGTTGATGCCGTTGGTGTGGGTATAATTGCCCTGCACCGTGACATCCTGCTTCCCATCCGCTTTGGCCAGCAGATATTGACTGTTGGCCGCCGTCACCCCTTGCGTCGCCGCCTTGAGGTCCGGCCGCTGCTGGAGCGCCTTCAGTTGGAGATCCTCCAGGTTGCCTTGCACCTTGTTGTACTCAAATTCCCCGCGATGTCGTAGTCCGCCGGCACGGATTCATAACCCAGTTGCTGACGAAGATCCGAGAGTCCCTGAACTTTGGCGAGTTCGGCCTGCGCCACATCATTTTGGAACTGGAGGAGCTGGAGTTCGATCTTCAATTTGTCATCCTCGCTGATCGCTCCCTTTTGGTAACGCAAGTTATTCAGGTCAACGGTTTTCTGATAGCTTTCCAGATCTTTTTGGGCCAGTTCCAAAGTCGACTGGGCGAGCTGCACGTTGATGAACAGGGTGGCGACCTGGAAGGTCAACGTGCGTTCGTTGTCAGACACCAAGTCCGTGGTCACGGCCGTCTGATCCTTGGCGGCCTGAAGGCGGTGCTGGCGTTTCTTGCCGCGCTCGATCAGGTAGCTGAGGCCCAGGTCGGCCTCCGTCAACTCGTTGAGATAGGTGCTCGTAAAGTTGCTGGGCGAAAACAACGGCAGGTAATCCCAATCGCCGAAGATCGCGGGGTTGGGGCGCAAATTGGCGGTCATTTCCTCCGCCTGGCTTTGCTCGATGGTGGTGCGCGCCGCCAGCAAGGTATGGTTGTGCTGGAGCGCCAGCCGAATGGCATCATCCAGCGAGATCCTGACCGGGCCTTGGGCGAATGCCGCGCCCGCCAACAGCGCGACACGCCACGCCGCCGAGCATCCTACTCCATGCCTTCCATCCACGGTGACTCACAAATTTATGTCTCAAACGATTCCTCCGGATGTGGAAGCTTGTCCGTGTCTCTCGCCACCCACACATAGAGCGTGGGTAAAAGAAAGATGCTCATCACCAGAGCCGCGATCAGCCCTCCGACAATGACAATGGCAAAGGGCCGCTGCGAATCTGAACCGATGGCATGCGAGGTCGCCGCGGGCAGCAGTCCGAGAGTGGCCACCAGCATCGTCATCATGATGGGACGAAGCCGGAGGACTGCTCCCTCAACCGCGGCTTCCATAATGATATAGCCGCGAGCACGGAGTTGATTGATATATTCCAGCATGATGACGCCCGTTTGCACCGATACGCCAAACAGCGCCAGGAAGCCGATGCCGGAGGAAACACTGAAGTTGGTGTGCGTGACCAGCAGAGCCAGCATCCCACCGAGGGGCGCCATCATGACGTTGGCGAGGATCAGCGACGCCCACTTGAGCGATTTGAACATCATGTAGAGGATGATGAAAATCAGCACGATCGTGAGCGGGACGATGAGGAAAAGGCGCGCTTGGGCGCGCTTTTGGCTCTCATACTCACCCTCCCAATTGATGTGGTATCCGGGCGGCAGTTTAACTTGCTTGCCCACCTTCGCAATCGCCTCTTCCACGGCGCCGCCCAAGTCGCGTCCGCGCACGCTGTACTTGATGGCAACGTAGCGCTGGTTGCCCTCGCGATAGACCTCCGAGCCGCCGTCGCTGACCTGGATTTTGCAGAGTTGCGCGAGCGACACACGCTCTCCCGTGGGCGAAAGCAGGCGAATGCTCTCAATGGCCTCCTTGGTATCCCGGTAAGGAGGCAGATAGCGCATCACCAGGTCATAACGCCTTTCACCCTGGAGCACCTGGGTCAGCGCGTTGCCGCCCACCGCCGTTTGAATGGCATCCTGCACATCCGCGACGTTGATTCCCCAGCGGGCGGCGGCCGGGCGATCCACGGTGAAGTTCAGGTTCGGTTGACCCAGCACGCGAAAGAGGCCGAGATCCTGGATGCCCTGAACGTGCCGCATGATATCCACGATCTGGTCGCCCTTTTCCTCGAGAACCTGGAGATCGTCGCCATACACCTTGGTGGCGAGTTCTCCCTTCACGCCGCTGACCGCCTCCTCCATGTTGTCGGCGATGGGCTGGGAGAAATTCCAGATGGCGCCGGGAATCTTCTCAAGTTCGCGGTCCATGGCAGCAATGAGTTCCTCTTTGTTCTGGCGGAAAACCGGGACGCCACTGCTCCTTGGGTTTTAGATCAACGCAGTATTCGGTATTGAAAAAACCCGTGGTATCCGTCCCATCGTCCGGCCGTCCCACTTGGCTGGTCACGGTCGTGACTTCCGGAAAAGAAGCCAGAAGGATGCGCGCCCGATTCGCCACCAGAGTGCCCTCGCTGGGCCCGGTGCTGGGCGGCAGCGTGCCGCGCACCCAGAGCGCGCCTTCGTCGAGGTGCGGCAGAAACTCCGAACCGATGGCCCCACCCACCGCAAGATAAACTGCGTGGCCAGGATCCCCAATCCGGCCACGCCAAAGGTCACTCCCCGGTGGTAGATGGCCCATCGCGCCGCACTCCGATAGCGCCGGGTCAGGAAGGTTACGACCGGGTTGGGCCATTCGCGCGCGCCCTTACGAAACAGGAAACTTGCCAGCACGGGCGCCAGGATCATCGAAAACAGCAGCGCGCCCAGCAGCGCGAAGGCAACGGTCCACGCCATGGGCTTGAACAATCGGCCTTCCACCCGCTGCAAGGTGAAGATCGGCAGATAGGCGGTGATGATGATGCCGATGGCGTAAAACACCGGCCTCTGCACCTCGTGTGCCGCCTCGCGAATGCACTCCATCGCGGTTTTGGAGCCGCTCGACCCATTCCTGTGGGTCAGGTGCCGGACAATGTTTTCCACCATCACCACGGCGCCATCCACCACCATGCCGAAGTCCAGCGCTCCGAGCGAGAGCAGATTGGCGGGAATGTGTTTCAGGTCGAGGCAGATCGATGCGAACAACAACGAGAAAGGAATCGTCAGGGCAACGATGAGGGCTCCCCGGGCGTTCCCGAGGAATAGAAAGAGGATAATAACCACCAGGATGATGCCTTCCGTCAGGTTGTGAAGCACGGTATGGGTGGTGAACTCCACCAGTTCGCTGCGGTCGATGAAGGGCAACACTTTTACCCCGGGCGGCAAAAGGTGGTTGTTGAGCTCGTTGACCTTTTCGTGGATTCCCACCAGCGTCGAGTCCGATTCGGCGCCTTTCCGCAGGAGCACAATGCCGGAGACCACATCGTCGTTATCAATGATTTTGCCGTCCTCATGGCGGATCGCCCGGCCGAATTGACCCAGCCGGATCTTCGGACCTTGGCTTACCACGGCAATATCCTTGACCCTGAGCGCCGTCCCATTCGAGGTTTTAAGCACGGTCTCCTGAATGTCGCGCACGTTGGTCACCAGCCCCACGGCGCGCACATTGATCTGCTGCAAGCCCGCCTCAATAAAACTTCCGCCCCCGTTCAGGTTGTTGTTGGTGAGTTGTTGCTCCACCTGCCCAATGCTCAGCCCGTAGGAAACCAGCTTGTCCGGGTCGACTCGCACCTGGTACTCGCGCGTGGGTCCGCCAAAGCTCGACTACATCCACGACGTTGGGGACCGACTTGAATTCCTTCTCCAGGACCCAGTCCTCGAGGGACTTCAAATCCATCACATCAATCTGGGGATTACTGCTCTTCAGGGTGTAAAAGTAGATCTGACCCACCGGACTCCAGTCCGTGCCCATCTGGGGTTGCAAGCCGGGCGGGAGGGTGACTTGCGCAAGCCTTTCCAGGACCTTGGCGCGGTTCCAGTCGTTCTCGGATTCGTCATCGAAGATCAGCATCAGGCTGGAGAGGCCGGCAATGGAAGCGGAGCGCAGATGGGTGAGGTGAGGGATTCCATTCATGACGATTTCCAGGGGGATCGTGACCTGCTGCTCCACTTCCTCGGCGGCGCGGCCCGGCCACTGCGTGATGACATTCACATAGTTGTTGGCAACGTCCGGATAGGCCTCGACGGGAAGCTTGTGGAAGGAGATGAAGCCCCAAATGAAGAGCATGATGGCGACGGCCAGGATGAGAAAGCGGTTGTTGAGCGCGTAATCGACAATGCGACGTATCATTTATTGCTCCACCGTAGCCTGAAGGTCCAAAGCATTCGAGATAACTTGTTGGCCGGGCTGAAGGCCGGAATCAACTTCCTGGAGGTTGCCGGGCAGCATCTTGCCGCCGGTGACTTCGACGCGGCGGACGCGGCCGCCCTCGATCGGCACATAAACCCAATCCCGGTCGTGCAAATGCAGCATCGCGGTGGCGGGAACAGTGGCGCGGGATTCCTTCGTCGGTCCATAGAAGGTGGCGGTCACAAACATGCCGAGACGCAGCATGCCGGGATTCTGCACTTCCAGCCGCACCTTCGCCGTGCGAAGATTGGGGTCCATAATCGCCCCGATGTTGCTGATCCGGCCCTGGAGAGCCAAGTCAGGGTAGGCATTCAGGTGAATGTCAGCGTTCTCGCCGAGTCGCACAAAGCCCATATCGTTCTCATACACATCGCAGAGGACCCAAACGTGCGACAGGTCGGAAATCGTGAATGGATTCGCTCCTAACGCCTGCACCCCGGCCGCATTGGTAACTTCCTGGTCGGTGATCACACCGGAGACGGGCGCGCGTAATATCCACGACGTTGTTGAATTTGTTGGGTCATTACCGAGCAGGCGCAGATGCTCCGCCGTGGTTTCGAGGTCGACTTTGGCCTTGTCCTCCGTATCCTGGGCCACCTCCAGATCGGCCTTGGCCATGGCGCCGTGGTTGTAGAGGTCCTGGGTCCGAGCCAGTTGCGCGCGGGCCAGAGCTTCATCGGCCACCGCCTTGCGATAGTCGGAAAAGCCCCCGGAGACATCATCGCTGCGCACGCGGAGCAACAACTGGCCCTTTTGCACCGCGTCGCCGAGCCGCGCATCAATTTCCACGACGCGGCCGGAAGCGAGCGAGATCACCGGAACGTTGCGAGCAATATCGGGGTTCACGGTGCCGGTCACATTCAGTTCCGGCGCCTCTTCGTGCCGGCCCGCGGTGACCAACGGAAACTGCTCGGGATGATCGACCTTGAATGCGGCGGCGTCCTGTTCGTGCTCGACTTGCGCGGGCAGTGGCCCCTCCGCCGCGGGATCCGCCTTCCCTTTGCTGGCGCAACCTGGCGAGAGGAGAACCACCAGGCAGGAACTCATCGCCACACTTACTACAGTACAAGAGCGAGGTTTCATGATTTACCCTCCCAGCATGGGGACGACGAGCGGCTTCGCAATTGCCCAATGCGCTCCAACTCCCTGGATTTCATGAGGCGCCTGCAACGCACGCGGTTGCAAAGCAGCCTCTACCTCTGCGAGGGCCCGAAAAAAGGGTCGTTCGGCGGAGGTAGCCGCAGGATTGATACAACTATGAATGAGCAAGTAAACCCGGACGATCAGGCCGGGCACATAGGAGAGGGCGGCGCGCGGGGATTGGTCCGCCCGGCTGGAGCGGCTGCCAAGAAACGAATTTCTTGTAGCACTGTCAAGCCGAGCAGCCGCAGGGACGGTCGCGGCAGCAACCCCGTCGCAACCAGCAGGAAAGGTAGGGAGGATCTATCTGGATTCAACGCTGCGCCGGGCGCGCTGCAGGATTTCCCAATACGCTTCGTTGGGTTGGAATCTTCCATCACCGCTTGTTCGGCGTGCAGGTCGTCAGTCACCGAAATTACCGGGAAAAGAATGACGAGCGCACATGCAAGCGAGAAGGTTCGACGCCACGAATGCCAACCAGCCAGGGTGCGGTTACCCCTACCTCGCCCAACGAGAGCAAAACTCGCGACGGCAAGCAGCAGCCACAGCAGGTTAAGACTCAATTCCATGGAGAGTAGCATCTTATCGTCCTGTCCCGCCCAATGTCAAGCCGGGCCATCTTTCACGGGCAAAACGGCGGCGTCAGCGTCACTAGAGGGACCACCCTCACGAATACGCCAGGTTTTTCTTGCTGCTCTTCCCCCGCATTTGTTATTTGCCCACGCACGGCCGTTCATGAAATTTGGTCAGCTCATGCACGTCGAGCACCCCGTCATGGTTGGTGTCCAATCGGTCAAACTCTTTTGACATGAAGGTAATGAACTCATGCTTGGAAACCTTGCCGCTCTTGTCCGTGTCCATCAGGGACAAAAGTTTCTTGGTGTAATCCTCGGCAAATATATCGGGATTTGAATTCGGAGCCGCGGCGGGCGGTCCTGTCGTTTTTTGGGGATCAGATTCTGCCGCGGCATTGGGCCTTACCTTCACGTTGAGGCTGCCCGGCCACTTTGGACCCGCAGTTCCTACCGTTGCTCCAGCTACGACCAATGCCGCAATGGCCAAGATAATCTTCCCGTGTTTCAACACGATTACGCCTCCGACTGAGATTTGATTTCTGCCGTGCGGCCCCGGCCGCTCGCGAGCCTGCCTTGGTAGGGGTAAGACTTGGCGCACCCCCGCCATTGTTCTCGCGACCAAACCAAGAGGGTACGGCAAGCCGTACCCTTACAACAGCACGCTAGAACTTCACCATGATATCAAAATCGATCAGGAATTCGTTCTTGCGAAGATCCGGGAACCACGTGCCGCCGTCATTGCCGCATCCGTTGATCGTTGCCGACGGAGTACCGTCCAAACAGGCGTACTCGGAGGGGTAGCCGTTGGGAGTAAGTAGCGAACCGCCCAGAGCGGCAGGAGGCGTAATCCCCCCTCGGCCCGTCCAGTACGGTACACTCGCGTGGCGATAGTCCGGCTCAATCCGGAAAGTAATGTACTGCTTGGGCATCCAATCAAAAGTGAATGAACTGTCCCAGGCCTTAAACTGGTCTCCAGGATTCTCCGTAAAATAGGGAGAATTTATCGCTGCGGAAGAAGCGGTTTCTCCATTGATGGGCGGGAGCAGCACGAGATAGCGCCCGGGATTGTCGATCTGCCCATATCCCCAAGTAATGGCAAATTGGTCTCGATCGAACCAAAACCGGTTGTAAACCATAAAGCCGGCAAAACTCTGTTTGGGACCGCTTAATCGTGTTGCCGGTGGCAACTCACACCATTGCCAAATTCGCAACCCAAGTCCCACGTGAAGGACATCGCCATCTTGTCAAGAAATTGATTCTTCGGCCGGTCAAAGTATTTGACCTCGTAAGCTGTTGTCGGTGTGGATGCGATTGCGGCCGGGTGCGAAAAGATCATCGCGGCCCAAGCCGTAATTATTGGAAATGATGATTGAACCACGGGGTCGGAGTCCACTTAATCTGTCCTCCCATGCCGGGCCGGTTGTTGGCCGAAGCGTACGACTGCCATCCATTGATGTACCACGGCTCAATTTTCAAATGTGGCGTGGGGAACCATCTGGACTCGCACACCCTGGAAGAACCACGGGGTGTTCGAGGACACATACGAGGGTTGGTACGCCCAGTTATCGAAATTGTAGTAGCTGAACAGGCCGATGTAGGACATGAAGATTCCCGCGTCCACATTGAGCCCATACATGACATTAAAATGGTACCCACCGTACGCTTCCGATAAGTAGCGGTTGGCATCGGCGAGCTGCCATTCACCGTTGGCATAGCTGCCGTCATTGCGAATGGTCGCCGTGGAATAGGCACCAAACTGGGTCATAAATCGGGCGCGAACGTTGTCGTAGTGGAAGTCGCCGCCAATGCCGAGCTGCTCCAACTGGACTTCTCCTTCCCGGAAGAGTTCGCTCGACCCCCCCATGGAGTGGTCCGCCGGATGATGGTTTTGCCAGGTAGCGGTGACGTCAGATCGGATTTCCGGGGTAAAGAATTTCGAGTCCCAGTAGATATCTTTGGTGCGTGGATTGCCGTTCAGCCAGGTCCAGTCCCAGTCCGAAAAGGGATCGATCTTCTTGTTCTTGTCGGGGGCAGCCTCCTGAGGAGGGGCGTTAAGCGGCACAAGCGCCGATCCATTGGGTGTGGTTTCAGCCGGCATAACGGGTTTGGTGGAAGCTGAAGCCGTTTGCGTGATGGGCTGAAGCGAAAGGCTGGAAGACTTTTCCGGAGGATTCATCGCTGCTGTGCCACTGAGGGAAGCAACGAGCACGGGCTTCGCCGGGGCGGCGGACGAGGCGGCGCCAGCGCTGGCTGAAGCTACAGGCGCAGGTTGAATAGCGGCAACTGTGGCCGCGCTGGTCTTGGGTTGGGAAGCAATCGCAGCAGGTGGGGCCGGCGTGGAAGCGGGAGTAGTCCCGCTGGTCTCCTTGGCTTCCATGGCAGCCAAGCGTTGCTCCAATTTGTCCAAACGATCGAGCAGCAGCTTCTCTCGGTCGGTCAGAGGGGGCTCGCTAGAGTTGCCATTTACCGCGGGCGCACGCAAATCAGCGGTGAGGTTTGGGTTCGCCAATGCCTTCGACCCTCCCGCAGGAACAAGGGTCATGTCAACTCGCAGGTCCTGTTGTGCCACCAAGCTTACAGTGGTCACCGAGGAGCTGGCCAGCCCTCCCCTGGTCGCCCTCAATTGGTACCGTCCCGGCCTAAGGTTCTCAACCACGTAAGTTCCGTCACGATCACTCACGATATTCCGGTCGGTGTTATCTTCCACGCTGTGCACTGACACCTGCACTCCGGGCATTGGCGCTCCTAGCACATTGACGGTGACCCCGTGGACATCGGCGGATGCTGATCCGGCCTGGGCAGAACTAAGGCTCATTAACAAACAACACGAAATCGCCAGCGCCCCCGCGAAAGCAGCTTTCCTGTACAATTTGAATGGGTGCAACTGAGATTGAAATAGGTTCGTCTCACCCACCCTGGAATACGTCATAGGAACGTACCTCCTGTCAGTTGAAGCGATTTGGTTGCGACGGATGACCGCCCCTCCCATATCAAAAGATAGGGTACCCGGCATGAAGAAGGCATAAATGCGTTATAAGGATTTTAAGAAGAACTCATTGTTTCCCTTTATGCACGTCATGGGGCGGGGGAGGCATTGAGAGGCTACAGGAATCATTCCTTTTATCTCATCACTAAACATTCTGAATAGTTCTCCGCGACACTGCCCCCCCTACGGCGATGGCGTAGCGTGAGGAGAAGGTCGCGGTCTTTCTCCATGCATCAGGTGAATACAGTCTTGGGGTACGATGCGGTATTGTCGGAAGAGCCGCTCTCACGGTTGCTTCGGGGAAAACAGCGCATTCTCCGGGCCGTGTGGCAAGAGGTCTCACGGTGAAAGTCTTTCCAAGCTATGCGGGCTTAGCCGCTGGATCTTGCCTCGGCCAGTTCATCGGGCCGAGGCGGCGAGGGCGATGGGGGGAGCGGCAACCGCGCTCCGCACAATATCCAGAAATGCCTTGGCGGGTAGCGATAAGGGACTCCCGCGCCGGTACACCAATCCCAGTTCGCGGTAGAGCTTCTGCCCTTGCAAGGAGACTAATTTGAGCGTACCGGCCGCCGCTTCCGCCTGCGCGAAGGGTTCCGGGAGTAATGAGATGCCGATCCCGGCGGACACATATTTCTTGATGATCTCGACGCTCGCCAACTCCATCGAAACCTGCAAGGTTTTTTTGTAGGGCCGCAAGAGGTCCTCGATCATCTTGCGCGTCCTCCCGGTCTTGGGCAGAAGTAACGGGTAGAAGGAAATTTCCGCAGGCGTGATTTCATCCTTTTCCGCCAGGGGATGATCGGGAGGCAACAGCACTTTGAGCTCTGCCGAAAAAATCGGAATGATCTCCAAACCCTTGACGTTGCGGGGCAAGGAAACGATGCCGATTTCCAGATTTCCTTCTTGAATTTTTTCCACGATTTTGTGGCTGAAATTTCTGTAGATATTCACTTGCACCTGGGGATAGAGCCGCCGAAACCCGCCAGGGCATTGGGCAAAACGTAGAGACAGGTGGCGTCGTTGGTTCCGATGCGCAGGCTGCCGCGGGGGTTCTCCTTGATCTGCGCGATAGCATCCAGGGCCTCGGTGCGCAGAGCCAGCAGTTCTTCCGCATAGCGGCGAAGCGTGGCGCCGGCTTGGGTAAGCCTTACGGCCTTGAAATCGCGATCGAAAAGCTTTCCCCCGAATTCCCTCTCCAACCGCTGAATCTGCTGGCTCAGCGTGGGCTGAGTGCGATAAAGGATGGAAGCAGCGCGCGAGAAGTTCCTTACCTTGGCCACCTCGAGGAACCCCTCGAGGTAGTCAAAACTCATCCGATGTCGGACCCGCGTTTGTTTCACCATGCGCATGACTCCGTTGCTTACACGTTATGCTGTCCTTTGTGAACAAGGCATAAAGAGCAGATAAGGATTTTGGGAATATAGGAAGGTTTCTGTTTGCTCAGGAATAGATAACCCTGATAGATTACCCTGATAGATAACGCCGGGGCAGGTGTCTCAAGGTATACTTGCAAATGAACTCAGGCGAGGCCGGGCGACTAATCCACAACGGAGGTAGCTTCCCTTTGCGTTACAGTTTGGCGATGGTGGTGTTGTTGTGCGCAGCCTGCCTGGAAGCGGGCGGTGATGCTTTGATGCGCGTGGGGCTGCGCAGCCCGACCCACACGCGGGCCGCCCTGTTTTTCTTACTCGGCGGCTTGGTCCTCACTTTTTATGGTACACGGTCAACGCCCCGCCTTGGGACTTCGGGCGGCTTCTGGGCGTATACGTGGCCTTTTTCTTCGTCGTGGCGCAATTGATCTCCTGGCTCGGATTCGGCCAAAAACCCACTCCGATGATCCTGTTGGGAGGAGCCCTCATCGTCATCGGCGGATGCGTTGTGTCTCTGGCGAAATGAGCGGTGGGTTACTGCCTCATTTCCATGGATAGGGAAACGGCCCCTGGCCAGACGCACCCGAGTCATGAATTACTTTGCCCTCGTCCCCTCCGCCTTGTCTCCGATCCTCTCCCCCGCTTAAATCGATACTTCTTATAAGCATTCATGGCCGTTCTTCATGTTTTCCTTATGAAGAACTTATGCATTCTTCATTGTTGAAAGCGTAGATTGGTGATGAAAAGGATGACGTACTCATTAGTGCAATACGCCGCCCTTTCCAAGGTGGCGGGCCCCTCGACCCGGCAGGGTTTTCGTGTTTTGCCGAAAGGAGGATCGCTCCCGTGGAATTCAGAATTCTGGTGGTCGACGATGACGTGCAAATCCGCCGCGTCCTGCGCGCCACGCTCACCGCGGCAAGGTATGAGGTCGATACCGCCTCCAGCGGTGAGGAAGCATTGGAGATGATGAAGGACCGGAAATACCACTTGGTCCTTCTGGACTTGAGCATGCCCGGGGTGGACGGACTTGAACTGTGCCGGACGCTCCGCTCCACCTCCGACGCTGAAATTATTATTATCAGTGTACAGAAGCATTGAGAAAGATATCGTTGCGGGCCTCGATGCGGGCGCGGACGATTATGTTACCAAGCCCTTTCGCATGCCGGAACTGCTGGCCAGGATTCGCTCGGCGCTCCGCCGGAATGTTGCTTCCCTGGAATCGGGCCCCCATAAGCTCACCCTGGACGGCGTCGAAATTGACTTCCGCGACCGGCGCGTAACCGTCGAAGGAAAAGACGTGCGGCTTACGCCCAAGGAATTTGAAGTCCTGCATTATCTTGCCAACCATCCCGACAAACCCATCCCCCACCGGGAAATTCTGAGCGCGGTGTGGGGACCCGAGCACAGCGAACATCACGAGTACCTCCGCGCCTTCATCAAACAACTCCGCAAGAAAATCGAGCCCGAACCCGCCCAGCCCAAATTCCTGATCACCGAACCTTGGGTTGGCTATAAGCTGCGATTAAGCTGATCGCGGATCACGGCGCCATCCGAAGCCACCGGCCCTGTTGACAAGACCTTCCCGGCAAGTTACGTTGGTGCTGCGATGATGAACGATCATCAACATCTTCCTTTATCCTGCTTCTACTTTCTGGAGCGAAAGGCGCCGAGCCGCCCGGCGATTGACCGATCGTGAGTGCTTTCGTTCAGGCCCGCCTGACCGGCCTCGGACTCGCGCCGGAGAAACTTCGCGGCCGGCGCATCGCGATTGCCGTGGGAAGCCGCGGCATTGCCAGCTTGCAGGAGATTGTCCGCGCCATCTGTGATTGGTTGAAGGCTCAAGGGGCGCAACCCTTCATCATCCCCGCCATGGGCAGTCATGGGGGAGGAACGGCCGAGGGCCAGCGCCAGATTCTGGCGGACTATGGAATCACCGACGCGGGTGTGGGCGTGGAAATCCGCTCGTCGACGGAAACGCTCCGGGTGGGAACGACTCCCCAGGGATTCCCCGTTTTCGCCGACCGCCTGGCGTGGGAGTCCGACGGAATGGTGGTGGTCAACCGCGTGAAGCCGCATTCCGATTTGATCGGCGGCATCGAAAGCGGCATGTTGAAAATGATGGCCATCGGACTGGGCAAGCGCGAGGGCGCCACCGAAGGTCACAGGCAAATCCTGGAAGTACGGGTTTGAACCCACCATCCGCGCCGTCTCCGCGAAAATTCTGGCGAGCGGAAAGGTTTTGTTCGGTGTCGCCATCATCGAGAATGAAATGCACGCCGTTGCCGAAGTGCGCGCGGCTCTGCCCGAGGACATGGTCGCGGCGGAAGAATCCGCCATTCTGCTGGCGCGGGCGTCGATGCCGCGGCTCCCTTTCCGCCGCCTTGATCTCCTGATCGAGGACGAGATGGGGAAGAACATCAGCGGGTCGGGCATGGACACCAAAGTCGTGGGCCGAGTTCACGGTATGGCGCCCGGCGACGGTCCCGCCATCTCCCTCATCTTCGCTCGCGATCTTACCAGCCATAGCGGTGGAAATGCCGTCGGCGTGGGCAACGCCGACCTTATCCACGAACGCTTCTACCAGAAAATCGACGTCCAGAAAACCTACGTCAACGCCATAACCGCTCTTAACCCCATGAGCGCGCGGCTGCCCATGTATATGCCCTCCGACCGCGCCGCCCTCGATGTTGCCCTTGGCCATTTGGGAAGCCCCGATCCTGGCGCCCAGCGCTGCGTTTGGATCCGCAACACCCTCAGCCTGAACCGCATGGCCATTTCTCCTTTGCTGCGAGATGAGATCGATGCTCCCCAGCACTGGCGTTTGGCTGAAAAGCCCTTCTCCGCCGAATTCGACGCCGCCGGGGACCTTCGCTCGCCCTTTCAGCACGAATGATGGTCAGTGGTCATTTGCGATTTGTGATTCCTGCCCCTTGAACTCGGCGAATCGGTTCATCTTCTCACCTGACACTGCCGATAGCCGGTAGGGGGTAGTGTGTCACGCGGGGGACGTGGCACGGCCACCCTGGCCGTGACGCCAAGAGGTTCGCGCATCGCCCTCCCCGCTTGCCGCTGTCATCCTGAGCATCGACAGCCTTGTCGCTGCCCATGATGGGCAAAAACTCGACGTGAATCCAATGGGAACATCTATTAAATCCAAAGGGCTTGTGCGCCGAGTTTCTGCAGAGCCCAACGAAGGATCTCGCCCTGCACCCTTCCGATTTTAGACTTGGCCTTTCGATTGTCACTCCCCACTGCTCACTGAGCCTGCCGTGAGCCTGTCGAAGGGGCACGGATCACTGCCCGTTGGACCCTGCATCTCGTCACTCTCTACTTGTCGCTGCCAAGGATGGACGCTTTGTCCCGCTTCATAACCCCCAATTTCTCATCAATTTACTGGCCTATGCCGGCCTAAAACGATGTAAGTTATTTGTTTTCTGTGATTTATTGGCCAAGCGGGAATTTGAGGCATTTTTCGCGATTTCGCGGGTCTAAAATCATGCTATCTCCCGCAGTTTCAATAACTCATAGGCATTTTTTGATAAGTGATTTGTTTTCAAACACATATTGGGTTATAGCCGCTCTAATATTTCTTGCCTCATTTGTTTTCAACAACATTCCGGCTTCGAACGTAGGAAAAAAGATTTTTTTTTGCGTACCGCCGGGCCGAACGGCGTTCGGCCCGGCGAATGCGTCAAACAACCGGGTTAATTTCTGAGCTTTGCGACAATGGGCGGGGAGGCAACCAGGAGTTAGAGAAGTGGACTTACCGAGCGACATGGCAACACCTACGTTCGAGCCGCCCCCACCATATACCATATCGATACTCATGTCAAGTAAAAAAACAAGCATTAAAGCCTAGTTCCCCGAAGGGGCCGAACCCGTGGAGCCTGCCCCAATCCATCGGGGTCCCGCCCGTGAGCAGTCACGGCCAGGATGGCTGTGCCACCACAAAAAGAATTCACCACAGAGAGCGTCTGCCCGCCGCTGGCGGGTCCACAGTTAACAGAAACTTCAGTTTCGCTCTACGTAGAATCAACAACTTACGTGAAGTTCCTGGAGAGGAACGGAGGGCAGACAGAGAGAAAGCCTTGAGCCAACAAATAAGGAACCGTGATCTCTACCAGGGCCAACGGGAGTGCTTTTCTCCGTGGTCTCTGTGCCTCGGTGGTGAATATTTTCTTCGCGGCCGTGGTAGAATGCCCGCACATCATTCGTAGCAAGTCCCGCTCTCGGGAGGTGCCGATACGGCGTCGACCAGTCGTGACCATCCTCTTGCTCGTCATAGCAGTGGTACTGCCGCTGCCCTTGCGGGCGCAACAGGAAACTGTAGCGCCGCTTTAGCCTGGCACGTGCTTACGTAGCGGCGAGTTTACCTCGCCATGGCGGCGTAAAGCCGCCGCTACGGCATGCCGACCTCAAGGGCGGCGCTACAACACCGGGCATTAATCCGGCAAAGCCCTTTACCCAGGAACGGGTCAGCAACATGGTGCGGGACGGATTCGGAGACGAGTCGGGCGCCAAGCTGATCGAGCAGCATGGGATTGATTTCGCCCCGTCTGAGGATTTTTACCAAACCCTCAAGGCCGCCGGCGCGAGCGAAGCATTTCTTAACGCGTTGCGCGCCGCCAAGCCGTCCGAACCGGCGAGCGCCAAGAAACCGCTAAACCAGGTGCAGATTTTCGCCCTGCTGGTGGGCCAAGTGCCGAGCCACCGAGTTACCATGCTGGTCCAGGAACGCGGAATCGATTTTGACCCCACGGATGACTACCTTCAGGAAGTCCGCTTGGCTGGTGGAGCCTCTCGGGCTGACAATCACGAGGCCGTTCATCTCCTGGACACCGACATTCTCATCGACTTCCTGCGCGGCCGCGGGGAGGCTCGCGCCTTTGCGGAAATAAATGCAGTAGGCATCGGGGAATCCTAAGAGATATACTTGAATCCTATGGCGAGCAAAGTTTCAAATCCGCCGGCGGGCTTTGACGAACTAACGGTCGAGGAAAAGCTCGATTACGTGGAGTCGCTTTGGGACCGCATCGCTGCCAGGCCTGAAGCCGTTGCCGTACCGGATTGGCATCTCGAAGTGATCGAACAGCGCACGAATGAGGGCCAGCCCGGTTCTGATAACGGCAGATCCTGGGACGATTTTCGCGAAGAACTCCGCGCCAAACTACGCCAGCGCCAATCCACCCCGTGATGCGACGCCTCACGATCCTGCCCCAGGCTGAACTTGATGTCAGCGATGCGGCAGCATGGCACGAGGGGCGACGGACGGGACTGGGTGATGAATTCCTCGACGAGCTCGATTCCGTCCTCCAACGGGTCATCAAGACCCCATTTCAGTTTCCAAAAATCAAAAACACCATTCGAAGAGCTCTGCTTCGCAGGTTTCCGTACTCGGTCTACTTCGGTGTGACCGGGGAAACCGTGGAGCTTATCGCGCTCCTCCACCAGCACCGCGACCCACGGACTTGGGAAAAACGAATCATCGCCGAATAAGGGCGAGTCGGCTTACGCCGCTGGGGGGTTGCGGCCTGAAGCCCGGCGCCACTTCCCTTGGTAGAATGCCCGCACATTGTTATAGTGGTTCCCGCTTTCGGGAGGTGCCGATGCGGCGTCGACCGGTCATAATTATTCTAATGCTCGTCATAGCAGTGATTCTGACGCTGCCCCTGCGGGCGGAGCAAAAAAATTTGGTACCGGGCTTTAGCTCGGCATGTGCTTACGTAGCGGCGAGTTTACCTCGCCATGGCGGCGTAAAGCCGCCGCTACGGCGTGCCGACCTCAAGGTCGGCGCTACAACACCGGGTACTAGCCCGGCAAAGCCCTTTACCAAAGAGCAGGTCAGCAAGATGGTGCGGGACGGATTCGGAGACGAGTCGGGCGCTAAGCTGATCGAGCAGCGCGGGATTGATTTCGCCCCGCCCGAGGACTTTCTCCAAACCCTCAAGGCCGCAGGCGCGAGCGAGGCATTTCTTAACGCGCTACGCGCGGCCAAGCCAGCCGAACTCACGAACGCGAAGAAGCCACTCGACAAGGTTGCGGCGGTGCAACTTCTACGCACGGAGAATGGCCGAGCCGTGCTGGCGGTGGAATCGGGTGCGTATCGTTTTGTTTCGAAAATTGGAGATTACCAATGAATAGAAAACTTCTCCGCTGCATTCTCGCAGCCTTAGCACTATTCGTCGTTCCGCTTTCTACGGCGGTGGCGGCGGAACAATGGGCTGTCTTTGAAACCTCGTTCACTTCCAGCAGAAAATATGACAATCCGTTCACGGATGTGCAGGTTGATGTCGCCTTCCGCCATGGGGACCAGCAATGGCTAGTCCCCGCGTTCTGGGCAGGGGGCGATAAGTGGACCGTTCGCTTCGCGCCCCCAGTGCAGGGAAATTACACCTATCAAGTCAAATGCTCGGATCCGGCGAATCGGGATCTGAACGGTAAAGAAATAACCCTGCACGTCACGGCTTACACCGGCGACAATCCGCTGCTCAAGCATGGCTTTCTCCGCGTGTCGCAGGATCAGCGCCACTTCGAGCACGCCGACGGCACGCCGTTCTTTTGGCTCGGGGATACTTGGTGGAAATGCCTTTGCAAACGGATGACTTGGGAAGGTTTTCAGGAGTTGACGGCTGACCGCCAAGCCAAAGGTTTTACTGTGGTGCAAATCGTATGCGGGCCATATCCCGATGAAGGCTTTCTGGAAACACGCTGGGAGAACGAGGGCGGCAAACCTTACGAGACGCTGGATTTCAAAACCGTCAATACGAAATACTTTGACTATGCGGACCGGCGCCTCAAATATCTCGTGGGAGCGGGGATTACACCTGCAATTGTCGGGGCATGGGGGCGCGGTGACTGCAACAGCATGCAGGCAATCGGTGTTGAGGGGTTGAAACGTCACTGGCGGAACTTGGTGGCACGTTATGGTGCGTTCCCGGTTGTCTGGCTATTGGCCGGTGAAATTCCTGATAAAACCAAGTGGGGAGAAGGGCAGTGGGGCGAAGTTGCCAAGTATGTGCGCAGTATTGATCCTTACCATCATTTGCTTACCTGCCATACGGGCCTTGGCCGTCGCGGTGCCAACGGTGACGTGAACGTGATTGATTTCGACATGGTTGGCGGAAACCACGACGAGAAGATTGCCATCCAGGCAGAGACGCTTGCCATTCTCACCACGGCCTGCGCCAAAACGCCGGCGATGCCGGTGCTGGTGGGCGAGACGTGCTACGAGGGACACATGCAGCAAGGATTCGGTGATGTCCAGCGGCATCTTTTTTGGATGTATATGCTCAACGGCGCGGCGGGTCACACCTATGGCGCCGCTGGCATCTGGCACGCGGGCGTGGAAGGTAACCCGGGAGTCTCAGGCGCGTTCGGTGGGCAGGTGTATGACTGGACAACATGGAAAGAAGGAATGAATTATCCAGGCGCCACACAACTCGGAATCGGCAAGCAACTGCTTGAGCAATATCCTTGGTGGCGTTTCGAGCCGCACCCGGAATGGGCACCGGGCTGTTATGCCGCCGGCATTCCGGGAGAGGTGCGTTTCATCTATTTGCCCCGGCGCAACATTTACAACTGGAACGGTCCAGAAGTTACAAACCTGGAGTCAGATGTGAACTGGCACGTTTACTATTTTGATCCGGCGACGGGACGGAAGTTTGACCAAGGAGTGATCAAGGCCACTTCGCAAGACAAATCGGCACCTCCGGTCAAATTCAAAAAAAATGTTCCGTCACCGCAAGACTGGATTCTGGTCTTCGAAAACAACGGTAAGAAGGGAACAAAACCTGACGGGCCGGAAACTCGCTTTGATCGTCCTCGGCTCTAATATCTGGCCAGTAGTAAGGCAGCCCAGCGCGGCGATAATGGCCAGCGTGGATGGAGCAACGCCCGGAGAGTATGACTTCATCGAAATGCCGCTCCCAGGGAAACCGCGAAGAAATGGCGGTTGAGCGCAGGGCCGGGAGCCATGGTCACTGCTTTTGAAACCATGGGCTTTCCCTTCGATTACGAACCCACGGCCAATTCCCAAGACGATTTGGCCGGGGCCACCTCCGGGTCACACAACCTCAGGCGCCGTTCGAATGAATGGATGCAATCAAGATATGTAGGGGTAGGGCTTGCCCTACCCGGCGTTCCGCATGTGAATGCGGAACCAGGGGGCTGCAAGCCGTCCCCCTGACACCTTGCGCAGCTCGATCACCAAGTAGGAGGTGTGTAGCGCGGGGGTCCCCAACCACGCCCAAGGGCCGCGGACCTACAAAACTGGACTGCCCTACACTTACCCTAACTTCCCTCTTGGACATTGAAAAACGTGGGGTAGGGTTCCTTCTTGGCCGCGCGCTGAATCAGCAGGGCGAGCTCGCGCGCGTGATAGTCACCCCACATGGAAGATTCCCCGCAGGGCACGTGCTGTCCCGGCGGGATGTAGTCCCAACCTCCCGGGCGATGATAAACCGAGTGGAGAATCAATCCCTGGTGGCGGGGATCGGTGGAAAGATACGGCGGGTCGAACAGCGTTTTGGCGATGGTGAGCGCGGCTTGGCGATATTCGCCGCCACGCCCGGCTTGCTCCGGCCGGCGATTCAGATAGGTCCCGAATCTCCAAAGCCCTTGCGCGGCGATGGCCGCCGCGGAGCTATCCACGGGCTCATAGGAATTGAACGGGTCACTCGGCTGGTTGAGCCAGTCACCGAGCTTGGCGAGATTCGGCGCGCCGGTATCCCAGTAGGGGATGCCGTCCGTGGCCGCTTGCTCGAGGTAGTAATCGCACGTGGCTTGCGCCGCCCGCCGCATCATGCTTTCGATTTTGCCGCGCCCTCCCAGCGGGTCCAGTTCACGCGTCGGAAAGAGTTTCGAAGAAATTCCAATTGCTCCGCGTATCCGCACATGATCCAAGCCAGGGCGCGCGTCCAGGTGGTGAAAGGTGAATAGCCTTGTTGGGTGGAGGGGCAGCGGTAAGCGCCATCGGCGGGGTTGAAGAGTCGATTCGTGGGCCACGCGCCCGCGCACATCGTAGGCGTCGCGCCCTTCTCCGTAATAGACGGCGAACTCCGCCGTCACCGCCGCGTGCTGCACCAGCCGGTCGAGAAGCGAGATGCGCCGGTCGTTCTCACCCCTCAGCGCGTGCCCCAACCGGTGGGCAAGAGCCAGCGAGCGTAAGGAACGGAGGGTGTCCGCGAAAAGCGAATGGGCCCCGTTGAACGAGTAAATATAGCCGCGGCCGTCGCGCGTGCAGTGACCAGCGCGCCGCCTGGACGGCGCCGCTCGCCTTGAGCGCCAGCGCGTAGAAATGCTTCTCAAACTCGCTCGCCTCAATCCTGCCTTCGGTGGCCAGGCGCAGCAGGTTTCCGTAAGTGCTGACGTTGTTGAATCCGTGATCGTGCACGCCCGTGTGGGTAACGTGCGCCGCCATGCGTTCCACGGTCTTGCGCCGGCCCCAATCCAGAAACCACGCCTCGCCCGTGGCGTCATACTGCAAGAGCGCGGAACCGTAATGGAATCCCTCCGTCCACTCCGTCCAGTCACGCCCGACGTAGGCACCCTGCACGGTGAAAACCGGCGAACCTTGCGCGGCCTCAAAGGCGATCGGCAATATCGCGGATCTTTCCCGCGGAAAGATCGAAGAGGCGCTCAATCCGGGGAAGCAGCTTTTCCGGCGTCAAATCTGGGTCAATGCGAATCATATATTATCGGGTCATCGGATCATCGGGTCATCGAGCCATTTCTGGATCGAACCGTTGCACAGCCTCTGCCCAGCGGCCAGAACTGCGAAGTCAGTTACTTGTCAACCTGACTCAATGAACCGATGGATCAATGACCCGATGACCCGATTCCTCACAGCCGCCGAATGTGGAATCCGCCATCCACGTTGAAGACCTCGCCCGTCGAGAACGGGAATTGATCCTGCGCGATGGCCACGACGGCGCGGCCGACATCTTCCGGCGTTCCCCATCGCGCGATGGGGGTCAGGCCCTCGGCAATCAGGCGGTCGTATTTTTCCTTCACCGGGCCGGTCATGTCCGTCGCCACAATCCCGGGACGAATCTCGTAAACGCCGATTCCCTCCCCCGCCAGCCGCACGGCAAAAAGTTGCGTCATCATGGAGAGTCCCGCCTTGCTCATGCAGTAGTCGCCGCGATTGATGCTCGCCGTGTAGGCTGAGATGGAGGAGATGGTGATGATCTTGGGCCGCGGGCGCGCCGCATGTTCTGCCAGCCCGGCGAGCCAGAAATTCGCCACCGCTTGCGTCAGGAAAAAGGGGCCCGCAGGTTAATGCTGATCAGGCGGTCAAAACTCTCCTCCGTGGCTTCCAGCAGGTCTTTGCGCTCGGTCGGGCGCCACGCCCGCGTTGTTCACCAAAAGGTCAATCCAGCCAAAGCGGTCGATGACCGCCTTCAGCAACTGCTCGCGGCCGCTCGCCGCGGAAATATCTCCCGGGAAGGTATCGAAGGAGGCCCCGGAACCCGCCGGCGCTGCCGCTTGGCACAATTGTTGGCATTCCGCCGCCGCATCGCGGTTGGAAGCGAAATTGATCGCGACACTGTAGCCGGCGCGAGCCAGGGCAAGGGCAATTCCCCGCCCGATTCCTCGCGACGCGCCGGTCACTAGAGCCATGGGTGATTGCGTCATTTTGAAATCATTTCAGAATCAAATACCTGGTGCGCGTGGAGCAAACCTGCGGCCATAAATACGCAAACTCAGGCCGGGGCTCATTTCTTCTTGAGCTTATGCGCCGTCGTGTGGGCGGGCTGGTAGAGACCCATCTCGACCCCGCTGGGAAGTAAAATGGTGGTATACGATCCCCACGGCGCCTTGCCCATTTCCGAGCACTTAACTTGCTTGGCATTTAGCGACTTGATAAGCCCTTCTAAATCGTCGCACATGAGATACAGGACCGTCCCCACCATCACGTGTCCGCCATGACGCTTCGCAAACTTCCTATCGGAAGGGTGAACCGCAATTTCCGCGGGCGGCAGGGCGAAGATCAGCCAACCCTCACCAACATCGACCGAGCGAAACCCCAGAACGTCGCGGAAGAAAACGCGATCTGCTTCCGCATCCTTGCTGTAGATAAGAAAGTGGGCACCGTTAATCATTGTGTAAGTCTACCACAACGCCGGATATCCTCAAGGCTGCTAGGGCGAAAGTGCAACCCCCTTTGAGGAAATATCCCGGTCTCATGGCGCCGCCTATCCGCGCCAGCAGATCAGTTTCAATTCCGTCATCTCTTCCACCGCGAACTGCGGCCCTTCCCGTCCCATCCCGCTCTTTTTGACGCCGCCATAAGGCATGTGGTCGGCGCGATAAGCCGGAACGTCGTTGATGATCACGCCTCCTACGCGCAACTGGCGAGCGGCCTCGAAAGCCTTGCCGATGTCGCGCGTGCACAGGCCAGCCTGCAATCCGTACTCGCCGGCGTTCACTGCGCCGACAGCCTCCTCGAGCTTTCCATAACAATGAATCGCCACCACCGGGCCGAAAACTTCCTGGCAACAGATCTCCAGGTCAGGAGCAACGTCAGTGAGGATGGCCGGTTCGATGGTGGCGTTTTGCCGCTTGCCCCCGGCGACCAGGCGCGCGCCACGGGAAAGGGCGCGCTCGATCCACTTTTCCACGCGCTCCGCCTCACCCACGGTAATCAGGGAAGAAACTTCCGTGCTCTCGTCGAGTGGGGTGCCCGATCTTGAGCTTCCGGGTGGCGGCGACAAACCGGTCGATAAATTCCTTTTGGATGGATTCATGGACGTAAATGTTTTGCACGGAAATGCAAACTTGGCCGGAGTGCGCGAAGCTCCCGATGACGCATCGTGGAATCAGCATGTCGAGGTCGCAATCCGGTTCGAGAATCACGGAGGAATTCGAGCCCAATTCCAGCGTCGCGCGGCGAAGGCCCATCTGCGCGCGGATTTGTTCCCCCACCGGGACGCTGCCGGTAAAGGTGATCATCGCCACGCGCGGGTCATTGATCAATTGCGGCCCCAGCTTTCCGCCCGGCCCCGTCACGACGTTGTAAGCCCCGGGCGGTGCGCCCGCTTCCTGAATCAATCGGGCCAGACGCAGCGCGCTGAGCGGAGTGTTTCCGGAAGGCTTGTGCACCACGCTGTTGCCCGCCGCCAAAGCCGGGCCGATTTTGTGCAGCGCGAGGTTCAAGGGGAAATTGAAGGGAGTGATGGCGCCGATAACTCCCAGCGGCTCTCGCACCGTCATGGCCCAACGCCCCTTGCCGATGGGGGCGGCCTCCATGGGAATCACTTCTCCCCGCAGATGGCGGGCCGCGTCGACGGAGGCAATCAACGTCTGCACGGAGCGGTCCACTTCTGAATGCGCCTCCCGGATGGGCTTGCCGCTTTCACAGGAAACCAGCAGGGCAAACTCGCTCGCATCGCGCTCCAGCAACCGGCGCATGCGATCGAGCAGTTCGGCGCGTTCGTACTGCGTGAGCTTCGCCATGGCCCCCGCTCCGGCGTGGGCCGCGGCCACGGCACGGTCGGTTGTCGCCGCATCGGCGTCGTAAACCTCTCCCACCGGCGTGCCATCGTAAGGCAGAGTGATGGTGCGCAACGAGGGAGTGCGCACCCACTCGCCGCCGATCAACATCGGAAATTCCTTCTTCTCGATCAAAGCCGCGCCCATACGCCATACCTCTCTTAGGGATTAATAACCACCTTGTTCCGGCCGGGGGTTCCCATCACTTCCATCGCCTTGCCGATCTCCGCTAACGGGAAGCGGTGTGAAATAACTTTCTCGGGATTGACCACTCCGCGCTCCATCAGCCGGATGGCGCTCTCCATCGCCAGCGGATTGGTGGAAAAGCTGGAGTCCATCCGCGCCTCCAGAAAATGCATCAGGCCTCCGTCTAAAGCGAATTTTTCGTGAGTGG
Organism: uncultured Acidobacteriota bacterium; assembly: GCA_963810005.1. GTDB lineage: Bacteria > Acidobacteriota > Terriglobia > UBA7540 > UBA7540 > Bog-366. The sequence continues at coordinate 193,826 of CAWELY010000035.1, forward strand.
TAATGCCGAAGATGTTCCAGCGCGTGCCGCGCCGCAAGAGGCTGACCATCAAATTGACCGCTTCGATGGGTCCGGCAGCTTCCAGCACAAGGTCCGGCCCCAGCGGCAGAATCTCATACAATGCGGATTTCATATCGCCGCGCTTCGGGTTCAAGGTGTGGGTTGCTCCCAAGAGGCGAGCTGTTTCCAGGGCATGATCACTGATGTCCACGGCGATCAAGCGGCCGGCGCCCGCCGCCTTGGCCACCATTAGACAGTACATGCCGATTCCCCCGGTGCCGATGATGACCACGTCATCGCCCACCCGCATTTCGGAATAGTGGATGATGCCTTTCCATGCGCCGCTGAGGGGTTCGGTCTGGCAGGCGGCGTCGAAACTCACACCGGCGGGCTTGGAGAAGAGCGTGTTGGCTCCCGTCACCATGTACTCCGCGAAACTGCCCGGCCGCACATCTTCCGGACCGTCGCCTCCCGTCGTATACTGGTTCTCGCAATAGTGCTGATTTCCCATCCGGCAGTAGCGGCAATATCCGCAATATCCGCTGGGGCAAACAATGACTTCATCGCCCTCCTTCACGCTGCGGACGTGCGCTCCCACCGCGGCCACCACACCGGCGGGTTCGTGCCCGGGAACCAGTGGGAAGCGCACGTTGCGGCGGATGCCTTTGATGGCTTTGTAATCGGTGGCGCATATGCCGCAGGATTTGATTCGCACCAAGGCTTCATCAGGTCCCGGCTCGGGGACCGGCCGGTCCTCCAGCACCAACCGATCAAAATCGTGTAAAACCGCGGATAACATGTAATCCATCCTCCCGCTGAAATTGGTCGTGAACGCCCCTGCCATTGCAGCACGTGAAGTAGCGGCGAGTTTACCTCGCCAGCGTGAAGTAGCGGCGAGTTTACCTCGCCAGCGTGAAGTAGCGGCGAGTTTACCTCGCCAGCGTGAAGTAGCGGCGAGTTTACCTCGCCAGCGTGAAGTAGCGGCGAGTTTACCTCGCCAAATGGCGGCGTAAAGCCGCCGCTACATCAAATGGATCCACTACCCGCCCGCAGGCGGGATAGAGTTTCTTGACTAAGTTCGCAACATTGGCGGCAAAGTGCCGGATGGTGTCGATTCCCTCCTGGTCTTTCCACACCTCACCGGGAAGACGGCCGAACACCATATTCCAGTAGGTTGATCCCGGCACAATCATATCGTTAATCAGAAAGAACATCAGCATTTCCTGGAGAGTGGACGTCTGGCCGCCCCGGCGCGCCACCGCGACAGGTCCCCCAACCATTCCCGCAAGGAATTTATTGGAATGCATGGAAACGTAACCGATGCGTTGGAGGGCGGACATCACATCTCCGCGCGCCGTGCCGAAGTAGACGGGAGAACCCACGATGAGGCCCTGCGCGCCGCGAACTTTTTCGATGATTTCGTTCAAGTCATCATGGATGTCGCATTGCCGGTTTCCGAACATTTTCCGCAGGCGGTGCACGATCCAATGCTCATCCCGGCGAAGGAAATCACTTCCGCCTCCACGCCTTGCTCCTGGATAACCTTGGCGCATTCACGCATGAGCTGCGCCGTGTTGCCGTCGGGTTTAGGACTTCCGCTGATCAAAAGAGTTTTGGGCATGATTCCAACTCCCTAAAGAAATTATCGAACCGCATATTCTCGCATGATCCGCGCCCACCGGCACAGCGAGAAAGTGTGAATGCATTACCCCGCAGACGGGTTGAGTTTCCTTCCTAATAGGGTACGATCATATGCTAAGGAGTGTGGTCATATGCAGAAGTGGAATCGACGTGTAAGGTCTCTCACCCCACGAGGAGCCCTGCCCGCTCTTGTGTTTCTTTGCATTGGTGTTTGGGAAGCCGCAATCCCATTACTCCGCGCCGCCCAGGGGCCTCCTGGTGAATACACCTCGGTCGCTCAAGCCGGAGATCTAATCGTCCGCGATTTTCACTTCCGCGACGGTGAGGTGCTGCCAGGGCTCCATCTGCACTATGTGACCTGGGGCGAACCCGCTCGCAACGCCGCGGGCGAAATCATCAACGCCATGCTGCTGTTGCACGGGACACTGGGAAACGGCCTCGGTTGGGGACATGCTGCTCCGCTGAGTCCTGCGAAGCATCCTTTGCTCGGCCCGGGCGGCCCGCTCGATGTGCAGAAGTACTTCGTGATCGCACCTGACACCATCGGCGCCGGCAATTCCTCCAAGCCGAGCGACGGGCTGCGCATGAAATTTCCACACTACAACCTGGAAGATATCGTCGCCGCGGAGCGCCAAGTGGCCGAACACCTGGGCGTGCATCACTTCGTGGCGGTGCTCGGGGCCTCCATGGGAGGCCGCCAAACCTGGCAGTGGGGCGTGCAGTATCCCGATTGGATGGATGCTTTGGTGCCTATGATTTCCTCCCCCTTTCCCAACTCCGGGCGCCGCGGTTTGATCGATTTACTACCGGAAGCCATTGTCAAGAACGACCCCAACTGGGACCAAGGGAATTACGCGAAGAACCCGAAGGGTATGCGCCTCGCGTGGTTGACGTACGGCCTTTTCACGACCACCGCCACGGGATTTGACACCGCCTTGCCCACACGCGAGGCCGCTGATAAAGAAGTGAACCCGGACCGGGACGCCTCCTCGGAACCCGATGCCAACGACTTTATCTACATGATGGAGCTGAACAACGGGTACGACGCGTGGTCGCAGCTTGGCCGGATCCACTGCCCCGTGCTGATGATCAACGGGCGCTCGGACCTGATGGTGCCCGTGGAACTCCAACACGCCCAGAAGGTGACCGCTCGCCTCAAGAACTCAACATACCTCGAAATCACCGAGGAAAGCGAATACGGCCACGGCGCCCTCGGGCGCACCAGCCCAATCTGGGGGCCCAAACTCAAAGCATGGCTGGAAAGTGTTCGGAAGGCTCCCTGAGCGCGCGCCTGCCCCGCCGCATGATCAAGGGTAGCGACAATCATTGCTTCCTTGCCGCTAGGCGAGTGAACCCGAGCCGCAAGAACCGGTTCGAATCGGGAGGCCCCATGGTCACCTGAAAGAAGGGCTTGTCGGACAGGGTCATGATGGTCGTACCAAAGGAGAATGACTCGTCGCCTACCGCCAGGTGTCTGCAGATCGGGTTATCCTGCGAGTCCTTAGACTCCAGCGTTGCTTTGATCACTCCATCGTCGATGGCCGAGGCGGATTTTCCCAGGTGTGCTGCCAATGAGTTCAGCCTAATCTCGCTGTTGTCCTTGTTCTTCTCCTCCGGCGTCATCGCCCGGATTCGTTCCTCGTGCCAGGGCTTCAAATCATCATTCGCGAGCGGATGGTTGGTATGGTATACGACGCTTCCGTCCGGCACAGGCCGGAACTCCACGACCTTATTGGCCGAGGCTTCAAAATCATAGACGCGGTCGCCCACACCGACAATGTAGTTCTGCCCGGAGGCATGCTTGACGGTCTTGATAAAACTCAACGCCTCTTCACCCTTCGTTTGCGCCAGCACTCCGCGGACCACGCAAGCGACCGGGAGCCCGTCGGGCGAGGCGCTGAGTTGCAAGAGAGTATTGGTCGTAATGGCGATGGACCGGTTATTCATGCCATTGGTGGCGATCAGCCCGGCCACGGTGAAAACAAACTGTTCGGGGGTGCCGGGGCCTTCAGCGATGTGCAGGACCACCTGCGAGCCATCCCGAAAACTTTCCAGGTCCATATTTTGCGCAACGCAAGCCGGATGCGATTCGCTCCGTATCACCCCCAGGCTGCTGCAATGGTGCGCATCGGCCTTATCGAAATAAACCCAGATTTCATCAACCATTTGATAGGCCAGCATGGTCTCGTAAGATTGACCGGAACCTTCCGCGATACCCTTGATTTCGTCCAGCAGGCCGGGGGTCCACTTCTTGATGGCCGGCACGAAATTCGTTTCGGCCAAAAACTTCTGCACAAAGACATCGGGATTCATCTTGGAGTTTTTTTGCAGGTCCTGTTTCCAAAGGCCCACCATCCTGGTAATTTCCGGGCGTAGCTCCCTGCCCTGCTGCAGCCCACGCTGGTAGGGCGATCCACTGAGCTCGAGAACCCGCGGGATTCGCCCTCCGTCAGGAGGGCTGGCGGCAGTGGAAGTGCCGGAATCCATGGCTTCAACAGCGAGCACAACCAGTGCCACGACCACCAGCGCCCTCAGGACGGCATTGGCTGAATGGGACGCCGGTGAAATAACATTCGAGTAACCGTTCTTCTTCATGAGAGATCCTCCTCCTTGGCTCCGACCGTGGGATTTTCTCATGCCCGATGCCGCTAGGGCAACCGCACGTCGTCGTCCGGGTGCGCGACACAAAAGTGGAAGCCGAGATCCCTCAGACGTAGCGTAAGGCACTTCTGCGGTTAGGCTTTCATACGTGTAGTTGCTCGGAATTCCGAGGTTCGCCGGATCAACGCCCTTTAGGCGACAGCGAGTGCGGCCGCCCCCACCACGGCCAAGCGCAGAACCAGGCTGGGGAGTGGGTAATCTTTCTTCGCGCGATTCCAGTACAAGGCCATCATCATCATGACGCTGACCAGCACGATCACCAACAGGTAGGCATGGGCAAAGCCCATCGTGCCGCCGAGGTACTGCTTGATGCCGGGATTCCAGCTTGAGCCATAGAGAAGCACGACGTGCACAAAATAGACGAGGAGCGACTCTTCGGCCAAGGATTGCATGGTTCGCGGCGAGACGGGAAGAAAGCGCTCAACGAAGGTGGCAAGGCCGAGCGCAGCGGTAACGAATCCGATGCGGGCGATGAACAGATGCGGCGTGGTTGGCCAGAAATTCGCCTGACCGTAGATATGGAGCGACACCCGTTCGAGCCCGATTCCACTCACGAGCAGCAGCAATCCGAAGGGAATTGCCTTGCGTAACAAAGAGGGAGTTGATTGTCCAACTTCCACGTACCCAATACCCAACGTCGCGCCGAGGAAGATGTACGCCGACCACGGCATCAGTGGGAACAGTGAGCCGGTGGTTCCGATCAAAGCGGACTTTACCGCCAGCGGGAGGGAATTCAAGAAGGGACTGCGCCAAGCCAGCGGAGCTGTGAACGCGACAATAAGAGCAAGCGTTCCCGTGACTGCGGCAAGGCGTCGTGGGGTGCGCAGAACCAACACCAGCAACTGCAAAGCGATCAGGGTGAAGCCGATCGTCTGAAGAACATCGACTTGCAGAAATCCGTGCCAGGCATCAGGGCCGGCCCAGCGAAGGTCGCGCAACGAGCGCACGGGGATCCGCATGGAATACCCAAGAAGCACGAAGAAGGCGAAACGGCGAAGGCGTTTTGCGACAGCAGGGCCGAATTGCAAATGATCTTCCCAATGGCGAAGCGTCGCCAGCGCAAAACCAAAGCCCGACAGGGTCATGAACATGGGAGCGGTAAATCCGCGGCAGAAGAGCCAATAGTTGTACCAGGGAGTAAATTGGTAGGCCGGGGTGAGAAGAACATCGAGAGTATGGCCCTGTACCATCAGGACCATCGCGAATACCCGAACGATGTCTACCGCGACGAGGCGCGAAGGGGATTTGAACTGCAAACTCACCGGCTCTACTCCAAAACAGTTTAGATGCGGAGCTGCGGGGAGATGGTTCGCCCAAAGAGAGGGCAATCGTTGAAAATTAAAGGCCTCGGAATCAATAAAACAGGCCGGGGCTGCACTTGTTGACGTTATGTCCTCCTCTATATGTTGTAGGCTCCAGGTACATTTTTATTGACAAGAATAATAGCCATATTATACTAGTCGCTGAGGCCAGCAATCATTGGCTCGCCCGAAAGGCCGCGGGCTTCTTCAATGGCTCGGAGCCAACCATAAAGGAAAAAAGGCAGAAAGCAGTGGGCAGCAACCCGGTGGCAGGTGCCGCGTGTCGGGGGCTAGGCCTTAGGGACGGGGAGAAGGGATTAAGGATTGGCGATCGACAATGGACGATTGCTGTTTGCTGGAAGCCAACGGCTGGTTCATCAAGGCTGAACACTAGCCCCGCGAGGAGGAGATTTGGGAATGCTCCTTGCACCCCTATAAGTTCTTGAAAGATAACAGCTTAGCTTGGAATCGGGGGAGATGCTATGACCTCATCGGAAAATCAAGTCAAGAAATTAAACGGGTTAGCTGCCTTGCGTTGGGGCGGAATACAGCGAGAAAAAATAGGCCCGAAAATGAAGGTATATCCCTATGGTTTGCTGAAAAGAAAGGAGATAGAAAAATGACTTGGGTCAAATTCGCTCCGATCCCTAAATGTTATAGAAAAATAAGCCACTTATCGCTACGATGCCTAAATGTCTTTGAAAGGAAAGGAGAAAGACGTAAGCGAAATTTTGAATTCTGAAATCTGCTCAACCCTCGGGGGGTCAAATGATTTTCAATGGCTCGATGAACCGATTAGCCAATGACCAAATGGTTCGATCATTTGATGGTCCGATGGCCCGATTCATGGCGGTTAAGTTACAATGGGAATTTGTGCAAGGCGTCGGCAGCGCCTCAGCCGGCCCTCGCGAAGTTTCAGAAAGCCAACATGCACATTCCTGATGGTTATCTCAGCCCGTCGACCTGCGCGGTTCTCTACGGAGCCGCCGCGCCGTTCTGGTACACCGCCTTGCAACGGGTGAAGAAGAGCTCTTGCGACGCGCCTGGTGCCCTTGCTGTCGGTGATGGCGGCGCTTTCCTTTGTCATCATGATGTTCAACCTGCCCTTGCCCGGCGGCACCACGGGGCACGCCGTGGGCGTGGCGATCGCCACCATTATCCTGGGGCCGTGGGCTTCGATTCTTGCCATTTCCATTGCCCTGGCGATTCAGGCCGTCTTCTTTGGCGACGGAGGCATCACCACGCTCGGCGCCAACTGCTTCAACATGGCGATTGTGGGATCGCTGGTGGCGTATGCGGTTTACCGCCTGGCGGCGGGACGCGCGGCTCTTACCTCTTCGCGCAGGGTGGTGGCCGCCGCCCTGGCGGGTTACACGGCCATCAATGCCTCGGCGTTTTGCGCCGCGGTGGAATTTGGGATTCAGCCTCTCTTCTTCAAGGACCCGAGCGGCGCGCCGCTTTACGCTCCCTACCCTTTAAGCATCGCCATTCCCGCCATGATGATCGGCCACTTAACGTTTGCCGGCCTCGCGGAGCTGGTACTCTCCGCGGGAGTGGTGGCTTATTTCCAGCGAACCAACCCTGCGCTTCTGAAGCTCACGGCGCCCGGCAACTTGGCCGCCGAGCGAGGAGATTGCGGGCGCGGAAAGCCAAAGCATGTGGCGAACCGTGCGCCCGCTGTGGATTGGGCTGGCCCTGCTGATGGTGCTGACCCCGCTGGGGATTCTGGCCGCCGGCACCGCTTGGGGCGAGTGGAGCGCGCGGGATTTTTCCAGTCTGCAAGCGCGAGAGAAAATGGCCGTGGCCTCGCAGCACGCGGCGCCACCCGTCCAGCCGCCGCGAGGCTTGGAGCGCCTCTCCTCGCTGTGGACCGCGCCCTTCCCGCAATACGCGCCGTCGTTTGTGCGCCGTCCGGCGGTGGGCTACGCGCTTTCCGCCATGTTTGGTTCCGGCGCCATCATTTTGGTTTCGCTCGTGGCGGGCTCGCTGGCCGCGCGGGGGAAAGGCAGGGGTCAGGGATTAGGGGTTAGAGTGCCAGGTGTCAGGCGCGAACTCCCTGGCCACGCGCAGGGGCGGAGGTTCGCTCGTCACTCGTCACTTGTCACTTGTCACTGCTTTTAAACGCCATGAACTTTCTTGAGCGCACTCTCGCCAGTTTCCTGAATGCCATGGAGCATGCGCTTGACGCCGAAGCTCTGGCCAAGGCGCACGGCTTGCTTCAGCGCCTTGACCCTCGCGTCAAAGTGGTCGGCATCCTCGCCCTGATTATCGCCGCGGCGACGGCGCACAAACTCTGGGTGATCGGCGCGGTATTCGCCATCGCGCTCTCGCTCGCCGCTGTCCTCCCGCGTCTCCCCGCTGCTCTTGGCCAAGCGGGTCTGGATTCCCGTGCTCCTTTTCACCGGCATCATCGCCTTGCCCGCGCCTTTCGTAATTCCCGGCCGGGTGGTCTGGCGCCTTCCCGGGCTCGGTTGGCCGCTGACGGCGCAAGGACTGATGAGTGCGGGTTACCTGGTGACCCGGGTTGAAACCGCCGCGACTCTTTCCGTGTTGCTGATCCTCTCCACACCGTGGACCCACGTCTTGAAGGCGCTGCGCGTGCTCCGCGTTCCGGTGGTCCTGGTGGTGATTTTGGGAATGGCCTACCGCTATATTTTCCTCCTGCTTGAAAGCGCTCGCGATATGCTGGAATCGCGCCGCAGCCGCATGGTGGGCGAGTTGAAAGGATCCGATCGCCGCCGCCTGGCCGCCGCCAGCGTGGGAGTTTTGATGTCGAAAACGTTGCAGCTCAGCGGCGACGTTTACAGCGCCATGCTCGCCCGGGGATTTCGCGGCGAAGTCTATATGCTCGATGATTTCCATACCGCCGCGCTCGACTGGATCATGCTGAGCGGTTTTTGCCGCGTCTCGCTGCCGGGGCGTTTTATTACGGCAGATGATAGGCGGTGCAGTTTGGATTTTCGGATTTGCGATTTGGATTGAACTCGTGAGCAGAGCACCGAATCCAGGTCCAAGATCGCAAATCCAAAATCGAAAATCCTATGCCTGTTCCGGTCTTTGACGTTCGCGAGGTCACATTTCGTTACCACCAGGTGACGGCGCTCGACAACTTGAGCCTGGCCATTCCGCCCGGCAAGCGGGTGGCGCTGCTGGGAGCGAATGGCTCCGGCAAGTCCACCCTGCTGCGGCTCCTGGACGGGCTGGCCTTTCCGCAAAAGGGCGAAATCACTTTCTGTGGCGAGCCGCTTACCGAGGAGCGCTTGCAGAATCCCGAGTTTGCCTATCCGTTCCGGCGCCGCGTGGGGCTGGTGTTTCAGAACCCCGACATCCAACTGTTTTCCCCCACGGTGTTTGATGAAGTCGCCTTTGGACCTTTGCAGCTTCAGTGGCCCAAGGAGAAGGTCCGCGCGGCGGTGGAAGAAATGCTGGAGGTCATGAAGATCACTCACCTCAAGGACCGCTCGCCGCATCACTTGTCAACGGGAGAGAAGAAGCGCGTGACGCTCGCCTCCGTGCTGGTGCTTGATCCCGAGGTGCTGCTGCTCGACGAACCCACGGCGGCCCTCGATCCCAAGAGCGCCAGCCAGATGATCGATTTCCTGATCGGCTTGCGCGGGGGCGCCAAGACCGTGGTCACCACCACCCACGACCTCGACATCGTGGAGGACATTGCCGATCAATGCTTTGTTTTCCAGACGGGCCGCGTGGTCGCCGCGGGAACGCCCGCGGAAATCCTGCGCCAGACTTCCCTGCTCGAACAAACCAATCTCGTTCACGCCCATCGGCACGTTCATGCCACGGGCGAAACGCATTCGCACCCTCACTTGCATTCTCACAAACATTGACATGATGGATAACATTGTCAACTTTCACGTCGGACGAACGGCTAGATGGATGCATAGGGACCACGGGTCACGCGCTGGCACAGATGAAATTTCCGTTTCGTGGGCGACAAAAATTGACAAATCTTGGCGCAAATGCTGCAAACGCAAATATAATCTCCACCTAGCCGCCGCAGCCCAGGTGAAGTCGGGGGCAAGCCAAAGCAGTGGCCGCCAAGCAATCGTAAAAGGGAGGAAAGCGCATGGATAACGATGGCCTGAGCATTCTGGACAAGCGTACCGAACACAACTTATGAAGTCCCGTTTCACCAAGGGCACCATCCGCGCCATGGACTTGCGGAAAATCAAAACCGGCCCGGACGATTTCGGCTTGATGACCTACGACCCGGCATTCATGAACACGGCCTCGTGCCACAGCGCCATTACCTTACATCGATGGGGACAAAGGCATTCTGCGCTACCGCGGCTACCCGATTGAGCAATTGGCGGAGAAATGCACGTTTCTCGAGGTCGCCTATCTGCTGCTGCAAGGTGAGTTGCCCACGGCGTCGCAATTGAAAGAGTGGATCAACAACATCACTTATCACACCATGCTGCACGAATCGACCAAGCATTTCCTGGAAGGCTTTCGTTACGACGCGCACCCCATGGGCATGTTCATCAGCACGGTGGCGGCGCTGGCCACGATTTACCCCGAGGCCCGCAACGTGCACGACGCCGAGACGCGCCGGCTCCAGATCTATCGCCTGATCGGCAAAGTCCCCACCATTGCCGCTTACACCTACCGCCACGGCCTGGGATATCCCTACGTTTATCCCGACAATGATCTGAGCTACACGGAAAACTTCATGAACATGCTGTGGAGAATGGCGGAGCCTAAATACCAGGCGAACCCCGTGCTGGCGCGCGCGCTGGACATCCTCTTTATCCTGCACGCCGACCACGAGCAGAACTGTAGCGCCAACGTCATGCGCTCCGTGGGCAGCTCGCAGGCAGACCCCTTTGTGTCGACGGCGGCCGCGGCCGCGGCGCTTTCCGGCCCCCTGCACGGCGGCGCCAATGAAGAAGTGCTGAGGATGCTCGACGAAATCGGCTCGAAGGACCGCGTTCCCGCCTACATCGAAGCCATCAAGGCGGGCAAGGGCAAGCTGATGGGTTTCGGCCACCGCGTTTACAAGAACTACGATCCGCGCGCGCGCATCATCAAGCAAGCCGCCGAGCAGGTTTTTGAAGTCACGGGCAAGAACCCCAAACTCGAAATCGCCCTGGAGCTCGAGCGCATCGCGCTGGAAGACGAGTACTTCGTCAAGCGCAAGCTCTATCCCAACGTGGATTTCTACTCCGGCATCATCTACCAGGCGATGGGATTCCGGCCGGAAATGTTTACTGTGCTGTTCGCCATTCCGCGTACGGCCGGATGGCTGGCGCAATGGGAGGAGATGGTAAGAGATCCCGAACAGAAAATCGCCCGCCCACGCCAGATTTATACCGGCTACGACCAGCGCGACGTTGTCCCCATGGAGAAGCGCGGAGCGTAGAAGAAGGTCTCAGGTATCAGGTGCCAGGTGTCAGGTCGTAAGGGTCGGGGTATCAGGTGTCAGGTTTTCTGCCCTGGGTGCCAGATTCGAGAGGATTTCCCTGGCACCTGACACCTGATACCTGACACCTGACTGTTTCAATACTTCACATCCGTAAGCCGCCCCGTGGTTTCGCCGCGCAGCCAGACGTAAATCGGTGCGTGGGGCGAAGGTGGCGGCCACGGAAGTTCCACTTTCAGCGTTTGTTCCTGGGGATTGCTGCCCGGAACCGGGGTGGGAATTCCTTGCACGGGATATCCCGTTTTGGCGTCCCAACCCGTCTTCTCGATGATTTGCAGATCGATGCCCGTAAGGTTCCCGGCGTAAAGGGTGGAGCCGAGTTTCTCCTCGGTCAGCGCAAACTTTTCGATGCGCGGCAAGCGGATGACGCGGCCCAGCACGGTTGGGTCTGAGCTCCCCGCGCTTTCCGTGGTGATGGTCGCGGCCAACTGGCAGCCGGACTGGCCGACCACACCGGGATCAACGGAAAGAAACAGTCCGTCCTCCCCGGCGAAGTCCAGTTGCGCGTTCGGCGGTTCTGTCTCCCGGGTGCAGGACCAGCGGCGCCTTGAGGAAACCATCATTGGCGCAGGTCAAGACTCAGCGTGGGGTGCGCGTCAGTGTTACGGGTCAGCAGCGAAAAACTGGTGGCCGCCCCTGCCGGTATTTCCCCCTCGTTCAGGTGTACATCAGGCTGCTGGGCGAGCGACAGGCTAAAGCCCGCGATCTTGGGGCGCGGCCCCGCCACTTCCAGCGCCTCGGGGAAAGTGAGCGGGGCTTGGATATCCTGCACGTAAACGCTGGCGGCCAACAACTCTCCCGCATGCGCCGCCGCCTGGAGCTTGACCGTCGCTTTGCGCTCCTGTCAAATCGTGCGCGTCGGGCTTCACGGGGGCAAGCTCCCACACCGCATCGGGAGTGGTGACGCGCGTGATACGTTCGAGTCGCGTCCCCCGCAGGACCACGGTCTGCTGGGATTCGCCCACGTTGGCGCGCAGGGGCAAATTCTCGAGCGTGGGATTGGGAGGATGAATCACCAGCGCAACGTCGTGCGAGGACCCGTTCGTTTGCGTCAGAATCAAGCGGTAGCTGCCCGCGCCCCATGCCGACGTATCCACTTCCGCTTCCATGCTTTCCTGGTCGCCCTGGGCTTTGCCCTTGGGTAAATTAAAGGTGATTTCCTTGGGCGTTGCCTTCTTGTCTCCCGCTTTCGCCATGGCCACTTTCTCGACAAACTCAAAATCCGTGCCGGTCAATTGCACTTTCACCAGGCCCGTGCCCTCCACCAAGTGGTCCGCGGATTCCTGGGCGACCTTCGCCTTGGTGAAATCTCCCAGCGGCCGCAGATCGACGTCGCCCTTCACCTGAAGGGGCTCCCAGTCCCACAGAGCGGCCAGGTGATATTCTCCCGGCGGCAGCTTGGTTTGCGTCAGGTCGAGATCCAGGGAATCGTCCGGGGTTCCCACTTGCACCTTGACGGGAACATCGGCGTGGTTCTTGGCCGAGACCAACTCCCAGCCGTGCGCGCGCGCCAAAAGCTTGCATTCCTCAGGCTTGGCAAAGGGAACTTTAAGGGTGGATTTGCCGCCGATGGGCACGTGCGCTGTCTCCGCCAGGGCCACGGCGGGCGCCGCGGCATTGGGCACTTTCATCATCCACAGGTAAGCTTCCCGCGTGCGCGGTTTTTCCGGCTCGTTCTTGGCGCAGAGCGCCAGGCCGTTGGTCTCAAAGGGTTGGGTGAAGGCGGAGCGGAAGTCGGTGTCGGGGAAAACCAGCGTGCGCATGTTCAAGAAAAGCGCCGCGCCACCCGCCGCCAGCCCTACCGGCGAACCGAAGAACATAGTCGCCACTGCCCCCGCCAAACCCGCCGACTGCGCCACCACTCCCGCGGGCGTGGAGGTGATCGGATCGAAAGTCTGCAAGGAGGGCATCATCGCCTGCAACAACATCGCGGCCTGTTGGTTGGGGGGCTGGGTGGTGTCAATCTTGGGGATCGCCACATTGTAATCGGTCCCAAATCCCGCCAGCGCCGCGTTCACATCGCGGTTCGGGTCCGGCTGCTGCTCGTATTCCGTCAGCGCCTCAACCAAGGCTCCCACCTTGGCCGTTTGCCTCCGCGTATTCGGTCAACTCCGGAATCAAGTCGGGATTCTTGATCACCATCGAGCTGACCTTCTTCACGTCCAGCCCGTGCGGGCCGAAGACCACTCCCACCACGCTGGCGCGCGCCGGAACATTCCACTCTTGCGGGTCTTTCGCCGCCGAGCCTC
>CAWELY010000036.1:0-291086 GCA_963810005.1 uncultured Acidobacteriota bacterium
AATTGCCGCTCCGCCCCATGTGGTCTTAGACTGGCTTGGCTCACCAGTGCTTAAGTACCATGACGGGAAGCGTATTCCTAGAGTACGATGGTACTACGCTACGGAAGGGTTCGGCACGCTTCGGACGTAGCCAATCGCGAGGCGCTGACTCTCTACACGGCGGAGATTTCTTCCATCAGCGTGCGGGCATCAGGAGGCCGGTCATTCGGATCTTTTTGAATCATTCTCATCACCAGGCTCGCGACGCTGGGCGGAATGTTCAATTCGGGGCGAACCTGGTCGACGGGGAGGGGCGCTTCCTGCACTTGCCGCAGGGCGATTTCAATCCCGTTGCCTTCAAATGGCCGGCGTCCGGTCAGCATTTCATAAAACACGATTCCCAGGGAATAGATATCGGATGCCGGCAGGTAGGGCTGGCCGGAGATTCTTCTCCGGCGGCATGTAATGGAGTGGGGCCAGCAGTCCCGCAGGCAGGTCGGAGTCCGAAAGCTCGGGAAGCGCCTCTTTCACCCGGTCCAGGCTGAAATCGAGGAGTTTCGTTTGCTCCGATTTGGCGGCGCCCGCCAGCAGGATGTGTTCCGGTTTGATCTCGCCGTGCATCATCCCCAACTGCTGGCCGGCGTCGAGGGCGAAGGCGATTTCCCAAACGATGCGGCAGGAGCGGGAGACTCCCAAGGAAGTTTGCTGCTCGATGATTTGCCGCAGGTTCGGTCCCCGCACGTACTCGGTGACGAGGAACAGCACTCCATCTTCCGCCTGGCCGAGGTCGAGGGTGCGGACCACGTGGGGGTGCTGGAATCGCTGCATGCGCTGGAAATACTCGGAAAGCTGATTGATGAGGTCGGCGGTGGGAACATTCCACGGCGTCACCAGCTTCAGGGCGCAAACACCGCCATCGCCCGAATCCAGAGCGGTGTAGATCGGCCCCATGCGGACTTCCGCGATCTTATCGAGGATTTTATACCGTTGGGCAATCAGGCTTCCCTTCTTCCAACCCTCGAAGATAGGCGGGAACGGTGGTGGCTTCGCCCCTGCTGTTTTTCTCCCGCGGCTCGTCCCTCCCGGGGGCGCAATGGCCGCGAGCACCGCGCTTTCTTTTTCGCAGGCTTCAATCGCTTTGATGACGGCGGCGCCGTTGGCGGGGCGGCGAGCGGGCTCCTTCTCCAGCATCGACATCACCAGGTCGGCGATGCCGCGGGGAATGCGCAGGCTGGCGGGCTGTTCCTGCAGCGGCCGGGGAGCTTCACTCACCTGGGCCAGAAACCATTCCGCCTGAGAATCCGCGTGGAAGGGCAGCTCGCCGGTGAGCATTTCGTAGAAAACCAATCCCAGGGAATAGAGGTCGGAGCGGCCGTCCAGTTCCTTCTGCCGGACCTGCTCGGGCGACATGTACTCGGGCGTGCCGATGGCGAAGACGGTGCCGGTGGCGGTCAAGGCCATGGCGCCGGCCTCCTCCTTCAGCCGCCCCTCGCGGAGCTTGGTAATGCCAAAGTCCAGGACTTTCACCAAGTCGCCTTGCTCCCCCTTGACCAGAGCAATATTTTCAGGCTTGATATCTCTATGGATAATGCCCAATTGATGGGCAGCGTCAAGCGCGGAAGCAACTTGCTTCACGATGGAGCAGGCGCGGGCGGCGGGCAGGGGCCCCTCGCGCTCGAGGACGTCGCGGAGCATGCGCCCGTCAATGTACTCCATCACAATGCAGTGGCGGCCGTCCTCGGTCTCGTCCACGTCGTCCACCCGGACGGCATTGGGATGTTGCAGGCGGCGGGCCACAAAGGCTTCGCGCAGAAACCGGCGGACGAAATCTTCGCGCTGCGTCAGCGCCGGGGTCCATCACCTTCAGCGCGCGCACTTCGTTGAAAAGCAGGTGGAGCGCCTTGTAGACGTGCCCCATCCCGCCCTTTCCCACTTTGGCGAGGATGCGATACTTGTTGCGGATCGTCGTGCCCACGGCATACACCGCAGGGTCATCCAACTCCGCGCCGTCGAGTGGGCAGAAGGCGAACTCATCGGGGTAAGGCGTTTGGCAGGAAGTGCACCGTTTCATCGCAGGCGCTCTATGAAACTAGCCAGAGTATAACACCTGCAAGGGGATAGCAACCAATTGTCTTCCCGAATCGCACTGGACACCTGCCGCCAAGCTTGGCAGAATGAAGAGTGCGTTCAATTCGGGGCGTGGCGCAGCCTGGTAGCGCGCTTGCCTTGGGCGCAAGAGAATGACGCAGGGCAAGTCTAATGCCAAAGCGACGATATTAATATTATCAATACTCTAAGAAAATAAGTAAACATGATTATCCCGTAAATAGGGCTTGCAAGGTCCCCACAAAATCCCCCACAGTCAATCTTCTGATAGAGCGCTTGCCTTCCCCTGCAATTTGCACCTGCTTCACGATATCTCCTCCCCCTCAGCCATCAATTTTCAGAACCCCGCAATCCAGAATTTGAGACTTCAGAACCCCAGTATTAGTCCTCTGCGTTGCGATTCAAAGCAACTTTCCGCGCGAAGCCCGTCTCGTATTCAAAACCTGACAAAATCCTCTACCATTAAATTTACACTGCATCACTGGCCATTTCCAGAATGTGCGGTGATTGCAGGGAATTCCCTCGACCTTGCCCCGTCACTGAACTTCTGGGAAGCCGAAGTGCCATCTGAACAATTCCAACTACACAAAGGAGGAAGAAATGGCAACTGCATTACCAATCCTGGAACTCCAGGAACCTGGCGCCGACCTTGCCAGGAAAACCGTCTTCATCAAGCTTCATTTGGGCTTGCTGGGCAACAGTCGCAAGGTTAGCTCATCCCAGGTTGAAGTGGACGCCGACAAGGAACTCATCCGGGTGGCGAAAACGCTGCTCGACTCGCCAGAGCTCCAAGCCATCAGAACCCTCGATGGCGACGTTCGCCGCTTCCTTTACGATACGTGCCTGCCGTTCGAGGTGGGCATTCATCTCTTGCCGCTGGGGTTGCTGGAGACGGTGGATGAAAGGCTGAACGAGTTCAGGGAGAAGCGCAGGGTGTTGGTGGAAGTGTTCCTCTTCGCCTATCCCCGCCTGTGCCAGGAGGCCGCAGGGCGACTGCGCACGCTCCATAACCCGGCTGATTATCCCCCGGTGGAGGAAGTGCGTTCCCGCTTCACCTTCAGTTGGCAATACGTCAGCTACGGCGTGCCGGAACAGCTTCGGGAAATCTCAGCCCGAATGTTCCAGACCGAGCGGGACAAGGCAGTCCAGGCCATGTCGGAAGCCTGCGCGGAAGTCCAGCAGGTGATGCGCGCTTCGCTGCTGGAACTGGTCAGTCACCTCCGCGACCGGCTGGCTGACCAGCCCGACGGCAAGCCACAGCGTCTGCGGGAATCAACCTTGCAGAAGCTGCGTGATTTCCTGGGGACGTTTGACCTACGCAACGTGGTGGACGACCAGGATTTGAAGGAGCAGGTCGATAAGGCACGAGCCCTGCTGGAGGGCGTGAGCACGGATGCCTTGCGGAACATGCCGCTGATTCGCTCCCGGGTGCGGGAGGGCATGGCAGAACTCGCCGCTCAGATGGACGTGCTTGCAGGTGACCGCGTTAGCCGCATCCCCAACGAGAAATATCAAGGCACGTAGCTACTGCCCATATGGTGAGGTGCGCTTGATCGAAGACAACGAGTACACTGCCTGGTTCGACGGAGCCTGTGGTCCTGTCAATCCCGGAGGAACCGCAACCTACGGAGTGATGATTAAAGACCAAGATGGTGCCATCCTTGTGTGGGAGCACGGCTTGGTCGGTAAAGGCAGTACCATGTCTAACAACGTGGCGGAATACGCAGGAGTACTCCACATCCTGAAATACCTGAGTTCTCGCCCGCCAGGGCGAGTGACGATCTATGGAGATTCCAACCTGGTCATCAACCACCTCAATGACAAGTAGCGCATCCGCAAAGGACTGTACCGCATATCGAGCCTGGCGGTCAGGCCAAGCGGATTAGTTGAACCAGCATATTCTTCACAATCAGGTTCACTTCCGCGATTGCAGCTACATAATGGAAATGGATTCCACCATGCGCTCTGGTCTGGATCCGTCAATGTATATCCAGTCCTGTCTGGTGGAAGTTTCTCCTGCCAGCAATGCTAGTGGCTGCTTTCTCTACCCATGCTCCTAGGGAGCTTTACGCCCGCACTTTGCGCGCATCTGTCTTGGTCTGCCCGATAGTGCGGGTCATTGGTTGAGTTCTACTGCACCCTCGCGCTGGCAAAGTCTTGTGGTCCCGGAAGGGTTCCGCGCCGATACGTTCCGTCCCACCGGAACTCCCACCCGGCTCTCGTCTTCTGGAAGTGCAAAGGCCCCGGCGTAAAGTCGACCCACTGGCTCCATTGTCCGCGTTGTCGATTGGGGCCAAAGCTCCTCATGCCGTCCAAAACCATTCCCCCGTCCCCGCCCGCCTCACGACAAGATGTGGGCTTGAAGGTCGCCGCCCTTCCCATTCGAGCCCGTTCAGCTTGTCCGCCTCGCTCAGGTTCGCCGGCTGCAACTCTTGCGCCGATAACGCGCGGCATTGTCTGAGAAAATGCTCCTCAGGCGCTCAACAGCCGAACCGACCGGCCGATTGCATTCCCAGGTGGTTAGGTGTACTGTATTGTTGGGTCAAAGATCAAAAACAGAAATTCCGGTGAAAGACTTCCTGAGCTGCTGCGTAAATCCGCCAGGGGAGCATGGGCGTACTTGCCTCCTGAGGGCAGACTGTCGGGCGCATTCGGTGGCTCACTACGAGGTTGACAGAAGCGAGCGTCGCCAGGTTGTCCGGTAGTGTGGTCGGTTTGTCCGCGAAACGCTCGATGGAATACAGAATCCGCGCGCGGTAACCCCGTGGAATCCGCGCGGCAGGCGCCACCTCGGCTTTCGAAGATTTTCGTCACAGAAGTTGCATTGATTTTTCAAGAGGGAGAAGGAATATGAATGGTGAAATCAGCCCGCGAGTGAGAAGCAAGATCGTCAAAGTACCAGACTCGAGCCCAGGACTACTTTTTGTGAATGGCCAGCAGATGCCGTTCGTGCTCGAAGGCGTCTGGAAATCTCCCGTGGCCCCTGTGGCCAATATGACCGTCGACGTGGATCTGAACAGCACCGGTTCTGTCGCCGCCATCACCGTCGTGGATTCGAAAGAAGCCGCCGGGCAGAAGATGGAGGAAGTGCTCAGCGTCGTAAAAGAACAGCTAATTCGGTTGGGCAAGCTGCTTCTGCCAGCGCTACGCTCCCTTTCCGCTAGCATGGGCGCAGTCGCGCTGGGCGCAGCGGTTCTGCTCTGGATCGCGTGGTTCTTTTTCCCTGCGGCCGGCGTCGACATCGGCGGAGGCCGGCTGTCCTTTACCTTCTGGGGCCTGCTCGGCGTCGACTTCAACAATCCCGAGAGCATGATGAACGGCGGCAGCAATCATGGCCTGTTTTCCTTTCTCGGCCTGATCGCCATCGCCGTACCCTTTGCCGCGCCGTACCTTCGCATGGCCTGGTCGAAATACCTGAATGCCGCGCCTCTCGTCTACTTCGTCATCGCGTTCATCGCGATTTTCGTCAACGAGAGGAGGGCCGTCAGCGATTTAATGAAAATGGGCGCGCCCAATCCCTTCTCGTGGAGCGTGATGATCATCGTTCCACTCGTTTCTGCCGTGGTGCTCGGGCTGGGTGCGCTGAAGAAGGGCGAGGTTTCCGATCAAGGCTAGCGACCATCCAGGAGTCGAGCGGCTTCGGGCTGAACAACGATTTCAGGCCGAATCGCGAGTATGGGCGGAACCTCCTGACCGGCAGCAACTTGCAGTGAGAAAGCGATTAGTTTCCTCTGCGACCACAGGAGAGTATTTCCCGCGCGGCCGACTTATCAGGACTTGGCGGCAGCAGGCGATTTGAGCTGTCGGTCTGAAAATGCACGAACAAATAGATGAAACAATCAGCGCTCCCAGAGTTCCACCCGTCACTCCTCTGGTGACTCCGGGGGTGCTTTTACCATCAGGAAGCGCTGGCCGTCGGCGGACACATCGTAGGTGGGGACCTCCTCGGACGTTGAGCCGAGGTATACTCCCTCGAATAGCGTCCGAGGATTGCCCGTTGTGAAACTCGGCTCCGTGGCAATGTCCACGGCCATCATCTTGCTCTGGCTGCTGAAGCCCTGGTACCGGTAGAACAGCTCCCGCCCATTGGGGTTCCACACCGGCTCCGTGCCGCCTCCCTGCGAGATTTGCACCCTGACGCCCGGCCCGGGATAGGGCTGCACATAAACCTCATAGCCGCCAGATTCATCCGAGATATAGGCCAGCCAGCGCCCGTCGGGCGAAAACCGGGGGGTTGCTGCCCAGAGCTTTGACCTCAAGAACGGCTGCGCTTTGCCGTCGCTGAGTCGCAGCATCCAGACGTCATAGATCCAAACGTCCATTCCCGTATAGTGACTGAGTTTATGGAAGGGCAGCGTCTGCCCATCCGGTGAAAAAGACATCGGAACGTTGGTGCTTTCGCTGGTGGTCAACCTCTCGAGGCCTCCGCTGCCGTCGGCCAGTTGCCAGTAGATGTTCGTCGGGCCTTCTTTGTCCGAGCAAAACCCGATGCGCTTGCCATCCGGCGTCCAAACCGGGCGATTGCTCTCGTCTTTATTCCCCATATAGGTTAACTGTCCTTGAGGTAAGCCACTGATTCGACCAGTGAGGTTCGCAGAGGTTTGACCGTTGAAGAGAGTAACCTCCTCCTCCGAGGTGGCTTGATGAGAAACCATCCCAAAGGAGGATGTCATGTCAGACCTTTATCAGAGCCTATCCCATTCTCGATGGGACTGCAAATACCATGTCGGGTTCGTGCCCAAGCGACGGCGCAGGGTGTTGTTCGGAAAGACGCGTCGGCACTTGGGAGAAATCTTCCACGCCTTGGCCCGACAGAAAGAGTGCCAGATTCTGGATGGACATCTGATGCCGGACCACGTGCATAGGTGTATCGCGATTCCCCCCAAGCCCCCGGTGGCCTCGGTGATCGGGTTTCTGAAAGGAAAGAGCGCGATCGCTGTAGCCGGAATGTGAGGCAAGGAGCGAAATTTCACGGGCGAGCATTTCTGGGCCCGTGGTTACGCCGTATCCACGGTCGGGTTCGAGTTCGAGCAAGTTCGCCAATACATCCGCGAACAGGAAGAAGCGGATGGAACCGGCGGACAGTTTTGAATCCATAACCAAGGCGCGCCTCGGCGCGACGCCTAAATTAACGGGTGACCGCCTTTGAGGCGGCCCCACTTGTCAAGCCACCCGCTTCGCGGGGGGTGTCTGACTTCGGGTGTAGCGCCGGGCTTCCGCCCGGCATGTGCCGCCAAGATGGCGGCGCTACGTTCAAATTAGTCGGTCATGTCGCTTCGCGACACCCCGAAGCATGAAAATGGGCTCGAGATGGGCGTAAGATCAACACTGCCTGCGCGGGATGAAGGCCGATCGTCCTTGGAGCGGCGAGCCCGCAAATTAGTCTGGCCTGGACATCGCTCCAAACCCCGAATTGTCGCCCCGCTTCGGCGGGAGCATGCGGAGCAGATTGTTTTCCCTTTCGATGTCCTCCGCCGCAGGGAGAAAGGAGTCGATCATGGAAACTCTTATCGCTCGCTGTGCGGGTTTGGATGTGCACAAGGAGTCGGTCGAAGCCTGTGTGCGACGGCCGGAGGCGAACGATCCACTTCGTAAGGAAACTCGCCACTGGGGGACGATGCCCCGTGATATTCGGGCGATGGCCGACTGGATGGCAGCGCAAGGGGTCACCCATGTGGCGATGGAGTCGACCGGTGTGTACGGGAAGCCGATCTACAACATCCGGGAAGGCCGCTTCACGGTGTTGCTGGTGAACGCGCGGCATCTGAAGCAGGTTCCGGGACGGAAGAGTGACATTCGCGATTGCGAGGGGATCGCGCAACTGCTGCAACACGGATGGTTGAAGGGGAGCTTTATTCCTCCCCGCCCGCAACGCGAATTTCGCAACCTGACCCGGCACCGAACGCCGTTGGTGGAAGAAAAGGGCCGCACCATTAAACGTATTCAGAAGGTCCTGGAGGAGGCCCATATCAAGTGGGCCTCGGTGGCGACCGACATCCTGGGAGCCTCGGGGCGTGCCAGGCTGCAAGCCTTGCTCGACGGCCAAGACGATCCCCGCAAGCTGGCGGATCTGGCACGGCGACAGTGGCGGGGCAAAATCCCCGAACTGGAAAAGGCGCTGCAAGGCCACCTGACCGAGCATCATCACTTCCTGTTGCAGTTGCTGTGGAAACAATGGGCTCAGCAGGAGGAACTCCTGGCCCAACTGGACACCCGCATCGCGGAGCAAACGCCCCCTTTTGCGGATCAGATCGAGCGCCTCGACGCAGTGCCGGGCGTGGATCACCGGGTCATGGAGGGGTGGCGGGCAGAAGTGGGACCCGACATGCGCCCCTTTCCCACGGACCAAAACCTGGCCTCGTGGGCAGGCCTGTGTCCTGGAAACGAGGAGAGTGCCGGCAAGCGACGCCGGCGACCCATCACCCCGGGAAATCGCTGGCTGAAACGCACCCTTAGCCAGGCCGCCTGGGCCGCCAGCCATACCAAGAAGAGTTACTTGGCCGCCCAATACCGGCGCTTGGTGGGTCGGCGCGGCAAGAAACGCGCTCTCATTGCCGTCGCCCATTCGATGCTGGTGCTCTTCTACCATATGCTCAAAGACCGCACAGCTCATGCCGACTTGGGGAGCAACTTCTTTGACACGCTGCAAACCCAACGCCTCACTCGCTACTACCTCAAACGTATGGAAGCACTCGGGCACAAGGTTACCCTCGAAACCTGCGTCGCCGCGTAAATCAAATTTTCGGAGCAGAACACCACCTCAGCCCGGCCGGTCAGCCCGGCCGGTCGTTGAATTCTTAGGCGGTCAGTGGTAACTTATTAAAAGGGCGGAAATCGAAACTGGAAATACGGGCCGTTATTCCTACACCGTCGCGATCATCGTGAAGGAAGAGGTGTCCATGCTGGGTGACGACTTCAAGGACTTATCACGGTACATACCGAAACTGCTCGCCGTCGTGAATGCGGGCAGGCAAATCCAGGCAGCGGGCGCGCATTATCTTTGGGGGGCGCAGCGATTAGACGGGTCCGCGCCGATGCTTCCGGACAAACGAGTCGGCGAAAGATACGGACACGTTCATGCGGTGCGCATCCCTTTACCAGGGAGACGTGAGCCACGGAGTTTGTGCCGGAAGGTATAGCGCCCCAGACATCCAGAAGAGACCGCCCTGGGATGGCAAGGACCCCAAGGCCCCCGGCGCCCAGTTCCGCTGGCCGCGGTATTTTCAGGACACCTCGACGGACAACTCTCCCAAGGTGACGTCGCAGCTCGTATATGGCGAGGATTGCACGGGAAAGATGCACTTCGATTGTGCGGGTTATGTACGCTGCTGCTTTCGACAGGTGCTCGGCAATGCCAACATACCGGATGGTATGCGGGGCGCTTCCGATCTGGTGTGGTCGGCTGACAAAAGCAATCAACCGCTTGCCTCGGTGCCCATATGGCCGGCGGACCTTCTCTATGACAATGGCTACACGCACGTCGGAATGGCGACGGGCCACTGGCTGCTGGTGGGTTACGGGGTTACGACTCCCAGCCAGGCCCTGCACTGTTACTCCGCCACGGTGGGTGTTTTGCTAACTCCGATCGACCAATACGTCCGATGGAAATACGTCTACCGATGGCCGAAGTGGGACTGAACCGGAGCTTCACCCACCTGCAACGCGAGAAAGAATCTACCACGTCGGCACAGTGCGGCAAAGCCGCAACCAAATATGTAGGGGCCAGCGGCGCTGGCCCTGGGCCGAACGCCGTTCGGCCCTACAATGGGCGCTAGAATTCTTGCTCAAAAAACAAGAAATTACGACCTTGTTCTACAGCGGTCACGGAGAACAGACGTGCACAAAGAACTGTGGGTCAACAAACCAAAGAACTGTAATCCCTGCCCGTGCGAGCAGACTTGCTTTTCTCTGTGATCTCTGTGCCTCTGTGGTGAACCTTTCCCACCCTTCTAAAATTGTTTTGCCAGCGATAGGAAGAATTTACGTTGACACCTATTGACATGCGTATGGGGCGCAGCGCTAGTCTAATACTCGGCAGTAGGCAGTAGGCAGTCGGCAGGAAGCAGTCGGCAATTTGCAGTAGGCACGAAGGCCAAGCGGGTGGCTTTTCGCAGCGGCCCAATTTACCGGCTGCGGAAAAACTTTGATCTGTAGCGAAGTTCGCTGGCCTGTGACTAGCCGGCAACGCACTGATTCTAAACGGTCGATGCGATTGGTAGTCACAGACTATTCAATCCGGCCCCCGGCCGGTGGCTGGGCTGCCTACTGATTACTGCCTCGTGCCCACGGTCGATTGCTTTCTGCAGACTGCTTACTGCCTACTGCTTTCTGCTCTCCCGGGGGCAGGAAGGTGTGAATGCAGCTCAACTCGTATCAGACGGATGGGTTTTATGACGAGATGTTCGACGCTGACGGCAAGGGGCGGCCGGAGGCTCGACTGCTGCTCGAAACCATCGAATCCCTGGAAGACGGTGAGCTTCTGCGCTGCCAGCGCGCGGCGGAAACGCTGCTGCTGCAAATGGGAATCACCTTCAATGTTTACGGAGATTCGGCGGGCACAGAACGCATTTTCCCCTTCGACCTGATTCCCCGCATCGTCCGCGCCGAGGAGTGGGATTGGATCGAGCGCGGCCTCAAGCAGCGCATCCACGCGCTCAACGAGTTTATCGACGACATTTACCACGACCAGAAAATCCTGAAAGACAAAATCATTCCCGAGGAGATCATCAATTCCGCCGCGTTTTACCGCCCCCAATGCCGCGGCATCAATCCTCCGGGCCGGGTCTGGTGCCACATCACCGGCACGGATCTGGTTCGCCACGGCGATGGCCAAATCTACGTTCTGGAAGACAATCTGCGCGTGCCTTCGGGCGTTTCCTACGTTCTCGAGAACCGCGATCTGATGAAGCGGACTTTCCCGCGCGTGTTTGCCGGCCTGCACGTTCGCCCGGTGGACATTTACCCCAGCAAGCTGCTGGAGACTTTGGAAGCCATTGCGCCACCCCGCGCGCTTGACAATCCGACGGTGGTCTTGCTTACCCCTGGCATGTATAACTCCGCCTATTTCGAGCACAGTTTTCTGGCGCAACGCATGGGGATTCAATTGGTTGAGGGCCGCGACCTGGTGGTGCAGGACGGCTGGGTCTGCATGCGCACCACAAAAGGTCTGCGCCGGGTGGACGTCATCTATCGCCGCATTGATGATGACTTCTTGGACCCTCAGGCTTTTCGCCCGGATTCTCTCCTGGGAGTTCCGGGCTTGGTGGATGTCTACCGGGCGGGCCGGGTGTCTCTGGCCAACGCCCCGGGCAATGGCGTGGCGGACGACAAAGTGGTCTACTCCTACGTGCCGGAGATGATCCGCTACTACGAAGGCGCTGACCCGATTTTGCCCAACGTCCCCACCTTTCTCTGCTGGAGGGACCAGGACCGCCAGCATGTGCTGCAAAACCTTGATAAACTGGTGGTGAAGTCGGCGAATGAGGCGGGCGGATACGGAATGCTGGTGGGGCCGCACTCCACCGCCGCGCAACGCGAGGAGTTTGCCGCCAAAATTACCGCCAAGCCGCGCAACTACATCGCCCAGCCCACGCTGGCGCTCTCGCGCGTTCCGACGTTGGTGGAAGATCATTTGGAAGGCCGCCACGTGGATTTGCGCCCTTACATTCTTTATGGCAAGGAGATTTATGTCCTGCCCGGCGGGCTGACGCGGGTGGCGTTGCGCCAAGGGTCGCTGGTGGTCAATTCGTCGCAAGGCGGAGGGAGCAAAGACACCTGGGTTCTCGCGCCGACGGAGAAAGGAGCCACCAATGAGCAGTGAAACCGCGCCGCTCCTAAGCCGGGCGGCCGAAGCCGTTTACTGGATGGCGCGTTACATCGAGCGGGCGGAGAACGTGGCGCGCTTCATTGACGTCAACCTGCATCTGCAACTCGATTTGCCGCTTGAACCCGCCCACCAGTGGCAACCCCTGATTGACACCAGCGGCGACGCCGCGGTCTTTCGCGAGCGCCACGGCAAGGCCAAGAAGGCCACTGTTATCAAGTTCTTAGTGTGGGACACCGACAATCTGAATTCCATCTCCTCGTGCCTGCGCGCCGCCCGGGAAAACGCCCGCTCCATCCGCGAGATCATTTCCTCGGAGATGTGGGAGCAGGTCAACAGCATGTACCTGAAGATTCAATCCCAGAGGGCGCTCGCGGAGTCGGAGCGCCTGGCCGAGATCCTGCGCGGCATCCGCCTGGGCTGCCACATGTTTGAGGGAATTACCGACGCCACCATGAGTCACAACGAGGCTTGGCATTTCCTTCGCCTGGGCCGGCAGTTGGAGCGGGCAGACAAAACGTCGCGCATCCTGGATGTGAAGTACTTTATGTTGCTGCCCTCGGCCAACGCCATCGGCACCCCCTATGATGACATCCACTGGTCGGCGGTTTTGAAATCGGTCAGCGGATTTGAGATGTACCGCAAGAAGCATGGGCGAATCACCCCCCGCAACATCGTGGATTTCCTGGTGCTTGACCGTGAGTTTCCCCGCGCCATCCGCCACTGCCTGCGCGGCGCCGATGAATCCCTGCACGCGATTACCGGCACCCCCATGGGATCGTGCGAGTATCCCTCGGAGCGCTCCCTGGCCCCCCTTCGCGCTGAACTGGATTACACTTCCGTGGATAGGATCATCGGCCAGGGCCTTCACGAGTACCTGGATGCTTTGCAGGCGCGGATGAACACCATCGACGACAACTTGGCCCGCGACTTCTTTGCTGGGCCACCCATCACCCAGTCCGTCAGCGGCGGGAGGCAATTCCTAATGGGAATCCGGGTAGGGCTCTACCACAAGACGACCTATGAATACGACCGCCTGGTAACCCTTTCCCCACAAATTGTCCGTCTTCGCCCCGCTCCGCACACCCGCACTCCGGTCACCAGCTTTTCGCTGCGCATCGAGCCCAAGGATCACTTCATCAACTGGCAGCAGGATCCGCAGGGGAATTTCCTGGCGCGGCTGGTCTTTCCCAAACAGACTCGCCGCTTTTCGCTGGAAGTGGATTTGGTGGCCGAAATGACGGTCATCAACCCCTTCGATTTTTTCCTCGAACCCTATGCGGAGAAGATTCCCTTTCGTTACGAAACCTGGGAGCAGCGCGAACTGGAACCATTCCTGAAAGCCTCGCCCGCCGGGCCGCGACTCGCAAGCGCTGCTGGCCTCCATCGACCGGAGCCCAACCGCGTCGGTGGATTTTCTCGTCAACCTCAATCAACGGTTGCAGCGGGAAATCCGCTATCTGATTCGGACTGAGCCGGGCGTGCAAACTCCGGAGCAGACCCTTGAACTCGCCAGCGGCTCGTGCCGCGATTCCGGCTGGCTGCTGGTTGAGACGCTTCGCCACCTGGGCCTGGCGGCGCGATTTGTTTCCGGCTACCTGATTCAGCTCAAGCCCGACGTGAAACCGCTGGAGGGCCCGGTCGGCCCGGCAGAGGATTTTACCGACCTGCACGCGTGGGCGGAAGTTTACCTGCCCGGCGCGGGATGGGTGGGGCTTGACCCCACTTCCGGGTTGTTTGCGGGGGAAGGGCACATTCCTCTGGCGGCAACTCCCGAGCCGCGCTCGGCGGCGCCGGTCACGGGGTTGGTCAGCCCCAGCCAAGTGGAATTTCACCACGAAATGCGGGTCACGCGCATCCTGGAGCCCGCCCGCGTCACCAAGCCTTATTCGGAGGAACAGTGGCAGCGGCTTTACCAATTGGGCGAGCGCATCGACGAGGAACTGGTCGCGGGTGACGTCCGCCTGACGATGGGTGGCGAGCCCACCTTCGTTTCCATCGACGACATGGAGGGCGAGGAGTGGAACACGGCCGCGCTGGGACCGGCCAAACAGCGTCATGGCCGGCGAACTTCTTCTCCGCTTGCGCGAGGAGTTTGGCAAGGGAGGGCTTCTCCACTATGGGCAGGGCAAGTGGTATCCCGGCGAGCCGCTGCCCCGATGGACCTTCTCCTGTTATTGGCGAACCGACGGCATCCCCCTTTGGAACGACCCGCGCTGGCTTGCCGAGATCGACCGCGACTACGGCTTCGGCGTCAATGCCGCGCGCCAGTTTGCCGAGGAATTGGCCCGAAGGCTGGAAGTCGGGCCCGACTACGTCATCAACGCCTACGAGGACCCGCTTGCCTATCTCTTGAAAGAGCGCAAGCTTCCGGCGAATGTGGACCTGCTGCGACAACAAACTTGACGATCCCCTGGAGCGCGAGAAGCTTCGCCAAGTGTTTGAGCGGGGTCTTGGCCAGCCGGTGGGTTACGTGTTGCCCCTGAAGCGGGCGGAAGGGAAGAGCGGCCCCGAGTGGCAGAGTTGTTTGTGGACGCTGCGTTCCGAGCACCTTTACTTGATCCCCGGTGATTCGCCGGTGGGCCTCCGCCTGCCGCTCGAAACACTGATCTGGGAGCCTGCCGAGCAGCAGCAAAAGGTTTCGGAGGTTGATCCCACGGCGCGCCACGGGTCCGCTGCCCGTTCCCGTCCGGCGGGTTCAGATGGCGCAGCAATCGCCGGTGGAGTTCGTGGAGCAACAGCGCGCGCAGCACCGGCAGCCGCACGCCTGTCGTGCCGCAATCGCAAGCCGGATCCCAAGTCGTGCGGACGGCGCTGGCGGTGGAGCCGCGCGAGGGCAGGCTGTAGGTTTTCATTCCGCCGGTGGAGTCCGCGGAAGACTACATCGACCTGCTCGCCGCCGTTGAGGATACCGCCGCGAAACTCCAGATGCCGGTTGTGATTGAAGGCTACCCGCCGCCTCACGATCCGCGCCTGCGGCACATCAAGCTCACTCCTGACCCCGGCGTGCTGGAGGTCAACATTCATCCCGCCGCCAGTTGGCGCGAGTTGGTGCGAAACACCAACACCCTTTACGAGCAGGCGCGATTGAGCCGTCTGGGGACGGAGAAATTCATGCTCGACGGCCGTCATACCGGCACCGGGTGGTGGGAACCACCTGGTTTTGGGCGGGCCCACGCCTGCGGACAGCCCCTTTCTGCGGCGTCCCGACCTGCTGAAGAGTATGGTGGGATACTGGCTCAATCATCCCTCCCTCTCGTACCTCTTCTCCAGCGTTTTCATCGGCCCCACCAGCCAGGCTCCGCGCGTGGATGAAACCCGCGCCGACGCTGTCTACGAACTGGAAATCGCCTTCAGCCTCCTGCGCGGCAGCGAGGCGGGCGACGTGCCCGCCCTGGATGGTGGACCGGATCTTCCGCAACCTTCTGGTGGACGTGACCGGCAACACTCACCGCGCGGAGTTCTGCATCGACAAGCTCTATTCTCCCGACACCGCCACGGGGCGGCTGGGTTTGGTGGAACTCCGCTCCTTTGAAATGCCGCCGCACGCGCGCATGAGTCTGGCGCAACAATTGTTGGTCCGCGCGCTGGTGGCTTGGTTCTGGCGCGAGCCTTACGAGGAGAAACCCATTCGCTGGGGCACGCGCTTGCACGATCGCTTTCTTCTCCCCTACTTCGTGCAGCAGGATTTTGGCTACGTCCTGAACGATTTGCGCCGCGCCGGTTACCCCCTGGAGGCAGCGTGGTTCGCTCCGCAATGGGAGTTTCGTTTTCCCGCTTGTGGCCAGGTTTGTTACGACGGCGTCGATATCGAACTCCGCCAAGCCATCGAGCCCTGGTACGTCTTGGGAGAGGAACCCGGCGCGGGCGGCACGGCGCGCTACGTCGATTCCTCCGTCGAGCGCATCCAGGTGCGCGCCCAGGGCTTGGTGAGCGAGCGGTTTGCCCTCGCCTGCAACGGCCGGCGATTGCCCCTCCAGTCCACGGGCACGCACGGCGACTTGGTGTGTGGCGTGCGATTTCGCGCCTGGCAGCCGCCGCATTGCCTGCATCCCACCATCCCCGTGCACACGCCTTTGATCGTCGAGTTGATTGACATCGCCGCCCAGCGATCGATCGGAGGATGCACCTACTACGTGGCGCATCCGGGTGGGCGCAACTACGAGACTTTTCCGGTAAACTCCAACGAGGCCGAGGCTCGCCGGAGGGCGCGTTTTTACCCCATCGGCCACACGCCGGATCTGAAGGCTGTACCACCGATCGAGGAGAATCCGGAATTTCCCGCCACGCTGGATTTGCGCCGGGAACTGTCGAAGTCCAATCTGCTATGAACGACACATCACTGGCACCAACTCAATCGCTGGCGGAGGAGTGGCGGTACGCGCCCATTGAAGGCTACTGGGATGAGGCCGTGCTGCCTTCCGGTTTTCCTCGCCGCCACTGGCGCCAGCTTACGGTGGCCATCCGGCGGATGGGCTTCCGGCAGTTCAATCGCTACTGGCAGTCCGGCGTGCAGCTCATCCGGGAAGCCAGCATCTCCAGCAATGTCGCGAGCGATCCGTGGGGCAATGAGCGTCCCTTGCCGCTGGATCCCATCCCGCTGGTGATGGCGGAAAACGAATGGACGCAGATTGAAAAGGCCGTCACCCAGCGCGCGGCCTTGCTCAACGCCATGCTGTTCGATCTCTACGGCAAGCAGCGGTTGATGTACGAGCACCATCTTCCCCCGGCGCTGGTCTTCGGCAATCCCCAGTTCCTGCGGCCCTGCTTCGGCATTACCCCTCCCGACGGCGTACACTTGCACACTTACGCGGCGGATTTGGCCCGCTCTCCCGACGGCCGCTGGTGGGTGATTGCCGACCGCACGCAAGCGCCCGCCGGCATGGGCTACACGCTGGAGAACCGCCTGGTCAGCGCGCGCACGCTGCCCACCGTCTTCAGCCAATACCGCGTTCGCCAACTGGCGCGCTTCTTTGACGTCCGCCGCGATGCGCTTCTCGCCCTGGCCGCCAAGCACAGCCAAAGTCCCCGCGTGGTGGTGCTGACGCCGGGGCCGCACAACGACACCTATTTTGAGCACTCCTTCCTGGCGGGCTATTGGGGCTTCCCCTTGGTCGAGGGCGATGACCTGACGGTGCGCGACGGCCGCGTCTATTTGAAAACCCTGGCCGGCCTGGAACCGGTGGATTTGATCATGCGCCGCTTCGACGACAGCTTCTGCGATCCCCTCGAACTGCGCGGCGAATCCTTGTTGGGCGTGCCCGGCCTCGTGCAGGCCGTCCGCAACGGCGCCGTGGTGATTGACAATGCTCTGGGCAGCGGGTTGGTGGAAGCGGCGGGATACCTGGCGTTTCTGCCCGGCCTTTGCCGCGCGCTGCTGGGCGAAGATCTGCGCCTGCCTTCGGTGGCCACCTGGTGGTGCGGCCAGGAGGAACCCTGCCAATACGTGCTGGAGCATCTCGACGAGCTGGTGATCAAACCTGCGTCTCCCAGTTTCGGCCACCAACTGGAGTTTCCGGCATCGATGGATGCCGCCGGCCGCGAAAAGCTGATCGGCAAAATCAAAGCCCACCCGGAACGCTACGTGGCGCAAGAGGGAATTGCGCTTTCCACGGCCCCGGCGCGCACCGACGCGGGATTGGTCGCTCGCCACGTGGTGCTGAGAGTCTTCGCCGTTTGGGACGGCCAGTCCTACACCGTCATGCCCGGCGGCCTTACGCGGGTCACCACGGAAACCACCTCCCATCGGCTTCCCATACCACTGGGCGGGGCGAGCAAGGACACCTGGGTGCTGGGAGGCGCGGACGAGCATTCACCCGGACCCAGCCTGCCTCCGGTTATGATCGAGATTGATTCCGGCCGCGGCACTCTGCCCAGCCGCGTGGCCGACAATCTCTTTTGGCTGGGCCGTTACACCGAACGCGTGGAAGCCAATGTTCGCCTGCTCCGCGCCTTGTTGCCCGCGCTCTCCGCCGAGGAGGATTTCGGGCGCGCCGTAACCCTGGAGACGGCGGTTTATCTTTTGGTGGGACTGCATTTTCTGCCGCCCGAGGATGCCACGGCCTCCCTTGCCGAACAGCGTTGGCGCGTGCAGCGCTTCCTCACCGACATGGTTTACGACCCCTCGCGGATTTCCAGCCTGGGGTGGAACCTCAAGGAGATGCGCCGCGTGGCCTGGCAACTGAAGGAACGGCTGTCGAGCGATACGTGGCGCGTCCTCCAGCAACTGGAAGCGGAATTCTCCCGCGCCGTGCCGGTGAATCCCGAGCACCGGTTTATCGCCCACATTGGGGTGCTCGATCGCGCCGTCATGACGCTGTCGGCTTTCTCCGGATTGCTGATGGAAAACACCACCCGCGGCGAGGGCTGGCGCTTTCTGGAAATCGGCCGCCGCCTGGAGAGGGCTTTGCAAATGGCGGAATTGCTGCGCGCGGGGGTGGCGGAAGTTCCTGCCGATGCCGAACCCTACCTGCACATTTTGCTCCAGGTCGCCGACAGCTCCATTACCTACCGCACGCGATATCTGAGCGTGCTCAGAACCGATCTGGTGTTGCAACTTTTGTTGGCGGATGAGTCGAACCCGCGGTCCGTTGGCTTCCAATTGGCCGCCCTGGTTCATCAGTTCGATTCCCTCGGGGAGCACGATCGACGCTGAGCACCGCCGGCTGGAAGGGTTGGCTTCCAAAGCCCTGGGTGAAGTCCGCGTGGCGCTCACGGAAGAGCTTGCCCAGCGGGACAGGGAGGGAGCGGTTTGCGGCGCTGGAATTGCTCCTCGATCAGCTCAAAGTCAACTTGTACGAATTCTCCGAAGCGTTGACGGCGCAATACATGAGCCCGGCCAAGGCCTCGCGCCTGACGTCGTCGTGGTGAGGATCGATGCTTTACCGGATTACTCATTCCACTCGCTACGCTTACCCGTCGCCGGTGACGCAGTGTTTCAATGAGGCGCGCCTGACTCCGCGGGCGCTGCCCGGCCAACGAGTGCGCGAGCACTCGCTGCAAGTCAATCCCCTTCCGGCCTTCCTGCAAAATCGCATAGACTATTTCGGCAACGATGTTTCCACCTTTGCGGTTTTTGAAAAGCACGACCGCTTCGCGGCCGTCGCCTCCAGCGTGGTGGAAGTGGAGCCGCGGGGCGGGGAAATCCTTTCCTCCCCGGCCTGGGAGAAGGTCCGCGACTTGCTGGCCCAGCCGCTGGATCCGGATTCCATCGCCGCCTCGGAGTTCATTTTCGATTCCCCTTACATTTCCGCCCTCGCCGAGTTGCGGGAATATGCCCGCCCCACTTTCACGCCCGGACGCCCGCTGCTCGACGCGCTGCAAGAACTCACCCGCCGCATTCACGACGAATTCAAGTACCAGCCCAAATCCACATCCATTGATACGCCGCTCCTGGAGGTCCTGCATAACCGCCAGGGCGTGTGCCAGGATTTTGCTCACCTCATGATCGGCGCCCTTCGTTCCCTGCGATTGTCGGCGCGATACGTGAGCGGCTACATCCGCAGCGGCCCGCGGTTTCAAGGAGCGGCGGCGTCGCACGCCTGGGTGTCGGTGTTCGATCCGCAAAACGGGTGGCTGAGCTTTGATCCCACCAACAACATGATGCCTTCGGACGCCCATATTACCCTGGCGTGGGGACGCGACTACGGCGATGTGACGCCGGTGAAAGGCCTCACCCTGGGCGGCGGCGGGCAATCGGTGGAAGTGGAAGTCCGCGTTCAGCCGTTGGAAGGCTGATCGGTCCATCGGTTGATCGGACCATCGGCTCATCGGGCCATTGAGCGCGCCGAACCATCCCAGTATCGCTCGATTTCCTCGAGCGTCCTGCCGCTGGTTTCCGGGACCATTTTCCAGGTGAAGAGAATCATCACCAGCGACATTACGGCGAGAAAGCCGAAGGTGGCGCTGCCGCCGGTGTTCTTCAACATCCAGGGAAAGAGCAGCACCACGAGAAAATTGCCGAGCCAGCAGGTGAAGACGGCGGCCGACATGGCCAGACCGCGAATGCGGCTGGGGAAAATCTCCGACATCAGGATCCAGAAGACGGGTCCGATACATCCGGCGAACGACGCAATGAACACCAGAATCAGAATCAGCCCCACGAGTCCCTGCACCCTGCCCAGGAAAAATCCGGCGCTCAGCAACGTGAGCGAGACCGTCATGCCGCTGGCTCCGGCGATATAGAGCGCCCGGCGGCCGATCCAGTCCACGGTAAAGATGGCAACGAAGGTGAGGGCGAAATTGATGAAGCCAATGATGAAGGTCTGGAACAATGCCACATCGATGGTGTTGCCGGTCGAACG
Source organism: uncultured Acidobacteriota bacterium (assembly GCA_963810005.1). Classification (GTDB taxonomy): domain Bacteria; phylum Acidobacteriota; class Terriglobia; order UBA7540; family UBA7540; genus Bog-366. The sequence continues at coordinate 20,212 of CAWELY010000036.1, forward strand.
CAGAATGATAGGGGCATAATCAATGATGGTGTTGATGCCGGTGACCTGCACCAGAATCGCCAGCACAATGCCTACCAGCATTACCCGGCGGTTGCGCGGTAGGAGCAGATCGCGGAGGGAGGCCGCCTGCTCGCGGCGCGGCGCCCGCATCGCGTGCATTTCCTTCGCGGCGTTTTCGATGCCGCCCACCCGCACCAGGACGGCATAAGCCTCATCCTGCTTTCCCGCGCCAAAAAGCCAACGCGGGCTTTCCGGCACTAGAAACAGCAGAACGAAGAATAACACTGATGGAAATACCCCAGTCGCAAACATCCATCGCCAGTTGTCCGCCCCCGCCCCGCGCAACAGGTAATTGATCAGGTACGAGATCAGGATTCCCATGGTGATCGCTAGTTGGTTCAACGCCACCAGGCGTCCGCGCAAGGCGTACGGCGACGCCTCCGCGATGTAAAGCGGCGACACCATGGAGGCCGCGCCCACGGCCAATCCGCCGGCAAATCGGGCGGCGACAAACAAGGAGAAAGCGGGGGCAACCGCAGTCAGCACGCTGGTGAAGGCAAATACCAGGGCGATGCTCAGCAGGGTGCGCTTGCGTCCGTAGGCGTCGGCCAGGCGCCTGCGAACATGGCGCCCAACATGCAGCCGGCCAGCAACGAACTCACTCCCCATCCCAATTGTAGCTCGTTGAGACGGAAGTGCTCCTGCACGAATGGGGCGGCGCCCGAGATGATCCCCACATCGAAGCCGAACATCATGCCGCCCAGCGCCGCCACCATGCTGATCAGCAGCATGTAGGCACGACTTGCGTACGCGCTCTGCGGGGATACCGTTTTCGCTTCGATCACTCGTCGCCCTCCTTTAAGTAGTAGGATTGGTGCTTGTAGCGCCAACCTTTGCACCGCGATTGGTTATGCACGACACGAGGACAGTCCCATGAACAAGCTGCTTCTGGTGGGATCTCTGATTCTCACCGCCATGTCCGTTGCCCCGGACGCGCCCCCCGACCGCCTGGCCTGGAAGCATCTTTCCACGGCCACCGGGGATCTTCCGATTCCTAACCAGGGAACGGAGCAGACTTCACTGACGGTGGCCGATTTTGGTCACGACGGGCATCCCGGCTTCGTGCTCACCGAGCGCACCGCGCCGGATTCCGTCGTCCTCTACCGCCGCATCGGCCAGGGCTGGACGCGCTCCGTGATCGAACCCCAACCGCTCCACATCGAGGCGGGTGGAGTGGCCGTGGATGTGGACGGCGACGGCAATCTCGACTACATCGCGGCGGGCGACTTCAAGAGCAATGAGATATGGTGGTGGCAGAACCCTTATCCGCACATCGATCAGCCCTGGAAGCGCCACACCATCAAGCACAGTGGAGCCGCTAAGCATCATGACCAGATGGCGGCCGACTTTGACGGCTGCGGCAAACCCGAGTTGGTCTTCTGGAACCAGGATGCGCATGGCCTCTTCATTGCCAAAGTCCCCGCCGATCCACTCCACACGGACTCGTGGCCCATCACCCCAGTCTATCGGTACAGCACGGACAGCGAGCCGGAACAACTCGGCAAGTCGCCCTCCTGGAAGGGAGTGCACGAGCACGAAGGTCTCGCCATCGTTGACGTTGACGGCGACGGCAAACTCGACATCGTCGGGGGTGGAAGATGGTTCCGTAACCTTGGCGGACTGAAGTTCGAAGAGAACCTGATCGACCCGCGCTATGCCTTTTCGCGCGCCGCGGCGGGCAAGTTGATCAAGAATAGCGACCGTCCGCAGGTGGTTTTTGTGGTCGGCGACGGCGACGGTCCCCTGATGTGGTACGAATGGGTGAAGGGTACATGGATCGCTCACAAACTCGCTGACATTCACTTCGGCCACAGCCTCCAGATTGCCGATTTCGATGGCGACGGCAATCTCGACATCTTCTGCGCCGAACAACGCCTGGACGGTGCGAACCCGCAATCCAAAGCCTACATCTATTACGGCGACGGCAAGGGAAACTTTACCAAGAGCGTCGTTGTGGAAGGCCTCGACTTCCACGAATCCAAGGTCGCTGATCTGGATGGCGACGGACGTCTCGACATCATCACCAAGCCCTACAACTACCAGTCGCCCCGGATCGACATCTTCCTTAACCAGGGCCCGAAAGGAACCACGCCATGAGCAAGCGCAGAGATTTCGTCATGAGACTCGCCGGCCTGCCTCGACGAGGGGCATCGAGGCCGGAGGGGAAAGGAAGCACCTACTGATTCCCGGCCGAGCCTTCCGCCGCCGCTGGGCGATATCCAAACAACGCGCGTTGTTTGATGACTTCCGCCGCCTGCGGGGGCAGGTACTGCTCCCAGCCGGGGGCGCCGTTTTGAATGGCGGCCAAGACTTCATCGGGCAACATGTGGAGTTGCCGAGAATCGAAATTCTCAATGGCCTCGATCTCGCCCCTCTCCCGCAGGTAGGCCAGCAGGTGTTGCAGTTGAGGAGCGACTTCCAGCGTGGTGGAAGTCGCCACCTCGCCGGATGGGTCCCGCGTGGGGTAAACATACAGGCGAACGTTTCCTTGAAACAGCCGCCCCAATCCTTCCAGGATGCCGCCCGGCAGGCTGGTGTAGTACTGCTCGTCGAACACCGCGCGCAGGGTGGGCACGCCCATGACGAATCCCAGCCATTGTGGCGTGTAACGCCGCAGTGAGGCTGGTGACGCTGTCGAAACGCCTATAGTTGGACACCATCACCGTTTTGCCGAGGGCGCCAAGCATATCGGCGCGATCGAGAAAGTCGCGACGGTCGATCCCGTGCCCCGTGCCCAGGTCCTGCAGTGTCATCCCCATAAGGACCACCGGGTCCCCATCCACGCCGGGAATTTTCTTAAACCGGTCCACCGCACCGTTCAACATATCGAGCCTGACGTTGGTAATCGGCCGGAACCTGCCCCGCAGAGATGAGGACAGGTTTCTTGTAGAGCACCTCCGCCGGCTGCACCACTTCTCCCTGCGCGGTAAACATCGTGGCATCGGTCAATCCCAACTCCACCAGTTGCAAACTCGCCAGGCGGTTGTCAACCTTGTCAAAAGCCGGGCCGGAGAATTTGATCATGTCGATGTCCACGCGCAGCCGGCTGAGCCCCTCCATCAGCGTCTTCATCAGCGCTTCGGGTTGCTGCTGGTGGAAAGCGCCGTACACCAGGTTGACGCCCAGGATTCCCAGGGCCTCCTGCGCGCTCACCGGCACCTGGTCAAGCAGGTTGACGTGAATGATGATCTGCGAACAAGGCGCCCTGGGCTGCGCCTGGAAGCGCATTCCCATCCAGCCTTGCCCGTTCTGATTGCGCGAGCGGCTGCGCGTGGCGACCGTGTCGGCAAAGACGAAGAAACTGCTGCGCTCTCCGCGCACGGGGTCGAGGCGCTCGAGCAACTGCTCCCATTCGTGGTCCAGCATGGACTCCAGGCGGGCTCGGCTGACGTAGTGATCGGTCGGGCCGTAAATGATGTCGCTGATCACCATGTCATACGCCGACATCGACTTGGCCACCGTGGCGGAGGCGTGGCCCACATGGAAAAACCAGCGCGCCACCTCCTGGCCCGGCGCCGATTTCGGCAAAGGTCCCGAACTTCGCGGCGTCGAGATTGATGGCGAGGGCCTTTTCCTGCGTGCTCATCACGGGCAGAGAATTCGAGTGCGAGCCTGCGGTTTGATCCATTCCCATTCTTGGTGTTTTCAACCCCAAACCATTTTAGCTGAAGGGATGTCGCCGCGTCGATGGGGTGTGGGAGTCAACCAGCCCCAGTTCCGAGTCCCGCCCTTAATCCCTGGCACTTGACAATTGAAACCTGGCACGTTACTTACTCCCTTTCTTTTCTAGTACATGATGGAAAGCCGTAGTGCGGTGCTCGTTTGAACGACGGATTTTGAAACCCCAGTCATTCCGCGAAGGGGGGAAGCTTAATCGAATATTTTACGCACTGGAGCAGGTAGCCATCACGGTCAAGACCGCACTGCCCGTGATGACTACCTACCGCGCAACCCCAGCGCCGAATTAGGATTAGAGGTCGATTGGCCTCCGTAAGGCGGTTCGCAGCCGCACGGGTCCGATCAGCCCGGATTCCAGCAGGGGCTCGTCCTTGTTGTAATGCCTCCAGATACAGAATGTCACCCGTTTCCCTGGGGGCTTGGGCTTACCTTGGGCATACCAGGCCGGAATCTTCGTGATCGATCCCATCCCGGGGCCACTGAAGTTAAAACCTCCTGCTTCACCCCCATACTCATATTCAGGTGGCAATTGTTCGTCGCCAATCAGCCGGTTCGGCCACAAATTCACGACTTGAATTTCCAAGTCGTTTTCCCCGGGTCGGACCGCACTCGTGATGTCCAACCGATAGGGGGGCTTCCACACATTGCCGATTGGCTTGCCGTTCAGCTTAACTTCTGAAATTACCTCGACGCGTCCCAAGTCCAGGTAGAGCCGTTTGCCGGCAGCCGTGGCGCTGGCGGGAACAGTGAAGCGCCTGGTATAGGTCGCCATACCCGAGAAGTATTTCACCCCGGTTTCCGGGTGCCTGTGCAGCGAGGTCAATTCAGGAAGGGTGATCTCGGGTGGCGCACCCAGGTTCGGCGGGAAAGTAACTCGCCACGGCCCCTTAATGTCCACTGGCTTGCCGATCCCCGACACCTCCACCGTCGAAGTCCGGCCCCCGCTGTCGCGCAACGAGTACCTGCCGTCCTGCCAGAAAAGCAGTTCCGGTTTTGCATCGCCCGCCGGCTCGACGGCAGGCGGCTCCTCCGGGCTGGGTATTCCGGCTGCCGCCAACTGCTGGATGCGCGCCTCGCCCAGCGGTTCGTTGAACAGTTCCGGCTCGCTCATGTGCCCCATATAGTACAAAGCGCCATCGCTTTGGTAAGCCTCGTCGAGCCCCGGGTGCACCAACTTGCCTGAGATCTTGCCCTCGCCGGCCTGTTTGCCGTCCACGTAGACGGAGGGAACGCCATCTTTGTACACGACCGCCAGATGCCTCCATCCCGCCAGCGGCACGTGCACTGACAGGACCGGGGTCGGGTTGCCCGCCGCCCGTTCGTAGAGGGCGACACCGTTGCGGCCGGCGTTGAACCCACAGGCAGCGTGGCCAGGGCCGTAAACCTTCTCGCCCGCCGGGGGGTAGACGATGTAGCCGGCAGTGCTGCGGATGAAGTCGCCCATACCTCCACCCGGCCCCCCAACCTGGGGCAGGCTGGCATCCAGCTCCGGTTTCACCCAGACGCTTATCGTGAAATTGTTCGTCACGTCGGGATGCCGTCCGGGAGCAGGCGCCGGAAAAGGCTGGGTCGCAATGAGGGTCGCGCCATCCTTGGCGATTGACTCGAGACGCCGCGCCCCCGCCGGCGAACGGAACACCACAAACATGGACCCGGCGGGGTCCAGATGCACCGGAACCCGCGTCCGCCCATCGGCCACCTCGTAGGCAGCCACGTGCGCGATCTCACCGGTAACCGGATTCCACACTTCCGGCTGCTTGCCCTCCACCCGGAACGTGCAGACCAATTCCTCCGATTGCCGGCGCCGGTCAGCCACGAAATAGACCTCTGCGCCCCCGACCCGCCGGTGGAGATAGTTGATGGGCGCATCGGGGGCTTTCGCCGTGAACTCGAAATCCGGCCCGACACCCAGCTTGTCCAGCACGGTGCGCATGGGCTGGCCCCAAAAGACGCGACCGTGGCCGCACGTCCGCTCCGTCACCGTAGTGCCGTTCAGGTCACCCCAGACTTCTCCGGCAATGCGCCGTACCTCCTCTTCATTGTCGGAGAGGCTGGGAGATTGCTCCGGCTTGGGGCCCACCAGCCACATGCCCTGGTTCACCAGTTCGCTAATCTTTGACAACACTCCCAGCGACAGGTTCTTCTCATTGCGCAGCACCAGTACCCTGTAGCTCATCCCGTCAGGCAGTACGATGCGGCCGTTCTCGATCTTGAGCCGCTTCTTGATGACGTCCGCGTCGATGGTGTCCCAGTCGTGTCCGGGCGGGGGCGGCGGTTCCAGTTGAGCTAGCCCTGGGGCCCGTTGGGGAGAGTTCTCTCCCGTGAAGTAGAGCAAGTCCGCCACGAACATGCCCTGCTGGAGCGTCGTTTGGCAGCGGGAAATGTACTGTGTCCAGCCGGTGGATTTTTCGAACCACGTGTTGGTCCGCTCCCAATGCCAGCCCCACGGCCCCATGGTCATGCCCGGCAGAACGTCGGGATGCGGCTGATGGCAATAGCGATGGAAGACGTACTGGTTCAGCCCCTGCGTGTACATGAAGTCCCCGGTCGTCTTCATACAATATGGGTATTCCAGCCACCTCGTCGTCGAGGTGAAGGACTCCGCGCCGACGATCCGTTTCCCATTCACATGCGCGACCGAGGATGTCAGCTTGATGCTATGATGATTGGCCTGTCCAAGCCAGAACTCGCCCATGACCATGTCGGCACACGCGCCGGTGGGCATTTCGTCGAAATTGCCGGGATCGTAAGGCTCGAGGAAGGCTTTCATTCCGTGCTGGTGTAAGTTTTCGGCAAAGCGGCCGTAATAGTTCTGCTCCATCAGTTCGGCGTGCGTCTTGCGGATGTCCCAGAGGAAGCGGTCCGATTCTTCGGCGCTCCCGACCACCCGGCCAAACATCGCCGGCATGTATTTCCGCAAGTCGTACCCGCGGCGCGCCTGGAACTCCTCAGGAAACGCCGCCGTCCAGTTCTGCAAACCGACTTCGTAGCTGTCGATCGTCGCTCCCGCCATGCCCTTGGCGGCCAGGGGGGCGATCACGTCGAATAATTCCCCAAAAAAGTGATTGAAGTGAAAATCGTAGGCTGCCTTGCTGAACTTGTCGCACTCAAGACCCAAACCACCATCTGGAGCGGGTTCGTTTTGCGCTCCCGTGGTGGTGTGTCCGATGCGGAGAATCGTCCAGTTTCCGGAAGGGGTCTGCCAGTTGAGTCGGCCCTGCTGGTCCATGAACTGGCTGATGTCGAGAACCGAAGCGGGATCAATCGCCGGTCCGCCAACCGTTTCGACAGGGGCTGCGGCTGCGGGAGTTGGCCCGAAGGGGTTCTCAAAGGGCCGGAAGAAATTAGCCTTGGATGTCCAGTTGGGTATGCGGGAAGCCCCAGAAAGCTGGATCTCGATGAAACGCCGCGCATTCGGGGAAACCAAGCGGAAAAACTTCGCCCGGGTGGCGGGAAAATTCACGGTTGTGGGAATGTTCCGGCGGCCCCGCCCATGCCGAAGAAGCCCTCGAAGCCCACCGCGATTTTGCAGATCTTTTGGAACTGAGCGCCATCATCCGAAACCTCGAGCGACATTGGCAGCGCGCTCGCGGAAGTCGAAGTGGGCATGCCCGTCGGGGAACCTCCCGCAGGCACCGCAGCGCTGGTCAGGGTAATAGAGAGCGCCTCGAAAGGCTCCGCAAACTCCAACTGCAGGTACGCGGATTGCCCTGCTGCAGCCGGCCGAACTTCGGCGAAGGTCGACGGGTCACCGTCCGTGAACAACTTCGCGTCCACCGGCCCACTGCTGGAAGTGACGCCACGGAGCAATTCCTGCAACGGCCTGATTTCGCCCGGTTGCGCCGGGAACGCCAGTACCATGGCGTCACGGTAGTAGTTGAGTTTCGCCGTGGGCTTCGGCAGGGTGGTGTTTACGAGTTGTCCTCCGGTCACGGGGGTTTCAGTCCACGACAGGACCTGCATGGAAAGCTCCGGGGTCATCCACGGGCCACCGCTGGACGACCAACCGGGACAATTGTGCATCGCAAATCCCATCCCTAGCCGATCAGCCTCTCGGGCTGCGTGCTTCAACAGCCGGATATGCTCCGAGCTCCCGTAATTGACCGGGCCCTTGGGAATCCCCGAGCCGGGCTGAAAGATATGGAACGCCTTGACGCCCACGCGCTTCATGGCTTCCATGTCGCGCGTGATCCCGATTTCCGAAATGTTCCCGTTCATCCAGTGCCACCAGTTGTGAGGTCCGGCCGTTTCGGGGGGAGTCCGGAACGCCAGTTCCAGATTCCCCGCATCCGCGGCTTGGCCGCCGAGCCGCCAGTCGCTCAAGAGTGTCAGCGCCCCCGCGGCGACGCAACTCTGTATAAATGTTCGTCGTTTCATGACCATCCCCCTTATATTTACGTTATGGACGCGCCCGCCAGCGCACCCGTTACAAAGTAAATGTTAATTCGTCAAGTTCGACATAAATAGGCCAACTTGTCCATTTCTGGCAACACTCCACGCAAGGAGAGCACTTTGGGGAGTCTTGCCCAGCCGGACCAAATCCACAGATAGGAACGCATGAAGGGACATCCGAGCCTGAAGGGGCCAGTTGCGGGTAAGTGCATCACCCTCTCCCCCGTCCCCGCTCCTGCCCGTGCGGGAGAGGCGTGCCGGAGCAAGGGTGAGGGTTCTTTTTTCTCAACTCATTCCTGGGTGAGACCCCTCAACCCCCGGGCCCCGCTCCCCAGAGGAGAGAGGGGGTAGCGAAGCGGCGGGGGATGGGGTTCTATGGTCGAGTAGATAACAGGTCCTCGACCGACCTGTAGTGAACGCCAATGGAGTTAGAAGCTAAACATCACTTGGAAATCGATCATGCGGTTTCCGCCACCCGGGGGGCCGAAGCCTCCGGCCGGCGAATTCGACTTGCCGAAAAGTGGGCGAACTCAGTTGGCCCACGGGCGCGCCCAAATTCACAATGTTGAAGGCGTTCATTGCCCCGATGCCCAAGGTCAGGTTGTAACGATAACTTACATTCTGCTCCCGGGGGCCCGCCGACGTCCGCCGCTGCTGCTCAGCCCTCCGGGGCCAAGACCTCCGCCTGGGCCGCCACCCGCCGCCTCCCGGCGGTCCACCCCGTCCGCCGCCCGGCGGAGGCCCCATGGACCGCCTGAGAGTTCTGGCTCTCGGTTTTCCTCCCCAGGCCGATCGTCTTGCTCAGCCGGAGGTTCAGGGAAAATTGCCCCGGCCCTGTCCCCAGGTTGATGGGAATGATGGTCTCGCCTGCTTGGGGATTGGTATCAAACGTTCCCCACTGGGTCTTAACGATGTTTGTTCCCGTGGCTCCGGCGGCGAGCGTAGGCGGGACGATCGTTGAAGATGGAATCGCCGTTATTGTCTTGGCCGGTGGTGATGTTGAACGGCGACCCGGAGTTCGCCATCATGAACGGGCTCAGCCGGATTCCTTTGGGCAGCGAAAAAGATCCTCCCAGGAATAAGCGATGCCGGACGTCAAACGCGGCGCGGCCGTAATCCAACGCGATGTCATAGGAATTGGAAGGGAAGGAGCTGACCCCCGAGGTGTTGCTGTGGGCAAAATTCAGGGAGTAAAACCCGAACAGGGAAACTCTCGTGCCCATACGGAGATTGAGGTTGGTGATGAGCTGGTTCTGGTTGAAGAGGCCATCCGACTCAAATTGGTAGAGGTTCCCTTCATCCGCGTAGGGCCGTGTGCCGGCGGAAGGCGTGCACGTGGTATCGCCGGGGAGGCATGAAACGTAGGTGCCGGGAAGTGGCGCGTTGATGTTGCGGGTCATGAGCTGATGAACGCCGTGCGAGTTGAGATAGGTGACGGAGACCGTGGCGTTCTTGGTAACTTGCCGCTCCACACCTACCCCGCCCTGGACGGTGTAGGGCGCCCGCAAATTGGGATCGATCTGATAGGTGGTGTTCGCTGTCGTGCTCGCGGACATCTGCGCGAGATCGCTCGCGAGCGGAATGTTGGGAAAGAAGTCAGGATTCGTAACAATATATTGCGTTTGGTTCACGCCATTCAAACGCTTTGCTTCGAGAACCTGAGTTTCCTGAAACCGGTCGTAGAAAATGCCGAATCCGCTGCGGAGGACGGTCTTGGCGCTATTGCCATGGCCGAGCGCCCAGGCGAATCCCACGCGCGGGGCGAAATCGGTGTGGTCGTGAATGGAATTTTGCGTCTCGTAACGGAGTCCGAGATTGAGCGACATATTGGGGCGAACGCGCCATTGATCTTCCGCGTAGAGCCCCAAGTCGATCCAATTGACCGCCGCGACGGGATTTCCGGCCGTGAGCGAGAATTGGCTCGCGCCGCTGGCTTGGCAGGCGCTTTGCCCGGCCTGCTGACACGCCAGCGAGCTCGGTTTCCGCGGATTGATAAGCAGCCAGCGATGGGAAGGTGAAGGTTCCGTTGAAATTCCCCGTGGAGCTATTCCACTCGTTCATATCCCGCACCCTGCCGCCGAACGTAATGTAATGTTTTCCGCTGGAAATGGAGGTGAGGTTGTGGATTTCGACGTGGTTCTGCGTGTCCAGGACCTTGCCTTGGGAATTTCCCCCTCCGGTGAACGCTCCCTGAACCTGCAAGGTGGCGTCCTGGCTCAGGGGAAGTTGATTATCGCTGTCATGGGCAAACTCCAGCCGCAAATCGTTGACGGCGCGCGCGCTGAAGACCTGCGAGTCGCTGATCTCGATGTTGTGTTCGGTTTGTTCGGTATTGTAGCCTTGCGTTGCCAGGGCGAATTGGCCGATGCCGTTATTCTTGCTGTTGGCGTCAAAGAACTGATAGCGCGCGGTGAGCGTATTGTTCGTAGGTCAGAGCGTAATCCAACCGGGAGCTCAGATTCGTGTTGGTGTTGGGATTGGGCACCGCCTGGCTGAAGGGCGTCTGCTGGAGATTCGAATCCAGGACCACCGCGCTGACAATCGAGTTTCCCGCCATATCCCGGCGCCCGCCATCGATAAAGATCGAAGCCTTCTTGCTGAGCGGCCCCCCCAGGCTTCCGTCCATGAATTCCCGATGGTAGCCCGGCTCCGTGCTGACAAAGGGGTTGCGCGAATTGAGAGCGGAGTCATTAAACATGCCCATTCCCTGCCCGTGCCACTTGTCGGTGCCGGGCTTGGTGAAGATCTCGATGCGCCCGTATCCCAGCTTGTCGTATTGCGCGGAGAAGGGATTCTGATTCACGCGAATTTCCCGGATGGAGGATTTGGTCGGAAGCTGGCCGCCGGTGAATCCGTCGATGTAGATTTCTCCGCCATTGGGCCCGGCGGCAGGGCCCGCCAGCGCCTGGAGTTGCGACGCCAACTCGTCGGGGTCATCGGAAAGCGCATCCAGATCCTTGTCCTTCAGCACCAGGGCGCTGGCGTTGTTTTCAGATTGGACACTGACGTTGACGCTGGTTTTCTTTCACCGTGATCTGCTGCTTCTCCAGCGCCACCACCAGTTGCGCATTGACCGTCTGAGTCTGGCCGGAGGCAACCACCACGCCCGTCTTTTCGAAATTGGCAAACCCTTTGAGCTGAATGCGGAGGGTGTAAGTTCCGGGGGCAGCTGGGAGAAAGTATAGCGGCCCTCTTCGTTGGTTTGGGCTTCATGCGCGGCGCCGGCAGCGTCAACGGCCACCACGGTTAAAGCCGGAATCGCCGCGCCGGAGGTGTCCGTAACCTGGCCCTGCAACTTTCCTGACCCTGGCTCCGCAAGTCCCCAAGCCGCCATCAGAAGCAGCGCCAAGGCGGCAAGAAGCAAACGGCGAAACCAATTCAATGCATCTGACATTTCAAAACCTCCTTTGTACAAGTCCATTTGAATCCCCCCACGTAAAGGCAATGTGTGCGCAAGGGCCAGAATTGTTAAGGTTTGGTAAAAGTTGCGTGGGGTGCTTAGGTCCCGGTGCTAAAATGCCCGCAGGTTGATTATGCCGGCTCGAAGCGACAATTCCGCAGACTCGCCGGTTCCAATCCTTATCGTGGATGATGACGTGAAGCTTTGCCGTCTGAGTGCGCGACTACCTGGAGCCACTGGGGTATCAGGTGACCGCCGCGCACACCGGACCGGCGGGGCTGGAGGCCGCGGCCAGCGAGCAATTTTCCGCCGTCATTCTGGATGTGATGTTGCCGGGGATGAATGGCTTTGATGTGCTCCGCAACCTGCGCGCCAAGTCCAACGTGCCGGTGCTGATGCTGACGGGTCGCGGCGAGGAACCTGACCGCATTGTGGGCCTCGAACTCGGCGCCGACGATTACCTCCCCAAGACTTTTTCAACACGGGAATTACTGGCCCGGCTGCGCGCCACGATTCGCCGTTCCAAGGTCGCGCGGGCGCAGGGGGAATCCCGCGAGCCGGAAGTCGTGGTGGGCGATCTGCGCCTTGACCCGGAGGCGCGCCGCGCCGCTCCTGCGGCGGTCAAGACCTGACGTTGACGGCCATCGAATTTGATCTCCTGATGTCGTTGGCCAAGGCGGCGGGCCGCGTCCGAACGCGCGAGCAACTCCTGAATGAAGTCGCGGACCGGAATTTTGATGTTTTCGATCGCTCGATTGACGTTCACATTTCGTCTCTGCGCAAGAAGCTGGGAGACGATTCCAAATCGCCCCAGTTTATTATCACCGTACGCAGTGCGGGCTACATGATGCGCAAGCCGGGTGTGGAGGGGGAGGCATGAAAGCGCGCGTCCCCATTTCCGCCAAGATTCTGCTGCTCTCCTTTCTGAACGTGTTCCTGCTGGTGCTGGTCTTTGTCGTCCTGGGCCGCATTCAGCATCTCGATCTGGGTTCGATCTTTCTTTCTCCGGGACGTGATCGTGTCCTGGCCCTCTCCCGTCTCATCGCCCTGCAATTGCCGAACACGGACCCGAAGGACTGGGACCGGCTCCTGGTGACCTACGGCGCAACCACCCATGCCACGGGCTATATGTTCAACGACCAGGGAGTCCCGCGGGCAGGCCCTCCGGTGAATCTGCCGGAGATAGTATTGACGAAGATCACGAGCCGTAGAGGCCCCCCCCCCGAGGTGGCGGGTATCGCTCCTGGGACGAAAAGCGCGGTAGCGAAGAGTGAAGCCGGATCCGCCCGCACGCAAGGGGTGCCTAGCGATTCAGCAAGCGCCGGAAATGGGCAAGGCTCGTCCGGGCACCTGGGGCCTCCTAAATTCCCGGTATTTCTGGTGAGGACCACTTTGCCCACGCGCTTTTGGATGGGTGTGCACGTTCCCAAGTTCGATCCCGCCACCGGGGGGGTGGAAGACATCACGATCCTGTGGATGTCACCGTCTTTTTGGACGAACTCCTTCTTTTTCGACTATACGCCTTGGTTGGCCGCGGTGCTGGCGGTGATCCTGGTTTCGGTCGTGTGCTGGCTGCCCCTGATTCGCGGTCTGACCCATGCCATATCCCAGCTTACTTTGGCGACCGGAGAGATTGCCGAAGGCAAGCTGGAAACGCGGCTCACCTTGCGCCGGAAGGACGAACTGGGCCAGTTGAGTGAGGCCATCAATGGCATGGCGGAGCGCCTCTCGGGCTTTGTGCATGGCCAACGGCGCTTTCTCAGCGACGTGGCCCACGAACTTTGCACCCCTATCGCGCGCATCCAGGTCTCGCTGGGAATTCTGGACCAGCGTGCGCGGCCCAATCAGAAGCAGTATGTCGAGGGTGTGCAAGAAGAAATGGAGCACATGTCAGGACTCGTGAACGAGTTGCTGCTTTTTTCCCGCGCCCAGCTCAACTCATCCTCGACTCCTTTGACCCGTGTAAATATCGCCGCGACGGTGCGGCGGGTTCTGGGGCGGGAGGCGGGCGAGGGCGCTCACGTTGAAACCCATGTGGACGAGCATACGGAAGTCATGGCCCAATCCGAATACCTCTTTCGTTCACTCGCCAACGTGGTGCGCAACGCCATTCGTTATGCGGGGGAGTGCGGCCCCATCAAGATCTCGGCGCAGGAAAAAGATGGCATGGTACTCATCTCGGTCGCCGACCAGGGCCCGGGCATTCCCGAGACCGAACTCGAAGCGGTGTTCAAACCGTTCTATCGCCCGGAGGATGCGCGCCAGCGGGAGACGGGCGGCGTGGGACTGGGGTTGGCGATTGTGCGCACCTGCATCGAAGCCTGCGGCGGCACGGTCCATTGCCACAATCGGCCCAGCAAAGGCCTGGAAGTGGAGATGAGACTCCCGGCGGCCAAACCATGAGCCGAAGAACTGCACGGCATCCAGTTCTCAGAACCACGGAGCGCTTCTTCGGTCGCAGTCTTGTTCGCCGACGCCCAGTCTAGGAAAGAATTTCGAGATACTCGACGTGACTGACAGGTTCGGGAATGGACAGACCGTCTTCGCGCATGCCGTGGAGATGCAACTCGATGGCCTGACGAATTTGCTGTTCCGTCTGTTCTTGAGTTTCCCCCGTCGCGACGCAGCCTGGAAGGTCAGGGACATAAGCCGCGTAGTTGTTCTCTGCCTTCTCGATGACAATGGCATAGCGGACGGTGTGTTTTTTCATTTCTTCAGACCTGCCTGTTTGAGGATGCTATTCAAGGTGCCAGGTGGAAGATCGTCATTCGATTTTCCGGCAACCGTAACACGTCCCACCTTCTCGGGATGCTTAAACTGGTGGTGACTGCCTTCGGTCACAACCAAATACCAGCCATCAGCTTTAAGCAGCGTAAGCACGTCACGCACCTTCATGTGTACACTCTAATGCGGATGTTCATAGCGGTCAACAGAAACGCCTGACTCTTGTTCAGGTCACCCGACTCAACCGCCATGGCGGGCACCCTTTGGGCAGGAAACTCCTCCGACTTGGATTCCCTGGCAGTGCTTGGCTTGCTCCCCGAACGCCAGATCGTGTAACGGCCAATTCTAAGGTCATATTCGCGCCACCGGAAATTCTCCCCTTGATTATTGACAGGAGCAAGTGTAGGATGCATTGTCGATAACTGAGGGGAGTGGGAATGAGCAAACCAACCGATTTGGTCCAAGGCACGCTGGACCTTCTGATCCTCAAGACCCTTGCGCTCGAACCCATGCACGGCTGGGGCATCGCCCAGCGCATCCGGCAGGTGTCCAAGGAAGTGCTCCAGGTGAATCAAGGAGCGCTGTATCCCGCTCTCCATCGCCTGGAGCAAAGCGGATGGATCAAGGCGAAGTGGGGTGAGTCGGACAACAATCGCCGGGCCAAGTTCTATTCGCTGACCCCGGCAGGGCGCAAGTATTTGGGGCAAGAGCACGCCAACTGGCAGAGGCTCTCGACTGCCATCGGGCTGGTTTTAGAAACAGGAGTAAGCGGCTAGTAGTGAGCGGGTGGTGACTCCCGAGGCGCAATCGGATACTTGAAAAGTCAAGGACTAAAAGGTTGAAGCATAGCCCTGGGCACTAGCCCCGCCGAAGAAGTGGGTTCGTGACGCGGAGGAACTTGAACTGATGAAAATCCGCATCAGCAGTGCAGGTGTCGGTGATCCCGTGCTCCCTCATCACTGCGGCGATATGAAGATCATGAAACCGGGTGCCGGACATGTGCGGGTATTCGCGCGCCAGATCGCGGACCACTTCCGCATGACGGTCGGTCTCCATCACGATGTCGAAGGAAGGGAACGCCCGAAGCGCTTCAATGAAGTGCCAACCTTGCGAAAACGACAAGGGATGAGCAAAGGCCGAGCGTTGCGTGGCCACGCTGAGGAATTCATAGACAATCGACCAAGTGACGCACCACGTTTCCGAGGACAAACCCCATTGGCGGAGAACCTGTTGCATCTGCCGCTGCCCGGCGAAGTCTTCATCGGCGGCGTAGACCAGCAGGTTGGTGTCAACGACGAACACTGTCAGCCCTTTTTCTCGGACCCTTTGAGGTCGCGGTACAGCCGCAGGCGGTCCAGGTCGAGAACGCGGTATATTTCGTCGCGACTGGTGATGTCAATCAGCGGCGGGCCCATTTTGAATGAAGGGAGCCGCGGCAAGGGCTTGCGTTTCGGTGGTCGGCGTAGACCCTGGCGTAGGAACTCTGCGGCCAACCCCGAGAGCGTCGTGCCCCGCTCCGCCGCTCGCCGTTTCAAATCGCGAAAAACGGGATCAGGAATGATTAGCGTCGTCTTCATATGGAAAACCATACGCGGCGTACGGAAAAATGTCAACGGAACTAAGGTTGTGGGTCAATTTGATGTAGTGGCGGCTTTACGCCGCCATTTGGCGAGGTAGACTCGCCGCTACAACATTAAATTGATCCACTACCAAATTTTCGGTCTTCAGTTATCGGTCATTAGTAAACGACGATGAGCGCGTCGTGAGATTTAGCGTCCGGCCGTGACAGATTGAATGAAGCTGAAAAACTGAGAACTGATGACCGAGAACTGATGACTTTGATTATGCGCTGGATTTACAAATTGCCGCTTCGCCTTCGTTCGCTGTTCCGCAAGAGTCACGTCAAGGAGGAACTCAGCGAAGAACTCCGTTTCCACCTGGAATATCTGACGGAGGAGAAAGTCGCCCAGGGGATGACCCTGGAGGAAGCCCGTTACGCCGCCCGGCGCGATCTGGGTGGCGTGGAGCAACTCAAAGAGGAGTGTCGCGACATGCGCCGAGTGAACTACGTTAGAACTTCATTCAGGATACTTGCTACGGGCTACGGATGCTGGCGAAGAATTCCGGCTTCAGCGATTGTGGTGCTGGTGACGCTGGCCCTCGGCATTGGCGCGAACACGGCGATCTTTAGCGTGGTATACGGCGTGCTCCTGCGCCCGCTGCCTTATCCAAAGCCTGACCAGATTGTCAGCGTCTCCGAAGTCGCTTCCGACGGCCACCTGATGCATTTCGCGGACCCCAATTTTGACGACATCCGGACCGCAAGTCAGACTCTCGCCGGCATGGCCGAATATGATGACGGCGACGTGGAAACGGTTATCGGCCCCTCCGGAGCGGCGCGCATCGGGGTTTCGTCGGTCACGCGCGACTTCTTCCACGTCATGGGTGTGTCACCCGTTCTCGGTCGCGGATTCGCAGCAGATGATCAGCGACAAGGTGCGGCACTGGTGGCGTTAGCGAGCTACGGTTATTGGCAGCAGTACCTGAACGGCTCTGCCGCCCTTTCATCCTTCAAGCTTGAGATGGGAGGCCACGTTTTTTCCGTTGTCGGCATTTTGCCCCCCGGCTTCAGTTTCCCGGCGGGGGCTCAGCTCTGGTTTCCCAGGGAAATAGGAGAGACGCCGAGTCGTACCAGCCACAACGGGGCCGTGGTCGCGCGGCTCCGCGAAGGCGTGACCCTGGCGCAAGTGCGAGGTGAGCTCTCCGCCATCGCGCGGGGCCTCCACCAGGAGTACAAACCTGACATCGACATGACGGACGCCAGCGTGATCCCGCTACGCAGCTCGCTGACCGCCAGGGTTCGCCCGGCCCTGCTGGTTATACTTGGGGCCGTTGGCTTCCTGCTTCTGGTCGGATGCGCAAATGTGGCCAACCTTTTGCTGGCCCGAGCGGCGGCACGCGAACGCGAAGTGGCGATCCGGGCGGCACTAGGAGCGGGCCGTGCTCGGCTGGTGCGTCAGTTTCTTGCCGAGTCGCTGCAATTGTCGCTGGCGGGCGGCGGCCTGGGGTCGCTCTTGGCCATCTGGGGTGTGGATGCCCTGCTGGCGCTTGCTCCGCGCAATCTGCCTCGCCTCGAAAACGTATCGGTGAATTTGCCCGTTCTTGCCTTCGCACTCGTTATCTCAGTCCTCGTGGCGGTTGGCTTGAGTGTGGTGACGGCGTTGCGTGCCACGGCGGTGGATCCGCAGGCGGCGCTGGCCGAGGGCAGCCGGGGAGCCGGGGGCTCACTCGCCTCAAGTCGCCTCGGCCACATCCTCGTCGGGGGACAGATGGCGGTTACGCTGGCACTGTTGGCGGGCGCGGGGCTGCTTGGCCGTAGCCTGTTGCGCGTGCTCTCCGTGGATCCTGGTTTTCGGACCCAAAATATCGTCACCATGGAGCTCGAAGTTCCAGGCTCAGCAGCGACCGATATTTCCTCCGCTCTCGACTCCACCGGCGATACGCGGCCGGCCGGTTTTGTGAATACCTTGTTCGATCGGCTGCGAGGCATTCCGGGTGTTCGCGACGTAGGTGGGGCAAGCACTCTGCCACTTTCAAGCAGCGAGCTCGCTGACGGCAAGTTCCTGCTCCTCGATAGCCAGCCCAAGTTCAACCTGAGTAAGCCCGAGGACCTGGCGCGCCTCGACCAGTTCTGGGTCACTTCAGCCGGCGCTGACGCGGATTACTGCATAGCGAGCGAGGGATACTTCAGGTCTCTCGGGATTCCTTTGCTCCGCGGGCGGCTCTTTAACGATCATGACACCATGGACGCTCCGCACGTTGCCCTCATCAGCGATTCACTGGCGCGTGCGGTGTGGCCCGGCCGGGATCCGATTGGCAGGACCATTGAATTCGGCAACATGGACGCCGATTTGCGCCTGCTCACCATCGTCGGCGTGGTCGGTGATGTTCGCGACCGAAGTCTGGAGACACCCTCGCGGCCGACCGTGTACGTCAATTACCACCAGAGGCTGCGCGCTGGCCGCGATTTCACAGTCGTTTTACGCTCTGATGCTGCTCCCGGGGGCGTGCTCTCGGCCGTTCGCAAGATTGTTCGCGAGCTGGACCCCAATGTGGCCCCGCGCTTCCGTACGTTCCAGGAGGTCGTCACCGCCTCACTTGAAGCCCGAAGGTTCAGTCTTACGCTGGTTGGCGTCTTTGCCCTCACAGCGCTGTTGCTGGCCGCCGTAGGGATTTACGGGGTCACGGCCTACTGGCTCACGCGGCGCACCCACGAGTTCGGCGTGCGCATGGCGCTAGGCGCGCAAAAGGGCGACGTGCTGAGGATGGTTGTCGGGCAGGGGTTGGAGACGGCGCTATGGGGTGTCGCCATAGGAAGCGCCGGGGCACTTGCGTTAGCGCGCTTTCTTTCGTCCCTGCTCTACGGTGTGAAGCCCACTGACCCGGAGACGTTCATTGCGGTGGCGCTGATTCTGACCGCCGTCGCCCTCGTGGCGAGCTACATCCCCGCGCGCCGGGCAACCAAAGTCGATCCCATGGTGGCGTTGCGGCACGAGTGATTGACGATTTTCGATTGTCGATTGACGATTGAAAAGCGTTGCACGGCACGTCAAGAGCGGCTTTCATATGTTCACAACATTCTCAACATGCTATTGCCAATTTACGAACCGCAGAGTAGGGCAAACTACACCCAACTCTGCGCTACGCCGCTGATTGTCCCCACGCGCGTGGGGGTGAACCGGCTGGCTGGCGCAGAGCCGTTTTTCAAGCTCTGCGGCTCTTCGGGGCTTACTTGAAAGGTATGTCCACTTCGGCATAGCTGCCCGGTGTGGCTGCGGCCACTACCTGGGCAATCCGGTCAAGATGCAGCCGCACAAGCCGCCAAGGTGAGTTGCCAAGAACAACAATGGAGATTTTGCGGTCGGTAAGGTTCTGTTGATAGCGGACGTTCTTGTCGGTGGTGAGCAATACGTCGAAGCCCGCGGCCTCGGCCTGGTTAAGCAGTTCGCCGTTGGAAATTGTTTCCCATTCGCGCTCTCTTGCCTCGGTAACATCGTGGCCGGAAAGCGCATCGCGAAATGCCGCTGGGCGTGCCGTGGTCAAAGAGAATGCGCATCGATCAAGTTGCGGCACCGACAGGAACCGGCGGCGCGTCGAGGCTGCGGGCGGCAAATTCAAGCACCGCCTGAATCTGCTCCCGCGTTACATGAAACTGCTCGATGATTTCCTCGATGCTCGAACCGGCCTCAAGATTTTCAAAAACCGTAGCCACCGGCATCCGGGTACCGCGAAACACCCATGCGCCGCTGCGTCTGTCCGCCACGCTTTCGACGGCGGGGCACTGTGACCAATCGAGTGTTGCCATACGCTTACCCTCTCTTCGTAGTTTTATACCATAGTTGGGCGGCGGCGTCACGTGGCGGTGGGGATGAGGGCTGGCAGGCACAGTAAGCACCTTTTGTGGCCGTCGGCTTCTCCTTCGATCGCGAACCCACGTTCAATTCCCAAGACGAATTGCTACCTCCGGGCCACACAACCTCAGGCGCCGCTCGGCGCCGACCTCCCAACCCTGTCAGGACGGATTCCAGTCGGCGCTACGCCTGTTTAGCTGGTCGCTCGACTTGCCATATTGCGCTGTACAAGGGTCTAGCCCATTCGGTAAACTACGCTCATGGAAATCACCATTCAAATCCCGGACGATTTGGCGCGCGCACTCGGGCAGGGTCAAGGGGACCTGTCACGCCGGACAGTGGAAGCACTGGCGATTGATGGCTACCGTTCCGGCAGGCTCACCGAGGAGCAGGTCCGACGGATTCTTGGCTACGGCACCCGCATGCAGGTCCACGGCTTTCTGAAGGAGCACGACGTCTATCTCAATTACGGCCAGGAAGACCTGGCGCAGGACCTGGAAACTCTGGGCCATCTCCGCGAAAGGGAACCAGCGCGGGGCTGAATGATTGTCATTGCCGATACCACGCCGCTCAACTACCTGGTGCTGATCGACCGGGTGGAGGTACTGCCTCAGCTCTACGGTCGGGTGGTGATTCCGCTGGCGGTGTGGGAGGAAATGCAGAGACCGGAGACACCCGATGCCGTGCGCGCCTGGGTGTCCCAGCCGCCCGCTTGGTTGGAAATTCGGCCCGTAGCGAAAAACCCCGACCCGGCAATCCAGAACCTGGGTGCGGGGGAGTGTGAAGCCATCGCTCTTGCCGAAGAACTTCATGCCGACCGGCTCATCATAGACGACCGCGAGGCACGCCGCGTCGCAACCAGGCGGAATTAAGTTGTTCTGGGCACGCTAGGGGTTTTGGTGGAATCTTTCGAACGGGGGCTCATCGATTTTTCAGATGCAATTGCCCGCCTGCGGCAAACTAGTTTTTACGTCTCACCCGAAGTCCTCAATCCATTGCTCCAACGCTACGGCAAGAAATAGCACTCTTACAGAGGTAGACGCAGCAGGACTCTTGCGACTGCGGGCCTTTCCTTGATGACGAACCCACGGTCAATTCCCAAGGCGAATTGGCCGTGGCTCGTTTGGAAGCCGCCACCAGGGTTGAAGCCGCCGCATCCGCAAGACCTGAAGTGTGGTACGGATATTCCTACGGAGGGTTAAGTATGCCAGCAAGCGTCAAAGCAACGGCGGCGGAGTTTGTGGGCACCACGAAGATCGGTGAGAAGGGACAACTGACGATCCCCAAGCAGTTTAGAGAGGATCTCGACCTTGCTGCCGGCGCGCCCTTTGCCGTGTTGCGAGTCGGGAACGGCCTGATCCTCCTCCCCGAGCATCAGCGCTTCGAGCAGTTGTGCGCGCGGGTCACCTCCGCTCTCACCCATGGAGGCGTGCAACCCCAAGAGTTGTTGGCGACCCTGCCGGAAGCACGGAAACGCGTGTTTACCCGCCATTACGGTGCTCTGATCGCGAAGGGAAACGGGCGCCGGCAGCCAGGAAAGCGCGTCCACCCGTGACGCGCCCACGGCGGATTCGCCTCTTCCTGGACTCCAACGTCCTGAATAGATTGCCGGCCTGACTGGCTCCTGACCCACAACACCAAGCACTTCAGCGAAATGGTGGCAAAACGAACCGGGCTTCGAATTTCCACGCCGAGCGGATTCTTCCGAACCTTCGCTGCCTTGCTTGAGTAAGGTAGCGTAGCGCGCCTGTTTTGGAGGTCCGCGGCTCTCCCCCTATGGGCAAGGAAGACCCGCGGACCTACAATACAGGCGCTACGCGGGCTTTCCGCCCGCGACATTTTGTAGCCTCTAACCCTGGCAGATTTATCTTGACTTGCATAGTATGGGTTGATATAATAATCAGGTGTTACTGTGGGGTGCTGAGAGCAGGAGTTAGGAGCTAGGAGCTAGGAGTCAGGAGTCGGGAAATCACAAATCGAAAATCGGCAATTGAAAATCGAAAATGATCCGATGGTCCGCTTGCCAGATCATCGTGGCTCTCCATTATGTAATAGAAACAAAAGGGATTAGTCGTTTAGAGTAAGAATGTCTGAAAGCTTTATCTCAATGAAATAAAGATAGTTAGCTTGAAATTCGGGAGCCAAGGCGAAAAAACGGGCGCGGCTTTCCATTATGTACTAGAAAAAAAAGTGGTTAGCGATGAACCGCGAAAACCATGCAGAATTCGATGTCATTGAAATTAAAAGATTTAGCTGATTCTGCGGCGGCGGGGGTCGCGAAAAAAAAGGGGAATTAAAAATGAGGTAAGAATTCCGTAAGTTATTGAAAACACATATAGAAAAAATGTCTACTTTTCGCCTTTCCATTATATTAATGAAAACAAACGAGTTAAACCATTCTTTCCATTATGTTGATGAAAATAAAGGGAGTTGTTGAAAATGAAGGGGAAGAGAGAGGAAGAAACCAGCGACCTTGGTGAGTCCATCGACGAGGCACGGGCGGAATTGGAAACAAGCCTAAGGCTTGATCCCTCCCGCCCCTGCTTGGGGATCGCCTTACGCCAGATATTCCTTCATCAGGCTGATATAGCGGCGGCAGACTTCCTTCATTTCGTTGGCGGCGCCGTCCTGCTCCAGGGAGCAAAAGCCTTGGAAGCCGATCGCCTTCACGGCATCCGCGATGGCTTTAATATCCATCACCCCGTTGCCGATCGGCACATATTCGCGCATCCGGGCGTCAATGTCGCGCACGTGAACGTTCATGAGGTGGTGGTTCGCCTTGTAAATGGCTACGGGAGGGTACTCGCGCTGGTTCATGGCCCACCCACAATCGAGGTTGATGCCGAAGGCGGGGTCGCGAAGGGAGTCCCAGAGGCGCAGGAAGCTGTCGGTGACCGGCATCATGGTGTGCGTGTGGTTCTCGATGGAGAACCTCATTCCATGCGCCTTGGCGCGCTCCAGGCAGGCCTTGATGGCCTCGACGAATACGCTCCAAAGTTTGTCATAATCGTAACCGGGAGCAATCTCGATGTGGAACTTATCGCCGGGTTTGCCATCGTCCATGAAGTAACGGGGCAGGTAGCCGGCTGGTCGATGAAAGTTCGCGCGCCCAGGGGGCCACGATGTTCACCATGGGAGCGCCCAGTTTCTTGGCGATGACGCAGCCCTTTTCAAAATAGTCCAGGCTGACTTTCCGCTCGTCGGGCTTGGTGCTGGTGAGGCCCTCCACCACGGGTTGGAAAAACGGATACTGATTGACGACCAGGTGATTCCGCTCGAGTTGTTTCTTGATGCGATCAATCGTCGCGTCCGTCCAGTATTCGTCCACATCCATGCGCGAGTTGGCAATCAGTTCCACCCCCTCGAAGCCCAGGCTGCCAATGAGGTCGATGGCCTCCTCGGGGTGCGCTCCGGGGCCGAGACTGTGGAAATTCCAGCTCACGCATCCGATCTTGGCGCGCCGATTCCCGGCTGCACCTTCCGGCACTGGCGGCGGGACGGCCTCGGCAGGCGCGCCACGGGCGCTTGCCATCAATGAGTAACTGCCCACTCCCAGAACCGATATGAATTCGCGACGTTTCATCAATGCTCTCCTTATTCGCCGAGGAGGATTCGCCAGGATTTCCGTGGGAGCGTCCTGGATAGCGATTGTGGTTACTATACAACTCTTGATAGGCGCGAAGGAAATGAATTGCGAAATGGGTAGGGGGCCAGTTTGGTGCTGTAGCGGCGAGTTTATCCGTCAATGGACGGACCCCATGGCGCCAAAAGCCGCTTCTACGTCCAGCAGAGCCGGAGCCTGAGTACCTTCGATGGCCTCATTAGGGTATGATGGCGCAGCCGCCGAAGCGTCCTCGGGTGAAGTGGCGGCAAATAAACTGGGCGCCGAGTGGCGCGTTGTAATAAGGCCTGTCCATGACAAGCATACGCCAAGGGTCGATCCATTTGTTCCGCTTCGCCGGGATTGATTTGTTCTTGCATTGGTCCTGGTTTCTGGTCGCGGTGTATGAAATCAGCCAGCCGGGCGAAAAGCTATTCCTCCATCACCTGGAACGTGCTGGAGTATCTGGCGCTGTTTCTCATCGTGATGCTGCACGAGTTCGGCCATGCGCTGGCCTGCCGGCAGGTGGGAGGAACGGCGAATCAGATCGTGCTCTGGCCTCTCGGCGGAGTGGCGTATGTGAACCCGCCGCAACGGCCCGGCGCCACGCTGTGGAGCATCGCGGCGGGGCCGCTGGTGAACGTGGCGTTCCTCGTCATCCTGTCGCTGCTCGGGAATGTTGAACCGCGCGACGGGGTGGGCGGAGACGATACCCAATGCCCACGCGTTCTTGCGGACGCTCTGGCTCATTAATCTGGTGCTTGCTGGTCTTCAATCTGTTGCCCATCTATCCGCTGGATGGCGGCCAGATTCTTCGTTCTTTGCTCTGGTTTGTGGTGGGACGCGCCCGCAGCTTGATGGCGGCCACGGTGATCGGTTTTGTCGGCGTGGCGGGGCTCATCATCCTCGCCGTGTGGGTGCAATCCGTCTGGTTTGGCGTTATCGCTGCATTCATCCTCATGAATTGTTGGAGCGGACTGCAAGCAAGCGCGAGCGCTGTTGCGTTTGGCCAAGTTGCCGCGCCGCGAAGGGTTTGCCTGTCCGTCGTGCAAAACCGCGCCACCGGTGGGAGCCTTTTGGAAGTGCGGCCGCTGCGGACAGGCCTTTCGACACCTTCCAAACGCGAGCCGTCTGCCCGAACTGCGGGGCGCAGTTTGCGGCGACGATGTGTCTGGACTGTCGCGCCCAGAATCCCCTGAGCGAGTGGATTGTTTCCGCCCCCGTGCCTATGAATTAGGCTTGCTAGGGGCGGGTGGGAGCGGAGCCGATCACCTTGATCTCCAGCCCCGTGAGCCATGCTACCTTTTCAATCTTGCCGAGGACGTGGCCGACGCCGAGCGCGCAATGGTGCGTGGGCCCTTCACTGCACCAGGCATTGATGAAGGGCGCGGGCTCCAGGGCGAAGCGCAGGCGGCTATTCGTGTTGCCGATTTTGAGCCGTTCCCCGGCCAGGCTTTCGCCTTCCGCCGCCAGGAATTTCAGCCGGCCGCCGTGGGTTTGCGTGACCGCCAGGATGGTGATGGGGCCTTTGTGGACGCTGGCCTCGACGCTCACGCCGTGGCCCGCCTTCCCGTGGTACAGCCCCAGCCCGCGCAGGACGGGTTTTCCCTCCGCGATGGCGACGTGGAAGGGGCCGTCGTGCCCCATCAGGATGAAGCGCTCGCGAAAGTCCATGGCATACAGCTCGGTGTAGCTGCCTCCGGCGCCGAGCAGATCCATGATTTTCATCGCCTGGCAGTTCTTGAGATCGGCTTCCCCCGAGCAGGGAATGCCACGGGCGGTCAGCAGCGAGCACCCCAGGATCAGTCCCGCCCCCAGTTGCTCGTAGCGGTTCCCTCCCACGCCCCGGTAGTAGTAGGCCAGACCGTCCAGGTCGAAATCCGCCACCAGATGGTCAAGGCCCACCGCCACCCGGCAGGACCACTCCATCGCTTCCGGGGTGGGCTTCTTGGCCAGGGGATCGGAGGGGCTGTCTTCGCTGATCTCAAAAATCCGCCGCGTTTCCTCCAATTTCCACATGACATCGGACTCGTTGACCGCCTTGACGCGCTCCTCGAGATCGCACATTTCCAGCACTTCGATGTGCGTTCCCAGTTGCGCCTGATGCTGAGTGAAGTCGCTGTACATGTCCAGCATGCCGGGGTAGGGGTGCCCCAGGAATCCCATGCGGGAACGGTGCAAGACGCGCAGGACCTTGGCCGCTTCACACCATTCGTGGATTTCCGCCCAGGCCAGTTCGCTCGGCTCGCGAACATCCGGCTCCGGTTCCAGCATGCCGCTGATCTGGTGGAAGGGAATGGCGGCGCGGGCAAAGGCGCAGGCGATCTCGGGAACGCAGCAGGCGGAGCAGTTGGCCAGCCATTCACCCGTGTCGGTGTGGGCATAATCCAGCGCCGCCCGGGGTTGCAGGTTCAGGACCACCACGGGAGCCTTGGCTTGCTGGATGGCGGGCAAGACCTGGGCGGAAGTCGCGTAGGTTCCCACGTAGCAGAACACCAGATCGACGCCGGCGCGACGAAAGGTTTCCCCGGCCCGGAAGGCTCCCGGCGCATCGTCCACCAGGCCGGCGCTGACCACCGTGGCCCATTCCCCGATGCGCTGCTCCACCTTGCGCTGGTAACCCTCCAGCCGCTCCTTGAGCCCGTGGAACTGCGGCCAGTAGGCCGCCAAGCCAATTCCGAATACTCCCACCTGAGCTTTTTCTTCTTTTCGCACCATAACCTCCCGCGAAGATTAGGATTCACCCCAGAGGCACAGAGATCACCGAGAAGAGCACTTCTGTTTGCGCTGGCATAGATCGCGGCCCTTGGTTTTGACCCATCGGGTTTCCTCTGTGTGCTCTCCGTGACCTCTGTTCCTCTGTGGTGAAATCCTTTTTGGATTGCGGCTCGGCCGCGTGGTGTTGCTTGCGTCCCAAACTCAGCCGGTCGCGAGGGATTGCTGTCCCCCCAATCCCTACGCGACTTCCGCCGGGACCAGCCCCTCCGGGACTCGGGCGGAGGAAGGGAAGTGCAGCCCGTCCCGCAAAACGAGCTTGTGCTCGACATACAAGGCGGGAGGAACCGGCAGTCCGTTCAAACACTGCAGGACGATGGGGAGAATCCGGGCCCCGTATTTCTCCGGGAAATAATTGACCGCCCCGATGAGGGGACTGCCGGGTTGGCGCAGCTCGGCTTCCAGAGCCTCATCCAGCCCCCCCTGGGCCATGATGGCGGTGAACGCCTCGCGGCCCGCTTCGTGGATGGCGCGAATCGCGCCGCGGGCGCAATTGTCGTTGGCCGCCGCAATGAGCAAACGCTCGCTCGACCCCAGGGTGTGGATGACGCGCCGGGTGGCCAGGTAACCTCCCGCCTCGGTTCCCTTGCCATTCTTATGGAGCACGCACTTCTCCTGCAACCTGGGCAGAACGCTGCGAATCCCATCCAGGGTTCCCAGGACCCGCGAATGCGGAACCGGTCCGGCCGCCGGAATCTCCAGCAGCAGGATGCGGTCCACACGGCCCCGCCAATGATGGTGCGCAAATTGCGCCAAAGCCTCGCCCCCCGCGCTGCCCACGGCATAGTTGTCAGCCCCGAAATAGATGGCGCTGGGCATGGGAATGTCAATCGCCAGGGTGGGGATTCCTGCCTTGTGGAACATGTTGGCGAGCAGGGGTCCCACGCGGACGTGAAATTCGTATTCAATGACGAAATCAACTTTCTGCGCGATCAACCAGGCCGCATTCTTGAGCGCTTCCTCGGGGCTGTCGCGGTTGTCGGCGACCAGAATTTCGACGCGAGATTGTTCCGCTGCCTCGATCAATCCCTGGGTTACTTTCTGGACAAAAGGCTGGTCGCTGGAAAGCTGCGCGTATCCGATGCGATAGGACCGAAAGCCGAGGCAATGTTTGAATTTCTTGGTTTTCCGGTTGCGCAGGATGTAGCCGCGCCCTTCCAGAGTGCGCAGCAGGCGGAAGGTGGTACTGATGTCGAGGTGGGCTTTTTCCGCGATGTCCGTCAAACGCAACTCCGTGCGCGAGCCTCTCAGGACGTCCAGAATATCCAACGCTTTTCCCAGAACCTCCACGTGGTACCGGGCCGAGAAGTGTTCCGTCGCGGAGGGCGGCTTGGTCATAGCGCGTTTATCTTTCGGCGGTCCCGCCTCTTGGGCGTTCATTTTCTTCTCGACCGTTCTCTTGCTCGCCTGCCTACCGTGAGGGCAGGCTCGGGAGAGGAGCCGGTGACGGTAGCGGGTTTTATTGATAACGCGGCTCGCCCGTCGTGTCAACGATTTTTCAATCTATAAAAATATTTTCCCCTGGATAGACAATTTGCCGGGAGTTAAAAAGCGGGGATTGAGAATTGAGCAGCGGAGGGCCAGGATGGCGGTGGCTCGGCGGACGGTCCAGAAGATTCCCGAGCGTTGGCGACGGGAAGCAACCACCGTTTTGGGCTTGTCTGTTCCCTGATCCGCACGTAATTTAGTGAAAGGGCGAAAAAATCTTATGGGGAGTGCATTTTTCTCTTGACATGTTATAGAGATTATGTATATATTGTGTCTATGTCCGCTCGCATCCCAACGCAACAGAAGTCGCCTTTTGAAATCGACGCTCGGCCCTTGCACGAGATGTCCAGTCCTCACGCCGGGCTGCTGGCCACCTCTCGCGCCTTTCGCTCGCTCGGCATTCCCGCTCTGGCCGCGGCGCATCTCCAACTCAAGCAGCGCCAGCGCGGGTTTGACGAGGCGCAATACCTGGAAGCAATCGTCCTGCTGCAGACCGCCGGCGGCGATTGCCCCGAGGACATGCAACTGCTGGGGAATGACCCCTGCCTGGAACGAGGCTTGGGTTTCCCGCTTCCCAAGGTGAGTGCGGTGCGGGGTTTTCTCGCGCGCTTTCACGATGAGGCCTTGGAAGAATCCCGCCCTCCGCGCGCGGTGCAGAAGAGTTTCATTGTGCCCAGCAGTGCGCCGGTGGAGGGATTGCAGGCGGTGCAAGCCGGCGTGGTGCGCCGCATCGCCCAGCTTTACGCCGAGCAGCAAACCGCCTTGCGCATCGCCACGGTGGACCAGGATGCGACGATTATCGAGAGTCACAAGGCGGCGGCGCAGGCGCACTATGAAGGCGGCCGAGGCTACCAACCCATGGTGGCGGTCTGGGCGGAAGCCGATCTGGTGTTGGCGGACGAGTTTCGCGACGGCAATGTGCCCGCCCAGCAGGAGCCGCTCACCTGCGCCAAGCTGGCCTTTGCCGCGCTGCCGGAAAATATTCAGGAGCGCTATTTTCGCGGCGACTCCGCCTGTCACGAGAACGGCTTGCTGGGCTGGCTTGGGCATCCGGACCGCGCCCAGGAACCGGGGGGCCGCATTGGCTTTGCCGTTAGCGCCAAGCGCAGCGTGGAGTTGACCGCCGCCCTCACGCAAGTTCCCGACTCGCAGTGGCGGACCTATGATGGGGAAGCCGACGGCACGTTGCGGCAATGGGCGGAAGTCGATTTCGTCCCGGGCGAACGTGGAGAAAAGAAGGACACCCAACCCTTGCGCTATGTGGGCCTGCGCCTGCTCAAGCCGCAAGGAGGGCTCTTCGCCGACGGCTCGGACCGCCATCATCATGCGGTGATTACCAATCTGGAATGGGCCGGGGACCGGCTGCTGCGGTGGCACCGGGAGAAAGCCGGCACGGTCGAGCACGTGCACGATGAAGTCAAGAACGAAACCGGCGGCGGCCACCTGCCGAGCCAACATTTCGCCGTCAACGCCGCCTGGTTCAAGCTAGCGTTGTTGACCTACAATCTGGCCAGCGCCATCAAGGGGCTGTGCTTCGCGCCGGAAGAACGCACCGCGCGCTTTAAGAAGTATCGACTGCTGCTGGTGCATCTGGCGGGACGGATGAGCCGCTTCCGCTGCAAGCTGCGCCTGCGCTTCTGCGCCCGCCCGGAAGCCATCGCTCGCGTGCAGAAAGTCTGGACCGTCTTCGCCCTGCCCACCCAAGCCACCGCCTTCACCTAAACGCCGAGCGTCCACCCCCACCTCATCCCCCTGTCAACTTGCGCAAGTCCTCCTCGGACGGCCTGCAGGTTTCTTCCTTGGCCGTCGCCCAGCAGTACCCGCGCCCCTTCCCTCACCGACCCAATCCCCTTTCCGCGTAGCCAGCCGCTCCTGGGTGCAAATAATACCTGCCACCCACAACGCGCCCGCCTCGTGACGCACAGAAAATCGCGTCAACGTCGCCGCTGCCATTCTTACGTGCGGATTTGGGATCGGCTATCCATATGAGGGCACTATGTGAAAAGCGGAGCAAGCGTAGCCCAAGTTCGTCACGAGAGCATCGAAAAATTAGCTAAGTAGAGTGGAATCAGTTCAGGCTGTTGCCAAGTCTACACTACATTGGCGATCAAAGCTGAGGCGGTCCGGCACCGTGATCCCGAGTTGGTCAAGGAGTTCTTTCTGTTTGGCGTCGGGCGTGGTGACGCGGCGCAGCCGGATTTCCCGCCCGTCGGTCGTGGGCAGCACAATGTCGGCACTGACCAGGGTAGCGAGCAACGCCAGCGCCTTGCTCGGCGAGAGGGTCGAGCCTTTCCTTCGCAACAAGTGTTTCAGCGTGACCCAGAGGGCATAGCCGAGAAACGCCACCAGGATGTGGGCTTTGGCCCGCCGCTCCAGTTGGTGGAAGATGGGCCGGATCGACAGCGGACTCTTCAACACCCGAAACGCCGCTTCCGCTTCCGTGAGCTGAATGTAACTTTTCCACAGTGCTTCCGGCTTTTCCGGCGGCAGATTACTCCGCAACAGGTAGGCGCCCTCGCGGGCCTGTTGCCAACTCTGCCGGTCCTGGCGGGCTTGCCATTGCAGCGTCACGGCACCATCCTTTTCGGTGACCTGCACGTCGTACAGATCGGCGACTTGCGGGTGGCGGGCCTGAATTTTCCCCAGGCCGCGCTCGATTTTATGGCGGTCTTTCAACTGTCCCGCCCCCACCCGTTTCTCCAGCGCCGCGAGCGCCTTTTCCATCCGCGTGGAAAAGCGGCTGCGCATCGCCTGTTCTTTCGCCCGCCGCGCCTGCGAGCGGCAGAGGATGTAGATCTCCTCTCCCTGCGGCGTCGGCACCAGCTTCACTTCCACATCGGGCCGCACCTGCTCCCAACCCCCGGCCAACAACTCCTGCTCAAACTGCTTCAGCTTCGCCCGCGGCGTGCCCACCAGATACTGACCGCCCCGCCGCCGCAACGCCTCCAGATTTTCTTCACTCACGATGCCGCGGTCAAAAACCCACACCCGTCGCGCCTTCCCATACTTGCGCTCCACCATGCGCAGCACCGCTTCCACCGTCGTCACGTCGCTGCGGTTGCCATCGAAGGTTTCGTAGCTGAGCGGGAAACCCTCGGCGTTGACAATCAGCGCCATCACCACCTGCTTGCAGTCGGGCCGATGGTCGCGCGAGTAGCCGCGCTGCATCATGGGATCTTTCGCCGCCGCCCCCTCCACGTAGCTGCTGGTCAAATCGTAAAGCAGCACGTCGAACTCCACCGCGAACAACTCCCCGTAGCGACGCGCCAGATGACGCTCCAGTTGCGTCTTGTGCGGCAGCAGGCGGTCCAGACACCGATACAAACGCGTGTCGTTGATCTTGCCAGCCTCGATCCCCAGCACGTCGTCCAGCGCCGTGGCCGGATACCAGCGCTCTTCGATTGCCAACTCGCTGCCCGGTGCACACAGCCGGTTGATCGCCAACAACGCCGCGATCCGCAACCAAGGTACGGCGGCGGCATTTTCCGGCCCGTCCAGCAGCCCCGCCCAGAAGCGGTCCAACTCCAAACGCTTCCACAACTCCAGCGCCAGGAACCCATCCCCAAATTGCCGCGACCGCTCCAAGCGTACCTGGTCGAGGCGCACCCGCGCCACCGACGCATCATCTTCGGGCGCTGCCACGTCGGAGGGAAACAGCTTCAGTTGCTGACTCTCCCCCTGGGCGTTGAAAACCTCGATCGTCTTCAGCCAGCGCGCCTGGGCTGAGGCATTCAGCTCGCCCAAGTAACACAATGTGCGCTGGCGCGGCCCGTCGGGTGTTCGAACCGTTTCTACCAGAGACCAGTAAGTATGATCCTTGCCGTCTTTGTGCCGCAGATTGGGTCGCAAATACATCGAGGCGATCGTGCCATGCTGCGCTCCGCCACCGCAAGGGGGTTGGTCTACACTACATCGACTTTTGAAAGCGGCGGGACTGAAAACAAAATCCTTACCCTATCACCTGGTCGCGAAAATCATCAAAACCGCCCCCACCGTGACGAACTTGGGGTAGCGCGAACTTCTGCGATCTGAGGTCCGCGGTTTTTTGTGTCACCCGGCGAAGCAGGCGAAAGATCGTAGCCCATGGCGCAACCTGTCCCGACGTTTTCGATTGGGAGCCGTGGGAAAATCAGCCCCACCCGCCCGCCCGAGCCCCGCAAGGGGCGAAAGAAATCACGCCCAAATGTAACGCTCGTCGTAGGCGCGAATATCGCCGTGAAGCGCTGCGATGATAAGAGGCTCGCGGTCCTTGGCACTGAAAATGACATGGGTGAGGAGCTTCGTGTGGGTGGGTTCGTGGCGGCGCGGCAAAAGCCCGCACCGCTGGAAGAGCCGCAGGGCCGTAGTGCGGGCCCTGCGCTACCTCGCTGGGGGGATTTTACCCGAATTCCTCACCCACGGCTTGCGCCATGGGCTACGATCTTTCGCCCGCTACGCGGGCTGTGCTGAACAAGCGTATCGCTGAGCTGAGCAAACGTGGCGCGGGCCTTTGCGGTCTGCGGGCCGCCGCTTTTCGTACTCCGGAAACGGGGGCCAAATTAGGGTGGCGCTTCCGCCGGGACAATGATTTCGGATTGAAATTTTTGGGCTTGAAACAGCATATCGGTGTAACCGGACGGAGAAAGGCTGCGCACCCAAATGAAGTCATCAAACCCGCTGACTTTAACGTCCGTAGCTCCCACGCTTATCACCTGGGCCAAAATCGTGCTCGCCAATTCCCGGCGGTCGGAAATGCTCGCCACGAGAATTTCCACCGGGTGAGGCCTGCTGCGAAGCTCATTTAGCGCCTGAAGCACTTGCGACTGTACGGCCAAGCACGGTTCGGTGTGACACTCCAACATCTTGTCGACGGCATAAAGCGCCGAGTAATTGATACGATCAACGAAGGCCATGTAGAGGTGTTGGCTGGCGGGGAGGTGATGGACCGGAATCATAACCGCCACTTCCAGGAGGGGAAAGGGTACAAGATGGGCGCACTCCAGAAACCGCCGGCTTTGGTCGAGGGGGAAGACCGGAATGGACCACTGCACACCGAGCATTTGGGTCACTTGTTCTTCGCTGACGGCGCCAATGTGCCGTAGCCATTCCCCCACGCGCCCGCTGCCCGAATCTTTCTGAGCCTTCAGAGCCTTTTTGAGCTGTGCATTATCGACAAGACCGCGAGAAAGCATCAGCAGCCCGAGGGGAACCCGGTGAGCGGCAGCCGGCGGTGGAGCTTTGCCGGGAAGGAACTGGGCGATGGCGGCAGCGAGGGCCGGTTCAAAGCACGGGAGACTGCAATACCAGTGGCCATCCAGGGAGTAACCGCGCAGGGGATCAAGCCAAGCCCGCCACAAGCGCCGGCGCTGGGAGCAAGCAGCGGACTCACATTGTCGCGTGATGCGGTCAACCTTCATGTCGGCCATTCGAGCCACTCCACAGATCGGCTCATCGGTTCATCGGGTCATCGGTTCATCGAAGAGCCCCGTCCTGGTTCAATGATTCTTCGCAGTGTGTTGGGAGGCAGCAAAAATAGCCAAGAGTTCGTTGGCCTCTTTTTGGAGATCCGCCAACCGGGACGCAGGTACGAGTCGCCCATCGGCAATCAATTCCAGCCAGAAAACGACTTCGTCGATTTCTTCAACGACGATACCCATCTTGGCGATGAATTCAGCTCGTGATCGTGCCCGTCCCACTGCACGGTAGTTTGCAGCAACCGCTGTTCCTGCACGCAGCAATTGCCTTCCAATGATGCGTCCTTCCTCACTACTTTTGGGTAAGGATCGGAACAGGTGGAGTATACGCAGCGCGAATTGCTTCGTACGCTGCCTCAATTCTTCATGTTTGTTTTCCATCCCATTTCCCACCAGCCGATATTCAAGAAAAATGTTCCGATGAGCCGATGATCCGATGAGGTGATGGACCGATCTCTTCACGTTCTCAGGGACTCAATGCGCTCCATCGGGCTGATGATTTCCATCACGCGGAGCCCGTAGTTCCCGTCCACCACCACCACTTCCCCGCGAGCGATCACTTTTTTTCCCACGAGAAGTTCCACCGGGTCCTGGACATAGTGATCGAGTTCCACTACCAATCCAGCGCTCAGGTCCAGGATGTCGCGGAGCGCCATTTGGCGTTCACCAAAGCGCAGGGTTGCGTCCAGTTCCACATCCATCAAGAGCTCGAGTTTGGGATCACGCCTCGGTGCCAGAGGGGCAGACGGCGAGGTCGGGGCAGGCAGTTCGAGAGCCCGGACGCTCGGCGGGGAGACGGGGTTCAATGCCGTCACCAAAGGGGAAGAAAGTTCGGCGACCAGAGTGAGAGGCGTGAGTCCCGGGCTCGTCCACTGCATGCCGGCCTTTATGGCAGGCTCGACCGGAAACGGATCTAACCCCAACCACTTAAAACTCACTTCTCCGCCCGCCAAGCCCTTGAGGGCGGAGGCGGCCGCGCCCGCAAACTGGCGGAACAACTCCCCCAGGGCATCCCGATGATCATCGCTCATCACCGATTTGCCATCCTCCGGCTCTGCCAGCAATAACTGTGCCAGCCGAACGGCATCTTTTTTCGAAAGTGCAAATCCCTGGTTCCCTGACAGGTGCTGGGTCACCTCGAATTGGATGTCGACGCCATCCTCCTTCAGCGACGTGAGTAGTTTCTCGGTTGCCTCGGGGGAAAGTTCCTGCCAGGTGTGAGGTGCGCCTGCCACCTCCTGAATGACGCGCCCAATGCTCGTGCCCCAGGCTTGCAAGTACTCCTGCAATTTTGGGCTGTACGGGGCCGGTTTTTCGGTGCTCATGCGGTCTCCTTTTGAACCGAATCGAGGGATCGCACACGTCCATCCACCTGCGCGGCGCGACGGTTTCTCGTGCGAACCGGGTGCGCGTTGAACAACACCTTGCCGCTGACTAACAGATTGGCGGCCTCCCCGAGGGGACAATTCAGTTTCAGGACGTCACCTAGTTCTAACGACAGAATTTGGGAGACGCGGACGCGCTGCTCCGCCAGGACCAACTGGAGGGGGAAGAGGCAATGGTCAAGGCGCCGGCGCATTTGGGAAGTGCTGTCGGCTGTGCCCCGCTGCTTTCGGTAGGAGGCCTGCTGCGTGAGCTTTCGCAAAAGGGCGTTGGCGACGGCGGCGGGCAGGGCTATATTCAACATCCCGCGCGCTTCGGGCATACGAATTTCAAAACTAAGTGAGAGGATTTTCTCGCTGGGTGGCATGAGGCGGGAAATATCGGCCTGCCGCAACCGCTGGTCAAAAGTGAACTGCACTTCCAACACCGGATGCCAGGTACTTTCCAACTCTCTGCCGATGATTCTCATCACACTTTCAAGAATCTGCTCCTCGATTTCGGTGATCTCCCGCACGGCAGCTTCCGCTCTGCCGGCGCCTCCCAGCAACACATCGATGATCGGAAAGGCCAGAGGCAGATCGATTTCGATGGCTGCCGAAACTCCCATGGGGCGGAGGGTTAGGGATACAAGGTAAGTCACCTCGGGGATGCGTTGCAGGAACTCGCCATAATTGAGTTGTTCCGCCGACACCAGATTGACTTCGAAGGCAAGCCGTAGATAGGCGCCGAGCGAATGGGTAAGATTCCGCGCGAAAAGCTCGTGCAACTGGCTTACCGAGCGGAGTTGCTCCTTCGAGATTCGGGCCGACTGGCGAAAATTGCAGGCCGTCAAGGTGCGTTCCTCGACGATGGCCTTTGGTTTTTCGGCAACGCGCCCTTGCGCGGCGCGAAAAAGGGCATCGATTTCCTCTTGGGTTAGAATCTTCTCCATGACGTCTCCGTCGTGCCGGCTTGGGTGGGGGGTGGACTATCCAATCGAGGGAGTGGGGCTTCGAGCAAACCCCTCATTCTTGCTCGCAGGCGAACGAGGGCGGCGGAGTGAATTTGCGAAACCCGCGCCTCCCCTACCCCCAACACGGCCCCAACCTCTTTCATGGTGAGTTCTTCGAAGTAATAAAGAGAGAGAACCTGCCGTTCACGAGGCTGGAGCTCAGTTACCGCTCGCGACAGGAGATCGCGGAGTTCCCCTTGCAAACATCGCACGAAGGGTTCCTGGTCCGGCCCATGCGTGGGCTCAGCCAGAGTTTCGCGTTCTTGGCCTGACTCGGTGAATTCATCCTGCAAACTTCCCAGGTCAAGCCCGCGCAAGTCGCCCAGCAAGTGCTGCAGTTCATCTAACTCCATCCCCAATTCGATAGCCAGTTCGGGTTCCGTCGCCGGACGGCCAAACTGAGCTCGAAGCCGCTGGTGCGCCTGCTCAAGTTGGCGCGCTTTCTTGCGCAAGGGACGCGGGCTCCAGTCGAGATCGCGCAAGCTGTCGAGTATGGCCCCCTGAATCCGGTGTTTTGCGTACGTTTTGAGCTCCACATTCTTGCCGGGATCGTATTTGTGAAGCGCTTCCATGAGACCTAGAATGCCCGCCTGCACCAGGTCGTCAAGCGGGATGTGAGGGGGCAGGCGATCATGAATCCGGCGGGCGATATAACGCACCTGCGGGAGCTGCTCCAAAAGCAGGCTCTCCTGATCCCCAGCTTCAAGGTGCGAAACGGACTCATAGGCTTTGTTGGCGGCGTTCATAATTCTTACCCCCCCTTTCGTTGAGGGATCCGCTTATCCCCTCACTGCACTACCCCCAGGGATTGAATGGATACCGCGGCGGGAATCTCCGCCGGCGATAGAACCACCACCCGGGGGAGGAATGGCTCCATCAGGCGTCGTAGGTGGAAACGCGTCGGACTGCTGCAAAGAACGATGGGCGAAGGGACCGACAACGGCTCTCCCAAAAGCTTCTTCATGCCTTCCAGCACCCGGCGAATCAGCGAAGGTTGGAGGGCGCTCGGTGAACGGTTGGCTGTTTGCGGATCTAAGACCTGCGCGAGTTGTTCTTCCACGGCGGTGTCAAGTTGGATGACCGTGAGCTTCCCATCGTCCCCGAGCAAGTTCTGAACGAGGGCGCGACCCAAGGCCTGCCGCACGGCTTCCACCAACAAGACTGGGTTTTTGTTCGAACTCGCGGTGTCGAGGAGTGTTTCCAGAATCGTGACCAAGTCGCGAATCGAAACCTGCTCGCGCAACAGTTGTTGAAGGACCTTCTGAACCTCACCTAAGCTGAGGATTTTAGGGAGAAGCTCTTCCACCAACTTGGGTTGTGATTCCGCCATGGCGTCAAGCAGCCGCTTGGTTTCCTGGCGGGTTAGGAGCTCATGCGCGTGTTGCTTGATGACTTCCGCCAAGTGGGTGGCCAGAACCGAGGTCTGATCCACTACCGCATAGCCGGCCGCCAAGGCCCGGTCGCGAAGGTTGGGCATGATCCATTTGGCGGGCACGCCGAAGGCCGGCTCGCGGGTTTCTCGCCCCTCCAGGGGCTGCGCCGTCGCCTCCGAGCTGATGGCCAGCAGGCTCTCCTGGGCCATTTCCCAGCGCGCGATCTCCACACCCCGGAGGCGGATGACATATTCGCGGGGTTTAAGCTGCACGTTGTCCGTAATGTGAACGGGAGGAATGATGAAGCCCAGTTGCAATGCGAGGTGCCTGCGCAGGGCGCGAATGCGCGCGAGCAACTGGCCACCCTGCGCCTGGTCAACCAACGCGACAAGTCCGTAGCCCACTTCCAGGCTCAAATCATCCAGCCGTAGGAGGGTCTCCAATTGCTCCTGCGCCTTTTCCGGCGGCAGGGTGGTGGCGGGGCTGACCGCTTCCCCTGTTTTGACCGCGCTCGCCCGTTGGGCGCGGCGGGCCAACCACGCAAGAAGTCCGGACATGAGGAAGAAGGGAATCTTCGGCAAGCCCGGAATCAGGCCAAGCGTGCCCATCACGCCGGAGACGATCCACAACGGATCGCTGCGCGGAAGCAGTTGCCGGGTGAGGTCATCCCCCAAACTCGATTCGGAAGAAGCGCGCGTGGCCACCATCGCTCCGGCGACGGAAACCAGAAGCGAGGGGATCATGGTGACCAGCCCGTCCCCGACGGTGAGGATGGTGTAGGTCTTCAGGGCTTCGCTGAGCTGGACGCCATGGTAGAAGACTCCAATCAAAAAGCCGGCGATGATATTGATGGCGGTAATGAGCACGGTGGCCAAAGCATCGCGCTGGCTGAAGCGCGCCGCGCCGTCCATGGCGCCATAGAACTCCGCTTCGCGGCCCACCAGTTCGCGGCGCGCGCGCGCCTGGGCTTCGTCAATCAGCCCCGCGCCCAGGTCCGCGTCAATGGCCATCTGCTTTCCCGGCAAAGCGTCCAGGGTGAAGCGCGCCGTCACTTCCGCGATGCGCACCGCCCCGTGGTTGATCACCAGGTACTGAATCGCGATCAAAGCCACAAACAGGACGAAACCGACAATGTAATTGCCCCCCACCACATACTGCCCGAAGGCTCCAATCACATGCCCGGCGGCAGTGGCGCCCTCATTGCCGTGCAGCAGGATGCGCCGGCTGCTCGCCAGCCCCAGCGACAGGCGGAACAATGTCAGCAGCAGGAGGAGTGAGGGGAACACGGAGAACTGCACCGGGCGCGTGATGTACATCGCCACCAACAGACACCAGGACGGAGGCCGTGAGGCTGGCTGACAGAAGAAGGTCCAGCAGGAAGGGCGGCAAGGGAACCAACATCACAAACACCAAAGCCACGGCGATTAAGGGAATGATCCAGTCCAAGGACGCTGGCCTTGTGTGGCGGGAGCCGGCTTGGGGGGTGCGGGTTTCATGATTTGACCAGCCGCTGGGTGCGGTAGATGAAGGCCAGGATTTCCGCCACCGCGGTGTACAATTTCGCCGGGATCGTCTGGCCGACTTCGGCGGCGCGATAGAGCGCCTGAGCCAGGGGCGGGTTTTCCACCACCGGGATTCCGTGCCAGCGCGCCTCGCGCTTGATTTTTTGCGCGAGCAGGTTACGGCCCTTCGCCACCACCACCGGAGCGGCCATGGTTTCCGGTTTGTAATCGAGCGCCACGGCATATTCGTTGGGGTTGGTCACCACCACCGTGGCGCGCGCCACATCGCGCACCATCCGGCGGCGCCGCATCTCCCTCTGCAAGCCGCCGAATGCGCCCGCGGATTGCCGGGTGGCCTTCCGTTTCCTTGAAGTCCTCGCGCACTTCCTGGCGAGTCATGCGGAGTTGGCGCTCGAAGTTCATGCGCGAGAGCAGCAGATCAAATCCCGACCAGAGGATGAAAACCAAGCCGCCCTTCCAGGAAATTTCGAAGATGCGCGACAGCAGCCAACCCAGCGACGACCGCACGCCCACCCGGCACATTTGCAGGATCTGGCCCCAGTCCCGAACCATGATGGCCATGGCGATGTAGAGCACAAAGGCCGAGGGAACCAGCGACTTCAAAAGCCCTTGCAGCCCGCCGAGCGAAAACAACTTTCCGAGATTGTTGGCGGGATTCAGCCGCTGCGGTTTGGGGGCCAGAGCCGCCGGGGCCATCACAAATCCGCCCAGGGCAAAACTGCCGGCGAGGGCCACCAGCCAGGCCAAGGCCAGGCTGGGCGCGGCCCAAACGCAGACTCTCCACGCCACCCAATTGAGCACCGGCGTGCCTGCCGCCATATCGCTGTGGACGGCGGAGGTGAGAGTCCGTTCCAGGAGATCGCGCCAGTCATCCTTCCAGTTCGTGCGGGTACCACCAGAGAAACAGCACCACCGTCATCACCGCCAGCGCGGCGGGCAGCTCCCGGCTGCGCGGGACGTCGCCCTCCGGCGGGCTCGTTGCCGCCGCCGCGGTGTTGCTTGTTCAGTGCGACTTTCGTCTGCCACGCGTTCTGCTCCCTATCGTGCCAAATGCATCAGTTGCTCGCTCGTCGCCAGCGCTTCCCCGAAATACCTCTCGAGCAACCCCGGCCAAAACCGCAAAGTCCCCATCACCACCAGAAACGCCACGACGCTCTTGACGGAGATCCCCACAAACAGCACCGGAAGCTGTGGGGAAGCCCGTCCCAGAAAACCCAGGGAGATATCGATAAGAATCGTCGCCAGCAGGGTGGGGATGGCAATCTGCACCGCCATGACCAGCATGCCCCCGGCAGCCCGCCAGACTTGCTCGGCCACCATGGGATTCGCCACCACCATTCCCGGCGGACAATACTGAAAGCTTTTGACCAGACCCTCGCAGCACCCAATGATGAACGTCCAACTGAAGAAAGATCAGCAGCGCCACCGCTTGGTAGAAATTGGCGAGGATGGGCGTCTCGGCATCCGACAAAGGATTGATCAGGTTCGCCAGCGAATGCCCAACCTGGAAACCCACGACCTGCCCTGCCAACTCCACTCCCTCAAAGACGAACTGGAGCGTGATCCCCATGATCAGACCCACAACGAATTCACCGCCGGCAATCTGCCACCCTCGTGCGCCGGAGAAGGAGGGCAAGTCTCGCCGCCACGGCGGGGTAGAGCAGGGCCGTCAGCGCCACGGTGAAGCCGGCCTTGATGCGGGGCGAAATCGTTGCACTCGCCAAGAAGGGCGCAAATACCATCAGCGCGCTCACCCGCGCGCCCACCATCAGGACGCGCCCGACCACCGTTTCCAGTCCCGAACCCACGTTTCACTCCTCGCGCCTTACCCCAGGCAGCGATGGAAGTCCGCAAACAACTGCACGGTGAAGCTCA
This sequence comes from uncultured Acidobacteriota bacterium, assembly GCA_963810005.1. Taxonomy (GTDB): domain Bacteria; phylum Acidobacteriota; class Terriglobia; order UBA7540; family UBA7540; genus Bog-366. The sequence goes on from CAWELY010000036.1 coordinate 60,339, forward strand.
TCAATTTGCGCAACATCCACGGCAACATGACAAAGGTGGTGAGGGCCACAACCGCAATTCTCGGGACGGTGGCCACCGTATGCTCCTGAATGGAGGTCATCACCTGGGCAATGTTGATCAGCAGGCTCACCACGGTGGCAACCGCCAGAATGGGGGCGGCCAGCAGCAGAGCGATCACGAGAGTTTCGCGAGCCAACTGCACGACGACTCCGGGGTCATAGACATCGACCTCAATAAAAACTCTTCATCAGGGAACCCACGACCAGGTTCCAGCCGTCCACCATGACGAAAAGCAAGATCTTCAGCGGGGTGGAAATCACCACGGGAGGCAATTGCATCATTCCCACCGAAGTGGTAATTGACGCCACCACCAGGTCGATCACTAAGAAGGGGAAGAACAAGATCGTCCCGATTTGAAACCCCGTCTTCAATTCCGAAAGGATGTAGGCGGGAATAACCACGCGCATGGAAAGGTCTTCCGGACGGCGCGGACGAGGTTCCTTCGCCAACTCCACAAACAGCGCCAAATCCTTCTGCCGCGTGTACTTCAGCATGAACCGCCGCAGAGGCACGGCTCCCCGGTCCAGTGCTTCCATGGCCGTGATCTGATTGTTTTGGAGAGGAACGATGGCGGCCTGATAGACGTCCGCCCCCACGGGCTGCATGATGAAGTAGGTCAAAAAGAGCGCCAGCCCGATGAGGGTTTGATTGGTCGGCGTGCTTTGCGTTCCCAACGCCTGGCGCAGGAAGTGGAAGACGACCAGCATTCTTACGAACGGCGTCATGGCGAGCAGCAGGGCGGGCAGCAGGGTCAGGACGGTGAGCAGGATGACAATATTCCAGGGCACCGATGAACCGCCCGTGCGTCAGCCCTGGAATCACCAGACCGTTCTGCGCGGCCGGCGGCGCGGCCCAAACCGCCGCGGGAAACACCACGGCGGCGATTCCCATCGCCGACCACCTCGCCAAACGTCGAGGCCAGGATTGCTTCATAAGAGAACTCACCGGCCCTCAAAGGGCGCGACTCCCGCGGCAGGGAAGGTTCGGCTATCACCTTCCCCTCGTGCAGCCGTGCCAAGAGCGCGAGAGAATTTCCGCTACCTCCCACCAGGAATTCCTGGCGGTCGAATTCAATAACCGCCAAAAAACGCCGCTCGCCCAGCGATAACGTCTCGCACACACGCAGGCGGCGGACCTTGCGGGGCTTTACGGCGCTCCGGACCCATTGCCATAGGTTCTTAAGGGCGACCGCCCAGGCTGCCCCCGGCGGGGATGTAGCTTGGCTTGCGGCATTGACTTCCATAACTTTTGTTCCTTCCCCCAGGTCTGGGCCGGCGACTCGGGTCAAACCATTTCCGTCATCCGGACCGCTAACCGGCCATCAATCACATCAAATTCCGCCCACCCCACCATGACGCTGTTCACCAGTACCGGCACATGCGCTCCTTCACGGCGCTGGGTATCCACCAGCGAGTTGACGCTGAGAGAAAGAAGGTCACGAACGGTGAAATGAGGAACTTCTAAGGCGACAGACAGCTGGCAAGGCAGTTCCAGCGCCTCCGGCCAGATCTCCCGGGGCGAGGGGACGGATTCCACCACGCGGGTTTGGGCCTCATTTCCCATAAGTCAACGCTGCACAAGGAAATCCGTAAAATAGACTTCTTTCACTCCCAGCTCGGGCACGCGCTCCCGAAGCGCGTGTACGAGCTCATCCTTAAGTTTCTGCTTACCTTCGGGGGCCAGTAGAGCGTCAGAGTGCCAAGTTGACAGCACCGCCAAAATGCAATCCCGAATGCGCGCGGTGGGCACTTCACCCTCTCCTCCCTTACCCTCTTTGGCGGGAAGCGGGTTTTCCAGTCCCAAATCAATTCCGACACGGAGGAACCGGTTGTCTTCGGGATCCGCCAGATTCACCACAAAGCTCTCCAGGTGCAAGACGCCCTTGATCTGCGGAGTATGGGAGTCTTTGCCCGGGTCGTTGGAGGCGGGGGAAGACTTCTTGCACCCGAGGCTGCCCACCAGCGCAAGCACCACCAGACCCCAAAGCAAGAAACCCGCACGTCCTGACCGCGCCTTGCTTGCCTTCCATTCCGCTTGGGTAACGTCGGCCATATGCGCATGTCCAGAAAAAGCAAGTCGCTGCCCACAAGGAAGGGAAACTCCCCGGAAGCTCCTTCGGACCGGGGGAGGGAAGGAAAGCCCTTATTTTTTCAGGGGTTCTGGGAAGTTGAAGGCTGCTGACAAACCCTCCCGGCGGCGCCCCACCGGGCCGTGGACGTTCCAAATTGGGAAAGACTCATGAGGGAGTTCCAAGGTGGTCCTGCCCCTTCCACACTGCTTCGTCCCGCCCTCCGGCGTGCCGACCTACTGCCCCGCCCGCAATGGTGGTTGGCGCATGATTCCGGATGCGTTACGATGCTGTTTCAGTTTCATCAATAGCAAAGACGAGGGGGAGGTTGGAATGATACTGAAAGGACAAGTGGCTTTGATTACCGGAGCCTCAAGCGGCATCGGCCGGGCGACGGCCGAAGCCATGGCGCGCGAAGGCGCCCGCGTGGGAGTGAACTACCTCAAGAATCAAAAGGGCGCGGACGGCGGCGGTGGAAGCCATCCGCAAAGCGGGTGGCGAAGCTTTGGCGATTCGCGCCGACGTAACGCGCCAGGAGGAGGTTCATGCCCTGGTGGCGGCGGTGCGCAAACAATGGGGGCGCATTGACATCCTGGTGAACAACGCCGGCGACCTGCTCGCGCGGCACACTCTGGCGGACATGACCGAGGAGTATTGGGACCAGATCATGGACTTGAATCTGAAGAGCGCCTTCCTGTGCACCCAAGCCGTGTGGGAAGAGATGGCGGCGCGCCAGAGCGGGTGCATCATCAACGTCACCTCGATCGCCGGCGCGGAACGGCGGAGGCCTGGGCGCCGCGGCCTATGCGGCGGCCAAGGGCGGCTTGCTGACCTACACCAAAGGGCTTGGCCAAGGAACTGGCTCCGCACGGAATTCGCGTCAATGGGATTGCGCCGGGAGTGATCGCGACTCCCTATCATGAACGTTACAGCCCGCCCGAGCTCATGGCGAAATTCGTGGCGAATATTCCCCTGGGCCGCGCCGGAACTTCGGAAGAAATCGCCGACGTCATCTTGTTCCTGGCTTCCCCCGCCGCGCGCTACATCCTGGGCGAGACGGTGGAAGTGAACGGCGGGATGTTGATGGACTGAGGTTATCGGGTCATCGGGTCATCGGGTCATCGAGCCATTTTGAAATTCGCGGGCTGGCGCAGAACGCGGGTGGTGCATTCATGAAAAGTCATGCCCACGCCATTTGATTGTGGATAAACCACGAATCCCTGCCATTAAGCGCCCATGGGGGCATTGAGCCAAGGGGCGGCAGGGGGCAAAATGTCCGGACAAGGTCCGCTTGGCGACATTGTGTCTCCCTCTGGAATGTAGCGGCGGGTTTATCCCGCCATTGGGCTGGATATGTGGTGGCGGGTTTATCCCGCCATGGGCTGGTCAACAACCAGCGGGCGCACAGCGTGGCGGAGCCGCGCCGCGCTGCCTATTGCCTCCTGCCTCCTGCCCACGGCTTTGAGTTCCCCGGCTTCCGAGTAAGGGTTTTGAGGTGTCCCTACACAGGGCGGAGCAATGGCGGGCGAGTCCCCGCCGCCAGTTCTCCGGTTAGGCCGTTCGGCCAGGTGGCCTCCACTGGACGCGAAGGCGACTCAGGCGGAATCCCTAACTGCGCCGGGACCAGCTCGCAGGGTTCTTCAGAGGTTGGATTGAGAAGCAGTGGGTCAATAGGGGCAGCCAATTTCTCAGTCCTGTTTGTTCATGAGAATCGTGAAGCCTTCTTGTTTAAAATGATGGTCATTCGTCAGTACTTCGGCGATTGATTCCGATCGCATGGCATTCATCGAAATGCAATCGATCAGGCTGTATTCTTTGTCCCCGCGTAGCTCGTAGAACTTCAACCCACCGAGAAATGAATCCCGCGATTGAGGAATTACTTTCACCATGGAATTCGAGATAATTTCACGGACGATACTCGCGGCCTGTTGGCGCAGTTTCGGGCCGCCTCCGCAGAGTGCCGTCAGGAATTCGGCCAGCACTTCGTCCGTGGTGATGATCCGAACGTCGCCCAGTTCCGCCTTGGCCTTGCGGGCCGCAGAAGCCCAGGGGTCGCGAGGCCTCGCGATGGCGATCCAATACAGGGAATCCGCAAAAACCGATCTCATCGTTTGGGTGTTCCGTAAAGATAATGGTCGAGGTTGTCCGTCAGGTCGCGTGGCAGCCTGTCCCATTCGGCTTGCGGAACCTCCGCCGCCAACTCGCGCAATGATCTCCTCAATCGGTCGCGCGGCGCGATCAATGGGGACCTCGCTCACCGGTTGTAAGCTCAACTCTTCAATCTGCGTGATTCTTAACAGCTTGCCGTTCGGCGCGATCTCACCCCACCCTTTTACCCGGACGCGCACGGCCTTGTGGTCCTTGAGTGCGGTGGTAACATCGGCTTCCTCGGATTCCCGGAAGCTCACGGAAACATGGCTGGATCCGTCAGTCCAGAGCTGGAATTGCCTCTCCTTGACGTCCGCTTCCAGGACTTCCCCCGTTATGTCAAGTAACTTGGTCCCGTTTCCGCCCATCACCCCACCTCCACCACCTTGAGGCTCTCAATACCCCTGTCGTCTACTATCTTAACAGCAAAGCGGCTGTACTTGCCCGGTTTAAAGGGCAACGCGACTGTGCCGCGATAGGCTTTGGTAAGCTCCGGGTCAATCTCTGCGTCATCGGGGGAAAAGCCCAGCGGCGCTCATCAGGGGTTGCCGGCCGGGCCGGCCTGAAATCCTTTTTCCCGCAGGGCGTCCGTAATTACTTCTTTTACCTGCCCGGCGATCTCGAGGGCGCGGTGCGCGTCACCTTCATTCACCTCCAAGTCCTCGCCTGGGTAGCGGGCCGTGCTGGCGTAAGGGTTCAGTTCCTCAGCGTCTCGCAATTGCTCGGCCCAACTTGCCCGCGCGGCGCAGAAATCCAGAAGTCGGCGAAGATTGTGCGTATAGGGAGAATCGATAGCGTGAAACACCAAATAGGCTTTCAAGTATTTTTCGGCGCATTGCTGGGCGTGAAAGGCAATTACCCGGCAAGGGGGAGCTCCCGGCATCGACAGCGCATGCCGTGCGACCCCAGGTCATCGTCGGCATAGGCCACCCATTGCCGGACCTTTTCCAGGATGGCCGCATCAGGGAGCTTCATAGAGCACTTTCCCTTCCTGCCAAGCGGGGCGCGCTACGGTGCCGGGGATTTGGCGGTCGCGCTCAAACTCTTCGGGCGAAAGGATGATGAAATCCGTGGCGATCTCCAGCCCACGCAGAGCTCGGTCCATGGCCACCATCATGGCGCGCCGGCTACCAGGCTTCGGTGGGACCGGACAGATCACGAGCAGATCCACATCGCTACGAGCATCGGCCGTTCCCCGAGCTTGTGATCCGAACAGAATCACCCGCTGCGGACGGAATTCCTCGACCAAGCGGTCCGTTGCCAAACGTAGGGTTTCCTCGGTCACCATTCAGGCTACCTCCACCACCTTGAGGCTATCAATACCCTTGTCGCCTACTATCTTAACAGCAAAGCGGCTGTACTTGCCCGGTTTAAAGGGTGACGCGACTGTGCCGCGATGAGCTTTGATAAGCTCCCAGTCGACCTCCGCGCCATCGAGGGAAAAGCCACCTGGCACAAAAGCAGTGACCGTGGGTACTTGCTACTCGCTCGTCTTAGGTGACGTCACTCAGGGCGCCTTGGATGACAGACGCAAGGGCCTTGTCGATGTCGTCGAACCAGTAGCGCCTGTAATGAGTGTCCAACTTGTCGACATCGCTAGTGTACAACAACGTGAAGACCTTCACGTTCTGCCCTTCGTGGGAGATTGTTCTTGGCCTTCCGCGCTCTTCGAATATTTCCGCATACCCGTTGATCTTTCGCTGGTAGTCGGTATGTTCCGTGCCTTTCGGGTCGATAAAGACGATGAAGTAGTCCTTGCCTGTTTGCAGCCAGAAGATGAAGTCGGGCTTGAATTCCCTAACTTTATTCGATGAACCGTCATAGTACGGGATGTAAACGTTGTCGAGACTTTCATCCAACTTGCTAAACATCCACCAATCGAAGCTTTGGAATTTATTGTCGGGCCTTTCCATGTACTCTTCGAGCTTGTTGATAAACGTGATCTCGCTTTTAGTCTGGATGATGTGCTTGATGAACTCGATGCGCTCCGTTTCGCCGGAAAGAATCATCGGAATGTAATAGTGGTTGGCCACGTGCCTGATGCGCAGCAATTTCCCCTGGCATACAACCTCAGCTTCCTTGTCCATCCGCGCCACGCGCTTGATGCCTTCCTTGTACGCTTGCAAGGTGATTTTCTTCTTCGCCAATTCGTCGTCTAGCTGTTTCTCCATTGCCAACGGGTTAGTGTAACGGCGGACGGCCTCAACCTTTGCGATCAGGCCGCTGATATCCTCCAGGAAGACGTGGATGTTTTTGAAGTGATTGATCTCGTCTTCTACTATTTTCAGACGCTCGAATTCCTGCGGTACGACGCTGAAATAGTCGAAGACGCGCCGCGCCAGGAGGTCGATGTTTCTGTAGGGTTTGCCCAAGAGCTTGTAAAACCGCCCCGTATCCATCACGCTCTGTTGCAAGAGTCCCACCTTCCACGGCTCGGCCTCGTGGAGAGCCATCAAGACCCTGTCGTCGCCGACGTACTTCACGTATTCCTTGAGCAAGGTTAATTCGCCGGCTTCGATCTCGAATCGCGCCCCATCCCCGCGCTTGACTATTGGCATTCCCCCCCATTTATAGACAGGGATCAGCAAGTCGTGCTCGTCAGCAGCCTCATTCTTAAAGAGTGACAACTGGTGATAATCTCGCTCTCGGCTCTCCTCGTCCAGGTGCTCGATTACTTTTTCCAGGGCTTGCCGGTTCGTTCCGAAAATGAAGAGCGATTCGAGCGGCGCAACTTTGTCCTTTATCTTCTCAAAGAGGTCTGGTGGGTCTAACTCGTTTGCATTATGGAGCGGTAGCAGCCGCTTTCGTTTGTGTTTCTGCGGCTCAATACGCACCCCACGGCCAACAGCCTGGAGGATGAACTTCCGGGCATCCATGCCAATGCCGATGTTGATAAAGTTAAGAACGTTGGGCCGGTTGGAATCCCATCCCTCGTAAAAGCTGCGCGAGCCCATAAGGATGTTAATGTCCGAGTCATCGGCATTCAGTCCCTCAAAGAACCCCTCATCCTCAAAACCCTCGACAATCTCGTATCCCGCCAGCTTGTCCTTCAGCCAACCCGAAATATCACCGATTTTGATCAGGGCAAACGGCCGGTCACCGGTTCTTAGCTTGAAGGCCAACTCCTGTTTGTTGGACGGTCGGATGAGGATTTCGATCTCACCAGGACTGCGGGCATTATAGACGGCTTCCAGGATGTCTTTCTGTTCTAGCTTCGCAAATACGCCGTCGTCCATCTCGACTCGCGGTCCCCCCTCAAACATGAACTGTGGCCGCTGGCGCAACTCTTCCCACAACTCTTCCTTTGCCGCCTTCCAAACGCCCTTGCTGACTTGTCCTTTGCCGATCCGCTCCAGTTCCTTGAAAAACAGTTGCAGGTCCGCATCCTCGATACTGACCGAGTTCACCAGCGTGACTAGCAGTGGCTTGTGATACAGGCCCTTCCCCGCCTTGCGAACGCGCTCCTGAAACTTCTGGGCATATGCCAGCATCAAGAGCGACTTCAGAACGATCTTCTGCTTTTCCTCGTTGTTGTAATCCTGTTTATCACGAAATGCCCGGAGCTCCTGCTTCAGAACGGCGAGATGCTTGCCGTAGCCCGCCTTGATAAACTCGGAGAGGTTGAAATTGGAAATGGTTGTCGCCAAATCGCGCGCGTCAGTGAACGTGGCCGAGAAGTTAAACAGAAACCCGTTACGTGAGAGGATCGAGTAAATGTGCTGGCGCTTGGAGTCTTCCCGGTCCCCCTTGTGCGCCTCGTCCAGCAGCACGTACCATTTGCCGCCGTCGTCGTAATTGCGAAAATCGATGATCCGTTCCTTTTGCTCGTCGCTCACGTTGTCGGAACGGTAATAGAACACCGTCAACTCGCGATCCTTGAACAGCACGGGATTGTCACGCTTGGCGTCAGGGTATTCCCGCAACTCCCGCAAACGGATAAACAGGTCACCGCGGGCCTCGTTAAACTCGCGGACGTGCTTCTTTAGTTGTTCGATCAGGTCATCACGATAAGTCAAAATAAGAATGTCATGTGCCGGGATTTCCTCCCGCTGAATCAGGCCCCTTAGGACCTCGATAAGCTTCACTAACACCAGGGTCTTCCCACTGCCCGTCGCCATCCAGAAACAGACGCGATTGATGAATTGATCGTAGGATATTCTCTCGGCCTCGACCCTGAAATAATCACCCACCAGCGTTGCCAATTTCGGATCCTTTGGCAGCGGGATGTCCAAATCCTCTTCCAGCCTGTTCTCTCGATACCAGTGGAAAAGCTTCTCTTTGCGCTCCGGATTCGCCTCCGCGCTCTCGTGGGCCTGATAATCTCCAAAGTCCTCGTAATACTTCCAAAGTGCCTTAATGGCGTTCTCGACCGCGTTGCGCTGGTAATCCCACAACGACTTGGTCCCGGAGAACGCCTCGATGTCGAAAGAGTTCCAGTTTGCGGGCAGGCCCTCAAACCGAATGTCATCGACCATTTTTTGCAAGTAAACGCGGGGCATTAGCTCACCACCAGATCAGCGGTTTGATCCGCTTCCAGTCCAAGTTTTTCGTGTCCACCACCTCGCCGTCCCCAAACTCCACAGAGTCAGCGGTGACGCGCTTGATCCATTTGCCCGTAAGGTTGGATAGAGTCTCGGGAATATCAATGCCGTCGTACAGCTTACTCAAGTCCACTTTGGCCGTGTTCTTCTCGGTGTCGACTTCTATCGTTTCCAGCATCTTTAGGTCGCGCAGGAAAATGTATTGGTTATACGGGTCTTTGTTCGGGTCGTCGAATAGACCAGCTTCGCCATAACTGGCGCGGCGAAGGGTGTCTTCGTATTGTTCAAGCTGGCAGTATTTTACAAAATGGCCCACTCCATCGCCCCCAGCGGCTTTGCCATCCTTCCACTTCTCGCAAAATACGACCTTTTTAATTCTCGGCAGTATCACCGAGTCAAAATATTCCGCCATTTCCACCAAGACGTATCTCCTGTTGCCGGCGTCCTTCCGGTTCAAATTGATGACTGCGTGGGCGGTTGTTCCGGAGCCGCCGAAAAAATCCAGACACAAATCATCCTCACCCATTCCGCACACTTGAAGGCAGTCTTCAACGAGGTAGACAGATTTCGGGGAAGTGAAGGCATTCGATACACCCAGGATATCGGTCAGAAGATTTGTGCCATAGTCCGTTGCCGAGTAATCCTTCTTATCCCACCAAGTCAGAGGCAACATCCCTTCAGATTTCATGCGGGATTTCATGTAAATCCCCATGTTGCCTGTCTGATCTGGTTTTGCACAAAAGTCCGAAATACTCTTGAGAACGCTATCGTGCCCCCATTTCCACCGTTTCTCTTCACCTTTTTCGTTTATAGGATGAACGACCACTTCGCCTCGATTCGGCATTTCAAGAGCCTTCCATTCCTGTTTTGCTGCCTTCCATTCCATTTCCGGAATTCGAATCGCAGCCTCTTGGGACACGTAGATGGGATAGAACATCCTGGGACGAGCGGTTCTGTTCGCTGCAGCACCACCATGCTTGCGAAAATTGACCCACTCAAAAGAGCTCTTCGAATCGGACTCCTTGTATCGAGCGATCTGTTTCTCTGTCCTGGCGAGCCGTCGAACTGACGCGACGTCGGTCTTGGCCGCGAAAATTGCGTAATCATGGGCAATTGAGACACCCTTTACTGTCGAGCGACCTGACGGGTTGCTCCTGACAGCAATCGTTCCCAAAATCGCATCTTGGTCGCCAAACAGTTCGACCAACAGTCCGTAAAGTCGATAGTATTCAGAGTCATCGATTGCCACGCAGAGAACGCCTTCCTCAACGAGCAAATCCCTGGCTACACTCAGCCTGTTCTCTAGCAGCGACAGCCACGAGGAATGCTTGTAAGCATTGACGTACTGGATTTCAGATCCCTTGGTGTTGTACGGGGGGTCGATGTAGATCGACTGTACCCTTTCCAAGAATTTGGGGAGGATGGTGTTGATGGCTTGGTAGTTTTCGCTTTTGATGAGCCAGCCATCTAGCTCTTGGTCAAGATCGTCAAACAGGCCGAGGATTTCGAGTTCCACATCCTTGAAGTGCGCGGTGTCGATGGGCAGGTACGTATAAAGTTTGGCGAGGTGTTTGCCAGTAAGGTCTTTCTCAATGATGGGGTTTTTTTTGAAGGAGTCGTCGTTCACGATACCCAATTGCTGCCATTCCTCGACCTGCGCCTTGAAGTTCTTGTGCGCCAGGAGCTTTTCCACCAGTGCGATGTCCTTCTCTGCGATGCGGTCGAGCGTAATGACATAGTTCGAGTTGAGCACGAACTTGGGCTTGTTCCAGATTTTGGCCAACTCGCTCTCAAACTGGCTGATAAAAGCGATGATCTTGAAGGCGATGTCTTTGAGGGTCTGCAACTGCTTGATGCGTGCCTCCGTCCACTCGCTCACCCCGGAGAAAACGTACTGGTACAACCACAGGTTGAACTGCTCCTCCAGGAACGCCTTGGCGTCCTTGTTGATGAAATAATCCACCTCGCTCTGCTTCTCAAAGACGCGGAAGGCGCGCTCCAGCATGTCTTCTTTGATGGCGACGCCTTGTCTGCGCAAGGTGCGCAGGATTTCATCCACCTTAGTTGTGCGCCCCCGCTCAGAATAGGCGACCTCGAAGACCAGGGTGTCTTTCCGCTTCTCCTTGAAGGAATAAACGATGGCACGCTTTTCGTTTGCCTTCTTATGCTCTAAAGTGGAGGCGTCAAAGTAGAATTCCGTGCCGTCCATCTCCACGTCGAGGCTGCGGAACAGGCGGTCGGTCTTCACGTAGTAGAGCATGTGGGTCTTCCAGAACAGCATCACGTCCTTGTCGTCGGTATAGACCTTCTCGTACACGTTCTGGTGCAGCGGCGTGTAGCGGAAATAGATGGAGCCGCTCTCGCTGAAATACCGGTGGAAGAAGTCGTACAGCTTCTCGAAAAGTTCATCGCGAAAAGCGGGGAACGGCTTAAGGGCCTCGTTGATGTCCTGCTGGAGCTTGGGGAAAACCCCTTCCTCATAATATCGGGCCTTAATCCGCATCAGGTTGATGTACCCTGACTCCCCGTCCACTTTCGCGCCCACGAAAACATCTCGCAACGCCGTAAGAAACTTCTCTTCTTTGGTCATCTTCGCCCTTTATCCAAAATTTCCTCTTTGTTTTGCCAGTCGCTCGGTAATATATAGCTGACCGTCTCCCGACGCAATGTTTTCAACCCAGCTTTCAGTGCTGAGCGCCTCAGCGACCATGTAAGGCGTCAGTTCCGCACTAACAACTAATCGGTCGATTACGGAACTCTCATGAGGAGTAAAATCCACCTTTTTAGCAAGCGAAGCGCCTCTGCAGTAAGTGATTCCGCGGCTCTTAGCCCTCGTCAGAGCAAGCCGACGCTTCTCACGTGGCTTATCGAGAGCGCTTCGGCGAAGTGCGGAAGGTCAAGGGGCGTGAATCACTCTTCACCATCGGCGATGAAGCGGCTCGCATTTACTTTCGGTACTCTAAAGTTCATCCCCGCGGTCGCACCTTTTTCGGACTGCGTGAGGTCGACCTGCGACAACTCGGCGGCCACAATGCGTTCTTATGTTTCCTACTTGACGACGGCTCCCCGCCACTCTTCGTCCCCTATGCGGATTTCGAGGAGGTCTTTCACAATGCCCAAGTGGCAAAAGATGGACAGTACAAGGTGCAACTATCGTGGGGACCAATACGCGCGAGCTGTACGTAGCCCGTCAGGGGCGGTTCAACGTTGAAGGTTACGTCGGATTCGACACCCTTGAACACCGCATGGACGCGGGGCGGCTTCGCGAAGGGAGGGCCCTGACGCACGCACAAGTCCAATCCTTGCTTGCTGGAATCGGACACATTAAAGGCTACGATGTTTGTATTCCTGATAACGACATCGGAAAACTCGACTGGGCACTGACCAAACGTTTTTCGTTACGGCCCGACCTGCCCGCTGGCTTTGACCCGATACGAACAGTCCTGTGTTAAATTGATGTTGTATGGGTGGCACCCGGACGGAATACAATCGAAGGCCTGTACGAGGTCGAGCATTCGACCCCGGTTTACTCAGGATTGCTACGGTTCAACGACGTCTTGTTGACAGACCCGACAGTATCGCGGTTTTCAATTGTCTCGAACGACGCACGCCGCGATTTATTCTCCCGCCAGCTATTTCCGCCAACCTTTAAAAAGAGTGGCCTCGCGGAACTATGCAGCTTTCTCGAATACAATAATGTCTTCGATTGGCACAACCGTCTCTTAAAGGGGTAGAAACATGATTCGAAGCAGGACCAAGTTGCAGATTTATACTGTTGTAGACGTGTGGCGTGGAATCGCCGTCGGGGCCACAAATTTCAGGCGCCTGCGGAATGCGCAGAGGCATGTGCAACGGCTCCGGCGGCACCGCAATTTGATGGAGGATGACGCAGAACTGTTTGAGACCACAATTTGCGCGTCGTCACCGAAGCTGCGGACGGCGCGGACTGGGATGTAGCGCTGACCCGCGGTCGAACGCAGTTCGGCCCTACACCAACCGTCAACTCTTCGTGGCGGCCGGCACGATACTTCCGATAAATTTACCGCCAACATATTTACAATTGCTGGTAATATTATCGGGCATGTCCTCACGACGACCAAACCGAGACCGCCCCTCCCGCGCCCGGAGCATCTTCCGGCAACACGGAGGCGTGCTCAGAACGAAAGATGCACTGCGCCTCGGCATTCACCCCGAAACGCTCTACAGAATGCGCGATTCCGGGAGCCTCGCGAGCCTGGGCCGAGGCCTTTACCGCCTCTCCGATCTACCGCCGCTGGGGAACCCCGATCTGGTCACGGTGGGAATGAAGGTCCCCAGCGGCGTCATCTGCCTTATCTCCGCGCTGGCCTTCCACGAACTCACGACCGAGATTCCGCACGAGGTGTATCTTGCCCTGCCCCGCGGAACGGAACCACCGCGCCTCGATCACCCTCCCCTCCGGGTATTCTGGTTCTCCAAGAGAGTTTTCGAATTCGGCGTGGAAGCGCACCAACTCGACGGGACTCAAGTGCGAATTTACAGTCCCGAAAAAACCATTGCGGACTGCTTCAAATACCGGAACAAGATAGGCCTGGACACCGCTCGCGAGGCGCTCAAACTCTATCTGGAGAGAAGAAAGAGGAACCTCGACGCCATGCTCGAAGCCGCGGAAGTCTGCCGCGTTTCAAAGGTGATGCGCCCCTACCTGGAGGCGCTGGTGTGACCAAACGAGCCCCAACCAACCTTCCGGCCTCGGTCGCACCAATTGCTTTTGAACAGGGCTCGCCAGACCCATCGACCTTTCAATGAACTCCTGCAATATTATGCGATGGAGCGCTTCCTCTATCGTCTCTCAAAGTCGCCTCATAGCCGCCCGATTCATTCTGAAGGGCGCGCTCATGTTCACCGCCTGGAAACTGGCGTCTTACCGCCCGACGAAGGATATTGACCTTTTGGGCAAAACGGCCAACCAAATCGAAAGCGTCGTGGCCATCGCCAGGGAGATTTGCGCCCAAGCGGTTGCGCCCGACGGTCTGGTGTTCAATCCGGCCACGGTCAAGGGCGCGAGAATCGCTGAGGACGCCAACGATGAAGGCGTCCGCATCCGGTTCCGAGCCAACTTGGGTACTGCCCGAGTGACTCTTCAACTCGATATCGGATTCGGGGACGTCATCGTTCCCGCTCCCCAGCCGATCGAATACCCAACCCTTCTCGAATTCGAAGCGCCGCGACTGCACGGTTACAGCAAAGAGAGCATGGTGGCCGAGAAACTCGAGTCGCTGGTTACCCGCGGCATCCTCAATAGTCGATTGAAAGACTATTGAGACATCTGGACGCTATCCGGGCAGTTCGACTTCGACGGGCAGACCCTCGGCCACGCTATCGCGAAAACATTTTCCCACCGGGGAACGAAAATTGTTTCCGAACCCATCGGCCTGACAGCCAAATTCGTGGATGACCCCACGAAGAAGAGCCAGTGGCGTGGACTCATCCGAAAAAGCCGGCTCGACGCTTCGCCGGAGCTAGCAGACGTGGTCGTCGCCCTCGCGAGTTTCGTTGGACCGTTGCTAACAGCTTTGAACGCCGGAAAGACCTTTCGGCGAAAATGGACGCCTCCTGGACCATGGGTGGACAAATAGGGAGGGGCTTAGAGCTTTGATGGAGGTCAGCGGCTTTTTCCAGGCTCCTCCACGAACCGCGGACCCTGCCCTCGAACGGCGGTGGCCCGATGGTAGCGATCACGGCTATTGCCTCTGTTTTGCCTATTTCGGTCAGATGGACACCCTCGCGCGGATCGGATGTCGCGAAGCCGCGATACTTCGGCCTCATCTGGAGGAGACTCCGGTTCGTCCGAAAGGCATCGGGCAGTTCTGGGAATCCTTGCATCGAGAAGTCTGCAGGAAAAAGCCGCCCGTTTAGAACACTCACATTCTCGTAGGTTGTCGGAATGCCCCACTGAGTCAGCCAATAGACCGAGTGAGCGGTCAGATGGACAAGGGAAAACCCCCGGTAATTCCCCTTTTCCTTTGGGTCGGTTTTAAGCAAATCGCGTGCGGTTGCGGGTTGCAATGTCCCCATCCTCGCTAGCGGGTTAGAAGGTTAGCCCAAAGGGTCTCGACTGACTTTTCAAGCTCAATCCCTTTGGGCAATGAGTAGCCTTGTCTCCCGTGCTGGATCACAAGTCCGCCAAGCTTTAGCCAAGCGAGGCAGACGTAAGACTGATAATCCGGAAAAACAGATCCCGTCGCGGGGTCCTTAAGTGGTAGCACTTTGTCCATCATGATTCGCTTCCCGTTTGCGCTCGTCAAGGACTCGCAAAGAACCGGGAGCAACCGCTTCGGGCTTTTGTGCTCATACTCTGCTCTTTGGGATTTAGACCATCCGATCTTAACCAGGTTGTCGCCTTCGCGGACAAATCTTGGGTATTGTCCTAATTTGTTGCGACTCCTAATAGGCACTTTAATTTCTGCGGCTGGCCCAAGTTTCATCAACGAGCCCAATGGATTGGGCGCCTCCACCACCTTCGATGCGGGACCTCTGAATTGTTCACCCAATTGTTTAATCTTCCGGGCGAACTCGATAAGCGAAGTCGCCTGATCATAATCGCGGGCGGCCCCGGCCTCGTTTGCGAGTCCAACCAAGTTCCGTTCAGTCTCGGCAAGCAAACTCTCCGTTCGCTGTATTATGCTCATAGACTTTATAATATACCGAAAATATAGAAAGTCAAGAACTATTTTGGTCCACTTACAGGGGAATCGTGGGGTGCCGGACGAGCCGCTGGAAATGAATCCGCCAATCCCAAGAAGGGCACGCAAGCCGGGTATTCGGCCCGAACGCCCTTCTATGATAGTGGGGAGATTCACAATCGCCAGGGTCACCTGGCAGTATAGTCATCGCAGGACTTACAAATTGTGCTTGCCGCCTGCGGCTTTCGGCCTATCCCGACAAAGGTGTGAAAAAATCCCCAAGAACCTTTTCACCACAGAGACACAGAGGCGCAGAGTGATGAAATCAAAAGGCCTTTTCTCTGCGTCTCTGTGCCTCTGTGGTTGAGATGTTATTCTTTCACAGCTTCGACTGCTCGGGACTCGCAAAAAGCGCTCGCAAAGAGCGCTCGCGGCCTTCCGCCTCCTGGTTGTAGAATGCTGCCCAGCATCTAAACAACGATGTAAGCGAAGGCGCCATGCGGGCAGGTTGAGAGGAAGGATGCGCTGGTCGGTCGGGGCAATGATTGTTTCATTCCTTTTCCTGAGTATGGCTCTTCTGGCCTTGCCGGCTGGGAGCCAGAAAAAGCGCGAGCCGCTGGTTGAAACCGTCTCCCCCGTGGCGTCGCCCGCTCCCACTGGGCCTGCCAGTGGTGCGATGGTCCAGTTAGTTTTGGACTGGACTTTGAAAACGCCCGTCCAGCCCATTCGCGGGCGGAAGGTCGCAGCCCATAGGGTGAGAAGCTGTGAAAAAATCCCAGAACGAGCAAAAGCATCTCGCGCAGAGGCGCAAAGGCGCAGAGCCAGAAAAGAAAAAGAAGGAGTTGTTTACTTCGAAATCTCTGAGCCTCCGCGTCTCTGCGCGAGATTGTTCATTTTTTCACAGATTCGTGAGCTATGGGTGATGTTTCAGGAGATAACCACCCCGGCGCTCGGCTCGCCACTCCTCCTGAATCAGGAGGGGAGTTACCCCAAGCATTTTCGTCCTTTGGGGCTGGAAACATGAGAAGGCGAAGATCCACCATGTCATCGAGACTCATTCTGATTATCGTTCTTTTCCTGGCATGTGCAGTCAGTGCAGTGCGCGCAGACGGCAACCACCATCATCCGTCCCAAGGAGATCGACGAGGTGTTAGTGAATCCGGGCATGGGGATCGAGACTTTCCAGCGCTTCAACGGGGATGCGATCAACCCCGGCCTCGGCTGGTCGGAAGAAGGCCCCGTGGGAAAGTTGGCGCCGGCAGCCGGAGCCGGCGGATTTCCCCGCGTCCTCGATTTCCTATTGTCGCTGGTTCTGGGAGACGATGGAGCCGGAGCAGGGGAAAGTGCGCTGGGAAATTCTGGACGACGCCCTGCGGGAGGCGCGCGCGCATCATCAAGCGCTGGCGATTCGGCTGATGCCCTACGACCAGAAGCATCCGCTGCCGGAGTGGTATCAGAAGTCGGGAGCGCGGCGCGCGAATCAAGCGACGGACAAGGACGGGGAGATCTGGCAGCCGGACTTTGCCGACCCGTTGTATTTGAAATATTGGGGAGCGGTGGTGGCGGCGGCAGGCGAGCGCTACGACGGGCATCCGGATTTGGACAGCGTGGATATCTCTTCGGTCGGTTATTGGGGCGAGGGCTGGAGCCCTTACATGCCGGCGTTCGAGGTGCAGAAGAAACTGGTGGATATCTGGCTGGAAGCGTTCAAGCGCACGCCGTTGCTGATGAATTTCGACGAGGAAAAAGCCCTGGCGTATGGAACCGAGCACGGCGCGGGCTGGCGGCTGGACTGTTGGGGCGACATGCGGACTTCCTCCGACGATCCTTCCTTCCTTGCCGAGATGCTGGATGTGTACCCGCAACAAATCGTTCGCGCCGGGATACAGAACGTGTGGCAGCGCAGTCCCGTGTCGCTCGAAGCCTGCTGGGTGCCGGGCGGCTGGAAGCAACAGGGGTGGGACCTGGATTACATCTTCTGCCCAGGCGCTGCGCTGGCACGTGTCGTCGGTGAACATCAAGTCGTCGGCGATTCCGCCGGAGTGGAAGAAGGCCTTCGACGAATTTCAGAAGAAGATGGGCTACCGATTCATCCTGCGGCGGCTGGAGTATCCGCCCGTCGTTCTGGCCGGCACGATGCAACCGGTCCACATGTGGTGGCTGAACGCGGGAGTGGCGCCGGTTTATCGTCAGTACGATCTGGCGATGGAGCTGCGTTCCGCCGGCGGCAGCGCGGAAATCAGGCTGCCGGTGGACGTCCGCAAGTGGCTGCCCGGCGACGCGGTATTCGACGGCACGATTTATATTCCCGAAAGTTTGAAGCCGGGAAGCTACCGCCTGCGCGTGGCGCTGCTCGACCCGCGAACGGGGCAGCCGGCCATCAAACTCGCCATCGAGGGCCTCGCAACCCGACGGCTGGTACGACCTTGCGCCCATCGAAGTGCAGTGAAGCTAGCCCGCTTTTCTCGCGGAGGATTCGGAGGGAGGGCCTTTTGTCCGTCTTCCTTCTGCCCCGTAGCGGTAGTGGTGCAGTTTGACGTAGAGGCGGCTTTACGCCGCCATATGGCGAGGTAAACTCGCCGCTACAACATCAAACTGCACCACTACCCCCGTAGCCAGCACATTGACGCGGCGGTGGCTAAGAAGTACAGTTGTAACCTTCATCTAATGCGAGGTCATCGCAAGGAAGGGACATAGGAACTCGCCGGCAACCCGGAGGGGTTCTCAACCAGGAGAAGTTAGGCCATGGAATTTCTTGCAAGCATAACCGTGAGAAGCGGCCGCGGACGCCCGCCGGCTGCCCGGGCGTGGTGCGCGGGCGCGCTGCTGGCAAGCCTGCTGGTGCTGGGGGGGTGCGCGCCCAAGCCGGCGAACTCGGAAAGCATGGCAATGGAGTTTCGCGTTCCGGTTACGGTAGCGAAGGCCATCGTGCAAAACGTGCCGGTGCAAGTGGAAGCTATCGGCAACGTGGAAGCCTACTCCAACGTTTCGGTGCGCACGCAGATGGCGGGTGAAATCGAGCGCGCCTATTTTACCCAGGGCCAGGACGTCAAGAAGGGCCAACTGCTCTTTACCCTGGATCGCCGCCCCTTCCAGGCGGAACTGAACCAGCTTGACGCCACCCTGGCACGTGACCAGGCGCAACTGGCCAACGCCCGGGCCCAGGCGGAGCGGAATGAAAAGCTCTTTCAGGCGGGCATCATTTCCAAGGACCAGTACGAAACCTTCCGCACCACCGCGCGCGCCCAGGAAGCCACCGTGCACGCGGGGCAAGCCGCCATCGAAAACGCCAAGGTGAATTTGAGCTATTGCTCTGTCTACTCTCCCCTTGACGGCCGCACGGGGGCCTATCAAGTTTATCCCGGCAATATTGCCAAATTGAATGATACTGTTCTGGTGGTCATCAATCAGGTGCATCCCATCTACGTGACTTTCGCCGTGCCGGAGCAATATCTCGGTGAGGTGAGAGAACACCAGGCGCGGGGCGCGCTCACGGTCGAGGCCCAGGTTCCCAGCGACCCGCGGCCGCCGGCCCGGGGCCAGCTCGCGTTTATTGACAACGCCGTGGACACCGCCACAGGCACCATCAAAATGCGCGCCACGTTTCCCAACCCCGACGATCGGCTTTGGCCGGGGCAGTTTGTGAATGTCGTCATGCGGTTGAGCACGCAGGCGAACGCTACCGTGGTGCCGTCGCAGTCGGTGCAGACGGGCCAAACCGGCAAGTACGTGTTCGTCGTCAAGCCCGATTTTACTGCCGACTTCCGGACGGTGGCCGCCGGCCAAACCGTGCAGGGCGAGACGGTGATCGAGAGAGGTGTCACGCCCGGCGAAACCGTGGTGACCGACGGCCAGTTGCTGCTGGCGCCGGGAGCCAAGGTGGAAATCAAGAAAGGCAGTGGACAGTGAACTGTGGACAGTGAACGGCAGTACGCGGGAGCAGGAATTAGGGGTTAGGGTTTGAGAGCCTGACGAGTAGGACCCGCTGGCCATCGGGTACTGTTCACTGTCCACTTTTCACTGTCCACTAGTCACTGCTCCTATGAACCTTGCAGAACTCTTCATCCGTCGGCCCATCATGACCACGCTCACGATGCTGGCCATCCTTCTGTTCGGCATCATTGCCTATCGGGAATTGCCCGTCGCTGCTCTCCCCACGGTGGATTATCCGACAATCGAAGTGAGCGCCAGCCTGCCGGGAGCCAGTCCCGAGACCATGGCCGCCGCCGTCGCCACCCCCCTCGAGCGGGAGTTCTCGACCATCTCGGGACTCGAAACCATGGGTTCGCAAAGCAGCCAGGGCGGGACGCAGATTACTTTGCAGTTTAGCCTGAGCCGCAATATCGATGCGGCGGCGCAGGATGTGCAAGCCGCCATTTCCCGCACGGAGGGGTTGCCCCCCGACATGCCGGCGCCGCCCAACTTCCGAAAATCGAATCCCGCCGACCAGCCAGTGTTTTACATGGCGGTCTACTCGGAGACCCTTCCGCCTTCCACCGTCGGTGAGTACGCGGACACGCTCATGGCGCAGCGCATCTCCATGATCTCCGGGGTGGCTCAGGTGCAGTTGTTCGGAGCGCAGAAATATGCCGTGCGCATCCAACTAGACCCGCGGGCTCTGGCCACGCGCGGCGTGGGCATCGATGACGTGATGGACTCCATCCGCAACGCCAACGTCAACCTGCCCACGGGAACCCTTTACGGCACCCATAAGGCTTTCGTGGTGCAGGCCAGCGGCCAGCTTCGCAATGCCGCCGCCTACCGCCCGCTGATTGTGGCTTATCGCAACGGTGCCCCGGTGCGTTTGGAAGCGCTGGGCCAAATCTTCGACAGTGTACAGAACAACAAGGTAATCAACTGGTTCAACTCGACCAGCGCCATGGTGCTGGCCATCCAGCGCCAGCCCGGCACCAACACCATTGAAGTGGTGGATAACATCCGGCGCCTGCTGCCGACCTTTCGCAAGGAGATCCCACAGTCCATCAAGATGGAAGTGCTGGGCGACTCTGCGGTTTCCATCCGCGAGTCGGTGGACGACGTCAAGTTCACCCTCTATCTGACGCTTTGCCTCGTGGTGCTGGTGATCTTTCTCTTCCTGCGCAATGTTTCCGCCACCATCATCCCCAGCTTGGCGCTGCCCATGTCGATCGTGGGCACGTTCTCGGTGATGTACCTGCTCAAGTACACGGTGGATAACCTCTCGCTGATGGCGCTGGTGCTGGCAGTGGGCTTTGTCGTGGACGACGCCATCGTCATGCTGGAAAACATCGTCCGCCACCTCGAAATGGGCGAAGGTGTGATGGAGGCGGCGTTGAAGGGTTCGAAGGAAATCAGCTTCACCATCCTCTCCATGACCCTCTCGCTGGCCGCAGTCTTCATCCCGGTGCTTTTCATGGGAGGCATTCTAGGCCGGCTGTTGCGGGAATTCGCCGTCACCATCATGTCGGCGATCCTGGTGTCGGGCGTGGTCTCGCTCACGCTCACTCCCATGCTGTGCAGCCGGTTCCTGCGCCACGCCAAGCCGGAAGAGCACGGTTTGCTCTTTAACCTTTTTGAGCGCACCTTCCAGGGCATGCTGGGCGCCTACGATTGGAGCTTACGGAAGGTCTTGCGGCACCGGCTGGTTACCTTGGTGTTGTCCCTGGCCATCATGGTGGTCACCGTCTGGCTCTTCTTCCGCATCCCCAAGGGATTCCTTCCCAGCGAAGACAGCGGCTTCATCATTGGGGTGACGATGGCACAGCAGGGCATTTCCTTTGATTCGATGAAGGAGCACCAGAAGTCCCTCACCGCCCTCTTGACGGTAGATCCCAACGTCCGCCACGCCATGTCGTTTGCGGGCGCGGGCGGACCCGGGGGGGGAGGGAACTCCGGTTTCTTTTTCCTCGACTTGAAGCCCCGCCCGAGCGGCCGTGTGCAAATGCTGGAATGGCTTGAGGACCGCCTGCACATTTCCTATCCTCACGACGCGGATCTTCGCTATCTTGACACCGACCAGGTTTTGCAGAACCTGCGCCCCCGCCTTATGGCTGTTCCCGGAATTGTCTCCTACATGCAGAACCCACCGCCGATTCAAATTGGCGGCCACTTCACCAGCAGTGAATACCAGTTCACGATTCAAGGGCCCGACACCACGGAGCTTTACCGCGAATCGCTGAAGCTGGCCGACCAGTTGCGCTCGGTTCCGGGGCTTCAGGACCTGAATACCGATCTCCAGGTCAGCAACCCGCAGGTGAATGTCGAAGTCGACCGCGACCGGGCCAACGCCTTGGGAGTGAATGTCTACCAGGTGGAAAACGCGCTGGAAACGGCTTATAGCTCGCGCCAGGTTTCCACTATCTATGCCCCCAACAACGAGTATTGGGTGATTCTTGAACTCCTTCCCCAGTTCCAGATGGACCCGCAGGCGCTTTCCATGCTCTATATCCACTCGAGCAATGGACCGCAGGTGCCGCTCAGCGCCGTCGCCAAGTTGAGCCAGTCCCTGGGCCCCTTACAGGTGAATCACACCGGCCAGTTGCCGTCCGTCACCGTATCGTTCAATTTGCAGCGCGGCACGCCACTGGGCGATGTGGTGAATCGCGTCGAGGGGATTGCGCGCGAGACCCTACCCAGCGACCTCAGCGCCAATTTCGAGGGCGCCGCGCAGCAATTTGAATCTTCCCTGGTCGGTTTGAGCGTTCTGCTAGTCATCACCATCCTGGTCATTTACCTCGTGCTGGGGATTCTGTACGAGAGCTTCATTCATCCCCTCACGATTCTTTCCGGCCTGCCTTCCGCGGCGCTGGGCGCCCTGCTCACGTTGATGTACTTCGGGTACGCCCTGGACCTTTACGCTTTCGTGGGGATCATCATGCTGGTCGGCATTGTCAAGAAGAACGCTATCATGATGATTGACTTCGCCCTCGATGCGGAACGAAACTCCGGCAAAACGACGCAGGAAGCCATCTACCACGGAGCCCTGGTGCGCTTCCGGCCCATCATGATGACCACCATGGCGGCGCTCATGGGAACCCTGCCCATCGCCGTGGGCTTTGGCGCCGGCGCGGAAGCGCGCCGCCCCCTGGGCCTGTGCGTCGTGGGCGGGTTGGTCTTCTCCCAACTCATCACCCTTTACATCACTCCTGTCTATTACACCTACCTCGACTCGTTCCAGAAATGGATGCAAGGACTCTCCGGCCGCAAGGAATCACTCATCGTGGATCAGGCGGTGGGGAATAGAGTATAGATTCGACTACTGATAGGGGAGACTGCCAAACAAATCGCGATCCGGGGGGTTGACGGGGGGAGCAACTCCCATCCCCAGGGGTTGTAAGTAGGACGTGCCCGCCCACGGGCCGTGGGAAGCCATCACCCGCTCGCGTAAGGCCCGCTGGAGGGTTTCCCCCACGGCGCTTGCCTCGGGCATACCGGCCAAGTCGGCTTTCTCCTGCGGATCATTGACCCAGTCAAAGAGTTGGGCGTGGCCGTGGGCATCCAGAATCCAATGCCACTGCGGTGTGGTGACGCTGATAAAAGTGTTCTGCCATCGAATAATCGAGGGAGAGGCGCCAAGCTCTGAGACCTCTGCGGGTGATGTCGGGATGGAATCCTGCTGGCCGGACCAATAGTTCTGGAGGAGGGACGGCCTTAGGGATCCTGTCGTGCTTCCCTCAGCAAAGCCCAGGATCGTGGCATACAGCTTCCTGGTCCCTACCACGTTATGAACGCGAATACCCGCGGGAACGCCGGGGCCGGCAATGATCAGCGGTACATGCACAAGTTCACGCCATAAGTTCATTCCATGCCCGTAGGCGCCGTGTTCCCCAAACGATTCGCCGTGGTCCGAGGTGATGATTACCACGGTGTTGGACCAATCCGGGGATTTCGCCAAGAACTGCATCAGGACGTCGATCTGACTGTCGGTGTAAGCAAGGGAGTCGTCATATCCCGCCACGATTGCTGCCTGATCCGCCAGGGCCATGGCGGGGTGGTCTATTTGATACATCTCGCTGCCGAATCGTCGAATAAGAGCGTAGGGCAGTTCACCGTAGCGGTTCGCAAATGGCCGCGGGGCGATATAAGGGTTGTGCACATCGAAGTAGTTTATGAAAAGGAAGTAAGGCTGTCGAGTCCGGTGTGAATACCAATGGAATACTTCCCGATTTATTTCTTCCGCACGTTGGCGCTCGGGCCGATCAGGCCGGGCGAAACGCAAATAGACGAACTTGGTGAAAGCACGGCCGACCAGCGTTTGCACGAGGTTCTGGCGCAGGTTCTCGGATCCATCTTCGTACCGATCGAAGCCTCGGGCGATCCCCTGGCTCGCCTGCCCATATACCAAGTTGGCGTTGAATCCCGCGGTCTGGTAGCCCGCCGATTTGAGGGCCATGGCGATGGTGGGAAAACGGTTCGACAACGGAGATGTGGCGTCGGCCCCGTGTTGATGGGGGAATAGGCCGGTAAATATTGAGGCAAAAGAAGGTAACGTCCAGGAAGACGGGGCAATGGCATTGTCAAACTGCACGCCCCGTTGGGCGAGCCGGTCAAGATTCGGAGTGGTCTCCCGGGAATAGCCGTAACACGAGAAGTGATCCGCGGTCGCGGCATCGAGCGTAATCAGAATGATGTTCGGCCTCGCGGCAGCATCGGTGAGATGGGCGGGTGGGTCCCAAAGGTTTTCCGCCCCGCGGCCTTCATACACTGCCACCGAAGCTAAAAGGATCCCCACTGCGCCCACCGCCCCAATTCTCAACCTGCGGGTCCACTGCGCATGCTCATGGGGGGCGAACCCCGTACGGCGATGCTCCCATTTCCGAAGGACGGCAGCCGAAAGGACGGATACACCCACTCCCCCCGTGATGACCACGAATGCCAGGAGAGAAGGCCGGGTGTACCTGTCCCACCAGAACCGGAGCGAGGAAACAGCCAACGCAAACCCGCTGGCCGCGCCCAATCCCCCCGCGTATAACCACCGTACGTACGATCTTGCGGAACTACTCTTTTCTGCCATGTAGCCCAAGACGAGCCCCAAGAGTCCGAACACCAGCAGATCAGCCAAAGGCGCCGCGAGAAAAATGAGGGGACTCAAATCGGGCCTTGCCACAACGCTGTAAAGAGGTCTCGAGTACAGCAGAACAGCCTCATAAATGCCCAGTAACAGCCCCGCCAGTATTCCCCCGGAGACAAAGCATGCCAGGATCGGCAGGCGCCGGAAAGGCCCCTGGGCCGTTGGCTCAACCGCAATTTTCCTCGGATCGCTTTTCATCAGTTTTCCGTACCCCGACATTCCAGGGATCTCCTGGCACCGAAGCCCCCAGGAGACAGCACTGCCTTTCAGGCTTTTCGATCGAGGATTCCGATTCCCCATGGAAATACTGGGGGAATCGCGGCGTCATCGGGGCTAGCATGCCCTAGCCAAAATCAGCCCAAAATGAGCGACTCAATCCATTTTCCTCTATTTTACCAATAATAGATATGCAACACCAATCAAGCGAAAAGTCGGTAGTGTCCCAGTTTGATGTAGAGGCGGCTTTACGCCGCCATTTGGCGAGGTAAACTCGCCGCCACAAATTCAAAGTGAGACACTACCGAAAAGTCGGATAGTGGTGGCATTTGCGAGACACGGGCGCGGCCAGGTGCGCTCATTCCCGCGAAATCAGGAATCCACTCCGCAAACCGCTAGCGGGTCACGATTTGCAGAACCGTGTCGTTTTCGTCCGGGGCGAGGGGGGGCACCTGGATGGTCAACTTAGTGTCATCCTGCCGCCATCGCAGTTTCCTCTTGTCACCCAACACGGTAATCTGCGCGATGCGCCCCTGGAACCCCGGCACTTCCAATTGACTTTCCGGGGGCCAATCGAACACATGGACGTACACAATATTGCCCTTGGCCGTGGTCTTGCCAAACGTCAGGTTTTGCAGCGGGCCATAGGTCGTTCCGTAGATGGAATCGCCGTAGACCTTCATCCATTTCCCCATGGCCTGGAGCCGCTCCACGAATTCAGGCTGAATGGTTCCTTCCGGAGTTGGGCCCACATCCAAGAGGAAGTTTCCGCCCTTGCTCGCCACGTTGGCCAAGTCCTGGATGAGCTCTTTTGCCGACTTGTATTGCGTATCATTCTTGTTATAGGCCCAGGTGCCGTTGATCGTCATGCAAGTTTCCCAGAGCTGGAAATCGTCCGGCTCCGGCACGGAGGGCGGGGTTGTCGCCGTCGTTTTCGTGGTGCCTTGCAGTTTGTTGGCGGCGCTTTTGGTGGGAATCTGGTCAGGGATGAATTGCTCCGGCGTGGCAAAATCGCCCGGCACGCCGAGGCGATTGTTCACCAGCGTGGCGGGTTGAATATGGTGGATGAGGTCTCACAACCTGCTCGCCATTGTACTTCTCCTGATGATCGAGCCCGTCAAACCAGATCACGGCAACCGGCCCGTACTTCGGTGAGCAAGTTCCCGCAGTTGGGCATCCATGTAATCGAGGTAGGTCGCCCACTCCGGCCGGGTGGGATCGCCGTGCCAGGTGTCCTTGACGGGTTTGGAAGTGTCGCGAAATCCCGGATGGTGCATATCCGGAGGTGAGTAATAAAAACCCAGCGGCATATTCGCCTCGTGCGCGGCTCTCGGCCAGCATGGCCGTAACATCCTTGCCGTAAGGCGTCTTGGTGATTTTGTAGTCCGTCAGGGCCGTGTCAAACATGCAGAACCCGTCATGGTGCTTGGTGGTAAACACCATGTAGCGCATTCCGGCATCCTTGGCCAAACTCACCCAGGCCTTGGGGATCAAACTGGACGGGATTGAATTGCTTGTAGAGCGCCACGTACTCCGCTTCGGTGATGTTCCAATGGGCCTCGGGTTCCATGATGGGCCACGAAGCCTCCACGCTGGCCACCGAATACGGACCCCAATGGATGAACATGCCGAATTTGGCTTGCCTGAACCAAGCGGTCCGCTGCGCCTCCGCTTCTTCGCTCGCGGGCGGCGTGGCGGATTGCTGGGCCTTGCTCGGCGGAGGGAAACCGAGCAGAAGAGTACACGCGCTCAGGGTAAGAAGATAGCCTAATCTCCCGCCTCGGTCATTCGCCATACATTCGCTCCTTGTGGCGCCGGGCAACTTATCGGCACCCACACGCCGCCAAAATCTCTTGCCCAAGAAAACCAGAATTCTCCGGCACGGCAACACAGGGAGTATAAACGCGGTCAGGGTTTAAAGGAGCGAGAGATTTTTTTGCGAGAGGCGGGATGTCAGTGGTCTTTTTCAAGACGGCTCAGACAATCCGCCGGTCCAAGCGCCGAGCGCGACGGCAGCTTGAGCGGGCATGCGCAGCTTTGAGTGCCAGCGCGGATGCGTGTCACCGCAACTGTCCAATCTGATAGGAAAGGACCGCGGACTGAATCTGGAAATCGTACTTGGCGCTGGTGTCGTCGATTTGGGCTTGGGTCAGATTCAGTTGCGCTTGCGAGAGCTCGACAATCGAGCTGAGTCCAAGTTTGTAGCGGCCCTGGGCGAGGTCGAGCGCCAGGGTGGCCTCCTTCAGCAACTGGGCGGTGACGGCGAGACGCTGGTAGGCGGTGCCGGCGTCAAGCCAGGCGGTGCGCACGTCGCGCGAAATGCGGTCGGCAAGGTCGCGCATGGCCTGGTCCGCCGCTTGGGCGCGGAGGTTCGCTTCCTGGTGGCGGGCGGAATAGAGGAACCCGTTGAAGATCGGAATGTTCACGTTGATGCCCGCCGCCGCGTAGCGATCGGCTGAGCGGGACCTGGTAAGCCGGAGTGAGGCCCGCCTCGCCCGTGGCGCTGATGGTGGGCATCCACAGATCGCGCTCGGCGCGGGCATAACGCAACGCCGCCTCGTGGCTGAAGCGGGCGCTGGAGAGGTCCGGGCGATTTTGCGAGGGCCTGCGCAATCAAGTCGGTGGGGTCAGCGGGCGGCGCGGGGGGCATGGGCTCCTCGGCAAGGTCGAACGGTTGAGGATTGGCGAGTCCGAGGGCGTTGGCCAGATCCGCGTAGGCCGCCTTCTCGTCGTTTTGCGCTTGCACCAGCAGCAACTTGCGCCTGCGCCAAGTCCACTTCGGCGAAGCGACGTCCACGAGCGATTTCAGTTTGTTCTTCTCGAGCGTGGTGATCTGGTCGGCAAGAATCTGGCGCGCTTTCACCGTTTCCTCCGCGACCTTGAGTACGGCCTCGGCGCGCAGGACGCCGAAATAGGCGCGATTGACGGCGAGCAGCACGTCCTGCGCGGTTTGTTGCGCGCTCTGGGAAGCGGCCTTCGCTCCCAGGCGTGCCGAGCGCAACCAGGTTTGACGTGCGCCCGAAGTCGGTAATGAGTTGGTTGACTTCCAGGCCGTTCGCTTCGCGGTTCAGATATGCGGGAGGTCTGGAGAAACCCGCGCCGATACGGCTGTTGACCGTTAGGCCCCCAGCGGCTCCCGTGAGGTTTCCGGCGGCGGTGGGGTAATAGGCCGATTTCTCTTCGCGGGTCACTTGCTGGCCGCTTCCGCGTCGAAGGTGGCCTCCTGCAACAAGGGATGGTTGCGCAACGCCATGCGCCTCGGCGTCTTTCAACGAGAGCTTGGGCGCTGGGGCTTGCTGGCGGTGCAGCGCATAGTTGGCATAACGCGGCAAGTGCCAGCAGAAGGCAGCAACACGCGCACAGAATGGCGGTGCGCCGAAGGACAAAATGTCTCATTCCCCAACCTCCTTGGGTCCGCCGGCCGGGCTTGCCTGCCGCCGGCCGTACACCAGCAGATACGCGGCGGGAACAATGAAAATGGTCAAAATGACCGAAGAGGTCAGGCCCCCGATGATGGCGCGCGCCATGGGCGTGTACTGCTCGGCGCCCGTCCCCAATTTCATCGCCATGGGAATCATGCCGATGATCGTGGCGAGCGAAGTCATCAGGATGGGCCGCAGGCGCACGCGGCACGCCGTAATCACGGCATCGGCGGGTGACATCCCTTGCGTTTCCAGGTTATGCGCGAAATCCACAATCAGGATGCTGTTGGAATCGGCGATGCCCACCAGCATCAGCACTCCCATGAGCGACATCACGTTCAGCGTGCTGTGAGTGAGCGGCAGGATGATAAGCACCCCCATAAACCCCATGGGAATGGCCAGCATGATCAGGAAGGGATCGACGAACGAACGAAACTGCGCCACCAGGATGAGATACAGCAGCATAAACGAGAGCAGGAAGCCCAGCCCGAAACTCTTGAAGGAGGCTTCCATGCCATTCACCATGCCGCGCAGATTGACCCGCACATTGCCGGGAATATTGGTCTTGGCCAGAATGCCGCGTATGGCGCTGGTGAGTTTTCCCAGGTCCTCGCCCGTCCGGGGTCACATACACATCGGAAACCCGCTGAATCTGGTAATGGTCCACTTCCGTGGGCGTCTGAATGCTGGTGAGTTTCACCACGCTGTCGAGCGTCGTGGGCTCGTTCAGGTTAGGCGCCCGCAGGGGAATGTTCTTCAGGTCCATGGAATTGTGAATCGCCGGCGAGCCGTTCTCGAAGTATTGGACGGTCAGGAAGTAGTCATTGCCCGTTTTCCGGTCCACCCAGTAGTTGGGCGCAATCATCAAGTTCGAATTCAGCGCCGTGATGACGTTGTCCACCACGTCCTTCTGACTCAGCCCCAACTCTCCGGCATGCACGCGGTCCACATCCAACCGCAGCGCCGGATAGTTCATGTCCTGGGGAATGTAGACCTGCCCCACGCCCGGCAACTCCCGAATCTGCCTCGCCAAGTCCTGCGCGATCCCGTAGCTCTGCTCCAGATCCGAACTGCTCACCTGCACGTCGATGGGCGCCGGCATCCCCATGTTCAAGATCGCGTCCACCATCGAGCCGCTGGAGAAGAACGTCCGAATCTCCGGATACTGCTTGCTGATCTCCTCCTGCACCTGCTGCATGTAATCGAAACTGCTGCGCCGGTGGTCATCCTGCAACTGCACTTGCACGGTGGCCGTGTATTCCCCGGCGTTGGTGGTGTACAGAGAGGAGAAATCCGGCACCACCCCAATGTTGGAGACCACCAGCTTGAAGTCCTTGGGATCAACGGTCTGCCGGATCAGGTTCTCCACCTTGGCCACGTACTGCATCGGTCACCTCAATGCGCGTGCCGGTGGGCGCCTTGAGGTTGATGGTGAATTGCCCGGCGTCGGTGCGCGGGAAGAAGGCCAAGCCCAGAAAGGGGTAGATGGCCAGGCTGGCCAAAAACAGCCCCGCCAGAAGCGCGACGGTCAGCCCCGGCCGCACCAGCGCCCGCCGCACCCAGCGCTCGTAGAAATCCAGCAGCTTGTTGAACTGCCGGTTGAACCCGGCATTAAACCTGTCCCTCCAGGAGCGGTCGGCCGGCGTTTCCGGCTCGACTTCGTACTCCCCTTCCTTATGTCCGGCCCTTCGGTGTTGGCCGCAGGCCGAGGCCCTTGGCCCTACGCCGTGCCCTTCGGCGTGCGGCACCTGCTTCAAGAAACGCGAGCAGAACAGCGGAATCACCGTCATCGCCACCACAAAGGACGCCAGGAGGGAGAGGCAGAAAGCCAGGGCCAGCGCGGAGAAGAGGAATTTGCTCACGCCATAGAGAAACACCACGGGGAGAAAGTCCACCACGTCCACCAGGGTCGCGGCGAGGACGGCCAAATTCACTTCCGCGCCCCCACTTCCGCGGCGATCTTGGGCAAGGCGCCCATCTCCAGATGGCGATAGATGTTTTCGAGCGAGATCACGGAATTGTCGATCACCCGCGAAAAGGCCAGCGCCAGGCCCCCCAGAATCATGGTGTTCACGGTGCCACCCATCAGATTCAGCGCCACAAACATGGTCAGGGCGGAAATGGGAATGGAAAGCAGAACCGCCGTGGTGGCGCGAAAGCTGCCGAGAAAGAGCAGAATCATGATGCTGGTGAGAAGCAGTCCGAGCAGGCCCTCGTGCAGCACCGTGTGGATGGCTTCCTTGACGTACACCGATTGATCGAACACCAGGCTGGCCGTCATCTGCTTGGGGATGTCGAACAGGTGGCCGATCAAGTCCCGCACCCCGTCGACCACCTCGATGGTGTTGGTATCGCCCCCTTGCTTCATGATGGGGATGTAACACGATCGCTGGCCGTCTACCCGCACCACGTTGTACTGAATTTGATTGGCGTCTTCGGCCTTCCCCACGTCTCCCACCGTGACCCACGAGGTCCCCACCGTCTTGATGGGGATGACTGTTCAAATCCTTCACCTGGTCCACCAGGCTATTGGAATAGACGTAGTAATCGCTGGGGCCCATCTTCACATCCCCGGCGGGCAGGATCAGATTCGATTGGTTCACCGCGTCCACCACGTCCATGGGAGTCATCTGGCGCGAAAAGAGCTTGTAGGGGTCCACGTACACCATGGCCTGCCGGTACTTCCCGCCAAACGGCGGCGGGATCTCCGCCCCCTTCACCACCGCAATCTGGTTGCGGATGGCAAACTGGGCATAGTCGTGAAGTTGCGTTTCGGTGAGCCCCTCTCCTTTCACCGTCACCAGGCAAACCGGCAGGCTGGAGGCGTCAAACTTCAGCACCACGGGCGGCAAGGTGCCGGGCGGCAAGCGCTTCAGGTCGGCGAGCGCGAGGTTCGAGAGTTCCGTCACATCCGCGTCGGCGTTCGTCCCCGGCTGGAAATAGACCTTGATAATGCTGACTCCCAACATCGAGCGCGACTCCATGTGATCGATACCGCTGGCCAGGGTAAAGAAGCGTTCGAGGGGGTTGGTGATGTCGATTTCGATGTCCTGGGGAGGCATGCCGGAGTAAAACGTCGCCACCACCACTTCCGGCAGATTAATCGGACGGGAAAAGGTCCACCGGCATGCGCACCACGCTGGTCACCCCCAGGAGCAGCACCACCAGGCAGCAGACGATGATGAAGTACGGGTTGCGGATTGAAAATCGCGGCATAGGATTCCCCTCTCCCGACTAATACCTAATAGGGGGACGGCTTGCCGCCCCCTCTGTAGCACTAACAGCCAGCTTCTTCACGTGCCACGAAGAAAAGATTTACCACAGAGGCACGGAGATCACAGAGAAAAGCCCTTCCGCTTGGGCCGGCATAGATCATGATCGTAGGTACTGACCCCATAGGTTTTTCTCCGTGTGCTCTCCGTGACCTCTGTGCCTCTGTGGTGAAATCCTTTTTGGGTTGCGGCTGGGCTGCGCTAGGGCGATTACCGTCGAACGACCAGGGTAGGGCAAGCCCTACCCCTACGGATTGCCGTGGTATTGCAGCATCTGGACCACATGCGGAAGCACTTCCTCGCCGGGCTTAAGACCGCTGCGGTCACTTACGATCACCGCTTCACCTTCCGCCACGCCCGAGACCACTTCCGCGTCGGTGGAGGTCTCGAGGCCCAACGTAACCACGCGGACCTCAACCTTGTTGGCCCCGCTCACGACATCCACGATGGTTTGGTCGCCCTCACGGTTTACCGCCTCCAAGGGCACCGCCAGCACGTTATCCCTTGCTTCCAGGATAAGGGTGGTCTCCGCATACATGCCCGGCATCAAGAGCCGGCCGGGGTTGGGGACGTCCACCTCGGTGTGCATGGTGCGCGTGCCCTCCTGCACGTCCAAGGAGAAGCGGGCCACTTTGCCGGGGAATGCCCGGTTTAGGGCCGGCACTCGCACTTCGACGGGATCGCCGACCTGGATGTAGCGCACCGAGGATTCGGGAACCGGAATCACCAAACGATACAGATCATCCTGGGATAACTTGACCAGGGGCATGGCCTGGGTGCTGGAGCTCGTGCCTGCCTGCATCAAGGTTCCACAGGTTGGCGTACCGCTGGGTCACCACGCCGGCGAATGGCGCGGTGATGCGCGCGTAGGCGAACAGCGCTTGGTCGTGAATAAGCCTGGACCTCTCCACCAGGAGCTCGCTCTGCGCGGCCGCGAGCGATGACTCCGCCGCAGTCCACCTGCGAGGCTGCCGCCAGGTCTTTGCCCTGGGCGTCATCCACTTCCTGCTGGGCCACCAAGCCGGGCTGGCTCTCGAAGACGCCATGCAAGCGGGAATATTCGAGGTGGAGTGCGGTGTACATGCGCCTGATAACGCTTCAATTGGTGCTGGGCACGGGAAACTTCGTCCATCCCGTTTTGGATGGCGGATTGATCCACCTGCAATTGCGCTTCGAGCTCGGGAATTTCCAGGGTGGCCATCAATTGCCCCGCTTGCACGCGGCTGCCATAATCGACGTATAACTTTTTGACAAAACCCGACTCTTTCGCGTAGACGTCGATTTCCTGAAAGGGGACGAGCTCCGAGGAAAGGGTAATCTGCCGCTGAAGAGATTTGCGGGCCACGTTCGTCACCCCCACCGTTTCGGCCACGGGGGAGTCGCTCTTGGCTCGAACTTTCCCGCAGGACGGCAGCAGCGCGGCCAAGGCGGCGGCAAGGCACACCCCGGCCGCCGTGGTGAATAGATTCCTGCTGGACGTTAGCTTGTTCATCATTTCCACTTTTTGCTCCATCACGAACAGTATCCGGGTTAAAGATGAATCGTCAGGTTGCCGACTTCCACTGGCCTGCCATACCCTCTTCGTTTTGATCGTGCGATCGAACCCCGAGGGTACGGCAAGCCGTACCCCTACAACCAGGGCCCCGTGACCATGGTCGCGAGTTGGATGTTCCCGCACCCCAGGATCGAATCCCGGCGTGCGCTACCAATGAAAAAGGGACGGAGTTAGCCGAGGATCGGCGGAGATCGGAAGTGGCGGATTTGAGCGACGATGGTATTCGCGGGAGGAACTGTTTCTTCGTGCGGGAAATAAATCGCCGGAAGTGGCGTCGGTAATTCTCCCGGACTAGTTTGTAGCGTTTGGGCCTCAGCGGTTACGCGCAGCTTGCAGGTTTCCTGACCCTCCGGCTTGGTCATGTGACCAGCCTTCCAGAGGTGCCACGGCGCGGTGCTCACCTGGAGGCAGGGCTTTCGGGTAGCCGTCGAAAGTACAACTACTCCAGCCAGTAATAGCAGAATACTGACCACCATAAGCCGCCGAGAGTGCAAGAGGATCCGCGTCATGCTTTCGAGAAGATGTGCCAAAGGTGGCCTGAGAATTTCCGACATTTATAATGCCATTGAAATTGCCGTCCGGCAATACCATTCGGGGGTGCTGTCCTAATTTCGGGTGTAGCGCCGGGCTTCACAGGCGGCGGAAAAAACCTTGGTTAGTGAGGTAGCGGCGACTTTACGTCGCCATAACTTCAACCGCGGCAACCCGCCGATGGCGGCATAAAGCCGCCGCTACGCCTTTTTCCGCAGCCTGCTATACGGTGTCAAAAGCGTACATCTGGATTAGAAACACCTTAAGCCCAAAAAGATGTCCGCAAGAGAAATTTAGTCCGGATTCTGCACCACGCGTGTGAAAGGGGGGGGCCAACTACTTCGCGTGCCGCCAAGAAAAGACCCACCACAGAGGCACAGAGATCACAGAGAAAACCACTTCTGTTTGCAGCGGCATAGATCACGCTCGTTGGTTTTGACCCCATAGGTTTTTCACGGAAGGACCCACCCCAGAGGCACAGAGATCACAGAGAGAAGACGCTGAGACACGACGCAAGGAGTCGAGGGGAGGGATCAATGAATCGGCAATCACTTCAGTGTGGGCCGAAGCCCACACTGAAGCGAGAGGAATACGCGTGCCAAAGTACTAACGCCAGGGTCGCCCAAGGTTGGAGCCGAGCCGGGCAGCGTGTAGCGCAAGTCGAAGAACAGCATGTTGATATTTGCGTTCGGGGAGGGTTGGCCGGTGGCAAAGTTCACGTACCAGGGATCGCGCGTGAGGTACGAGTACTGGCCCATGAAGTTGACGGCGCCATACTTCGGATGCTTCCAGATGGTCTGATTGAAGCCAAAAGTGGCCTCCTGGATGGCGCGATTCTGGCTGTTCGCTGAGCCGGTATAGCCATAGCCGACGAGTTTCCTGGTGGTGTCGACCGCGGTGTTGCGGCCGATGTAGATGCCGCCGTAATAGGCATAGATCAACGTTTTCTTCTGGGTGTACTCGAAGCCTGTAACCGTGGAGCCGCTGTGGACCAGGGAGATGCTGCCGTTGGCGTGGGCAATCAAATCCGGGGCTTGGCCGAAGATATACCGGCCGCCGCCGTCACTCCAGTAGTTGTTGGTCATCAAGCGAAATCCCTTGAATATTTCCACGTGCAGATTCACGAAACCGCCCCCGCCCTCGGTCGAGAAAGTTTGGCGAGGGAACGGCAGCGACAGCAGCGGTGGTACCGGTGGCAGCGACGGCAGCGACGCCGGGATACCAGACTTTGAAGTTCCGCTCCACTCCCCCGATTTCGAAGTGAACCTGCTTGGTGGGATCAATTGCCAGTTTCGCAATGATGTCGGGAGCGACGTTGGGAGTGGCGATGCCACCGGAGCTGGCGCCAAGGTCTAATTCGCCTGCATAGCGGGGTGGCGAAGAGCCGTGGGAAGGACGATGGAGGAACCTCCCGACGAGCCTCCGGCATATTGGTCAGGACTGTCGACCGCCACGGCGAAGGCCACTTGCTTGGAGGGGTGGTAAACGAACCGAAGTTCCGGGATGCGCCCCCAAAACAAGCCCGCTTGGTAGTTCACGTCCATATCTTGCGTGTAAAAGATGTCGGAGGGAAGCGGTGAAATGCCGACGCGGCCGGGAGTGAGCAAACTCCAAGTCTGGCCCGCCAGGATTTCAAAACGTCCCGTGTTGAGGTCAACCCAATACAGCCGCGAGCGCAGGGTGTTGCTGTTGCTCGTCACCGCAACGTTGGTGCCATTGTTGCCCAGGAAGTCCGCTTCCATGTAGCCGATCACGTGGGCGCCCTTTACGTCGGCATCGGTGCGGAAGCCAATGCGGGAGTTCTGCATGCTGAGGCGGAACTCGGACAGATTGGTCGTGTAGGGGTACAGGCCGCTCGAAAGCTGGTTGTAAGGAATGCTTCCGAAGCTCGTTCCGATGCTCCCGCCCGCCGCGTGGTTGCGCCATACGCTGGTGAAATCCATAAACCCAACGGGAGTAATGGTCGCATCGCCGATGTGGAACTGAAGCGGCGAGGTTTCCTGCATCGCCCGCCCGCATTACCGTTGGCGGTAATCGTGTCGGGCGCCGCCGGCATGGTGTGCGATGGCGTTATCCACCTTCTTTTGGTGATTGGGGAATCATCGGGGTGGTGGAAGCCACCTCACCGAGAGTGGAAGCGTGCGGTTGGGCGGCTTGCTGGTGGCCGCGGCCGGTTTGGCCGGTTGCGCCGCCTTCGCCGGTTGTGCCGCTTGCTCGGTGGCCGGAGCCGGCTTGGTGAGTTTTCCAAAAGCTGTTTCTGCTCCTCCAAAGCCTTCTGCATTTGCTCGATCTGCTTCTGCTGAAGGGCCATCTGTTGCTTTAGAACGGTAATTTGCTCGTTGGCATCCG
This sequence comes from uncultured Acidobacteriota bacterium, assembly GCA_963810005.1. Taxonomy (GTDB): domain Bacteria; phylum Acidobacteriota; class Terriglobia; order UBA7540; family UBA7540; genus Bog-366. The sequence continues at coordinate 96,215 of CAWELY010000036.1, forward strand.
GCGCTGGGTTTCGCTCGCGCTCGCCGCGGGAGGCGTGGTGGCGTCTGCGGCGGACGAATTGCCGTCGCTGGCAAAAATGCCCAATGCCGACACGCCCATGAGAAGCATCGCCATACCCACAACTCTAGGGGTGACAAGCTTGCGTTTGTGCATCATTTGCTCCTTAATTTTTTTCCTTTAGAACTGCCCGAGTAGAATTCGCAATCCTCCTCGGGCGGGATCAATCCCAACTGTATTAGTAGTCCTAACCATAGCTGGAAGAGGGTGATTAACAGAATGTGAGGGGCATGTGACAGGACCGTTACATCGCGAAGGTGACAAAATTTCACTACTCCATTAATACTGGGTAAATTAGTCAGAGCTTGGCAGTATACCCTGTCAATTACAAGGCATTTTGTCTGTACGTGCTCCTGGGGGTGGTTGCCCCGAGAAGGTGAACAGTATGTGATTTGGGCTCGTTGACAGCATTGTCCTCGATCGTCAGGGTTCCCTCGATGGTCCCGAAGAAATCTGGAGTGGCAGATGGCAAATCACCCGATCACAAAAGCAGTGACAAGTGACAAGTGGCGAGTGACAAGCAAGATTAACGATTGGGATTGTCTCAATCGAAAATCCAAAATCTAAAATCCAAAATCGCCCGATTCCCCGATTTCTCGATTCCTCGATCTTCATTGCTCCTGGCCCGCGGGTTGCATATGATTGTTGACGTGGTGGGAGGACGAACCCGCCGTGGCGCGGCGAGATACAATGGCCGTCCGATGAGGAATTTATGTCTTTGATGTTGAAGGAAATTTTGGAGCAGCCGCAGGCTTTGCGGGCGACGTTTCGAGCGGAGCGCGCGCACGCCTTGGAATTCATGAAGTTCGCGCGCCAGCAGAATTTCCGTCTGGTGGTGCTGGTGGCGCGGGGAACATCCGACAATGCGGCGCAATTTGCCCGCTACCTGACGGAGATCACCACGGGCATTCCCGCCTCGCTGGCGGCGCCTTCGGTGCACACCCTGTACCGGACCAAGCTGGATTATCGCCAGGCGCTGGTGGTGGGCATTTCGCAATCGGGCGAGGGCACGGACATCAACATGGTGCTGGAGGCCGCCAAGCGCCAGGGCGGCTACACGGTCGGCATCACCAACGAGAAGAACTCGACCATGGCCAAGTTGGTGGACGAAGTCTTCCTGGTGCATGCGGGGCGGCAGCATTCCGTGGCCGCCACCAAGACTTACACGGGCCAGCTCATGATTTTCTATCTGCTCGCCGCGGCGCTGGGCACCACGCGTCAGCATGGAGACCGTCAGCGAGATTCCCGACCGCGTCAAGGAAACGCTCAAGCTCATCCCCGAGCTGCGCGAACTGGTGGAGCGTTACCGCTACATGAATCATTGCGTGGTGGTGGGGCGCGGCATCAACTACGGCAATGCGTTTGAGTTCTCCCTCAAGCTCATGGAAACCTGCTACGTGATCGCCGAACGCTTTTCGGCGGCGGACTTCGTGCACGGTCCCATCGCCCTCATCGAACATGATTTCCCGGCGTTTGTTTTCATGCCGCCGGGCAAGACGTTCAACAACATGCGCGAGCTGACCGCCCGGCTGCGCAAACTGCACGCGGAAGTGGTGGCGATTCACGGGGCCAAACAAAGGATATTCCGTCCGCAACGCGGGTCATCCGCGTTCCCGGCGAAATGCCCGAAATCTACTCGCCCATTCCTTACATCGTCCCCGGCCAGATTTTCGCGGCGTTGCTGGCGGAAATCAAAGGACTCGATCCCGATAAACCCCGCTCACTGCATATCGTGACCCAGACGGTATAGCGCACTATAACCTGCCAGGATTACTCAAGTCTAACCTTCGTTTTGCCGAAAGATAATTGTAGGGTTACCGCGCGCGGAGTGGCCGAGTTGTCGCTGGCGCACCACTCGAGCGAGTTACCCCGGTCACACGCGTGGGAACTCGACCAGGGGAGGGAAGCGTTTGCGGGCATTGAGATTAGGGAAATGCGCCGAGAAATTGGCGATTCCGTGCTACCAGCCTTGCACCCCAGGCCGAAGATTCATCGTTAAGGAGCAGGATGGCCACAATCATACCCAGCGATAGCCAGCCGGCCAGCTTCCCGCAAAATCCGGCGCTCCTGCCAGGGCCGGAGGAAGCGACTTTGCGCCCCCTTACGGCGTCGCAGGGCCTGGCGATGGAGTGGAAGCCCGGACCCACCAGCTTTCTCTGTTGGTGGAGGTCAACGCCGCGCTGGCCGGCGCCCTCGATGTGGAATCGGTGCTGGGAGCGATCCTGTCGCGTTTGGCTGATCGCGAGCGGCTGAGCTACGCGCGAATCTATCGATTGGACGAGTCCGCAGGTGAACTTCAGCGGGTGGCGTGGGGAGGAAGGAATGGGGATCCCGAGCGTGTCGTTTCCCTCCAGGAGCCGACCCTTCTGGCTTGGGCGATCCGGCAAAGGGAGGCGGCTTACGTTCCGCGGGCCGAAGAGGACCCGCGCTGTCAGGGGTTCGGCGCGGAGGAGCAATGCGCCTACGCCGTCCCCTTGCAGACCAGCACGCGCGTGCTGGGGGTTCTCGAGGTGGCGGCCGATCAGCCGGATGGCATCCGCGCTGTAACCCGCAAGCTGATCGATCAGGTTGCGACGCAGGCCGCTCTGGCGCTCGAGCGCAGCGAACTTTACAAGCAACTGCGCGTTTCGGAAGAGCGCTTCCGCTCGATTTTTGAACAGGTTTACTTCGGGGTCGCGTTGGCGAGCCTGGATGGGCGGTTTTCCACCGTCAACCCCGCCTTCGCGCGCTTGCTGGGCTACACCTGCGAGGAGTTGCAGGGGAAACACTTCCTGGAAATCACCCATCCTCAGGACGCGGCGGCAAAGCAGGAGCGGCTGCAAAACTCTGCTCGAAGGCGGCGGTCCGGGGCAAGTCACTTTCGAAGCGCGCTACCTGCGCAAGTCCGGCGAATCGGTTTGGTGCGCCACCAACATTTCCCTTCTCCACGACGCGGCGGGCCGTCCCGCCTATTTTCTGGGCATGGTGCAGGACATCGACGAGCGCAAGAAGGCGGAAGAAGAGCGCAGCCGCTTGCAGCAGCAGCTTTTCCAGGCGCAGAAAATGGAGGCCCTGGGAACTCTGGCGGGTGGCATTGCCCACGACTTCAATAACCTGCTGAGCGTCATGCTGGGTTTCGCGTCACTGGCCCGCCAGCGGCTGAGTCCTGACGATCCCTTGCAGGATTCCATGGGCATGATCGAGCAGTCGGCCCAGCGCGCCGCGGAACTGACGCGCCAACTCCTGGGCTTTGCCCGTCCGGAGCGGCAGCAGGTAAAGCCGGTGTGCGTCGACGACGTCCTGGACCGGGTGCAGACGCATGGTGGCGCGGACGTTCGATCGAAACATCACGGTTGCCGTCCACAAGGGAAGCGAGCCTCTGTGGGTGAACGCGGAGCCCAGTTACCTGGAACAGGCCCTGCTCAACATGTGCATCAACGCCCGCGACGCGATGCCGCAAGGGGGAACGCTGACCCTCGAAGCGGGCGCCGTCACCCTCGAGCGCCGCCACCGGAGCTTCCCTGCGACTTGCGCTCCGGGGCGATATGCCAGCATTTCCGTCCAGGACACGGGGGCGGGAATCGCACCCGAAACCTTGCCCAGGGTCTTCGAGCCGTTCTTCACCACCAAAGAGCCGGGCCGCGGCACGGGGCTGGGTCTCGCCATGGTTTACGGATTCGTCAAAAACCACGACGGGTTCGTAAAAGTGGAAAGCGAGCCAGGCCACGGCGCGCGGTTCACCATCTCCCTTCCCCTGATTCCTGCCCCGGCCGCGCAGACGGGCGCCGGCGGGTTGGGACAAATACAGCCCGGGCGGGGAACCGTGCTGGTGGTGGACGACGAGCCGCTGGTCCGTGCTTTCGCCGCGGAAGGGTTGAAAGGGCTCGGCTACCAGGTTTTGGTGGCCGAAAACGGCAAGCAGGCTCTCCAGATTTACGAGCAGCACCGCAAGGAAATCGACTGCGTTCTGCTGGACTTGATCATGCCGGAACTGAGCGGCCTGGAGACCTTCCGCCGGATGCGAGCGGTTGATCCTCTGGTGCGAGTGGTTTTCGCTTCCGGTTACAGCACCGGCGAGATTCTGCGCGACGCTCCCGACGCGCGCTCGGCGGCGTTCATTGGGAAGCCTTACACCCTCGAAGGCCTTTCCATCGCGCTTCGCAAGGCAGGGATGGGCCAACCGCGTTGGGGGTGAGATTTCGGTTTGGGAAGCGAAGTGGCCGGGTGGCGGTTCTCCAGCCGGGGAGATGGGAAAGGATCTCTTCCATGAGGATCTTGGTGGCGGAAGACCAAGCAGTATCTCGGCACATCCTGGTAGCGAACTTGCGCAAGTGGGGCTATGACGTGACGGCGGTCGAAGACGGCACGCGAGCGTGGGAGGCCTTGCAAGCGGAAGAAGCGCCGCAGTTGGCAATTCTGGATTGGCTCATGCCGGGCATGGATGGAATCGAGATCTGCCGCCAGATCCGCCAAAGCCCGCAGACGCGGCCAATTTATCTGATCCTTTTAACCGCGCGGCGAGGACAGGAGGACAAGATCCATGGCCTTCAGTCCGGGGCCGACGATTACATCACCAAGCCCTTTGACCGTGAGGAGCTTCGCGCCCGCGTGCAAGTGGGAATCCGCGTCCTGGAACTCCAGGGGGCCTTGGCGCAGCGCGTCCGGGAATTGGAAGAGGCCCTTTCGCGTGTCAAGACGCTGCAAGGATTGCTGCCCATTTGTTCTTACTGCAAGAAGATCCGCAACGATCGCAATTACTGGCAACAGGTCGAAGGATACATCAGCGACCATTCCGAAGCCCAGTTCAGCCACGGGATTTGTCCGGAATGCTACGCGCGATTCGTCCAACCCGAACTCGATCGATTGCACGGTCATACCGGGAACACTCAGTGAACACACATCGGCCAAATTCCGGGACGGGCATTGGCGGAGGATTCTCTGCCGAAGCTTGGTATTCATGGCGCTCGGCGGGGCAGGTGGCGAGTCTCCCCGACGCATCGCGGCGCCTTCACGCTCTCCGCGACTCCAGGTGGCGTCCGGGCAAAACCTACTGATCATCTTTTGCCATGATAATTCTGGGACTTCTCGGGGTCCTTGCCGGTTTCATCTTGTATCGGAAGGTGGCGGGAGGACAGATCGCCGTCCTTCGCGAGTGGCTGCGGCGCGAGGCGGCGCTGTCCCGGCAGTATCGCGAGCTTTTCGAAAACGCCAATGATGCCATCCTCGTTCACGAAACGGAAAGCGGAATCATCCTGGACTGCAATCGCAAGGCCTGCGAAATGTATGGGTGGAATCGCAACGCCCTGGTGGGCTCCAGCCTGAAAACCCTGACGAAGGATATGGACCGCTACGAGGAGGAGATTCGCCGGGTGCAGGAGGGGGAGAGTTGCGCCGGGTTCACTACCGTCCACTCCCGCAAGGACGGTCGTCCCATTAAGGTTCTGGTGAGCTTGTCCACCGTCGAATATGCGGGCAAAACGGCGGTCCTGAGCTTCAACCGGGATGTCACCGAGCAGGTGGAGGTGGCCGAAGCCCTCCACCGGCGCGATGCGATTCTGGAGGCGGTCAGCTTTGCCGCCGAAAAACTCCTCTCGGGAGGTGACTGGGAAGAGAATATTACGTCCGTTTTGGAGCGGTTGGGGCAGTCCATGTCGGTAAGCCGGGCTTATATCTTCGAAAACCATCCTGGCCCAGAGGGCGAACTGCTGACGAGCCAGCGGTACGAGTGGGCAGCGCCGGGGATCACGCCGCAAATTGACAATCCCGAGCTCCAGAACTTCTCCTGGGAAGAAAACGACCTGCAAGAGTGGATGGAAGGGTTGAGGCAAGGGAAAATTGGCCAAGGGGTGGTCGCCGACCTTCCGGAATTGGCCCGGCGGCATCTGGAAGGGCAGGACATTAAGTCCCTTATCGCTGTGCCTATCTTTGTGGGCGAAACGTGGTGGGGTTTCATCGGCTTTGACGACTGCCGGAGCGCGCGCCAGTGGTCGAGCGTGGAAACGGAGGCCCTGCGCGCGGCAGCGAGGACCCTCGGCGCCGCCCTGCAACGCAAGGAGGCTGACGAGACTCTGCGCAAAGCCAACGAATTGGTCAGGGCCGTGGTGCAGGCCTCCCCGGTGGCCATTACGGCCTTGGACGCCGATGGACTCGTCCGCATGTGGAACCCCGCGGCGGAAAGGCTGTTTGGCTGGAGCGAAGCGGAGGTCTTGGGTGGGCCGCTTCCCACTGTTCCGCCAGAGGACAGGGACGAATCACTTGGCGATTATAGTGCGAACGGCGCAAGGCGAGGCCGCTCGCGAATGTGGAACTGCGCCGCAAGCGGAAGGACGGCACGTCGATAGACTTCCAGCTCTCCACGGCCCCGATTTTCGACGCCCAGGGAACAGATTGTCGCCCACCTGGGAGTCATGAACGACATTACCGAGCGCAAGCGGGCGGAAGAGGCGCTGATTGAGGAAAGGCATCTCCTCCACACCCTCATGGACAATCTCCCCGACATGATCTACTTCAAGGATCGGGAGAGCCACTTCACCCGGATCAATAAGGCGCACGCGAAAGCATTTGGGCTGAGCGACCCTGCCCAAGCGGTCGGCAAGACCGACTTCGACTTCTTCACCGCGGAACATGCCCAAGAGGCCTACAACGATGAGCAGGAAATAATCAGGACGGGCCAGCCGATGGTGGGCAAGGAGGAGAAGGAAACCTGGCCGGATGGCCGTGTGACCTGGGTCTCGACCACGAAAATGCCCCTGCGTGACCCAACGGGGACATCCTTGGAACCTTTGGCATCTCCCGCGACGTCACCGAGCGCAAGCGGGCGGAGGAAAAACTGAAACGCTACGCGGCGGAACTGGAGGCCGCCCGCGACGTGCAAGAGCAGAACACTCGCGAGCTCACCAAGGCCTTGGAGGAACTGGGGGTTGCCAAGGTGCGAGCGGAGGCCGCCAGCCAGGCGAAGAGCGAGTTTCTTGGCCAATATGAGCCATGAAATCCGTACGCCGTTGAATGGCATCCTCGGGATGAGTGAACTTCTCTTCGATACACCCCTCTCCGCCGGAGCAATCCGAGTATCTTACCATGCTGAAGTCCTCCACGGACGCATTGCTCACCCTGGTGAACGACATCTTGGATTTTTCCAAGATCGAGGCCCGGAAGATTACGCTTGGACGCCATCGAGTTCAAACTGCCGGAGAGTCTTGGCGATACCTTGAAATCACTCGCCTTCCGCGCCTCCCAGAAGGGGCTGGAGGTGGCTTGTTCCCTTTCGCCACAGGTGCCCGAGTACTTGATTGGGGATCCCGGCAGGCTTCGCCAGATCATCCTCAACCTGGTGGGGAACGCCATTAAATTCACGGAAAAAGGCGAGGTGGTGGTCCAGGTTGAGGTGGATTCTCAGAGCGAAGACCATGCGACGCTGCACTTCTCTGTTCGCGACACCGGAATCGGAATCCCTCCCGAGAAGCAACAGATCATCTTTGGACCCTTTGAGCAGGCAGACGCCTCAACGACTCGCCGGTACGGGGGTACCGGACTGGGCTTGGCGATCACCTCGCACTTGGTGAAGTTGATGGGAGGGCGAATCTGGGTGGAAAGCGCTCCCGGCCAGGGTAGCACCTTCCACTTTACCGGACGGTTCGGCTTGGGACGCAGCGCCGGCGCCGCGCGTTGGGCGGAATTTGCCCGCCTCAGAAACCTTCCCACCTTGGAAATCGAGGGTCTCCTCCAAATACCGGCCGGGCCCGTGGCCCGCCATCCTTCGGATCACCACTGGGAGAATGTGTTCGACCGGCATCAAGTGTTGGCACGGTTCGAAGGGGACAGGATGTTGCTCGGGAATCTGATCAGCGCCTTCTTTAACGATTACCCCAAATTGGTTTCCGCCGCCCGGAACGCCGCGGCTCGCCAAGATGACGTGGAGTTTCAGCGCGTTGCCCGGGTTTTGAAAAATCTTCTCGCGCTTTTTTCGGCGCGGGCGGCATGTGAAGCCGCGGATCTTGGCAGAACTGGCCGGGCGTACACAGAGTCTGGAGAATGTCGGTGAGGCTTTGGCGCGCCTGGAAGAGGAGATTGAGCGCCTCCTGCCGGCTCTGGCAAATCTCGGAAGAGAGGTAACAGCATGAGAGTTCTTATCGCGGAAGATGATTCCATTTCTCGCCGTATGCTCGAGGCGTTCATGGTGAAATGGGGTTATGAGGTTATGATGGCCACGGAGGGAGAGGAGGCTTGGGGAATCCTGCAAGGGAACGACGCACCCCGGCTGGCTGTCCTCGATTGGATGATGCCGGGCAGAGACGGCATCGACATCTGCCGGAGCGTCCGGCAGCGCAAGGGTCGGCCTTACATCTATATCGTCTTGCTAACTGCCCGCGGCCAAAAGGAAGACATCGTGGAAGGGTTGGAGGCGGGTGTCGATGATTACGTAACCAAGCCTTTCGATCCTTATGAACTGCGGGCGCGCCTGCGGGCCGGCCGTCGCATCGTGGAACTTCAGGAACAACTCCTTCAGGCGCGTGAGGCTTTGCGCGACCAAGCCAGCCGCGATCCCCTGACGGATCTTTGGAACCATGGAACCATTCTCGCCATTTTGCGGAAGGAAGCAGCGCGCGCTTCCCGCACCCACGGTCCCTTTGCCGTCGCCATGGTCGACGTGGATCGATTCAAAGCGATCAACGACACTTATGGCCACCGGCGGGCGACGCCGTCCTGCGGGAAGCTTCCCGCCGACTGCGGGGCGCCATGAGAACCTATGATTCCCTGGGGCGTTACGGAGGAGATGAGTTCCTGGCGGTGATTCCGGGATGCGACCCGGCCGCGGCCGCCCGCTTTGCCGAAAGTTTTCGCGCCCGCATCGACCGCAAAGCCGTAGAAACTCCCGAAGGTCTGATTCCCATAACCCTCAGTCTGGGGGTGGTGGCGGTCGAAAACCTCCGCGATGTGAAGGCTGAGACGCTCGTCCGCATTGCCGATGCCGCCCTCTATCGCGCCAAGATTGCGGGACGGAACCGCGTGGCGTTGGCTACCCCTCAAGATATTGAGAGGGAGGTCGCCAAGCATCTCCAGGAATGTGAGCCGCCGGAGCCGGACGAGTCTTTTGCCGACCTGCCCACTCTCCATCCACCGATCTGAGGGTTGTGGCTCAGTTTGACTTTTGTAGCGGCGGTCTCTGACCCGCCGAACTTTGATTCTAAACAGGCTGAAAAGTCGCTGCGAGGCGGATCAAATCAACGGACGGGCCGACAGACAGAACGTCGACGTGTGCAGCCAGCAACTAGGTTGGGGAGAATGTGGGTCGCGTCGAAGTGATTTGACCGAGCTGAAACTTCCAGACATGAAGGATTGGCTAAGAAGGCTACCGAACTCGGAATCTCGAACGCTGGAACATGAGTAGATCATCACGGGAATAGGAAAGAAATGAGCCTCATACCCGGTCTGGAGCTTTGACACCTTCAGCGCCATGCCTTTACCCACTTGCGGCATCCCGAATTCAACCGTCAGCGGTAGAATGAGAGTGCCCGCGCGCTGCAGGTTGTCAATCCAAATTTCCTTCGGATGAGTGACACCAGCGTTGATCAGGATAGCGTCTCTGGTGCCGGGGTCCACCACACCTCCATCCCCTTCGACGACCTCAACGTTCGGATAGCGCGCCAGGTTGGCACGAGCTTGGGTTGCCAGCACCGGGTCGATTTCGATTGCTGTCACTAAGCCCTTTGGTCCCACCATTTCGGCCATGATTGCGGTGTAATACCCAGTTCCACATCCCAGATGAAAAACGGATCTCCCGGTTGAGAGGTTAAGGGCGTCCAGCCATGGGGCCAGAGTGCCGGGATTGCCATTGGTGAGAGATCGCGACGTGTCCAGTAAAATCGCCACGTCATGATACAGCTCCGTCGGGTCTGTGACCTCAACCACTTGAGGTTGCGTCCGCCCCGGTACTCGTGCCAGCACCTTCCACGGGCCGAAGCCGACGAAATCCTCACGTGGAACGGTTCCAAACGCTTTCAGCAATGCGGCGGAAGAAACATTGGTATTCGTGCGGATCTCTTCCGCATATCGCTCTCGAATATCGGTCGCAACCATGGAGAGAGTCTGACACGCAACTGTCCACCGTGTCTACTGACTGTGGAATCGCAAGCGCAGGGGAAGGGTAGCGTGGACCTGTTTTGTAGGTCCGCGGCTTTTCCTTGCCCATAGGAGACTTCGTGGGAATGACCAGTGCATCGGAAGGGGTTCCTTTCCCAATTACTCCACGCGCAACGCCCGCATGGGGTCGAGTTTGGAAGCGCGCGTGGCCGGCAGCCAGACGGCGAGCAGCGCCACGGCAGAAAGAACAAGCGGCGCAGAGATGAACACCGCCGGATCCCAGGGCTTGACGCCGAAGAGGATGGTGGCGATGAGCCGCGTCAGGCCGAAGGCGGCGGCGAGGCCTACCGCCACGCCCACCAGAGCGAGCCGCATGCCCTGCCACACCACGAGCTTGCGGATGGCGGATGGGTCCGCGCCCAGGGCCATGCGGATGCCCATCTCCTGGGTGCGCTGCTCCACGGAGTAGGCCATCAGGCCATAGATGCCGATGGCGGCCAGCACCAGCGCGACCGAGCCGAAGATAGTGAGCAGCAACATGTTGAAGCTTTGGCGGGCCGTCGAGCGTCCCATCACTTCTTCCATGGTGCGAACATGCCCCACCGGCAAGCCACCGCTGCCAACGCGGAGTTGCTCCGTGAAGGCGGCAATGGTCTGATGGGGATCGCCGCGCGTGCGCACTGCCCAGATCATCGCGGAGGTGTCGGAGTAAGCCGCGGCGTACCAGTCCACCACCTGCGCCGTGGGCACCATCATCATGGCATCGGGAGGGTTGTTGAGGCCGTTGTTGTGGGTGTCGCCCACCACGCCGATGATGGTCCGGGGCGGCTCGTTGCCCTGCACCCCCATACCGGTGCCGAACTGGATGTGCTGGCCGATGGGGTCCTGGTTGGGCCAGTATTTATTGGCCACAGCCTGATTGATGAGCACCACGCCGGGAGCGCCGAGCGTATCGGTTTCCCGGAAATCGCGACCGCGTAGGAGGGGAATCCTGAAGACGCTCAGATAGCCGGGCGAAAAACTCATCCAGCGGGCGCCCTGCCAGCCCTTCTCGGGATGTCCAGCGATTTGGAAGGCCAATCCGTCGTCCACCTGGTTGGGCAGCCAGACCGTCGAGGCGGAGACTTCCACTCCGGGAAGGGCATTGAGCCGGAGGCGCGCATCGCGCGAGAGCTGAGCGATTCCCGCCGTGGTGTGAAGGCGCGCGCCGGTCATCGACATGTCGGCCGTGAGGACGTTGTGGGCGTCGAAGCCTGGACCGACCGACCGCAAGGTTATAAAGGTGCGGATCAGCAGCGCCGCCCCGATCAGCAGCACCAGGGCCAACGAGACCTCGCTGACTACCAGCAGGGCGCGGGTTTTGCCCGTCCGGAATCCTGTGCCGGCGCGATGGCTGCTCTCCTTTAAGGAAGTGGTCAGGTCGGTGCGCGCGGCGGCGAAGGCAGGAAAGAGTCCGAAGAGAATTCCGGTGAGCAGCGAGACAGCAAGGGTGAAGGCGAGAACGCGCCAATCCATCACCACGGCGGCGCCGCCTTCGCCGACGCGGGGAAGACCCGCCGGGCTGACAGCCAGCAGCGCGCGCACGCCGGCGAATCCCACCCCTAAGCCGAGAACGGCGCCGGCCAGCGAGAGCAGAACACTTTCGGCCAACAATTGGCGGATGATGCGCCCGCGGCCCGCGCCCAGCGCGGAACGGATGGCTAACTCCCGTTTGCGCCCCGTGGCCCGCACGAGAAGCAGGTTGGCGACGTTCGCACAGGCGATCAGCAGCACCAAGCCCACCGCTCCCAGCATGACCAGCAACGACCGGCGCGCGTCGCCAATGATCAAGTCGCGCAGCGGCTCAACGCCAAAAAGCTCACCTTCTTTGGGATCACTTATGGGGAAGAGGCGGTAGTACTCCGCGGTGGCGAGCTTCATTTGCGCGTTGGCGGCGGCGAGCGTGATGCCGGGCTTGAGACGCGCGGCGGCCTGAAAGTACTCGTTTCCGTTGGTGCTTGCGGGTTCAAATTGAAAGGGCAGCCAGATGTCCGCGTCGGGGTCGGAGAAGAAGTCCTTGCTGATCACGCCCACGATCGTATAAGCCTCATTGCCCAGCGAGAGCCACTTCCCGACGATGGCCGGATCGCCGCCGAAGCGGCGCTGCCAGAAGCCGTAACTCAGCACCACCACGTTGCCGCCATGGGGCGAGTCCTCGAGCGGCGTAAACGTGCGGCCCAGCATGGCCTGGGCGCCGAAAAGACGGAAGTAGCCTTCGGTCACGTGAATGCCGTGGAGTTGCTCGGGCCGGTCACCGGTGAGGTTGAAGCCGGGGCTGGTGAAGTCGTAGGCGGCAACGTCCTGGAACACGCTGGTCTGCCGCTCGTAGAGATGAAACATCGGAATCGAGGCAAGGTTGTTGGCCAGCAGGCTGCCGCCATTGGCCGGGTTGTGATAGAACTCAACCATGCGGTCGGCATCAGGGTAGGTAAGGGGCTTGATCAGCACCGTGTTGACTACCGTGAAAATGGCGGTGTTGGCTCCGATGCCCAGCGCCAAAGCGGCCAGGGCGGCGACGGTAAAGCCGGGGTTCTTCAAGAACATGTGCAACGAGTGCCTGATTTCATTCCAGAGATTGCCCATGCATCGACTCCCTTTCCCACTCGAAATCTTAAAGCCGGACTATAGCATGATGTAGGTTCAACGAGACCCTGTTTTATACCTGCCGGGTAACCTTTTTATCACCCAGGCTTTTATGGAGCGGTAAAACACTTTCTTTTCTTATCAAAACGCTGTACTCTCTCGCCTCCTAAGGCAGTTCCGTTCGCTCGCGACGAGCTGATAATAGATACCAAAGGGCCAGTGGGGGCCACTCAAAATATTTAGGAATTACTTATATAAGTTTCATCCACGAAACAATATATATTGATGAGCAGAATGGAGGAGAACCGATGCAACGGATTGTGTCGCGACTGATGCTGGGCCTGGTGCTCGTTTGCAGCTTGATGGCTCCCGCAGGTTTTGCCCAAGCGCCTCCGGCTGCGCCGCGGTGCGGCCGCGCCGGAGGTTCAGGCCCGGATTGCCAAACTCGAGCAGCAAGTGGCGGACTGCCCGCAACGCCGGGGATAACGCCTGGATGCTGGTGTGCGCCGCCCTGGTTCTGATGATGACGGGCCCGGGCTTGGCGCTCTTTTATGGGGGCTTGGTGCGGAAGAAGAATGTGCTGGCCACCATGATGCAGAGCTTTATTCTCATGGCCGTGGTCACCGTCCTGTGGGCATTCTTCGGCTACAGCCTGGTCTTCCATGAAGGCAATCGGTTCATTGGGGGCTTGGGTTACCTGTTCCTGCACGGCGTGGGCGCCGCTCCCGACCCGGATTATGCGGGAACGATTCCCCAGCAAACCTTTATGGTGTACCAGCTCATGTTCGCCATCATCACCCCGGCGCTTGATTACCGGCGCGTTTGCCGAGCGCATGAAATTCAAAGCCATGCTGCTCTTCATGGTGCTCTGGTCCATCATCGTTTATGATCCCATGGCGCACATGGTTTGGGGCAAAGGCGGCCTGTTGAACGCCTCCTTGGGCGGGGTGATTCCCACCCTGGATTTCGCGGGCGGCACGGTGGTGCATGTGACTTCCGGCGTTTCGGCGCTGGTGTGCGCCTTGTATCTGGGCAAACGGCTGGGATTCCCCAAGGAAGCCATGCCCCCGCACAGCGTGGTGCTGAGCGTCATCGGCGCCTGCTTGCTCTGGGTGGGGTGGTTTGGCTTCAACGCCGGCAGCGCCCTGGCGGCGGGGAGCCTGGCCACCAGCGCCTTCGTGGCCACGCACTTCGGCGCAGCCGCGGCGGCGCTCGGCTGGTCAGCGGCGGAGTGGTATGGCACAGTGGCAAGGCCAGTGTCCTGGGCGCAATCTCCGGCGCCGTCGCCGGTCTTGTGGCCATCACGCCCGCCGCCGGCTTTGTGGGGCCGATGTCCGCCCTGGCGATCGGCGCCATCGCGGGCGTGTTCTGCTACCTGATGGTCACGCGAGTCAAAAGCAAGTTCGGTTATGATGATTCCCTCGACGCTTTTGGTGTCCACGGCGCGGGTGGCACCCTGGGCGCGATCCTGACCGGTGTCTTTGCGGCCAAGGCCATCAATCCCATCTTTAAGAACGCGCAGGGGTCGGCAACCGCGGTCGGGCTGATCGATGGCCACCCTGCTCAGGTGCTCAACCAGTTCGTGGGAGTCGCCATCGCCTGGGTGTTGGCCGTGGTGGGAACGCTGGTGATCCTCAAGGTCGTGGATTGGACCGTCGGCCTGCGTGTCACCGAGGAGCAGGAAGTCCAAGGCCTGGATTTGTCTCAGCACGGGGAAGAAGGTTACAATCTGGAAGTGTAAAGGAAGTCCGCAGACAGCGTAACGAGTCCGACAGCTTGCCGTAACTGTGGGCTGTGACGCCGGACTCGGCTGTCAGCTGCGGACTCTACAAAGGACAATTCGCCATGAAAAAAATTGAAGCCATCGTGCAGCCCTCGCGATTCGACGCGGTGAAGACTGCGCTCCAGGAGGTTGGGGTGCAAGGCATGACGGTCTCCGAAGTGCGCGGCCACGGCCGGCAAAAGGGACACACCGAGGTCTACCGGGGCAGTGAGTACACCGTGGATCTTCTGCCCAAGATTAAAGTCGAGATGGTGGTTTCCGATGCCCTTAAGGATTCGGCTGTACAGGCCATTTTGCGGGCGGCCAAAACCGGGAAGATCGGCGACGGCAAGATTTTCGTGACCACCGTGGATGAGGCCATCCGCATTCGCAACGAAGACCGCGGCGAGACGGCGTTGTAACAGGGGGGCTGAAAGTGTGAAGGTTAAAGTGTAAAGGGTAAGGGGTAAAGAGCTAGGACACTGGGTTGGCGTTTTATCCTTTACCCTTTACACTTTAACCTTTTCACTTTCCACCCTTTCAGCGGGCGCGGATAATCACTTATGTCGTTACCTCCAACCCCCGCTCCTGGCCCCCTCGCTCTTTCGGTCCTGGCGGATTATTACGCCGCGCAATCCCAGCGAATTCAACAGAGACTTCGAAGAGACGAATGCGGGCATTGCCGTTTTGCAGTGCACGGTCGGACCTGGTTGACGCCCTCGTGATCCGGCTCTATCAGGAGTTCATCTCGCGGACCCGCAAGAGCCCCGCCACCTTTGTTTGCTGGCGTTGGGTGGCTATGGCCGGCGGGAGCTGTTTCCGCATTCGGACATTGACCTGCTTTTCCTCACCGAGGATGGAAGCGACCAATCAACCTACCGCGACGCCATTGCCACCCTTCTGCGCATGCTCTGGGACCTGAGAATGCGCGTGGGAAACAGCACGCACACCCTGGCGGAGTGCGGCCGCCTCTATCGCGACAATCTGGAATTCAACGTTTCCCTGCTGGACCTGCGATACCTGGCCGGAGACCCGGACCTTTATACCCGCCTCCGGAGCACGGTGGTCCCCCACATGGTGGCGCGGGACCGCCAGGACCTGGTGCGTAATCTGGTGGAGTTGACCGGCCAGCGCCATGCGAAGTACGGCAACACGATTTTCCATCTGGAGCCCAACCTCAAAGATGCGCCGGGCTGCCTGCGCGACTTTCACGTTTGCCGATGGCTCGCCCGCATTGAGGAGCTGGAAAAGAACGGAAGGTGGACGCCGCCGGAGCAGCTTTGGCCGGAGCGGGATCGCCCCGCGGCGCAGCGGGCTTTTGGTTTTCTCGCGGATGCCCGTTGCTTCCTTCACTATCATTATGGAAGAGATGATAACCAGTTGAGTTATGACGCCCAGGCGCAAGCCGCGGCCCGCGGCGTGGGAGTGGACCGGGCGGAGAAACTGGCCCCGGCGGATTGGATGCGCATCTATTTCCGCCAGGCGCGGGTGATTGACCAACTGACGGCCCAGCTCATGGATGAATCCGCCCCCGCGCGTTCCGGCCTTTACGCGCTTTATCAGGACTGGCGGTCGCGCTTGTCGAACGCCGATTTTTCCGTCGTCCGGGGCCGTATCTTTGCCCGCCACCCCACCGCCTTTGCCCATGATCCCCTCCTGCTTTTGCGCTTGTTTGAAATGGTGGCCCGGCACGGGCTCCCGCTGAGCCGTGAAACCGAAAAGCTGGTGGAGTCGGAACTCGATCGTGCCGGCCGGGAAGCGTTCCGTCCGCCGCAACTCTGGCAACATTTCGAGCGCATCCTGGTTCAGCCTTACGCCGCTGAGGCGTTGCGCAACATGCACCGATTGGGCTTGCTCACCCGCCTGTTTCCCGAATTCCAAGCCATTGATTCCCTGGTGATCCGGGACTTCTACCACCGTTACACGGTTGATGAGCACTCCTTTATGACCCTGGAAAACCTCCATCGGCTTCTCCGGGAAAAGCATTTGTAGCGCAGGGCTCGCTCTCCAGCCCTGCGGCTCTGCGGGCTTGGGAGAGGAAATTCGCAGAGATTCTTTCCGAGGTCGAGCAGCCGGCGACTTCTCTACCTCGCGCTCCTCTTTCACGATGTCGGCAAAGGGTTTCCCGAAGTGGACAATCACATTCAAGGAAGCCTGCAAGCGCTGGAAGGAATCCAGGCGCGCCTGGAGCTTCCCGAAGCGGACTGGCAAACAGTTCGATTCCTCATCGCGAGTCACTTGGAAATGTCGGCCGCGTCCCAGCGGCGGGATGTCTTTGACCCGGAGACGGTGCGCGACTTTGCCAAAGTCGTGGGCACCACGGAACGCCTGAAGATGCTCTGCCTGCTCACTTACGCCGACATCTGCGCCGTCAATCCTGAAGCCATGACGCCGTGGAAGGCCGAACTCTTGTGGCAGCTTTACGCCGCGACCACCAATTACCTGACGCGCAGCGTGGACGATGAAAGGTTGCGCATCAGCGGAGCATCCTCAGAGGAAATGGAAAAAGTTCTGGCGGTGCTGGGTGCTCCCGCCAGCGCTCGAGGACCTGCATGTTTTCCTGGAAGGATTTCCGCGGCGCTACACCGCCACCCACACCGCCGGAGCAAATCGCCGGACATTTTGAATTGGCGCGCCGATTGGCGAGCGAACCGATGGCGGTGGAACTCCATGCGCGCAACAGTCATTTTGAGCTGACCGTCGTCACTGCCGACCGGCCATACCTCTTTGCCTCTATTACCGGCACGCTTGCCGCGTGGGGAATGAGCATCGTTAAAGCCGACGCTTTTGCCAATGCCGTCGGCATGATTCTGGATACCTTCATCTTTGTTGACCTGCACCGCACCCTCGAGCTGAATCCTTCGGAAATTGATCGGTTCAAGCAAAACCTTATGGACGTTCTTAAGGGGACGCAGGAATTGGAAAAACTCCTGAGTGGCAGGACGCATGCGGAAACCTCGTCGCAGCCCAAGATCGAGGTCACCACGCGCGTGCGGTTTGACAGCCAGAGTTCTTCTCACAGCACGCTTCTCGAACTTATCGCTCAGGACCGCCCCGGCCTGCTCTTTGACGTCAGCTCGGTGCTTGCCGATCAGGGTTGCAATATTGAGGTCGCCTTGATTGATACGGAAGGACAGCGCGCCATTGATGTTTTCTACCTGACCTGCCAGGGCGCCAAACTCGATTCCCTGACGCAGGAAGCCGTGGGCAACGCTTTACAGCAGCGATTGTGATCGGCGGATTTGACCTGAATATTTCAAGCTAACGTCTGGACCTCTTGGCTCGTCACGCGGTAGGGCTTTTGACCGCCTTCACTTCGAACATGTGGCGAGGGTGCTGCCGGACAATGCGCTCCAATCCAAACAACGCCTGCTCCGAACCTTCTTCCTTGAGCTGCTGGAAAGATCGAGTGTTGGTACTGGAGCAGCGGGGGCAAGGGAACATCATGCGTCCCTGAAAATCCTCACCCGGCGTATCTTGAAAGAAGAGTGAACGCAGCGAGTCGTGGTTCGTTTGCATCAGACACGCGTGGCAGATGAACCAATGCTCCCGGTTGATTCTCTTCAAACGATTTATAACACTCATGATATGTGGTCTCCTGGCCCTCCCTTGATTATCGTCGGATAGCAGAATTTTACAAGAGGCGTTCTGGCGGTAAAATCCGCATCTTCAAACCCATCTTCAAACCCGGTTGCGATTTCAGAAAGGAGGAATTACACTAAGTAGCTATGGGCATTGAAAGACGGCGAGTCCCCCGTTACTCAGCGCACGTGAAGGCCAGCGTCAAACTACCAGGTGAGAGCACCACCCTCGCCATAATGGTGGAAGACTTGTGCATCCTCGGATCCTTGCTGGAGTATGGCCCAACTCTGGAGGTTCACCAGGAATGTGATTTTGCCGTGGCGTGGAAAGGCCGGGAATTCCGGACTCCTGCGGTGGTCGCCTGGAGGGGTGAGCAGGGCCAAGTGGGATTGGAATTCCATAATACCGACCCAGCGAACCAGCAGTTGCTGCGGGAAGTCTGCGCCGATTTTCTCACGAGCCCGCTGGTACGGCTGTAGGAAAGTCACGATTAGATTGATTCAGGTAGCACGGCTGGTCTCTCCACCGGTGGGGATTGACGCGGGACCCGTTCCTGGTTTCGAGGAGGATGACGATGTGGTGTTCATCCACGTGGCGGCGCAATGTCGTGCTTCACATTTCCGCGATCGCGCTGCTCCTGGCGGTGGTGAAAGGCAGCGCCTTCGCGGATAATTCCACGAATTACGTTCTTACCCCAGACGCGCTGAACAAGACGCTGGGCGCGCTGAGCGACCTTCGCGCCAAAAATCTTCCCATCAAAATTGGCGGCGGCGACCCGGACGCGGACATAGCAAATCTGCAAAAGCAGCCCAAAGTTGAAAGCATCATGAAGAAACACGGGCTTTCGGTGCAGGAGTTTGTCCTGACCTATAAGGCCGCCGCACAGATTCGGGAGTCGGAAAAGGCCCGCGACAATTGGCAAGAAATTATGCAGGATCCGAATGCCGCGCCTCAAGCCAAACTCGACGCGACGCAAAAGCTCGCCGAATCGCTAAAGAACAACCTGTTCACGCCCGAACAAATCGAACTTGTTCGGCGCAAGATGCCCGACCTGGAAACCCTGCTTCCCGCACCCAAATAGGAATACCCGCGTGACGCCCAAACGAGATATGTCCATGCGGTGGGCAATCAGCATGACCACAACGGTCACCTCGGTATCGTTATGGGGCAGACAACTCGGTAGCCGCCGGAAACTCGACATCAGGGAGCACAGCATGTAGCACCGCGCGACTCTGCCGCGCTCTGGAGTTTCTACATTTTTCTCGCGGCGCCAGCCGGGGGGAAAGGGCGCCAAAAGAGTCGAAAATCGGAAACCCGCCACTCGGGTTTCCTACCGGTAGGAAAACGTGAAGCTAATTTGTAAAATTCTTACCTCCGGTAGGAAAACGGCCCAAAATTCCCTTGACAAGACACCTGGGCTCGGACTTAGGCTGGGGGGCAGGGGCAGGGGCAGGGGCAGGGGCAGGGGCAGGGGCGCGGCACCCCCGCCGAGTCACCCGGAGGCAAGGACGAATGCCCAGACCGACGCGGAAAACGCAGGACAAATTGTCCGAAGCAAGGGAGGTTCCATCGTCGCGGCAGAGGGGAAAAGTCGCGTGGGGAACGAGCATTGAAAAAAAGATGTTAATAAAATGAAGAACGAAGCCGGAATGTGTATGAAAACAAACAAAAAGATGACAATTTTACCGAGGAAAAAAGCGACATTTCTACACAACGGAACGACATTTTATACAAAAGCAGAGGTATTTTGCTGAAATCGTCGGTTTTTTTGTCACTAGGCGAGCGCTGGGGAACGAACCACGCACTTCAAAATGTAGAAACTCAAGAGCGCGGCTCTGCCGCGCTACATGCTACCCGCTATTTACTGCTCTCCCGTTCCCTCGGAGAATCGCAGATTTCCAAGAACAGAGGCCAGCGCCAACTCGCGAATCGGTGGTATAGTTCTGATCGCAATGGCAAGGCGGTTCAGCCGCGAAGGTCGGCAGTGCATGATGTTCTTACATTTTTTCTCTGAATCATTACCACCGCGCCATCACACACAACCACCGGAGGGATGTGAATTATGACTGAGGACGTCACTAACAGCAGCACACGACACCCACTCACGCGACGTTCCTTCATGCAAGGTGTCGCCGCTCTGGGAGCCCTGGCGCCGTTCAGTAATTTGGCACTGGCCACCGGGAGTCTCGAGCAGAGCTTCGGATCGCCTCCGGACTCGGCCCGCATGTGGACCTGGTGGTTTTGGCTCTCCGATCGTGTCGATACGAAAAGCATTACCGCCGACCTCGAGGCCATGAAGGCTCAAGGCATCGGCGGAGTGACCGTCTACAGCCTCAGCGGCCCCGGCGTCGACACCCGACTACGCGGCCCGGATTATATGAGCCCGGGCTGGCGCGAGCTTTTCCAGCACACCGTCAGGGAGGCGAAGCGCCTGGACCTGGGCGTGAGCACCATGCTGTGCAGCGGCTGGAACGCCGGCGGCCCCTGGATCACCCCGGAGCAGGCCTGCAAGCGCCACACCCATTCTGAGTTGACCCTTACCGGACCCCAGCACTTCCGCGGCGAGCTGCCGCAACCTCCTTGCGATCCGCGCTTCTATCGTGACACTGCCGTTCAGGCCTTTCGTATTTC
This sequence comes from uncultured Acidobacteriota bacterium, assembly GCA_963810005.1. Taxonomy (GTDB): domain Bacteria; phylum Acidobacteriota; class Terriglobia; order UBA7540; family UBA7540; genus Bog-366. The sequence continues at coordinate 116,928 of CAWELY010000036.1, forward strand.
CCCCCATCCGCCCTCGTCCCCTCCGGACCACGCGCAGGTCGAAGCTCGAAATGCTCTGGTCGCTCTAAAGACCGGCATGGATTCGCTTGGCGAATCGGGCCAGGTTCCCATCCAGGAAATTTGCGACGCGCCGCTGCGGCCGTTGCCGCCGGAACCCGATGGTGACATCCTCGATCCGGGCAGTTGCATCGACCTGGCGGGCAATTTCGGAGAGAACGGAACCCTCGACTGGGCCGTCCCCGAAGGCACGTGGGTGGTGCTCCGTTTCGGCTGTACCTTAACCGGGAAGAAGACCAGTTGGTCCTCGCCGACTGGCGAAGGCCTCGAAGGCGACCCGATGGACTCCGCCGCCATCGAAGCCCAATTCCAGCACATCGCTGCGGTTCTGCTAAAGGACGTCGGACCTGCCGCCGGCCCGATCTTCCGTTCGGTACAGATTGACAGTTGGGAAATCCTCCTGCCGAGCTGGACCATGAAATACCTGGACGCCTTCCGCCAATATCGCGGTTACGACGCCCGCCCCTACCTGCCTGCCCTGGCGGGCCGAACCGTCGGCAGCGCCGAAATCAGCGACCGCTTCCTGAATGACTTCCGCAAGACCCTCGGCGATTGCGTCGCGGACAATTACTTTGGTCCACTGACGACGCTCGCCCAAACTGCGGGCATCATCCAGCAGAGCGAAGCCGGCGGCGTCTGCTACCCCAAGGTGATGTCCATGGACGCCTTGAAAAACCTGGGCCGGTGCGCCGTACCCATGGGCGAATTTTGGCAAAACCCGACTTGGAGAGAAAAGGACGACCAGAATACGAATGGCAAGCAGACCGCGTGCGCGGCGCACCTTTACGGGAAGAGGGTTGCCGCCGCCGAGGCCTTTGCCTCCTTCTGGCACTGGGTGGACTCGCCCGCGACTCTCAAGCCTACCGCTGACCGCGCCTTCTGCGAGGGCTTCAACCAGTTCGTGATTTACTCGACGGCCACGCGCAGCGACAAAGGCACGCCCGGCACGGAGTTCACCGCCGGCACTCATTTCAACCGGCGCGTCACGTGGTGGAACCAGGCCCGCCCGTTCTGCGATTACATCGCCCGTTGCAGCCATCTCTTGCAGCAAGGTCTGTTCGCCGCTGACGTGCTGTTTTACAACGGCGACGGCTGTCCGAACTTCGTCGCCCCCAAGCACATTGACCCGGCACTCGGACCGGGCTACGACTACGACGTCTGCAACACCGAAATCCTGCTGACTCGCCTGGCGGTCCGCGATGGCCGTATCGTACTGCCTGACGGCATGACCTACCGCCTAATGGTCCTGCCGGACCGAAAATCCATGCCGCTCGAGGTGGTGCGGAAGCTGAAGGAGTTGGTGGCGGCCGGCATGATCCTGATCGGTCCAAAGCCCGAGCAAACTCCCGGCTTGGCGGACTACCCCACATGCGACCAACAACTCAGGACGGAGGCGGACACCTTGTGGGGCGATTGCGACGGGCGCACGGTGAGGGAACACTCCTTCGGGAAGGGCCGAGCCGTGTGGGGCGTGACCCCTCGCGAAATCCTCACCCGCGCCGGTGTTGTGCCGGACTTCGAGCACGACGGCAACGGCGAAACCTTCCTCGATTGGATCCACCGCTCGGACGACTCCAGGGAAATCTATTTTGTCGTCAATCGCAAGGACCGGGAGGAATCGCGAACCTGCACCTTCCGCGTGAGCGGGCGACAGCCGGAGATATTCGATCCGGTGATTGGGGCCGTCCGCGACGCCCGTGCCTTCGTTCAATCTGGAAAGCGTACTTCACTGCCGCTGGAATTCGCACCCTTCGGCTCCATCTTTGTCATCTTCGACAAGAAGATTCCGGAAACGCGCAACGGCGCGGGCCGGACGAATGCGGAAGTGCTCGATCCTGCAACCACGATTGCCGGGCCATGGAACGTTCGGTTCGATCCAAAATGGGGCGGCCCCGCCTCGATTCAATTTCCGGAGCTCGTCGATTGGACGCATCGCCCGGAGGACGGTATCAAGTACTACTCCGGCATCGCCACGTACTCCAACACATTGCTGCTCAATGGGCATCGCCAGCCAGCGGGTATTTCTGGATCTTGGCGATGTGAAAGACGTGGCCGAAGTCCGGTTAAATGGGAAAAAGATCGGCATCGCGTGGACGCGACCGTATCGGGTCGAGATCACGTCGGCGGTCCGCGCCGGTGCAAACAAACTGGAGATCGATGTGGTGAATCTCTGGCCGAACCGCATGATCGGCGACGGTCCGCTCGCGCCGGAGAAGCGCTTCACGGTGACCAACATTCCGATATATTACGAGCACAAACCCCAGACTCTGCTGCCCTCCGGCCTGCTGGGCCCAGTGACCGTGCTCGTCGGATCCTAGCAGCAAGTAGCGGGGCAGCCTTCTCTGCGGCTGTTCTCAGTGAGCCTCCGTGAACTCCGTGGTGAATCCTTCTTGGGTGGCAGGCGGCAGAGGGAGACTCCCAACAAAAAAGGCCGCCCTTGCGGACGGCCCTTTTCGATACTTTGGGGTTCATCGAACTAGACGGCGACCTTTTCCTCTTCCGCTTTCGCGGGTGCGCCAATCTGCACGAGGTCAGACTTGGGTTTCTGAAGGACGATTTCCTCATATACCTTCCGGGCTTGCGCGGCCTGCTGCGCTTCCCACGCGGCTTTGCGGCGAGCCTTTTCTTCTTCCGCCGCGGTGAGGGGAACGTCACGGTCGAGCGTGCGAACGCGCGCGGCGTCCTCGGCATTCACCGTCAGGGAGTGCTGGGTGGTGTCAAGTTCCACGCTCTTGCCCTTGGCATAGATCGCGTGCTTGCCGTGAGTCTTGTACCACTCCGCCACGCTGGCGTTCTTGTACATGTTCTCGATAATTTTCCGCCAGCCGATGCCCGTGTTGTACGCGCAGAACGAGATTTCTCCCAGTTGGGTCGCGTACGGGATGATGCACATTTCGGTGCGGCGGAAATCGTAGTTGAACAGATCCTGGAACCACATGCCGGCGATGAAAAGCAGGTTCCACGGATCGGAGCGGCGCTTCAAGGCGTCTTCCAGCGTGCGGTTCGGGTCGGAGGCGCCGTACTTCTCCCGCGTCTTCTTTTCCCCCGAGAGGGCAAACGACTTGTCAAATTTCTTGATCAGATCCATCAGGGCCAAACTCTTGGGCGCCTTAAAGGGCTTATAGTTTTTCAGGATTCCCATGGCCAGCATGAAATTCGAAAACTTTTTCCCGCGGCCGGCGTCGGTGATCTTCTGAATATCCTTCACCAGTCCGGGGACGTTCAAAAATTCCGGTACCGGCGCCCATTCCTTGGTTTCCTTGTTGATCATGAGCGCCGTACCCACGCCACAATTCGGGTGGCATCCGCAACTGACCATGCCCCACTGCGCCTCCGGACCTTTCACCAGGTCCGCGAAGTCGGCGAACGCGCTGAACATGGAAATGGGGAACCAGTCGCGAGTGGGTTCGGTAATGCCGGTCTGCTTCTTCACGTCGCCGGCGAGATGCGCAAGCGTGTAGCGCTGGCGCAGCCGGCGCTGCGGGGTGATGTCCTCATCGCGCCCGGTAAAGGAAACGGGTTGGAAGGCGACGAAGGCGATTTTCTTGGGATTCTCGCGCGCAAAATTCACGATGGGGCCTACCTGGTCGTTGTTCACGTTATTCACGATGGTGATGACCAGGATGATCTCGATGCCGGCCTCGTGCATGTTCTCGATCGCGCGCAGCTTCACGTCAAACAGATTGCCAACCTGGCGATGGCCGTTGGCGTCGTTGCCGATACCGTCAAATTGCAGGTAGGCGTAACGCAGGCCCGCTTCAAAAGCGCGGCGGCAGAAATCCTTGCTCTTGGCAAACTCGATGCCGTTGGTCGCCGCTTGCACGCTGTTGTAACCAAGCTTGCGCGCGTAGCGAATCGCGTCGATGAAATACGGCGACATGGTCGGCTCGCCACCGGAGAACTGCACCGACATCTGGCGGCGCGGCTTGATCATGATGGCGTTGTCGAGAATCTCTTTGACGTCTTCCCATGTCAGTTCGTGCACAAAGCCAACTTGGTTGGCGTCCATGAAGCAGGGATCGCACATCATGTTGCAACGATTCGTCAGGTCCACCGTCAGCACCGAACCGCGGCCGTGCTTGATGGAACTGGATCCATGATTGTGCAGGCCCTCGTCATTGTGGGCGCGAATGTCGCGGCCGGGGAAGTTGCGCTCGATCCAGCTCAGGAACTTGGCGTCAACGGCCATCATGTCTTCGAAGTGGCCGTGGATGGGGCAATCCTTCACCATCCAGACTTCGCCGTTGCGCTCGATGATGTTGGCTTTGACTTCACCGGTTTTCTCCGTGAGCAACGACTGCCAGTTCTCGTCGCCATTCATAATCTTGGCGCGCGCTTCCTTCACGCACTCCGGGCAGAGGGAGTCGGTCTGGCGAGGCCAGCCCAATTGGGGTTTGGTCTTCTGCCAGGATTTCAAGAGCGGCTTGTCAGACCACTTGGGAATGAAGGTTGGACCCGGGCGGTACTTGTTGAAGAACTGCACTGTGTCAAACACGACCGTAGCCGTTGAACAAACAGCTTGGTCTACGAACTTCATGAGCCGCTGACCTCTGATTCTCGGCATAACGAATTATCCTCTCCCCTTAAAGATGACGAACCATTACTCCAACCGGAGCGGTGTGTGCCCTCTTTACGGCCTTTCGGCAAGTGCTTTGGCGGAACCCCCTGGCTGTTTTTCCCAAATCAAGCGGGTCATTGGTGGCGCTGGCCAGAAGAGCTTTAACAGCGCACATGACCCTTGGTTACCCAGTACGCGAGCGTTTAAACCGATACTGCCCTTTACACGCTCGACGCCCCGTGGACAGCCGGAAGTCAAAAACCCCTGGCGCCGCGATCTTGCTTGCAAATGATAAGAGTTAGAGGAGTTAAGGTTAAGGGGTTTGTGTTAAACGGTTGGTTTGACCAGTTGTACGGCACAAAAAGTCCTGTGAACGGGTTCTGTAAGTTGCCCGTAAACAAGATGACCGTCACATCAGTTCATGATATTTATCATAAAGCGACGTGACGGTTAACAATCGCCCAAGGGCATCGCGAGCCCCTCGAAGCGGGATTCCGCGATCGGTGTGCCGTTTCTGACTCCATGTCCAGCCGACTTGGACAGTCTACCCTCAGATCTCCCTGCTTCGACCAACGCTCTTCCCTCATCCTTTCGGCAGCGTATACCATAATTCCTTTCCGCCCCACGCCTTATCGCGGAGAAACTCTTGCACAACGACAAGACCGGTCCTGTGCCGGCGCTGATGCAATCCCTCAGCATGCTGGTCTGTACGGAAGGCAAGGAGCGCACCCTGGCCGAGTACTCCGCCCTGCTCCGCCAAGCGGGTTTTGTGTAAGTCCAGGGGGAGGTGACCAACGCCCCGCTCGACGCCATCCTGGCAGTGAAAGAGTGAGCGCGCTTTTGCCCCTTGACATCGGAATTCCGTATACCGCCCCGCGTGTATCAATCCACCCCGTGCCAATGCACTCCATGGCGCTCAGCGAGATCGATGGCGTAGTGAATCGCGACGGCGACGGAATACGCGGGGCGAAGGGAATCTCGCTTATCTACCACGGCGATCACACCGCCATCCGGGCGATACACGGGACTGCCGCTGTTTCCCGGGCGCAGGTGGATATCCACCATCAAAGCATCGCTGGGGTTGGGGAGAGGGTAGTCGATTTCTTCCAGTCGCGTTTTGCCACTCCAGGTGACGTGGCCAGCTTGCGTAACCGGTTGCCACGAATATGCCGGATAACCACTGACCTTTACTGCCGTCCCCACGGCCACGGCGCGCGTATCAAGCATCGCATAAGTCGGTTTATCGCCGGGGTTTTGAAGGAGTGGTCGCACGGTTTTCAGTAAAGCCAAATCATTCGGGGCGTCGATTCCGACCACATCGCACGGAACCGCCTGGGCGGTTCGCGAGTCGTTGATCGTCAACTTGGCGAGGATCTTCGCTCCCGGCGCTTTCTCCAGGCACCGCCGGGCGTCTTCCACCACGTGCGCATTGGTAATGAGATATCCCTGTTCATCAATCAGGAAACCTGTAGCTGAGCACTCGCGGTTCTGCTCCTCGTCCGCCGGGCCGACGGATACAAGCTGGACCACGGATTGCACGACGGGATCGTCCGGCGAAGTGGTATTTGAAGTTCCGTGGGGAGTTTGGGCTTCGGCAAGCACCGCCCCTATTGCAGATAGACAAGAAAGGAAAGTCAAAAGGCAAAGTGCAAGAGGCAAAAGGCAAAAATGGAAGGGCATCCGCCTCGCCCAATGGGCAGCACGTACGGCTGCTGAGCTATGAAGTTGCATGTTCCTTTTCAGCCCTTCCTTTGGCGGTGACGACGGAACCGAAAGTATCGCGCGTAACTGCATAGACTCGTCCAGGAGTTGGGCCATACGTTTTTCGGAGACCTCCCCGGATTTGATAAGTAGGTGAAACCAGTAGTTCGACTCACGCGGTCTTCTTAATGAAATCTGCTTAGAACAATTGCAATGCGATAGGCACTGGCAGACGCCATCACCAAGAGAAACAGGGCAAGAAGCGAGCGCTTGATGCCCCGCGTTTTGAAGACATAGTAAGACAGGATGAGTGGCCAGGCAAAAGACATGAAGAATCCCATATCCCAAACTCGCATGACGCGCCGTTCTCGGCTGTCAATATCGAGCCAGTAGCAGACCAGACAAAAGAAAGCGATATACCAGAGGACAGAGGAAGGCCCCGGCATGTCTGTATCTCTGGCAAAGTAGATACCCCTGTCCGACACGCCTGCGACGACCAAGGCCAGAATCATCACGGCTGCGATCCTTGCTGCCCTAGATGCTTCTTTCATGACCCACGCGCTGTTGGTCCTAGACCTTGTAGGTGCCGCCAGCCATTACCCCCCCAAGTTTCTTAAATCATGTTGACTTTCACTTCTAACCTGTCACTTCCCCGGGCAACGGACCACTGACGAGGGGTCAAACTCACCGATCCGGCACGCTTCTCTCCGTAGTTTCTACTTTTGCGCTTTGCGTTTTGACGTGTTCTTAATCGCTTGCCAGCCGCACGCTGCCAGCAAAAACTCTGCTACTGATCTTGAACGTTCCCATCCGCAATTTTGACTTTTGCACTTTGCACTTTGCATTTTGACTTTATCTTAATCTTTTGCCAGTCGCACAATGCCAAGCAAAGCCCCCTACCAATCCTGAACGCTCCCATCCCTGCGCCGTGCCGTGGGCAGATAGGCTCGTCTGTAAGGGTATTTCCGCGCCAATTCTTCGTTCACATCGGTCCCCAGGCCGGGCGTGTCTCGAACCATCATGTAGCCGTCTTTGAACTCCGGCGCGCCGGGAATCACTTCTTGCGCAACCTCGGGGAAGAAGACCATCTCCTGGATGCCGAAATTGGGGATGGAGATATCCACGTGTACGTTGGCGGCGTGCGTGGCGGGACCGATATCGCCCGGACCGTGCCAGGCCGTCTTGACCTGAAAAGCCTCGGCCAGCGCGGCCACTTTGCGTGCGTCGGTGATGCCGCCGATGTGCCCCAGGTCGCAGCGAATGTAATCGATCAATTGTTCTTTGATCAGGTCCACGCAATCCCAGAGCGAGTTGAACAGTTCGCCCATGGCGAGGGGTGTGGTGGAGTGCTGGCGGATCAGGCGGAAGCTCTCCTTGTATTCGGGCCGCAGGCGGTCTTCGAGGAAGAACAGGTGGTAGGGCTCGAGCTCGTTGGCCAGGCGCGCCGCCTGCACCGGCCCGAGCTTTTCGTGCACGTCGTGCAGCAGTTCAACTTCATCTCCCAGGGCCTTGCGCAGGTGTTCGAAGAGCCTGGGTACTATACGCAGATAGGGTGCGGGTTCAAAGATTTCGGTGTGCGGAAGGTCGGCCTGTTGCGGGACGCGGCCCGCGATCTCTTCCGATTTCTTCTTTTCGGCGGTCCCGTACGTTCCCTCGAGTCCGGGAATCGCCACCTGGGCGCGAACGCATTTGAAGCCACGCTCCATGGCGCGGCGCGCGGCGTCTTCGACCTCGTCGAGGTCGTTACCGGTCGCGTGGGTGTAAGCAAGCGCTCCCAGGCGCGTGCGTCCGCCCAGCAATTGATAAACCGGCATGCCCGCGCGCTTGCCCTTGATGTCCCATAGCGCCAGGTCGACGCCGGCGAGCGCCGTCATCTGCACCGGGCCGCCCCGCCAGTAAGGGCCGCGATAGAGGTACTGCCAGGTGTCCTCGATGGCTTCCGGGTCGCGCCCGATCAGCAGCGGTGCAATGTGCTTTTCCAGCGTCGCCGCCACGGCCAGTTCACGTCCGTTGAGCGTGGCGTCGCCCACTCCGTAAAGCCCCGGCTCGCTGGTCAGGATCTTTACCAGCACGTAGTTGCGGTCCGGGCAGGTGACGATGACGCGCACGTCGGTAATTTTGAGTGGCGGCAGGCCCGGCGTGGCAGTGGGCGGCGGCGCCCCACCCCAAGTCGTTCCTCGCGCCAAAGCGGGTTTGGCGAGGGCCGTGGCTCCGGCAAGTTTCAAAAATCCCCGTCGGTTCGCGGGTTGAGCTTTAGGTGGCATAGAACCTCCTGCGCGGTGATTGCGGTTAAATCTGCTTGAATTGCAGAGTGGCTCGCGCGCAGGCCATTCTACCCCAAGCGGGCAAGAGCGGCCTTCCCTTGGTGCGTGACATAGGAGTGAAAGCGGAACCCTCGGACGGAGCACGGGGGGTCTCGCCCGTGAGCCGCCACGGCCAAGATGGCCGTGCCACGAGCGTGGGCAGGATGCCCTCGCTACCGCACAAAATGTGAAGCCGCTATGGTCGTGGCGCGGGCTTGGCGGAGGCCGTCAAGTGTTTCAGCTCGACGTTCAGGCTTTGCACGCCGGGCTGGTCAAACTTGACGATGATGTCGGAAGGTTCAAAGCCCGCGGCTTCGATGTGCAGAGTGTGCTCGCCCGACGGGAAGTTGGAAAGGGCCGAGCTTGTCGGTGGTCCCCGCGTAAATGCCATCGAGCGTGACGCGAGCTTGCGGTGGGTTGGTATCGAGGATCAGGGTTCCCACGCTATCCCATTCGTAACCGGCGTTGGGGTTGCAACCGGCTTGGCACGGACTTTCACTGCGGATAGGGACTGACCCACCAGTACTTGGGCGGAACGTCAAGAGGCGAACTGGACGAAGGGTAAAAGACCATAACCACCGTACCAACCCCACCGCCCCCGTAAATAGGCGCAGCGCCAGTGCGACGTGTACGCGCGGGCGCCACTTCCCCTTCGCTGGGCGAAGGCCGGAACGCATACCAGCAAAAAAATGAGGGTGAAACGAAGGATGGTGCGGGAACTCTGGCTCATATGGCCTCCTCCATCGGAGCCCAATTGCCTCTTACCCATCTTGTAACATTCCTGGCATTCGATTGCGAATTCGTTTGGGTCCGGGTTCCATCGGACGCCCTACGACTTACTCACCGATTGCAATAAGCGCATGGCGCGTAAAGAGACCCCTCATCCATCCGTCAGTTGACGGATCCCCGCTACCCGTCAGTGGTCTGACACCGTTCCCGATTGGGCTTGACGCTGTTTTCGGTAGTGGGCTAACTTGATAAGGTTGCGCTTAAGTCCAGGATCGTCGCCGTACAGACCGTGGAAGATGCCTCGCGACGAGCGTCCGGACGGGAATTCCTATGGATCTTTTTGAACTCACCAAAAGCCTGGTCAACATGGCGTCCGTCACCGGTCATGAGAAGGCCTGCGCGGAATTTGTAAAAGGATACCTCGTCCAACTGGGCTTTCAGGCGGAACTGATGCCCGTGTCGCGTGACCGTTCGAACGTGTTCGCCACTTGGGGGAAGCCGGACGTCGTGCTGAGCACGCACCTGGATACCGTGCCGCCGTTTTTCCCGGCGCACGAAGATGCGGAGCACATTTACGGCCGCGGTTCCTGTGACGCCAAGGGGATCCTGGCCGCGCAGGTGTCCGCCGCGGAACGGCTCAAGAAAGATGGCGTGGAGGATTTCGCCCTGCTTTTCCTGGTGGGGGAAGAAACCGTCAGCGATGGCGCGCGCGAAGCCAATCTGCACCCGCGCGGTTCGCGCTACATCATCAATGGCGAGCCGACGGAAAACAAACTGGTGATTGGCAGCAAGGGAAACTTGCGGATCGACATTCGCGCGCGCGGCAAGATGGCGCATTCCGCTTACCCGCACCTGGGCGTGAATGCCATTGACAAGCTGTTGGACGTGCTCGCGGACGTGCGCAAGATTCCCCTGCCGGTCAGCCCGGTGCTGGGGCCCTCCACGATGAACATCGGCGTGATCACCGGCGGCCGCGCGGCCAACGTGGTGCCTGACGAAGCCGTGGCGCAGATCCTGATTCGCACGGTGGAGAATTCCGCGCCCCTGCGGCGGAAGATTACGGAAATCACCGCCGGCCGTTGCGAGCTTGACATCGTGCGCGACACGCCGGTGCTCCTGATGGAGAAGCTCGAAGGCTACGAAACGGACGTCGTGGCGTTTACCACCGACTTGCCGTCACTGACCAATTGGGGGCGCCCCTTGCTGCTCGGGCCGGGCTCCATCAGCATGGCGCATACCGAGCGTGAGTGCGTGCGCAAGGCGGACCTGGTGGCCGCGGCCGATCTCTACTACCGTTTGGTGCGCGACCTGAAAAGCAGGGGTTAGGGATTAGGGATTAGGGGTTAGGGATTAGCCGGATCGATGGGATGGCGTTGCGCCTAATCCCTAACCCCTAATCCCTAACCCCTGTTCTTTAGGAAAGGAGAAGGTGGAATCAATCCGCCGTTATCGTTCATGAAGAAACTTGAAGTGGGCATTCTGGGAGCTACAGGAATGGTCGGGCAGCGCTTTGTGAGCCTGCTCGAGCATCACCCGTGGTTCGAAATCAAATGGCTCGCCGCCTCCGAGAGGTCGGCGGGCAAGACCTATCGCGAGGCCTGCAACTGGCGCTTGCGCGATCCCCTGCCCGAGAGCGCGTGGGATCTTCCCGTGCACGAGTGCAAGCCGGGAGGCGCTCCGCAATTGCTGTTCTCCTCGCTCGATTCCAAAGTGGCGGGAGAGGTGGAGAAGGAATTTGCCCAGGCCGGCCACGTGGTGGTTTCAAACTCCTCAAATTTCCGCATGGAGCAGGACGTGCCGCTGCTGATTCCGGACGTCAATCCGGACCACCTGGCGCTGGTTCGCGAGCAGCGGAAGCAGCGCAACTGGAAGGGAATGATCGTGACCAACCCCAACTGCACCACGGTGGGTTTGGTGATGTCGCTCGCGCCGCTGGAGAAAACCTTTGGACTCGACAAAGTGCTGATGACCAGCATGCAGGCGGTTTCCGGCGCCGGCTATCCGGGAATCCCCACGCTCGACATCCTCGGCAACGTGATTCCCTTCATCGGCGGGGAAGAAGAAAAGGTGGAACGCGAAACGCGCAAGCTTTTGGGCAAACTGCGTGGATGGCCACGTGAAGATGGGCGAATTTATCGTGAGCGCTCACTGCAACCGCGTGATGGTGGAAGACGGCCATACGGAAACCATTTCCGTGGCGCTCAAAAACAAAGCCACGCTTGCCGACATCGTGCAGGCTTGGCGCGCCTATCGCTCCCTGCCGCAGGAGCGCAACTTGCCTTCCGCCCCAAAGCATCCCATTATCGTGCGTGAGGAGCGGGACCGGCCCCAGCCGAAATTCGATCTGAACGCCGAACACGGCATGGCCACCGTGGTGGGCCGCCTGCGCGAATGCGCGGTGCTGCAATTCAAATACGTCGCGCTGAGCCACAATACCATTCGCGGCGCCGCCGGCGCTGCGCTGCTCAACGCGGAATTGATGAAGTCGGAAGGGTACCTGGACTAGGACGGCTGTAGACAGCATACGGTAGACGGGGGACCGATACCGTATTCCGTTCCGGTTGATAAACCTCGCCCTACTCGGTTACGGAAAAATGGGGAAGACGCTGGCGCAACTTGCGCCCGCAGCGCGGCTTTGAAGTGCGCCTGGTGATGGACATTGACGTCAACGCCCAAAGCCGCGGCATCACGCGCGAGAAGTTCAAGGGCATCGACGTTTGCGTGGACTTCACCACGCCCGACGCCGTGGTGGAGAACGTTCACCGCGTGGCGGCGTTGGGAGTGAATCTGGTGGTCGGCACCACCGGCTGGCAGAAGCACCAGGCGGAGGTTCGCAAGGTGATTGAGCAGGCGGGCGTCGGCATGGTGTACGCCGCGAACTTTTCCATCGGCGTGAATCTGTTCTACCGGCTGGCGCGCGCGGCGGCGGAAATCTTCGCGCCCTTTCCCGATGTACGATCCCTTCCTCACCGAGTCTCATCACAAAATGAAGAAGGATGCGCCCTCGGGGACCGCGCTCGAAATCTCGCGGCAGATTCAACCCTACCTGGTGGACCGCGATATTCCCGTGGCCAGCGTGCGCGCGGGTTACATCCCCGGAACGCACGAACTGGGTTTTGACTCGGAGGCGGACACCGTGGTTTTGCGCCACACGGCGCGCGGCCGGCAGGGCTTTGCGGAAGGCGCGCTGTATGCCGCCCGCTGGGTGGTCGGCAAGAAGGGCTTTTACAGTTTCGCGGAAGTGTTAGAGTTGGGGGCGGGGGGATGAGGAATTATGAATTGTGAATTCTGAATTATGAATGTGGAGCCGGTGTGGCGTGGAAGAGTTAAGGCCTGAGCATTGACGTTGGTTCATAATTCATAATTCATAATTGAGAGTTCCCTTCGGCAATGAGTCCCCAGCCCCTGTCTTGGAGGTCATCCATGAGCCTGGAAATTCGCGGTTGCGGCACGGCCCTCGTCACCCCCTTTCGGAAAGACGGTTCCGTGGATGAAGCGGCGCTGCGGCGGTTGGTGCAGTTCCAGCTTCGCGAGGGGATCGATTTCCTTGTTCCCTGCGGCACCACCGGCGAAACTCCCACGCTCGAGCACGGCGAATACCTGGGGGTGATTCGCGTCGTCATGGAAGAAGCGGGTGGAAAGGTTCCCATCATCGCGGGAGTGGGCGGCAACAACACCAAGAAAGTTTGCGACTTGGCCGCGCGAAGTCGAAGAATTGGGCGTGCAAGGCATTCTTTCCGTTGCGCCCTATTACAACAAGCCGACGCAGGAGGGTCTTTACCAGCACTTCAAGGCCATTGCGGAATCCACTGACCTGCCCGTGATCCTCTACAATGTGCCGGGGCGCACCTCGTCGAACATCGAGCCCGCCACCGTGGGGCGCCTTGCGCAGATCCCCAACATCATCGGCATCAAGGAAGCTTCCGGAAGCATCGTGCAGCAGATGGAAGTGCTGAACGCCGTCCCAGCCGGCTTCCGCGTGCTTTCCGGCGACGACGCCTTCACTTTCCCCCTGATCGCCGTGGGCGGCGTGGGCGTGATCTCGGTGGTTTCGAATGAAATTCCCGGGCCCATGGCGCGGCTCGCGCACTTGGCGCTGGAAGGCAAGTACGACGAGGCGCGCAAACTGAACGCCCAATTGCTGCCGCTGATGCAGGTCAACTTCATTGAAACCAACCCCATTCCCGTAAAAGCCGCCCTCGCCATGATGGGCATGATCGAAGAGGTCTACCGCCTGCCCATGGTCCCCATGAAACCCGAAAACCGCGCCAAGCTCGAAAAGGTCCTGGCCGCGCAAGGGTTGCTCGCGAAGAGCGCTGCCTTATAGCCCGCAATTCCCGCCATGCTCGCTTTCCCATGCTCGGGGGAAACAGGTTTCGCCGCGCATGAGACTGCGCTATGCTACGGGCCTCTAAAATAGAACTCGAAGGGGCGCGTATGAGATGCTTCCGCTTTGCCAAAGTGATAATCAAAGACATATATCCATGTATTGCATTGCTAGCGGTTCTCCCCTTTACGCTCAATCTGTGTGCCCAAGACCAAGGACGGGCGCAAGACGAGCCGCGTTTTGATCGCGTGGTGATTGAGTCTCTCGATCCCGACGCGTGGAACGGCGTGGTTTTCATGGCCAAGGCGTATCAGCAGCAAATCTCCTTCGGTCTGCGGGTGGGCTCGCGCCGGGGCCAATTCCTGGATGGGGAGAAGATCTTTGGCGCGGTGAGCGAGGTGGGCCCGCATGCTCCCGATGCTTCCTACTGTCGCGTGAGCTGGCGGCATCCCGCGCACGAAGCTCCGGTGACGCTGGAATGGTCGCGCCTCGATGAAACCACGGTGGTGGGCCGCCTCAATTCGACGCAAGGCCTGCAACTGGTGCTCGAAACCTACTTCCCCAACTCCGCCGCAGGGACATCGGGCACTTATGCGGTGGATGAATCGCCGCCGCGCCATTCTCGGTGAGAAGTATTTCGACAAGGTCTTCAACCACGTTGCCCGCCTGGTGGTGATGACGGACCGGCCGCTCGATGGGCAGCGGCGCTTATCCTTCTCTGGCCGACTTGCAGGCCGGGATGGATGGCCCGGGGCGGCTGGCGGCGCCCCTCCCCAACGAATCCTTCCAGGGAGCGGCGGGGCTGGAGTTTGCCGATTCCGCGCCCGCGCATTTTGTGGCCGTCATCGGCTGGGAAAAGGAATCGTTGCTGAATCAAGCGAGCGCGTTGCTGGCGCCGGGAAAGATCGATGCCATCCTCAAAGAAAAAGCCGAAGCCTATGCGGCGCGCCGCCCCAGCGTCGATGGATTGTTTGCAGGCGCGCCTGAGGCCATCGGCAATTCCATGTTCTGGAATACTCTTTACGCCCCCCAATATGATCTGATCTTTCCCAGCATCAGCCGCCAATGGGCGCATGGTTGGGGCGGGTGGGCGGTGGGCGAGTGGGATTGCTTTTTCGGCGCGCTCCTGACCAGCCTGGAGGACGAGGCGCAAACCAGCGCCGGCATTCGCGCCATCCTGTCGTCGCAGACGGATACCGGGCGTAGTGCCCAATGTGGCGTCGGAGGGAGGCATCAGTCCCGACCGCTCGCAGCCGCCCGTGGGTTCGTACGCGGTTTGGAAGGTTTACCAGCGGCATCAGGATCGCGATTTGCTGGAGTGGGCCTATCCGCGCTTGAAGAAGTGGCACGAGTGGTGGCTCGCCGATCGCGGGGACGGGCAACCCTGGCGCGATGGCAATCGCGACGGCCTGCTCGAGTGGGGCAGCGACCGGGGCTCGACGCCCTCCATCGGCGGGCGGGGGAACCTTCAGGCCGCCAAATGGGAAAGCGGCATGGACGACAGTCCCATGTACGACGACGCGATCTACGATCCGCACACCTACACGATGAATCTCGCCGATGTCGGGCTTGAATTCGCTCTACACTCTGGACGCGGAGTGCCTGGCGAAGATCGCCGCAATTCTGGGCAAGGATGACGACAGCCGGAAATTCGCCGCCGAGTATGAGCACATGAAGCAGCTTGTGCGCGAAAAACTCTGGAACGAGAAGGACGGAATCTACGAGAACCGCTTCTGGGACGGGCGCTTTTCCCCCCGCCTCTCCACCACGAATTTCTATCCCCTGTTCGCCGGCATCGCCACGCCCGAGCAGGCGGAGCGCATGATCAAGGAACACCTGCTGAATCCCAAGGAATTCTGGGGCAAATACGTGGCGCCGACGATTGCCCGCAACGATCCGGCCTTCCCCGACCAGTTTTACTGGCGTGGGGATATTTGGGGGCCGACCAACTACATGCTCTACGAGGGCATCAATCGCTACCGGTTCGACGAGGTGGCGCTCGAATACGCGCAGAAGAACTACGACCTGTTCATGGATGATTGGCGGAGCAACCAGCACGACAACGAGCAGTACTACGCTTGGGGCGGCACGGGCGGCGGCGACCCGCACTACACCTGGGGAGCGTTGCTGTGCCTCGTGCCGCTGGAGCAGTACATCGACGTGAATCCCTGGGAAGGCTTGCGGTTTGGCGCTCTCGACCCGCCGGCGCAAGGAGAATTCCGCCGCGCGGTTTGGGAGAATCACACCTACGACGTCACCGTGGGTCCCAACAGGACAGCGCTCGCGCGCGATGGGCAGGAGCGCTTTGAGGCTAACGCCGGCGTGGTGGTGAGGAATTACCAGACTTCGGCATCGACGGTTAACTTTCAGCATAAAGCCGAGCGCCCGGTCGTTGCCGTGACGCGGGAGTTCGATGATGGCGAATTGAATCTGGGAATCGACGGCAAGCCGGCAGGGAAGGCGCGCGTGCAGCAGGGGCGCGCGAGTTTTCAACTGGTCCGCGGGTGAGCACACGGTCGAGCTGGCGAGATGATGCTGCTTGGGAGCAGGCGTAGCGCGACCTGTTCTGTAGGTCCGCGGCTCTTCGCCTAGGCGGCAAGGGAAAGCTGCGGGCCTACAGAACAGGTCCGCGCCACTCTTCTTCATGCTTACGCCAGGCTGCGGCCACGGGTTTCAGGGAGGGCGAGGGCAAGAACGCCGGCCAGGAGGAATGCCAGGCCGCTGATCCCGAAGGCGGAGGCAAGGCCCCCGCGGGCGGCGATGACGCCAATGGCCCATGGCGCGGCGGCGCTCAAGGCGCGTCCGAAATTGTAGGTCAGGCCCATGGCCGAGGCGCGGAAGGAGGTGGGAAAAAGTTCCGCGGTAATGACGCCGAAACCGGTAAAGTGGCCGGTGCCGAAGAAGGCGAGCAGCGGGCCCACCACCAGCAGGGCCAGCGGATGCGCCCGCGCATAGAGCGGCACCAGCAGCGCCGCAACGAAAAGGTAGAAGACGTAAGTCCGTTTGCGGCCCACCGCGTCGCTGATGAACCCGAACGTCACATAGCCGAGCCACATGCCGACCTGCATGGCGATAATCCAGGTGGAAGAAGCCGCCAGCGATAGGCCTCGGCCACCGCGGGCGAGCGGCAACGCGAGGTAAGAGGGAATCCACGTGAACAGTCCCCACCAGCCAAAGAGCGCGGCGCTATTCATCAGCAGGGTTACCAGGATCACCTTGGCGTAGCGGCGAAGGGAGCGGGATTCGGGACAGGGACAGGGGACGGGGATCGGGATACGGGACTGCGGGATTCGCCGGGTGCGAACTCGAATCATCAGACTCCCGAATTTCGAACCGCTCGCATTCCGAATTCCAGATTCCGAACCCTGACCCCGAATCCCGTGTCCCGTATGCCGCGTCCCGAATCCCGTGTCTCTTCCTCTGTGCCAGCCAGAGTGGCGACTCCTCGACCCTGCGGCCAATCCAAAGCGTGAGGAGCGCGGGGAGGATGCCGGCGAAGAAGACGGGGCGCCATCCCCAGCGCGGCATGATGAGCGCGGCGATCACGGCCGCCAGCGCGTAGCCGATGGCGAAGCCCGACTGCATCAGTCCCAGCGCTTTGCCGCGATGCTCATCGGGCCAGGTTTCGGATACCAGCGCCGCGCCCGTGGCCCATTCGCCGCCCATCCCCAGACCCACGCCCAGGCGCAGCGCGGCCAGTTGCCACAAGCCGCTGGGAGAATCCGCAAGCCGCGGTGAATAGCCGAATAAACGATGATGCTTGAGATCAGCGCCAGGCGGCGGCCGAAGCGGTCGGCAAGAAGGCCGAACAGAATGCCGCCGGCGGCGGAGGCGATGAGCGTGACCGACGCGAGCAGGCCGGCTTGCGCGGTGGTGAGTTGCAATTCGCGCAGGAGTTCGCGAATGACCATGGCGTAGAGCGTGACGTCCATGCCGTCGAGCATCCAGCCCAGGGTGCTGGCGGCCAGGGCGCGGCGCTCGCGTGACGAACTGGAGACGAGAAAGGCCAGAGGGTTTGCGGTCATCGGGAATCGGCAGTATAGCCGAAGCAAGGGGCGTTGGGGGGAGAGACCGGTGCACACCGTGTGGGATGGCAGATGCCGTGCCATCGGCCCTTGGCGGCAATTCCCCGGTGGCCAAGATGCATTTCCCGCTTGTTTTGTCGCAAGCTTTATGGTACGAATAGCTAGCTTGGTGACATCAAAAAGCTTCCTCAATGTAAGCGGAAAACTAGGAGTGGGAGTACGGACCGGGCAGGTGGGTAGGTCACGGCGCCACCATCCCATGGATTCCGCGAAAGGAGATAAGGGCATGGCATTCTGTGCGAAGTGCGGTGCGCAAATGACCGAGGGAACTACCTTTTGCGGTTCGTGCGGTGCGGCGGCGGGCGGCGCTGCCCCGGCGGCGGCGCCTTCAGCCGCGAGTACCGGAATGACCTCGAATGTGGCCGGATGTCTGGCTTACATTCTGGGATTTATCACAGGGATCATTTTCCTGGTGCTGGATCCTTACAAGAACGACAAGTTCGTTCGGTTCCACGCCTTCCAGTCGATTTTCTATAGTGTCGTGGTGATTGTGTTCCACATCGTATGGTCCATTCTGACAGGAATTCTGGGAATCCTGACGCTGGGGTTCCTGGGGTTGATCATGGTGATGCTCAGCCTGTTCATCAGCCTGATTTTCCTGGGTTATGCGATCTTCATGATGTACAAGGCGTACCAGAACGAGCTTTACCAAGCCCCGATCATCGGCGCATTGGCGGCAAAGCAAGCGGGACTGGCAGGGGCCTAATCCAATCCAGCACTATCTTCAAGATCGAAGGGGGGCGGCGCGCTTGCGCCGCCCCTCGCTCCCCACAGTAAGTCACCGAGGTACTCCTCCGCAGGCAGTGGGTCAATCTGATACCGTGGCGGCGTAAAGCCGCCTCCAGATCATATTACTTAGCACATCGTTCGTAAAATTCTTTACAATATTCTTGGGTCTGTGTTATTGTCGCGCTCATGCCGAGAATCGCACCCACGATCACCTTGAATGCTGTGACGGAGTCCGCCTTGCAACACTTAGTTCGATCACCCTCGACGCCTCAGGGTTTGGCCTCGCGTGCCCGCATTGTGCTGGGGGCGGCTTCCCCGCAGTCGAATCAGGAGATTGCGGTCGCTCTGGGACTGCCCCAGGTCACGGTCGGAAAGTGGCGCCGCTCCTTTGCGGAAAGGGGTTTGGAGGGGTTGCAGGACGCCCCGCGGCCCGGTCGTCCCCGCCAACATGACCGTGGAACCTGGCAACGGGTGCAGACCCGCGTCGGCCAGCAGCCGGCGTTTCAGAGCCGCTGGAGCGTACGGACGCTGGCGCAAGACCTGCACTTGCCGAGCACGACGGTCCACGAAATTCTGGCGGCCTCGGGGCTGCAGCCGCATCGCCTGCGGACGTTCACTTGCAGTCCCGACCCCGACTTCGAAGCCAAGCTGCTGGATGTTGTGGGTCTGTATCTGCATCCTCCCGAAAACGCCTTGGTCTTGTGCGTCGACGAAAAAACGGGAATCCAAGCGCTGGACCGCACGCAGCCCCGGCTGCCGCTCAGCGCCAAGAAACCTCGGAGTTGGACCAACGAATACATCCGTAATGGCACGCAGGCACTGTTGGCCGCGCTGGAGATTGCCACCGGCAAGGTCTTGGCGCATGTCAAGCAGCGCCGGACCTCGGTAAACTTCCTTCGCTTTATGGACGACGTGGCCGCCGCTTTTCCTGGCCGCGACCTTCACGTCGTCCTGGACAACCTGAACATTCACAAGAATGACGCGGCGAAACGATGGTTGGAGCATCACCCTCGCGTGCATTTTCACCATACCCCCACCCACGCCTCCTGGGTGAATATGGTGGAATGCTTCTTCAGCATTTTGAGCAAGAGAGGTTTGGCGCAGAGTGTTCATCGCTCCAAGCAGCAGCTCAAGGACTTTCTGCTGGAGTTCCTTACCCACTACAATGATTCATGTCAGCCCTTCACTTGGAGGAAGGGACCGGAAAAACTCCAGCGGATCATTGAAGCGACCCAGCAGTACCAAGCCGAGCATCCGCCGAAGCGCAAACGTCGCCAGCAGCGGAGAAATAATATAAAATACTAATCGACCGATGGACTAGCTGAGCCAAACGCTCACTTGGGACGCCTCCAGCGAGCAGGGCCACCACCTGGACTCTGTCGAGCGGCTTAGGTTCTTTCTTGGGGGTCGGAGCAAGGCTGGTGGCGGCCATAACCAGGATCAGAGCAAGTAGCTTGGCTTTCACGCCGTGCCTCCGCGCTGCTTACGTTGATGCGATTGTACACCGTGCCGTGCGTAAGCGCGAATCGCCTCTCCTACGAGTGAGACAAGATGTCATGACTTTCCTTGTCCCAAAGTCGTATCCGCAGTTGCAGCTCTGTGCCGTAAGTGGATTAATCAACGTGCAACGGGGCATTCCTTTAATGGTGTAGTTGCCATCTGGGTTTTACTTTGCCGCAAGAATAATCTGTGGCGCGACAATCCATTGGAAGCCATCGGAGCGTGTGACTTTGGCAATGTGAATTTGGCCCCCAATTCCCGCGCAGAAGGTCTTATCGTATTCGATGGCAGCAGGATCACAGCAGGCCAAGATATGCGTTTTGGCAATCGCTGCGGCTTCTTCAATCGTGGTGTCAAATGGGGGGGGTCTCTGAGTAACACTTCCGTCCTGTACTTGGAAAACACCTGATCCTGTCGATGCCGCGCATCATTTCCTTGAACCGCGATTTCATTGTGGCCCTGCGGTGCGGGAATGTCTACACGCGTCTCGAATGAGTGCTGGTGTGATTTGGAATGGGATCCCTCTCGAGACACTGGTCATTCCCGCGAAACCGGGAATCCAGTCACTCGGCGGGCTGAAGGAGGGGTTCCACCAAGGGAGCAAACTCGTGGTAGCATGGGCATTGCACGCATCGTGCGGGGGTGGCGGAACTGGTAGACGCAAGGGACTTAAAATCCCTCGGTCCGCAAGGACTGTGCGGGTTCGATTCCCGCCCTCCGCACCATTCTTTCCTTATGGTTACAAGAGCCTGGCTCTGCCCATTTCCATCGCCTTCGGCGACGCTTGGTAATGATTCTGGTAAAAGGCGCTCAATCCTTTCGACCGCCGTGCCCAGGTTTTCCCCGCTCAGATGGTGTTTTCCACACTGGTGTACTCCGTGGGCGCCTCACCATCGGAATCGATCGAGCGTTGCGCCTCGGCGGTACCCAGCAAACGAAACCGTTCCGCAAAGTCACCCTCTTTCGCTGCCGCCTCCAGTCTTTCAATCTGCTGGAGGGCGTGAGCTTTGATTTCAAGTTCAATCGAGTCCTCGGGCGCGTGTTCGACCAGCGTGTAGCTCGACTTGAATTGGAGATCGCGCGAGACGTCCCGGATTCCGAGGACGATGGGACCGCGGTATACATGCGCCTGCCGGTCCCCCAAAAGCGACCGCACGGAACGCACCAGGCTGCCGCGGTATTCCGGCTGCACAGCGGATTTGGGCAGAATGATGTCGGACTCGAGTTTCTGGGCGACATCGTCCGCCATCACCTTGAACGACCCTTTGGCTTGGGCTCCCTCGAAGGCAATGGGACTGCCCCAGGCCGCCGTCACACTCGAAAGGACTCAAGATGGCGCTGCCGCTGGCAGTGAAGGCACTGATTCCTGGCGCTCCTTAAAACTTCAAGTTTTTGGACTACGCCCCCCTCTATATAGAGGCACTGTGTAAAATCAGAATAGGAGATATGCCATGGAGTTGCAACCTTGAATGCGTTCACACGTTGATAGAGCAACTAGAAACGAGCCCGCCAGGAAGTGTCGGCGACCAGGATGCGAAGGACATCAGTAAGTTCTTAAAGGACTTCCGACATGATGGTCAATGGAAGGCATACCCCGAACTCTGGCTACGGGGACAGAAGGCTGTCGTTGATTACCAGAAGAGAAAGAAGAGGACGTAGCTCAGAGTTACGTGTGGAGCACATTACTCTGCGGGACTTCTAAAAAACCTCCCTCGTAAGCAGAGGGCAAGGGTCATGATGGCCTCGCCGGTCCCGAGGCGGTGGGTATATACTGAGTGCCGATTTTGAAGTCAAAAAGGAAATTCCGGATTAGTATGCAGAGAAGAGAGAGAGCTGTTTTAGTCCCTAAAGCGTTCACGCCACGGTTCCCAAGCTCCAAATATGTCTGGCACATGTTCCGCTGGAACCAACTGGGTAAGCTCCGCACCTTCATTGAAGGCGGTCTTTGGATGTCACGTTTGGACCAATTCAATTGCGAGCTTGAAGGAACTCTGCCTGAAACAAACTTGGGCCTGCTTGACATGCTCCTTACTCCAGAGATGGCCGAGTACACCAAGGCAGAATATCAGCTTGCGAAAATGAGTGGTTACGCAAGCTGCTGGCATATGAGCGATGGAGAGCCAAATGAGGAGATGTGGCAAGGCAAGTTCGGGGGCAATTTTAATGGCATAGCGCTGAGGACAACGCCGGATGCCCTGCGAACCCAGCTAACCGACTCATGCGTGATACAGGTCCCTGCTACGTTGGCGAGGTCGAGTACATTGACCACAAGAGCTATCTCGTGCCCGAGGGCAACACGCTGGAGGTGGTATTCGGTGTGAGAAACGAGTTCCGCTACCAGCGCGAGGCTCGGGTGTATATCCATTGTTACGGCGATCCCGCAGCGCGGGTCCTAACGGCAGAACGGAGCATGTGGGGTAACGCGACTTGTTAGACGCGTTCCTCCTCGGCAATCGTTTTCCAAAAAGCGGGAATTCGTGGGTTTTGTGCCTGCCAAAGCGACTCCAGAAACCCGTAAACACAACTGGAAGGCAATGGTGCCGCGAATCAAACCAGAAGATCTCATCGAAGAAATTCTTGTCGGACCCAAAGTGAACGATGAGCGATATGCATCTTTGATGGGGATTCTCGATGGGAGCGCACTGGAAGGAAGAGCTCGACGCGCGGCACGCAAAACAGATTTTTGACCTTTTCTAGATAAGCATGACCGATCATGCAGCCTGGCAGACATCGACATTTTGTAGCCTCTAACACTGGCATTTTTATCTTGACTTTCATAATGTACGTTGATATAATAACTTTGTGTTACTGTGGGGTGCTGAGAGCAGGAGCCAGGAGTCAGGAGCCAGGAGTCGGGAAATGAGGGGCGGCATGCAGCGCACCTTTTGCCAGTCCCGGCGCCTAGCTTCGAAGGACAACAAAATGCTGCTCGTCAAAGAGGATGGAAGATTCCAGCCGGCGGCTGATTTACCATTGCCGATTGTCGATTGCCGATTTGCGATGTGCTCCCCATTGTGGCGGCTCACGAATGTGCTGTTCAAGGTCCGAAACCAGGCGCTGACCCGAAGAGATGTTAAAAATGGAACAACCTCCGGGGATGTGTATGAAAACACAGGCGACGATGACAAAATATCCAGCGAAAAACACGGCCATTTCACGAAAATGCACTCATTGCGCGAGGATCAACAAGAATCTGTCGGGTTTTTGGGCCGAGAATGCATAAGTTACACGATAAAGCAGGACGGTAGACGGCAGACAGTAGACGGTAAACGGGGGAAACAGTGGGTACCAGGTGCGGGTGTCAGGTGCCAGGGCAAGCGTTGAGTGGCGAGAGGCTACTAAAGTAGTTACATCCCTTTGGCGGCTCTCCATTATGTACTAGAAACGAAAGGGGTTCGTCGTTTAGAGTAAGTATGTCTGAAAACTCTATCTCACTCAAATAAAGAGAGATAGCTTGAAATACGGGAGCCGGGGAGAAAAAAATGACCGCGGCTTTCCATTATGTACCAGAAACAAAATGGGTTAGCGGTTTAGCGACAAAATGTCAAGAACCTTTATCTCATTAAAATAAAAATAGTTAGCTTGAAATACAGGAATCGGGGAGAAAAAACGGGCGCGGCCTTCCATTATGTACTAGAAACAAAATGAATTAGCCATGATGAGCGAAAATTGTGCAAAAGTATATATTATTGAAACTAAAATAGTTAGCTTGTCTTCGCTGGCCGGGGTTATGAAAGAAAAAGGGAAATAAAAAATGAGGCTCACATTCTGTAAATCATTGAAAACAAACCTAGAAAAAATGTCAGTTTTTCGCCTTTCCATTATGTTGATGAAAACACAAGAGTTAAATCGTTCTTTCCATTATGTTGATGAAAAGAAAGGGACTTACTAAAGAGCAGCGGTGAGTGGCTAGTGGCGTTGAAGAACAGTGATGGGTGACAACTGACGAGTGGCAAGCATGAAAGGCTGAAGAACCGTGACCAGAGAAGGCAACACCCAAGGGCGGATAGGCGGGCAAGGCCGACGCCTAAAACCCTTCGCGACACGCTTCCCTGAATCTCTAATCGGTAGTGTCAGGTGAAAGATAAACGAAAATCCAGACCTTCATTTTTCCATGGCTGCGGAAGGCAGCACTTCAACAGTGATGCCGGAGGGCAGCTTGGCCGAATGGTAGACCCTCTCGGTGGCTTTCTGAAAATCGGATGGCAGTGCCTCATCGATTTTCATGAATTTCTGCGGGTTGCGATCCACCAGGGGGAACCACGAACTCTGTACTTGCACCATGATGCGGTGGCCGCGGCGGAAGGTTTGGAACACATCGGGAAGCTGGAATTCCACTTTGTCCGGCTTGCCGGGCGCAAAGGGAATTGGCTGCTCGAAGCTCTTGCGGAATTTGCCACGAAAGGGCTCTCCCCGCACAAGCTGTTCGTAGCCTCCCATTCTTACCCCGGTGGGATTCGGATCGGGATCAGGGTAATCGCCCGGATAAACGTCAATGAGCTTGACCACCCAATCGGAGTCGGTGCCGGTGGTGGAGACGTAGAGCGATGCCTTCAGCGGTCCGGCGAAGGTCACATCATCGGCCAGGGGCTCCGTTTGGTACACCAGCACGTCGGTGCGCCGCCCGGCGAAGCGTTGGTCGCCGGTCATGTATGGAGCAGACATCTGGGTGCTGATCCAGGAGATGTGTGGCACCGGCTTGGCAGGGTCGCTGATGTACTCATCGAACCCTTCACCAGAAGCGGACGGGGGCGCCGAGCTGAGGCGGCCCCCACTTTCGAAATAGAATGTCTTGGGGGTGGCGTTCTGCGGCGGCCAACGGTCAAACGTTTGCCACTCGTTGCGCCCAGTCTCGAAGACATACGCCCCGGGAAGTTTTGCTTCCCCCTGATCTTTCAGGAAACGTTGGAAAAAGGGAAACTCGATGTGCTCGCGAAAGTATTCGCCGGTTTTCTGATTGAAGCGCACGTCTCCCAGACCCGCACCGGCGTCGCGATTCCACTGGCCGTGCGACCATGGGCCCTCGACGAGAATGTTCACCGTGCCGGGATTCTGCTCTCGCATCGCTTGCGAGGTGTGCAACGCTCCGTAGGCGTCTTCGGCATCAAACCAGCCGCCCACGGTCATTACCGCCGCCCGAACGTTTTTCAAGTAAGGCAGCGGGTCACGCGACTTCCAGTAGTCGGAGTAGGTGTCATGCGAGATTAATTCCTGCCAGTACTCGATTTGCCCTTTGAAGAATTCTCTTTCGGCATTGCCCAGGGGCCCCATACGCAGGTAGAAATCGTAGCCATCGGGCGTGCCGAAATCAAAGCCGGGGCCGGGCACTTCGTTTTCGCCTGTCTTGGGGCGCCGAAACCGGATAGGAAGCCAAAGGCGTGGGCCAGAAAGAGAGCGCCGTTGTGCCGCCAATCGTCACCCAGGAACCACTCCGTGACCGGCGCCTGCGGGGAGGCAGCTTTCAAGGCGGGATGCCCGCTCAAAATCGTCATGGCGGCGTAGAAGCCGGGATAGGAGATTCCCCAAACCCCCACGCGGCCGTTGTGGTTAGGGACGGTTTTCAAAAGAAAATCGATGGTGTCATAGGCGTCGCTGGCTTCGTCAATCTGGCGGGGCAAGGTCTTGTTGGGAATGTAGGGGCGCACGTGCACGAATTCCCCCTCGGACTTGCCGCGGCCGCGCACATCGCAATAGGCAAAAATGTAGCCGTCGCGAGCAAAAAACTCGGAGGGGCCGAGATTGGCGGGATAGTTATCCACACCATAAGGGGCCACCGTATACGGGGTGCGGATCATCCAGATGGGGTACCGCTTGGACGTGTCTTTGGGCACGTAGACGGAAATAAACAGGCGCACGCCGTCGCGCATGGGCGCCAGGTATTCGGATTTGGTGTAACTCGCCCGGATGTAAGTTCGAAGTTCCTCGGCCTTGCGCTCCTCATCCGCGCGCCCCCGGTCCTGGGCCGCCAGGCGAACAACCGGCAGCATGATAAACAGTATTCCTAAAATGGTTAATACCCTGCGGATGCGCATCATGGCATGACCTCCACACCGTGGTGATTGAGCTTGCACATTCCAACTGGCTTGTCCAAGCTACATCGGAACCAAGGGGCGGGTCAACGCCTCACTCCATACTGGCTCCGGCAAACCAAATCGGGTAGAATGCGCAGGCGGTTTCGGACGCTTGCACGTTACCATCTTTAACTCGAAACTATCAGGATAAGACCGCCTCGGGCGGAAGGAGGTGTTTATGCCGGATTCGACTTCAGAGTCTTCCCTCGACATTCGAGGTTTGATCTTGGTGCCTGCGGTAATCACCCTGGGACTCACCTTGTTGCGGTTGGTGGGAGAACTGGGCCACTGGTCGCCACTATTTTTCAGCCCTGCGGCCGGTGGGGGCATGGCAGTTATCGGGATTTCCTGGCTTCCCTTTCTTTTCGGGCCGTACTTCGCGGTCAAACTCGCACGTTCGGGGCATGGCGCTTCCGGCGCTCTGGAAAACCTTCGGCCTATCCTTGCTCGGATTGGCCATCATGGTGGCAGGGGGCATCGTAGGGTTTGCGCCGCAGTTCAAGTTCCCCGGAAGGGAAATCCTGGGAATTCTGCTGGTGGTGCTCGGCCCGACCCTGGTTACTCTAGGCTGGCCCGCGCTCTTTCGAGTGCTGGTGGCTTACGGATATGCAGCACGGATCCCCGTGGCGATCGTGATGTTCTTTGCCCTGCGCGGCCACTGGGGAACGCATTACGACGCCCTTCCTCCCAACTACTCCGGCCCGACGTCCTTTCTCGGCCAGTATATGGTGATCGCTTTTCTGCCGCAGATGGTCGTCTGGATAGCGTTCACGGTGCTGGTGGGCGCGCTCGTCGGCAGCATCGTGACGGCTGTGGTGTTTCGAGGCAGGACGACGCCCGCGGCGGTTTGACCTCTATTCTGCAGCTTGTTGCGCAACATTATCGAGAATGGGAGAGAGCACCGTGATCATTGCTGACCTCGCGGAAATCGCCGGCCGCACCTATCCAGCGCGGCGCCGAACGCAGAATCTGGTGGGTGGACCCAGCCCCATCCAGGCAACAAACTTCTCGATGGGATGCGTCACGCTGGAGCCCCACGGGGGCCAAGTCCCCTGGCACAATCAGGAGCAGGAAGAGGTCTACTTGATTCTCGAGGGCGAAGGCGAAATGTGCCTGGGCGACGAAAGGGCGGCGGTCAAGGCAGGCCAAGCCGTTTACATTCCCCCCAAGGTTTTTCACCAACTCACCAACACCGGCTCCACCACCATGCGCATGATTTACTGCTACGGTCCGGCCGGCGACGTGGCGCATTGGCGTCAGGAATTGGAAGGCACCTTGCCCCGCGCGGGCGTGGAAGCTCCGGCGCTCCCCTCCGGCGCGCAAAGCCCAGTTTACGGGCATCGGGTGATCCGATGATCGGGAGATCGGGTGAGCAAGCGGATAACCGGATCACCTGATGTGATAAGGTTTGAATATGGAAAACCAGAAGGACCACTCGGTTGGAATCATCATGAACGGCGTCACCGGGCGCATGGGCTTGAACCAGCACCTGCGCCGTTCGATTGGCGCCATCATGAAGCAGGGCGGCATCAGGATCAGCGACGCGGAAAGAATCGTGCCGCGCCCGCTCCTGGTGGGAAGGAGCGCCGCCAAGCTGGAGGCCATCGCGCGGGAGTTCGGCGGCCTGCCTTACACCACCCAGCTCGATACGGCCCTCGCCGATCCGCAATACTCCATCTATTTCGATGCGCAGACGACGGCCCAACGCTTTGAGGCGGTCAGCAAAGCCATCGCCGCGGGCAAGCACGTCTACTGCGAAAAGCCGGTCGCCGAAACTCTGGAAAAGTCGCTGCAACTCTACCGGCTGGCGGAATCGGCGGGAATCAAGCACGGCGTGGTGCAGGACAAGCTCTGGCTGCCGGGCCTGGTGAAGCTCCAACGGTTGCGCGACATGGGCTTCTTTGGCCGCATTCTCGCGGTGCGGGGCGAGTTCGGCTATTGGGTTTTTGAGGGCGACACCATTCCCCCGCAGCGCCCCTCGTGGAACTACCGCAAGGAAGACGGCGGCGGGATCATCCTCGACATGTTCTGCCACTGGCGTTACGTCCTCGACAACGTCTTTGCCCCGGTGAAGGCCGTTTCCTGCCGCGGCACAACCCACATCGCCGTCGCGGCGGGACGAGGAAGGCAAGCCTTATGAGTGCACGGCGGACGATTCGGCTTACGCCACCTTCGAGCTCGAAGGCGGCATCCTCGCGCCGTTCAGCTCTTCCTGGTGCGTGCGAGTTCGTCGCGATGACCTGCTCACCATTCAGGTGGACGGCACGAAAGGCTCGGCGGTGGCGGGGTTGCGTGACTGCTGGATTCAGCCCTACGGCGCAACGCCGCGTCCCGTGTGGGATCCGGACGTCCCCAGCGCGCTCAATTATTTCGACGGATGGCAAAAGGTGCCGGAGCAGGAAGTTTACGAGAACGCCTTCAAGCGGCAATGGGAGTTGTTCCTGCGCCACGTCGTGAAGGATGAGCCGTTCCGCTGGGGCTTGCTGGAAGGCGCTAAAGGTTTGCAGCTTGCCGAAAAAGGCCTGGAGTCGTGGAGCAAGCGCGCCTGGGTGGACATCGAACCGCTCTGAATAACACCCGGTAGCGCCGGGCCCGCGGTTCGGCCCTGCGGTTCTTGCCGTGCGACAGGCCCTCAGCAGTAATACCAGCGCATCTGCGGGCGTGAGCGCATTACTGAACCTCGCATAATACAGTGACAATTCGGTCAAAAAGAGAGTCCGGCATGAGGGAGGAAGGCAAAGGCGAGCTGCTGCGAACGGCGCACTCGGGCCCTGCCTTGGTGGACGGCCCCGTCAGCTTCGCCCCGCCCGTCCGCACCGCGATGGGCCAACGCTTGTCCCTTGCGGTTGCTCCACCGAGTTTCCACCGGGTGGAGGTGGGGGGCCTCGCCGGGCAGCCGCTGCACGCGCCGCCAAAGCCGTGGCGCGCGCAGGTAGTCCGGCATGATCCGGCTTTTGTGGGCGGGCCGTCCGTCCCCGATCAGGGTGGCGGGTTGGCCGCGCCGAGGCCGCCGCCGGTCCGGGAGGAAAGCCCTCCGGCTCGCGGCGTGGTAATTATTGGGACGCGTCTGGAAATAGAGGCGGGAGCGGTTGCCCTCCCAACGATAGGCCAGGGCCGCGCCAAGCGCGAGCTTCTTCCCGTTGAAGGCGTGAATCCGGGTCGGGGTTTCGCCGCGGGGCGACCCGGTGCGGCGGGTGGAGGGACGTTCGCAGACGCCGCTTTCGTCCTGGAAGACGATCCAGGCGCGGGGTCGCCGAGCGTTTTTTTTACCGCCCGCCAGCGCTCCTCCACCCACTGCCGCCCCGCCGCCGCTGGGCGCTCACGGGCGCGGCGGGTAGGTCGTTGCAGCGTCCAGTTCAGGGCGCACAGAATCTTCCCGAAGTGGCCCGGATGGTATCGCACCCCCGTCAAGCGCTCGATCCGCTTGGCCACCCGCGGCAGGGTCCACCGATCCGTCCCGAAGCCCTGGGCGCGCGCCCCTGGGCGCAAGGCCCCGTCGAGCTGCTGCAGTTGCGGGCGCTCAAGCTTCGCTTTGCGGCCTGCCCGCCCGGCGGCGCGCAGAGCCTCCGCGGTGCCCTGTTTCCACGGCCGGTACCAGCGGCTGACACTCTGCCGACTGACCTGGAAAGTTCGGGCGACCGACGCAAGCCTCGCGCCTGCGCGGAACAGCTTGGCGGCTCGTCTGCGCCGATCTTCCAGTGCTTGGAAATCGCGTTGCGGATGCACAAGTGTTTTCATGCATCCCGTCTATCTGAAGAATTAGAAACTGGCACTGTATTTTGTGAGGTTCAATAAGTGAACAGCATTGGGGTTACTTGCTATCCACTCGCCACTGTTCTCGGCGTCCGCACCGCATAGATGGCGGCGGCGCCCAGGATTCCTGCCGTAGTGATGATGCTCCAGGCGAGGTCATAGCTATGGGTCGCTTCGAAGATTCTTCCCGCCAGCACGGGTCCAAAGAACTGCCCCAGGGAATCGGCCATGATGATGAGGCTCAAAAGCTTTCCCAGCGACGCCAAGCCGAAGCACTCGGCCGTGACCAGCGGAATCAACAGATAATCCGCTCCCATGGCAAATCCAAAGATCAGCGCAAACGCCCAAAGCGCGGCAGGGCTGCCGCGCCAGAAAGAGCAGGGGGATCGCGAACGCCAGGAGCAGATAGAACAAGGCCATGACATTCTTCTTGTTGTAGCGGTCCACCAGATAGCCCACCGCCACCCGTCCCGCCAGTCCCGCGAAGAGCAATCCGCTGGAGACGTGCGAGGCCTGAACCGTGGTGTACCCGGTGTCGCGAAGGAACAAGACGAATTGTTGAATCACCGTTCCGATGGCGCCGATGGTGAGCGTGCTGCCCGCGAGGATGAGCCAGAAATTGGCGGTTCGGACCGCCGCCCCCAAGGGGAATGAGGGTGCCTGGCCTGCTCCCGCCGATGCCTGCGCGGGTTCAACCCCGTCCGCAACCAGTCCCATTTCTCCCGGAGCGGAACGCGTCAGCCACTGCGCAATGGGAAAAAGCACCACGCCGATCAGGGCGCCGATGATGACGAAGGCGCGCCGCCATCCCAGCCCTCCGATCAGGTGTGCCGCCAAAACCGGCGCGGCCACGCCGCCCAATCCCAGTCCCAAATACGCGTAGCCCATGGCGCGTCCGCGTTTCGCCTGGAACCAATTGGAGACCAGAACCTGATTGGAGATGGGGCCCGCCAGGACATATCCCACCACTTCCACAATGCACAGGACGTAGTACTGCCACAGGCGCGTCATCCCGCCCATCAGGATCAATGGCAAGGCGACCAGCAGAATGCCGACGCGCAGGACTCGCCGCGCGCCAATGCGGTCGATGAGCGCGCCCATGAACCCGAAAGCGGGCGCCACGATGACGAAGCCAAGAAACAGTCCTTGCGCCACCTGGCTGCGCGTGAAATGAAGGGAATCAACCAGGGAAGTGTAAAAAACGGGAAGTCCGTAGAAGACCAGTCCCACGGCGAAAAACAGATTCAAGAACGCCGCCAGGACAATCCACCAGCCGTAAGAAAACCGCGTCGATGTAGTTTGATTCATAGATGAATTTGCCATAACACATGTGTACGGGCAGCGCGCTACGCTCTCCCTCAGCCAAACTCCGGTCCCAGAATCGCGCCCTGAAGTTCCGGGCGGCCGGGGAAATCATTGCGCCCGCGATACATTCGCGTCAAGGATCGCGAGGATTGGAAGCCGCGCTCGCGCAGCAATTTCATCGCCCAGGGACTGCTCCTCATTCCGTCTACAAAAACCTTCTCGCCGGCGTGAACGAACGCAGGAATTCATCCAGCAAACTGCGCGCGGAGGATTCATCCTGCGCCACCCAGGGTCCCAGATGGTCAGCCAGCGCGCCCCGGCGTCCCAAGCTGTACCCCGTGAGCTTCCCCTGGCTTCGGGTTTGCAAGCACGAACGCGGGATGCTCAAGCGCGATCGACCGCAACAGTGCGCTTCGGTCAGCGCCAAAAATTTCCCGGTCCTGATCGAGCATTTCTTCCGTCATCGAACTGGCCGCCATCGGGAGCGTCGGGCGCTGGCGTGCGTTGCAACTGCCAGCGCTCGATTTCGTATTCGGTGACAAACCCAAGTTTCTCGTACAGCGGCTTGCCTTGCGGGGTCGCATCGAGTTTCATGCTGGGGATTCCGCAACCATCCAGATACTCGATGGCCTTCTCGAGCAATTTTGTGCCGATCCCCTGGCCGCGCCGGGCGGGGTCCACCAGGACCATCCCGATCCACGCGAACCGGCCTTCATAGGAAATGGTCGCGGCGGTTCCCACTACTTCGCCGTCGGCCTCGGCCACGAAGCACCCTTGGGGGCTCGCGAGAAGAAACCTTTCCCAATCGCCGCGAGTCTGATTCCATCCGGCAATTTCCTTCAGCCGCATCCCGGCGGGAAGGTCACGAGCGGTCATCTGGCGTAAGCGAGAGCTCATTCCACAAATTCCTTCAGAGCGATTAAAAACGCAGAACGAGGGGAGAGTCTAACCGATTTGTGGTGGACTAAGTAGAACGAAGATAGGCTGGGTTTCTCACCAGGAGTAGTAGGTCAAATGTTGAAACTCCTGGCCCCCTCCCCAGCGATAAGCCCGCGAGCGGGCATGGTCGTGGGGGAAGTAGTCCCCGACCGTCCCGTCCTCGCTGTAGTCCTCGCGGACGGTTCCCCACTGGCGTTCGCTCCGGTACGGTCCCCAGCGCTTCCAGTGGAGCTTGCGCAGGCGCGACTCCTCCAGGCTGATCTTCTCACGGGTCATCGGTAACCTCTCGAAAACCTTGTAATCCGGCCCGCGCCATTGGATCGCCAGTACTGCGTCAATTTGATGCTGTAGCGGCGAGTTTATCTCGCCAGATGGCGGCGTAAAGCCGCCTCTACATCAAATTGGCCCCCCATCCTACGGCGAGCCCAAGGATTATTCGAAACAGCCCTGAAAACAAGCCTTCTTCCCTGTTCCGCGTCGTGTTGTCAAACCCTGCTATCGCTGTTGTCATGCACACTTGATTTTCAAGACTTGAGAATGCGCCCTTTACGTTTGACGCTGGAGCCCTGCGGTGCTACAAATGAGGAGTTCGGGCGCTCGGCGCTCCAGGGGCAGGGCACCCCGTCCCCATGGCAGTTTTGTGGAAGCCCTCGTTGGCGCGGAGTCGGGCGTCAGCTCTGCCTTAGATTCTGAAAGTGGGGGATCTTCCCTCACCAGGAGGTAAATCATGCAACGACGAGATTTTCTCAGGAGAGGAACCGCGGCAGCAGCCGGATTGGCGGCGTCCAAGAAGCTTATGGATCCCCTCGCGAAGGCGAGCGAGACCGCGAAGTTGGCTCCCATTCCCAAACGTCGGCTGGGGAAAACCGGCGCCCACCTTTCCATCATCGCCTTGGGCGGAATCGTGGTAATGGATACGGAGCAGCCTTTTGCCAATAACATCGTGGCCGAAGCCTTCGACCGCGGCATCAATTACTTCGACGTGGCGCCTCAATACGGTAATGCGCAACAAAAGCTGGGGCCGGCGCTGGAGCCCTATCGAAAGCGCTCGTTCCTCGCCTGCAAGACGCTGATGCGCGATAAAGACGGCGCGGCGAATGATCTTGAGGACTCGCTGCGCAAGCTGCGCACAGACCACGTTGACCTCTACCAGTTTCACGCGGTGACCACGAAAGAAGACGTCGACAAAATCTTTGGCCCCAGCGGCGCCATGGAAACCTTCCAGGCGGCGCGCAAGGCAGGCAAAGTCCGCTTTATCGGTTTCTCCGCGCACTCGGTGGAAAATGCGTTTTCCATGCTCGATCATTATGATTTCGACACCATCCTCTTCCCCATCAATTTCGTCCTTTTCTCGCAAGCCAACTTCGGGCCGCAAGTGCTGGCGAGGGCGCACGAAAAAGGCATGGGCATCCTGGCGCTTGAAAAGCATGGCGAAGGCGGACATGGCCGGACGCGCAGAAGAAGAATCATCCCCATCCCAAGTGCTGGTATCAGCCCGCCGCGCTGCCGGATGAGGCCTCACTTGGGCTTGCGCTGGACTCTGTCGCATCCCATCACCGCCGCCGTGCCTCCCGGCGATGAAAGATACTTCCGGCTGGCCATGGACGTCGCACAGAAGTTCGAGCCGATCAAGCCCGAAGAAGAGAAGTCGCTTCTCGCCGGCGCATCCGGCGCCGAGCCGATTTTCCATCTGGCGAAGGCGTGATGAAACGAGAATGCTTTCCCGGCGGCTGGAATGAGCGGGACCTCGAAGAGGTCCAATGTCATTAGCCGTGGGTGAAACCCACGGAAACAATGCGCCCCGACGATTCACCAACCCCGAAGGGGTTGAATTGGGTTTGGCGCCGAGTTGGTGGCGAACGAGTTCGACCCCTGCGGGGTCGATAGGCATTTTGTTGGAGGGTCCCTGTCCGTGGGTTTCACCCACGGCTAATGATATTGTTCCCCGAAGGGGAACTCACCGAAAACAGGAGATGCCCATGCAGATCAGAGTAACGAGCGTAATGGTTGAAAACCAAGAGGACGCCCTCCGATTCTATACGGCGATCTTGGGCTTCGTGAAGATGAAGGACATACCTATGGGTCAATTCCGATGGTTGACCGTGGCATCGCCGGAGGGAGCGGAGGGTGTCGAGCTACTGCTTGAGCCTATGGGTTTCGCGCCTGCCCAGACGTATCAAAAAGCCTTGTTTGCGGCTGGCATGCCGGCCACTGCGTTCATAACCGACGACATCGACTCTGAGTACCGACGTCTCAAGGACCTTGGCGTCAGGTTCCGTGGCGAACCAAATAGCATGGGGCCAATCACCGCCGTCTTGTTTGAAGACACCTGTGGCAACCTTATCAACCTGGTTCAGCCCGCAGCCTGACCTTTTGGTTGATAGGGATTCGCCCCGAGCGGCGCGGCATCACCTTGAGCATGGAAATGAAGCAAGGTCGCAAAACTTGCCCAAAATGACTCCGACACGCACTAACGACTTCCCCAAACTCCGCAGCCGCGATTGGTTTGGCAAGCGCGATCGCTGGGGCTTGGCGCACCGCGCCTGGCTTCGCTCCGAAGGCTTTAGCGAGCGCGTCTTCGAGGGCAAGCCGGTCATCGGCATCTGCAATTCCTGGAGCGAACTCAACAACTGCAACGCCCATCTGCGCACCGTGGCGGAAGCCGTGAAGCGCGGCGTGTGGGAGGCGGGCGGATTCCCGCTGGAATTCAACACCATCTCGCTCGGCGAAATGCTGATGAAGCCCACCACCATGCTTTACCGCAATCTGATGGCGATGGAAGTGGAGGAATGCATCCGCGCTTATCCGCTGGATGGCGTGGTGCTGTTGTGCGGGTGCGACAAGACCACGCCCGCGCAGTTGATGGGCG
Source organism: uncultured Acidobacteriota bacterium (assembly GCA_963810005.1). Taxonomy (GTDB): domain Bacteria; phylum Acidobacteriota; class Terriglobia; order UBA7540; family UBA7540; genus Bog-366. The sequence continues at coordinate 151,854 of CAWELY010000036.1, forward strand.
CCGCCAGCGTCGACGTGCCCGCCATCATGGTGCCGGGCGGACCGATGCTGAGCGGCATGTGGCACGACCGCGAACTCGCCGCCGGCACGGACGTCCGCAAAATGTGGGAAGAGGTGCGCGCCGGCCGCCTGGGAGAAGAGGAGTGGTGCGAAATTGAGAGTTGCGTGGCGCGCAGCGCCGGCCACTGCTACGTGATGGGCACGGCGTCAACCATGGCCAGCCTCGCCGAGGGACTGGGCATGACCCTTCCCGGCGCGGCGGATATCCCCGCGGTCGATTCGCGCCGCATGATGATTGCCGAACAGAGCGGAAAGCGCATCGTCGATATGGTCCGGGAAGGTTTGCGGCCTTCCCACATCATGACCGCCGCGGCGCTGGAGAACGCCACCCGGCTGCTCATGGCGCTGGGCGGGTCGACGAACGCCATCGTGCACCTGGTGGCCATTGCCGGACGGCTGGGGATCAACCTGCCCCTCACCTCGTTCGATGACATCGCCCGCACCACGCCCTTCATCGCCAACGTGAAGCCCTCGGGAAAGTTCCTGATGGAAGAATTCAGTTACGCCGGCGGTGTGCCCGCCGTGCTGAAGGAAATCAGCCCGCTGCTGCATTTGGATGCGATGACCGCCAGCGGCAAGACCATGGGCGAAAACCTGAAGCGCGCGGCGTGCTTCAATCGCGAGGTCATCCGGCCTCTCAGCGAGCCCTCTGCTTCCGCAAGGCGGCGGCGTCGTCGTTCTGAATGGGAATCTTGCTCCGCTGGGCGCGGTGATCAAGCAATCCGCCGTTTCACCGCACCTGGCGAAGCACCGCGGGCGCGCCGTGGTTTTCCAGAACAATCGGGATTTGCTCGCGCGCCTCGACGACCCGGATCTGCCCGTCGATGAGAACTCCGTGATGGTGCTGAAGAACGCCGGGCCCAAGGGCGCTCCGGGAATGCCGGAATGGGGCCATCTGCCCATCCCGGCGAAGCTGCTCAAAGCCGGCGTGAAAGACATGGTGCGCCTCAGCGACGCGCGCATCAGCGGCACCAGCTTCGGGACGATCGTCGTCCACATTGCGCCGGAAGCCGCGGTGGGCGGGCCCCTGGCGATTGTTCAGGACGGGGATGAAATTGAACTGGACGTGCCGGCGCGGCGCCTCGAATTGCGCGTGCCCGAGGCGGAAATCAAGGCGCGGCTTGCGCAATGGAAAGCGCCTGCCCCGCACTACACGCGCGGCTACGGCAGGCTTTTCCTGGACCACATCCTGCAAGCCAATGAAGGGTGCGATTTCGATTTCCTGCGCGGCGCCGACCGCGAAGACGACGGGACGCCGCTCGAGCGCTTTCCGAACCCTGCCCTGTGAACCAACTTCTTTCCAGGCGGCTCACCGCAGCATCGAGAAGCTCGTGGGCGAAAGAAACATGTTGGTAATGTTGCGCACAATCTCCCCGCCGTGCCGCACCGATTCGTCGCGAATCTTGACCCAATCAGGATCGTTGCGGAACGTCGCCCACGCCTTCTCGCGGTGGGCTTCACTTTCAAACGGAATCAGATAAGCCATGTTGGGCTGGTTGGGCCCAAAGACCGTGTCCGCATAGAGGATGGGATGAATGCCACTCTTGTGGAAGATATCGATCTCCCCTCCCGCCGAACCGGTCGTGCAGGTATCCGAGCTGGCGATTCGTAGGTGATTCATAGATGCGCAACTCGTAGAGCTTGTGGGGCGGGTCGCCAGCCGGGGTGGCCGTAAGCGGCGGGCAAAAGGGAGTCGCGCGGAGCAGCATCGACTCCATGCGGTGAAAAGCCGGTTCATCCTTCTCCACTTCCTCCACCGCCGCCGCGTAGTCGGGGTCGGAGTTGAGCTTTCCCCACTGCGTCTCCATTTCCGTAAGGCTGGGATAGGAAAAGATGATCAACGCCGTCGGAAGGCTGGGGCCCACATCCACGTTGAAGAATCCCATGGGGCCAAAACCGTGTTTTTGGCAGATCGGCATGAGCCGGCTTTCCAGCCACTTCGCCATGCGCGCCGTTTGGCTGCCGTTCTGCATGTGAATGTAGAAGAACTCAAAGTAGGAAGAGCTCATGGGTTTGTCTCCAGTTGGAATCGCCGCGAAAGAGGATTTCCAGGCAGCCGCCAACCCGATCGTCGCCGCGGGTATATCCCTCACCAAGAATGTTCGCCGGTCCATCATTTCACCACCTGAAACATAAAGGTCAACAGTCAGCGCTTACGATGGCCTGCTTCGAGACGAGTGTCAAGCTCTCTACGCCGTGGCCGCAGGCGCAGGCCAGGCTCGGCATTCCTCATGGCGAGCGCGATTCCTCGAATCGGCACTGTGACCAGACTGACCAACCACCTTCGGCACTGCCGGAAGGGCCAGGGCCCGTCGTCAGCGTGATGCTGCGATCACGGGTGCTGTCAATCGGAATGCGGAAGGAGAAATCGGCCGCGGTCATCGGCTCGGGACAAAGGCTGCAGGAAGCGATCAAGCGCCAATCGGCTCTGGCCGGACCGATCCTGGACCGCAATGGAGATCCTCCACACCCTGCGTCTTGCCATCGCCGGTGTAGGCTTCCTCGGGAATGCCAAAGTAACCCGAGAATGACGATGCGTTCTCCGGGATTTCCACCACGATCTTGCTGGGGGCGCGCACGATCAAGGCAGGAGCTCCGTGGAAAATCATCACCCGCGCGGGGGCCGCGCTTTCCACCGATTTCGGCTCCGGCCAGAAAACGCGGCCCTGCACATCTGCGAGCATGCGGGGAACGGAAATCTCCCTCGCTGCTCGCGGAAAACCAGGGGCGGTATAGAGCCGCACCGTGAGATGATCCCGGAATTCAAAAGACCCCTGCGCGGGGCGCTCGAAGGTCACACTTGCCAGCTCCTTGCCGGGGTGGGAAGCATAAAGGTTCATAACATCGTAGTTGCTATTCAGCAGGGGGTTCACCAGGAACGGCCGCTCCGCCATGGAGGGAACAATGCGGTACCGTTCCTCCACTTGACTCCGCCGCAACCCGCATGTAGAGCGGATGCTGCTGATACAGGAGAGTAGCGGCCCTTCCCAGCAAGCTGGGAGTGATCGTAACCGACATGAACAAGGGTCCGTGCGCCCAGGGGCGCAGATCCAACTTCTCGCCGAAGCGCAGGGTTTCCTCGTGGACAAGCTGGAATGCAGGGTCCTCCGCGGTTCGCTGCTGCAAAATCAGGAAGCGCCCGTCCCGCGCCACGGGAACGTAATTATTGAGCACGTAATTCAGCGCGGCGGAATCCTCCAGCGTGGGAAATCGGCCGTCCGTGGCTTGCTGGCAGAGCATCACAAAATGCGGCCGTCCGGCACTGCGGAAGTATTCCTCGTTGAGGCTCTGAAGCGCCGGCGTGTACGCCACGAACCCTTGAATGACCGGGCGCGGCTGGTAGTTCATTTCATTGACCACGGCGGCCAACAGGAGGTAGTTCATCACGTCCACGGATTCGTTCCCGATCACGTCTTTCGCGTGGTCGAGAAGGAGCATGCGAACATTTTTGGAATCGCGACAGTCAGCATAGAGGTCGTCCGAGCGTCCCCGCAAGGTGGCAAGGATCATCTCCGTGTTATGGGTAACGCGTCGTGGCCAATCGGTAACTTGCTGCCAAGCGAATCCCGGAATCTGAAAGTGCGCCGCTACCAGGCAGAGCACCATGCTGGCGGCGAAGGTGGCATTCAACACCCACCGGTGAGAAGGCGCGGGCGCTCTTGACAGGCTCCGCGAGGAAGCAAAAAGCCAAACCCAGCGGCAGAAACCACAGGAATACAAAGGTGTGCCAGTCCCCGGAGCGCGTGAATCCCTCCTTCCACGCAAGAAAAACATATTGTGCGAGCGTGACCAGGATCCCCCAAGTGAGAAGGCCGCCATGCGCCCGCACGATGGTCGCGATCAAGGCGGCCAGCGAACAGCGCCAGCGCCGCCAGGGCAGCGCAGAGGACTGGGGTCTTGGGAACCAGGTTCATGGCCGCGCTGTAGCCGGACTCCAACTCCAGGGCGTGCCGGAACCAGGGGGCAAGATGGGAGGGCGACTGCCCTAAGGCCATCCAGCAAGCGACGAATCCTGCCGGCGCCGCCAGCGCCAGCACGATCGCCTTCCGGATTTTTCGCTGCCAGATCCAGCAGACAACAACCAGGGCAAGGCTCGCGATCGCCGCGGTTAGGAACGAGAGTTTGATGAGAGACAGAACAATAAAGGCGAAGACAAAGAGGGGCGCTTGCCAGCGCTGCTTGGGGTTGTCGACGAGCAGGAGCAATGCGCCGTATGCCATCACGAAGAAGGCGGTTTGGTCGAACCCCTCGGAAAGAGTGAAGATCACCAACCAGGCGAGAAAGGCGTAGCGCACCCATCCCGGCAAACGTTTTGCCAGCGCCGTCGCCGCCAGGGCAACGAGCGCGCTCCAGAAGAAGGCGAAGGCAATGCGTGCGCCCACGAGATGTCCCATGCTGGTCCGCGTGCTCAGGAATCCCAAGGGCCCGAACGTGAAGACAATCTGGGTGCCGAATTGCAAATGGTGTGCGGTGGCGTATTCGAGCGCTGCGTGCCAGGAGGGATCAAGTTCGAGCGGCGGTTGCCTGGTCCCGCTGAGGAAAAAGGCAGACACAAAAACCAGGATGAAACAGGCGGGCCAACCGCATCCCCGGGCTGTTCGAGGAGACATCCTGAAACTCATCGCTACGGCTTTCGCGCAATCACCAGGAACTGCTTTCCCCATAGACGCTGCGCCAGGGGAAACAGCAAGTACAGGCGAACCAGGAACGCCCGGTGAGGCACTCGGTCGCTCATGGTAAAAGGAAGGAAACGCGGTATGACGAGTTCCTTTCCAAATCCGGCGATTTCCAACGCTTCAACCATCGAACGATCGCTGAGAGGCAAATGATGATCCACAAAATCCCAGTAGACATCGTAGCAATAACGGATGTTCGGCCCCAAAGCAATCAGCAATCCTTGTGGGCGCAGCACCCGGTACGCCTCAGCGAGACAGTGGGCAAAATCTTTCTTGGTCGGGAGGTGTTCAAAGAAGTTGCTGCTGAATACCACGCTTGCGGATTCCGAGGGCATGGACCACGGCTGGGTGGCCTGCTGAGAAAGCACGGTAACGCCGGGGGCGGCCTTATGCGCCGTGACGGGGTTTGAATCCAGCGCAAACTTGTGCGCCGCTGAAATGCTGTTGATGAATTCGCAGTATCCGGCGCCCAGATCCAGGACGGTGTCGGTGGGCTTTACCCATCGATGAAAGTAATGGCGGGCGAGGACCCGCCACACCTCCGCCCGGCGCTGCTCGATTCCCGCAAATCGACGGCTATACACAGCCTGTTGATGCTCCTGGTGTGCCATGCCCTCCTCATTCGCCATCTGCGCCTTAGGGACCTAGCTTTCGACATCAACTGGCTTCCCCCATGTTATTCCGGCGCTGCCGGTGGCCCGCTTCCAGTGGCAAGCGTATAGTATCGCTCAAATCAGTGGATTTTGCGCTCCGGGAACAGCCGCTGGCGGTGGTCGCCATGTCCATTCTCCGAAGGAGTCATAGAAATGTGAGGTATTAATCATAGGGTATACATTTGAAATTATACTCGTTCGTAACTAGGCGCGGCTTCCCACCTATGCTAAGATTACATCCTTATGACTTCTCAACCGGTATGCCCAAATTGCAGTTCATCGCGTCTCGCCCCCTCGCCTAGTGGCTTTCACCTCGTCTGTTTCGATTGCAAGCGCGTCTTGATTCAGGAGCGGGTCAGAAAATCGCGAGGAAGAAAGCCCCGTACCAAATTCGCCCGGGCTGAGTCGTCACCCGCCTCGGCAAGCAACAAGGGGTGATGCCCTGGACCACACTCACTCGGGCGGTTGCGCGCGCGGGAAACTCGTGCCTCGGCTTGGGGTGTGCGACATAGAAGTTGCAGTTAAGCGGCGATGGCCGCGCGGCGGTCCTCCCGGTAATCCTCAAAGCGGCCATTGAGGAGTGAGCATCGGAGGGCGCGGAGCACGCCCACGAGCTTTTCGATTTTCACCTTATCCAACAGGCGCTGCTGATGGACCTTCATCCAGGCCCGCTGCTTTCCTGCGTGGTTGGGATACAGCCGGCGCGCCAACTCCCACCGATGCTGACGCGCGTGGGAAAGATCGACAATCTTGACTTCCCGCGTATGCGCCGGTTGGCCCTCGATTTTCCCTTGCTGAACCACCGCCTCCAAGTCGAGCCGTCCGGTCCGGCGCTGATTGCGAAAGACCACCGGCAGCAGGCGTTCGCTGAGTGATTCGGAAATCTCATAGTGGTCGGCAGAGAAGTGGGCGCTTGCTAATTGGTAAAGGCTGGCCATTAATTCAGGGGTCGGGGCGCCCTTTGTAGACTGGAGGCGAACTGCCTCGTCAAGAGTCTGGATGGCGGCCCCATAGGCGCCATGATGGGCGAGTACCCTCCCCAGTGCCGTGGTGGCCTTGGCAACGGCCGGGTGGTTTGGTGGAAGGTGCCGCTTGGTCATGGCGCGGCCTTCACGCGCCAGGTGTTCCGCCTCCGCTAACTGAGCTTGATCGTCGCGCAGGACTTTAATGGCAACCTTACTGCCCAGATCCTCACGCTCGGCAAGGTAAACCAACGCCATCCGCCTTCACCCAGTACACTGATGATCCGGTAGGGGCCAAATTGCTTGAAAGGAGGCGAGGCTGAGGACGGGTCATGGAAAACCTGCTGCACCACCTGAACGACGTCGCGGTCCAGCAGCGAAACGCCGCAGGCGTCTTTCTGGAGGAGGGTCAGCACCTCGCTGGCCAGCGCCACGTCATCGCCACATTCCTTTTCCAGAAAACTGCGCTGTTCCGCCCCCGGTAATTCCGCGACCTGGTGAAAGAGCGATTGGACCTTTTGCCATCGGGTGCTGTCCATGGTTGTTGCCCTCATCCCATGGCCAGCAAACGCGGGTGCTCTGATCGGTGGCGTCTCCGACGCGACATGCCGCCCATGATAGGCCTTGCACCCGCGTCCCCAAGCGGCCATTTTCCGATGTAGTGCCGCGGAGGAGGGCAAAGTACGCCTCCCTCCGCGCTAACTGCTTGCGTCTGGAAATCCAGTTCCAGAAGAGGCGGAACCCCTTTCGATACCAACTCACTACGGTCTCTGGACGGACAATCATCAGGGCCTGCCGCCAATGGCTCCAGACCGTTGATAACCAGACCCAGAAGATGCGGTCAGCGATTTGCAGGCGAGACCGCGGACGCCGTCGCTTTATCACCGCCAGTTGCTGACGCAGCGCAAGGTTCTCCAGAGCGACTTCTCGGAAACTCCGCGGCAAAAGAAGAAGCCGTAACAACGAAGATAAGAGCCTAAACATAGTGAATCATATCGGAGGCCACGTCCGGAAAAGTCAACTGTCTTCAGGCAGACGTGATATTGGTGAGGCACAGCACTCAATCGAAGGTGGTTAGTGGCCGGATCCTGGCGCTGACACTTTGCCGGCCGCTTCGGATAGGAATGCATCCCGGCACGCCATCCCGGCCGAGCGGATTTCTTGAAATCCGGGCCGGGAGCGCGCCCGCGCCAGGAAGGGATCGGAATCCATCGCCGGATACGAGCAGTACCCTCCGTCAACGGCTTGTCTCAGCAACGGAAGCGCAGCATCCGGCTCACCGGCGTACGCCAGATGCGCGGCAGAAAAATAGTTCATTTCCGGATCGGAGTCAGGCTGAACGGCGCGCGCGAGCCTCGCGATCTTCGCGGAGGGGCGATGTTGCAAGTACGCCAGCAGCACCCCATAGCCGCCCCATTGCGGTGTGGGATCCGGCCAGATCTTCAGGGCGTCTCTTCCTTTTCCTTGGTGCAGCAGTACATCGATCGAAACCGCCTGCGTAATCTGGTTGTTGTTGGGATCCAGGCGCAGATAATCCATGGCGCGCCGATAATTGCCCAGCAGCATGAACGTGACTCCACAGCTCCGGCGCCGGCATCTTGCGCGTCGATCAGCATCGACGTTTCACATTCGCGCGCCGACTCTTCGAGCAGGCCGGCATCGCGCAGCATCCAGCTTGCGTCAAAGTGCAGCCGGGCGCTATCCGGCCGGAGGCGAATCAACTCTTCCAGACGGCGATACGCCTCACCGCGGCTGATTCCCCGGCGCTGGGCCCGCTTTCCGATTGATCCCTGCATGTACAGGACAGCGGCGCGGAAAATCACGTTGTCCGGATCGAGCTGGGCGGCCCGCTCGCCTGCATCCCACCAACCATCGAGCGCGGCCTGGCCGCCGTTCCACACCCAAACGTCCGCCAGGCACCTTGCCGAGAGATCTTCCCAAGCCTGAGCGTAGGCCGGGTCGAGCTGCACCGCTCGTTTCAACATTTCCGTGGCGCGCCGGTTGAGTTTGGGATCGGTCTCGCCCGGAATCGAGCGGGCTTCCAGCACCAGCTTGTATGCTTCTTCATTGGTTGGTTTCGGACGCGTTTCGGTCACAAATTCCGGCGCGCCCAGCAGCGGGGCCAGACTGCGGCGCGTCTTAGCCGCGATCTGCGCCTGCATCGCGATCATGTTCCCGGCCGGAATATCGAAGACGTCCTCCCACAGCAGACGATCCTTCCCGACGTCGGTCATTCGCAAGGTAATTTGCAGTTGATCGCCGGCTTGAAGAAAAAGCCCGCTGACCAGGTGCGCCACTCGCAACTCGCGCCCTATCTTGGCGAGGTCAGGATTCGATCCGCTGTATTTATGAGTCTCTCCGGGCGGCCGTACGGTTAGCGAACGCGCATATCCCAGGGTGGCGGAGACTTCATCGGCAAGCCCCCATTTGAGAAAATCGAGCCTCGAGTCGTTTCCCGCATTCTGAAAGGGAATCACCGCCACGGTGTGCGGCACGGACTCGCTGCTTCCCTTGGGAGCACGGCTCATCGTCAGCGCGATGGCGATCCCGATGCTCGCCAGCATCGCCGCTCCGGTTGCCATGGATCGCCAGTTTCGCCGCAGAAATTTCGCCAACGCGTATAATGGCGAATCGGGGCGGGCGTTGAGCGGTTCGTGCCTTAAATAATGATCCAGGTCGTCGATCAGCGCCTGCGGAGATCGATATCGCTGCGCGGGATCTTTCTGCATCGCCTTCATGCACAGCACGTCCAAATCGATCCACGATCCCGTGCGCATTCCGCCGCGGCGAGCCACCAGCGACGGCTTCATCGGTTCCTGTGTCGTTACGGCCGCCGCCGCCTCGCTCGGCGTTTTTTCAGAAACATCGAAGGGCAGGCGGCCGGTTAACAATTCGTACAAAATAACGCCGAGGGAATAGACGTCGCTTTCGGCCCCCGCCGCCCCGCCGCGAAGCTGCTCCGGAGACGCGTAGGCGGGAGTCATCGGACGCAGAGCCGTCCGGGTCTGATCGGCCGGCCACCCCTCCGCATCGAGCTGCTTGGCGATTCCAAAATCGAGCAGCCGCAGCGAGCCATCCTCCTTGACCAGAATATTCGAGGGCTTCAGATCGCGATGAATGACGCCGCGAGCGTGGGCGTATTGTACCGCTTCGCAAACGGAGCGGACTAGTTTCAGGCGGTCCTCGATCGAACACTTGTGGATCTCGCAATATTTGTTCAGGGCGAGGCCTTGGACGTATTCCATCGCGAACCAGGGCGTTCCATTGGGTAAGGTTGCGGCATCGTACAGGGGGGCGATGGAGGGATGATTGAGTTGCGCCAGCGTGCGCCGCTCGGTCTCAAAGCGCTTGAGCCGGGAAGGAGACAGCCACGCGTCGCGCAGGATCTTGATGGCTACCAGGTTCCCCAGGTCCCGCCGCTCGGCCAGATAAACGACCCCCATACCGCCTTCTCCCAGGACGCTCTTGATTCGATAAGGACCGAATTCCCTAGGCAGGGTGGTATCGGCCTGAATCAGATCCGCGGCGAGGTCGGACAAATCGCGATCGAGTAGTCCAAAACTCTTCGAGTCCTGCTCGATCATCCCCAGCACGGCCGAGCGTATTTCCGAGTCGTCGCCACAGGCTTGGCCGAGGAAAGAAAGCTGCTCCGAACGCGGAAGGTCGACGGCGCGGTGGAACAGTTCCTGCACTCGTTGCCAGCGTTCGGGTTGCATATCGGGTTCCAGCGCGCCGCTTGGTCTTGGTGTATTCGATTGTGTACATCGCGCGGCGATCGGATGTACCTGTCCTGCGGGCCCTCCACCGGATGTTATCGCCCGCGAAGCTCGTGGGCCAGCCATGCCCGCGCCGCCCGCCAATCGCGCATGACTGTAGCTTCAGAGACGTTGAGAAGCGTTGCTGTCTCAGGGATATCCAACCCTCCGAAGAAGCGGCTCTCCACCATCACCGCCTGGCGCGGATTCATGCGCGCCAGCGAGTCCAAAGCGGTGTTGAGCGCCAGGATTTCTTCTCCGCCGGAGGGTTTTCGCTGAACCGCCTCGTCAAAAGTGACGGTCATCTCCGCGCCGCCGCCGCGCTTGTTCGAACTGCGGCGCCGGGCGGCCTCCACCAGGACCTGCCGCATGGCGCGGGCCGCAATGCGTTTGAAGTGCACTGGCGAGGTGGCGGCAATTTCAGGGGATTTCGATAATTTCAGCCAAGCCTCATTCACCAAGGCGGTGGGGTTAAGCGTGGTGTTTGGATCGTTGCGGCGCACAGTTGCAGCCAGGCGGCGCAGTTCTTCATAGGTGACGCTGAAAAGGTGGTCCAGAGCACGCCGATCTTCAGAGGCCGAGTCGGCCTGTCCGTTGCCTAAACCATCGCTCTCGCCAGAATTTTTCGCAGCCATGACGGTTTTTCCCTTGCTTTTGCGTATAGCCAAGTAAAGGGCCATGCGCTGATCCGCGGCGCGTAGAGAATGGCCAAGGTCGGTAAGCTGGTTCGTTTGCTATTGCCTGTGCCTGTACGATAAGGGCAATTGTAGCATTCAAACCTGACTTGCCGCAACAGGGCAGTAGTCGTTAAAACAGCTTTTTGTGTTGCTGAAGTGTGCAATGGCACGATTTGCAGCGGCGTTCTGGCGCCGCACAGCGGCGAGGTTTGCTCGCCGGTAGAACGAATCGCTGTGGTGCGGGCGTCCCGCCCGTAGTTGTGGGGGCGTACTGGCACGGCAAGACTGGGCGGGCAAGATGCCCGCGGGACAGCGGGCGGGACGCCCGCACCACGATTTTCAGGGCAACCAAATCCAAAACTTGTGCGGAGGACCTCATGAAGGCACGTCGGTTTACCAAGGTTTACATGCTTGCGATGAGCTTGGCTTTGATCTGCTGGCCCGCCACGGCGCCCGCGCAATATAGTCTCACGACCGTGGCCACGCCTCTTAGCCCCGACCCCATCAACACCGGCCCGGGCCCCACGACCGGGGGGGGTGGGATTGTGGTGTCCGGTAGTAGCAACTACCAGTGGGTCGCCGCGCAGTTCACGCTCACAAACCCGGCGGCGATTACCCAGGTTCAGGGATGGTTTAGCCCGCAGATAGGGAAGCCGGGTACGCCTTGTAATTCACCTTGCACAGTGAACGTCGTCATTCGCGCAAACAATAACACCTACCCCACTGAACCTATCCCTGGCGGCGTCATATGGTCGCAAACATATACGGTCACGCCCCCCACAACCGACAGCGCTTGGATCACCTTCTCAAACTACACTGCTGTGCTCGCTGCCGGCACTTACTGGGTTGCGTTTGAGCCCCCTGTGAATTCTGGACTCGATGTTGGCTTCGTTGGTCCCGCTTCTGGAACTGGAACAGGAGTCACGCTGCTCCCAGAGGCGAGCTATGCCTGGTATTCCGAGGGAAACGGCGGCTATATTAATTACCTCGGTGGGCCACCCAACCCCACTTTGCCGGCATTGACAGTTTCTGGCTACAGCTTGGGGACGGATTCCGGTAATCCGCTCATCGTCTCCGGGACGTTCGCCCGCACCGTCACACAAGGGAGCATATTCAACTACGACTGTGGGCAGAATCTCAATCCAGTCGGAAACGTAGGGCAGACGAACGCTTTGCAGTGGAACATTTGTCCGGGGGTATATTCAGCGAGCGCCTACGGAACGATTACCGCCAATCCAAAGACTTATCAAGGCAACATCCTGGAAGCCGGAGCCTACTCTGCCACGGGCCCGAACGGCTCGAGCGGCGCAGGGCGCGGGATAGTCTTCTCCACCTACATGAACACGACAGGTGCTGACATTCCCAACGTCCAGGTCAATGCCATTCTCAACGGGTCGATTTCCGGCGCCAGCTCAGATTCACCCGTGGACGTGGCGGGAGCAATCTACGTCTTTGACACTGTGTATTTCACCAGTCTCATCAACTCTGTTGTGCCGAATAGCTCCCTGCTCGGTAATTTCCTTTTGGGCGGAAACAACGTGGTTGCCGGCGAGGTATCTCCTGACGAGGCCAACCTCGGCCAGGCCATTTTCCAGAGTAAGTACGTCGATGATTCCTGGGATAACAACTCGCAACTCGTGGTGTGTCAGTCGGATAGTTGTCTCCAAGGCTATGAGGTTTCGACCGCCGGCTTCGATCTCCCCGCGGATGCCTTCTTCACCGTGATGTTTGACGTCTCAGCGGCTAGCCAGGGTCCGACGAGCGGACAGACCACCTCGATCGGCGACTTCCTGAGCACTCTCGAGGCCGATCCCCAGTACTTCTTCACAGACGGGAGCCCAACAGCCCAGTACCCATACGGGACCCCAATCACCGGAATCGTCGGACCCCTTACAGCGGCGGCCGTGCCGGCTACCCCCGTGAATATCTCGCTCTCCCCCAGCAGCCAATCGACGCCGGTAGGCTCAACCACGACGGTTACGGCTACGGTCACGGACGCTAACAACAACCCCGTTCCCGACGCCATTGTCCGGTTTTCCATTACCTCGGGCCCCCACGCCGGATTCAGCATGCCGGTCGGTACCGGCGACGGCACCGCCACATTGCCTAATGGCAGCCTCATCCCCGTCGGCTCTGCCATCTTCAACTACACCGACACCCTCGGGACGGCAGGCACGGATTCGATCTCAGCCAGCGTCGGAAGCCTTGCGGCGGCAACGCCTGCTCAAGTGACCTGGACCACGCCGGGGCCTCTCTATACGCTTACCTTAAGTCCGCCGACGGCATCGATTGCTCTCGGCAGCGGCCAAACCTACACGGCAACAGGTGTGGATTTCTTTGGGAACAGTACTAGCACTGGCACAATAACGTACAGCATCAGCCCCGATGGCTCTTGCACGGGCGCGACCTGCACCCCGGCCGCCACCGGGCCGCACACCGTGACAGGTACCGGCAGCAACCCCGTCATCGGTGCGATAACAGGGACGGCAACGCTCACCGCAACCAGTGGCACCCCGTCGCTGGTCATCACCGCCAGCAGCCCGTCCATGATCTATGGTGGGACAGTGCCCGCCGTCACGCCCCTTTACACCTACGGCAGTGTCACCCTCTCCTCCACGCCGCCCAGCGGCCTGACGGCTCCCACTTGCTCGGCCCCCGGCGTAACCAGCACCAGCAACGTGGGTTCGTATGCAACTTCCTGCTCGGGAGCCTCGGACTCGAACTACACGATCAGCTACGCGCCTGGAAGCCTGACGGTGAACGCGGCGTCCCTGACCATTACCGCCAGCAGCACGTCCATGACCTATGGTGGGACGGTGCCCGCCGTAACGCCCCTTTACACCTACGGGAGCCTCACGCTTTCGTCCACGGCCCCGAGTGGCCTGACGGCTCCCACGTGCTCGGCGCCCGGGGTGAGCAGCACGAGCGCGGTGGGTTCGTATCCGACCTCCTGCTCGGGAGCGTCGGACTCGAACTACACCATCGGCTACGCGGGCGGAAGCCTGACGGTGGGCCCGGCGTCCCTGACCATTACCGCCAGCAGCCCGACAATGACTTTAGGCGGGACAGTGCCCGCCATCACACCCCTTTACACTTACGGCAGTCTCACGCTCTCGTCCACGGCCCCAAGCGGCCTGACGGCTCCCACTTGCTCCGCGCCGGGCGTGACCAGTAGCAGCTCGGTGGGTACGTATGCAACTTCCTGCTCGGGAGCGTCGGATTCGAACTACACCATCGGCTACGCACCCGGAAGCCTGACGGTGAACGCGGCGTCCCTGACCATTACCGCCAGCGGCCCGACAATGACTTTAGGCGGGACAGTGCCCGCCATCACACCCCTTTACACTTACGGCAGTCTCACGCTCTCGTCCACGGCCCCAAGCGGCCTGACGGCTCCCACTTGCTCCGCGCCGGGCGTGACCAGTAGCAGCTCGGTGGGTACGTATCCAACCTCCTGCTCGGGGGCGGTGGATAGCAATTACACCATCGGCTATGTGGGAGGGATCCTGACGATTGTCAATCCCACCGGCAAAACCAATCCCGTGATTATGTGGCCAACCCCTGCGCCCATAACCTACGGGACGCCGCTATCGAGCACCCAGCTCGATGCCACCGCCAACGTCGCCGGTACGTTTGTTTATACCCCCCCGGCAAAGACTATCCTGATCGCGGGGTTACAAACCCTTTCCGCCACCTTCACGCCTACCAACACCTCGGCCTACAACACGGTGACGGCTACGGTCAACTTGCAGGTCAATCAGGCCACTCCCCCCGTGCTCTGGGTGCCCGTGCCCATCGTTTACGGAACTCCGCTGGGGCCGCTCCAACTGGATGCTTTGACCCCCGTGCCGGGCGTGTTCGTTTATACACCACCAGCGGGTACGGTTCTCCACGCGGGCAATCAATCGTTGTCGGCAACGTTTACGCCCAATGACACCACGGACTTCCTGACCATCACCGTCCATGCAACGCTGGTGGTATTGAAGGCTAACCCGGATCTCGATTGGTCGCAACCTGCCCCCATAACCGTCGGCACGCCTCTCAGCGCCACGCAACTCGACGCCACGGCCAACGTGCCGGGCATGTTTGTGTACAAGCCGCCCGCGGGGACGATCCTGCCCGCGGGAACAGATGTTCTCACGGTGACTTTCACGCCCACAGACACGGCAGATTATCAAACTGTGTCAGCACAAGTGTCCATAACCGTGAAGTCTAAGGTGGGTGGCGCAGCGACGAGTAACGCCGAGTAGTCCGCCAGCCGGCGGGGAACGGAGGCGTGTCTGAGAATACTGGATGACAGGACCGCGGTGAGTGGTTTCGGGACTCGCGCTGAGGCAGTCCGGCCCTGTCCCGAGCCACTGGACCCAGGCAAAAAAATAGCGCGCGGGAACCCGCAAAGGGTATATGCTGTGAAGAAGTCCAGGGCTAAAAGGGAAATTCCGGTATAAACGCCAAGAGTCGGTTCCTGAGGAAACGGCGGCGCGTTGCCGCCGAAGTGATGCCCAGCTCAGGCAGCCGTATTGGAAAGGACAAATCGATTGTTAATTCAACGGCCTTGCCGCGGGCAAGCCGCACTTGCCGCGGTGCTTCTCGCACTGGTTTTTGCTATGGCCAGTGCCGCTCAAACCCCAACTTATACCATGCTGTACAACTACCCAGAGACTGACCGGGGCAACACCGGCGTCCTGCCTCCGCAAGTGATGTCGCAGGGCCCCGACGGAAACTTGTACAGCACCATCGCCACAGATGGAACCCACGCTGCCGATGAAGGATATGCCGGTACCGCGTACAAGATGACGACGGCAGGGAAGCCGACCACGATCTACAACTTCTGCCTTCGACCCAGTTGCTCCGATGGCGAGTATCCCTGGGGCGGTTTGACGCTGGGAACGGATGGGAACTTCTATGGGACTACCGGCGGCGGAGAGTACAGTCCCGGAACGGTGTTCAGGCTCACGCCCGACGGGAAGACTTTGACCACCTTATACTCATTTGCCCAAACGGCAGGGACCCCAACCGACGGCGACGGAGGCCCCCTGTATACGGTCTTTGAAGGGCAGGATGGCTTCTTCTATGGGGTGGCTCCCCAGGTTTACACCGGGTTCTATGGGGTCCTGTACAGGATGTCGCCATCAGGCCAAGTGTTCCCCCTTCTAGATTTCAACTACACTAACGGCAGTAACCCCAACCTTCCTACGCAGGGGACCGATGGCAACATTTATGGAACTACCCAAGCGGGCGGCAGCATGAACTTGGGCGTGGTGTACAGCGTGGACCCGGCCGGCAATGTGAATGTGCTGCACGACTTCACCGGTTATCCCAGCGACGGGTCCTTTCCGAAGGGAGTTTTGGTTCAGGCCAAGGACGGCAACTTCTATGGGGTAACCTACCAAGGCGGGACCGCCAACCTCGGAACCATCTTTAGTATCTCCGCCTCCGGGGATTATTATGAGGTTGTCCACAGCTTCACGGGTGTTCCCAGCGACGGAACCGAACCGCTGGCTGGTCTGACCCTGGGAAGCGACGGTAATCTTTACGGGACAACCATCTATGGCGGAACGAATAATTACGGAGCGATCTTCCAATTCATCCCGAGCAGCGGCAACCCGCCGACTATTCTCTATAACCTCTGCTCAAAGGCCGGCTGCGTCGACGGGATCCTTCCTGAGACACCTCTGGTGCAGCACACGAACGGCATCTTCTATGGGAACACCAGCGGGAATTCTCTAGGCGGCAGCGTTTTCTATAGCTTGGACATGGGCTTGAGCCCATTCACCCAGTTGGTTACGCCATCGGGCGGAGTGGGGAGGACCGTCGGGTTTCAAGGTCAGGGTTTCACCGGGACGCGCGAGGTCTCCTTCAACGGAACGCCGGCGGAATTCCGTGTGGTGTCCGACACCTATCTCACGGCGACCGTTCCTGCCGGCGCGACCACCGGACCCGTCAGTATCCTCACCCCCAAGGGCACGATGAATAGCAGTCGCGAGTTCCTGGTGACGCCTACGGTGAATCACCTTAGCCCCACGAGCGGGGGTACGGCACAATAGCAACGATCCTTTTCGGGACCTCGGTTCAAAGACGGATGCGCGACAGAGAAGTGAAAGCCGGTCCCGCGAACGTAGCGCGGGCGTCCCGCCCGCTGTAGCGGGAGCGTCCCGCTCCCGCATTACAATCAAACCCAGAGCCTAGTGCGGCATGAGACGAAGCCGGGGTCAGGTGACAGGAACGCACGGGCAGGATGCCCGTGCCACAGCGGGAGGGACGCCCGCGCTACGTTCGCGGGACCGGCTTTCACTTGGTTGTGACATCACCGATGGCTGCCCTTGGGGCGTTCATAGCCGGATGCAATCAGACGAATGTAGCGGTGGGCGGAGCATGATCGGCCTGGGGGCCCGGCCTCAGGAATGACGTTTGGGCGTTGCGGGCGAAGGGGGCCTTTTGCTCCGGGCTGCGCGTATAGCTGCCGTCGGGTTGCAAATAGCGCGCTTTGGCTTGGTCGGCAAGGTAGACGTCGAGAATCTCTTTCAGCCGTTGGACCAGCCGGGAGTTCTCGACGGGAAAGATGATCTCCACGCGGTGGCTCAAGTTGCGGCGCATCAAGTCGGCGCTGCCCAGATAGACTTCCTCCGCTCCGCCATTTTGAAAGTAGTAAATGCGGCTATGCTCGAGGAACCGCCCCACGATGCTGATCACGCGGATGTTCTCACTCACGCCCGGGACGCCGGGGCGCAGGCAACAAATGCCCCGCACCAGCAAATCCACTTTCACCCCCGCCTGCGAAGCCTGATAGAGCAGGCGGATCATGGGCGGATCTTCCAGCGCGTTCATTTTGAAAATCAGCCGCCCGGCTCGCCCGCTTTTCTGGTGCTCGATTTCGCGCTGAATCAGCTCCGCCAGCCTCTCGCGCATATTGACCGGGGCCACCAGAAGTTTCTGGGGCTCCTGCCGCGCGGAGTAGCCGGTCAGCGCGTTGAAAAAGTGCGTGGCGTCGGCGGCGATCTGTTCGTTGCAGGTCAGCAAGCCCAGGTCGGTGTAGAGGCGCGCGGTGACGGGATTGTAATTGCCGGTCCCCAAGTGCAACGTAGCGGCGGATGGCATCGCCTTCGCGGCGCACCACCAGGGCGATCTTGCTGTGGACCTTCATGCCCACAATTCCATAGACCACGTGTACTCCCGCATCTTCCAGCGTCCGCGCCCACTCGATATTGCTTTCCTCGTCGAAGCGGGCCTTCAATTCCATGAGCACGGCCACTTGCTTGCCGTCCTCCACGGCGTCCAGCAGGGCGGCGACAATGGGGGAGTTTCTTCCCACGCGGTAAAGGGTCATCTTGATGGCCAGCACGTTGGGGTCGTGCGCCGCCTGACGCAGAAACTCCACCACCGGCTGAAAGGAATCATAGGGGTGGTGCAACAGGAAATCTTCCTGGCGAATCAGGCTGAAAAGATCTTCATCGCAGTCCGCGCCCAGGCTGGCGGGAGTCATCGGCACAAAGGGTTTGTCCTTAAGGTCCGGCCGGTCGAGGGAGGAGAGTTCCATCAGCCGGCTGAAACCGAGCGGCCCGTCGATGCGGTAAACATCCTGGGGATGAGATTTCGATCTGGTTGGTCAGGATGGAGAGGATTCTCTCCGGCATGTCCTTGGCAACTTGCAATCGGACGACGTCCAGGAAGCGGCGCTCCCGCATGGCCTCCTCGATGGTCTCCAGCAGGTCGTCACTCTCCAATTCCTGCACAGCGACTTCGGCGTCGCGCGTCACGCGAAAGGGGGACGACTCCACGATCTCCATGCCGGGGAACAGCAGGCCGCAGGTTGGCCGCGATCAACTGCTCGAGCCAGACAAACTTGAAAGCCTCCGGCGCCGATGGGGATGCCGGGGAATTTTCCGCGGGCGCTCTTTACCGGGACCAATTGGGGCAGGGTGTCGGGAACTTTGATGCGGGCGAAGTGCTCCTCCCCTTTCTGGTCGCGCACCACCACGGCCAGGTTCAGGCTGAGATTCGAGATGTGGGGGAAAGGGCGCCCGGGATCGAAGGCCAGCGGCGTCAGCACGGGAAACACGTGCTGGTGAAAATAGGCATCCAGGGCGGCGCGCTCGTCGCCGGCGAGGGAGGACGAATCCACCACGCTGATCCCCTGCTGCTCCAAGCCCGGCTGAATTTCCTGCCGCCAGAGGTCGTGGGCCTGCCCGGCAATCTGGCGAACCTTGTCCCGGATCAGTTGAAGCTGGGCGGCCGCAGTCCGGCCGTCGCGCCCCACCTCCGCTCTGCCGCTCGCTACCTGCTTCATCAATCCCGCCACGCGAACCATGAAAAATTCGTCCAGGTTCGACCCGAGAATGGCGAGAAACTTCACTCGCTCGAGCAGCGGGTTGTCATGGTCCGCGGCTTCTTCCAAAACCCGGCACTGGAAATCCAGCAAGCTCAACTCGCGGTTGATATAGAGATCCGGGTTCCTCAGTGCGTCGCCGTCGGGGCTTGTGGGCGTCGGCTCTGGCGCCACGGGGACGTTCAGCTTGGATTCCGTTGCCGGGGGGCGGTGAGAATGAGATTTGGAAGCCATAATCGCTCACGTTTATCACAATCGGGTTTCCTGACATGTTCGGGAAGCCCTATAATAACACGCGGGTCCATTCTATGTCTGCCTCTGATCCCGAACTGCGCGCGGCCTACGCGGAGTGCCGCCGGATGGCGAGCCGGCATTACGAAAATTTCCCCACCGCTTCGTACCTTGTCCCTCGCGACAAGCGCGACGCGCTGGCGGCGGTTTATGCCTTCGCCCGTTACGCCGACAACGTTGCGGACGAGCCGGGCGTCGAGAACCGTCTCGAAGAAGCTGGCCGACTGGCGCGCCAATCTCGCCGCCTGCTACGAAGGGAGAATCGATCACCCGGTTTTCCTGGCGCTCGGCGACAGTGCGGAGCGATTCCGCCTTTCTCGCGAAAACTTTGAAAAGTTGCTGACCGCATTTGAGTCGGACGTGGTGGTGAATCGCCACGCGAACTTTAATTCGCTGCTGGCTTACTGCGCGTGTTCTGCGAACCCTGTGGGGCGGCTGGTGCTGGAGCTTTTCGGCTATCATGACGCCAAACTGTTTGAGCTTTCGGATAACATTTGCACCGCGCTACAGCTCGCCAACTTTTGGCAAGACGTCGCCATTGACTTTTCTCGCGACCGCGTCTATTTGCCGCAGGAAGATATGGCGCGCTTCCACTATACGCTCGATGATCTGCGTGCTGGGCGTTCCGACGCCCGCTGGCGGGACTTGCTGGCCTTGGAAATCGACCGCACCCGTGAGCTTTTCGAGCGGGGAAGAGGCTTGCCGGAAGAGGTGCTGCCTAAACTGCGCACGCAATTGCGCCTGACGTGGCTGGGGGGACAGAGATTCTTTCGAAAATCGAAGCTGTTTCGTATGATATCTTTCATCGGCGGCCTTCGCTCCGCAAGTGGGATTTCATGCGCCTTTACTGGCGCGCCCGCCGGGCACCGCTCGGCGCGAGCGTTGCGCACACTCCGACGGTTACCATCACATCATGAACGAGTGCAGGAAAAATACCCGTTTTACCAATGCGCGCGTTACCAACTTCTACTACGCTTTTGTTTTTCTGCCGCCGGAGAAACGGCGGGCAATCGAAGCCGTTTATGCCTTCGCCCGGCGGGGTGACGACGTCGCGGACAGTGGTCTCGATCCGGCGGAGGCCGCCGCCGGTCTGGGGCGCTATCGGCAGGCGCTGGACGCATGTTACGCGGATAATACCGGCCAACTTGACTCGCCGGAGTTGCACGCTCTGGCAGAAGCCATCGAGCGATTCAAAATTCCTCGCCAGCCTTTTGAGGACCTGATCCTGGGCCTGGAAATGGATTTGAACAACGCGCACTACGAGACGTTTGAACAGTTGTCACTGTATTGCTACCGTGTGGCTTCGACCATCGGCCTCGTTTGCATCGAGATCTTTGGTTATCAAAGCCCCCGCACGCGGGATTACGCCGTAAACCTGGGAATAGCATTGCAACTGGTCAACATTCTGCGCGACATTCAACGGGACGCCCAGCGCGGGCGCGTCTATATTCCCCAGGAGGATTTGGACCGTTTTGGCGTCCGGCCCGGCGAGTTGCTGGCGGGCGCTTACCACGATTCTTTCATCGAGCTGATGCAGTTTGAATGCGACCGCGCGCGGCATTACTTCGACCTGGCCCGCCAGATGCTTCCCCCCGAAGACCGGCATCGATGAAGGCGGCGGAAATCATGGCGGCGATTTACTGGGGCATCCTGAAGCGCATCCAAAAGCGCTGCTACAACGTTTTCGGGAAGCGCGTGCGCGTGCCGCGAGCCGCTGAAGCTCTGGACGGCGTTTACGGTTTACCTCGGTGCGGAGTGGCATAAGTGAGGGTCTGAAGTCCGGAGTCCGGGGTCCGGAGTCAGAACCCCAAAAATCGTAGCTAATTTCGAGTTCCGGTTTTTCGCTGACCATTTGTAACGGACAACTGGCCACGGACCACGGACAATGCCCAACGACGTTCTCATCATCGGTGGCGGTTTCGCCGGCCTCGCGGCGGGTGTGGCGTTGGCCGAGGCAGGCAAGCGGGTTTGCTTGCTCGAGCAGAAGCCGCATCTGGGCGGGCGGGCGCGCTCGTTTCGCGATCCCACCACCGGCTCGGTTGTGGATAACGGCCAGCACCTCTTCATGGGCTGCTACCACTCGACCATCCAGTTCCTCAAGACCCTTGGAACTCTCGACCGCCTTCATTTTCAGCCCCGGCTTGCCGTGCCGTTTCTGGACCGCGACGGCCGGCTCTACGCGCCTCGACTGCCCGGACTGGCCTTCACCCTGGCATCTGCTTTTGGGTGTGCTGCGCTCGGGGAGTTTCTCGTTCAGGCAGAAACTGGAAGTGTTGCGTTTGGGAAAGGACCTGCGCGCCGCCGGGAGGAACTCCGCCCCTGCTGCCGGCGAGAGCGTTACGGCGTGGCTCGGCCGGCGGGGACAATCGGAAGGCCTCCAGCGCAATTTCTGGGACTTGCTCTGCATCGCGGCGATGAATGAGGATCCGCGCATCGCTTCCGCGCAGCTTTTTGAGCGCGTTCTGAGGCTGGCGTTGTTTTCCTCTCCTGCCGACTCGCGACTCGGCATCGCGCGCGTGGGCTTGAGCGAGTGTTACACGGCTGCGGCTGCGGCTTACATCGAAGCCCGCGGCGGCCGTGTGCAAACCGGTCGCGGCGTAAAGCAGTTGCTGATTGCGGAGGGCGCCTGCCGCGGCGTGGATCTGGGCGCCGGAGAAACGATCGAAGGTATTCCCGTGATTTCCGCCGTGCCGTGGCACCAACTCGCCGCCGTGTTGCCCAGCGAATTGTTGCGCACCGAGCCGTTCTTTGCCGCTGCCCTGGCGCTTCGTCCCGCGCCCATCATCTCCATCAACCTGTGGTTTGACGCGCCCATTACCGATCTTGAGTTTGCGGGCTTGCGCGGAACGACGATCCAATGGCTGTTCGATAAGAGCCGCATTCTCGGCGCGAGCGATCACTACGTCTCGCTGGTTCTGAGCGGTGCGCATGAGCACGTCAGCCGGTCGAAGGAAGAATTGCTGGCCATCGCGTTGCGGGAGCTCGGTGAAATGTTGCCCGCCGTCCGCAAGGCAAAACTGCTGCACTCGCTCGTCATCAAGGAGCGCTTTGCCACCTTTTCTCCCAGCCCGGAAGCTGAGTCGCTGCGGCCGCCTGCCCGCACTCCCATCCGTGGGCTCTTTCTCGCAGGCGATTGGACCGCCACGGACCTGCCCGCCACGATTGAAGGCGCCGTGCAAAGCGGTTACACTGCGGCGAGGGAATTTCTGCAGATCGGTTAGCATGAGGAGCACCATGAGCAAACGGGAAGTCGTTAAACAAGTGCTGGCAGGAGGGACGCCACCCTACGTTCCCTGGTCGTTTCGTTTCACACAGGAGGCCAAGGAAAAGCTGATCGCCCACTACGGCGAGAGCGACTTGACGAGCTTGCTGGGCGATCACATCCTCGAGTTGGGCAGTGACATCGGGTTTTTTGAAGACCTGGGGGATCATTGCGTCCGCGATGTTTTCGGCGTCGTGTGGGACCGCAGCATCGATAAGGACATCGGCAACGTGCGGGGACGAGTGCTGCCCGATTCGACGCTGGCCGGGTGCAGGTTTCCCAATCCGCTCGACCCGAGGTTCTTTCAGGATATCCCGGCGAAAACCCAACGCTATCCGGACCGGTTCCGTTTGTTCTGCCTGGGATTCTCGCTCTACGAGAGGGCGTGGACGCTACGGGGCATGGAGACGTTACTAATGGACTTCCACGACCACCCGGCTTTCGTCCACGACCTGTTCAATGCCATTGCCGACTACAACATTGCCCAGGTTCGCGAGGCGCTGAAGTACGACATCGATGCAATCTATTTTGGCGACGATTGGGGCCAGCAGCGCGGGCTCCAGATGGGCTACGATCTCTGGAAGAAGTTCATTTTCCCGGTACTGAAACGCATGTACCGGGTCGTCGCGGAGGCTGGCAAGCACGTGTTCATCCACTCTTGTGGCGACGTGGATGAGTTGTTCGACGATCTGGTTGCCATCGGCCTCAATTGTTTCAACCCCTTTCAGCCGGAGGTCATGGATATCGACGCGCTGATCGGCAAATATCGCGGTCGGCTGTCATTTTGGGGTGGCCTTTCAACCCAGCGGACGCTGCCCTATGGCACCGTGGAGGATGTTCG
Organism: uncultured Acidobacteriota bacterium; assembly: GCA_963810005.1. GTDB lineage: Bacteria > Acidobacteriota > Terriglobia > UBA7540 > UBA7540 > Bog-366. The sequence goes on from CAWELY010000036.1 coordinate 175,356, forward strand.
TCGTGAGACGCGCCATTTGATCGAAATGGGGCGCGGCGGCAGTTACATCCTCTCGCCGTCTCATTCGGTGGAGGGTGATGTGCCGTTGGATAATATGCTGGCGTTTATTGAGGTGGCACAAGCCCAGGCCGAGAACGGCGTGTGAGGGACTCCCCTTTCTGTTCATTCAAGACTTCGTGCCAACCGCCACGCGGCGGTTCACATAGAGGGGGAATTCCTGCGTCAGCAATTCCACCTGGCTCCGCACCCGCTTGATGACGGCTTCGTCCTCGAGATGGTTCAGGACTTCGGCGATCCAGCGCGCGATCTGCCGCATCTCGGGCTCTTTCATTCCGCGCGTCGTGACGGCGGGAGTCCCCACGCGAATGCCACTGGCCACAGCGGGCGGGTTGGCGTCAAAGGGGATGGCGTTCTTGTTGACGGTAATGCTGGCGCGCTCCAGAGTTTCCTGCGCTTGGCGGCCGGTGACTTTCTTGGTGAAGACATCGACCAGCATCAGGTGAGTGTCCGTTCCCCCGGCAACAATGCGGAAGCCTTCCGCCGCCAGTGCTTCCGCCATCACCCGGGCGTTGGCGATAATCTGCTTCTGGTAGTCGGCGAATTCCGGCTGAAGGGCTTCATGGAAGCACACGGCCTTGGCGGCGATCACGTGCATCAGCGGCCCGCCCTGGATGCCGGGGAATACGATTCTGTCGAGGTCTTTGGCATATTTCTCTTTGCAGAAGACGGCGCCGCCGCGCGGCCCGCGCAAGGTCTTGTGCGTGGTGGTGGTGACGAAGTCGGCGTGCGGGAAGGGGCTGGGGTGCAGGCCCGCGGCCACCAGTCCGGCAATGTGCGCCATGTCCACCATCAGCACCGCTCCGCACTCGCGGGCGATGGCGGCAAAGCGCGCGAAATCCAGAAAGCGCGGATAAGCGCTCGCCCCGGCCAGAATAAGTTGCGGCCGATGCTCCTTGGCCAGGCGTTCGAGTTCGTCGTAATCGATAGTCTCCGTTTCCTTGCTCACCCCGTAAGAAACAATCTTGTACATCTTGCCGGAGAAATTCAGCGGGTGGCCGTGCGTCAGGTGGCCGCCATGCGCCAGGCTCATGCCCAGCAGCGTGTCGCCGGGTTTCAGCACGGTCATGTAGACGGCCTGATTGGCCTGGCTGCCGGAGTGCGCCTGGACGTTGGCGTGCTCGGCGCCAAAGAGTTTCTTGGCGCGCTCGATGGCAAGATTCTCCGCCACATCCACGTACTCGCAACCGCCGTAGTAGCGCTTGCCGGGCAGGCCCTCGGCATACTTGTTGGTCATCACGGAGCCCAGGGCTTCCAGCACCGCCTCGCTGACGAAATTCTCGGAGGCGATCAATTCCACCGTGCGAGCTTGCCGGTCAACTTCCAGGTCGATGGCGCGCGCGATTTCCGGGTCCACCTCGTGCAGCGGGCGCGAATGAGAGCTTAATCGAGCATTCATGAACTTTTCTCCCTATGGTAGTGTGCGTCGATGGCGTCGATTTTTTCCACCCGCTGCCTCGTGCCGCCCTCCTTCGAAAGGTGTGGCCAGCCAGGTGTCGATGATTTTTTGCATGGTCGCTTCGTCCAGCAGCCGGGCGCCCAAAGTGAGGACGTTGCCGTTGTTATGAGAGCGCGCGAAATGGGCGGAAATCGTATCGTTGCAGGGCAGGGCGCGGATTCCGGGCACTTTGTTCGCCGCCAGCATCATTCCCAGACCCGTCCCACAGACCAGGATGCCGCAATCGGCTTGGCCGTCCGCAACCTGCACGGCAACTTTCTCCGCGTAGTCGGGATAGTCCACGCGGTCCAGGGAGTGGGTGCCGAAGTCCCGCACCTCGATGCCCTTGCTGGCAAGATACTCACGGACTTTCTCCTTCAGGGGAAAACCGGCGTGGTCAGACGCCAAAGCAATCGGCTTTTTCTCCGCCAAGGGTCATCCTCTCCGAAAAGCAGTGATGTATGGGGCGATCAAAGTTCTCCCTAGTCATTCTAACGGAGGAGTGCAGACGGTGCAATCCGCACTCCTGGAAATGTCCGGCTGAATTCCTTGCCTTGTCGAAACTCGGTCCCAATCCGGCCACTACTCGTTTCCGGGCACTGTCCTAATCTGAACGTAACGCCGCCCTTTAGGGCGGCATGTGCCGGGCTAAAGCCCGGCGCTGGAGTTTCTATATTTCGGGCCGCACCGCTGTGCCTGTGGGTTGTTGCCGGCCCCCGACCCGCGGCGGTGCGATGCCGAGTTATGCTCGCCTGGCCCTCCGCCGACGTTTGAAGTGGCCGGGGGACAAGACCAGAGCTATCTTTGGCGCACGTCCCCTCTCCATTTTCAACCTGCGGTTTTGCCAACTGCCTTTATTTTCATCAACATAATGGATAAAACGATTTAACTAGCTTGTTTTCATCAACATAATGGAAAGGCGAAAAACCGACATTTTTTCTACATGTTTTTTCAATGACTTACAGAATGTGAGCCTAATTTTTTAATCCCCTTTTTTTTCCATGACCCTGGCCAGCGAGGACAGGCTAACTATTTTAGTTTCAATAATATAGATTTTTCCCCAATTTTCGCTCATCACGGCTAATTCCTTCTGTTTCTTGTACATAATGGAAAGCCGCGTCCCTTTTTTCTCCCCGATTCCCATATTTCAAGCTAACTGTTTTCATTTGAATGAGATAATGGTTCTGGACATTTTGGCGCTAAACTGCTAACCTCATTGGTTTCTGACACATAATGGAAAGGATCGGGTTTTTCTAACGCTTGCATCTGACGCTCATAGCGTTTAATCCTCAGCAGCAGGTTGATGAGTCGGCGGACTTCCCGCATGTTGGCATCTTGCGTTCGGCGCATCAGCAAGGCATCGGCGTGGCTGGGCGCGATTTCCCATCGGTCTCGAGTTTCTACATTTGAAAGCGAGAGGTCCGTGCCCCAGCGCTCCAACCGTGACAAAAAAACGATGATTTCAGCAAAATATGTGTGCTTCGGTAGAAAATGTCGCTCCGGCGTGTAGAAATGTCGCCTTTTTCCTCGGTAAAAGTGTCGTAGTTTTGTTTGTTTTCATACACATTCCGGCTTCGTTCGTCATTTATTAACATCTTTTTTCCACGGCTCGCCCCCCTGCGCAACTTTTCCCCCTCCACCGCGACCATGGAACCTCCCCTGCGTCGGATGATTTTTCCTGCCTTTCCGCGTCGGTCTGGGCATTCGTCCTTTCCTCCGGGCGACGCGACGGGAGTGTCGCGTTCCCATCCGTCCCCTACCCCCCAGGCTAAGCCCGAGCCCAGGTGTCTTGTCAATATAATTCTGGGCCGTTTTCCTACCGGTAGGAAAAGATTTTACAATTCCCGCCTGCTATTTCCTACCCTTAGGAAAGGGGCGGCGAGACTAGGCAGCAATGGTGACAAATCGTCACGATGGCAGGGGACGCCGGACGCAACCGTGGTTAGGCGGTTTCTCGTCAAAGTGCCCGGCGTGGGAGGGGGCCCTCGACGATTACTAAACCCTCGGCGACCAGGCAGGACTAATCCGCAAAGGGGGCAGGCCGTTATGCGTCAAAGTGGATTATTTTCGGATGCCTGGCCCGACGGCCCTTGACGAGTGCTCTGGCGTTCCCGACTTCTTTTCTTCATAATTGGCGGTATGGCGCTCGTTGTTTTCCTGCGAGGTGTAAATGTTGGCGGATTCAGGACGTTTCGCCCAAGCATCCTCGCACGAGAAATGAGCGATTATGATGTGGTGAATGTGGGTGCTGCGGGCACGTTTGTCGTTCGTAAACCTGGATCGCGAGCAAAATTCCGCACGGCATTGCTCCGGAAGCTGCCCTTTAAAGCAGAAGTTGTGCTGTGTGATGCCCGCGATCTTATCCGCCTCGAGACGGAAAATCCGTTTGCAGCTGAGACATCACCGTCAGATGTTGTGCGGTTCGTGAGCATCCTCTCGAAAGCCGGCGGCGTCCGGGCGTCGCTTCCAGTCACGTTTCCGTCAGAGGGCGAGTGGCTGGTGCGGGTGATGGCCTCGCAGGGGCAATTCGTGTTTGGGATGTACCGTCGTCACATGAAGACGATCAGCTATCTCGGTCAGATTGACAAGCTGTACGGTGTGCCCGCGACGACACGGAATTGGAACACGATAATCTCGATCCTGCGGATTTTGAGAGGCCAGGTGAGTAAAGGACGCTGATTACCCGCCAGCAAGACCTACTTTCGACGTCGTGATAGGAGCGCCCCTCCGATCACGCTCGGCAACCGCGAAGCTGCCGAGTTCATTCCCGCGGCAGGCGTGAGCGAACGCGACCTGGCCGACGCCGCGCAACTGCCCCCTCCTTGCCGACGAAACTCCGGAAGGGCGCTCCTTCCGTGACGCCCGCGAAGGAGCGATATGGTATGAGCGAGTGTCTCCCCCCAGAGTTTTGTCGTGGTGCAGCCCTCGCTGGATCGCAACTAGCGGCGAAGGGTTTACAAATCCATTTGGCCGAATGTCGCCAAAACATTCTTGTGACACGGAGTTTATTGACGACGATCCATAAGCACGTTTAGGCCGTTCCGTCCAAGTCAAGCGGGGTGCTTCAACGGCCGTGGTTTAGGCGGTGATTGCCAGATGGATATTACTGTCCGGCGATCCCGGCCCGGAGACGTGGGTATCCCCTTCGGAAGCACCAAGGGGCGGGACGGTGAGAGTGTCACTTCTCTTGCGACTTGAACGCCGAGCGCAGCTTGTCGGCGAGTGTCCCGTAGCCCTCGGCGGGGGGAGCATTGCGCTCCGTCCACTCGCGCACTTCCTCGGCCTCGCGCGCTTCCAGGACGGCCTTCGCGCTCAGGCGGATGCGCCGGCCTGTCGGATCGACTTCCATCACGACGACCTCGACGTCCGCCCCGACCGGAAAGGCTCGCCGGACATCGCCTTCCTTCGCGATGCCGGTTTCGCTCAAGGGGATGACACCAGTACGCCCGGGGGCCAGGAAGACGAACACGCCGAATTTCTCGTATCGCTCCACCTTTCCCGTCAGGCGCGCGCCCGGAACGATGCCGGGCCGGGCTCCCGTAGCCCCCTCGGCCCGCGCCCAGCCTTCCTGAACCAGCGCCACGCCGATCCGTTTCTGCTCGAGGTCGATGGTGAGGATCTCGAAGGTGCCCGTCATCCCGGGAGCGACCTGACCCGCCCAGCCTCCCGATCGTCCGGTGGGCACGAACGTGGAAGCATGGGCCAGCGCCTCGATGCCCGGCTCGAGCTCCACGAACGCGCCGAACTGCGCCACGCGCGTGACGCGGCCAGGCCACACTTGGCCTACTTTGTACACGTCGCCCACTCTCGACCATGGGTCGCCAGAGAGCTGCTTCAACCCGAGCGCTATCTTCTGCTTTTCCTCGTCCACGCGCAGGACCTTGACCGTGATCTCCTCGCCCGCTTTGACGATCTCCGCAGGGTCCGACACGCGGGACCACGCCATCTCGGACACGTGGACCAGCCCCTGGACACCTGCGCCGAGATCGACGAACGCGCCGAACTCGCGGACAGAGGTGACACGGCCGGTCATGACGACACCAGGAACGATCTTGTCGCGGACCTTGGCGGCGTTCGCCCGCTGCTCGTCCTCGAGGAGCGGGCGCCGGGCAACGACGAGGTTCGAGCCGCCTTCCTTGTACTCGATGATGCGGAATTGGTAGACATGCCCTTCGTGCGCCGACGGGTCTGCGCCGCGGAGGTCGATCTGGGAAACCGGACAGAACGCGCGCCGCCGGCCGATGCGCACCTCGTAGCCGCCCTTTACCTCCCGTTCGACCTTCCCTTCCACCGGCAGGCCGCTTTGAAAGGCGGCTTCGAACTGCCGATCGCTCGCGGCCGCTCCCGCCAGCCTGCGGGAGACCGTCAGCCCGCCTGACGTCGATACCACCATCACCTGAACCAGGTCGCCCAGCGCCACCTCGAACTTGCCGTCGGCGTTCTTCAATTCGGCGATATCCATTACCGCCTCACCCTTGCGGCCAACGTCGACTAACGCCACCTCCGGGCCAATGGCGACGATCCTGCCCTCAACGAGTTCGCCTTCATCCAGGCGCCTGGCCTGGATCGAAGCCTCGAACATCGCGGCAAAGTCTTCCCCCTGATCACTCACGGCACACTCCTCGTCATGATTGCGCTTCGCCCGCCGGCACTCATTCCCTCGCGCGTGTACGAACGGACACCCGGCGATTGTACCAGCAGGATCAAATCATAATCGGAGAATCGTTCGTTGTGGGGTTTTTATATCTTCTTTAGCCCGTCGGTCAGATTCCCGGAGGCTTAGCGCCCTTATAACGGCCTACTCGTGGAAGTCCAACCCCTGACTCCCCCGAGTCCTCATCTGGGAAGTTACCTTGCCTGCTTGTGATCATTTGGCTGTCGCCTAACCGTCCATGTACCCTGCGCTGTTGGCTTGCGGGCGTCAGGGTAGGACCAACATAAATGTAGAAACTCCAGTGCCGGGCTAAAGCCCGGCGCTACACCCGAAATTAGGACAGCCCTCGTTCCCGGCTGGGCTGTTCCCGGCTGGGCTTGACATCCCTTTCGCCTGGGCAGTAGGCTGCGCCCTCAGGGTTTCGGAACCGTCAATGCGACTTCCCGATCATTCAGCCTACACCGCCGTCATAACAAAAAAAATGCCTGCGCTGAAATTGCGCAGCGCAGGCTTAGGGGGATGGTTCAAGCAGACCGTTAGGATTTTTCGACCTGAAGATGGTCCACGACGGAGAAGGAGAGCCCGGTAAGGCGGGCCGCCATCTCCGCCTTCGTGCGGTCCATGGTCGAGGCCACCACACCCTCCAGGGTCACGTTCCCGTTCTTCACAATGATGTGAATCGGGGGAAGCGCCTGGTTGGCGTAGTGGATGAAGTAACGGATCGCCATAGATGGCCCGCGCCACTTGCAACCGCAGGCGGTCATCAAACATTCGAGAGCGGGCAAGACCTCCAGATTGTTCTGGAGTGCCGCCACTCCCTTGACGCGCTCAAGGATGTTCCCCATGTCCGTCTTCTTGAACGGCTGGGTGACTTGCCCGCTGACCGTGAGCGTGCCGTTATGGGCCTCAAGGTTTACGTTATCGAAAATCCCGTAGGCGTAGTACATCACAATCTCGTGGCGCGCCTGTTCCAAAATCTGTTGGGCGCTGACGCCCTCGGCGCGCACCTGGATATTGTCCACAACCTGGGTCACTCCCGGAGCCTTCCGGGCGGCCTTCTCGGCGTCGAGCTTGCTCCCCAGGTTGTCCACCGTTCCGGTGAGCGTCGCGACGCCTCCCGCGTACGTCACCTGCACTTCGCCGTGCTTATTCACCTTCGCCTGGTCGAGGCGGGATTGAATGCCCTCCGTCGCCTGCGAGTCGGTGGTAGGCGGCGCTGCCCAGCCCAATCCGGTCCCCAACAACGAGGGACAAGAACTAAAAGTGGAAGTTTGTTTCGCATCGTCATCCTCCTGATTGATCTGCCGTGAGTCTTGAACTTGGCCTTCTACTGGTTGCCTGGAATCTCCGATTCATCTTCGTTTCCCCCCATTCTTTTCTCGCTCCTTGTGATTTCCCTTCACGGTCGTATAGACGCAACTGTTTTGTGTAAAGTTTCATGATGTTAAGTAGGTTTTACATCGCTGTGTTATAGCTTTGTTAGAAATGGAGTACTTCGGTTGTGTAGTGGTATTCAAATGAGAGGCAGGTGGCGGTAACCCCATGCTCTGCTACTTTCGATGCATGGGACGGCAAAGGTGACTTGACAGGGCGCGGGACAGGGAATGATCATGCCGAGCGTAGGGGGAGACGAAGGTTTGGAGTGCGGCAGCTTGCTGCCGCTTTCCTCCCCGCGAGCTTGCTCGCGGGGATTTCCCCCGGGAGACCATTTCCAAGCCAGCAAGCTGGCTGAGGCTAGAGCGGCAGCAAGCTGCCGCACTCCAAAGCTTTGCAGGAGCCGGCCGGCCCGCTGGACGCCCTCGCATTCCTTGACAATCTGCGGCTGTATCTTCAACAATGACGGATTCTGAATTGCGCGTCGTCAGCCGTCCGAAATCAGCCCTCGGTCGCGAACGCCGAGCCGCAAGCTGACTGCTGAAAGCTGATGGCTGACAGCTCAAAACGAAAGGTTGAACTCATGCGTTGGAGCCAGGTTTTTATTCCCACTTTGCGGGAAGATCCCGCCGAAGCAGAAGTTCCCAGCCACCGCCTGTTGCTGCGGGCGGGGTACATTCGCCAGGTTGCGGCGGGGGTTTATGCGCATCTGCTGTTGGCGCAAAGATCGCTGCTGAAGATCATGCAGATTATTCGCGAGGAGATGAACGCCATCGGGGCGCAGGAATTCTATTTGCCGGCGCTGAACCCGGCGGAGCTTTGGAAGGAGTCCGGGCGCTACGCCGCCTACGGCCCGACGATCTTCAAGTTCAAGGACCGGAACGATCATGAAATGGTCCTGGGCGTAACCCACGAAGAGGAGATGACCAACATCGCGCGCGGGGAACTGCGCTCCTACAAGCAACTTCCGCAAATGTGGTACCAGATTCAGGAAAAGTTCCGCGATGAGCCGCGCCCCAAGTCGGGATTGCTGCGCCTGCGGCAATTCTGGATGAAGGATTCGTATTCGTTCGACCTCGACGATGCCGGCCTGGACGTGAGCTATCGCAAGCACTATGACGCCTATCGCCGCATCTTCGACCGCTGCGGGCTGAAGTACGTGATTGTGGAAGCGTACTCGGGGACGATGGGCGGTACGCACTCGCATGAGTTCACCGCGCCCACGGACGCGGGCGAGGATTTGATCGCGTTGTGCGATTGCGGCTACGCGGCGAATCTGGAAAAGGCGGAAGGGAACGCGCCGCCGGTGGCGGACCCTCCGGGCGATGCCGCGCCGGAGCCCTTCTCCACGCCGGGGCAGAAGACCATCGATGATCTGGTGAAGTTCACGGGCGAGAGCGGCGACCGGATGATCAAGACGCTGGTGTACGTGGTGGAGGGCCAGGCGATTTTGATCCTGCTGCGTGGGGATCACACCCTGAGCGAAACCAAGCTGGCCGCGACGCTGGGCACGGACGTGTTCCGCCCCTCCACGCCGGAAGAGGCCCGGGCGTTGCTGGGGGCACACCTGGGGTCGCTCGGACCGGTGGGATTGAAAGGGGTCAGGATTCTCGCGGACAAGGCGCTGGAAGGCCGCCGGGGCATGATCACGGGCGCCAACCAGGATGACACCCACCTGCGCAACGTAACGCCGGGGCGCGATTTCAGCGCCGAGTACCGCGATTTGCGGGTGGTTTCCGCCGGCGATCTTTGTCCGAAGTGCGGCCGTCCGATGCGGATCAGCGTTTCGGTGGAGTTGGGCCACATTTTCAAGCTGGGGCGCCGCTATTCCCAGGCGATGCACGCCAGCGTGCTCGACGAAAACGGCCGGGAGGTTCCGCTGGTGATGGGTTCCTACGGCATTGGCGTGGAGCGCATCCTGAGCGCGGCGGTGGAACAGAACCACGACCGCGATGGCATGTTCCTGCCCGCGTCCATCGCTCCCTTTGACGTCATCCTGACGGCGGCCAATATGGATGACGCGCGGTTGCGCGAGGCCGCCGAAAAGCTTTATGAGGAGATGCGGGCGCACTCCCTGGACGTGCTCTTTGACGACCGCGCCGAAAGGCCGGGGGTCAAGTTCAAGGATGCTGATCTGATCGGGGTTCCTTATCGCGTGACGATCGGCAAACGCAAATTTGAGCAGGGGTTGGCGGAGATTTTCCAGCGCTCGACAAAGCAAATTCAGGATGTTAAGCTGGAAGCGGTTGTCTCCAGTTTGCTGGCAATGCACCGGGGATAACGGAAGGGGGATCTGCCCGGGGGACACGATGCGGCTGTCTGAGTCCGGAAGGATAACCTTTAAGGCCATCCTCTCTCTTGCCTTTCTCGCGGCGGTGATCTTTGCCGGTTTTAAAACCATTCCTGTTTACGTGAACAATTACCAACTCAAGACTACCTTCAGAACCAGACGCCTTTCTGGCTGACCCAGCGCGCCACGGCGGACGCGATTCGAAAAAACATCCTGGCCAAGGCCGCAGGACTTGGATCTCCCCGTAGCGGCGGAGGATGTGACGGTGGAGGCCAACCAGAACCGCGTGAGTGTCAGCATTGATTACCACGTCCCCGTGGATTTGAAGGTTTATACGCTGCAACTCCACTTCACCCACTCATCTGAAAACCGGTCGATATAAAACGTGGCTGTCCGTCCATCTTCGGCATCGCGAGGCTCGCAGCGGGTCAGGGGGCCGGGGGAAATTTGCGAGGTCGAGGAAATCCCCCTGGGGAAAGGGCAAGAAGTTCTGCTCGGCGCCGGCCTGCTGGTGTTTCTGGCGGCGGTGGGAGCCTTCGTCTATTTCTATGTGCGCTTCTCGCGGGTCATCGACGCCCGGCTGAGCGGCGACGTCTTCAACAATGCTTCCCTGGTATTTGCCGCGCCCACGCCGGTGTTCGTGGGTGAGGCGATAACACCGGAGGACGTGGCCGCCCGCCTGCGCAAAGGCCTTTACGCCGAGTACGAGGGCGGGTCAAAGGTCGGCACCTACCGGCGGGTCGGCAATCGCCTGGAAATCCGGCCCGGCTCCGCGTCCTTCTTTCAGAGCGACTTTTTCAAGGAGGGCCCGGCGGCGCTGGAGTTTGCCGACGGACACATCGTTTCCATCACCTCGCTTTCCGGCACGGCGCCGCTCGACAGCTACAAGCTTGAACCGGAAGTCATCACCACGCTGTTTGACAATTCCCGCAGCAAGCGGCGGCTGGTGCGCTACCAGGATCTTCCCAAAACCGTCATCGACGCCGTGGTGGCGGCGGAAGATCATAGTTTCTTTTCTCACCATGGCGTGAACTTTTACCGCATCATCGCTTCCGGTCTGCACGATTTCTTCCGCTCGGACGAAGTCATGCAGGGCGGCAGCACCCTGACCATGCAGTTGGCCCGCAACATCTTCGGGCTCACCCCCCAGCGCAAATTTGGCCGCAAAATAAACGAGATTTTCCTGGCCCTCCTGCTGGAGCAACGCCTGAACAAGGAACAGATTTTTGAGCTGTACGCGAATCAGATTTACCTGGGCCAGCGCGGAAGTTTTTCCATTTATGGATTCGGGGAAGCGGCCAGCGCCTACTTCAACAAGGATGTGGGCAGCCTGACCGCGGCGGAGGCCGCCCTGCTGGCGGGGGTGATTCGCGGGCCGAACATCTATTCGCCTTACAAGTACCCCTCGCGAGCTTTGGAGCGGCGCAACTTTGTCCTGCGGAGCATGATGGAGCAGGGCATGCTCACGCCCGCAGGAGACGGAAAAGGCTTCCGCGGCGCCCTTGGGCGTGGTGATGCGCAACGTGGAGGGCACGCAGGCTCCTTACTTTGTTGACATGGTGAAGGATCAGTTGCTCTCGCAATTCTCCGAGCACGACCTGCTCTCGCAGAGCTACCGGATTTACACCACCCTCGACCTGGATGTGCAAGAAGCGGCTTCGGCGGCCATCAATGCCGGCGCCGTGGAAATTGACAAGCGATTGAAAAAGTCCAAGGCGGCCCAAGACGCCCCGCCGCCCGATCCTTTGCAACCGCAAATGGCGCTGGTGGTGCTCGATCCTCACACCGGATGGCTGAAGGCCCTGGTGGGAGGACGCGATTATGGCCGCAGCCAGCTCAACCATGTGCTGGCCAAACGCCAGCCGGGGTCATCGTTCAAGCCGTTCGTCTATGCGGCGGCGCTGAACTCCGGCGTGGACGGATCCCAGCCCCTCATTACTCCCGCCACCTTGCTCAACGATGAACCCACCACTTTCCAGTTTGGCGACCTGACTTACGAACCGGAGAACTTCAAGCAGGAATACTTCGGGGAGGTGACGCTGCGGCAAGCCTTGATGCATTCGCTGAACGTGGCCACCGTGAGCCTGGCGGAGATGGTGGGATACGAAAAGGTGCGCAATCTGGCGGTGGCGGCGGGGTTCAACACGGATTTGCTGGCCACACCCGCCATTGCGCTGGGATCGTATGTGGCGACGCCGCTGGAAGTCGCCGGCGCTTATACGATCTTTTCCAATGGCGGAACCTATGTGGAGCCGCGGTTTATTCTGGCGGTCAATGATGCTTCCGGGCGCCTGCTGTGGCGAAGTTCGGAAGTCACCCGCCAGGTGCTGGACCCGCGGGTTGCCTACCTGATGGTCAACTTGCTGGAAAGTGTCATCAACAATGGCACCGGGGCGGGCGCGCGGTCGCGCGGGTTCACCTTGCCCGCCGCCGGCAAGACCGGGACTTCGCACGATGGCTGGTTTGCCGGTTTCACTTCCAATCTGCTGGCGGTTGCCTGGGTGGGATATGACGACGATCGCGAACTGAAACTCCCCGGGGCGGATTCCGCCCTGCCCATCTGGACGGAGTTCATGAAGCGGGCCACCCAATACCCCGCCTATCGCGACGCCAAGCCCTTTGAGCCTCCGCCCGGCATCGTGGCGGTTCCCGTGCAGATGACGTCCACCCTTCCCAGCGGCAATGAGGCGGTAGTCGGTGCGCAATGAGTACTTTATCGAGGGAACGGAACCGCAGGGGCAAACACCCCGGCAGGGCGGCGGTGGAATTCTGAGCAGATTGTTCCACTCCGGCAACGCCACGACCGCGCCGGTGGCGGCGACCACTGCTCCCCCGGGGAACGAAAATGCGGTTGTCGCGGCCCCCAATTCCGATGGCTCTCAGCAACCCGACGAGAAGAAAGGCGGTGTGCTGAAGAAATTCCTTTCGATCTTCAAGGGAAAGAACCCCAAGCCGGCCAACCCTCCGGATGCCCCGAAGAAAACACCGCCGGAGGGATGAAATTCGGGATCCGAAGGGACACGGGTCAGGACGACCGGATGAGATTTTGGCGAGTTTCCGATTTCAGGAGTCCGATGGTCCGAATGTACGGAAGCGTCACCGCTAATCGGGCCTGGGTCTGAATCCCGTGTACGGTGCGAGGTCCACCATGAAACCCCAAATGCGATGTGCGGGTTTATTTGCTGCCACTCTTCTGATGGTGGCTGCCGCCTTTTGGGGGGCGGCGCCGGCCATCGTGGCAGGCTTCAGTCCGGAACAAGCTGCCCCGGCGGCAGGATCACCGCCGGCCCCCGCCACCCCGACCAAGGTGCTCACCCTGGAACAGCGGGCGGACATCTTCATGGCGAGGAAGAATTATGCCGACGCGGCAGATTATTACTACCGGGCGCTCAAGCAGTCATCTTTCAAGGATGCCGGTGGTGTGGAACAAGCTGGGAATCGCTTTCCAGCAGGAGAGCAAGTTCCACAGCGCCCGCAAAGCCTACACCAACGCCACTCGCGTCGACAAGAAATTCGCCGAGGCATGGAACAACATTGGCACCGTATACTTCATGGAGAAGAAGTATGGAAAATCGGTGAAGTATTACCAGCGGGCGATCGAGCTGAAGGGCGACAACGCCTCTTTCCATTTGAATCTGGGCACATCCTATTATCACCTGAAGAAGTACGATCAGGCCGTGGAAGAGTATCGCACCGCTCTCGGCATTGATCCCAAGGTTATGACTCAGGAGTCTGCCGTGGGGACGGTGGTCCACGCCAGCGGGGCCGATGTGGAATACTATTTCTACATGGCCAAAGCCTTCGCTTCCATCGGCAACGCGGAGGATGCCGTGCGCTACCTCCGGCGCGCTCTCGAGGATGGCTTCAACGATCCAGAAGCGGATTGGCGAGGACCCCGACTTCAAGAAGATCAGCCAATACCCGGCTTTTGTCGAACTCATGAGGAATCCCCCGGTGGCCATTAAGGATTGACCGCGGCGCATGCGCCGCGGGCCGAATCCCGCGCAGTGCTATAATGTAGCGGTCGGGTTGAGTTCTCATGCGAAGAATCGGTCGGACTTCTTCTGCTTCTGTTGTTTTGCCCCTGGCAGCTTCGTGGCTCGTCGGAGGTGCGATCCCTACTGGTCTTTCCCTTTGAGAATCTGAGCCCCCGCGCGGATTTGAATTGGATCTCGGAAAGTTTCGCCCAAGTCCTTTCTTCCCGGCTGCCGCAGCCGGACAACTATGTTCTTGACCGCGACGAACGCAACGCCGCCTACACGCAACTGGGAATGCCCATGGATGCGCCCCTGACGCTGGCGAGCGAGTTCAAGGTGGCGCAAACCTTGGGCGTGGATTGGGCCATCCTGGGCAATTTCAATGTTACGGACAATCGCCTGGTGGCCCACGCGCAACTGCTCAACGTCAAACTGTTGAGGCTTTCGCAACCCCTGGAAGTTTCCGGAGACTTGACGGAGTTGGTGGATCTGCAGACGCGGCTGGCGTGGCGGCTGCTGGCGACGCACGACCCCGGTTTCACCGTGGGCAATGAGGAGGACTTCCTGCGGCGCTTTCACGATATCCGCCTCGACGCCTTCGAGAATTATATTCGCGGCCTGGTGGCCACTGACGACGCCAGCCGTCTGCATTTCTTTACCGAATCGGAGCGCCTGGACCCGTCCGACCATCGGGCGGCCTTTGCCCTGGGACGGTTTTATTTTGAGCAGAAGGATTATGCGAATTCTGCCCAGTGGCTGGGGAAGATCGAGGAGTCCGATGCGAATTACAACGAGTCGCTGTTCCTGCGCGCGGTCGATGAGTTTTTCCTGGGGCACGAGCAGGTGGCGGAAAAGGAATTTGAAACGCTGGCCAAGGTGCTGCCGCTGGACGAAGTCTCCAATAACCTGGGAGTGTTGGAGGCCCGTCGCGGCCGCTATGCCGAGGCCTTGGCGAATTTCGAGCGCGCCTACCAGAGCGATCCCTCGGATGCGGACTTCTGCTTCAACCGGGGCGTGGCCCTCTGGTACGAGAAGCGCTATCCCGAGGCAGCGGAATCTCTCCAGGCAGCCGTCCACGCCAACCCCGATGATTCCGAAGCCCATACTTTGCTGGCGGTGGTTTTCGGCAAGCTGGGCGATGCCGAGGCGGAGCGAAAAGGAATTGGATTGGCTGGCGGAACATGAGGTGGGGGCGGCAGCCGACCAGTCCGGAGACGTGCTGCCGCTGCCGCGCCTCAAGAAGAATTACGATGGCCGCGCCTTCCGGCTTGCTGGAGTTGACTTTGCACAACGCCATGGAAGCGCGTCTGGCCAATGCTTCTCCCCAGGAGCACATCGACGCACACCTGGCGGAGGGGAAGAAGTTTCTGGCGGAGAACCGCTACGGGGAAGCGGAGCGCGAGCTGGCGGAGGTTGTCTCCTTGTCTCCCGACGATCCCCAGGCGCACATCCTGCTGGCCCAGGCGCTCGAGGCCGAAGGCAAACACCAGGAAGCGGCGGGGGAACTTCAGACTTCCCTCAAGTTGAAAGACACCGCGCCGAAGCGCACCTTTCTCTGGCGCGCGTTTATCTTTCCATGAATCAACCGGAGCTGGCTCGCATGCAGGGACAGGCGGCGCTGCAATCTCGATCCCGGCAACCCGCAAGCGGAACAATTCCTGCAACAAATCCAGGCCGGAGCTCCGGCGGCAAGGAAGACGCCTTGAGCGCCAAAATCACTGCGCCCTGTACTCTTGTTGATGGTCATTCTCGCCGCCGCATTGCCCTCCCATCCCCTCCGTGCCGCCCCGCCCCGGCCGCGGGTGGTGGAGATTAAGCTCGACATGATGATCCATCAGGTGAGCGCGGAATACGTGGAGCGGGGAATCCGTTACGCCAATGAGCAGAATGCCGACGCCATCCTGCTGGAGTTGAATACCCCCGGCGGACTGGTGACCTCCACGCAGGAGCTTGTCCAGGCGATCTACGCGTCGCACGCTCCCGTGATTACTTATGTTGCGCCCAGTGGCGCCAGCGCGGCGTCAGGGGGCTTCTTCGTTTTGCTCGCGGGCGACTGGCGGTGATGGCCCCGGGCACCAACACCGGCGCCTCCCATCCGGTAGACCTGCTGGGAGGGCGAGCCGGACAAGACGATGAGCGAGAAGATCGAGAGCGACCTGGCTTCCTACATCCGGTCGATCGCGCAGAAACGCGGGCGCAATGTGACGTTGGCGGAGGACGCGGTGCGCAAGAGCTCATCCTTTACCGACAAGGAAGCGCTGGAAGACAAGCTGATTGACGCCGTTGCGAGTTCTCCCCGCGATATTTTTGCGCAGTACGACGGCAAGACGGTTGCAGCGCTTCAACGGCGCCACGACCACGCTGCATCTGGCCGATGCGGACGTCGAGACCTACCCCATGACGCGAATCGAATCTTTGCTGGTCTGGGTGGCGGACCCCAACATCGCCTTCCTTCTGGGCGCGATCGGATTGGTTTGCCTGTACCTTGAGTTCACCCATCCCGGCATGGTGGCGCCCGGCGTGGTGGGTGCGATTTCCTTGGTCCTGGCGCTCTATGCCTTTAATTTCCTGCCCATCAATTACGCCGGGGTTTTGCTGATCATTACCGCGCTGGCGCTGTTCGCGCTTGAGGCCAAGGTGACTTCGCACGGCGTGCTGGCGGCGGGCGGGATTATGGCGATGGTGTTGGGCGCCATGATCCTGGTTAAATCGCCCTGGCCGGAAGCGCGCATCCACCTTCCCACGGCGCTGAGCGTGGCGCTGCCCTTGGGGGTCATCACCGTCATCCTGCTGCGTTTTGCCATTGCCGCCAAGCGGCGCAAAGCGGTGACCGGCGAGGCGGGAATGATCGGTTTGGTGGGCGTGGCGCAGACGGACCTCGACCCGGCGGGGAAAGTACTGGTGCGCGGCGAACTGTGGGGGGCACGCGCGGCCGGGCGAATCTCCCAAGGGCGCGCGCGTTCGCGTGCGGGAGATTGAGGGCCTGACCTTGGTGGTTGAGTCGGCGCCGGAAACCCGGTAGACTGCCTGGCATGGGTCGTTAGGTAGGCGCAAGGCTGACGGTAGCTCGGAACGCTGAAGGGAGTACGCGTCCAGCGCGAATCGAACTGATAAGTGGCTGTCGGGCCGCAGGGATGCGGAAAGGGGTGCGTTATGGGATACATCGTCAGTGGTGGTTATTCTTTTCATGTGGGTTTCAGCGTGTTTGAACGTGATGAGGGAGTACGAGCGGGCGGTGATCTTCCGCCTGGGACGGCTCCAGAAGCCGGACAAGGGGCCGGGGCTGATCTTCATCCTCTGGCCGATTGATAAGCTGGTGCGGGTTTCCCTTCGCGTGGTGGCGTGGGATATGCCCCCGCAAGACATCATCACCCGGGATAACGTTTCACTGAAGGTCAATGCGGTGGTTTATTTCCGCGTGATCAGCGCGCAGCAGGCGTTCGTGGAGCTGGAGAATTACCGTTACGCCGTCGAGCAGTTGGCGCAAACCACCCTGCGCTCGGTTTTGGGCGAAGTGGAGCTGGACGATCTGCTCTCCCAGCGCGAGAAGCTGAACAGCCGGCTGCAATCCATCCTGGACGAGCACACCGAGCCCTGGGGCATCAAGGTGACGAAGGTGGAAGTGCGGCAGGTGGACTTGCCGCAGGAAATGCAGCGCGCCATCGCCGCGCAGGCCGAAGCCGAGCGCGAGCGCCGGGCCAAGATCATCCACGCCGACGCCGAATTCCAGGCGTCCGCGAAACTCGCGGAAGCCGCCGCGGTCATCGCCAAGGAACCTACCGCCATCACCCTGCGGTATCTCCAGACGCTGGTGGAGATCGGGACGGAAAAGAACACCACGGTGGTCTTCCCGGTTCCCGTGGAGTTGCTGACGGCTTTGATGGGCAAGTTGGCTCCGCCGGCGAAGCTGGGTGAAGGGCAGAAATAACCAAGTGGATCCAGGCGGCAGACTTGCCTTGGCGTCTTGGTGAAGGAGGACCATCGTGGCAACGGAGGTAGGGAACATGAGGAAAGAAGCCATTCCGCGCGGTACTTAATCCTCATTTTTCTCGTGTGCGTCGCAACCTGTGGAGTTTTCTTTTCGCTGGGATTCCTGGTGGGATACAACGAGCGCGCCTCCCACTCGGTTCCCTCCACCGAGGTTGTAACCTCCCCGCCCGTTATTCCGCCTACGGTAAACCCGCCGCCGGACAGCGCGCCAGCTACGCCGCAGGAATCAGCCGCCGGCCAAGCATGCCCCGACTCCGCGCCGGAAACCGAGGTGGTGCCGCCCGGGGGGGCTGGAGCTAATCTCCCTCTCCCGGCGGCAAAGCCGTGGCCGAGGTGCGCCTCCGAGCGCGCCACCCCAGGCAGCGGCCAAGCCCGCCTCGAATCCTCCCTCTCCACCTATCCCTGCCGCGGGTGAGGTGGGAGAGGGGATAACTCTTCAGGTGGCGGCATTGCGCACCAAACAAGATGCCGAGGCGCTGGTTGATATTCTGAAGGCACGGGGTTACCCGGTTTTCCTGGTGACGCCGGAATATGCCCACGCGGACGATAACCTTTTCCGCGTGCAGGTGGGACCCTTCAGGACTCGCGACGACGCCGATAAGGTGCGCAACAAACTTTCCAGGAAGGATTCAAACCCTTCATCAAGCACTGAAGGGGCACTAGCAATGACCCAGGGCTTGGTCGCCCCAAGACGAAACTCGAAACTCGAAATTCGAAACTCGCCGCGATTTTCGAGTTTGGATTTTCGAATTTCGGGTTTTCAGTTTCGGACTTTCCTTCCTTGGGCCGCCTGTGCTCTGAGCGGGCTGCTGCTGGTGGCTTGCTTTCCCAAAATCCATTTGCGCGGCCTGGTGTGGGTGGCTTGCCTGCCCTTGCTCGCGGCATTGGCGGGTGAAAAGCGGCTGAAGCGCGCATTTCTGCTGGGGTATGTGTGTGGCGCCTTTTTCTTTGCCGGAAGCTGCTATTGGTTCGTGACCGTAATGGAATTTTACGGCCATCTGGCGCCGGCGCTGGCCGTGGTGGTCTTGATTCTTTTCGTCATCATTGACTCGACGTTCTTCGGCGGGTTCGGCCTCGCGATGGGATGGGCGGCGCGCCGCTCCCCGGGATGGGCGTTGGCTGCGAGCCCGTTTCTTTGGGTGGCGATGGAATTGGCTCGAACCTATCTGATCACGGGATTTCCCTGGAACCTTTTGGGGTACGCCGTGCAGGCTCCCGGCGTGCGGCAGATTGCTGCGGTGACCGGCGTGTATGGCCTTTCGTTCCTGGCCGTGGCCACCAGCGCCTTGCTGGCATGGGTGTTGATCTCCCCGCGGCGCGCTCGCGCCAGGCTGGTGCTGGCGGGCTGGCTGGTGCTGCTGCTTGTTGCCCAGTGGAGGCTTGCTCCGCCTCCCCCGGTCACGGGCAAGGAGTTGGCGATTCTCGTCCAACCGAACGTGCCATTGGACGATGCGGAGTTGGAGGCCTGGATTCCCTGGCGCGACCCCACCCAACTTCAGCAGCTCGTCCAGTTCAGCGTTTCCGCGGTCGAACGATTCTTCCCCCATGAGGTAGCACCGGCCTTTCGGCCGGCGCCTAATGCTGCCGGGCTAAAGCCCGGCGCTACATCACCAAGGGAATTTGCTGGTGACGCGCCCGGCCCCGCCCCTCCAATCCAAAATCCAAAATCGCAAATCCAAAATCCCTCGGCCCATCCGCCGCTGCTGGTCTGGGCGGAAAACCCCGCGCCGTTCTTCTTCACCCGCGACCCGATTTTTCGCAATGCCATGGAAAACATGGCGCGCCAGACGCACGCCTTCGTGATTGCGAATACGATTATTCCCGTGGATGCGAAGGGAGACACGATCACCAACAGCGCCTTCACCTTGGATCCCGAAGGCCGCGAAGTGTCCCGCTATGATAAAATTCATTTGGTGCCTTTCGGCGAGTATGTGCCGGGCTGGGCGTTGCCCGGATTGGTCCACAAGATTACTTCCGAGGTGGGGAACTTCGTTCCCGGTTCGAGCTACCCGGTGGCCAAGTCGCCGGGCGGGGGCATTGGCGTGTTCATCTGCTATGAGGCGATTATTCCCCAACTCGCGCGGAAGCTGGTGGCGAACGGCGCGGGCGTGCTGGTGAATATTTCCAATGACGCCTGGTACGGTGATTCCGCCGCCGCTTATCAGCACCTGGAAATGGCCCGGCTGCGCGCGATTGAGAATCACCGTTACTTGCTGCGGGCCACCAATAACGGGCTGACAACCCTCATCGATCCTTACGGCCGGGTGCTGGAAGAAATCCCGCGCTACCAGCGCATGGCCATGCCCGCGCATTTCGACTTTGAGACGCGGCAGACGTTTTACTCGGCCCATGGGGATGTTTTCGCATGGCTGTGCGCGGGGTTGGCGGCCATCATGCTTCTAGGCGCATCGAGGGGGAGTGGCAAGAAAGCCTAAGCGGGATGGGGGGCCATCCACAATGCGATGTTAGGTTTCGAAAGTGCAAACCAAGAGGCAAAGGGCAAATGGCAAAAGGGAAAGACTTCTTGCCATTCACCGCAGAGTCTAGGATCTGAAATCTGAAAAGCTGATAGCTACTGACAACTGACGACTGATAACTTTCTTAAGGAGTCCCTGTGACCGAAGAACTACAACGCGAATTTGACGAACTCAAAGAAGCGATCCGCTGACATTCGGAGTTTTCTTTGACGCTCCCCCACGCCGCAAGGAACTGGAAACCCTCGAAGCACAAATCGCCCAACCCCAATTCTGGCAGGATCAGGAAGCCTCACAGAAAATTCTGACGGCCCGGAAGCGGCTGATGGAAACCGTGGAGGCCGATGAGAAGTTGGCCCGCCAGCTCGCCGACATGGAAGCGTATTTCGAACTCTCGCGGGAAGGAGAGAACATCGATTCCGAACTGCGCGTCGAACTGGACAAGCTCCACCACGAGGTGGACCTTCTGGAAACGGAAACGTTGCTGGGGGGCGAGAGCGATCACCTGAACGCCATCGTGACCATTCACCCCGGCGCCGGCGGCACGGAATCGCAGGACTGGGGCGACATGCTGCTGCGCATGTACCAGCGCTGGGCGGAAGCGCGCGGCTTCAAATTCACCATGAATGATTATCAACCGGGTGATGAAGCGGGATTGAAATCCGCCACTTTCACCGTGGCGGGAGAGTATGCTTACGGCCTGCTGCACGGCGAAAGCGGCGTGCATCGCCTGGTGCGCATTTCGCCCTTCGACGCCGCCCAGCGGCGGCACACTTCATTCGCTTCGGTCTTCGTCAGTCCCGAAATCGACGATTCCATCACCATCGAGATCAAGCCGGAGGACCTGCGGGTGGACACTTACCGCTCCTCCGGGAAAGGCGGCCAGCACGTCAACACTACGGATTCGGCCGTGCGCATCACGCACATTCCCACCGGGGCCGTGGCGCAGTGCCAGAACGAGCGCTCGCAGCACCGCAATCGCGAAATGGCGATGAAGATGCTGCGCTCGCGCCTTTACGAATTGGAACTGCGCCGGCGGCGGCAGGTTTCCGACAAGCTGGAGGCTTCCAAGGCCGACATTGATTTTGGCAGCCAGATTCGCTCCTACGTCCTGCACCCGTACCGATTGGTAAAGGACCATCGGACCAAATTCGAAGTTGGCGATGCCGACCGCGTGCTCAATGGGGACCTGGACCCGTTCATCAAGTCCTACCTGCTCTCGCAGCGGCGGGTGGCAAAGCAGGTGTAGCGGGACCTGTCTTTTAGGTCCGCAGCCTGTCTCCCAGGGGCAAAGAAAAGCCGCGGACCTACAAGACCGGTCCGCGCAACCCTGCTCTTGCGGGGGGATCGGCAATTCTGTACCTTTTTGCCAATTCGGTTCGGCGGCCATTTGAGCCCGTCTAGGCCTGGTTTACGACCGATTGGCGCACAGCGGGACACAAGGGTTCGGTAGTGTGCTATTCATGTGTTGCTGACCCGCAAGACGCCGTTCTTTTTCATGCCGACCGTGGTATTCTCTCTATATGGCAGACCCAATCAAAACCGCAAGGCATATGTTCGATGAGTTCCTCTCGAAAGCCGACCCATTAGCGGCTCCCGGATTCAACCCGGATGCCAAGGACCCGCAGGCACAGGTTGCCGGGATGGCGGGTGCTAGGAAGGGAGGATTGGCGAGGGCTGCCAAGCTATCTTCGGCAAAACGGCGAGAAATTGCTAAAAAAGCGGCGGGGATGCGCTGGAAATATCGCTCTGGATAGCGCCCTGTTAAGCGTGGCATTAACGCACTCAATGGTAGCCCTGCTCAAAGGGCTTGTCGCAATAGACACCTGTTATGTCTGTAGTTGAACAGTCTGGGATAACCAAGTCAACAAGTTTGTCTGTTTTTTGGTTCACGAATGTTAAAACTTGCGTATCGGGGTCAACATGTCGGATTCGTTCGTACAAACTAAAGAAGAGCACCATTTGCAAATAGGGACCGGTTTCCAGCACATGACCGTATTCTAGGTTATCAGACCATTTCTTGCGTGCTAGGCACTTAACTCCCCATATGTTGCCATCCCATCCCCCCTCACACACCCAAGGCGAGAACCCATGAGACCGCAACAAAGCTTTGACGCTAGCTTGAGACTGACCTAGATGAATGCCTTGGAGCGCAGATTGGACATCCCCCAAACGAATGTAAGCGTTCGGTCTGGGCCGTCTCGACGAATCGAGAATAGGCGGGCATTCTTCCAAGTGGACACTTCGATGTGTCCACTTGGAGAAACAGATGGACACTTCTGGTCCCGCAGTGATTGATGCTATTTCCTCGCGTAAGGCACTTCCCACAGCCAAGCGACAGTACCGCAGTGCGGAGCTGAAGCGCCAGATTGTAGAAGAGACCATGGCGCCGGGTGCATCGGTGGCCCGGGTGGCGCGGGCGCATGGCGTGAACGCCAACCAAGTATTCGCCTGGCGCCGCCAGTACCAGCGAGGGCTATTGAAACCCCGGAACCGTGCGCTGTCGGGCTTGTTGGCGGTTCGCCTGGCAGAGGGGGGAGCGGACCCGAGCGGTGCGCCGATGCCGCGCAGCCTCTCCGGCGTGATTCAGGTGGAACTTCCCAAGGGACAGTTGCGACTGACGGGTGCGGTGGATCCCGAAGCGCTGCGGTTGGTACTGAAAGAGTTGCTGGCATGATGGGGCTGGCGGCGGGGACGAGAATCTGGATCGTGGCGGGCGTGACGGACATGCGGCGCGGGTTTGTGGGACTGAGCGGCATGGTACAGACGGCGCTGCAGGAGAATCCCTTTTCGGGGCAGGTCTTTATTTTTCGTGGGCGACGCGGCGACCTGCTCAAAGTGCTCTGGTGGGATGGCGACGGCCTGTGTCTTTTTGCCAAGCGGCTGGAGCGTGGGCGTTTCATCTGGCCGCAGGCCACCGGGGGCGTGGTTTCGCTCACGCCGGCGCAGCTTTCGATGCTGCTGGAAGGGATCGACTGGCGACGTCCCATCCGCACCGCGGCGCCGCAGATGGCCGTGTAAGCCGGGAAATTCCTCGCCCTCGGATATTCTTATAATAGATATTGCATTATCGTGTGTTTTCTTCTTGCATATCACAGAATATCTGCCATACTAAGGTCGTGATGGTTGCGCGCCCCGCCCTGCCGAATCTCGACACGCTCCCCCCGGAAGCCTTAAAGGCTCTCCTCCACGCCCAGCATCAAACGCTCGCCGTGCAGGCGGAAAGAATTCAGGTGCAGGACGAACAACTGGCGGGGCGGCAGGCCGAGATCGAACGCTTGCAACTGCTGATCGCCAAGTTGCGACGAATGCAGTTCGGGCGCCGGTCGGAGAAGTTGCAAGGGCAGATCGAGCAATTGGAGCTACAACTGGACGAACTGGCCACCGCTCAGGCGGAGCCCCCGGCGGCTTCCCCTACGCCGGAGGCGACGGCACCCGCGGCTCCTGGCCGCATGCCGGCGCGGCGGCCGCTGCCGGGTCATCTGCGGCGCGAGAAGCGGACGATTCTGCCCAAGGAAACGGCCTGTCCGGACTGCGGCGGCGCGTTGAAAGCTTTGGGCGAAGATGTCTCCGAGATCCTGGAGTACGTTCCGGCCCACTTCCACGTGATCCAGCAGGTGCGGCCGAAGCTGGCCTGCACGCACTGCGACAAGATTGTGCAGGCGGAAGCGCCCAGCCGCCCGATCGCCCGGGGTCTGGCGGGACCCGGCTTGCTGGCGCACGTGCTGGTATCGAAATACTGCGACCATCTCCCGTTGTACCGCCAGGAAGAGATTTATGCGCGGGTGGGCGTGGAACTGGAGCGCACCACGCTGGCGGACTGGGTGGGTGGCGCGAGCCAGTTGCTGGCGCCCTTGGTCGAGGAGCTTCGCCGTCACGTGATGGCGGCGGCAAAGTTACACGCTGACGACACGCCGGTGCCGGTCCTGGCGCCCGGCCTGGGCAGAACGAAAACGGGGCGACTGTGGACGTATGTTCGGGATGACCGGCCCGCCGGGGACACCACGCCGCCCGGGGT
The DNA here is from genome assembly GCA_963810005.1 of uncultured Acidobacteriota bacterium. GTDB lineage: Bacteria > Acidobacteriota > Terriglobia > UBA7540 > UBA7540 > Bog-366. The sequence continues at coordinate 199,628 of CAWELY010000036.1, forward strand.
GTGGTTCGCGTACTCGCCCGATCGCAAGGGCGAGCATCCCCAAGGTCACTTGCGCCACTTCGCGGGCACGCTGCAGGCCGACGGGTACGCGGGATTCGACCAGGTCTATGCGACCGGGCGCATTCGCGAGGCCGCTTGCTGGGCGCACGTGCGCAGGAAATTCTACGATCTTCAGGTTGCCCACAAGTCGCCGATGGCGCAGGAAGCTCTGGAACGGATCGCGGCTCTGTACGCGATTGAAAAGGAGATCCGCGGCCGCCCACCGGACGAGCGGCGCGAGATCCGGCAAACCCGCGCCCGGCCCCTCCTGGAATCGTTACACGCGTGGCTGGAAAGCTGCTTGCCCAAGCTGTCGCAGAAATCGGATACGACCGCGGCCGTGAAGTATGCGCTGGGACGCTGGGAAGCGCTGACGCGCTACGCGGAAGATGGTAGCCTGGAAATCGACAACAACGCCGCCGAACGGGCTCTGCGTGCCGTCGCTCTCGGACGCAAGAATTACCTCTTCGCCGGTTCGGATAAGGGCGGCGAACGCGCCGCCGTGCTCTATAGCCTGATCGGCACCGCGAAACTCAATGGCCTCGATCCGGAGAGCTACCTCCGCGACGTGCTCTCCCGCCTCCCCGACCATCCCATCAACCACATCGAAGAACTGCTGCCCTGGAATGTCGTTCCATTCGCCACTGCCCCACCCTCCGACCAGTAGTAGCACAATCCGCCAAGTGTCCACGAATCCGCCCGTGGACATATCCCCCCATGCCTGTCAACACGGCCAACTTCGGACGCTTACAAACGAATTACATTGTCTGAATCTAAATATCTACCGATTTGCTTGAACGGCCTTATGGGTGTTGCGGGGAGAGCATTTTCGTATGCTCGGGTTTTCAGGTCGTTGCAAGAGACGTAGACATAGAGCCATTTCGTTCCGTCCCACGTCATGCAGGCGGGCTTGGGCACCCCGGTGATAGTGATGGAATCGGTCAAGACACACTGGAAGAACCATTTTTCTTGTCCTTCAGACGAATCCGCTCTCTGCGGTGCGTCTGAAGGACAAGAGGGCAGCAGTTTACCCTGCTGAGCAAAGCCTTGAATACTAAACAGCAGAAGTATGACTGCGGTCACTACAATGATGACGAAATGGGGTTTCATTGTTTTCCTCCCGAATCAATTTGGGCAGAAATATACCACATGGAAGATAGAAGAGCTTCTTGTTTATGCAACTATTTGATGTATTAGAGAAAGGTGTCTTATGTCGTCTCTAATTCGTGAGACAGCATTCCTGACCGTGACGGGGGATTAGCGGGTTTTGCCTGTGCATTGTGCCTTCGCCTTTACTAAATCCCCAGCCTAAACATCCTGCTCTCTATTATTGTCCAGGCTCATCCGGCATGTCCGAAATCCACCGCTGCAACATTTCTGCGAGCTTCGCATATCCTTTCCTGTCCCTTCTGGAAACGAGGCTGAGGAACAACTCCTCGTCAGCCTTGAGTGTTTCCTGGTGCATCTCGTCATCGCTTTTGTCCGGGTCAGCCAAGGCATAGAATATCATTGCCAATGCCTTGTTGAAGGCAGGAGCATATTCTTCCACCAGCGCAATGTCCTGTATCTCCACAGGCGAGACCCTGCCATCGTTCCACAATACCCTCAACTCGCTTTGCCCCCCGCAATGGGTGTCATGGGCCTTCACCTCATGCAACAGGTAGGTCGCAAGAGCTACTGCATTATTCAGGGATTGCTGTGGTCCAAGGTACATCCTGGAGAGGTAATCCCCAAGATAACTGCCCGTTCCCAGGCAAGCCTTGCCATCGACCACGAACGCAGTCTCCCCTTCCGTCTTCATCAGGAAGATTCCGTCAGCGGGTGAATAGAGTCCGATGACAAATTGGAAATCGGGGCAGGTTTCCCTGCCAAGGTCAGGGCGGTTATATACGTGTCTTTCAAGCATCTTCCGCATACCGAATTCAATTGCGTTGTGCAGGTTTTCTTTCGTCAGCCCATCGGCAGGAATATTCTTGACTTCTGCTGCGACCATCTCCACGGCACGCTTGGCATAGCCCCCGCTTCCGACAAGAAGCATCAGCACGTGGGCACCATAATGCTGGATGTGGAAAACTTTGCTCTCATAAGTCTTCTGGTCTGCGCTATATTGGGTGTCAGCGCACAATAACAAGCCTTTGTCAAAACAGAATCCTGCGGCGATGGTCACGGGTGCCTTCTCCGACATGCGATAGTTTGGTCGAATGGGTCTGTCATAGTTTGACCGGGTGCGAAGACTCGTCGGCTCCCAAAATTTGGTTATCTCCCTCAAGTGAAGAGCCGTCGGCTCCCAAAATTTAACCATAAATTTCATCCTTTCCAAAAGATTTCCCTTGACAATGCTTGCGCAGTTTGATATAGTTGTGTTGTAAGCGAGAGGAACACAAAGTGAACTGCCCAACCTGCAATCAAGCCGCCAACAAGTTCGGGAAAGACCGGAAGAGGCATCAGCGGTATCGCTGCGCCGCCTGCAAGGTGACTTTCATTGAGCCTCAGCCTAAGCCGCTTGGCGACATGCTCTTGTCCGAGGAAAAGGCCATCAGCGTCTTGCAACACTTGGTGGAAGGCTGCTCCGTCCGCACCACTTCCAGAATTACTGGCGTGCATCCGAAGACGATTCTGAGTCTCCTGTCCCTCGCTGGCGAGAGGTGTGAGCGATTGATGGATGACCGTATCCATAGTCTGCGGGTCAATGAAGTACAATGCGATGAACTCTGGGGCTATGTAGGAATGAAGGAAAAGACCAAGGCCAAAAAGGGCAGCGATGATGCCACTATCGGTGACGCTTGGACGTTTGTCGCCATCGAACGGCACAGCAAATTGGTTCTCGCTTGGCACCTTGGACGGCGCACAGAGCGGGATACGGTAGCATTCACGGAAAAGCTGGCGGCGGCTACAGAGGGGAGCTTCCAAATCACCACGGATGGGTTCAAGCCTTATCAGGATGCCGTTGTGCTGAGTCTTGGAGCACAGGGCGTTGACTTTGCCCAGTTGGTCAAGCTGTACGCTGCGAGTCCTGAGAACGAGGTCCGCTACTCCCCCGCCGAATGCACCGGATGCAAGAAGGTTCCCGTGTTCGGGAATCCTGACATGAAAAAGGTCAGCACTTCCCACGTCGAGCGTCAGAATTTGACTATGAGAATGCAGATGCGGCGTCTCACCCGGCTGACCAATGCCTTCTCGAAAAAGTGGGAGAAGCTCCACGCCATGCTGGCGTTGTACTTCGCTTGGTACAACTTCTGCCGTGTCCACCAGACCTTGAGGGTTACCCCTGCCATGCAAGCGGGCGTTACTGACCACATTTGGGAAATCAGGGAGCTTTTGGAAGTGGTAGTATGATTCGCCATGAAAATATTGATTCCAATCGTTCTCTTGATTTTTCTCCAGGCATCTTCCCCAATGCCAAGGGAGGCAGTGCGAAACCCCGCAACCGAAGCCAAGTCCAATAAAAATAATACCGCCATAGAAAAGCCACCAACGCCACTTCCACCAGAAAACCATAAGACCACTAATGACGGAAAAAATACCCAACCCAAGGAACACGCCACCAACAGCACCAACAACATCGTCACTATCGGTCAAAATGGCTCCACAAAGGATATTTGGGACCGTCTCGCCATTGTGGCTACACTCATCGTTGCGGCCTTGACCGTCGCCCTTGCCTACATTGCTTGGATTCAAGCTCAAGCTGCCATGAAGAGCGCACAGGCTGTTATCAATACCGAGCGTCCATGGTTTGCGGTAATTATTGAGCCCATCAAGACAGACCAGTGGATTTTTCATATAAAGGTCGTCAACAAGGGAAGAACCCCTGGAATCCTCAACGATATGTTCTCTGAAACCATCTTTCATGAGCAGCCTGACAATCTTCCTTTGCCTCCGAACTACAAAACCCCTTGCTTCGGACCAAATGACTCCTTTTTTCAGCCAGACCGTGAATGTGTTGAGCAGTACGAATTCAGCCCGGTTCGCATGATTGATGAGCACAGGAAAAGTCCCAATCATAGTCAAACCTCCCTGCTTATCATCTATGGGAAGGTTACATACGCCGACACATTCAATCGGAGGATTACTCATGAAACTCGGTGGTGCTATTTTTGGGATGAATGCAGGAGTGACTGGAGCCGCTGCGGCCCGAAGGACTATTCCGGTCATTCCGACCATTAAGGGGGGTAAGTTAAATAGCCGTATTTCCAAGCACCCGAAGCCTATAACAAGGCAACCTAGAAATAACAAAATCGCCAGCAACACAACTTTAGCACACCACCAAGGGTTCGAAAGCGTTGACACTCCCTTTAAGCGTATGTTAGGTTGAAAGTTTGTTTTGATCTTACCATCTTTGCTGAGAAGAAGGAGGCTCGGATTGAGTGAGCCGAAGTACCACCACTTGTTTACCTCTGAGTCTGTAACCGAAGGACATCCCGACAAAATTTGCGATCAGATCTCCGACGCCGTTCTTGACGCCGTCCTCGCCGCCGATTCCCGCGGGCGTGTGGCTTGCGAGTCCATGGTGAAGGACCAATCGGTTTACGTCGCGGGGGAGATTACTACCTCGGCCAAGCCCGACATCGAGAAGCTTGTCCGTGAGACCGTGCTGGGAATTGGTTACACCGATCCCGCCGGCGGCTTTACCTCCGATAATTGCCAAGTGACGGTCAACCTGACGCGCCAAAGCCCTGATATCGACATGGGCGTGGGCACGGGTGGGGCAGGCGACCAGGGGCTGATGTTCGGATACGCTTGCAACGAGACGGAAGAACTGATGCCGTTTCCCATCATGACGGCGCACAAGCTTTGCTTGCGCTTGGCGGAAGTGCGGCGCAAGGGGATTCTGGATTTCGTGCGGCCGGACGGCAAATCGCAAGTAACGGTTGAGTACGAGGGCACCCGGCCCGTGCGCGTGGATGCCGTTGTTGTTTCCACGCAGCACGCAGCGAGCGTGAGCACCGAAACGTTGCGCGCCGGAGTGCTGGAGTGCGTCATCAAGCCGGTCATTCCGGCGCATATGCTTGACGCCAAAACCAAGTACCACATCAATCCGACCGGACGTTTTGTCACAGGTGGGCCGGTGGGTGACTCCGGCCTCACCGGGCGCAAAATCATCGTGGACACTTACGGCGGCAGCGCCCATCACGGCGGCGGATGCTTCTCCGGGAAGGATCCCACCAAAGTCGATCGCTCCGCCACCTACATGGCGCGCTACATTGCCAAGAATATTGTGGCGGCGGGCATCGCCGACCGCGCGGAAGTGCAGCTTGCTTACGCCATCGGGGTCGCCGATCCTGTCTCCGTCATGGTTGACACATTTGGCACGGGGCGGATCGACCAAAGCCAACTTGAGAATCTTGTACGCAAGCATTTCAAGTTGACCCCGCGGGGGATTATCGAGTCGCTCGACCTGCTGCGTCCCATTTACAAGAAGACCGCGGCTTATGGCCACTTTGGCCGTCCCGACCCCGATTTTTCCTGGGAGAAGACCGACAAGGCCGCAATCCTGAAGAAGGAGGCGGGACTCTAAATGGCTTCCACCAAGAAACTAGCTGGGGATGTGAAAGACGCGAACCTTGCCGCGAAAGGGAAGTTGCGGATCGAGTGGGCCAATCAGTGGATGCCCGTACTACAACTCATCCGCAAGCGTTTCATCAAGGAACGCCCGCTCAAGGGCGTGCGGATTTCCGCCTGTTTGCACGTGACCACCGAGACCGCGAACCTGGCGATTACCTTGCGTGACGGCGGTGCGGATGTGGTGCTGTGTGCTTCCAACCCCTTGAGCACGCAGGATGATGTGGCGGCTTCGTTGGTAAAGGATTACAAGATTCCGACTTATGCCATCAAGGGGGAAGACAAGGCAACGTATTATTCCCATATCGTCTCCGCGCTTGACCACAAGCCCCAGATCACCATGGATGACGGCGCGGATTTGGTCACCATGATCCTGACCAAGCGCCAGGAGTTGGTGCCGGGAGTTATTGGCGGCACGGAAGAGACCACGACGGGCGTCATTCGCTTGCGCAGCATGGCGAAAGACGGCATGTTGAAGTATCCCATCGTCGCCGTGAACGACGCGGATACCAAGCATTTGTTCGACAACCGTTATGGCACCGGCCAATCCACCATTGACGGAATTCTTCGCGCTACCAACCTGCTTTTTGCCGGCATGCACGTGGTGGTCTGTGGATATGGCTGGTGCGGGCGCGGCGTGGCGAGTCGCGCCAAAGGGTTGGGTTCTGATGTGATCATCACCGAGGTCAATCCCACCCGTGCTCTGGAAGCGGTGATGGACGGCTTCCGCGTCATGCCGCTGGCCGAAGCCGCGAAGGTCGGAGATGTCTTCATAACGGTTACAGGAGACAAATCCGTGGTGGCCAGCGAGCATTTCCGCCTGATGAAGGATGGCGCGGTGGTGGCGAATTCCGGCCACTTCAACGTGGAAATCGATCTGCCCGCCCTCGAAAAGCTCTCGCTGAGCAAGCGCCAGACGCGCGAATTCGTGGATGAATACACGATGCGGGACGGCCGGAAGATTTACGTGTTGGGCGAAGGCCGCCTGATTAACCTGGCGGCGGCGGAAGGCCATCCCGCGGTGGTCATGGACATGAGCTTCGCCGACCAGGCCCTCTCCGTCGAGCACATCGTGAAGAACGCCAAAAAGCTTGAAGCCAAGGTTTATCCCGTCCCAGCGGACATTGATCAAAATGTGGCGCGGCTCAAGTTGCAATCTTTGGGCATCAATATTGATAAACTGACCCGTGAGCAGGAGGAGTACCTTTCCTCCTGGTCGGAAGGCACGTAGTAGAGCAGCTTTCAGCTCTCAGCCATCAGCTTTCAGCAAAGATCAAGCCGGAAGCTGGTGGCTGAAAATGGATAGCCCCGAAATAGCGCCGCCCGTTAGAGCCGCATGCCGGACTGAAGCCCGGGCCAACGGGTAGGTGAAAGCTGAGAACTGATAGCTGATAGCTTCCTATGAAAGAATTCGCTACTTGGGCGCTCGACACCGCAGTTGCGCGCGGGGCCACCTACGCCGAGGTGAGGGTGCTTGACACCCGCCAGCGCTATCTCTCCACCAAGAATGGACAGACTTCCCAGGTCAGGGAATCGCAATCCTTGGGATTGGGAATCCGCGTGATCGCGGGGGGAGGTTGGGGTTTTGCTTCCACCGATACTTTGACCCACGCGGACGTGGATCGGGCCGCGGCTTTGGCCGTGGAAATCGCCCGCGCCAGCGCCCTGGCCAAGAAGCACGACATCCACCTGGTTCCAGAAGAAAAGATCGTGGACCACTGGGCGGCCCCCTGCCGGATCGATCCGTTTTCCATTCCGGTTTCTTCTTGTTTGGAGCTCATGCTCAAGATCGACGCGGAGTTGCGCCGGGTGCCGGGTGTGACCCTGGCGGAAGCGGCGATGGATTTTCGCCGCATCGAACAGCTCTTCCTTTCCAGCCTGGGCTCGGAAATCTACCAGTTGAAGACCCAGACGGGCGCTGGATATGCGGCCACTTCCTTTGCCGGGAATGAGATTCAGCGCCGTTCCTACCCGAATTCTTTCGGGGGGCAATATCAAACCAAAGGTTATGAGCTGGTGGAGGAACTCAAGCTGCTGGAGAACGCGCCCCGCGTCGCGGAGGAATCCGTGGCGTTGCACAAAGCCGACCAATGCCCCGCCGGCGTGAAGGACATTATTCTGGATAGCTCGCAATTGGGTCTGCAGATTCACGAATCCATCGGCCATCCCATTGAGCTGGACCGGGTGCTGGGCACCGAGGCGAATTTCGCCGGAATGAGTTTCCTGACCATCGAAAAGCTGGGCGCGCTCAAATACGCTTCCGACATCGTCAACGTCGTCGCCGACGCCACCCCCGCGCACGGTCCCGGGCTTGGCACTTTTGCCTACGACGATGAAGGCGTCCCCGCCCAGTGCACGCCCATCATCAAGGACGGGCAGTTCGTGGGTTACCTCAGCTCACGTGAAACCGCTTCGGCCGTCGGACTGCAACGGTCGAGCGGGGCGATGCGCGCGGAAGGCTGGAATCGGATTCCCCTGATCCGCATGACCAACGTGAGCATCCTCCCCGGAACCTGGAAACCGGAAGACCTGATTGCCGACACCGACGACGGCATTTACATGGAGACGAACCGGAGCTGGTCAATCGACGACCGGCGCTATAACTTCCAGTTTGGCACCGAAATCGGGTGGGAGATTCGCGGCGGAAAGAAAACCCGCATGCTGAAGAACCCCAGCTACGGCGGCATCACCACCGATTTCTGGAATTCCTGCGACGCCATTTGCGGCCCCGAGTACTGGACGCTGTGGGGCACTCCCAATTGCGGCAAGGGGCAGCCGATGCAGGTCATGGGCACGGGCCATGGAGCCTCACCGGCGCGCTTCCGCAAAGTACAGGTGGGAGTGGCATACCCGGGATGAATCATTGACAATTGTCGATTGATCACTATGCATGAGTGATTTTCGGATTCGATCTATCAATCGTTGCAATCAGTCGAATCGAAAATCGACTCAATCGTCAATCCCCAATGTCATCAATCACCAATGAATTTAACCCGACAACGCGCGGAAGAAGTTTTCGACAAAGTTCTGAAGTACTCCACGGCCGATGAAACCGAGGCCACGGTTTCATCCACCTCCTACGCCCTCACCCGCTTCGCCAACAATACGATTCACCAAAACGTGGCGGAGGAGACCGCGTCGCTTTCGGTCCGGGTGGTCAGCGAAGGGCGCATGGCGCGGGCCAGCACCAACAAATTTGACGAAGCCTCCATCCGCCAACTTTGCGAGGACGCTCTGGTGCTGGCGCGGTTGCAGCCGCCCGACCCCAAATTGCTGCCCATGCCGGGGCCGCAGACTTATCGCGCCCTCGATCGTTTCTTCAGCGAAACCGCGCAACTGACGCCGCAGACGCGGGCGGAGACGGTGGCCCAGGTGGTGGAACGCGCGGAGAAAGATGGCCTGACGGCCGCCGGAGTGTTTTCCAGCGGCGCCTCGGCTTTTGGTCTTTTCAATTCGCGCGGCATGAAAGCCTATCATGAAGAAACCATGTCGGAGTTTTCCGTGACCATGATGAGCGATTCCAGTTCCGGCTGGGCGAAGAAAACCGCGCCCTACTGGATGGAACTGGAGCCGTCGGAGTTGGCGGAGCGCGCCGCGCAGAAGGCCCTCGCCAGCCGCGAACCGCGGGAGGTTGAGCCGGGCCGCTACACGGTGATCCTGGAGCCCTCCGCGATGCTCGACCTTCTGGGCTTCATGATTCTCGACTTCAGCGGACTGGCCGTACACGAGCAGCGCAGTTGCTTGACCGGCCGCGTGGGCCAGAAAGTGTTCGGCGAAAACATCAACTTCCGCGACGACGTTTTCCATCCCTTGCAGACCGGCGCTCCCTTTGACGGAGAGGGAATCCCCCGCCAGCGCGTGCCCATTGTCGAAAAGGGTGAAGTGAAAAATCTGGTCTATTCGCGCCAGACGGCGCACAAGTTGGGCGCGCAGCCCACCGGCCACGGATTCCCGCTGCCCAATGAGTATGCGGAAGCCCCTGAATATTGTCATGGACGGCGACCGCTCCAGCGTGGACGACATGATCAAATCCACGGAGCGCGGCCTGCTGGTGACCCGCTTCTGGTACATTCGGGAAGTGGACCCTTACAAGAAAATCCTGACCGGCATGACGCGCGACGGCACGTTCTGGATCGAAGACGGACAGGTCCGGCAGGGCGTGAGAAACCTGCGCTTCAATCAGAGCTTGGTGGACATGCTGGGCCAGGTGGAAATGATGAGCCCGCCGCAACGCACCGCCGGGGAAGAGTCATTTGAAATGGTCGTGCCCGCAGCCAAGATCCGCGAGTTCAATTTTGCTTCCACCACCAAGTATTGAGCGGATGCAAAAGTAGATGCGGCCCTACGCCGCCATGGGGCGAGGTCAACTCGCCGCTACAGCAAACTGATCCTCTACCCGCGCCTTGACAAGCTTGGCGAGCGGGTGTTAGAAAAATGAGTTACCTCTGTGGCGCTATCGTCTAGGGGTTAGGACGTCAGATTCTCAATCTGAAAACCCGGGTTCGATTCCCGGTAGCGCTACCAAATCCACAACTCCTGTTACAACCTCAAATTTGAGAGTAAGGCGTGGGCGAAAGAATCACGTTCGTAATGTTTGAGACGATCTCAGGGTCCGTATAGCCCGGCGTTGAGCTCAGTTTCTTCCACTCGGGATCGGCGACGAAGGCTGCCCACGCACGGGCGCGCTCCTCCATGTCCGCGAAGGTGAGCATGTAAGTCAGGCTGGGCATGCCAGCGCCCACCATCGTCTCGCCAAAGAACACGGGTCGCAAGCCTGTTCGTCGGAAGATGGCGATTTCGGCGCTATTGAACATCCCGATCTTGGTGCGATTGGCTTTCTTGCTGTGACTCTCATAGGTGCGAAGTTCAAAAATGCGCGGCTTGTTTTCGGCCGCGCCGGGTGGCAATTCCAGTTTCGGCATGCCCGCGAAAGCCGCGAACAAAAAGCTCTCCACTCGCATGTAGGCAGGTTCAGTCGGGGTGGCATTGATAAAGGGAGCGCCGGCTTGCAAATACTCCGGGTCGGCAGCCACCCGATCGTGTATCGTAACCGCGGACTCGGGTGACGAGTGTGGCGCCAGCACATAAAGCGTGGGGCTGCCGGGTCCGATGGTAGTATTGAAAACGCCCACGGGCTTGATGCCAAGGCGGTTCAGTGCCGGGATGTTGGCGTCGCGAAAGTAATCGTCGATCGTTTGTTGCTGCCGCCCACGGCGCAGCAGGTATCTTCGTAATTCGTAGTATTCGCGGCCGGCCGTTGCCGGCTCGGCCCCCGTGGTTGTTGCCTCAACCGAGGGCGTTACCCCTGCTAGCGCCGAGGCGGCCAGCGAGGAAACCAAGAATCCGCGTCTTTTCATGTCGTTTCTCCAGTATGGATGGTCGCGATAAGTACGGCAGTATTGTATGTCATGCCGCGCGCAAGACAAGCAGCAAGTTGGACAGCGATGACGATCTTTCGCCCGCTTCGCGGGCTGACGGGGCATGCGATGCATCGATGCGCGATGCCGTGCGGAGGCAACAACTCATCGAGTTGGCGAACTGGTGGTTATCACGGTCGACCGTGGGTTCTTCCCTTCATGGCGAGGGCATAGCCTGCTGGAATGGTTTCATCTGAATACCGTGCGGAAAAGGCTGGTGAAGCGGCCGGAAGATGGGTGGTGGTCGAGCTACAACAATTTTGCTTTGGGCAAGACGGCAGTAGCGGCGTGCCCCATCCAAATTGACGACGTGCGATGGCCCCTGGGGTATCGGGCATGAGAAAAGGCCACGGTCAGAACTGTGCTGACCGTGGCCTCCTACTTAGAGTAAATCGCCGATAGGTCTAGAGACTCTGCTACGTCCGCCTCCTAGGGCGAGGGGACACTCGCGGCAATTTCGTTCGAGGCCGCGCTCTGGGTCACATCATTCGAAGATACGGCGGTAACCAGGTAGTAGTACGTTGCTCCTGCCGTCACACTCTCGTCCGTGTAGGCAGCACCGCTAATCGGCGTGGAATTCAGGGGTGTGGAACTCTCCCCACCAGAGGTCGTCCCTCGGTAGACGTTATACCCTATGACACCAGAGGTCGGGCTGTCAGTCCAAGACAGAATCACGTCGTGGCTTCCCGTGCCCGACAGACTCACGGTCTGCGGGCTACCGGTGGCACTGTCCGAGATAGCGAGTGCAGCCGTGCGAGACCCGCTGGCAGCAGGCGTGAAAGACACGACAATCGTGCAGTTGGCGCCGGCCGCGACCGAACTGCCGCAATTATTGTTCTGGACAAAGTCACTGGCATTGGTGCCCGTGAAGGCGAGGCTGGTGATACTCAAGGTGGCGGTGCCGGTATTGGTCAGGGTGACACACTGGGACGTACTGGTGACATCGACAGGTTGGCTGGAGAAGGCCAGACTGGTGGGGGAGAGGGTGGCTGGGCCCGTCGCGGCCGTGCCGGTGCCGGAGAGGCTAACGGTCTGGGGGCTGCCGCTGGCATTATCCGCGATGCTCAGCGAGGCCGTCCAACTGCCGCTGGCGGACGGTGTGAAGGTAACGCTGATCGTGCAGTTGGCGCCTGCCGCCACCGAACTGCCGCAATTATTGGTCTGGGCAAAGTCGCTGGGATTGGTGCCCGCAAGCGCGATGCTGGTAATACTCATGGCCGCGGTGCCGGTGTTGCTGACGGTGATGGTCTGAGCCGTACTGGTACTCTGAGCAGGTTCGGAGCCAAAAGTAAGGCTGGACGGTGACACAACCGCAGTGGGGGTGCCTGTTCCCCCCGGGTTGCCCGTCCCTGTTCCCGAGAAGGTAACCGATTGTGGGCTGCCGGTGGCATTGTCGGTGAGGGTGAGAGCGGCAGTGAAAGACCCACTGGCGGCAGGTGTAAAGGTCACGCTGATCGTGCAATTGGCTCCCGCCGCAACGCTTGCCCCACAATTATTGGTCTGCGCGAAGTCGCTGGGATTGGTGCCCGTGATGGCGATACTTGTGATGCTCAAGGCGGCGTTACCAGTGTTGTTCAGAGTGACTGATTGGGCCGCGCTGGAGGTGCCCACGGCTTGGTTGGCGAAGGTGAGGCTGGCCGGGGAAAGGCTAGCCGCTGGGGTCGTGACCGTAGTGGAGCCCGAAGCTGATTTGAGCGCCACCATCTGCATTGACCAGCCCTTGGTCGCCGATCCAGTAGCCGCATAGCTGCCCGCGCTGCCCGCCAGCATGTCCTCGGTGAGGTTTGAGTTGAGGGTCGAGCGAGCCGTGAAGCCAGAACCCGCCGTGCAGGCCCCGTCGCCGACGCAGAACCCGTAGATAATGTCGCCGGCGACCGTGGTCGAGGCATTGCCGCTCGAGGCCGTGCCAGCGGCGCCCGAGCGCCCGCCTGGGCATCGATGGGATTCGTCGGATTGATGCCCGCGTATTCGCTAAGATAAACTTCAAGGTAGCTGGAGGCCGCCGTGAGGGTGACCGTCACCGTATCCGCGCCGCCCTTGATGTTCTGGGCATAGTAGACCTGGCTGAGGGCTCCACCCGGAGTGCTCAACTGGTTTCCCACTGGGGTGAATACGTTTCCTTGGGAGTCGCTGACCGAGGACGGCGTGACATTGGAAGAGTAATCGAAGGCAACCAGAAGAAGGTCGCCCGCCAGGGTGTTCGCAGGGAACGGGAGGGACAAAGAGCTGGGAGCCCCAAGAGCTGCGCTCGCAACAGCCTGAACAAAGGATGCTGGAAGGGTGGCGGCAAACGTCAGCGTCAGGGTGGCGTTGCCGGTGCCGGCGGCGTTGCTTGCGCTCAAGGTCACCGTCGAGGTTCCCGCGGACGTCGGCGTGCCGGAGATCAATCCTGTCGCGCTATTGACCGACAGGCCCGCCGGCAATACCGCGGCCCCGTAAGTGGTCGGCGTGTTCGTTGCGGTGATCTGATAGGAGAACGAGGTTCCGACTGTCCCATTCGCCGTCGTTGCGCTGGTGATCCCAGGAGGCGCGACGACCGAAGCGGGTTTGAGCGCTACCATCTGCATCGTCCAGCCGTTGGTCGCCGACCCGGTAGCCGCATAGCTGCCCGCGGTGCTTGCCACCTCGCTCTCAATCACATTGTTGTCGAGGGTCGAGCGAGCAGCGAAGCCGGAGCCCGGCGTACAGGCCCAGTCGCCGACGCAGAACCCGTAGATAATGTCACCGGCGGCCGTGGTCGTGGCATTGCCGCTCGAGACGGCGCCGGCGGTGCCCGAGGCGCCCGCCTGGGCATCGATGGGGTTCGTCGGATTGATGCCCGCGTATTCGCTAAGATAAACTTCAAGGTAGCTGGAGGTCGCCGTGAGGGTAACCGTCACCGTATCCGCGCCGCCCTTGATGTTCTGCGCATAGTAGACCTGGCTGAGGGCTCCACCCGGAGTGCTCAACTGGTTTCCCACTGGGGTGAATACGTTTCCTTGGGAGTCGGTGACTGAGGACGGGGTGACGTTAGAAGCGTAATCGAAGGCAACCAGAAGAAGGTCACCCACCAGGGTGTTCACAGGGAACGAGAGGGACATAGAGCTGGGGCTCGCAGAAGATGCACTCGCCACCGCCTGCACAAACGATGCTGAAATGGGGGCCGCCGGTGCCGTGCCCGTCCCGGAGAGGCTCACGGCCTGGGGGCTGCCGCTGGCGTTGTCGGTGATGCTCAGCGAGGCCGTCCAACTGCCGCTGGCGGATGGCGTGAAGGTGACGCTGATCGTGCAATTGGCCCCTGCCGCTACCGAGCTACCGCAATTGTTGGTCTGGGCAAAGTCGCTGGGATTGGTGCCCGTGAGCGCGAGGCTGGTAATACTCAAGGCCGCGGTGCCGGTGTTGTTGAGGGTGACGGTCTGAGCCGCACTGGTAGCGCCCACGGCTTGGCTGGCGAAAGTGAGACTGCTGGGGGAAACGCCGGCCGCCGGTGCTGTGCCCGTCCCGGAGAGGCTCACGGCTTGGGGGCTGCCGCTGGCATTGTCGGCGATGCTCAGCGAGGCCGTCAAACTGCCGCTGGCGGATGGCGTGAAGGTGACGCTGATCGTGCAGGTGGCGCCTGCCGCCACCGAACTGCCGCAATTATTGGTCTGGGCAAAGTCGCTGGGATTGGTGCCCGTGAGCGCGAGGCTGGTAATGCTCATGGCTGGCGGTGCCGGTGTTTCTAAGGGTGATGGTCTGAGCCGCACTGGTGGCGCCCACGGCTTGGCTGGCGAACGTGAGGCTGGTAGGGGAAAGGCCGGCGACGGCCGCCGTTCCCGTGCCGGAGAGGCTTACGCTCTGGGGGCTGCCAGCGGTGGCGTTGTCAGTGAGGGTGACGGCTGCGCTGCGAGTTCCCGTCGCGGATGGCGTGAAGGTGACGCTGATCGTGCAGTTGGCGCCTGCCGCCACCGAACTGCCGCAATTATTGGTCTGGGCAAAATCGCTGGGGTTCGTGCCCGTGAGCGCGATACTGGTGAGGCTCAAAGCCGCGTTGGCGGTATTGCTCAGGGTTATGGTCTGGGCCGCGCTGGTGGCGCCTACGGCTTGGCTGGCGAACGTAAGGCTGGTGGGGGAAAGGCTGGCGACGGGATCAGCGCCCGTGCCCGTCCCGGAGAGGCTCACGGCCTGGGGGCTGCCGCTGGCATTGTCTGCGACGCTCAGCGAGGCCGTCCAACTGCCGCTGGCGGAGGGCTTGAAGGTGACGCTGATCGCGCAACTGGCGCCTGCCGCCACCGAACTACCGCAATTATTGGTCTGGGCAAAGTCGCTGGGATTGGCGCCCGTGAGCGCGAGGCTGGAAATGCTCAAGGCCGCGTTGCCGGTGTTGCTAAGGGTGACGGTCTGAGCTGCACTGGTAGCGCCCACGGCTTGGCTGGGGAACGTGAGACTGCCGGGGGAAACGCTGGCCGCCGGCGCCGTGCCGGTCCCGGAGAGGCTCAAGGGCTTGCAGTTGCTAAAAAGGGCTTCCTTGATACTCAGCGAGGCCGTGCGGCTGCCGCTGGCGGATGGCGCAAAGGTGATGCTGATAGTGCACTTGGTGCCTGCCGCCAGGGAACTGCCGCAGGTGTTCGTCTGGGCAAAGTTAGAGGCATTGGCGCCGGTGAGCGTGATGGAGGTGATGCGTAAGGCTGCGCTACCGGAGTTGGTCACGGAGACAGTCTCAGGCCCACTGGTCGTGCCTACGGCGTAGCCGCCAAAATTGATGCTGGTGGGGGAAAGACTGACGGCGGGAGTGCCTGCTTTGGCCGCACCGGCGGAGCAGATTGTAAGGGCACAAACAAATATTATGAGGGCAGTGAATGAAAGCTTACTGCGGTTCCCACCGCAAAGGCTCTTGCCAAAATTCGCAACACGAAATTCGCGATGCATGGGTCTCCTCCTTGACATCGCTAACGACTCTGAGGCGGTTGAGGGGGGCGGAATCTGACCTCCGCCCTCCTCCGCGTTGATTCCCGCCCACCTCGGACATCGAAAGCTTCGTTGCAACCACATATTTCCTTTTGATACTTGCTTTCCCACCTCGAATTCCTCTTGGCTCCATTGATTGAGGAGACGGATGAAACGCTGAAGCGGGTTAAGAACGAATGCGTCTGTCATGCTTCCCATCCCAAGAGTCGGTGGCATTAATCCGGTGCCGGGGATGAACCGGCCATTGGTAAGATACGGCTATTCCAAAGATACGTCTAGAGTACAAAGGTACTACCTAAGAAAGTATGATTTCTTTGAGCCATACAAGATATTGTGGCATGAATATTCAGCCATACCTCCAGTGGTAGTCAATCGGTCGTATCCGGGGTGAGAAGGTGAGAGGTTTTTAAGCGGGGTGAAAGGGGAATTGCTTTTACGGGAACGATGGGCTCGTCGCGGTTCCAAGCCCCGGGACAGGCATGGGGGCCGAAGATTCTGGCGCGCCATCAACGTGGCCAGTCGACTTTGGGGATCGCCACGGGGCTGCCGATCCCCATGTCCCAGTGAAGCGAGGAAAGCAATAACGACTTGTCCGCGATCCGTAATGGGACGGGTTGGCGTTAGGGATCGACGGGCGAGAACAACTCAGAACTGGCGCCAACTCGCTGGGGGAGTGACTCATAGTCCAGGAGCACCGCCTCGGGTCCCATGAGCACTGCCCTCAGCGCATCGGACTCAAGATTAGGTTGATCCCGAGACGGAAGGACCTCGTGAACACACCCCGGTCACAGGACGCCAGGGTTACGGGACCGTCGCGGAAATTTCGTTCGAGGCCGCGCTCTGGGTAGCCCCATTCGAAGATACGGCGGTGACCAGGTAGTAGTATGTCACTCCTGACATCACACTTTCGTCCGTGTAGCTTGTACCGCTAATCAGCGTGGAATTCAGTGGTGTGGAATTCTCCCCACCTGAGGTCGTCCCTCGGTAGACGTCATACCCAATGACACCAGAGGTCGGGCTGGCAGTCCAAGACAGAATCACGTCGTGGCTTCCCGTGCCCGACAGGCTCACAGTCTGCGGGCTACCGTTGGCATTATCCGAGATGCTGAGTGCAGCCGTGCGAGCCCCGCTGGCGGCAGGCGTGAACAGCACGACAATCGTGCAGTTGGCGCCGGCTACGACTGAACTGCCGCAATTATTGCTTTCAGCGAAATCGCTGGGATTCGCGCCCGTGAACACGAGACTGGTGAGGACCAAGGGCGCGTTGCTGAAGTTGGTCAGGGAGATATTCTCGGGCCCCCCGGTCACGTCGACTCCGTAGGTGCCAAAACTAACGCTGGGGGGGCTGAGCGTGACGGGCGGGTTCACCGTCAGGGTGGCTCCCTGGCTGACTCCTCCGTAGGAAGCCGTGATGGTGACGGACTGGGGGGTCGCTAATCCCAAGGTTGTCACCGCAAAGACCTTGGTCTTCAAACCTCCGCTCACCGTGACGCTGGCCGGAACCGTGGCCGCCGCCGTGTTGCTACTCGCGAGGGTCACGACTGCGCCGGCTGCCGACGCCACTCCCGTCAGGGTCACCGTCCCGGTAGTCGCTGTCCCCCCGACCTCGCTGGTAGGGCTGAGCGTGAGGGAACTCAAGCTGGGCGCGTTCACCGTCAACGTGGCTTCATCGTTGACACCTGCCGAGGAGGCCGTGATGGTGACGGACTGCGTGGCCGCCACGCCGAAGGTCGTCACACCAAAGACCTTGGTCGCCCAGCCTGCGCTCACCGTGACGCTGGCCGGGACGGTGGCCGCCGCGGGGTTGCTGCTCGAGAGGGTCACCGACAACGCCGGCTGCCGGCGCCACCCCATTGAGCGTCACTATCCCCGTACTCCCCGTGCCCCCTATCACGCTGGTGGGACTGAGAGTGAGGAAACTCAAGGTGGGCGGGTTCACCGTCAGCGTGGCCCCCCGGTTGACACCTCCGTAGGAAGCTGTGATGGTGACCGACTGGGCGGCCGCCACGCACAAGGTCGTCACCGTAAAGGTCTTGGTTGTCGTGCCTCCGCTTACCGTGACGCTGGCCGGAACCGTGGCGACCGTAGTATTGCTGCTCGCAAGGGTCACGACCGCGCCGGCTATCGGTGCCACCTCTGTGAGCGTCACCGTTCCGGTACTCGCCGTACCCCCCACCATGCTAGTGGGGCTGAGTGTAAGGGAACTCAAGCTGGTCGCGTTCACCGTCAGGGTGGCTTCCTGGTTGACTCCTCCGTAGGAAGCCGTGATGGTGACCGACCGAGTGGCCGCCACCAGGAAGGTCGTTACCGCAAAGACCTTAGTCTTCAAACCTCCGCTCACCGTGACGCTGGCCGGAACCGTGGCCGCCGCCGTGTTGCTACTCGCGAGGGTCACGACTGCGCCGGCTGCCGGCGCCACTCCCGTCAGGGTCACCGTCCCGGTAGTCGCTGTCCCCCCGACCTCGCTGGTAGGGCTGAGCGTGAGGGAACTCAAGCTGGGCGCGTTCACCGTCAGTGTGGCTTCCTCGCTGACACCTGCCGAGGAGGCCGTGATGGTGACGGACTGCGTGGCCGCCACGCCGAAGGTTGTCACACCAAAGACCTTGGTGGCCCAGCCTGCGCTCACCGTGACGCTGGCCGGGACGGTGGCCGCCGCGGGGTTGCTGCTCGAGAGGGTCACGACAACGCCGGCTGCCGGCGCCACCCCATTGAGCGTCACTATCCCCGTACTCCCCGTGCCCCCTATCACGCTGGCGGGACTTAGAGTGAGGGAAATCAAAGTGGTCTGGCCAGCCGCATTCTTGCCAATGGAGCAGACGAGGATAAAAAAGAAGACAGAAAAAGCGCGTTTGGCCCGACCCAGAGGGCACCGGCCCTCTCGGGAGTTCTCAAGCTGAATTTGGCTGGGCATGCGTCGTCTCTTTACGCCCCAGAAGCGGTTCCGAGCCGCAAGCGGGTTGTGCCCCAGTGTTCGCCAGAATCACTGGGGCAACTGGCACACTTAAGGGGAACGGGAAACCACTTCAAGTCCGGCTTAAGTTACCGAAGGAATGATTTGTAACCCTATGATTTCGTGAGAGAAGGATCAAGAAAGAAATCAATTGTCCCTCTCCGTATGATTCATATACTGGGGCCACCAAGACCCCTGATGAGCATGACCGCTATCCCATGGGATCACGCCAATTAACAAGCCATTTATTATGACGTTATTAGAAGCATACGAGCGACTGAGGAATTCTCCTCAGAGGCTGGCTTCTGCAGCCTCCACAGGCACCCGTATCCTGTGGATTAAGTCCCGATGGCCTCCTGTCCCATTAAATTTAGTTGTAAGCCTTACGATGCACCAGACTACACAACGCCAGGGGCCGCGCTGCCTGGTCGCAGTTTACGATGGGCCCCCTGCCGCAACCCGGGGGGTTGTGGCTCGGAGGAGGGCCACAACTAGCGGTAATTTACTGTGAGACGAAAATATCAACAGCCTAACTCATTGACTCATCGAGAGAAACGTCACGATCTCGACGCATCAACTAACTCGGTGGATAAGACCAATGGATCGTGTATAAAGCCTTGTCTAATCAATGCGCCACCTTGTGGATTCCATAGGTTCACAGTAAACTGCCGCTCATCATTTACTCAGCGAGCGACTCCCTCGTACTCTTGTTAGTTTATTAGCTGCCCCCCCCTGCGCAGATCAGGGGTGTCAGCAGGTATCCTATAAGCCTTATGCACCCAGCTTGCCGAACAACGAATCAATCGGAAAGGACAAATTTGCTGGGGGGTTGGTTGCATCTCTGTGCTTTTGCCATGCGATAATCGATGTAATTCTTACAGGAAACAGGAAAAAAATACTCATTCGTTGCAGGAGGGGAGGATTGTGGCGCTTGGAAAGGCGTCGCTGCCGTTTTTCTCTCCGCTCCTCATACTCGAATAAGGGTGGCGCCCACGCCCTGAGACAACAAGGATCTTGCTTTGTCGGCACTGGGCAAGCTGCCAAGCTTGGCATTAACGCATTTATTTTCACCGGATTAACGTCAAATCAAAGTAACTCGTTTATTTTCAGCAACGCATCACGAGCACTTTTTTTGCCCCTTTGTTTTCAACAAACTCTGGGGAGCAATCTCCATCTTTAACATCTCTTAGGTCAGTGCCCCGTTCCGGACCTTGACCAGCATGTTGGTGAGCCGCCACAGTGGGCGCAGGTTGGAGTCTTCCATTCTCTGCATGAGCAGCGCATTTTCGTCCCTCGGGAGCCATCAGCGCGGCGATATTCTCCGGTGACCGGACTTTATCGCATTTCTCCATGAACAACTCGTAGCCCTTACGGTAGTGGAGCAATGCCTCATCCAGCGCGGCCCGAAGCTTCTGGCGCGCTGATTCCCTATCCTGCCCCTCGGCTGCCGAAGGGATCGGCTCTCGACCGCCGTTTTCGTTTGCCGGCCCCGGCGCCTTCGCTGCCGCTTCCCCAAACGACCGCAGGAGGGGGAAGAGTTTTTGGACGTTACCGGTGAGGGGGTCTCGAAGCCGCTTATAAAGGCCTGGATTTCCGCCGCCGAGGGGAAGGAATCTTGGCGGTTCAGCGCTGTGCCCAGGGCCACCCGGCGCTGATAAATATCATAATTGTGCGTGACCAGCGGGGCCACCGCCAGCCCTTCCTTTTGCAAGCCGCATTGCACGCGCTTCACCGCCAAGCCGTCCTGCATCCGCTCGGCGCGTTGCATCCGCCACGGGGCGCGCGCGACGCGCCGCACCAACTGGGCTTCCAAGCCCTCGGCCAAGTTATTCTCCAGGGATTCCAACAGGCGCATGTATTTCGCCGGGTCTTCCCCCAGTGCGATCAAAACCGCTTGCGGCGCATCCGAATAGAATCCGTGACGCAAATTGGCCTGGGCGGCGCGAGCCTTGCCTGCGGGCGTTACGGCGCCCCGCGATTTGCGACCGTTCCGCCGACTCGCGGCCGAACTCTTCTCCGTCATTTTCCGTTTTGATGTTAAGGGCATAAAAACCTCTCTTTTGGGGCTGACAGCTAACAGCCGACAGCTCACACTTAAATGCATACGTACAAGCATGGCGCGAATGCGCTTAGTGTTCAGGCGTCAGCATGCCGTCTACCGTCTACTGTCTACGGCTTGCCACCTGACTCCGCGCTGTGGTGCGCGCTTTGACCACCACCTCGTTCTCCGTATTGTAGCCTAGCAAATCGTGGTCCGGGGCCGAGGGGGAAACCTGCGAATTTGCTTAAGATAGGATTATTATGTCTGATATTTCTTTCCAAAATCCTACCGGTAGGAAACGGCATTGCGGGATCGCCAATTAGAGTGAGTAGCGAGTAGCGCCAACCTGTTTTCGTGATTCCATAATGTCGTCGGCTCCTCGGGTCCGCTAAAGGAGATGACCTGACCAAGGCTTGCCGGGAAAGGAGCCGACAATGTCGATTATAGGATGTGATTTGCATACGCGCTTCCAAGTAATTGCGTACTGGAGACGGACGACGGGGGAGATCGTCACACGCCGGTTGGAGCATGAAAACGGCGAGGCACGGAAGTTTTACGCGGGGCTGGGGGAAAGGCGCGAGTGGGGATCGAGGCGACGGGATGCACGCAATGGTTCGAGCGGCTGCTGGCGGAACTGGGGCACGAGTTGTGGGTAGGGAGATCCGGCGGAGATTCGGGCGCGGGCGGTGCGGCGGCAGAAGACGGACACGCGGGACGCCGAGCATCTGCTGGATCTGCTGCTGAGCCAAGCGCTTTCCGCGCATCTGGGTGCCCACGCCGGAGGAGCGCGATGTGCGGCAACTGCTGCAGCATCGGGACAAGCTGGTGCAGATGCGGACCTCGGTGAAGAACCAGCTGCACTTTCTGGCGATGAGCCAAGGGGTGTGCCGGAAGCGCAAGCTGTGGAGCGAGCGGGGCCGGCAGGAATTGGAAGGCACTAGAGCTAGGCCCGTGGGCAAGCCGGCGGCGGCAGGAGTTGCTGGAGCTGCTGGACCGGCTGGAGCCGCGGATCGAGGAGATTGGATAAGGCGGTGAAGGCGGAGGCGGAGCGCCGTCCGGAGGCGGTGCGGCTGATGCAGCAGAAGGGCGTGGGGCCGGTGACGGCGCTGGCCTTCGTGCTGACGCTGGGGCCGGTGGAGCGCTTCGCCAACAGCCGCAAGGTGGTGAGTTATCTGGGACTGAACCCGCGCGAGGATTCCAGCGGCGGCTCACCAGCGACTGGGCCACATCAGCAAGCAAGGCAATGACATGCTGCGTTGGTTGTTGGTGGAAGCGGGGCAGACGGCGGCGCAGCACGATCCGGAACTGCGGCGCCGGTATCAACGCTTGAAGTTTCGGCGGGGCGCCAACGTGGCGAAAGTGGCCATGGCTCGGCGCTTGGCGGTGCGACTGTATTGGAGCTCCGCTAGGCCCCCACGGCACCGCCGGTTCGCATGCCAGGTAGCCCGGCGCTGGACGCTTGGTGGACGCAAGTCCATCGCTGTTATGATTGGGCGCCTGGCCTCCCTGCACGAGGCGGGGAGATTGAAGAAAGAATCATGGTCGGGGCGATAAGCCCCATCGAATAGATGGCTGGTGGAATCGGTCCACCGCAGGATTCAGAGAGGCGAGCCTTGGTCAGGACGAGCCAAAAGAATCCGCTAAGGACGAAGCCCTGGAAAAAGCCCAGAGCTTCGTCCCGCGTGCCAGGATGGGCGAGCTGGGAGCGGCGTCAAGGGTCTGCGATGAACGCCCCGCTGCGCGGGCGCCCTTGACCCCGCTCCCAGCTCGCGGGGGAGTCGTGTTGCCCAAAAGGTGCTTGACAACGCCGACGACATTATAGATGGTCCGCGGCATTTCGCGCCAGTCGGAGTAACGGAGGGAAGATCGTAGCCCAGGGCGCAAGAAGCGCCGAAAAAATTCCGATCCAGCGACGGTCTCTGTTCGCCGCCTGCGAGAATCAACAACTTCGGCGGCCAGAGACCGCCGGTTTTGAAAACCAAAGGCTTCGGCGCGCATCGAGCAGCGCCACAGCGCGTCAGCCGCGGTTTTCCCGCAAACTCTTCCGCCCCGCTTAAATCGCCGCCCCCGCCCTTCCCGAACCATGGTGAGAAGTGCGGGCTAAACCCGGGGCAAATGATCCAGCGGGAATTTCCGTGAATGGAAGCTTGAAATACGGAGGGTGTGTGTGTAAACTATGCCAGGCGGGATACTTATGGTCCATTTGAGGCAGCGTAAAGGTTGCGCGCGTGGGAACCTTATCCTACCCGCAGGTCGCCTCCGATGTATGAAGGGGCTCCTCACCCTTTCCGCGAATCTCTGAAAAGCTTCTGGATGAGTAAGACTAAAACCTTGGAGTTTGGCATGGGAGCCCGTGGCGAGGGGCCGAAAAGCAAATTAGCCGGGGCTAAGGGAGACGCTTGGGATGGGGGAAATTTCCTAGCTCACGCTCGTCTCATCCTGGCTCTTGCTTGCGCGATTACCGTCGGCCTCAATCCTGCGTTTCTGGGAAGGCATGTTGCCTCCAGCCGACTGCTGATTTTCGTATACCTGACATACAGCATTTTCAATTCCATAATGGTTCGGCTTCACCGACACCACGGCTTGGCACGGGGGCTAATTCTGGGCGCCGGGGAAGTAGTCATAACCTCTCTCATAATAATGTTTACAGGAGGAGCACACAGCTACTTCCTCGGACTTTACGTGTTTGTACTCCTCTCTGCCGCGGGTAAGTGGGGTTTCAAGGGCGCCATCATAACTTCTTGCGCATGCACAATCTTTTTGTTCTCGGATTCGATCGTCCCTTCCTCATGGTTCGGGAGCGCCCCCAATTTGATGAGGGGGGACACTTCTCTCCTTGCCACCATGGCCCTAGCCGCGACCTTGGTTTTGTCAGCAAGCCTCCTGGGCCTATGCGTGGAAGGAGATAATAAACGGTATAGGGACGCACGGCTCATCACCCGGCTCGTTCGAAGCGCCATCCCGGAATTAAGCTTCCGAGCGACCCTCGGAAGCACTTTAATATCAGTACGGGAACACTTTGATGCTGACATGGTTCGGCTAGCTGTCCAGGAAGGAGGAGGTGAGCTGGCCGTCGCGTGGGAAGTGACGCGCCTGACAGGGAAAAACTGGAAGGGAGTTTATTCCTGGAAACTAACGGAATCTGCGCGCGGGGCCTCCTTCGCCATGCCACCGGAAGAAGTCCGGCGCGGGCTCAGACTTGGTCATAGGGCGGGCGATGATAAACCCAGGGTGGGCGCGGCGGGGAACCCGGAGCGTGGAACTCATGGCGATTTGCTCCCCGGTCTTCGCCGCTTTTCTGTTGCCACACGTCGTCGAGACGGGCTCTATGATCTGGGCATCGTCACTGAGCACCACTTGCCGGTGGTGGGCTCCTGGTCGTTGCTCGCTACGTCGTTCTCATTGGAAAGGAAGTGGCTTGGACGCCTTACTGTATACGCCCCTCGCAGGGGACGCAAACCAAGCGCCGAGGCGCGATTTCTCGGAACCTTGGTGCAGGAAGTTGGCCCCGCGGTGTACGGTAGATACTTGTTGGCGCGCCTGCGGTCACGGGCCCAAGCCAAGGAGCGGGTACGCCTTGTGCAGGAGCTTCATGATGGAGTGATTCAGTCGCTCATGGGGCTGGAACTGCAGATTGATCACCTTCGGCGAGCCCAAACGGCCTCCTGGGACCCCTCCCGTCTCCTCCTGGAGTTGCGCCGCCTGCAGACGATTCTCCATGGCGAAATCGCAAATATTCGGGAAGAAATGCAGCGGATAAAACCCCTGGAAGTGCCGCCCAGCCGCCTGATCGAGTACATGGCGGGGACGGTGGATAGGTTTCGACGCGACCAAGGTATTTCCACCAGTTTTGTCGCGGAATCTCATGAAGTTTCCTTGCCTCCTCGTGTTTGTACTGAGCTGGTGCGCATCGTACAAGAGGCGCTGGCGAATGTCCGCAAGCATAGTGGGGCCCAGAACGTATTTGTGCGCTTTGCCCGGGAGAACGGACACTACAAACTAAGCGTCGAGGATGATGGCTGCGGATTCGGGTTCACAGGGCGTTTGTCGTCTCGAGAGCTCGAAGGTTCGGTCCATCTGCCCTTTGGTCGTCTTGGAACGTGTGCGCGCGATCGGTGGCGAACTCATGATAGAATCAGCAAAAGGATGGGGAGCACGATTAGGGATTATGGTACCTTTGGCCGCCCATGGAAGAGTCTCCAGCGACGATTGACATTGTCCTTGCGGACGACCACACAATCTTTCGGGAGGGTGTGCGGAAGCTGCTTGAAGCTGAACCGGGAATGCGTGTGGTCGGCGAAGCTGCGGATGGTGAAGAATCCGCGAGGGTCGTTTGCCAGCTCAAGCCGCATATACTCCTGCTGGATCTCTCGCTGCCCAAGAAGACTGGCCTCGAGGTCCTTCTAGACCTGAGCAAACTGGGGCTGCCCACACGAATCATTATATTTACGGCGGCCATTGAGAAGGACCAGGTCGTGGAGGCGCTGCAATTGGGGGCTCACGGCGTCGTCTTGAAACATTGCGCGCTCCAGGTGCTTCTTAAGAGCATTCGCTGCGTAAGCGCCGGTCAGTATTGGGTTGACCACGAAAATATTAGGGACCTCATTCAGGCGGTTCGGGGGATGGCACCCCCCCGCGGACAGGCGCGGCAAAGCAGAACCTGGGGCTTACCCCGCGAGAGCTGCAGATCATCGCACTTATTGTGGGTGGCTACACCAATAGGGATCTCGCGAAAAAGCTCAACATCAGTGAGAACACTGCCAAGCATCACCTGACGAACATATTCAATAAGTTGGGAGTCTCCAACCGTTTGGAACTCGTCCTCTACGCCATCGATCATCGTCTCGTCGATAGCGAATAGCCCTACCCACTTTCCGCTTCTCTGCGACGTCACCGCCTCCAAGGGAATTCGGTATCACTCAGGGGGTGCTATCGACATGGCACACCATAGTGCCATATCAATGGCACCATTGGGCCATTGTCAAGGCTTCGGGCTCGGCTAAAATGAGACTGCAAAGACCAAATAAGTAGTGACAATCGACGAGACGAATAATGGCCTTTGAGTAAGGTCGCAACAGAGCAATATGGGTTGACCCAATCCACGCTGCGGAGGGGAAATTGCATCGCGGTGGCTGATGAGGGGCGCACCCATCCCAGATTCGGAAGACGAGATTGTTAGGTACGAAATCGTGGTCCGGACGCAGGTTGCACAGTTGAGACCGCCAGACGAGGATGGCGGCCAGTGAATACGGTGTCAGGCTTAGGGTGACACGGGTCCGGGCGGTTTTGCCAATATTCTCCTCGCAAAACTATAAGGAAGGCTTACAGGAAATGCCAGCCTGTAAGTCACAGGGCGGAGCTGTATATTTGGCAATAGCGCGTCGGTCATAAATCAGTGCTCCCGCGTAATGAATGAGAACGTTTACGAGTCCGCGAATCTTATCCTCAGGTTGTCCCTTTACTATCTTGGCCGCTTACAAGTACACATCGCCAGGCTTGGACCTAAGGGTCTCGGCCCACGGAGTGGACGAGCGGTTTGAAATGAGGGATACCCTGAGTAATCACAAGAGGTCTTGTTCTTATGACACGCAGCATATCATTTCAGCCTGCAGACCGTGCGCGGCGCTTCGCGCTTCGTTTCCCCGTCTATTTTCGCGAATTGGACAGTCCGACATGGTTGAAGGGAATGACCGAGAATATCAGCCACACGGGAGTACTGTTCCTTTCCGCTTCTCCCTTGGCACCGGATACCACGCTTGATCTGAGGCTGCAACTTGCGGTGGGCGCCAAAGGCAAAGATCCCGCAGAGATTCGTTGTAAGGGCGCGGTGGTACGCCTGGAGCAAAGGGATGTGCCGCAAACCCCGATCGCTCTTGCTGTCGCCATACGTGATTATCGGATTGTCCGCCAACAATCATTTGCCGGGAGGCCTGCGGGGAATGTCTGAAGACCCTTTCCCCCTGATGGTGGGGTGGTGGCAGCGATGACGATCAAGGCACCTTTTTTTATGCTCGCGATCAACGGTCTCACCCGTGGAAACCAATTCTCGAGAGAAGAGAAGGTAGAGATTGATGCTAGGTAACGAGGAAATCGCCAGTCTTGCCGCAAGGCCGACGGTCTCCTGGTGGCACGCGATTTACACTCGCCATCAACACGAGAAGGTGGTCGCCCAAGCCCTGTCGGGCAAGGGATTCGAGGTATTTCTTCCGCAATATCGAACCGTCCATCAGTGGAAGGACCGGCAAAAGGATATCTCGCTCCCGCTATTCCCAAATTACGTGTTCATCCGTGGCGGCCTGGATCGAATGTTGAGCATTGTGACGACGCCCGGCGTCCACTCCCTGATAAGCTGGGGCGGGCGTCCAGCGGATATTCCGTCGGAAGAAATTGAGGCTGTGCGCCGCTTGGTCAAAAGCCCCTTGCCCGTCGAACCACACCCATTTCTCAAATGTGGGGACCTGGTCCGGATCAAATCCGGGCCATTGGAAGGAATTGAGGGAATCCTCGTCCGCAAAATGCGAGGGGTACGATTGGTCCTCTCCGTGGAAATGCTATCCAAGTCCGCCGCCGTGGAAGTGGACGTGAGTATGGTTGAGCGCGTGCCCGCTGCCGAAGCAATACGAGGAGAGATGCCAGGGACATTCCCGGGGGTATCCTATCGAGTGGCGCATCGTCCCTATGTTCTCGGCGGCTAGCTGGCGATCGATTTTAATTGTCATCGTCAACACCAAGCGCTGATGACTAACGAGCTGAATGCTCGGCAGAAAGCGAATAGATTCAATGTGGACTAAGAGGCTTAATTGTCGGTTTGCCAGGTTGGTGCTATCGGCATGCCTTGCATTCGCCGTCACCAATGCTTGGGGATCTGACTCCGCCAAACCTGTCGGAACCCTGGTGGCCGCAATGGCCAGTGGGGTGGAACAAGGTGGCAAGAAAGCGGCCGATCAGCCCAACGCACCCAGCGCCAAGCGCGTCAATGATGACTACGTCATCGGACCCTCCGACGTCCTGGCGATTGACGTGTGGAAGGATACCGAGCTTACCCGGACGGTTGCTGGTGCGTCCTGATGGCAAGATATCCCTCCCGCTGATCGGTGAGCTGGAGGTGAGCGGTTTGACGGCTCTCAAGGTGCAACGCTCTGGTAGCCCAGCGACTAAAAGCGTACATCTCCGATCCGCAGGTCACCGTGATCGTGCAAGAGGTGAAGAGCCGGACTTACAGCGTCCTGGGCAAAATCGTCAAGCCCGGATCCTATGAGCTGGGAAAGCCCACGACGGTTCTTGAGGCCATCGCCATCGCGGGCGCATTTTTGGATTTCGCCAAGCCGAGCAAGATCTACATTATCCGGCCCGTCAGCGGGGGGGCTACCCAGACGCTTCCCTTCGATTACAAGAAAGTCATCAAGGGCCATAATCCCGAGCAGAACGTCGAACTCAAGAATGGCGATACCATTGTTGTTCCTTAGGTGGAAAAGCGGAGTTTTCTTTCACAAAGAGGTGAGGTTCCTTGGGCGAACAAGATGAAGGCCTGGATGTAATGATCACCAAGCTTCTCCACGTGGCGATCAAGCGCCGCTGGTGGTTGCTTGTGCCCACGGTGGTGGTGGCTTTGTGCGCCTGTGCGGTGTCGACCGTGCTCCCCAACCATTACGAGTCAGTGGCCACGATTCTTGTGGCCCACCAGCAAGTGCCGGAACGCTACGTTACTCCTAATAGTACTTCTGATATTCGAGAGCAGCTATTACTCATGACCGACGCGATTCTTTCGCGCACTGAGTTGCTCCGCATCATCGACGAATTCGGCCTCTACCCCAAAGAGCGCAAGCGTCTGGCGCCGGAAGAGTTAGTCGAAATGATACGGAAGGACATTTCGATCCAACCCACTACCAAAAGCTTTGACCCCAAAGACCTTGACTCCTTTACGATTTCCTTCACGGGCACTGATCCGCGCGTGGCGCAAAAGGTAGCCAATAAGCTCACGACGCTCTTCACCGAAGAATACTCGAAGTCCCGGGAAGAGCAGTCAACGGATACGACTAACTTTCTTGACGAGCAGCTTCAGGCTGCCGCCGCAGATCTGAAGCAACAGGAGAGCCGGAAGCGGGATTTTAAGATGCACTACCTCGGTGAACTGCCCGAGCAACAGCAGGGGAATCTTGAAATTCTTACCGGGTTGCACGCGCAACTTCAGAATACCATGGCCTCGATAAATCGTGCCCGCCAGGAACAGGTTTACCTGGAATCGCTTCTCTCCCAGTACCAAGATTTGGCTGCTGCCGGGGTCGCAGGGCCGGGGGCGGTGGCCGTCAGTCCCGCCGAAAGCATCAAGGCGGAGTTGGCTCGGTTGAGGAATGAAAGAGCCGACCTCATGGCACGTTACACGGACAAATATCCAGACGTTTTGAAGCTTGATGAACAAATAAAAGAAGCAGAAGCCATGCTGGCAGTGTCGACCAAGGGGGCGGAGCCTACTAAGGGTGAAACAGTTAAGGAAAGCGCCAAATCGGTCAATTCCCCGGAGAGAGATGCAGCTACCGCTCAACTCAAAAGTAAACTGGAAGCAAACCGTTTGGAAATCCAGGATGCCATCACGGAGCAAAAGCAGATAGAGTCGCGAATCGCGGAATACCAAAGCCGCCTCAATATGACCCCGGTTCGGGAGGAGCAGCTTGCGGGTATCCTGCGCGACTATGACTTGTCCAAGAAAAACTATGACGACCTGTTAGGCAAGAAAACGCAATCGGAGTTGGCGACCAGCTTGGAAATACGCCAACAGGGAGCACAATTCCGCCTTATCGACCCCCCCAGCTTGCCCATGAAGCCCTCCGGTGCGGATCATGTGAAGATCAGCCTGAGCGGGTTAGGGGCGGGCTTGGCGCTGGGCGTGGCCCTGGTTTTCCTACTCGAGACCAAAGACCACTCGCTCCGCGATGAAGAGGAGATGCGCGGGACTTTTGCCTTTCCCTTGATGATTGGAATTCCGATTCTGCTGAGTAGTATTGAGCTACGCCGGCGGTCACGATTCAAGGTGCTCGAGTGGCTGGTGGGGACTACCTTGTGCTTGCTTGTTTGCGCGACTGAATTCTTTATTTATCGCCGGGGCTAGAAAAGTGCGGTGGCCCCCCTCCTGCACACTAATGATGGGGACGCCAATGGGAGCTGATGGCCGTCATGTCTGACAGAATTCTGAAGCAAGAGATTGAGAAAGAAAACAATTCCCCCGTTTCCGAAGAAGAGTTCCTCCATGCGATGGTGAGGGCTGACTTGTTTTTGCCCGTGGCAACTGAAGTCAGTCCCGTTCCCGCGGAGAGCCGTGTGGTTGTGTACAGCGATCCGAGGAGTTTGGGGGCGGACAGGTTCAGATTGACGCGCATACGCCTCAAGAGCTTGCAGGTGGCGAGGGGGTGGAAAACCCTCCTGATTACAAGTCCCATGCCCGGGGATGGAAAGTCCACGGTTACTTTGAATCTTGCCACCGCTTTGTCCGAAAACGGAAAGTACCCCGTGCTCTTGCTGGAGGCCGACGTGTATCGGCCGTCGCTTATCAAGAAACTGGGTCTCAAGGCGTGGCCTGGGCTGACCGAGTGTTATAAGCGGGGGACTGACCCGATGCTGGAGATCAGGCGAATCGAACCGCTGGGCTTCTATTTGTTGCCCGCAGGGGAGCCGGCAGAGGATAACAATCTTCTCCACTCAAGCTTTCCCCCGCAATTAATCAAAGGTCTTGCTTCGAGTTCTTTTAGTTGGATTTTGATCGATTCCCCTCCCGCGATCCCCGTTGCCGACATCCTTGCCCTGAGAGCCCATGCCGATGCCACTTTGTTAGTGGCGCGGGCTGGGCAAACACCCCGCGAGGCCATCGAGGAGACCACCCGGAATCTGGGCCGCGATCACATCATCGGAATCCTTCTCAACGGCGTGGAAGGGCTCGATCGCTCGTACTATAAATACTATGGATACACGAAACCCGAAGGCCGCCCAAAGGCGGAAAAGCCCAAGGGCCTGCAGGGCTTGGGACTGAAGACGCAGGGAAAGTAAGTTCGCCAAGCCTCCACTCCAGCACGAGCTAGCAGTGAGTCCAAATGACTGACCAGACATCTTCCTTTCCCGCGCACGAACTTCCGCGTGACCTGCCAAGCGGCGGTCATCATCGAATGAGGGAACCCCTGGGCACGGGGGCGGGACTCAACTCCAGTCCAAATCGTCCGGGTGTGGAGACCTCCCCCCCGAGAGAGCTTATGCGGAGGAATAGCGGATGCGCCCGTCTCCTCATTGCGGATGACCATCCGCTGTTTCGTGACGGCTTACGCAAACTGATTGAGTCCCAACCGGGGCTGTGTGTGGCAGGGGAATCGTCGGTGGGGGAGGAGGTCTTGGTGTTGGTCCGTGAACTGAGGCCCGACATCCTTCTCCTTGGCCTTGGTCTGCCGCAGGGCTCAGGACTCCAGGTTTTGAACAGCCTGGCAGGTCTCTCCTTGCCAGTTCGCATCCTCGTGCTGGCGGCGGCAGTCGAAGAAGCTTCCCTTTTGGAGGCCTTATATCTAGGAGCGCACGGCATCGTTTTGAAGGGGTCCCCGCGAGAGGTATTGCTGAAAAGCATTCGTAGCGTGATCGCCGGTCAGTACTGGCTTGACGGTGAGAGTGTCCCGATTCTCATTGAGGCGCTCCGCAAGCCCCTCCCGTCCCCCAAGGAGGCGACGGGCGCCAAGGATTATGGGCTGACTCCACGCGAACTGAAGATTGTGGGAAAAATTGCCAACGCCTCTTCCAACAGGCAGGTGGGCCAGGAATTCAGTATCAGCGAGAGAACCGTCAAACACCACCTGACGAATATTTTCAACAAGCTAGGCATTTCTAGCCGCGTGGAGCTTGCGGTTTTCGCTCTCAAGCATGGTCTGATCAATAGAGGAGATACGGACACAAGGGAAGAGTAAAGGAAACATATTGGCAACAACCGTTGAGCCATCTTTAGAACAGGCCAAGGGGACCGGCAGGAGTACGATGCGTCGGGTTTTCGCCAGGGGGGCGGTTCTTCAAACAGTTTTCGCTTCCGGCCATGCTCGTCACCGCTTTTGTAAAAAGGAAGAGACTTCAACCGGGCGTATGTGGTTAATTATTGGAGGGGGCATAGGTTCGAGAAAAGATAATAGGACTGACGCTCAATTTGACATGCTAGAGAAGAACCTCGAGTCCGGACGTGTGGGTGGGGATCAAAAAGTCACGGGCCGCTGCGGGCGAGAGACCCTGTGGGCCTTAATGTTCGCTGTGACTCTTATCGCTTTGTTCCCTGTCGGCCTAGCGGGGCAAACCCCGGCGTTAGGCGCACTGGGCCCGCCCCAAGCGCCAGCATTTGGTAACAACGCTCAGACCCCACTTCAATTCGCCGGGGAGTCTGCGCCCGGCAATCAAGTCACCTTAAGCTTCGGTGCCTCAACCCTTTACGATGATAACGTCCTGGCCCGGAACTCGCAACGCCTCAGCGATGAAGCGGTTTCCTTCACCTCCAATCTGGGCATTTCTAGTCACACTGAGCGCCTGGCGATCAATTTCGACTACATACCTTTTTTCTTATTGTACCGGCAAGTTGATCAGTATGATCGGCTTAACCATTCTGCAAATCTGCGCCTGACCTATCGCCTGGCCTCGCGCTTTTTTCTCGGATTGCACGATGCCTTCCGTTATCAAAACGGAGTCTATCCATCTCTCACTGAACAACAGATTATGTCCGGGCCCGCCTCGCCCACTGCCCTAAATCAGAGGATTTATTCGTACACGACCAGAACCCTGTCAAACACGCCAGGACTGGATCTGACGTTTGTGAAGAGCTCGCGCACTTCTGTTACCTTGTCCGGTGGCTACAGCCAGCGCAAATTCGGCAACCAAACCGGAGAAGCTGAGACGTTGTATAACAGTGATGGTGTGAGTGGCGGCTTGCAGTTTCAATACCGTGTAACCGACCATACCAGCTTCGGTCTTCTATTGCTTCATCAAGACACCACGTACCAGGGAGGCGAAATTATCGGTAACCGGCAGCGTTCCCAGATTGAAAGCGCGTATTTTTCCGTGGGATCCAGTCTGTCTCCGACAGTTACCGTAAACGTTTTCGGTGGGCCGCAATACGTCCGCACCCTTGGCCAGTCCTCAGCGGGAAGCAGTGTCCCAGGGCAGTTCGAAGGCGCCGGGGGAGGAAGTATAACCAAGGAAGTGGGGAAGACTGCCCTGAATCTGGCTCTCCAAAGGTCCGTTTCCGATGGTGCGGGCCTGTACACATCCGTGATAAATACCAATGCAACTTTTGGAGTTCGCCGACGCTTGGTCGGACATTGGGAAGCAGATTTGCACGGCGGCGCCACCCGAGCGGACGCCTCCTTAATTCAGCTTGCCAATGAAAGGACTGATGCCCTTACCGGTGCGATTGACTTCAGCCGGCCCTTACGGGGGGGCTCCGTGCTCCACATCTCCTATGACACTACTCACCAGTTGAGCAAGGGCAATCTGCCCGTTTCGGCGGACTTTGACCGCAATGTAGTGACGATTGGTTTCGACTACCGACTCAAAGCCATTTCCCTGGGGCGGTAACCCTACAACTGAATTCGAAGTGATCCTCAAGGTCAGAAACAGTGCCAAAGGCCACAGGTTCTCCGCTTGCTGGGGGCTTTGGGCCCCTTGAATTATCCGCGTTCTTTCTGACTTTCAGCTAAAACACACATCTTCTGCTGACATTTTCCAGGCCGCCAGGCGCCTGTACCAACCCGTACTACCTCGCCAAATCGGCGATCGAGGATAAATGAATATGGGGATTTTCGCTTTAGGAAAACCACGAAAGGCAAGCCCAGCTCGTGGGTTAAAAATGAACGCTACTCATGGACACGATGGTCCTGCTGAAGACGGCAGTATGACACTCGTGCCGGAGGACATGTTTAGGAAAGTACTGTCCTTGGAGAGAAAAAGGAGTGAGCGCTCCCGCCAGCGTTTCGTGCTCATGCTCGTGCATGCTGGCGAGCTTCTCCAAGGCTGAGCAGCGGGAGGCAATGCTGGGCGCGATAACCAGGGCGCTTTCCATGTCCACCCGGGAAACGGATTTATCGGGTGGTACAAAGAAGGACACGGTGGTCGGCGTCATCTGCACAGAGATTGGCTCGGGGAAGTATGAACTCCATACTCAGTGCATTGCATTCCAGAGTCTCCTCCGCCTTGCGAAACGACCTCAATCTGGAACAGATGAATGTGATCCACATTTCCTTCCATATGTACCCGGATGATCTGGATCTCGAAAACGGCGGTCGTCCCGCGGACACCAGACTTTATCCCGACTTAAGCCCACAGGACACTGCCACAAAAGCCTCGCGTGTGATCAAGAGAGCGATAGACATCGTCGGGAGGCATTCGCTTTGATCTTGCTTTCGCCCGCTTCTCATCCTATTGCTGTCGCGATCAAGTTGACATCGAAGGGGCCGATCCTTTTCAAACAGCCAAGAATGGGGCAGTATCGGAGTCCGGTTCACGTTCTTGAAGTTCCGATCGATGTATTTCCAGAATGATCCGAAGATTCATCAGGATTACATCCGGCAGCTTATTTCGGCGAAGGGGGACAACCAGCAGCCGGACGCTACCGGAGGGGTTTACAAAATAAAGGACGATCCCCGGGTAACGCCTGTGCGGGGAGATTTCTCCGGAAGACCAGCCTGGACGAGCTTCCTCAGTTTTTCAATGTGCTGAGGGGTGAGATGTCCCTGGTGGGACCGCGGCCCCCGATTCCTTATGAGGTTGAGGCATACGAGATATGGCACAGACGGCGCTTCTTGGAGGCGAAGCCTGGGATAACGGGCTTGTGGCAAGTCGAGGGTCGAAGCAGGGTCAAATTTGACGAAATGGTTCGTTTGGATCTCAAGTACGCCAAGACATGGTCGCCTTGGCTTGACATCAAGATCCTCTTGCGAACGCCCCGGGCCATCTTGCGGGGGGACGGCGCCTATTGAAGATGTGGTATTACTAGAATAAGAACGGTTCAATTGTTTGGTTCCGGTCGCAATATTGACCCGGCGGGAGAAACCATGATTCGAATTGGCGTTATCGGCTACGGCTACTGGGGTCCAAACGTAGTCAGAAACTTGCACGGCCTCGAATCGGCGCAGGTGGTTGCTGTATGCGACAGAAGCCCAGAGGCCCAAAGACGCGCAGTGCATGCTTATCCGAGTGTGCAGGTTATCTCGGATGCAGATGAAATCTTGCGTTCACCAGACATCGATGCGGTGGTCATTGTTACACCCGTCTGGACGCATTTCGAACTGGGCAAAGCAGCCCTGGAAAACGGTAAGCACGTTTTCGTCGAAAAACCCTTTACTTCAAATGCCGTCCAGGCGGAGGAGTTGATCGAGCTGGCGGAGAAGAAAAACCTCAAGATTATGGTGGATCACACTTTCCTCTTTACCGGAGCGGTGAAAAAGATCCGCCAACTGGTCGATCAAGGCGAACTGGGCGATCTCTACTATTACGACTCGACAAGGGTCAATCTAGGCCTTTTCCAACACGACATTGACGTGATTTGGGATCTTGCGCCTCATGATTTGTCCATCATGGACTATCTGATCCGGAAGGAACCCGAGGCGGTTGTCGCCACCGGCCAGGCGCACTTGAACGCCAATGCCGACGTGGCATTTATCACGGTCTATTTCCCCCAGAACACGATTGCTCACATCAATGTGAACTGGTTATCTCCCGTGAAAGTTCGAACCACGCTGATCGGGGGAGAGAAAAAGATGCTGGTGTGGAACGACTTGGAAGCCGACGAGAAAGTTAAGGTCTATGACAAGGGAGTGCAAATCACCAGCCAGGAAGGTGTGTACGAATTGCTCGTCAGTTACCGCTCCGGCGACATGTGGGCGCCCAAGATCGAGCAGACAGAAGCCCTGAAGGCCGAAATGCACTATTTCTTGCACTGTATCGAGAGCAACGAGACGCCCATCAATGACGGTGTGGCGGGATTGCGTGTTATCAAGTTGCTGGAAGCGGCGGGAAAATCTCTGAAGCTGCGAGGGGAGACCGTTCACGTATGAACAGCTACCAATGCATTTCGCCGGATGTCCGTCTGGGGCGAAACGTTAAGCTTTCGAAATTCATTAACCTGTATGGCTGTGAAATTGGAGACGAAACGAAGGTCGGCGCATTTGTGGAAGTCCAGAAGAATGCCCGAATCGGCTCGCGATGCAAGATATCAAGCCACACCTTCATCTGCGAGGGAGTATGCATTGAGGACAATGTGTTCATCGGGCACGGTGTGACATTTATCAACGACACCTATCCGCGAGCGGCCAATCCCGACGGAGCGTTGCAAACCGAGGCCGACTGGAAAGTGGAAACCACCCTGGTGAAGAAAGGCGCTTCGATTGGTTCGGGGAGCACCATCCTTTCTAAAGTGACGATTGGTGAAAATGCAATTATAGGGGCAGGGAGTGTGGTTACAAAAGACGTTCCTGCCAACGTGATCGTGGCGGGGAATCCCGCCAAATTCTTGCGAAAAGTTGACCAGTAATGGAGGGAGGTTGTAAATCGTGGAAACGCATAAAATCCCCTTTCTTGACCTAGTGGCTCCTTGCCGGGAGCTCAAAAACGAGTTGGCAGCCGTATTCGACCATGCTCTGGAAACGGCCGGCTTTATTGGTGGGCCCATGCTTGACGATTTTGAGCGGAATTTCGCCAAGTATTGCCAAACCCAACATTGTATCGGCGTCGGTAGCGGCACGGACGCCCTGCGCTTCGCCTTAATTGCGGCGGGCGTCAAAAAGGGCGACGTCGTAGTAACCGTCCCGAACACTTTTATCGCCACCGCGGAAGCTATTACCCAGTCCGGGGGCACGCCCGACTTTGTGGATATTGACAACCGCACCTACAACATGGACCCGGAACAGCTTCGCCGCTACCTTCAGGTCGAGTGCTGCGTGGATGGAACCACGGGGCGGGTGTTCAACAAGCGACTGGGCATGCCTGTAACCACGGTGGTCCCCGTTCACCTTTACGGGCAACCCGTGGATATGGATTCCATCTTAGACCTTGCCGAGCGCTTCGGCCTGCGCGTGGTGGAAGATGCCTGCCAGGCTCACGGCGCGGAGTATTTTTCCAAGCGGCAGAATCGCTGGGTAAAAGTGGGGTCTATGGGTCGTGCTGCGGCTTTCAGCTTCTATCCGGGCAAGAACCTGGGCGCTTGCGGGGAAGCGGGCGCTGTAACCACCAACGATGATGATATTGCTCACAAAATCAAGATGCTTCGCGATCATGGCCAGGCCAAAAAGTATTATCACGACATGGAAGGGTACAACGGTAGACTGGATTCCATTCAGGCCGGTATCCTGCGTGTCAAACTGAGGAAGCTTGCGGAATGGAACGAGAGGCGGCGTCAGGCTGCCGCCCGCTATGCAGAGTTGTTCCTGGAGGCGGGCAGCAACGAAGTCCTACCCTTCGAACCCACTTGGGCAAAGGGCGTCTACCATCTGTACGTCATCCGGGTGCAAGACCGGGAGGGCGTCATGGCGTGCCTCGCTGACGCCGGCATCGGTACTGGAATTCACTATCCGGTGCCGCTGCACTTGCAGAAAGCTTACCAAAGCCTTAGGTATGCGGAAGGAGCATTTCCCGTTACCGAACAGTTTTCCTCCCAAATCCTCTCATTGCCTATGTTTCCACAGTTGACCGCCGAGCAGCAATCCCGCGTGGTCAAAACCCTAATGACCTTTGACCAGCGGACCGAGGTCGTGCCGGGGGAGCATCAGCCCCAGTATCTCCAAATTGCGCGATAAGGGACTGGACGGCCGCGGTCATGTAAATGACCGCCAATCCTTCCGCCGAGGCGTTCTCCGGTTTTGCACCAACCGGATCTCCGCCCTGAAATAGCCTCCAACGAGCTGATAGCGAAGCGCGGCCTGTGGCCGCAACCAAACACGTCTTGTAGGGGCGGGACTTGCCCTGCCCAATCGCACCCTTACAAAAGGCGCAAGGTGTTCGCCAAATAATCAAGAATTTACGGTGTTGCATTGCAGAGTTACCCGGCGCCCATCCGGATTGCGATGCCATCGCCTCATCGTTGCGTGATGAGCGCCTACCTTTAGGTCGGGTGCTGCTGAACTAATTGATGGGGTCTTCCACAAAGGTAATGGTGGCAACCCCTCTGCAACGCTCTGTATGGGGATCTGAGGGGCGGCTCGACCCTCGCAGAAGACAAATACCGCACGACTTTCGTTGATACGGGGTTGTGCCAGCCGTGGCGAAGACGGGAGACCAGACGGTTTGAATGAGAACTTCCATTTTGGTGGCGGAGGAGACACCCTCATCACCGTCCCTTCCCTTTGCCTGTTTGTAGTGTGCTCGCTCCTGATACTCTCGCTGCCGCGCAAATACGTCATCATGCCTTTTTTCGTGGCTGGGATTCTGATTCCACTTGGCAACCAGATCACAGTCGGAGGCCTGCACTTTATGCTGCTGCGCTGTCTGCTAGCAGTTGGCTGGATTCGGATGGCTTGGAGCGCCGCCATAACGAAGCGAGACCCCTTTCCCGGACCTCTGAATTCTCTCGACAAAGTCCTGATTGCCTGGGCCCTCTCAAACGCTATCACGTTCACCATCCTGTGGGGAGCCTTTGAGGCATTTGTGAACCGGCTGGGGTTTCTCTATTCTACTTTTGGAGCGTACTTCCTGTTTCGCTACCTGATCAGAGACCGCGACAACATCCTCCGCGCCATCCAGACTCTGGCGGTGATCTGTGTGGTACTGGCCGTGTTCATGGTGCCGGAGCACCTCACCGGTCACAATTCTTTTTCGGCGTTGGGCGGCGTGCCAGAGATTTCCGAAGTTCGGAACGGTAGGGTTCGTGCCCAGGGACCATTTTTTCACTCGATCATTGCGGGCACATTCGGTGCAGTACTCGTGCCCTTATTCGTTGCCGAGTGGTCCACGGGTCACCGCGCTTTGGGTGCTTTGGGATTGGCGTCGTCTCTCCTGATTGCGTTGGCGTGCTCCTCGAGCACACCGGTAATGACCATCCTTTTCGGGATCATCGCTCTGTGCTTTTGGCCGTTCCGCAAGATCATGCGAGCTGTTCGCTGGGGACTAGTATTCGCGGTGGTCTTGCTGCAGATGGTGATGAAGGCCGATGTATGGTTTTTGCTGTCGCGTATTAGCGATATTTCAGGCGGGTCAGGTTGGCACCGGGCCATGCTCATCGACAATTTTATCCGGCATTTTGGGGACTGGTGGCTGGTGGGTACACGGGGCAATGCTTACTGGGGTCACGACATGTGGGATGTGATCAATGCTTACGTGGCCGCGGGACTTTCGGGCGGCTTGGTTACCTTCTCCCTTTACATCGCCGTTCTGGTTAGCGCCTACCGAAAAATCGGCAGTGCTCGGAGGTCGGCAAAAGGCGATCGAAACCACGAGTGGTTTGTCTGGGCCCTAGGTGCCACCCTATTTGCCAACACCATGGCATTTATCTCGATAACCTATTTTGACCAGAGCATGATCGTTTGGTATGCGTTCCTCGCCATGATATCCGCGGCCAGTATTTTGGATGCTAAACCAAATTGGGCTTGGATGGCCGCGCAGCCAGTCTTCGAGTCTGGCCTGCCATCGACGGATGCGGGCATCGGCCTGTTCGGAACGGGCCCGCCACCGCCCTAGGGCCTGCGGGGGCATTGCTGTCCGCCGGACCCTCCCGATCATTTCGTGCCCAGAAGTGCTGACCCACGAAATTCCGCTTCCTCTTTAGGTACACCCGCGCCAGATGAATCGCGTTTTTCCCTTGGATGCATCCAATCACTTGCGATACTGCGTACTTGAGTGGAATCGCGATCATCCCAAGAGATCTCCTTTTCGGTAAGCTTCACCTTTGCGCGCCTGCTGAGAAAGGGCATTGCCGTTTTCCTCCCACCCATAACCTACGAGGGCCCCTGGACCACAACCCAATCCTATGACAGCGTTAGGTCATATGGGCATATCAGTACCTTCGTACCATAGACAATCTTGGGCAATGGCGGTATTTAACAAGAGTGGGGTGCCGCCTTGTTCCAGATGATCTGAGGCGACTTGTGGTAAAGGGAAAATGGAAGATGCAAAAACTCTTTATGCCACCCGACGTTTCGCACGCCGCCTCAACATCCCGCAGGAGGCGTTGCGCCTTTATGGAAACGAGGGTCTCATAGGGCAATACAAGGGGGAATAGTTATGAACACCAGCGAAAATAAAAGCAGAGTAAGAGTCACGGCCATCTTAACAATCTTCTTAGCAATCTTCGTCTTATCATTGGCTGTTAGTCCCGCTGCGGGTCAGGTATTTTCCGATGACGCCGAACGCGCCGTCATGGAAGGATGGGTACATGCCAGTTGGGGCGCAAACGCAGGCTCGATGGGAGCGCCATCGCAGGCGCAGGTTCATTCCGGGAAGTACAGCTACGCCTTCCAAAGCGGGCAGAACGCCTTTTGGACCCCAGGGTATACCGCTCCCGACCCTCAATACCTGAAATTCTGGTTCTATGTGCCCTCCAGCTATTCCCTCACCAGCGGTTCGACAACGAATCTCGCGGGTTTTGAGAATAGCAGTTCCTATATTGTGTTCCCTGTGGGTATGACCAATAAGAGTGGGACACTCTACTCCGTTTTGCAAGGCACGACGGGCACGCACGCGATTTCGACGAATACTTGGCACACGATTGAGTTGGAGTACAGCCAAGTCGCAGGCGCCCTCACTCTCTGGCTGGATGGCACGCAGGACATCGCCCTGACAGGGCAAACGCTCGCCACTGAGAGTATGGTTTACATAGGACTTACCTCGGGAACCGGCACAATCTATTTTGACGACATCACCGTGAGCAGCGCCGCCAGCGGGAATCCGACCTCTGGCATCACCGTGCGGCACGCTTACCCCGGCAATCGCCTCGCGATGAAGATTCAGACCTATCTCTGGGGGGCTGCCGCTACCGATCAACTCGTGAGTTCGATCGACGGCACGACCTTCAGCACGATCTCCAATCCCGGCACTTATCAAGAGCCCATCTTAACGCTCACCACGCTTTCGGCGGGAAATCACACTTTGCAGGTTGAGTTGCAGACATCTGGCGGGACGGTCCGTCAAACCTGGAGTGAGGTCATCGCGGCCTGCGGGTGTACGCCAACCAACGGCATCGATGCCTACAATAATATCGTCCGTGGGGGCAGCAAGATTCTGCCCGTCACATCTTGGGAGATGAACGTCGACGAGGTGACGGACTGGTTGGGGTACGGCACGCCGTCGAGCGTGGCCGTGAACCCGCCTGCCCTTAATGCGATGGGATGGATGAACACCTACAATACCACCTATTCGGTTTCTCAGTACCAGAGCTTTATGGAGGGTCCATCTTCCTCTGCTCCCCTGGCGGCACTGAATTGTTTGAGCGAGAATAACCTCCCGGTCATCGGCCCTGGGGCCAGCAGAATGTCAGGCTACGGCAGCGACTCTGCCAACATGGCGGCCTATGCGTCGGCGCTTTCGACTGAGCCTTGTGTCCTCGCGTGGTTCGCCTACGACGAGGCAAGCGTAAACGGCATTTCCATTGCTACCATGCAGGGCACGATGAATGCCGCCCACGCGAACGACAACAACCACGCCTTCTTGTACGATGATGCGACCTTCCCCTATCTGCACCAGGAATGGTACTACCCGACGATGGTTGCCGACATTTACTCATCGGATAACTACCCGCTCTGCTATTCGAACCAGTTTCAGGCGAATGGCTCTCGTCAGATGTCAGACTGGGTTCATGCCATGGACCGGGAGGAGAGGGCCAACTACGGGCTGGTTCCGAACTTCCAGGTCCTCGAACTGGCCATCTTTTCATCGGGCGAATATGCCAATTTCAATTGCTCGGCCTCGAACGAGGCAGGAACCTCGATCAGCAATACTACGGTTTACAACGAATTCTGGCTGTCGTTCATTCACGACCGCAAGGGCTTTGCGTGGTACACCGACAACAATCCCACTTACGAGACGGGATATGGTAACGCCTGCAGCGCGCAGTCCACCCCTCCATCGGCAGAATGCTTTCCTGCCTCGGCCACGGTTTCAAGCGGTTGCGGAAGCAGTGGTTCCAGTTGCGTTCCGGCTCCCGTTCCG
This sequence comes from uncultured Acidobacteriota bacterium, assembly GCA_963810005.1. Classification (GTDB taxonomy): domain Bacteria; phylum Acidobacteriota; class Terriglobia; order UBA7540; family UBA7540; genus Bog-366. The sequence goes on from CAWELY010000036.1 coordinate 241,695, forward strand.
TTGATGAGCGCGGTGACGGCTATTGGCGCGAACACCCTATTAGCCAATCCTACTGGCAGAACAATCAGCACAAATCAGACGACGGTCTGTGTGGCCAGTCCCTACACGGCGGGTGCAAGGGTTGACGCGACTTACCGGGAATCAGGAGGCGCCGTCTGGGTTTTCGCGGCGAGGCTTACCGACCCGCTCTGCAACACAGCGGAAAATTCTGCATCGGCTTTGAACACGACAATTACAATTTCGGGTTTGTCGGGAAGCACGATGGCGCCGGTATATAATGAGAGCCGGAATGTCTCTGTTACCAATGGAGTGCTTACCGATTCGTTTAACCCTTGGGCTGTGCATATCTATTCGATCCAAACTGTCGCTCCGCCCGAGAATCTGCAGGGAACGCCCCATTAATTCCGAGGCAGAGTTGGGTGGGGCAAGACTCTCCCAAAGGCTGGTGGGTTCTTAAGGCTCACCAGCCGGTCGGCGTAAAGCGCAGCATGTTCATTATTTAATCATAGAGCAACTCGCCGGCTGGATTGACGGGCGCACATCTCCGATCCGAATAATAATCAAAAGCTAGACGGTTTTGATGCATTCGCGATCACAGGGGATCGACATATTTTCGATCTATCGATCATCATCGTTAGTTGGAATGCCAAGGAGCTGGTCAAGCAGTGTTTGGCGTCGCTTAGGCATGATGACAGCCGCTTGGCGACGGAGATTTTCGTCGTCGACAACGCATCCTCGGACGGCACACCGGATTTGGTCCAACAGGAGTTCCCGGAAGTCACCCTTATTCGAAACCAATCGAATCTCGGTTTTGCTAAGGCCAACAACATCGGCATCCGCCTGGCGACGGGGAAGTACATGTGCCTGATCAACTCTGACGTGACGGTGCCCGCCGCATGCTTGGGCAGGATGTTTGACTATATGGAACAGAACTGCACCGTGGGGCTGCTGGGCCCGAAGATGTTAACGCCCGAGGGCTCTGCCGGCCCATCGTGCATGAGACGCCCGACGCTGTCCATCTGTCTCGTGAACGCACTGGGGTTGAGTTCGTTCTTCAACAGACGCGGCCTTCATATGAAGAACTTCAACTCGGCCGTCGTGCAGGATGTTGATGTGCTGAACGGCTGGTTCTGGATGGCCAGGAAGAGTGCGCTGGAGGGGGTGGGACTTCTCGACAAACAATTCTTCATGTATGGCGAAGACATGGATTGGTGCCGCAGATTCTGGAAAAAGGGGTGGAGGGTGGTGTACTTCCCTAATGCGGCGGCCGTCCATTATGGTGAAGCCAGTTCGTCTCGCGCGCCCATCAGGTTCTACATCGAGATGCACCGCGCCAACCTGCAGTATTGGAAGCGGCACCACAACTCCGTCTCGCAAGTGGTTTACGTTTTGATTGTATTCTTACACCAGGCGGTTCGAGTGCTGGGCTATGGCGCCGTGTATGCGCTGAATCGGTCCGCTCGCACTGAGGCGTCATTCAAGCTCAGGAGAAGCATGGCGTGTCTGCGTTGGATCTTCGGTATGCCGCCAGGGCCACACCACACCACGGCGTAGCGTGTCGAGTCAAGACTCATGGGAAATCAAACCTACGTTCTAGTTACCGCTGCCTATAATGAGGAGCGGTTCATCACCCGCACCATCGATGCGGTTGTGTCACAGACGGTTCCCCCGAGGCAGTGGGTAATCGTAAGCGATGCCTCGGGGGATCGGACCGACCAAATTGTGGAAAGCTTTGCGCAGAGACATTCTTACATTCGCCTTTTGCGGATTATGGAAGACCACCCAAGGAATTTCGAGGCTCAGGTCCGCGCCATAAACCTAGGCTTGGCGCGGTTAGAGTCGACCGAATACGAATTCATCGGCAACCTCGATGCTGATGTCTCCTTCGGTCCGAACTACTTCGGGGATCTCCTGGGCAGATTTGAAAGTAATCCCAAGCTGGGCCTGGCCGGAGGGATCATCCAAGAAAGAGACGGATGGATTCAGAAGCCGCCGCGCGGCGAGATCTTAAGATCTGTGCCCCATGCGGTCCAACTGTTCCGCCGCGCGTGTCTCGATGCGCTCGGGGGCCGATACCGCGTATTGCGATACGGCGGGCCGGATACGTATGCTGAGCTCGCCGCGCGCATGATGGGATGGGATGTGGAGGGTTTCCCTGATTTGGTGGTGCATCACCACCGGTACATGGCAAGCGCGGGGGGCTTACTCCGGGGCAGATTTCGGCAGGGACTCATGGACTTCTCACTAGGCTTTCTGCCCGTGTTTGAATGTCTCAGATGTGCCCGTCGCCTAAGGGAAAGGCCGATGATTTTAGGAGCCTTACTCAGGATGGCGGCTTATTTCTGGGCGTACCTCGGGGTGAGGGAGCGACTGGTGCCAGATGAATTTGTTCAGTTTGTGCGTGCCGAACAACAGGAGCGGATGGCTGCGTGGCTCCGTCGCGCGTGCCACATCGGGAAAGGGCGCCGCGTCCCTACCTGCGGATGATGCCAAGTACCGTGAGCGCCGCCGTCTCGGCCGACACGCGGGTATCGGCCACGATCCAAGACGCGTAGGTTAGATATCAACCTTGGTTCAACAGCCTAGAGAGCCCTCGCCCGTTACGGTTCAAAGGGTGTAAGGCGACTGAAATTGAGCACGGTGGCGTGCCGCTGTTTATCTGGAAGTTGGAGAGGACTCCTTGAGAGCTTGTTTAATTGCACACAGGTTTTACGACGCGAATACTCACATGATGATGTTTGCGAATGCGCTCGCTCGGCGCGGCGACGAAGTGGACGTCATATCGCTCGGGCGCAAGGGGCAGCCAAAGCCCGAACACGTAGACGGCGTGAACGTTTACGGCATTCAGACTAGAACCTGGTACGAAGGCGGCCCGGCGACATATCTTCTCAGAAACATGTTGTTCCTTTTCCATGCTGCTTTCGTAGTCACCCGGAACCACTTCAAGAAGCGTTATCAGGTAATTCATGTTGTGTCGCCCCCGGAATTCCTAGTCTTCGCGGCAATACTGCCGAAGTTATTCGGGGCAGCGGTTATTCTTGACATGCGTGATCTTGTCCCTGAGTTATACGCGGGCAAGTTTCGGGCAAACGACGATTCTCTCCTCTTCAAGTTTCTGACTCTGAGCGAAAAGCTCTCCGCGGCGTTTGCTGATCATGTGATCATCGCCAACCCTGTGTGGTATGAACGCATCATCAAACGATCGGCGCCGCCTCGGAAGTGCAGCATGATTTGGTATTTTCCCGATCCCACACTATTCTATCCTCGCCCGAAGCAGAGAACCGACGGTAAGTTCGTAATTATTTATCCCGGGACGTTGAGCTGGCACCAAGGGGTGGATATTGCGGTCAGGGCGTTCCCGAAAATCCTTCGCGAAATTCCGGAAGCGGAGTTTCACATTTACGGTGTGGGTCCGCTCAAACGGCAACTAGTAACCCTCGCCGAGGAACTCGGGGTGCGAGATAAGGTCAAGGTGCTGGAAGGCTTGCCCACTAAGAAAATTATAGAAGTGATGGCAGAAAGCGACTTGGCCATCGAACCAAAGCGTGCCAGTATGCGGTTCGGGAACGAAGCAGGGAGTACTAAGATTTGGGAGTTTATGGCGCTTGGGGTGCCCGTCGTTGCCAGCAGAACGGAAACCCAGACCAGGCTTTTGGATGATTCAGTCGTGCAATATTTCCGGTCTGAAGATGAGGGCGATCTAGTCCGGGCGGTCTTATCAGTCTACCGAAACCCGGAATTCAAACGGCAGTTGATCACAAATGGCCGGAGATATCTCGAGCAAACCACGTGGGACGGGACATTAGCCCCTTATCTTCGGACCGTGGATGCCATCGTCCGAGCCTAGAACCTGCAATGATGCGACTTCGTCCGAAGTTGGTCCTCGTCTCCCATCCTTGGAGATCCTAACGACTCGCAAGAATGCTATCTCGCGGCCCGCTGACCTGGTCATCCGAGGCAGCGCGCTTTGATCTGCCAACCACTCTCTTAGCAGTTGCCGAGCCTCGTTTAGAAAAGGAATAAGACGTGTCATTTGAAGGGCAGGCGGGCCGACGCACCCTGGCGAAGAGCAGTATTTTTAACCTCGTGGGACAGATCCTACCAATGCTCGTGGGAGTTTTGACGATCCCTTACATCGTAAGGGGTTTGGGCGTGGATGGATATGGAATTCTGTCGATTGCTTACATGGTGTTGGGTTACTTCAGCATTTTCGATCTGGGCCTCAGCCGTGCGACGGTCAGGTTTGTCGCCGCGCACCTAAGCCCGGACAAGATTGACAAGGTTCCTGAGCTGGTCTGGACCTCCCTTAGTCTCTTGGTTGCGGTGGGATGTGTGGTTGGGGCTCTCGCCGCCGCCTTTGTTCCCGTGGCGGTCACCCGCTTCCTCAAAATGCCACCGTCATTTGTGGGAGAAGCCAGGACTTCCCTTTTCATCCTCTGCGCTTCGATGCCCATCATGCTGGGCAACGACGCAATTCGCGGCGTACTGGAAGCGACTCAGCGGTTTGACCTGGTCAATTATGTCAAGGTGCCAGGCAGCATCTGCTTCTACCTTCTCGCCGCCCTCGCGATCCCTTTTGGAGTGAAGGTGCCGGCCATCGTTTTCATCCTGGCGATGGTTCGGCTTGCGACCGCTGGTGCATATCTGGCCCTGTGTTTCCGAACCATTCCCACCCTTCGAGGCAACTTTCACTTTTCCTGGAGGGTAGTACGCCCGCTCGCCTCGTTCGGCGGCTGGGTTATGGTATCTAACGTCACGGGCCCCATCTTTGCCAACATCGAGCGATTTTTGATTGCCTCGATCCTGTCTGTCGGCATGCTCACTTACTATTCCGTGCCCTGTGACCTGGTCGGCAAGATTGCCATATTTCCCGCCAGCATTGCCCCCGCCCTTTTTCCCTATTTCAGTTATCACGGCGGGAGGGGTGGGAACGAGGTCTCCGACGTTACTTCCAGATCTATTAAATACCTGCTCCTGGTGATGACGCCGTTAACTGCCGTGTTTATTTTCTTCGCGAGGAATATCCTTCAGCTGTGGCTCGGCGACCAGTTTGCAGCGCAGAGCGCTGTGGTGATGCAACTCGTTGCGCTTCTCTTCTTCCTTAACGCTTTCGCGTATATCCCTTATTCGTCCGTGCAAGCGTTGGGACGCCCTGACCTCAAGGCGATTTTGGACCTTCTCATGCTCCCGACGTACGCAGTTACGTGTTGGTGGCTTACTCACCACATGGGGATCAACGGGAGCGCTCTGGCAAAGTTGGCCGTCACGACCCTCGATTGCAGCTTTCTCTACGTGTTTGCATGGAAGATGAAAGCCTTCCGCTTGGGTGACTTGGTTTCAGGCCCCTTGTTCCGTGCAGGGGTTGCAGCCGGAGGACTTTTCCTGGCCGTGTGGCTCATTCACTCACTTCACGTGAGTCTGGTGATGTCCGTGCTCTTCTTGTTGCTTTCTTTCGCGGGCTTCGGGGGGGCGTTCTGGGCGATGGCGGTTGATGAGGAAGACCGGGCCATCGCGTTGTCGTTGTGGCAGAGGCTGGCTAGGACTGTGAGGCGTGAAGAGATCGGGGCAGCCACTCTGGGCGGTTGGGACTAATGCGAATCACTTTTTTGATGCCGGGCTACAATCTCACACCCTCTGGCGGCTACCGGGTGGTGTACGAGTATGCGAACAGGCTTGTCGCTCGGGGGCACCAGGTCACCGTGGTGAGCCCAAGGGGGTTGAGGCACCTTTCGCCTGAACATCTCACTCCGTACCGTTGGCTTCGGAAGCAAGCACGGGGCGTCAGGATGCTTCTGTCAACGCCGCGCATTGACTGGCATCCGATCGACAAGAGGGTGGAGCTGCTTTACGTCCCGAACGCTGACTCTGAGCACATACCCGATGGCGATATCCTTTTTGCGACGGGTTGGCAGACGGTAGCGTCTGTTTTGGCGTGCCCGGCACGGAAGGGCGAGAAGTCTTATCTCCTCCAGCACTATGAAGCATGCATGGGCCCGAAGGAGTTGGTGGACGTCACTTGGCGCTCTCCGCTGCACAAGGTGGTGGTTTCCAAGTGGCTGTTGGAGATTGGGAAGGGGCTCGGTAGCGAGGACTTAGCATACGTCCCCAATGCCATCGACCATCAGCGCTACCAGCTTATGCGGCCAATCGAGGGCCGCCCACCGAGGGTGGCCATGATGTTTTCGCCGGTGCCATTTAAGGGATCGACGGACGGGCTCGAGGCCGTCGCCATGGCACGCAAGAGGCATCCGGGCTTGGAGGCGGTGTTCTTCGGAACGGACCGCCCCAAATCTAAGCTTCCCCGTTGGATTGACTACCACAGAAACCCTCCGCAGGACTTCATCGTTCGGGAGATCTACAACGGTTCATCGATCTTCTTGAGTCCAAGTATTTCAGAAGGATTTGCCCTGCCGCCTGCGGAGGCGGCTGCCTGCGGCTGCGCTGTGGTTGCGACGGACAGTGGAGGGATTCGCGAATTCGTGGAGGACCGCGTGACCGGCTTGCTCTCCCCCCCTAGTGCCCCCCAGAAGCTAGCCGAGAACCTGTTGCTCCTGCTTGATGACGACGATCTGCGTATGCGACTCGCGACCGCCTGTAATCGAGTTGTTTCGAAGCTCAGTTGGGAGCAAAGCACCGATCTAATGGAGGATTTCCTCGCCCGGGTCACGCATACCAACGATGGCGAGTTTCGAAAAACTTCCGACGGAACGGTTCCAGCTTAGCGCTGGAGCAGCAGCTCCGGAGCGCCCCGCCGCACCGGCAGCCCTAGACTCGTGGGGAGAGTCCCCGGCTTCGAGGGGGGGATATTTCCTTTGGGTAAGTCTGGTCTATGACCGCCGTCCAAAAAGGTCAACCTGAACCACGGGCAGCAAACCCAACAATGACCATGAAAACAACAAGCAACCCCAGATTGTTGGTCGTCATTGCGAGCCACGGCACGCGAAACGACCGGTACCTAATACAGGTTGTGAAAGAATACCAGTCCATGTCTTTCGACACCGACATCCTGGTGCTTTCGAATATCCCTAAGAATTTGGCTCCGGGAGTTGAAGTTATTGTTGTAGATATGCGGGGGAAGGATCCTTGGTCACTTCCCTTTTCCCATGAGCGGATTTTCGCCGACCGCCTGAATGACTACGATCTCTTTCTTTACTCTGAGGATGATATTCTGATCAGAGAGGAAAACCTTCGGGCTTTCCAGGAAGTTTCCGCAGTTCTGCCTGAGGAGGAATTACCGGGTTTCTTTCGTTATGAAGGGACTCCGGAGGTCAAACTCAACTACCCTGACGTGCACGGCCCTTTTCATTGGGACCCCGGGTCCGTTCGTTTGCGCGGTCCCTACACGTTGGCCTTCTTCACCAACGAACATGCTGGTTGCTATGTTATGACCCAGCCGCAGCTCCGCCGCGCCATCAAGTCGGGCGGGTTCCTGGTGGGGCCTCATAAGGGAAGATACGACCTGCTTTGTACGGCATCGACGGACCCTTACACCCAGTGCGGCTTTAAGAAGTTCGTCTGCATTTCGCACCTGGACGACTTCTTGGTACACCATCTTCCGAATACGTATGTCGGGACCACCTATGGTGTTGATGACGCCGAGTTGCAGCGACAGGTGCAGGTTCTCCGGCGGATCGGACTGCAGGGCTGCCAGCCAGCATCGCTTTTTGAGACGGAAACTAAGTTGAGCCAATGTTGGTACTCGAAGAATTATTACGAATGCGTCAAGCCGCAGGTTGTCTCTGCGATCCCGAAGGAAGTCCGGAGTGTGCTTTCCATCGGCTGTGGCTGGGGGGCGACTGAATGCCACCTTGCCGGGAAGGGATTGCGCGTCTCGGCCGTGCCTCTGGACCCGGTGATTCCGGGTGGCGCCGAGGCCAAGGGTGTTGAAATCATCCAGGGTGGTCTTTCTGAAGCGCGTCGTGAATTGGCGGACAGGAAGTTTGACTGCTTGTTGCTTTCGAACGTCCTACATCTGGTCCCAGACCCTATTCAGATCCTTTCATCCCTCGCTTCCTTGCTTTCAGATGGGGGTTTAGCCATTGTGGTGGTTCCCAACACGGCCCGATTGGCAGCAACTTGGAAAGCAATGCGAAACAAAGGGGCTTTAGCGGATCTCGGGAGCTATGAACGAACTGGGGTCCAGCGGGTCTCCCGACGTGCCCTCTGCCGCTGGTTTCATGCCTCCGGCATGAGCGTAGAAACGGTCCGTGGCCTTCTTCGGCCACCCGCTCAGAAGGTCAGCCGGCTGGTGTTTGGAGCGCTCGATCTGTGGATGGCGGACGAGTTTGTGGCGGTTGCAAGGAAGCTTCCTGGTGCTTCGGCAAGGTGACTTATTTCGCATAAATACCAATGGCAGATGAGAAATCATTTCTGCCATCGGTGCCGCTGGGGGCGAGTGGTTCGCCTTCACCTTTCGGGCAAATCCCGGAAACCATGGGACCCCTTATTCCAGCGCACTCTACGATTCCTATGGCAGGCCTGACAGCAGGAAGTGCGGTTCCAGAGAGCAGGCCCTCGGTTAGTACGATCATTCCCACCTACAACCGTGCCTATACCCTCCGCGACGCCATTGAGAGCGCGCTCCGGCAGACGTATCTCAATTTCGAGATCATCGTCGTTGATGATGGGTCATCGGACAACACACGCGAAATCGTCGCAAGTCTTCCGCAGGAGAAAATCCGCTACGTCCGCCACGAGCGAAACCGGGGCTGTAGCGCAGCCTACAACACGGGGATAGCGGCGGCCACGGGAAGGTTGGTTGCTTTCTTAGACTCGGATGACGTTTGGAAACCGGACTACCTGGAACGGCAATTGGGGTTAATGTCACGGCATGTCGAGGTCGATGCGGTATTCAGTGATACCGAGATATGGGAACGGTCTGTAACTCCGTCACTGGTCGGGCTTTTGAATGCCTTTCCGAAGCTTTTGCGCTCCGATCGCGGAGTGACTGAATACGTTTTTACGGGACGCCAGATCTACCTTTGTTTGCTTGAAGAAGTCCCGATTAAGCCCTCAGCGTTCATCGTCAAACGTGAGATGTTCGAAAAATCAGGCGTTTTTGACGAGGCTTGGCCCTCCGGTACCGACTGGGACCTTTTCATCCGTTTATCTCGATGGGCTTGCTTTGGATATACTCACCTGCCCTTGGTGGTCCAAAGGAGAACCCCAGACAGTACCTTCGAGACGAATCGCGAGCAAGATAAGCAGTTTATCTTGAAGGTGTTTACGAAGGAAAAGAGGGCGCTCCACAATGATCCTGCCGCGTTGCGGGCCATCAAGCGCGGGATGCGCGACCGCTGTAATGATTTAGGGTTCATATACTTAGAATCCGGGCGTCGAGGCGAGGCGATGGCCGCCTATTGGCGTGCCTTCAAAGAAACCCGCGAGATCATGATGTTGGCGAAGGCCGCCTCGGTGTTTTTGCCTGGAAGAGTAAGAGCCCTCGCCAAGCGCGCCGTGACGTGGAATCGGTCCCATATTTGAACGTAGCGCCGCCCTTTAGGGCGGCACGTGCCAGGCAAAAGCCAGGCGCTACACCCGAAATTAGGACAGCACCGTTCTTAGGGCGAGCAAGCGCCCAGCAGGGAAGGACGAAAATGGAGAGGGGCGGAGGTCGAGCACCTGGCCCGGTCTTCTCATCAGAATTCAAGGGACTTAAGAAGTGGCCGGATGGTCTCTTTAAGCACGCTTCATTTTCTTCTTGACAAGACCAATTATTTAGGCTAGTAAAATAGGGTGAAGGCCGAGGCCATTTGCGCCCTCGGCGGAACTGGCGGGTCGGAGGCAAGTCTGTTGGTCAAGGACGAGGCAGGCCGACAAACTGTAGCAATGGCAGTGCGACATTATTGCCCTTAGGGGACAAAGTGCCCTAAGCTGAGAACATACTGAAAATAAAGGATCGAAAGACGTATTTTTTCCCTCCCAAAGCCGACAACATACTGAAAATAAATCCACTTACAAATCATCCCACATAAAGTGAAAATGGGGTGCAAATTGTCCGACGGAGAGGACGACAAATTGTCGCTAACAGACGACAGATAAGGCCTGGCATGGGGAGAATCATCTGATCCTCGAACGGGATACCCAGATTTGAAGTTTCGTGTTAATTTGGGAGTTCCCGTAAAGAACATCTGTGTGAAGAACCGGCTCGAGTAGTTGTTAGTACTGCACCAAATGGAGTCAGGAGAAGCCTTGGACGACGGAGTTGTTAATTTGACCAAAGAGGTTGAAGGCCGACTTGGTCCACACAAAACTACCCCACCTACTGACGGCAGCGTAAGAACCGCAAATCAGGTGCTGACCGACTATTATCGCTGCCCGCCGAATATTCTGCAGTTCCTTCCGGCGCTCCTATCCGACAAACGACGCGGTTTTTTTCATTCTTGGCCAAAACACCCTCTGTTACGGGCACCTATCGCATACTGATGCCCCAGACAATCCGGCGGACAAACTGGATGACGCCCTCGAACATGTGAAGGTGGAAGCGCCGGAAATACGGCTTCCATTTGACGCCAGCGAGGTAATTGAGAATTTACGTCGCGAGCGCTACTCTGCTCACTTTCGCGAGGAGGGCAGCGCCTTGAATGCGCTATTGAGGAAAGCGTACTATCTGCTTCGGCCCTTTCTTTTGGTTCCGGTGCGTCGGCATCTTCAAAAGATACATTTGAGAGACTGGGATACGATTCGCTTTCCTGCCTGGCCAGTGGACTTCACCGTGGACCGCATTCACCAGAAGTTGCTGGCCTTGGCGATGCGGGCGCAGGGCTCAGAGAAATTGCCCTTCATTTGGTTCTGGCCGGATAACTTTAGAAGCTGTGCCATCATAACCCACGATGTGGAGGACACTCCTGGCAGGGACTTTTGCGGGCAGTTGATGGACCTGGATGAGTCGTTTGGATTCCACAGCTCCTTCCAGGTGATACCGGAGACTCGATACCCGGTTCCCAAAAGCTATCTAGACAATATTGTGAGCCGTGGATTCGAAGTCAACATTCACGACTTGAAACACGACGGCCGTCTCTTCGCTGACCACGAGGAGTTCCTGCGCCGAGCGAAATGCATCAACAACTACGTGCGGGAATTCGGCGCCCAAGGATTCCGCTCCGGAATTTTATACCGTAACGCCGACTGGTTCGATGCCTTTGAATTCTCGTATGACATGTCGCTCCCCAACGTCGCACATCTTGATCCCCAACGGGGTGGCTGCTGTACCGCCATGCCCTTCTTTATCGGAAAGATCATCGAGCTTCCAGTGACCTGCACGCAGGACTACACGCTCTTCCAGATCTTGGGTGATTATTCCATTGACCTTTGGAAAAGGCAGATTGCCTTGCTTCGGGAACAACATGGGTTGATCAGCGTCATCGTTCATCCGGACTACATCAGGGAGCAACGGGCGCAGGATACTTACAAGGCTTTGCTCGGTCATTTGGCCGGAATGCGGGCGGAGGGCAGCATCTGGACCGCCCTGCCCAGGGACGTTGCCAACTGGTGGAGAGAGAGAAGCAAGATGGAGCTTGTACAAGAAAACGGCGAATGGCGCGTGGAGGGACCAGGCAAAGAACGTGCTCGCGTGGCCTACGCGTCACTGGCAGGAGACACGGTTACTTACAGCCTGCCGGGCTGAAGCAATTCCCGCCTCGGTTGAGGAAGCATGGATGACCAAGATCTCTGGCAAGGTGCTCGATCGAAACATGTATACGGACGGCGGATGCCTGGAAAAGAACCCGTTCTGGCACGCGGACGACTCCCCGTTGAAGGTTAAGCAAATCCAGCGCTTGTTGGCCGCAAGACGAGGGTAGGCTGGAGCACACTTGCAGGTCCTGGGATGGCGTCCCCCCACGGCCGGTGAGTGGAGGAGCGAATCTTGAAAGTGGAACAGCAATGACAAGGTGCGATGTGGCGATCATCGGCGCCGGTCCTTACGGACTGTCCGCGGCCGCACATTTACTCAAGCTAAAAGGGCTGGATGTTCGAGTGTTCGGCGCACCCATGTCCTTTTGGGACGACAACATGCCCGTCGGCATGTTTCTCCGCTCCGCTTGGACTGCGACACATATCGCGGACCCGAACGGTTTGCTTACGCTGGAAGCATACCAGGAAGCGAGCGGCCATCAGTTTTCTACCCCTGTGCCTCTCGACCAGTTCATACGGTATGGCCGGTGGTTCCAGTGCCAAGCGGTGCCTGACCTCGACCGGCGGAAAGTTACGCGGGTCGAGGGGGTGCCCACCGGCTTTCGCCTCCATGTCGAAGGGGGTGATTCGTTGGGCTCGCGGTGCGTGGTTATTGCCGCGGGTATTGGTTCGTTCGCTAAACGACCACCTGAGTTCGACGGCTTCCCCGCCTCGCTCGTCACGCACACCTCGGAGCACCGTGACTTTCAGAAGTTCGCCGGAAAGCGGGTTCTCGTTGTCGGAGGGGGGCAGAGTGCGCTTGAGTCAGGTGCGCTGCTCCATGAAGCCCACGCGGAAGGCGAAATCGTCGCGAAGTCGCCACGGATCCACTGGCTCCAGGGATGGGCCTCCAAGACCCTCCATTATAGGTTGGGGAAATTCACCAAGGAGCTACTTTACGCGCCGACTGACGTTGGGCCAGCCGGTATTAGTCAACTCCTTGCGCGGCCCGATCTGGTCCGGCGGTTGCCTCGGGTTCTTCAAGACAAGCTCCGAGAGCGGGCTACCCGGCCAGCCGGGGCCCGCTGGTTGGTGAGTCGGCTCAAAGACGTCCCGATTCGGCTGGGGGCTTCTGTCGTTTCCGCTACGGTAGTGGGCGAGCAGCTAAAGGTCCGCCTGCACGACGGAAGTGAGCGAACGGTAGACCATGTTCTTCTCGGCACCGGATACAATATCGACATCTCCAGGTATGAGTTCCTTGCCCCAGAGCTCCTTGAGTCCATTCGGTGCTTCAATGGATTCCCTTTGCTCAATCTAGGACTTGAAACCTCGGTACCAGGATTGCATATTCTCGGCGCGCCAGCCGCTTGGAGCTTTGGTCCCTTAATGCAATTTGTTTCGGGCACGCATTATGCCTCGCGCGCACTATCTCCGTTGCATCGCGGGGAAGGATATTAGCGCCTCAGGGGCCTAAGAATCTTTTATGACAACAGCGGTAGCCAATTCCCTTGAAACTCCCGGTGCGACGGCTAACAACGCGAAAAAGACGGTAGGTGCGGTTGTGGTGGGCGGGGATTACCAAGGCCTCGGGATTGTGCGCAGTCTCGGCCGGCGGAAGGTGCCGGTTTGCGTCATTGACGATGAGAGGTCCATCGCGCGTTTCTCGAAGTACACAACCCATGTCGTGCCGGTAGATAGTCTTCGCGACGAGAAGCAGACGGTCGAGCATATCCTGGAAATAGGCCGCCGGTTGAATCTCCGGGGCTGGGTACTTTACCCGACTCGCGATGAAACGGTTGCCGCACTTTCACGCTACCGATCCTCTTTGACCGAATTTTTCCGGGTGCCGACCCCTGCCTGGGATACGACGCAATGGGTGTGGGACAAGCGCAATACCTACCGGCGCGCCCGAGAGCTGGGCGTGCCTACGCCCTCCACGTGGTATGTGAATGACCTCGCCGAGCTGGAAAACATTGACGGAGAACCGCCCTTCGTCATCAAGCCTGCCATTAAAGAGCACTTCATCTATAGCACCAAGGCCAAAGCTTGGCGCGCCAATAACCGCAACGAGTTGCGGGAAATGTTTCAACGCGCCGCCGCGCTGGTCGGACCGGGCGAGGTGATGATTCAGAGTTTGATTCCAGGTGATGGTCGCCAGCAGTTTGCCTACTGCGCTTTTTACAAGGAGGGCAAGGCGCTCGGAAGCATGGTGGTTCGAAGGGCTCGCCAGCACCCTCCGGAATTCGGACGTTCTAGCACCTACGTTGAGACCATCGACCTCCCGCAGTTGGAGGTCCTGTCCGTGCGCTTCTTGCAAGCGATCAACTACTACGGACTCGTGGAGCTGGAGTACAAGCTTGATCCCCGCGATCAGCAGTACAAGCTGCTCGACGTCAACGGGCGCACGTGGGGTTATCACACACTGGGGCCGGGCGCCGGCGTGGATTTTCCTTATATGCTCTATGCAGATCAGATGGGGGAGCCGGTGGAGACGATGCGTGGCCGCGCCGGCGTCAGGTGGATCCGGCTGATTACCGATTTGCCCACAGGATTTGTAGAAATCTTTGGGGGCCGCCAGAATTTGTGGGCCTACCTGCGCACTCTGACGGGATTTCACGTCGAATCTGTTTTCAGTCGCGAGGACCCTCTACCCGGCCTCGTGGAGCTTGCCCTGATTCCTTATTTGGCCGTCAAACGGGGTTTTTGAGGAGACCCAGTGATTTGGCGCGATGTCCAGCCAGGTTTGCTCGATGGGCGAAAAGCCTCTGGGGGCATTGACATTTCTGCCAGCCGGTCAGAGGTGTTTCAAATCACTTGTATTGTCACGGTTGCTGGCTCTTACCAAACGGTTTTACGGATCTTCGGGCACATGCCTAACCGCCTCCTAACCACGGCCGAAAAATTTTGTGCCGGCATGTCGACTAGCGATCCATCACTGCTGATGCTGTTACTACATCAATGGAGTGGCTCCCAATGTTCCGAAGCATCCTTGGTAGGTTAATGCATAAAGTAGCCTTCGTCGTTCCGGGAGGAGACAGCGTGCGACCGTGGCTGCATCGCCTGCGGGGAGCGAGCATCGGAAAAAACGTTTGGATCGCCCAACTCGTCTATCTCGATGAACTGCACCCTGAAAATGTGACGATCGGCGACAATTGTACCATTGGTCTTAGAACCTCCATCTTCACTCACTTTTACTGGGGACCCAGGAGGTCGAAAAGTAACGGGAAAGTTGTGGTAGAAAAAGACGTGTTTATTGGACCGCACTGTGTCATCTTGCCGAACGTGCGAATCGGCGAAGGAGCGGTCATCCGCGCCGGCACCGTGGTGAGCAGGAACGTGCCGCCGCATACTCTTTGGGGATGCCCACCCGCCCAGGCTTTGGGAGTGGCAACTGTCCCATTGACTGCGGAGCACTCGTACGCGGAATTCATTCGAGGAATGAAACAGCGCAGGCAGACCCCTTCTCGGGTTGGGGCCACCAAGACTGAGTTGCCCTGAGGCGTGATGAAGACTGGGATTTTCGGCATCGCACCCAAACAAGTGAGGAGCGCTTTTTCAGCCGAAGGATGCTAGCAGCATGATGGCCAAAGAATTGGGGAAGACAGGCGTTTACCTATCGGAAGTTGGCATCGGGACATGGAATTACCACGCGGGTCCAGGCCCCCTGCGTCGCGGTCTCGAGGCCGGCGCCCTTTTCATTGATACGGCTGAGTCGTATGGAACTGAGCACTTTGTCGGGGAGGCGCTGAAAGGATTCCGAGAACGCGTGTTCGTGGCCACCAAAGTTTCACCACAGAACTTCTGCCGCTCCCGTCTGCAGGTATCCGTAGACTCCAGCCTGCAACGGCTGGGCATTGACACGATTGACCTTCTGCAGCTTCATGAACCTAATCCGGCAATTCCTATCCAGGAAACGATGGATGCATTGGCAGACCTTGTTGATGCGGGGAAGGTGAGGTTTGTCGGTGTCAGCAACTTCTCGGTGGCACAACTCGAGGAGGCCCGGAGGGCACTTCGCCCCTACCCCATCGTGTCTAATCAGGTTCGATATAACCTCATTGATCGAACCATCGAGAAAGACCTCCTGCCATACTGTCAGGCTCATCACATTACCGTGATTGCTTACAGTCCGCTCGCGAGGGGCCTCAATCGCATCCAGGATTGTGATCCCCTCGGCCTTCTTGACAAGCTTTCGCGTAGGATGGGCAAATCCCCCGCGCAAATTGCCATCAACTGGTGTTTATGCAAAGAGGGGGTTGTGGCCATCCCCAAAGGCAACTCGGAGGAGCACATCCTCGACAATTGCGCTGCGTCGGATTGGCGCCTAAGTGCGGAGCAGCTCTGCTCACTGGATGCTGCCATTCAGTATCGCCACCGAGGTCGCTTCGACACGCTGGTCAGGCGCTGGATACCGCGTCAACTGGGGCCGTTGGCGGTGCGGGCGCTCAATTCCCTGCCGGGGGGTATACGTCGGAGGTTGAGTTGAAAGACCCGGAACGGTGGGCGTCCCCGAGCGGCCCGTGTGTTACGCCGGTTCGCAACTGGCACAACTAACATGTGTGGAATCTGTGGAATCCTCAGTGTTGGTAACGCTGCCGTTGACCCGGATCTCGTGGAGCGCATGATTGGTGTGATCCGGCATCGCGGCCCCGATAATCTCGGCCTCTATAGCGAGGCTCGCGTGGGATTAGGCCACGCGCGGCTTAGCATTATTGATATCTCCGGCGGCTGCCAGCCGATGCCCAGCGATGACAGGTCGCTCTGGATTACCTTCAACGGCGAAATATTCAACTACCTCGAACTGCGTGAGGAGTTGATTCAAAAAGGACATAAGTTCGCCACGCGGTCTGATACTGAAGTCATCCTACACCTCTACCAAGAGGAAGGCGAAAGCTGCGTCGAACGCCTCAATGGGCAATGGGCGTTTGCCATTTGGGACGCGACGCGCCAGAAGCTTTTCCTTTCCCGCGACCGGCTCGGCGTCAGACCGCTGTTTTACACTCAAACCGGCCAGAGCTTTCTGTTTGCGTCAGAAATTAAGGCGCTGCTTGCCTGCCCTGAAGTTGAATGCGAACTCGACTTGCGCGCGCTGGACCAGATCTTTACTTTCTGGGTTACATTACCGCCGCGGACAGCGTTCCGGAACATCTGGCAACTTCCACCCGGACACTCGTTGGTTCATGAAAACGGGCAGGTCCGAGTCTGGGAGTACTGGCATCTCGAGTATGCTCCTGCCAATGACCGGACAGAGAATGGCCAAGAAAGGTCCACCGAGGAACTGCTCGCCTTGTTGCTGGATGCAACGCGTATCCGGCTGCGTTCCGATGTCCCTGTGGGAGCCTATCTGAGTGGGGGCCTGGACTCCACGTTTATCACGGCACTGACCAAGAGGTTGGTAGGTGACAGGCTGAGGACTTTTTCTGTCAGTTTTGACGACGCGGAGTTCGACAAGAGTGCGTATCAGAAGGAAGCCAGCGAGTTCCTCCACACCCAGCACAGCAGTGTCGGATGTTCCGGCGAGGATATTGCCCGAGTCTTTCGAGAAGTAATCTGGCACACAGAGCAGCCCATTGTCCGCACCGCGCCGGCGCCTCTATTTTTGCTCTCTGAACTGGTTAGGAACAGTGGTTTCAAAGTCGTATTGACCGGAGAAGGCGCGGACGAAATCCTGGGCGGGTACGACATTTTCAAAGAGGCGAAGATCCGGCGCTTCTGGGGGCGAAATCCGGCCTCAGTGTGGCGTCCGGTCCTCCTCAAACGCCTCTATCCTTACATGGACGCAATGCAGCGCCAATCCCCGGCTTATTTGAAGAGCTTTTTCCACGTGACCGCCGAAGACCTTGCAAGCCCCTTCTTCTCGCATTTGCCAAGGTGGGAGCTGACTGCCAAGCTGAAGATGTTTTTTTCTGGGGCGGTTCGTGCCGAAATGAAAACGGACGGTGCGGTTTCGGAGCTGGAACAGGTTCTGCCGCGATCTTACCCGTCATGGTCGGCGTTCAATCAGGCGGAATACCTGGAAGCGATGTATCTATTGCCCGGATACATACTGTCCTCCCAAGGTGATCGCATGGCCATGGCCCACGCTGTGGAGGGGCGTTATCCTTTTCTGGATTTTCGCATCGTCGAATTTGCAGCCAAACTCCCGCCCCGGCTCAAGATGAAGGTCTTGGATCAAAAGCATTTGCTGAAGCAGGCTGCCTGCGGCTTGATCCCCGAGTCCATCCGGAAGCGTCACAAGCAGCCGTATCGAGCGCCCGAGGGGAAGAGCTTTTTTTGTCCCGCGGGGAGATACACAGAAGAAATGTTATCTGCCGAGAGGATCAAGCGGAGGGGGATCTTCAATCCTCAAGCAGTTGCCGCACTCGTAGCCAAGTTCAAGAGTGGGCGCCCAACCAGTACGAAAGACAATATGGCCATGGTCGGTGTTCTGTCGACCGAAATCTTGCTGGAGCGCTTCATGCACCACCACGAATCCCGAGGTATTGCACTTACTCAACCTGCCGCGCGAGGCACGCGTGTTGGGCAGGCCGAGTGCCTAAAGAAGTAGCTTCAGGGCGGAATCGCTTTGCCCTTTGATAAGGGGTGTCTGAAAAAGCTGACACTGGAAGCCGAGGCGACAGGCTTTCAGGAGCCGGGAAAGGGCGGCTGGGAACCAGTGGGACCGTCTGGAAGGGAAAACCGTGCCCGGAGGGCTCGACCGGAGACGAACGGGTGTAAACTCGGGCCGCGGTTCAATACTTGCTTTTGTAAACCGGGGGGACTATGGAAACTGAAGGGACATCAAAACTGCTCGACAGGGCCCGGCCCGTTACTTTGGCCCTGCTGCGGATCATGGCTGGATTTCTCCTGTGGCAGCACGGAGTTCAGAAGCTCTTCGGCTGGTTTTCCGGGAACACCGTGCCCGCATACAGTCTGCTCTGGTCCGCCGGCGCGATCGAGACAGTTTTGGGCTTCCTGCTCATGATAGGACTGCTGACCCGGCCTGTAGCTATGATCCTCTGCGGCGAGATGGCGGTAGCCTTTTTCACCCAACACCTACCGAAAGGATTCTGGCCCATTCAGAATCAGGGAGTACCCGCGGTTCAGTTCTGTTTTATTTTCTTTTTGGTGTGGGCTGCCGGCCCCGGCGGATTCAGTCTGGACGGGTTGCGGGCGGGCAATTCCACTGCAAAGCAGGGGTGGTTTAATCAACAATCGAGCCGATTGTATCCGTTGGCCCTGACCTTGCTGCGGATTATGACCGCATTTCTAATTTGCCAATTCGGAGTCAGGAAGATGTTCGGATGGCTGGGAGGCCACAAGGCAATGTTCCTTAGCCGGCAGTGGTTTGCCGGTGTTGTGGAAATCTCCTCCTCGCCAGCGGTTGCCCTCGGTGCCTTTACCCGTCTTCTGGTATTTTTTGTCTCCGGTGAAATGGCGACCGCGTTCTTGGCGTCGCACCTTATCGGGGGCGTTGGATTCTGGCCGATTCAGAACGGAGGAGAGCCGGACGTGCTGTTCTGTTTCAGCTACTTATTTCTCGCGACCGCCGGCCCCGGAGGGCTCAGCATCGATAACCTGTTCGTACGATGCTTGAAGAAGAAAGCTCTTCCTCTCGCGGCGCCTACAGCATGAATCCTCCGTTCCGAAGCGCCCCAACAAAACTGTCGCACGCCGCTCTTACGCTATCGCTGCGAAACCGTTCGCTCGGTGCAAAGAGTAAAACCCAAATTGCATGTGGGAGCGACGGGCATGGGCGGCGATGGTCGAGGCGCTGGGCAATCGGGAACCCGAACGCCACCGGGGCGGGTCGACCCGGAGAAGGAAGTTTTCGAACGCCCGACCCAGGAGGTTAAGGGAAAGCTCCTGGTCATGGAGCAGACGGTGCGCATCCGTGATAAGAACAGGTGCGCTTTGCCCAGTGAATCGTCAGGGCGCGGAGCGTGGTGCACGCCCCGCGCCACGCTCAACCCACCCAACACTGAAAACTCGACTGGGCCTTCCGTTCAGAGGTGGTCGGCTTTATGTTGCCGGTTGGCCGAAAAATCAAAATGGAAATCCCGGATGAGGTGCAACGAGATGGATCCAGCAACTATAACGCAGCAGGTGCGGAGCTTCCTGGTAGAGAACTTCCTCTTGGGCCAGGATTACAGCTTCGAAGACAACGATTCCTTTCTCGAAAATGGATTCATTGACTCAACGGGCGTACTGCAACTGGTTACGTTCTTGGAAGAGACTTTCGGCATCACCGTCGAAGAGGGAGAACTGACACCCGAGAACCTGGATTCAATCAATAACATCTCAGCTTATCTAAGCAGGAAGCGGAGAGGCGTAGAGCAGGAAGCGCACGGCCCTGCGACCCGCGAAGTTGCCCAGGGAGGGAAAGTGTGAGTGCGCATACGGTTGTTTCTGCGGACGTTCTTCGTGTGGATCCAGCTCGTGAGACGGAACGCATTGCCTCGCGAATCCGCGATATTGTCTTCCAGCAACTAAAGAGGAAGGGAATCGTCGTGGCCGTCTCGGGAGGGATCGACAGCAGCGTTGTGGCCTTTCTCTGCGCCCGGGCCATAGGTAAGGAGCGCGTTCTCGTGCTGTTCATGCCCGAAACAGACTCCTCTCCTGAGAGCCTTCGCCTCGGTCGCATGGTCGCTGAATCACTGCAGGTTCGATCTGCAGTGGAAGATATCAGTCCTATTCTCCGCGGAGCTCGTTGTTATGAGCGGCGAGATGAATCGGTTCGATCGGTCGTTCCTGAATATGGCGAGGGCTATAAGTGCAAGATAGTCTTGCCCAATCTTGTCGATGCTGATCGTTATGCCGTGTTCTCCGTGATTGTTCAATCCCCGGAGGGAGAAACAAAGAAGGTGCGGCTCAGTGCTGAGGCTTACCTGGGGATCCTTGCGGCCACCAACCTCAAACAACGCACGCGGAAGATGATGGAGTATTACTATGCCGAACTTTGGCAATACGCGGTGGCCGGGACGCCGAATCGGCTGGAGTATGATCAGGGATTCTTCGTGAAAAACGGCGACGGCGCCGCGGACTTGAAGCCGATCGCCCATCTCTACAAGTCGCAGGTTTACCAGTTGGCAGCCTATCTAGGAGTGCCCGAGGAGATTCAACGCCGGCCGCCGACTACCGATACTTATTCGCTTGAACAAACTCAAGAGGAGTTCTATTTTTCACTGCCGCTCGAAAAAATGGACCTCTGTCTATATGGGAAGAATCACAGTATATCGGCTGGGGACCTGGCTCCGGCAGTCGGAATGGACTCGGGGCAGGTCGAACGCGCATATCGCATGATCGAATCGAAGCGGAAGGTGGCGCGCTATCTCCGCGCTGCCCCGTTGCTTATTGAAGAAGTCGAAGGAGACTGAACGGAGGACTTCACTCGTTTCCCTTGGCATGCACTCACGCAACTCCAACTTGGCGGATTTCTTGCTCGACGGAAAAGAGCCGGACCGAATTGCGCTTCGGCTGCCTCGCCAGGACCATAGTTATGGTGAGCTCCAGAGCGCGGCGGCGGCGATTGCTGGTTACCTGCCGCGCGTGGGCGGTCAGAAGGGGGACCGGGGCATCCTGATCAGCGACAACTCTTTTTTCTGGGTTGCTGCGTATTTGGGGATGTTGCGCGCTGGTATGGTGGGCGTGCCCTTGCCCACCGATGTTTTACCGGAGGATCTTGATTACATTCTGCAGATTACGGAGGCCAGGACGGCTTTTGTTCAGGCCGGATTTGCTTTACGAAACAGGGGTCATTTTCAGGGAGTTCATGTGGTGACCGATCGTCAGGCACCCAGCCTCCCAGAGTCTGCCTCGCAGACAACCCTGTGCGAGGCATGCTCTGATGGTCTGCACGCCAAGTTCCCACTTCCCATGGTTCGGCAGAGTGATTTGGCGGCGCTGATGTTTACTTCCGGGTCGACCGGTAGGCCCCGTGGGGTCATGGTGTCGCACGCCAACATCATGGCCAACACGGAGTCCATTATTCAGTACCTGCGACTGACCGAAAACGACCGCATTATGACCGTCCTGCCGTTCCATTACTGCTTCGGCGCCTCGCTGCTCCACACTCACCTGAGAGTGGGGGGAAGCCTGGTGATCGATCTACGTTTCATGTACCCGGAAGTCGTTCTCCAGCGAATGCTGGACACCGATTGCACAGGATTTGCCGGCGTGCCCAGCCACTTTCAGATACTGTTGCGGAGTTCCAGCCTCCGCAAGAGGAGCTTCCCCTGCCTGCGATACATTCAACAGGCGGGCGGCCACCTGGCGCGTTTTTTCATTCCGGAATTGCGGGAGGCTTTGCCGGGAACCCAGATTTTTATTATGTACGGTCAAACCGAAGCCACCGCGCGACTCTCCTATCTTCCGCCGGAATTGCTGGAAAAAAAGTTGGGCTCGATCGGCAATGGGATTCCAGGGGTCAAGCTCCAAGTGGTCGATGAGTCTGGCAAGGAAGTATCCACTGGCGGAGTCGGAGAGATCGTGGCCGAAGGCGAAAACATCACTCAGGGGTACTGGCGTGACCCCGAAGAATCAGCGAAATCTTTTCGCCACGGTAGACTTTATACCGGAGATATTGCCACAGTGGATGAAGACGGTTTCATCTACGTGGTCGATCGTGACAAGGATTTCCTGAAATGCGGCGGCAAGCGCATTAGTTGTCGGCAGGTAGAGGACCGACTTCTGGGGTTCAAGGGTGTACTTGAAGCGGCCGTGATTGGGGTTCCTGACGATGTTCTAGGTGAAGCCGTCAAGGCGTTTGTAGTCCCTGCCAATGGAGATTTTGCCGGATTAGCAGAGCGCTTGCGTCTTTTCTGTAAAGAGCGTATACCTCCCCCGCTTGTTCCTAAAGAGATAGTTGTGCTTCAGGGTCTTCCCAAGAACAGTGCCGGCAAGGTACTCAAACGATACCTGGGGACTCCGTAATTGTTGGGCCCACTCGGTCGGGAAGGGTACGAAATAGGTTGTGAGCGTTCATCAAATTGATCCGCAATGAGACCCGCGCTGGGGGCATTTCCTGTTGGAGCAAACAGGGGAATTTGTGTCTTACCTTCCTGCCCCGGGGGAAGCGTTGCGGCGCACCGATCATTATGAGCCCTTTGCCTTGACCTCGTGTGGACTCGATGAGGATCAGTCAGAAGCGGCTCAAGTTCCTCCGCCAGCGTTGAGGAAGATCATGGAATTGTTGGGGAGCCAATCATAACGCCAGCTCGACTAATCGTCAGCCGTCAAAATGACCTTTCACAAGACCAAGCTGCCAGGTGTCTTCGAGATTCGCCTTGAACCTCGGCCTGATGAGCGCGGCTTCTTTGCCCGCTGCTGGTGTCAGGAGGAGTTTGAAAATATGGGGCTGAATACTCGGGTTGCACAGTGCAGTGTTTCGTTTAGCACCAGGAAGGGAACACTTCGTGGGATGCACTATCAATCGGCGCCTTACTCCGAGACGAAAGTAGTGCGCTGCACTCGCGGGGCGATTTACGATGTCGTCCTTGATCTCCGTCCCCAGTCTCCGGCGTTTAAGCACTGGATCGCGGTAGTTCTGACGGCGGAAAAGCACAATATGGTTTACGTGCCGGAAGGTTGCGGACACGGGTTTCTGACTCTGGAAGATGACATTGAAGTTTTCTATCAAATGTCGGAGTTCTATAACGCAGAAGCGGCCCGCGGAGTGCGTTGGGACGATCCGGCATTTCAGATTGCCTGGCCGGGGAAAGTGGAAGTGATTTCCGAGAGGGATCGGACCTACCCCGATTTCGAATCACCGCGATGAGCCTCCTGGAGGACCTGAAGCATATGGACCGGATTAGCCTTGGCCAAGAGTTGCACAGCTTCGCCGCGGACCTTTACCCGATTTGCCGAAGTATTACCGGTAACGGGATCCGGGAGACTTTAGCGTGGATCAAGCGCCACATTCCGCTGCAACTCTTTGAGGTGCCCACCGGGAAACAAGTCTTCGATTGGAACGTGCCCAAGGAATGGAATATTCGCGATGCCTACATTGCGGATTCCGGCGGACAACGGGTTGTGGATTTCCGGAAATGCAACCTGCACGTTGTGAATTACAGCATTCCTGTGCATGAGACGATGCCGCTGAGCAAGCTCAAGCCTCACCTGTTTACCCTTCCGGATCGTCCCGAGTGGATTCCCTATCGAACCTCGTACTACAAGGAAGACTGGGGATTTTGCCTTTCCCATCGCCAGATGCTGGCGCTTGAGGCGGGCGATTACGAGGTGTGTATTGACTCCACGCTCGAAAATGGGCATTTGATCTTCGGCGAGTGCTATCTCCCCGGCAGGTCGAGTGACGAAGTCCTGATCTCGTGTCACGCTTGCCATCCATCCTTGGCGAATGATAATCTCTCAGGGTTAGCGGTAGCGACGTTTCTCGCCAAGCTTTTATCCGGGCGCGATCTCCTGTACTCCTACAGATTCGTGTTCATTCCCGGGACTATTGGGGCCATTACCTGGCTCGAGCGAAACCGTGAGGCGGTTGGCCGCATCCGCCATGGGCTGGTGCTAACGTGCATCGGGGACGCGGGTGGATTCCACTACAAGAAGAGCCGGCGGGGAAATACGGATATTGATCGGGCTGCGGCTCAGGTTCTGCGCCACTGCGGGGAGTCTGCCGAGATTCTCGAATTCTCTCCCTATGGCTACGACGAGCGGCAGTACTGTTCTCCCGGTTTCAATCTCCCGGTTGGGTGCCTCATGCGCAGCGTTTGGGGGAGCTTTCCGGAATATCACACTTCCGCGGACAACCTTGACTTTATCCAGCCACTCCCATTGGCCGGATCGCTCTGGGTTTGCGCCGCCATTCTGGATGTGCTGGAAGAGAATCGCTGGTATCGCAACGAGAGCCCATACTGCGAACCGCAACTGGGACGGCGAGACCTCTACCGGTCCACGGGCGGCGATACGGGCGGAGAAGAAATCATGGCGCGGCTCTGGGTGCTGAACCTCTCGGACGGCAAGCACTCCCTGTTGGACATCGCGGAGCGATCCGGTATCTTGTTTTCAACCATCCGCGAGGCTGCCGATCTGCTTTCCCTGAAGGGGTTGCTTTCGGTGGTCCCGGGCGGTGCCGGGGAAGGAACAGCCCGGGGTGGAGCCTTACGCGAAGACAGTTCCGAACGTCCATAACGGGGTCCCAGCCATGTCGATGGCGGGATCAAATCTGTTTTGAAGGGGAAATGCACGCGAATGAAAATACTGTTAACCGGGCATAAGGGTTACATCGGTGCTGTTGCCGGACCTATCTTGCAGTCCGCCGGCCACGATGTTGTCGGATTGGATACGGATTTGTTCGCCGGCTGTGACTTCGGCGCACCGCCCCAGGAGATTCCTGAAATTCGCAAAGACATGCGCGACCTCACCAAGGCGGACCTCGTAGGCTTCGACGCGGTGTTGCATTTTGCCGCGCTGTCAAATGATCCTCTGGGCAATATCGATCCGAGTCTCACCTATAATATCAACCACATCGCCTCCGTCCGGCTGGCGGAAATAGCCAAAGAGGCCGGGGTGAAGCGCTTTGTCTTCTCCTCCTCATGCAGCACTTACGGCGCAGCAGGGGATGCGTTCCACGACGAGACCGCACCGCTCAATCCGGTGACCCCGTATGGCGAATCCAAGGTCCTGGTCGAGCGCGATATCGCGCCGCTGGCAGACGAACACTTCAGCCCGACTTACATGCGCAACGCCACGGCGTATGGCGTCTCTCCGCGGCTACGCCTGGATATCGTTTTGAACGACCTGGTGGCTTCGGCGTATACGCAAGGGCGGGTTTACATCAAGAGCGACGGCACCCCTTGGCGCCCCATCATTCATATTCGCGACATTATCGGCGCCGCTCTCGCCGCCCTGGAAGCACCGCAAGAGGCCATCCACAATCAGACCTTCAATGTCGGCCTGACCGAGGAGAATTTCCGAATCCGGGAACTGGCGGCCATCGTTGCCGAGACCGTTCCCGGTTCCCGTGTGGAATATGCCCCCGAGGGAGGCCCGGATCTACGCTGCTATCGTATCAATTGCGACAAAATCCGCCGCATGTTGCCGGGCTTTCACCCGCAGTGGACTGCCCGCAAAGGCGCGAAGGAGCTTTACGACGCCTATCGCAATGCCGGGCTCACGCGCGAGGATCTCGATTCCGACCGCTACATCCGTCTCCGGCACATTCAGCGCCTCCAGAAAGCCGGGCAACTGGATTCTTCCTTGCATTGGTGCCCGCAACGCGCCGGGTTGCCGGTGGTTGCCTGATTACTTATCCTGAATAAGCGCGGAGGTCTGAGGCGACATTGACACTGACTACTGAAATTCAACAACAAACTGCAACCAAGGTGTGCCGTTTCTGCCATGCGGGCCTGAAGCAAACATTTGTTGACTTGGGGATGTCACCGCTTTGCGAGACGTATCCCTCGGCCGCCGACCTCAACCGTGGGGAGGTTTACTACCCGCTCCACGTCTACCTCTGCGAGCAGTGTTTCCTGGTGCAACTGGAAGAATACGAGCAGCCGGAAAACATCTTTAGCGACTATCCATATTTTTCATCGTTCTCGGACTCCTGGCTCAAACATGCTGAGAATTATTGTGAAAAGATGGCGTCGCGTTTTGGGCTGGGCGGCCAGAGCTTCGTCGTCGAGGTAGCAAGCAACGATGGCTACCTTCTTCAGTATTTCGTCCGGCGGCAGGTGCCGGTACTGGGCATTGAACCGGCGGCGAATGTAGCCAAGGTGGCGATGGAAAAGGATGTGCCCACCCTCGTAAAGTTCTTCGGCACTCAACTGGCAAAGGAATTGGCAGCCGAGGGCCGCCGGGCGGATCTGGTTCTCGGCAACAATGTGTTGGCGCAAGTTCCGGATCTGAATGATTTTGTGGAGGGTCTGAAGATTCTGCTGAAACCCGAGGGGATTCTGACCTTGGAGTTCCCCCACCTGCTGCGGCTTATCGAACGCAACGAGTTCGACACCATCTACCACGAGCACTTCTCGTATTTTTCCATGCTCACGGCGGCGCGCATTCTGGAGGCTCATGCCCTGAAGGTGTTCGACGTGGAAGAATTGACGACGCACGGTGGGTCCCTGCGCGTCTTTGCCTGCCGGGCGGAGGGCAAGACGCATGAGGTCAAGCGGACCGTGGAGGACCTCATCGCGGAGGAGAAAAAGGCAGGATTGGCTTCCGCGGAGGGCTATGCGAGTTTCGCGCGTCAGGTGAAAGAGACCAAGTTCGCCCTGGTGGAGTTCCTCATCGCGGCGGCGCGACAGGGCAAGACGGTCGCCGGGTACGGAGCCCCAGGCAAGAGCGCCACATTACTCCATTACTGTGGTATCGGGAAGGATTTGATTGCCTACACGGTGGACCGCAGCCCTTACAAGCAGGGCCGCTTCCTGCCCGGCAGCCGCATTCCAATTTACCACCCGGACCGGATTCGCGAGACCAAGCCCGACTATGTCGTGATCCTGCCTTGGAACCTGAAAGACGAAATCATGGAGCAGTTGCAGTATATCCGGGAGTGGGGTGGCAAATTCGTGGTGCCAATCCCGAAAGTGACGGTCGGTTAGAAGAGTCCGGGAGTGGCAAGGAGAGACTCTTCCTCTGCCGGCAACTGGTTCCGCCGGGAGGGAAGAAGGAGAGGGGGGCAAATGAATATCTTCGTGGATTCCAAAATGAGCGATGATGCCCGGAGGAAGGAGTTGTACCGGGGAAACATCTTGACGTTTTCTCCTTCCCCCAGCGCTTTGAAGCTTTGCCAGTTGGCGGAGGAATTGATTCAGGAGGCCTTTGGCCCACTGGATCCGCTCCGCGTGTATGAGAAGTTGCCCGCGGAAGAGTGCGCTCAGATTCTTGCCGTTTTGAAGCCCAAGTTTATTCACCACCCGAAGGCCAAAGAGCTTGTGGTGGGGATGCTGCGGGAATCGGGGTGCGATCTGGAAAAGACTTACTTTGATGTACCACGCATGCGCACGGCCTTTCCCGGTGACTACTTGAAGTCGGGCGTCGCTTATGCTTTTCACCCGCATCGGGACACCTGGTACTCGGCGCCATTCTGCCAGATCAATTGGTGGATGCCCATCTTCGATCTTAACTCTGAGAACTGCATGGCCATTCATCCGCAGTATTGGGCAAAACCTGTGAAAAACGGATCGGGTCAGTATAACTACCACAAATGGAACCGGGAGAGCCGACATAACGCCGCCCAACATGTTAAAACGGACACGCGCGTCCAGCCCCGTCCTGAGGAACCGGTCGAGCTTGAACCGCAGATTCGTTTAATCTGCAACGTGGGTGGCGCGTATTTGTTTTCGGCAGCCCAACTGCATTCCACCGTACCCAATACTTCCAACGTGACACGTTACAGCATCGACTTCCGCACCGTGCACCTGGATGATGTGATGGGCCGCATCGGGGCGCCCAACATCGACTCCGCCTGCACGGGGACGACCATCGGGGATTACCTTATGGGGACCGATTTGTCGCACCTCCCCCCGGAGGCGATGGCGCTGTACCTCGATGGCACGGAATCCGAGTACGCACAGCCTGTTTCGTCGCTAAGTTGACGCGGGGCGTCAGATCAAGTAATGGGATGTGAGAAGCGTGCTGGTAATTATTTCGACAGCTACACGGATGGGTATGAGACGATCAAGTAGTTCGTCCGCCGACGGGGTAGCGTTTCCGTTTTTTCTGATCGGAAAGTGGCAAAGGAGTAGGGAGCGCCAAGGGGGGCAAGTATGAAAGTCGTTCTGTTTTGCGGCGGGGCGGGAATGAGGCTCCGGGGTTATTCGGAGGATGTGCCGAAGCCCATGGTAACGATCGGCTCACGACCGGTGTTGTGGCACGTAATGAAATACTACGCGCACTTCGGCCATAAGGAATTCATTCTCTGCCTGGGCTACAAGGCAAACGCCATCAAGGATTACTTTCTCCAATACGAGGAATCCGTTTCCAACGACTTCGTGTTCTCCCAAGGCGGCCGGAAACTGGAGTTTACGCAACGGGACATCGATGATTGGACCATCACGTTCGTCGACACCGGGTTGCATTCCACGATCGCGGACCGATTGCGACTGGTCGAACCCTATATCGGCAATGACGAAGTTTTCCTCGCCAATTATAGCGACGGGCTCACGGATTTTCCCCTGCCACCGATGCTTGAAGAATTCGGCCGCCGTGACGGCTACGCCGCATTTCTTTCCGTGCAGCCGCGGTCAAGCAGCCTGGATACGGTGCACTTGGACGACGACGGCTCCGTCCGGATGATTAAATGCATGAAAGACGCTGACATTTGGGTGAACGGGGGATACTTCGTGCTGCGAAAAGAAGTCTTTCGCTACATTAAGCCAAAAGAAGAGTTGGTCTACGAACCGTTCCGTCGATTGATCGCCGAGGGAAGAATCTGGTCGCAGCGCTATGAGGGATTTTGGCAGTGCATGGACACTTTCCGGGACAAGCAGATACTGGATGAATTGGAGGCGTCCGGTGAAGCCCCATGGTGCCTCTGGAAGAACAGTAAATCGGCAACGCGAGTCGTGGCGTGATGAAGCTGAGCCTTTCAGGAATAGAGGGGGATCAGGCTGTCGTGCTCTGCCTGGGGGCCCATTCCGATGACATCGAGATTGGTTGCGGCGGGACTTTGTTGTACCTCAAAAGCATCCTGCCCCGAATGCGGTTTCACTGGGTGGTTTTCAGCGCCGCGGGGACCCGCGGCCAGGAAGCCGCGAAGGCTGCCGAGCTGTTCACCGCCGGTAGTGAAAAGGAAGTCGTGCTGAAGGACTATCGGGACGGGTTCTTACCGTACAGCGGCGGCGGAGTGAAAGATTCTTTCGAAGAGTTAAAGAGTCAAGTGAAGCCCGATCTGATTTTCACCCACTGGCAAGGGGATGCGCACCAGGATCACCGGTTGATTTCGGAGCTGACATGGAACACCTTTCGAAATCATCTGATCCTCGAGTACGAGATTCCGAAGTACGATGGTGATATGGGCCGGCCCAATCTTTTCGTGCCTTTAGAGACGCCATTGTGCGAACGCAAGATCGATTATCTATTCCAGGCGTTCGAATCACAGTCCGTCAAGCCGTGGTTCGACCGCGCGACCTTCCTGGGTCTGATGCGAATCCGGGGGATGGAGTCGAATTCCCCCAGCGGCTACGCCGAGTCCTTCCACGCTCGCAAAGTAGTGATTCAATCGCTCGTATAAGTGAGAGATCTAACATGGCTAATGTTGATAATCAATCTGACGGATTGGCGCAGGC
Organism: uncultured Acidobacteriota bacterium; assembly: GCA_963810005.1. Classification (GTDB taxonomy): domain Bacteria; phylum Acidobacteriota; class Terriglobia; order UBA7540; family UBA7540; genus Bog-366. The sequence goes on from CAWELY010000036.1 coordinate 271,535, forward strand.
GGGCTCCGGCCGGAAGAGTTTTGCCCAATCTCGCGCCCTCCAACCCAAGGCGCACCGGCTCATTCCCGGCGGGGCCCACACCTATGCGAAAGGCGACGATCAGTATCCCGAGCAAGCCCCGGCCTTCATCGCTCGCGGAAAAGGCTGCCACGTGTGGGACCTCGACGGTAACGAGTTCATAGAATACGGGATGGGTTTGCGGGCGGTCACGCTGGGTCACGCCTATGAACCGGTGGTCGAGGCTGCTTATCGGCAGATGCAGTTGGGCGCCAATTTTACCCGGCCGGCAAAGATTGAAGTGGATCTTGCGGAAGCGATGAGCGAGATCCTGGACGGGGCCGACATGGTGAAATTCGCCAAAAACGGTTCTGACGTGACCACGGCAGCAGTGAAATTGGCCAGGGCGTATACGGGGCGGGACCTGATCGCGATTTGCGGCGACCAATCCTTTTTCTCCATTGACGATTGGTTTATCGGCACCACGGAAGTGAATTCCGGCATCCCACGCGTCATCACCGACATGACTTTGAAGTTCCATTACAATCAGGCGGAGAGCTTGCGAGCCCTTTTCGACCAATATCCTGGCCAGATTGCCTGCGTCGTCTTGGAGGTTGAAGCGGCTACCCCGCCTGCTCCGGGTTTCTTGCCGAAAGTTAAGGAAATCTGTGAGGAACAGGGGGCGGTGCTGATCTTCGACGAGATGATCACCGGTTTCCGGTGGCATTTGCAAGGCGCGCAAAAATTCTATGGCGTCGTTCCTCACCTATCCACTTTCGGCAAAGGCATGGGGAACGGATTTGCGATTTCGGCGCTGGTAGGCAAGCGTGAAATCATGCGCCTCGGCGGCCTGGATCACGACCAGCCGCGGGTTTTCCTGCTTTCCACGACCCATGGCGCCGAGACCCACGCTCTGGCGGCATCGCTCGAGACCCTAAGGATCTACCGTGAGCAGAACGTCGTTGAGTTTCTTTGGAAGCAGGGTGAGCGCTTGCGTGCGCTGGTGAACCAGTCGATCGTGGAGAACCGGCTCGAAGGCTTCTTTGAAGTGATCGGGCGGCCTTGCAACCTGGTGTTTGTCACCTGCGACCAGGCGGGAAGCCGGTCGCAGGCTTTCCGCACGTTATTCATGCAGGAGTTGATCCGGCGGGGAGTGATCGCGCCCTCATTTGTGGTGAGTTACTCGCATAGCGACGCGGATATCGATCGCACCGCCGAGGCGGTCTATGGTGCCCATGCCGTTTACCGCAAGGCTCTGGACGAGGGCGTCGACAAGTATCTGGAGGGACGGCCGGTCAAGCCGGTATACCGAGTTTATAACTAGCGCCATTCCAGCTCGGCTCGGCGCCCTACCGGAACGCCCGAGGGGAAACTAATGTTGGGTATGGGCAGATCGGGCTCGAAAGGCTATGGGGTGGTCAGGGGGGCATCCGCCGGGAAGCACTCTAACGCATGAAAGAAGAACTACGGGAGTTATACAAATATCGCGAACTGCTCTACATGCTCACCTACCGCGATATCAAGGTGCGCTATAAGCAGTCGGTGATGGGTTTTCTGTGGGCAATTCTGATGCCGATCCTGATTGTTATGGCCGGCGTCGTCGTCCGTTACGCCTATGCTCTGACGTCGGGAAAGCCTTTGGAGACCTCCGATATCGTGAGCGTGGCGGTGAAATCTCTTCCCTGGGCATTTCTGGTTTCCAGCATCCGGTTTGGTTGCAATAGCCTCACCAACAACCGCGAGCTGGTGACCAAGATCTATTTTCCCAAAGAGATCTTTCCGGTGGCGGCAGTGCTGGCCAGCCTCTTCGATTTCTTCGTGGCATCAGGAGCGCTGCTGATCCTTCTGCTGATACTTCGGATCAGATGGAGCGCCTATCTCCTCTGGGCTCCGGTCCTACTACTAATGATGGTAATACTGGCCACCGGAGTCGCAATGATCGTATCCGCCGCCAGCCTTTTCTTTCGCGATGTGAAATACATTGTCGAGGTGCTACTGACCTTCGGAATCTTCTTTACTCCGGTCTTTTACGACGTTCGCATGTTCGGCAATAAGGGAAAGTGGTTGTTGCTCAATCCGGTCGCCCCGATTTTGGACGGGCTTAGCGCGTGCATAGCGCGCCAGCAATCTCCGCAACTGCTTTGGTTAGCGTACAGCTTTGGATTCGCAATCCTTATGCTCTTGGGCGGATACTCATTCTTCAAACATCTGGAGCCGGCTTTCGCAGAGAGCATCTGAGTGGGGAGTCTCATGTCTGACGTCGCGCTCCAGATGGAGCATGTTTACAAAAAGTTTCGCAAAGGCGAGATTTACAACTCCCTGCGCGACCTGCTACCCGCCCTGACGGGAAGAGTATTCCGGCAGCAGGAGCTGGGCGCGAGCGACAGGCAGGAATTCTGGGCCTTGCAGGATCTTTCGTTCGAGGTAAAGCGTGGGGAGGCATTCGGCATCATCGGCCACAATGGCGCGGGCAAGAGTACTGCACTAAAGATCCTCAGCCGGATCATGAAGCCCAGCAAGGGGCGTATGGTCGTCAATGGACGCCTCTCGGCGCTGATTGAGGTGGCAGCCGGCTTCCACCAGGACCTCACGGGGAGAGAGAATATTTTCCTCCACGGCACGATCCTGGGCATGACGAAGCGCGAGATTGAATCGAAGCTTGACCAGATCATCGCCTTTTCCGGAATCGAAGAGTTCATCGACACACCGGTAAAGCGCTACTCCTCGGGCATGTACGCCAGGCTGGGATTCTCGGTGGCCGCGCATGTCGATCCCGAAGTGATGCTGGTCGATGAGGTTCTCAGCGTGGGTGACTACGTTTTCCAGAACAAGTGCGTCGAACGGATGAAGGAGGTGATCCGTGGCGGAGCCACGGTCTTGTTCGTCTCCCACAACCTGAAAACCGTCGCCGAATTCTGCCAGCGGTGCCTACTCCTGGAACGGGGACGTCCGGTGATGACCGGTCCGGCACAGGAGGTCATTTCCGCTTACTTAAACCGGTCTCGGAGCGCGCACGCCGGAGACGCTGGTTCGACGCCGGTCACCATCTCGAAAGTCAGAGTCCGCAATGAACACGGAGAATGCACCCGGTTTCAATCCGGTGAGAAGGCCTGGATCGACGTCGAGGTCACGGCGCGCACGCGCTGCAACAAGCTGTCTGTCACTCTTTATATCACTAATGACAATCACGAGAATATCTTTGACACTTCCACGGAACGTCTGGGGCTCGACAGCTTTACCCTGGACGGGGGTGAAGTTTTCGCCGGCACATTCGAGCTGCGTCTGAACATGGTCACGGGTATCTATCACCCCTCAATTTTGGTTTACAGGTACGACACCCAAACGGCATACGACAGGTGGGAGCCTGCGACCACTATCTATGTCAGTTCCGAGGATGACGTGCGAGGCATCGTGCATTGCTTCCCCACGGTCGTTCGGCGGGAGATTCGCGCCACATCGGGTGCGGACTGCACCGTGATCGCAGGGAAAGCGGGGAGCGATAGGGACCCCATACTAGGTAAACAATGAACTCTCCCAACCTCAATCGTGTTGTCGAGCGCAACTCAATAGACCGGTGGGTGCGCACTCTAGTGAGTCAGGTGCGGCAACGGTTCGGCCACCAGCGCAAGCCTCGTCCTTTCTCCGAGTTTATTTCGTTCAAAGAGACGCTGGATGCGGCCAAGGCGGCCGGCGTGTCGGTGGGGGAGTATCTCGAGCGCAAGCACTTGGTGGGGCAGCAAACTGCCCTGGACCAAACCGTGGATGGTTTGAGTGGGCTCGGATTGTTTAATGGTCGAATCGAACGGATCTGCGAGCTCGGACCGGGTTCCGGCCGCTATCTGGAAAAAACGATAGCGCGTTGCCATCCCCTTCATTATGAAATCTACGAGACCTCCAAGGAATGGAGGCGCTGGCTGATCGAACAGTACGGGGTGGTAGCTAGAGCTTGCAACGGGAAAACACTTGCGGAAACGGAGTCCAGCTCCGTTGACCTGGTACATGCCCATAAGCTATTCCCGGGATTGCCATTTCTTGTTACCGTTTCCTATCTCCAGGAAATGGCCCGCGTTGTGCGCGACGGCGGATGGATAGTCTTTGACGTCATGACGGAGGCGTGTTTCAGCCGGGAACATCTGGACGCATGGTTCGGCGCGGACCCCTGGGAGTGGGCATGGTCGCCTCACATGATCGCCCGGAACTACACGGTCGGTATATTCGCTCAGCGAGGGATTTCTCTGACCGGTAGTTTCCAGGTTCCGCTATTTCCAGCCATTACGGAGTGTATGGTATTTCGCAAATCCCCCTCCGGCTCTGGTGTGCCAGGGGCGATCTAGCCGGATAATGAAAAAGCCCTTGGTGGGCTGTCGTCGCGCCGGCTTCCACTCCGCAATTCCTCTGATTTCAACAAAGGCCGGCAAGATGCCGGCGCTACATTGGGCCTCGCGGCTACCTTTTCAACATCCGGCTCGGCGGGCAGCATGAATCCTACTCCTTCTGACGTTTCCATACTCGGCATCTCTGCGTATTATCACGACTCCGCAGCGTGCCTTGTGCGGAATGGGGAGGCTGTGGCCGCCGCGCAGGAGGAGCGTTTCACGCGTAAGAAAGGCGATCATCGTTTCCCTTTGGCCTCCGTTGAGTATTGCTTGCGCGAAGCCGGCATCGAGTCCCGCGATTTGGATTATGTGGTTTTTTATGACAAACCCCTGCCGAAGTTCGAGCGGCTCATAGAGTCCTACCTGGATTACGCGCCCGCAGGAATCCGATCCTTCATCAAGGCGATGCCGCTGTGGCTGCGCGAAAAGTTGTGGATGCAGCAACAGATCGGCGAGTCCTGCGGTTACAAGGGAAAAGTTCTGTTCACAGAGCACCATGAATCGCACGCGGCCAGCGCCTTCTTCCCCTCGCCGTTCGATTCCGCCGCGATTCTGACCATCGATGGTGTCGGCGAATGGGCCACCAGCAGTTGGGGAGTGGGGAAGGGAAACGAGATCCACTTGCGGGCAGAGATGCACTTTCCGCACTCGTTGGGGCTGCTCTATTCGGCCTTTACCTACTACACCGGGTTTAAGGTGAACTCGGGCGAGTATAAAGTGATGGGTCTCGCGCCTTATGGCCAGCCGAAATACGTGCAGACGATTCTGGATGAATTGGTCGATCTCCGCGAAGACGGCTCCCTGCATCTGAACATGAAGTACTTTAATTACTGCCAGGGCCTTAGCATGACGAATGATGCGTTCCACGAGCTTTTTGGTGGGCCGCCGCGGCAGCCGGAGACACTGCTGACGCAGCGCGAGATGGATTTGGCGCGTTCCGTGCAGGACGTGACGGAAATGTGCATGATACGGATGGCACGGCACGTTCAGAAACAGACGGGCGAGAAGAATCTGTGCCTGGCCGGTGGCGTGGCGCTTAACTGCGTGGGTAACGGCGTGATTCTGCGCGAGGGGCCTTTTGAAAACATCTGGATTCAACCAGCGGCAGGCGACGCGGGTGGGGCGCTGGGTGCCGCGCTCTCCGTCTGGTATCAGTATCTCGGGAATCCCCGTGATACCCAGACCGTTTGCCGGGGGCACCAGGACGGAATGAAGGGCGCTTACCTCGGCCCCGCGTTCGGTTCCGACGATATCGCTGCCTTCCTGGATGCCGTCGGCGCCGTCTACCATCGCTTGGACCGGGGCGCTCTGATCCAGCAGGCGGCGCAATGGCTGGCCGAGGAAAAGGTGATCGGCTGGTTTCAGCACCGCATGGAATTCGGCCCACGTGCTTTGGGGGCTCGCAGCATCCTGGGCGATCCGCGCTCGCCTCGCATGCAGTCGGTGATGAACCTCAAGATCAAATTTCGTGAAAGCTTCCGGCCGTTTGCGCCCTCAGTGTTGCGCGAGCGGGTTTCCGAGTTCTTTCAGATGGACTGCGAATCGCCCTACATGTTGCTCGTGGCGCCGGTGCGGCCGGAGTTGCGCATTACCATGACGAGCGAGCAGGAGAGGTTGTTCGGGATCGACAAGCTCAATGTGCCGCGCTCCACGATTCCCGCGATCACCCATGTCGATTACTCGGCTCGGGTGCAGACCGTGCGGCGGGAGGACAATCCGCTGTATTATGATCTGATCGAAGCTTTCGACCGCATCACCGGTTGCCCCATTCTGGTAAACACTTCGTTTAATGTGCGGGGCGAGCCGATCGTTTGTACACCCCAGGATGCCTATACCTGTTTCATGCGGACCGGGATCGATCACCTGGTCATGGAAGATTTCGTCCTGAGCAAGCAGCAGCAGAAGGGCGTTGTCGACGATCATGCCTGGGAAAAGGAGTTCCAGCTTGACTGAGAAAACCGATGGGGGCAGGGCGCGCAACAACACGCTAATGGTTGCCGGCGTACTGGCCGCATTGGCGGCCTGGAATTTGTATCGGCACCGGCTTCCGCTGGCGGAAGTGCTGGCTGGGTTGGCTTTGATTCTATGTTTGGTGGCCCTGTTTTTGCCTTCCTGGACGGAGCGATTCAATCGGGCCTGGATGGCTTTCGCCGAAGCGTTGGGGTATGTGAACAGCCGTATTCTGCTTACGCTCGTCTACTTCATTGTAATAACGCCATTCGGCTTTATCATGCGGCTGATGGGGCACGATCCTTTGTGTCGCCGTGCGCCGCGGCGGGAGAGTTACTGGATCCCGAGGCAGGGTCCGCGCCAGCCAAAAAGCGGATTCGAACGATCTTTCTGAAAGGACACGTACCATTGATGAGCAAACTTTCGGTAGTAATCGACTTTTGGGCATTTCTCCGGCAAAACAAAAAATGGTGGCTACTGCCGATAGTTCTTCTGCTCTTAGCCGTGGGAGTGTTACTCGTGTTCGCCAGCACCTCTGTCTTGGCGCCGTTCATTTACTCGATTTTCTGAACTGATGGAAGGCTTAACATGCCCGCTACAGTGAAGAATGGGCTAGCGGACCCGCCGAACGTGCGCGGCGAGAAGGGAGGACCCCGCCGACTCCTCATTCTGGCGTGCATTGGATTTAGCGGCGTTGCGGCCTCGCTCCTGATCCTGAAGGCTGTACCCGCGCCGTTCGTGTGGATGGGGTGGGGATGGGCTCTCGTACTCTTCGCCCTCTCGTGGCGCCTCCAAGGAGGCTGGGCTCGGGTTGTAATCTTCAATGGCGCTGTCGTGATAGCCATGTTCGCAGTGCCTGAAACATACCTTTCGCTTAAGCAGAGACCGGGTCCGACCTATGCGGGCACGTATTACGTTGCGGACGATGTGCTCGGCACGGCACCAGTCAAGAAAACGCGAACCCAGGCCACCGAATTTGGGCATGGGAAGCTCATTTATGATGTGACTTACACAATCGACGCCAACGGGCTTCGCATCGCACCTCCTTCGAAGACGATTGGTCTAGAGGGTTCTATCCTGTTCTTTGGCGGTTCCTTCACCTATGGTGAAGGACTCCAAGACAATGAGACTTTGCCGTATCAGGTGGGCATCGAGTCAAAGGAGCAATACGAAATTTACAATTTTGGTTTTCACGGCTATGGTCCGCATCAGATGCTCGCCGCCATAGAAAGCGGAAGGGTGCGCCAGGTGGTTGGTGCCCCTCCTCGATACGCAATATATGAGGCACTTCCCGACCATGTTGCGCGGGTAGCAGGAAAGATTCCTTACGGCCAGCACAGCCCGCGCTACCAAATCGATGCCGATGGCACTGTTCGCAAACACGGACATTTTGACGATGGCCATAGGCCCCCGTCAGCTTTCGAGCGTAGGATGGAAAGACAATTAGTCAAATCAGCAATTTATCGCGCGCTCAAGAATCTCGAACCGCGCACTAACGAGAGTGATCTGCGCCTCCTGTTGGCGATTGTAGGGAGGTCCAGGGATTTACTCGTGGCAGAATACCCCGGGACCGAGTTCCACGTTATTCTTTGGCGCAACTTCGACTATGAACAACCAACTTATCGGGAGTTGCAGGAGGGTTTTGCAAAATTGAAAATACCGACCCACCTTGTTGAAGACATCCTGCCCGATTATATCGCGAACCCTGCCCAATTTTGGTTGGGTCCACAGGATCGACACCCGAACGCACTCGCGAACCGTCTGTTCGCGAAATACGTGGTCACCAAAATATTACCTTCGAATACTGAGGGTGAGTCTGTGAAATGAGATTGTTCAGCAGAATCGCATTGCTGACTCCGTACACTGGAAACAATCTCGGTGATGCCGCCATTCAGGATGCGATGATTGCCCACCTTCGTGCCCGGTTGCCCGAAGCTCAATTCTCCGGCATCTCCCTCAACGATGAAAACTTTGTCGAGCGGCATGGAACGGATGCCTTTCCTCTTTGCGGAACCAGCCGGACTTTTCACGGAATGGCGCGCGGGGGGGTGTCGCGTCAGCCGTCAGTAGGGGAGTCCGTTTCCGGGCGCCAAAGAATCAGGCGGAGATTACGTCGGCAATCAAAAGGGCGCTCAAGCGGATTCCCGTACTGGGGCAATGCCTCGGAAAGCTTCGCGCTTGGGTAGGTGCTGTAGGAGACGAATTTCGGCATTGTGTTGGAGGTTATCGCTTCCTGCGCACGCACGACCTCCTCATTGTGTCCGGAGGCGGGCAACTCGACGAAGAGTGGGGTGGGCCTTGGGGGCATCCCTGGGCGCTATTCAAATGGGCGGTTCTGGCGCGGATGGCGCGGGTTCCCTATGCCATGGCCAGCGTGGGCGCCGGAAAGGTAGATTCGAGGACCTCCCGGTTTTTTCTGTCCGCGGCGCTACGCATGGCCCGATATCGATCATATCGCGACGAGAACAGCAGAAGAATTGCCTCGGACTTGCTGCCGCGAGCCGGGATGGACCCGGTCGTACCGGATCTAGCCTTCAATCTCCCATCTTCGGAGTTGCCATTGCCCGCGGGTATTCGAGCCCTCGCGCCGGGCCGGACGATCGTTGCTATCAGCCCCATGGCCTTCGCCAAGCCGCAAAGCTGGCCGACCCCGGACCGGGCGCTTTATGACCGCTATGTTCAAGAGATGGCGCGGGTAGTTACGCAGCTCCTCCAACGCCAATATTTCCTGGTCATTGTTTGGTCAGCCATCAGCGATCAAGGGAGCGCGGTCCAGGACCTTCTGGGGCTCATTGACCCTGAGTCAAAGAAGCGTTTTGCCGGACAGGTGTACGTCCCCACGATTACAACCTGGAAGGAGCTTGTTGCCTTGCTCCTGGATGTCGATTTCCTGATCGCCACCCGCCTGCACAGTGTGATCCTGGGCTTCGTGGCGCAGAAGCCCACCCTCGCGATTTCATTCGATCCGAAGGTGGACTGGGTGATGGAAGACCTCGGCCTAACTGACTACCGCTTGCCCATCCGTGATTTTTCGGCGGAGGAGGTAATCCATGCTCTCGATCATATTGAGATCCGCAGGAGTTCCATTACGCAGCAAACCGGCTGCTATAGGCAGCGCATTCTTTCCACATCCTCGCTACAGTATGACGCCCTGGCGGAGCTTGCCATGGCGAACCGTCAACGTTCGTGATTCCACGAACTTGCGGGAATCCACGGGTTGTTCCTCTCTCTGTGAGTGGTATCGGTGAATAGATGGACAGGCAATCAGTTTTCGAAAATTCGCTGGCAGCGCTATGCCAGCATTCTTGTCCTCAGCCTGGGTGCGCTCATGTTGGGACTGGCGCTAGCTCCGGTGCTCCCCGTGGCGCCCGTAACCATCAACTGGACCCCCACGCGTCAAACGATTGACGGCTTTGGCGCGAGCGTGGCTGGCTATACCGGGACATTTACTCCCGCTTTAGCTGACAGGTTCTTCAGTCCCGCGGCGGGCTTGGGCTTGTCGTTGCTGAGGATCAGGGTGATAGGCGACACGGAGGATGCGGATTGCGGTTGTGTTGCCAATGGCACTCCGTACACCTGCGAAATCGGATCGAAAAGCCAGGTAGTGTCGGGCGATTTGCAGGTCGCCGAGCTGGCAGCAGCGCGGGGAGTTCGGCTTTTTGCCGCGCCTTGGTCGCCGCCAGCATCCATGAAGTCGTCGCGCCGCTATTGCACTAGCGGCTCTTTCATCGGAAACTCGGCTAACTACTCCGCCTATGCTGCCGCTCTCGCCAGTTATCCTTCTCTGCTGAACGCCCACGGGCTATCGATTTATGCCATGTCGGTCCAGAACGAGCCCAATGTCGCGAATGCTGACTACGACACTTGTACGTGGACAGCACAGCAAATCCACGACTTCGTACCGTACTTGTCGAGTGCGCTAAGCGCGGCTGGCTTTGGAAGCATCAAGATAGCTATTCCAGAAGAAACCAGTTGGACATTCGATTTAATGAACACGTCCATGGTAGATCCAGCGGTGGCGTCCGATGTCGGACTTGTCCTGGGCCATGCTTATGGAGTGGAAAACCCTTCTAGCCTCCCCTCAACCAACGGTCGGCACGTTTGGCAGACGGAGGTGAGCGGTTTAAAGAGCTACGACGGAAGCATGAAAGATGCCATGACATGGGCACGGTGCATACACAACTATATGAGCATCGGGGCAAACGCCTGGATGTACTGGAATCTGGACTGCGGGACCAGATACTACAATCAGAGCACCAACATGTGCCTGACCGATCAAAGCGGCACCTTTGCTAAGCGGGCGTATGTGCTTGGGCAATACGCGAAGTTCATCCGCCCCGGCTGGCAACGGATCGACGTAACGAACAACGGTTCCTTGCTGGTGTCAGCCTACAAGGGGCCAGGAAACAAGTATGCCATTGTTGCCATCAATAACAGTAGATGGGCGGCCCGTAATCAAACGTTTGCGCTCAACGGAGCTACATCTCTGCGGTCGCAAGTAACGCCATGGCTCACGTCGGCAACCGCCTCTCTTGCTCCTCAATCCGCGCTTTCTCTTTCCTCCAACGGAACGATGATCACTTACACTATTCCGGGGAAGAGCGTGGTCACGTTCGAGGGCCAAGCGGACTGAGGGCGGAATACCATTCCGCCGATAAATATAGGAAAACAATCGTCCGGTATCACTAAGCCCGTAGTTTCATACAGACCCGCTGCCGTGATATAGGTTCAGGGGGGTGATTCGCGCGAAATGCTGACTGTCTTGCTGGCGACGCGAAACCGTGCGCGGATTCTGCGCGAGGTCTTATGCTCGTATTGCCGCCTTCTGCCGCCTTCGTCAGGGTGGAAGCTGGTAGTTGTCGATAACGGTAGTACGGATGAAACAGCTCAGGTTATCGCCTCGTTCGGGACGCGTCTTCCCTTACATACCCAGTCGGAACCAAAGTTGGGGAAAAATTATGCGCTGAACACCGGTCTGGGGCTGGTGGAAGGAGATTTGGCGGTATTTACGGACGATGACGCATTCCCTTTTGTCGATTGGCTAGTGCAATTGCGGAAAGCTGCGGACAACCAGCCAGCATACTCGATGTTTGGTGGAACGATTGTACCACGCTGGGAAGCGCCCCCGCCGCCTTGGGTCCAATGGGTGGATCAGCCTACGGTCTATACGCTCACAGATCCTTCGCTGAAGGAAGGGCCAGTACCCCCATATCTGATCTTTGGGCCAAATATGGCCGTCCGCAACAGCATCTTCCAAACCGGGATACGCCTTGATCCCTCCATCGGTCCACGCGGCCGCAGTTATCCCATGGGAAGTGAAACGGAGCTGGTGGTGCGGCTCGGCCGACAAGGACAGAAAGCGTGGCATGTCCCGGGCGCGGTGGTGGAACATTTCGTCCGCAAGGAGCAACTGAATAAGGCTTGGGTCCTGCAACGGGCGATTTATTTCGGACGCGGACAGTATCGGCTGTTTCGTGCGGACGAAGATAGCAAAAGGATGGTGTGGATGGACGTACCCCTATACCTTTTCCGCGCGATGTTTAAACAAGCCGTCCTCGCGAGCGTAGCAGGGGTATTCTTTTGGCAAAAGGGTCTGCTTCGCAGACGTTGGAAGTTCAACTTTCTGCGCGGCCAAGCGACGGAGGCCCGAATTTTGGCCCGGGAGCGGCGTGTACGGGCACAACCTGGTCAATCGACAAGTGCCTCCTGCGGAGATACCGGTGAGCGAACCCCTGGTTAGCGTCGTTACTCCCTTCCATAACACGGCGCCATACTTGGCCCAATGCATCGAAAGCGTCCTCGCGCAGAGCTACTCCCAAATTGAGTACATTCTTTCGGACAATTGCAGCACGGATGGTTCGGGAGAGATTGCGGAGGATTATGCGCGCCGCGATCCCCGGATTCGCTTGGTTCGGCAGCCTAGCTTATTTTCCCAGGTCCAGCATTACAACCGTGCCTTGGCGGAGATCTCGGGCGCCAGCCAGTACTGCAAGATGGTCCAGGCGGATGACTGGATTTTTCCGGAATGCCTGCAGTTAATGGTGCAGGCTTTTGCCAGGGCCGAGTCAATCGGGCTCGTGAGTGCATATGATTTGAAGGGAAACATCATCCGTGGATCCGGTTTTCCCTATCCAACTTTGCTGCTTTCCGGTAAGGAAATGGGACGGAGGTATCTTCGCACGGGGATATTCGTATTCGGCTCGCCGACCACCGTGATGTACCGGTCCTCCCTGGTTCGCAACTGTCGTCCTTTTTACGACGAGTCGCTGCTGCACGAGGACACTGAGAAGTGCTTGCAGATTCTTACGGAGTGGGATTTCGGCTTTGTACACCAGGTGCTTTCCTTCTTGCGAACGGACAATGAATCGGTCTCTTCCGCAGTCCGTGGTTTTCAGCCCGTAGCCGTGGATGCGTACATCATCGAGCAGCGGTACGCTCCCGTATTTCTGCAAGCGGCCGAAGCCGTGGCGCGGAAGAGACAGTCCAAACAAGCATATTACCGGGTCTTGGCGAAGGAAGCGCTCCGGCTTCGGAAAGCCGACTTCTGGCGGTATCACAAGGAGGCTCTGAAGACACTCGGGCAGACTCTGGATTGGTCCTACCTGGCGCAACAGATCGGTTGGGAACTGCTGGAGATTGTGACAAATCCTGGAATGTCTGTTGTCCGGGCGTCCCGCCTCTGGAAGCGCAGTAAGGGCAGAAAAAGGATAAGCGAGGTGCTGACGCGGCCTGGCGATCGATGATAACACCCGTAATTTCAGTGGTCATGGTCACCTGCAATGTCGATCGCTTCCTCGCGGATTCCATGGAGAGCATCCTCGGGCAGACCTTCCAAGACTTCGAGTTCGTGATTGTTGACTTTGGCTCCACCGATGATTCCAAGTCGATCATTTCCAGCTATGCGGCCAAGGACAGTCGAGTCAGGTTTCACGAGATACCCAATTGTGGTTTGGCGGAGGCTCGCAACGCGAGTTGCCTTCTCGCCCAGGGGCGATATATCGCGATCATGGACGCTGACGACGTATCCCTCCCCAACCGCCTCCTGTGGGAGGTCGAGTTCATGGAGAAGCATCCAGAGGTTGGCGTCCTCGGCGGTGCAGTCGAGTGGATTAACGCCACGGGCAAGCCCTTGCTGATTGCGCGACATCCGCTCGGGGATCGTGAAATTCAATCCGCTCTGCTGACGCACTCCATGTTGTGGCAACCCACCGTTCTCATTCGCAGGGACGCTTTCGCTTCTGTTGGGGGATATCGCGGAGCATTTGCCCCAGCGGAGGACTATGACCTCTGGCTGAGGATCGCCGAGCACTTCCAGATCGCTAATCTCGAACAAGTGGTGCTTAAATACAGGATTCATCCTTACCAGGTTTCACTGCGGAAGCGGACACAGCAGACACTCAGCAGACTTGCTGCCCAGGCTTCGGCATCTTCGAGGAGACTTGGGAACCCGGATCCCATCAACTCGGCTGAAGAAATAACGCCCACCATGCTAGTTGGAATGGGTGTAACCGAATCCCGGCAACAGAGGGCGCTTGCTTCTGACTACCGGGAATGGATCCGGCACATGTTTCTGGCGGGTGAGTATAGTATTGCCCTCCAGGCGGCGCTAGAGTTCTTGCAGTCTCCTTTGGAGCATGTTGAGCGATGGCAAATCGCAGATCTTCATCTTATCGTGGCAAAGCTTTGTTGGAGACAAAAGAGATTCGCGAAAAGCTTCCTCGCCATGGGTAGGGCGGTAATCACGTGGCCTGCGGTGGCAGTACGTTTCTCACAAGCAGTGTTTCGGCGGCTCGGACGGGAGTGATTTACGACACCGTTTTAGCGGTCGTTTAGCCTTCGGGGGTGATGATGGGCGTCTGGGCAAGACGAAGGGTATTGGCGTAAGAGGATGGAAATTAGCGTCATTCTATGCACGTACAACCGTGCCCAGACCTTAGCGAAAGCACTGGATAGTGTTGCGGCCGCAACGCTTCCCGCAGGAGTCGAATGGGAGGTCGTCGTGGTGGACAACAACTCAACCGACCAGACGCGTGAGGTCGTTGAGGAATTCCATCGCCGACAACCCGGCCGCTTCCGTTACGTGTTCGAGTCACATCAAGGGCTGTCCCACGCGCGCAACGCCGGAATTCGAGAGGCTCGGGGTGATGTCCTCGCCTTCATGGATGACGACGTAACGGTTGAGGCCACGTGGCTGCAAAATCTAACCGCGGGCCTGCGGGCGGGCGATTGGGCAGGTGCAGGAGGACGCATTCTTCTGGCACAAACCTTCTCACCTCCCCGCTGGCTGGCACTGGATGGTCCGTGCAACATGGGAGGGATCCTTTATGCCCACTTCGATTTAGGTGACAAGCCCTGCGAACTCGACAGCCCTCCCCACGGAACCAACATGGCTTTTCAGCGGAAGATGTTTGAGAAGTACGGTGGGTTTCGACCCGATTTGGGCCGCTGTGGCAGCAACATGATGAGCAACGAGGACACCGAGTTCGGTCACCGGCTGATGACCGCCGGGGAGCGCTTTCGATATGAGCCGTCAGCCGTCGTTCGCCACCCTGTGCCTCAAGATCGGGTCAGGAAGGAGTATTTCCTGGCATGGTGGTTCGACTTCGGCCGAGCTTTGGTGCGGGAGTGGGGACGAGGGCCCGCGGTTTTGGGGATACCGGGGCCCTACTTTAAAATCTTGAAACTCGGGACTATTGCGATGGCCGAAAGAATGGGGCGATGGATGGTGGCCCGGAATCCGCAAAAGAGATTCTTTTGGAAGTGCTGGGTCTGGGCGACAGCCGGGCAGATCAAAGAATACTGCCGCCTTGCCCGAAGCACCCAGGCAAAGGACGACTCGGTAGTGTCCTAATTCAAACGTAGCGCCGCCATCTTGGTGGCCCGGTGCCGGCTGGAAGCAGGCGCTACATTTGAAATTAGGACACTACCGACGACTCAATCACTGAATGCCGCACAAAATAATTTGGAGTTTCGGGCGTGCCTGGTTGAAAACGCCTTCTAGCCCTCGAGCACAAGGGGATCGCGGTCAGGCTGAACCAACCTCGTAGATCGAGAAGGCTGCCTCTGCATCGGGGAGATGCGCGAAGGTGAATTCAGAGTTTCGTGTTATCAAGGCGCAGGCGGGCCGTGCCGTCCGCTCCATAAGCCCTCGGGTACCTATCGTTTAACATGAATTCACCCCCCTTGAGGCCATCATTCTTACCATGTTATGGAAGTGGGGCGCACCGTGAACATCACCGTCATTCTATGCACGTTGAACGGTGCCCGAGGTTTGGGGAAGACACTCGAAAGTGTCGCAGCCTCGACGCTTCCCGAAGGGGTCGAATGGGAGGTGCTAGTGGTGGATAACAATTCCACCGACCACACGCGCGAGGTCGTCGAGGACTTCTGCCGCCGCTTCCCTGGGCGTTTCCGTTACCTCTTTGAACCTCAACCCGGCAAGTCGTTTGCCCTCAATTCCGGGTGTCGTGAGGCGCGCGGTGACGTACTGGCCTTCCTGGATGACGACGTGACCGTTGAGCCGACATGGCTACAGAACCTGACCCACGCTTTGGGTGGCGGCGAGTGGGCCGGGGCAGGGGGGCGTATTGTTTTGCAGTGGCCTCCCGCGCTTCCCACCTGGCTGTCCATCGAGGGGCCGTACGCGCGCCATAACTTCCCTGGCTACGACCAGGGTGACAGAGCCAAAGAGCTTACCGAGCCTCCCTTCGGAACCAATATGGCTTTTCAAAAGAAGATGTTTGAAAAGCACGGGGGATTTCGTACGGATCTGGGCCCTAGCCCCAACCGCGCGATTCCCCGCCTCTTTGACGACACCGAATTCGGTTTTCGGGTGTTGGCGGCGGGCGAAAGGCTGCGTTACGAACCATCCGCCGTCGTCTATCATGCGGTCCCGGAAGACCGGATTCGGAAGAGCTACCTCCTCGATCGGTGTTTTGACTATGGCCGCGCTGAAGCCAGACTATTCGTAATTCCGCGCCTGCACCTGCTTTGCAGCCTTGCCGCGTGGACGCTGCGGTGGATGGTGGCGGTTGAGCCACGCCAGCGGTTCCACCGCAAGCTTGTTGCCTGGGAGAAGGTGGGGAAGATCGTGGAATTGTACCGTCAGGCGCTCGACGGAAAAACCAAGAAAGTACCCAGGGCAACGCCGTAAGGCATGCCCGACTGGCGTTTTGAGCCTCAGCGCCGGTGAATGTGGAGTGAGTCGTGTGGGCTCCAGGCGCCAGCCCCGGAAACTCGCTCCCGAGTGTTGCCAATGCCACCCGGGCATGACCTAATACAGTAATGCGAACCGCCGCGTTCATGCTGCCGTAGTCCTTACGGAAGCTCCCCCGCCGATTCGCCTGAGCCCCAGAAACCTGCCCCGCTTGTGAAAGCAAGAAAATGCTCCGCGCCCTCCGTAATCATTCCTGACCCTCGCCCCCTCCCACCTTTCTCGACCTTGCCTTAAACGCCTTTCTCCTTTCTTTTCATCAACATCGTGGAGAGATTGGTTTAACTCGTTTGTTTTCATAAACATCGTGGAGAGGCGAAAAATGACATTTTTTCTATATGTGTTTTCAATAACTTAATGAAGTTTTGCCTCATTTTTTACCCCGTTCTCCGTAAGCGTTCGGTCTGGGCCGTCTCGACGAATCGAGAATAGGCGGGCATTCTTCCAAGTGGACACTTCGATGTGTCCACTTGGAGAAACAGATGGACACTTCTGGTCCCGCAGTGATTGATGCTATTTCCTCGCGTAAGGCACTTCCCACAGCCAAGCGACAGTACCGCAGTGCGGAGCTGAAGCGCCAGATTGTAGAAGAGACCATGGCGCCGGGTGCATCGGTGGCCCGGGTGGCGCGGGCGCATGGCGTGAACGCCAACCAAGTATTCGCCTGGCGCCGCCAGTACCAGCGAGGGCTATTGAAACCCCGGAACCGTGCGCTGTCGGGCTTGTTGGCGGTTCGCCTGGCAGAGGGGGGAGCGGACCCGAGCGGTGCGCCGATGCCGCGCAGCCTCTCCGGCGTGATTCAGGTGGAACTTCCCAAGGGACAGTTGCGACTGACGGGTGCGGTGGATCCCGAAGCGCTGCGGTTGGTACTGAAAGAGTTGCTGGCATGATGGGGCTGGCGGCGGGGACGAGAATCTGGATCGTGGCGGGCGTGACGGACATGCGGCGCGGGTTTGTGGGACTGAGCGGCATGGTACAGACGGCGCTGCAGGAGAATCCCTTTTCGGGGCAGGTCTTTATTTTTCGTGGGCGACGCGGCGACCTGCTCAAAGTGCTCTGGTGGGATGGCGACGGCCTGTGTCTTTTTGCCAAGCGGCTGGAGCGTGGGCGTTTCATCTGGCCGCAGGCCACCGGGGGCGTGGTTTCGCTCACGCCGGCGCAGCTTTCGATGCTGCTGGAAGGGATCGACTGGCGACGTCCCATCCGCACCGCGGCGCCGCAGATGGCCGTGTAAGCCGGGAAATTCCTCGCCCTCGGATATTCTTATAATAGATATTGCATTATCGTGTGTTTTCTTCTTGCATATCACAGAATATCTGCCATACTAAGGTCGTGATGGTTGCGCGCCCCGCCCTGCCGAATCTCGACACGCTCCCCCCGGAAGCCTTAAAGGCTCTCCTCCACGCCCAGCATCAAACGCTCGCCGTGCAGGCGGAAAGAATTCAGGTGCAGGACGAACAACTGGCGGGGCGGCAGGCCGAGATCGAACGCTTGCAACTGCTGATCGCCAAGTTGCGACGAATGCAGTTCGGGCGCCGGTCGGAGAAGTTGCAAGGGCAGATCGAGCAATTGGAGCTACAACTGGACGAACTGGCCACCGCTCAGGCGGAGCCCCCGGCGGCTTCCCCTACGCCGGAGGCGACGGCACCCGCGGCTCCTGGCCGCATGCCGGCGCGGCGGCCGCTGCCGGGTCATCTGCGGCGCGAGAAGCGGACGATTCTGCCCAAGGAAACGGCCTGTCCGGACTGCGGCGGCGCGTTGAAAGCTTTGGGCGAAGATGTCTCCGAGATCCTGGAGTACGTTCCGGCCCACTTCCACGTGATCCAGCAGGTGCGGCCGAAGCTGGCCTGCACGCACTGCGACAAGATTGTGCAGGCGGAAGCGCCCAGCCGCCCGATCGCCCGGGGTCTGGCGGGACCCGGCTTGCTGGCGCACGTGCTGGTATCGAAATACTGCGACCATCTCCCGTTGTACCGCCAGGAAGAGATTTATGCGCGGGTGGGCGTGGAACTGGAGCGCACCACGCTGGCGGACTGGGTGGGTGGCGCGAGCCAGTTGCTGGCGCCCTTGGTCGAGGAGCTTCGCCGTCACGTGATGGCGGCGGCAAAGTTACACGCTGACGACACGCCGGTGCCGGTCCTGGCGCCCGGCCTGGGCAGAACGAAAACGGGGCGACTGTGGACCTATGTTCGGGATGACCGGCCCGCCGGGGACACCACGCCGCCCGGGGTGTGGTTCGCGTACTCGCCCGATCGCAAGGGCGAGCATCCCCAAGGCCACTTGCGCCACTTCGCGGGCACGCTGCAGGCCGACGGGTACGCGGGATTCGACCAAGTCTATGCGACCGGGCGCATTCGCGAGGCCGCTTGCTGGGCGCACGTTAGCAGGAAATTCTACGATCTTCAGGTTGCTCATAAGTCACCGATTGCCCAGGAAGCTCTGGAACGGATCGGGGCTCTGTACGCGATTGAAAAGGAGATCCGCGGCCGCCCACCGGACGAGCGGCGGGAGATCCGGCAAGCCCGCGCTCGGCCCCTCCTGGAATCGTTACACGCGTGGCTGGAAAGCTGCTTGCCCAAGCTGTCGCAGAAATCGGATACGACCGCGGCCGTGAAGTATGCGCTGGGACGCTGGGAAGCGCTGACGCGCTACGCGGAGGACGGTAGCCTGGAAATCGACAACAACGCCGCCGAACGGGCTCTGCGTGCCGTCGCTCTCGGACGCAAGAATTACCTTTTTGCCGGTTCGGATAAGGGCGGCGAACGCGCCGCCGTGCTCTATAGCCTGATCGGCACCGCCAAACTCAACGGCCTCGATCCGGAGAGCTACTTCCGCGACGTGCTCTCCCGCCTCCCCGACCATCCCATCAACCACATCGAAGAACTGCTGCCCTGGAATGTCGTTCCATTCGCCACTGCCCCACCCTCCGACCAGTAGTAGCACAATCCGCCAAGTGTCCACGAATCCGCCCGTGGACATATCCCCCCATGCCTGTCAACACGGCCAACTTCGGACG